>NZ_JAGKJI010000066.1 GCF_020329485.1 Bradyrhizobium cenepequi
GTTTAGAGGGGGCGGCTTTGGCGGCGGCGGAATGCGCGGCGGCTTCGGGGGTGGCGGCTTCCGCGGCGGGGTCGCGGCCCCTGGCTTCCGTGGCGGCCCTGGCTTTCGAGGCGGACTTGGCGGTCCTGGCTTCCGGGGCGGGCTCGCCGGCCCTGGTTTCCGGGGCGGGCTCGCCGGTCCTGGCTTCCGGGGCGCCGGTTTCCGCAGAGATTTCGTCGGCCCGCGGTTCGCACGCTTTGGTCGGTTCGGTCGTCGCGGCTTCGGGTTCGGCTTCGCGCCGTTCTTCGTCGGCGCCGGGCTCTACCCCTGGGCCTACGACTATGGCGATGACTACGGATGCTGGACCTACACACCGTGGGGTCCCCGCTACGTCTGCGGCGGCTGGCCCGGATATGGCGGCTGGGGCTGGGGCGGCTACGGTTATTACTAAGACGCCCGCCACACATGGCGGGCGTCTGGTGACCCTCGTTCACGTTGTCGCGCCGCACTTCGTCGCCGGCTTCGAGACCGATGGGCATCATGCGGCGCGCGGCGTCTGACCGCGGCCTTTTGACTTCGAGTGTCTTACATTATTGCGCGGCGTTATAGGGGTTCCGCGTCCGCAACCCCTACGCGCTACGAGGGACCACAACTACAGAGTTTTCATCTATGGCGACGACGGTCACATCAGCGGCCGCGTAGACCTAGATTGCGAGGACGAGGCCACAGCCAAGGAAATGGCCAAGCAGCTCGCCGATGGGCATGCTGCGGAGTTGTGGGACGGCGCACGCAAGATCCAAAGGTTTGAGCCGAAAGATTAAAGCTGGCACGATTGCTATTGGGGTGTCCTGACGCGCGCGTCCTCGGAGAGCAGGCGCTTGTCGCCACGTAGGCGTCTCTTCCGCGAAAGGAGCGACAATGGCCAGGAAATCTGACGGCATCACCATAGAGACCGTGCTAGAGATCATCGAGGAATGAAGGCGGCTCGTGATCTGCGCTACTTGTCGCGCGATCTGGCCGAACGGGAGCTGCTGGAGATCGAGTCAAACCCTGACGACGATCGGCTCAAGGATGAGGACCGCCCGCGCTATTCGGCGGGCAACAAGCGCTGCGGTGGATAGGCTGATTGTGGGCGGTGGCGTGCCGAAGAATTCCCAAAGTTTATTCGAAGCTTTCGCTTCGCGCCCTCTCTTCGTCTTCTTCCCTTTTCTCTTCTTTTGAGATCCAATCGGAGAACTCCTTCTGAGCTTCGTCAATTTTCCCCTGCATCAAGGCCCGAGCCTTCTCCGAGCGTCCGAAGCTGGACAAGCGACTCGCCGCTGAGAGCATCCTTATGCGGCCGGCCGTTCGCGCCTCGATCGCGAAGGCGTAGGCCGAGAGCCGTCTTCGCCCGCCATTTTCTCCAACGTCCTACGGTCGACCTTGCCCATCGCGTTGCGCGGCAACGCATCGATCGCCCGAAGGCCTTCAGGAACCTTATAAGGCGCAAGGCGGGTCGCGACGTTCTGAACAATTTCGGCGATGACGCTTTCCTTCGCACCAGCCGCGAGCTTGACGAAACCGAACACCCGCTGACCGAACACCGGTCGGGCTTGCCGACCGCCGCCGCCTCCTGCACTGCCGGATGGCAGGCAAGCAAGGCCTCCTCGACTTCGACCGGGGAGATATTAGTCCCGCCGCGGATAATGATGTCCTTCTTGCGCGACACGAACCAAAGCTCATCGCCCTCCCCGCGTCGCATCATATCACCCGTGTGATACCAGCCGTCCGTGAGGCTCTGCGCAGTCGCCGCTCGATCGTTCCAGTAACCGAAGAATTAAGTACAGATTGGGGTTAAGGCCGTGGCAGGCAAGGCAAAACCGGTTAAAGCGGTCGCCTATATGCGGACCAGCAGCCGCAAACGTTGGCGAGGATAAGGACAGCGAACGCCGCCAAAGGGCAGCCATCGGAGGCTACGCCAGGGCGGCTGGCTACGAGATCGTTGATTTGTTTTATGATGCTGCTGCTAGGGGCGCCGATCCGGTCACAGCGCGTCCTGGTTTCTCGGCTATGCTCGATCGGATCGCCAGTAACGGCGTCCGCACAATCATCGTTGAAAGCCCAGATCGCTTAGCCCGCGACTTGGCCGTGCAGCTCGCCGGCCATGACTACTTGAAGCGACTCGGCGTGATGCTGGTTCCCGCCAGCGCCCCCGACTTCTTCGTTGAGGATACGCCCACAGCGGTGCTCGTCCGACAACATTGGCGACATCATGGAAGGTACCGGCGGCTGCCGCAAGGTTCGCTTTGCCGGCAGAGGGAAAGGCAAAAGCGGTGGCTATCGAACGGTACACTACCTTGCGGGTGATGACGTTCCTGTCCTGCTGTTGGCTCTGATCAACAAGGGCGAGCGAGCCAATCTAAGCAAGGCCGAACGAAACGCGCTACGTATCGAGTTGGAGGGATACGCGGTCGACTACAGGAAGGGAGTTGCACCGAAGGTAGCTGAAATGCGCAAGGGTTAGCTGGGTGCGCGTTTTGAATGTTTGAATGTGTGCATGTGTGAATGGAGAGACAGTGATGAGCACCCTTGGTAAAAGGTTGATTAAGTCGGCGCAGGAAGGCCGCGCGATTGCGCATGGCGAGGCGGACACCACAACCTATAAGGTCTTCGTCCCTGCGAAGATCGACGTGAAGGCGATCCGCCGCAAGGTCGGCCTAACGCAGGAAGAGTTCAGCATGCGCTATGGTATTAGCGTGGCGAGCCTGCGCGATTGGGAGCAAGGCCGGTTCTCGCCGGACCCCACTGCACGCGCCTATTTGACGGTTATCGATCGCGACCGTGAGGCCGTAGAAAAGGCCCTCACTCACGGGCCAGAAGCGGCATAACCAAAACGCAAAAATCGGCGGGCTCGTTTTCGAGTCCGCCGGAAGACGCGCCTTCATGTGAGCATGAACACGCTAACCCGCCGCCGCGACAAGGATAGCCCAGAAGAATGCTGGCACGTATTCTATGGAGACGTGCACGTTGGAACGATTAATATCCGAGCCGGTGTCCCCCGAGATTGTCCGCGGTGGGGATGGTCATGCAGCTTCTATCCGGGGCTTGAGCCCGGGCAGGACTTAGTGGTGAGGCTGACTCGTTCGAGGAAGTCAGGAGTGCGTTTGAGAAGGCGTGGGTCGATCTTCTGCCTCGCCTACCCGAGACGGCCTTTCAAGAGTGGCGCTACAAGCAGGCCGAGACGGCATGGAAATATCGCATGTGGGAAGAAGGTCTTAAGCTGCCGACGCAGAACGCTTCAGGCATAGCCGAATGCTTCTGCGGGAAGGTTTTAAACATCGCCAGCACGGCTGAGCACATTGGCGCTGCACATAGCAAGATGAGCGAGAGGAATATTCAATGCCTGAAATCGCCATAGACGCCGATAAAGCAGAACGAATGATTGCGCAGATACTGTGGGATGATGGCAGTATGCTTCCTGCGGCAGCGAACAAATTAGCTCAGAACATCTCGCGGCGACTCTATAGTGCGATGGCCACACCAACGCACGCGCCGTTAGCTGAAGCGGCTTTACTTTGTCAGCAAGCTAGAAATGATCGCAGCAATACCCAACGCTGCGAGCACCAAAACGATTGGTGGATAGAGAACCATAGCGGCATGGAACCTTAGAAATTCTCCGGTGCACGCCTTCGCGGTTGGGAAGGCCTGCCAACATCAAAACCAGCGCTAGGCCGAGTGAGATAATTCCGGTCCAAACGTTCATTGCCGCAACCTCCCGTTGAGATCGCAGCACAGTCACAAATGGCCTTGCCAACAAGTGGCCAATGGTCGCAAGCCGACATTTTGACAGCCCACGGGACCAAGTTCCCGACTCGCGGAGTGGTCAATCGCGTCGAACAGGCGCAAGATAGATGGAGGCTACTTAAATCGTTCTCGGCGTCAAGGATCAGAGTATGACGATTCGGAAATGTCACTGCGGCGCTGTTTACGATCGGACTGAGTTCGCTTCGGCAGGCCGTGAGATTGAAACCTTTGAATGCAAGTTGTGCGGGGCCACTCTCGAAAGCTGGGACTCGGCCGTGACGCCCCGATATCGCTTTTTAGCTGGCCGGTCCGCCCGTCGGATGACGAACGACGCTGACGAACGAACCTCTAAGCTCGATCCGCCTTGAAGCGCGCGCCTACTTCTCAAGCTCAAGTACTAAAACACCCAGCATGACCGCCGGTGCGCAACCGATCGGGACGGCGATCCAGAATCTAGGCTCTCGGAACATTTCGTAATCCCCGCGCATTCGGCTCAACACTCCGAGGGCGCAGCCGTTCCCCGCTCACCGAGCGAGCCGCTTCTCCACTCTTTTTTCACGGCCTTAGCCGATCGGCCCGTCTTTTTGGACTCGTAACTGACTTCATAGCGCTGCCGGCCAGCTACCCGAGCCCGATCCTGCTTTCGGCCGCGTGCGGTCTTCGCCTTTGCCATTCCGGCCTCCCTTCTTATCATGACTCAACGCGACACGAGTTTCCAACGTTCCGGAGGCGTCGGGGCAGCTCGGTTCAGGACGGTTTCTTGTCCAACGATGATGCTAATCTCAGCCACTCATTGGCAAGCTCCAACCAGCGCTCTTTGTCGAGTGGACTAATCGACTTCTCGGCTTCGTGCCGACAGTTGTCGGCGGTTTTTCGGTATTGTTCGGCGTCGGTCGCCGTCTGCCGTCGCCCTGTCTTCTGTCTTGGCGCAGCAGCTCCGGCCGATGACGCGCGATCTGGCTGCCTTGAGGCAAGCGGTCGAACAGCTCCGGGTGAGGCAAGACGAATTAGTCCGCGACAATGAAAATGTCGCGAGGCAACTCAAGGCGAGCCAGGAAGAAATGGCACGTAACAACAGTATCATCGACGAGATCAAGGCGACACAGATCCAGATCGCGCGCGAAAGCCCGCCGCTCGCCGAGCGCCTCAACGCACCCCGGGAACAACTCGCCCGCGTCATCACCAACGCTTCAGCGCCAAAGCTGATGCCTGAAGAGCCAAGGGCAAGCCCCGAGGAGCCAAAGATGATGCCCGAAATACCACTGCCGCGTCCGCGGCAGTCGGCCAATGTCGCCCAAGCGCCAAAGCCAAAGCTGGTGTCAACCACGGCCCAGCCACAAGCCAAAAAGCCGCAACCCTCGTTGGTATGGCCATGGACTGTGCGCTAATGCCGTGACCGACCAGCTCCAAGCGACGGCACCTAAGCTGTGGCGGCTCGACCGCAACAAGCGATGCGACCGAACGTTTCCTAGCGAGTTCACAGGCCTTGGCCTAGCATCACCAGCGCGAAACGGTCGCTAATCACAACACCGTCGTCGTCGCGCGCGGCCAAGCTTGCCTCGCCGCGCGGCCATCGGCTTAAACAAGGCACGACACCGAGGGTGTGTGTCAGCAATCTGGCATTCCCGCCGGACGTGCCGATGCATTTCCAGTGGAGCTGGTTGAGCCAGAAGCGCCAGAACCGGTGGGACCCGACGTGGTTGAGCCCACAGTAGTTTCAGGTGCCTTTTCCGACGATGATGCACCAGCGGAAGTCGGGTTCTTTTCCCGGATGATATTGCTGCTTACATCCCAGCATTGCTTGGGCGTGACGCCCTGATCGCGGTTTGCACCAACCCCCGTTCCTTGTGCGTTTGCGAAGCTGGTAACAGCCAAAAGGGTGGCGCCACAAACAGAAGCGAAATAGATCGTCTTCATGGTTCTTTCCTTCTCATCTGGCTCCGGGCGCTCAGTGAACCGGTGGATGCCTGAGAGCGGCACCGCTCGCCTGGCTGCCGTCGGCAGCCAAGTCGTCCCCGAATGAGGGTCGCTGTGCTAGCCTCAGCCATTCTTCGGAAAACCGGAGCAGTTGCTGCTTGTCTATCGGACAAATCGTCTTCGCAGCTTGTTGCCGGTATTGCTCGGCTCGCGTGCGCCAAATATCTGCATGCTCAGCCATGACCGACACGATGGTCTCGGCGCTCGCTCCCTTGCGCCGGATGACCCCGCATCAACCTCAATTCCCCCGACCGTTTAACGTTCCTAGCCAAGCCGTTTAGTCTAGGAACGGTCTGCGCAGGCTCGTGTTCTGCGGACGGAAGCCGTGGTTTGCGGTCGATGCCCCGCTACTTTTTTCATATCGAGGGAAAGTGCCCGTTTCGAGACGAAGTCGGAAGCGAGCTTCGAGATGATCGCGCTGCGTGGCGGGAGGCTCTGTCGATGACCCGTGACATCGAGACATCGCTTCAGCCGGGGGGAAGCTGGACGCTCGTTGTCACAGCTGGCGATAGCGTCGTTTACAGGATCAGCATCACGAGTGAAGAAGGATAGAGAGCCAGCGGACGGATGGACGAGAGCGGCACCTACGCGAAAATCGCGCCGGAAGGCGCTCAGCTGTTCGTCTAGCGCTCCGCTTACTCACCAGCACTCGCAGCATGATGGCGTCTCATGCACGCTCGGGAGGAGCGGGAACGTTGGGGAGTGGCTTTAAACCCAGCAATTCCCGCTGCCTATCCACTTTCTGCGTCGCGTAAGTGGTAGTGCTAGTCTCTCTGATAGGGCGACGTATATCTTTCCTAAAGTCATCTCCGCGTCGTGCGAAAATTCCTTAGCAAGATGCCCACGATAGTCTTCGCCGTTTGGCACAACGAAATGGAATGAGCCACTTCGAAGGTCTCCGCCTACCAGTATGCCGACTACTCTGATTTCCTCACTGTGGCGATCCGAGGTTGCTTCGATAATCTCGACTATGGTTGCCATTCGGCGGCGCTCGATGACCTCGCCAACCTGCTTGCCATCCGGTATATTCCACCGAACGTCCGCTGCGAAACCGCCTTTAATGTTCGCAGCCGACCAATCGTGAATCCTTTTCACGCCGGCGGTTCCAAGAGCCTTTCCTATGTCGCTCACGGCATCTCGGCTATCAATGTCCATCACCTGGAACAGGGCGTCGATCGAATCGACCAGCCTTCCCTCGAAAAAGTCTTTCTGATTCTGTGCCAGCAAAACAACACCAAGAGAACCGCTGTAAGAATACGCAAATTCAAGAAGGCTTTCGTCTAGCGCCTCCTTCCCGATATGCGCATTTACTTTTGGGCCATTCCTTTTCGCGTCGTGGATCTGGCTAAAAAGATTTTGATATTCGAGAAGTGAATTTGAAACGAAGGGCAGCGCGTAGCTGTTCTTCTGGTCTGTCCTTGTCGCGGCGGCGGGTTAGCGTGGTCATGCTCATATGAAAGCGCGACTCGCGGCGGAAAAGTGCCAAAGCCGCAAGCAATGCCATCGATTTGATACGGGACGGCGGGCGCGCAATCGGGCCAGCAGTTGCGGATATTTACGACTTCCTGATCGGAGACAAGGTGCGAGCTGCGCGCGTCAGAAATCTCGATGCCATCGATGCCAAGCGACAGAAGAAGAGACGAGCGCGGAGTCGACGAGCCGGTACAGCCACCCGAGGATATTGCGATCCCAATAGCGCTTGCTCGCCAACGCTACGGACCCGGAGAGAGCCGAAGATGTTCGACCTGAGTTCATAGACACGGTGCGAGCCCTTCAGCCAATCGACGCGATGATCTTAGAGGCGCTTGCCGAAGTGGAGATTGGTCGGACAGTCGGTCAGTCGGAGATTGTGGCGCATCTTAAGCGCCGAGAAACTGCGGCGATAGTTAGCCTGGAGCACCTTCAGCAACTTAAATGCGCAACTGTTCGCGCCGGAGGAGTCCAGTATTCCCTCACCATCTACGGACGCGAGTTGATGACGGCGCTCCGTCCGCGACCGACTCCGGGCGACATCAGATTGCCGCTATGAGTTCGACAGAGCCCCTATCTATCCAGAGAAGGCGGCCCGGAAGCCGCGCAGCAAGCGGCAGCACCAAGCTCCCAATTCCTCTGCCAGCACCAAAAAAAGCAGCGTCAGAACCGGGCTGCCAAGTTGCAGTTGCACAACACGACATGGTGGTGAAAGTGCGTGCGGTCATAGAAACCTCGCCAGAAGAGGCCGGGTTCCCAAAGCCGGGAAAAAGACGCAACGCAGGCTCAGAGGAACGAAGCAGTCGCTCAAGCGTACTTCGACCTAGTCATTGTACGCGAAAATTCCGAAGCCGGGGTCAAGACTTTCTTCAATAAGCCGCCAGGATCGGAAAATTTTTGGGAGACCATTTATGACCGAGGAGTCGCTCACGGTAGACGCAGGCAATGTTCCCGAAACGCTTTGCGTAGGAAAAATCAACTTGGCATCAGGGCCTGGGCCGCTCATGACTCTTACATTTACAAACGTTCGCCCAAAGGCAGGTCCGCTATTCGATTCGGGTCGGATTGAGCATGAAAGCGTCGTACGGGCTCGCATTGTTATGACGTTGGACAATTTGATTGCATTGCGAGATTTATTGAACAGTTCGATTCAGCAAACGCCAGCTCCTTCCGTCAGCAACGGAGTCGTCAAGGTCCATTGACGTGTTGTTGGCAGGCCGGATTTCGGAACATCAAAGATGGGGTCAAGTTTAAATATGGCCGCAATCTAAGCGGAGGCCCGAGACAAGGAAGGGCCGAACCATGACAACGTTCCGAACCGACCGAGTTGACGAGAACAGGGTGAACATCAAACGCGCTCCGAACATGCTGGCCGGATCGATCGCCCGCGTCGACGATCACTGGCGCGTCGAGATCATGTGGGGCGGCCCCGGCGGCGCCATCATGTACGAGGCACCATCACTGCCCCGCGCGTTGGCGTTCATAGATGGGGTCGACGCGGCATTCGACCGGGTGATAATGCTCGGCAAGCACTAAGGCCGACAAAGCTATGGCAGCTACACGATGGACCGATAGAAGCTCACGATGTGGCCAGCGGAGTTGGTGAAGCCGTCATAGCGATCAAGCCAAGAATGACTCGCGAAGATGGCATGTTGTGCCGGGCTTTCCATCACGTAGGCCATGCGGAAAGGCCGTCTCGCGCTGACATGTGTGTTCATCCGATCTCTGTCGATCTTGGACAGGATAAGGTCCAGAACGTCTGCCTCAACGGGATTGAAAGCGTAGGCGACAGTGATCTTCGAATAGTCGAAGTCTTCTGCCGCACCCTGGCAGACATTAATCCTAGGATGTGCCTGCCGTGACACATTGATCTTCGCAATGTCGGCCAGCGCGGGCTCGTATTCGACACCGAGAATTGACCCAACCGGATATGTCGCTGAAACCGCCAGAACCCGGCCTTTGCCGCAACCTATGTCAATGAAGTCGTCATCCTCCGACAGACGGAGCCGCTCCAAAACCTCGCGGATGAGCTTATGATCGATGCTCGCGTAGTAAACGGCGCCTGGCTTGTCTGTCTTCGCTGTCCCGCCCGCATAAATACCGAGACGGAAGTCTTCAAAGGCATTCGCAATCTTCGAAAGGAGATGCATGGGAAATATCCTCGGTGTTCAAGGCCTCACCCTCTTTCAATGCACGAGATATCATTCACGACGCCGCAGAAGCGTGACCTCGCGGACCCTCCAGTTCATAATGATAAGCCAACTGCGACAATGACGGACATTCGCTAGATGCGAATGGCTCTTACCGAATCGATCTCGCAGAAAGCCTCCACGGACCCACGCACCTCAAGCTCTGGACGCAATCACACCCGCTATCGCGTCTTGAAATTGGCTCGGCCCAACCGCCGGCCGCCTTGTTTCTTTTGGGGAACCCCACAAAAGTCGCTGCATAGCGCGTTCCGCGGCGGACACCTTTTCTCGAAGAGCAAGCAGCTCAGCTCTCTTATGTTCCAGCCTATCGAGGGAGATGAGTAAGGATTGAAAATCATTCACCGAACCAATTCTGTTGGAAACCATAACCGCCTCCCTTCCCTTCTGGGAAAAAGTAGCATCGTCTGCTCTGATGATTGAATTCATTTAACTGGGTTAGACAAACGCGAGATTTTTCTCCCTTCGTTCACTTGCCCATCGCGCGGGAACACTCAGCAACGATTTTAGGAACCAACAGTGTCGGCACGTGGTCAACTCGCACCTGGGTTGAAGCTTCTTGGCGCATCCATGACCATTCACCGAATACATCTGAGAACCAGCCTGAAAGAGCCCCTGAATGCAACAAAAGGCATTGTGGGCGCCAAAAACTCAGGCTTGTATTGCGAGAACGAACAGTGCAGAGAATTTATCGCGTTGGCGGTGGGCGCCGCCCCGCGAGGAGACACGATCGAGGTCGTTGCGGAGCCACCCGGAAGTCAGCAGCTCTTCGTCTGTCCGGCGTGTTCGCACAGACAGTGGCGTTTTCTGCACGAGCTGGTCTATATCCGCCTGACAGGGGCGCGCAGGCGCAGGCGTCCGCGGAACCAAGTCAGTTAGCAAACGTCAAATCAAAGCTTAGACGGGACAATTCGGCAATTAAGTATTGCGTTGAAAATTATTTAATGATTAATTTAACATTAAAATGTCGGTCGGAAATAAAAGGAGAGGGCGATGAAGGTCGGTTTTGGCATAGCCGCCGCGATTTTGGCCCTCGCTCTGACGACGGTCACTCCGTGTGTGTACCGAAAACTTAAGCTCGAGCGTAGTGGTGGTGAAGACCGCCGAGGATGGGGAACGATCTGATGCTTCCGGTCCGCTGAATCGGGCGGGCAACCGGCGCGTCCTTGTCCAACGACCGGTGCGTTCGGATCTCGTTGTAGTAGCGTGAGTAAGATCGCACAATCCGGCGTAGATGCGTCTCACCAAAAATGATGATGTGATCCAAGCACTCGCGGCGGATCGATCCGATCAACCGTTCGGCAACGCCATTCTGCCACGGCGAGGCTGGTGCAGTAGGCTTGTCGCGGATGCCCATGGCGCGCAATCGCCGCCTGACAACGCTGCCATAGATCCGGTCCCGATCGCGGATCATGTAGCCCGGAGCCTCGTTCCAGGGGAACGCCTCGGTTATCTGACGCGCGACCCATTCGGCGGTTGGATGTGCGGTGACGTTGATCCAGACAAGATCTCTGCGGTCTAGCCGAACGATGACGAAGGCATAGAGCAGTTTAAAGCCAATTGTTGGGACAACGAACAGGTCCATGGCGGCAATGTCCGGCGCGTGGTTACGCAGGAAGGTCCGCCATCCCTGGTTGGGCGGCCCACGCCGTTTGACCATGTATTTGGCGACGCTCGACTGCGCGACCTGAAACCCGAGCTTGAGCAGTTCGCCGTGGATGCGAGGCGCGCCCCACAGCGGATTTTCGACGCTCATCCGCCGGATCAAAACGCGCAGCTCGGTGTCGATTTGCGGTCGCCCTCCCCGTGGGCGCGACTTCCAACGCCAGTAGCCGCGGAAGCCGGCCCTGTGCCAACGCACGAGAGTCTCGGGCCGGATGATTGTGAGAACCTTCAGGATTGCCGGAAACCACCCATACAGCTGGATAAAGAACCATCGATCAAGGTTCGTGAGTTGAACGCGACCGCGCCGTTTGCGCCTCAAGACTACCAACTGATGTCGCAGCACCGCGTTCTCGGCTTCGAGCCGCAACTTCGACTTGAATGGCGAGGCCAAGACGGCCAGAGCAAAGCAGAACAGACCGATCATTCCGCCAGCCTAGGCGATTCCGCCACCTCATCAACTCGGATGAGGTTTTCGGTACACACAACGGCAATGATCAGAAAGTCCCGCTGCTTAATCTTGCCGGCTATGACGCATGGGAAATCTTGCTACAGCAGCGGATAATCACCAGAGGTCAGGGTCGTGTATTTCCGTACAATCATCGTTCGGTCAGCGCCGCGTTTACGCGAGCCTGTGATGAATTGAAGATAGACGATTTGCATTTTCACGACCTTCGGCACGAAGGTACCAGTCGGCTCTTCGAGGCCGGGCTCCCTATCGAGAAGGTCACGCTAGTGACCGGCCACAAGGATTGGCGGACGCTGCAGCGTTATACCAATTTAAAACCCGAAGAGCTCCACAAGCTTCAAACTGTGGCGCAGCCATCGCTCGAAGAATTCATCCAAACGCTCGCGAATGGCGAACTTACGAGGTTGGCTGTGCGGGGAAAGCCGCAGAACCATAGTGATGGCGTTACGAGCAGGAGTCTCGCAGATTGCTAGGAGCTGACTTCGGCGCGCTACGGTAATTTCTCCTCCCAAGCAGCCCCGCCAGACGTGGGTTTATGGTGCGCTCGGAGGGCGGTCGCATTCGCTGCGAGTTCAGTGGGTTGCATGGATCCGATAAAGCACAGGGTACATTTCGAGCCTAAAAGTGTCTTTGAAGTGAGGCGCCCTGAGATTCATCCAAAACCCGTCCCTCGGCCTATTCTAGGGTTCGAGCACCTCCTGGACCGTTTCAAATATATCCTCTGCTGTACCCTCTATTTTGCCATCAGCCCAGGCCTGAAACGCCTTCGCATAAACCGCCTTTTCCGCATTGAGATCGTTCGTCGAGCTTGTCTCATCCGCGCCCTCGCCAAAAATGAGTGCATTCGCCTCGATGGCGATCCCGGTGATTACCGTCACGCGATTCTTGTGCTCATCAAGGACGTTCTTCGCAGAGCTCATAAGCGGCTCCTTTTGTCCACCTATGGATTTGGATTCCAACGCGCTGCACGAGGAATCGATGGCAGCTTTACCGGACACGCTGCTGCTGGGCACCGCCAGAGCGTAGCATAGCGGGTGACGCGCGGCGCAAGAGGCGTTCTCAAAGCACCCACAGGCGACGCGCCAGCAGGCAGGATTCCCCGCAATGGCAAGTGTCAACGATCACAAGATCGTCAAGAACGCTGGAAAGTTGATTGGCGCCTTGTTTACACGAGATTCGGAGCGCTGCCCTGTAGACGTTCTCCAGCTCTCGATCTAAACCGTTTTCAGCGGCTGGGAGATGGCTTGGGGGTGGTAATGAAGCCACGCTACCGGAAAAATCTGAATGTCCTCGTGCCGTGTTTCATCGGCCTCGCTGTCATGTCCGGCTTGGTGACCTACTCGCCTGAACTGTATCGTGCCTTTTGCGGTGCGACCGGGTACGGCGGAACGACGCAACGGGCCTATACCGATCCAACAACCACCTCTCAACAAACCGTGACAGTTGCGTTCGACAGCAACGTCTCACCCGGGCTACCCTGGCGCTTCGAACCGGAACAGCGTTCCGTGACCGTTCATCTCGGCGAACAGAAACTCGTGTTCTTCAGCGCCGAGAACCTCAGCAATCAGACGACGGTGGGCCACGCGACATTCAACGTCACGCCGGCGACGAGCGGCATCTACTTCAATAAGATCCAGTGCTTCTGCTTCAATGAAGAGCGTCTCGATCCCCACCAGAAGGTGGACATGCCTGTCGTCTTTTACGTCGATCCGTCCTTTGCGAAAGACTCGGATATGGATCACGTCGACACGATCACGCTAAGCTATACGTTCGGCCGCTCGGCAAGCCCGTGACAGGCGAAGAACCTCTCCCGCTTTCTAGCCAACGCCGCGCCGGATGTGGTCCACGGCCAGGAGCTGTTTTCCCAGCGCTGCACCGCGTGCCATGCGCTGGACCGCAACGAGATCGGCCCGATGCTGAATGGAGTGGTCGGTCGTGCCGCGGGCTCCGCTGCCGGCTACAACTATTCGCCGGCACTGCGGAGCGCCGGGCTCACCTGGTCGGAGGACAAGCTGGACCAGTGGCTGGCCGATCCAAAGAAAATGGTGCCCGGGGTTCGAATGCCGGTTCGCGTGCTCGATACTCCCTCTCGCCACGATATCATCGGTTACCTGCGGAAGGTGAGCGAGCCCGACAATCAGGTGAGTGGGAACGCGCGGGCATCGAGACCGGAATACTAGCAGATCCTCCGAACTGAACCGTATCGCCCACAAACCGTGATTGGGGGGACCGGATGTCTTGACGATGGCTGATCGAACGAGCCGTATTCATGGCGGATTCGACCAAGGCAATTGCGACCTGACGCGGCGGATCAATCCTCGTAGCTGTCGATCACCGCGTCGGCGATGACGCGTTTGGTGACAATGCCGACGATGTCGCTCACCCGAGGACGAACGTCGCCGCGAAAGACAATCGCGGCACCAGCGCGGTGGCGCTTCAACCTTGCAAACACCAGGCTCAAAAGGTCTTGTTCCCGGCAAATGACGAGCCGCCTTTCGGCGAAAGATTCGACGACGAGATCAGGGTTGGATTGAGATTCCACCCAGAGGCCGGAACGCGGTGGGATGAGTCCCACGATCCGACTGTCCCGCTCCACCACGATAGCGCGAGCGTCATCAGTATCTTCCGCGGCCATAGCCTCTTTCAGCGTTGTGCCGGCCCTGGCTACGATAAAGCGGCGCTCCATGATGTCTTGCGCCTGCTTCACCAAATAAAGATTGATGTGTCGCTCCTTCGGGATACGGTGGCCGCGATGGCGCAGTTTGACGGTGTATATCGTCTCGTTGACAAGCGCGCGCCTGACGCCCGCTGCCAACGCCACCGCGACGATCACCGGGACAATAATAGCGTAGTCGCGCGTCATTTCGAACACCATGACGATGGCCGTCATCACGCCGCCCGTTCCTGCGCCGACGATAGCCGCCATTCCGACGATAGCTGCCGAGGATGGCGTCAGTCCAGAATGAGGTAGAATCGAACTGGTTGCGGCCGCAAAGGCGGCGCCCAGAGTGGCGCCGAGATAAAGCGAGGGTGAGAAGATCCCGCCCGAAGCTCCGCAGCCGAGACTGACGGTCGTGGCAATCAGCTTCAGCGCAAATAGCAACGCAAGAAAGCCTGCCGCTGTCATCTTGTGGTCGAGGATGTCCTGAATGACTGAATAGCCCACGCCGTCGATGTAGGAATGACCGAAAGCGTGGGTGAGCCCCACCATCATCAGACCGATCGCGGTCATGCCGATGATGTTCTGGACGTATTCGTTTCCGGACAGCTTCGGAAATCCATCTTCCATGAAGACGAGCAGCCGGATGAATGCCCAGGCAGCCACTCCGCACACCAATCCAAGCAGGACGAATGCCGTCGCTTCCTGCAGGCTGAACGACGCAACCATAGTGAATTGAAAGTCCGGAACCGCAAAAGCTGGATCTGGGCCAATAAGAATTCGCCCGATTGTCGTTGCAGCGCCCGTGGCCACAACAACAGGAAGAAACGTGCGGTTCGACACTTCCGGCAAGAGAATTTCGAGAGCAAACAGCACACCGCCCAGCGGCGTGTTGAACGTCGCGGCGATGCCGGCGCCGGCCCCCGCGGACAATAGCGTGATCTTTTGCCGGGTTGAAAGTCCGATGAGTTGAGCAAAGGCGGAGCCGAGCGCCGAACCGATCTGAATGATGGGGCCTTCTCGCCCGACTGCGGCGCCGCTGCCGATCGATACGGCGGAGGCCAGAGCTTTAATTAAGGCCACCGTACCCCGAATGCTGCCGCGCTTGTAGAATATCGCGTCCATCACTTCGGGCACGCCGTGGCCCTTGGCCTCAGGGGCGAAGCGCCTGACGAGGAAGACGACGATGAGGCCGCCGATCACCGGCGAGAGTAGAACAAAGTTGCCAAAACGACTCGGACCCTCGCTGATGTTCGCGTTGTAAACAAAGCTCAGCGTGCCGCTGTAAAACAGATTGTGCACGAAGGCGATCAACGCACGAAAGGCGACCGCACCAAGCCCGGTCATAACGCCGATCACCAACGCAAGGCCGCAAAGGGTCAGCAAGCTGACCCTTCGCTCTTCGGAGACCAGCTTCGGGCCACTGCCCACGATCGCTTTGCCGTTGCTAGACGTCAGCACTGCAGCCATTCGGATTACCAGAAGTTGAAAGAAGCTTAGGATACCTCGACGGCCTCCGATACCGAACCTGGCTCATTCGTTAGGCGATTGCCCATTGATTGAGTGACGGCCAGCTGTACTCGGGAAGCTGCACGGAATCCGCGATATCAGCGCCTATGGCGAGCCGCGCCAGACCAGGGATAGCAAAGGCTTTGACCACCAGATCGCGGAACGACAGCCCGAACCGTGTTTTCGGTGCGAAAGCCCCAGCAAAGCGCTGGGCGGCACGCTGCCTGGCAGCGATATAGCCTCGCAGCAATCTCTCGTATCTGCCAAACGCCAGTTCGTATTGCCCGTGGGCAGCTGCAAGCTCAGCCGCCAGCACGTAAGCCGAGATCATCGCCAGTGCTGAGCCCTGTCCGGCCAACAGCGAGACGCAGAAAGCGGCATCGCCGATAAGTGCGACTCGTCCACGCGACCAGTTTTGCATTTTGACCTGGCTCACCCTGTCGAAATAAAGCTCGCCAATTCGATCGAGTTCGTCCAGAATGTGCGGGCATTCCCAACCGTCGCGGCCGTAGACATCGCGCAACATCGCTTTTTGTTGATCGAGTATCGCAGGTAAGCAAGCGCCTGGCGCGGAAAATACAAACAAGAACAACGTGCGATTGTCGTGCAACGTAAAGCCAGCACGCTGCCCGCCAGCATCGTCTACAATCCGCAATTGTCTCACGTGATAGCCGGCGGTATTGATCTGCCCGATCAAGCCCATGCGCTCGGCAATGTCGTAGCCAAGCCCCCAGAAATCGATCGCGTAGCCGCCACTACGCAAAGCGGGCGCGCGTTCGACCAGGGTTGGCTGAAAGCCGGCGGCCTTCAGCCAATATGCAAGCGTTGGCCCCGCGACTCCCGCGCCGGAGATCAAGATAGATTTCATGTGCCAGAACTAGGTCCGCTGGTCCTTTTTCTATCCTACTTTGGTAGTTGAGCCAAAACGAGGAAGCATCGCCGCTTTCTGTGCACCGCGTTTGATCAACCTTCTTGAATCTTACGCATGAAGGGCTGCAGCAAGCTGCAGCGGTGCCAGCTTGGACCGAAACTGGAGCGTCGGCTAACTCAACTCTCCGGTCTCGGCACCGTCATTGCTGCGCGGAGCAAAGTACTGACGTTCGCCGAGAGCAACGATGTGGGAGAAGGAATCGAAAAAACACTTTTCGCATCAATGGCTTACGCGATTGGTGCGCTCGGAGGTGGCAGGAAAACCAAGCTTTATGAACGCTTTGCAAAAACTCTGGAACTTCGATTAGTCCCTTTCCGGCCCCAAAATTATTTTCAGGAGGAGTTCCATGGGAAACGGGGAAGGATTCCATCCCCTGTGCGTGCCGAAAACCTAAACCCTGAGGTAATGGTGATGAAGCCCGCCCACGATGGCACGTGACCTGACAACACCGGTTCGCTGAACTGGGCGAGAAACGGGGGCATCCTTATCCAGGGCCAAGTGCGTCCGCGTCTCATTGTAGTAGCGAAGGTAAGATTTCAAAATCCGGCGCAGATGTGCCTCGCCCAGGACAATGATGTGGTCCACACATTCACGCCGGATCGATCCGATCAGCCGTTCGACAAAGCCGTTCTGCCAGGGTGAGGCCGGTGCGGTCGGCCTGTCTCGAATGCCCATGGCACGCAGTCGGCGTGTGACGACCGCACCGTAGATGCAATCCCGGTCTCGGATCATGTAGCCCGGAGCCTCGTTCCAGGGGAATGCCTCGGTTATTTGACGCGCGACCCATTCGGCGGTTGGATGCGCGGTGACGTTGATCCAGACAAGCTCTCTGCGGTCTAGCCGAACGATGACGAAGGCATAGAGCAGTTTGAAGCCAATTGTCGGGACAACGAAGAAGTCCAGTGCAGCAATGTCTGGCGCGTGGTTATGCAAGAAGGTCCGCCACCCCTGGTTGGGCCGCCCACGCCGTTTGACCATGTACTTGGCGACGCTCGACTGCGCGACCTGAAATCCGAGCTTGAGCAGTTCGCCGTGGATGCGCGGCGCGCCCCAAAGCGGATTGTCGACGCTCATCCGCCGGATCAAGACGCGCAGCTCCGTTTCGACTTGCGGTCGCCCTCCCCGTGGGCGCGACTTCCAACGCCAGTAGCACCGGAATCCGGCTCTGTGCCAACGCACGAGGATCTCGGGCCGGATGATTATGAGAACCTTCAGGATTGCTGGAAACCACCGATACAGCTGGATAAAGAACCAGCGATCAAGGTTCGTGAGCCGAACGCGACCGCGCCGTCTGCGCCTCAAGACTACCAACTGACGTCGCAGCACCGCGTTCTCGGCTTCAAGCCGCAACTTCGACTTAAATGGCGAGCCCAGGACGGCCAGAGCGAAGCAGAACAGCCCGATCATCACGCCAGCTTAGGCGATTCCCACGCGGCATCATACTCGGATCAGGTTTTCGGTACACACAAGGGTCAATCGCGTTATTCTGAGCGACAAATCGATCAAAGTGACCGCGAAGATTTCCGGCAACGCAGAACGCCCGCGCGCACGAGCATTCGAATTGCCCTGGACGCCTAAAGCCAAGGCCGACACAACGCGGGTTGACCTGAATCAGGCCGGCGGGCCCGATCAAAAGCTTTTGCAATCGATCGTGCGCGCCCACGCCTGGATGAGTGCACTCTGGAGCGGCACGCACGACTCGATCGAGAGCCTTGCTTTGGCCATGCAGCTGCATCCGAAAGTGGTCCGTCAGGCTCTGAGGCTAGCGTTTCTGGCTCCCCAAATTACGGAATCCATCCTGCACGGCAGCCAGCCCGCATACCTCTCGCTGGCGAAAATCCCGTTCGCGTTGCCGCTGCCGTGGGCCGAGCAATGCGACGCGTTAGGTGTTACGGGCTAATTTTCGTCGATTAGGCGTTATGGAATCCGGACCAGCCCAAGACGCAGTTCCGCCATACACGATTCCTTGCCCTTCGATTCAAGTATACGACTGTTTTCGCACCTCCCGATCGCCTTCTTCAAAAGGACTGAAAAACTTGCGGCCGCGCTATGGTGAGGTCGCCGTAAGGCAACCTGAAGCCAACACATTGGCCGATGGTGACGTTTCAAATCCGAACCACCTGACTGACGAGCAATCGTCCTACGAACCGGTACGGTGAAACCTATA
Organism: Bradyrhizobium cenepequi; assembly: GCF_020329485.1. Lineage (GTDB taxonomy): Bacteria > Pseudomonadota > Alphaproteobacteria > Rhizobiales > Xanthobacteraceae > Bradyrhizobium > Bradyrhizobium cenepequi. Next base: position 18,814 of record NZ_JAGKJI010000066.1, read on the forward strand.
AATTAAGAGTGTCGGCGGAGGTCTGCTTTTGTGTGCATTCCGGACTCAAGTCCGACTTCGCGTAAGGTCCCAAACGGGCCATGTGTGCACATGGCCCCCCGCGCACAAACGCGACGCTTACCCTTAGGGCTGGTACGTACCGGCATCGGTGCCGAATGTGTGACGCGTCTGAAAAACGCTCCTCAGCCGCCTTCGCCCAGGTGTCGACATCAACCGCCATTGGGATTGCCGCCAACCAAGCCTCCGAGGTTGTTCGGGCCGGGATCGTTGTAGGCCGGCGGCACGTATTCGTAGTGAACCGACGGCGCTGTCCGTTCGTAGCCCCAACTTGGAGCGAAGTTGAAACTCGAGGCTACGTTGGGGGAGAGGTGATGCCACGTCCTGGAGTGATGCATGGTTGCGGCATCAACCGAGGTGCTCAAGGCGATCGATAGTCCTAGAACCACCAGAATAGAACGCATTCGATTGCTCCGATGGGTTAATGTCTATGACGTCAACAGGCTCAGCCGGGCCGAACTAGGAAGCCGCACGTCGAGGCGAAGCATTACAGATCAGGTGTGCTGCACCGACCGTTTTCCAAACCTGTAGCGGTTCACGGTTACTCACGTTGGCGGCACGATGCGCCATGCCGCGAAAAATCACCTCGGCCTCATATGCAAGGTCGTCCTGCGAAAGCCCCTTGGCGTGTCGCAGCCGGCCCTCGGATAGCTCCCGTGGGAACCTGAGCCCGAAAAAATGCGTCCGAGGGTCACGGTAGGGACGGCCGTTGCCAGCCGCCCCCCGTACAGATCCCGGCGTGCGCTGCTAACGCACCGGGCTCCTCCCTTGGGTTCTGGCGTCGAAACGGTGACAAGGCAGAGGATGTAGTGTCCGGATTGGCGGAAAGAAGCGGGCGACGAACTGGATGAACCTCTCCCAGCTGAGGCGTGCCGTTTGGCTGCGCCGTGTGAGCGATGCGAGCCACAGCCGCTTCACCACAGGCTCGGGTGGTTACCCGAGACTGCGAAGTAGTTCAGATGCCCTTTTCAGCATCTGCTTCACCCAAGCACCGGTTTTCGCAATGGGGTCGTGCATTATCCTGCGCAACTCGATCTTGATCGCCAGCAGCTTGGCTCGCATCCGTTTCTTGATCGTCTTGCGCCCGATGACGAAGGTGCCCCATTTGCGTGATCGCGTGCAGAAGTGCGTGAAGCCGAGGAAGTCGAAGGTTTCAGGCTTCCCCTCCCCTAGCTTCTCACGTTGCTTGGCCGCCTGGCGGCCAAAGCGGATCAGCCGGGTTTTGTTCGGGTGCAACGCCAGTTCGAACTTGCGCATTCGCTCTTTGAGATCGTCAAGGAACGCCCGTGCCTCGTGCTCATGCTGAAAGCCGACGATGGTGTCGTCCGCGTAGCGGATGACCATCATGTCGCCCGACGCCCTGGTGAGGCGCCAGCGATGGACCCATAGGTCGAACACATAGTGCAGGTAGACGTTCGCCAGGATTGGTGAGATCACCGCGCCTTGCGGAGCGCCACATGCGCCACGTGTTCTGCGTCTATCTTCGACAGTGCCGACCTTCAGCCATTTTGCAATGAGGCGCAGGATGCGCTTGTCCGCGATACGATGCTCGAGGAAACGGATAATCCATGAGTGGGCCATGGCATCGAAGAAGCCCCGGATATCCGCGTCAAGCACCCAGTTCACTTGCTTCCTGAGAATGCCGGCATGGAGGGCGTCCAGCGCATCGTGCTGGCCGCGCCCCGGTCGGAATCCGTAGGAGAACCCGAGGAAGTCTTCCTCGTAGATTGCTTCCAGAACCGTCACGACCGCCTGTTGGACGATTTTGTCCTCCAGGCACGGCACACCCCCAGCGAACTGCACTTCTCTCCAGACAGCCTTTGGGATCGGCGGAAATCGTTCACCCGTTTCATCCTCTGAGGGGGCAGCGATTTACCGTTTTGAAGATGCGGCGTGTTTCGGGCGTCGAGACATTGAGTCTGCGTCACCCCCAACTCGGTTCTTTTGCGATGCCCAGGGAATGGACCGACTGGGCACCGCCCGGTTCGGAGGCCGTCGCCTGCACGCAGCCATTATTCATCGACGCGACCGGCCTGATCGCACTTGCCGAGATTGTTGCACTTCTCAAGTGTCGGCAAGTCAGGGATTGACCGATGAATCGGTTTCTGATTCGTTCGGACTACCAAGTGATTCGGTCCGATGAATATGCGGAAGCTTTCCTCTGCAGCTCTGCGCAAACGCCGCCGCAAGCTCACGCATGGCCTGCCGCCTATCGAACAGCTCCTGCGTGGGTCACTGATCGAGACTTACAAGCGCTGTGGACGGCCGAACTGCCATTGCGTCGACGGACCAGGACACGGGCCGAAGCGATATTTGTCGGTGAGCCAGCAAGGGCGACCGCGAAGAGACTACGTGCCAAACGCGGCCCAGCCGCAGGTCATGCAGTTCATCGCCAACTTCCGCCAATTGCGCGAGGTGCTCGACGAGATTTGTGCCATCAACACCGAACTTCTCCGACGTCGCGAGGATCTTGGATAGATCGCTATGGACCCGGCACTCGTCGCCTTCGATTTTGCCAAGGCTGGCGCCATCCTCGCCGACATGATCGTATCGTACCTTGCAGCCGGCGCCCCGCCGTTCGACCCGGAGGAGCCCGATGACGACAAGTGCGAAGATCACCGACAGACATCTGTGCCGGCAAGCCTATGTCTACATCCGCCAATCGACAATGGGTCAAGTCCGCTTCCACCAGGAGAGTACGGAGCGCCAATACAATCTGTTGAGCAAAGCCGGCCTCCTGGGCTGGAGGCCGGACCAAATCCGAACCCTCGATCGAGATCTTGGTCAGTCGGGGGCGACGACGACCAACCGCGAGGACTTCAAAGTTCTGGTTGGGGATGTAGCGATGGGCCGTGTCGGCGCGATCTTTTGCTTGGAAGCGTCGCGGCTGGCGCGTTCGAACCAGGACTGGCATCGTCTTCTCGAACTCTGCGCCATCACCGGCACCCTCGTCATCGACGAGGACGGCTGTTACGACCCCGCCGAGTTCAACGACAGCCTGATTCTAGGGATGAAGGGCACGTTCGCGCAGGCGGAGTTGCACATTATCCGCGCGCGCCTCCATGGTGGTAAACTCAACAAGGCCGCCAAAGGTGAACTGCGTTTTCCGTTGCCGGTCGGCTTCGTCTTCGAAAACGACAAGATCGTCCTGGACCCGGACGTGGAAGTCCAAGGTGCGGTGCGCACCGTCTTTGATTTATTCACCCGCGAGGGTACAGCCTTCGCTGTCGTCCGCGGCTTCAACGAGCTTGGTCTACAGTTCCCGCGGCGCGCCTATGGCGGCGCATGGGACGGTAAGCTTCTCTGGGGCAGACTGACCCATTCGCGGGTGCTCGGCATTCTGGCCAATCCATCCTATGCTGGGATGTACGTGTTCGGCCGATATCAATCGGCGAAGGAAGTGGGGCCGTCCGGCGACATTCGCACGCGACTGCGTTTGATGCCGCAGGATGCTTGGCGCGTCGCGATCCCCGACCACCACGAGGGCTACATCACCGCAGACCAGTTCGTCGCAAACCGGCAGCGTCTGACTGCAAATAGGACCAATGGGGAAGGACTCGCTAGCCCTGTACGCGAAGGTCTTTGTCTCTTGCAAGGCTTGCTTCTGTGCGGCGCTTGCGGGCACCGTATAACCGTCCGCTATACCGGGAACGGCGGCATCTACCCAGTTTACCAATGTGGCTGGCGACGTCGGGAAGCCTTGGCGTCCTGCGCTTGTCTGAGCGTGCCGGCGGCGCCGCTCGACGAGACGATCACCGTGCGACTGGTCAGCGCAGTTACACCGGTGACGATCGAACTCGCCCTGGCGGCTCTGACCAATTTAGAACAGCGGGATCGCGAGATCGGCGCACAATGGCGGATGCGGATCGAGCGGGCGCGCTATGAGGCCGAGCTCGCGGAACGACGCTACGAGACCGTTGATCCCGCCAATCGCCTGATCGCCGCCACGCTCGAGACGCGCTGGAATGATGCCATGCAACGCCTGCACGATCTCGAAGCCGAGCTGGCGGCCTTTGAACGTAAGGCCATGCGGGCCGTTACCGCTGAGCAGAAACGGCAGATCCTCGAGTTGGCGAAAGACTTCCCGCGACTATGGGTCGCCGCGTCGACCACGCCGCGCGATCGCAAACGCATCTTGCGCTTGTTAGTGCGCGATATCACCGTCGTGAAGGGACCCGAGCCGAAGATCATCCGATTGCACATTCGTTGGCAAGGCGGCCAAACCGAAACCCTGCAACTTAGTCTCCCACGCGACAGGGCCGACGTCGTCCGTTATCCCGAGGCTTTCGTCCAGCGCGTTCGAGAGCTCGCTCTCCACCATCACGACGACGAGATCGTCGCCCTGCTGCGCGGAGAAGGCCATCGCAGCTCTACGGGCAAGCCGCTCACGGTGGGCACCATCAAATGGTTACGATACAAACACCGCATTCCGGCCCCGCGCCCTTCCAAAGGAATCCTCAACGTTCGGCAAGTGCAGGAACGATACGGTGTCAGCCTCTACGTCGTCCATTATTGGATCGAACGCGGCGTCGTCTCCGCAGCACATCACAAGCCGAATGCACCCTACGTGATCCCGATCGACGACGAACTGGATCAACGCCTCCGCACTTGGGTCGCCAACTCGGCCCATCTCCATCGATCCCCAACGCCAATTGTATGAGGTGCATTATGCCTACCGCGTCAGAATGCTCAGCGGTCGTTTCGAGCCATCAGCCTTCGGAATGTAGGTACGTCTGGCCGGACGCGCTCGGTAACTGCCGCGGTGCACCTTGTCGTGCAGGTCCTCTAGCTTCTCTTCGAGGTTCTCTCCGTAGGTCTGCCACGTCACACCGTCGAAGCCCGGCGCGGAGTCCCGTTCAAGCGAAAGGTAGCTCCGCTCGAGGAGATCGATGGTGATGTGATGCAGCAGCGCAGTGAATCGTACACTCTTGCTCTGTCGCGCCGCTCGGCGCACGGCGATGAGTCCGTTCGACGCGGTGTCCCGGCGCAGTGTCCGGGCCGCGGCCGTCTCGCCGCCGTTCCCCTTGGGCGGGGTCCTTCCCTCCACGACTTCCGCCGAGGGCAAGCCCTCTTTGTTCGGTCGTTTCTCGGGTACTATAACCCCGTCCGAATTCTCATCCGCGTGCACGTTCATCGTTCAGCTGTTGCCTTCATGAACCGGCCCGGCTTGCCTGTCCGGACACGGATGAGACTTCCCAGGTTCCGTGCAAAGAACTTCTCCACGTGCACAAGGTCTCCGACTGCGCGAGGTTCTTCCCATGCAAGCCATTCGCCATGGGACGATGTTGCCTTCTCTTTCTCAGAATAAGATCGGCACCTCGGAATTAGACCCGTTTCGCAGCTCAATATTTGGCCCGTGGTCTCCCCTGTGAACGCTTCACGTCGGCCCTCGCGGGACGCCGCGCATCACTCGGGGTCGGGGCGGTTGGCTAAACCTTCCTCGTGGGGGACTTTCACCTCCTATTCTTTGCCAGCTTGCCTGGCGCACTCTGCTCTGGGTCAATCGCGTCATTCTGACTGTGCACCAATGACTTCCGGTCTGCCCCGGAAAGCAGACAATCTTAGAGCCGTGGAGCCGGTGGCAAATTTGATTGCGGAAGCCCGACCCCTCTTGCGAAATAGGCTGTTTTCTTCTTTTCAAATTCATAATTCTTCGCTGCACTCTTTTCTTACGCGTGGACACGCTGCACGCAAAGAGCGTGGAGAGGCACTTTAGGGAGGATCTCCCATGGCTTGGCTGTTCCTGCTCGTTGCTGGCCTATGCGAACCCGCCTGGGCGATCGGCCTCAAATACACGGAAGGATTCTCGCGCCTGTTACCCTCGATCGGTACGCTAGCCGTCATGGTGGCCAGTATTGGATTCCTCGGCCTAGCCCTTAAGTCGCTGCCAGTCGGTACGGCCTACGCGGTGTGGACGGGCATTGGCACCATCGGCACTACGGCGCTCGGTATTTATCTTTTCAATGAGCCCGCGACGTTGCTTAGGCTTACCTGTATCGGCCTCATTCTCTCCGGTATCATCGGACTGAAAATCACCGCATAGGCCGGGCGGCGCGATGTGGATCTCCCGAAAGGGTCAGCGCTCAAAAATAGCTCTCTAACGTGCCGCGCCGCCGGACGTCGAGCGTGGCGCAGTGGAAGGCGCCGCCAAATGCGGCGTAGTGCAAGAACTCGCATGGAATCGGCTCGAATCCCCATTTCTCTATCGCACGCATTGTTCGCGCGTGATGCGGATCAACGATGACGCGCTTCTCGTCCACTGTCAGCACGTTCATGTTGAGCCATTTCCCGCATAGCGAAGTGATCTTGAGCATACCATCGGCGATCGGGTCGGGCTCCGGGGCAACAAGGATGTCCCATTTTTTCAAGATGGCCGGGAGACGGTCGACGTCTATATATTCGGGATTGATCAGAATCTTGCCGGGCCCAAGCGGCAAGATGGTGGTATCGATGTGCATCGGATTGGGACAGCGGCTCTCGATCTCATGAATGCGATAGCCGTTCCCAAGGTGGCGACGCAGCCATTCAATACCCGACGCATTGGTTACGTTGCTGCGGGTCACGAACAGGTCGCGCCCGCAGCGAAAGAAATCCGCGGCGTCGAAGACCGGTTCGAATTCAGTCAGGATATATGAGATCGGCTCGCCTTCTTCGGGGACGCGAAACTCTGCATCGAACAGCTCGTTCGTTAGTTGCGGCCTCGGCGCGGCGGTCCAGCGCGCGCCGCGTCGGAAATAGTCCTTCAGGATCGGACGATAGGAGTGCGTCTCGAAGTAGCGACACGGCCAAACCATCGGCGTTTCGATAATCTCGTCGCCGATCACGAGCATGCTGTCGCGCGGACAGGAATTGCAGAACCCGTGCGAAGACCATTCCGGCGTGCCGAAGCGTTTCTTGTGATCAATCGGTTCCGGCCGCGTTACCAGGATGCCCAGCGACTGTAGCAGCGCAACAAAGCCATCAAGCTCGCGCTGCGCCGGTTCGATCATGATCTTTGGAAAGTGGCAGCCTGCGACAAGCGACTGGGCCCGCGCAGCCATACCCGGAATGTTGCAGGTTACAACCGGATGACCGGACGGGATGGTCGCACCTCGAGCCTTCCGACGATCACTTCCTCCAGGGATCCCACTCGTTGTGGGAGTTCACTGCAGAAACTTGCCCCACTGGGGCGGCGTCCGGGCCGACAGTGCGCGTGATCATGTCCATCGCTGAGGCCTCGAGGGCTACAACAATCGCTCGCCTTGGAGGTTCCAACGGACGGCGGCACGCCGTCGGCGGACGATCAGTTGGCGTGATCATCGCCGGCCATGGTCGCGTGCTCGCTGCGAAGAAGCTGGGCATCCGCGAAATCCCGGTCATGACGGCCCGGGTTGGACCGACGCGCAGAAGGCTGCTCGCGGACAACCAACTGCCCATGAACGCGCTCTGCTCGATGGGGCTTAAGCGACCGCCCCGCTCATGAACTTCCGCGGTAGGACAGCCGTGGAAGGAGCTGCGAATAGTTGCGGGACATTTTCTAGCACAAATGGGCGCTCCGAGGTGCGCGGTTTGGCGACGGCTGCCGGGGCAACTAGCAAACGGAGGGCGGCACGTCTGCGCCCTTTCAGCGACGCATGACCGTCATCATGATTCGGTGACTGCTACGCCGCCGCCCATCCCGAGGTGTCGTGGCCGTGCAGAGCGCCGCCAACCCCTATCCCGGCTGGGCGCGTCATCGGCCACGCCGCGTCGATCAGACCAACAACGTGTCTGAATGATGCGTCGGCGTCGATGCCCCAATTAGCGGCATGCTCTCGATTGCGCCGAACAGACCATGCGTCTCGCCGTCGATGCCGTCGGTGAAGTAGAGGGTGTTCGGGCTGCCGTCGTTGCCGCCGCCCCCGAAAGTCAGGGTCCAGAGACCGCCCGGCGTGTGTCCCGAACCGGCGTCGATCGGGATCGTGCCTTCTAACTGGTGGGTTTGGAGATCGAAAGCGTTGATTTCGCTGTCCAGGAAGCTGAAATTGCCCACCAGAAGGTCGCCGCTGAACTGGCCGAAATTGTCCGGAGCTTTAGCGACGCCCCACGGAGCGGCGAGAGGGGTGTGAGGGCCGCCGAGCAGCACTCCATGCGGCTCGAGTTTGCCGCTCTCGCTGAAAATGGCCACCGCCCCGTCGCCTGGCCCGGCCATTGTCTGCGCCTCATGCCCGGAAGGCGCATAGGTCACATACACCTGGCCGTCGATGTCCGTCGCATTGAAGGGGACGAGCCCCCGGGCCTCGATCTGGCCCGGGGTCCGAAACGCATGATCGCCTAGGTCGACCGGGTCGAAGCTACTGTTGAAGACGTCGATGGTCCCGGCGCTGTTGTTGGCGGCGTAGAGCATCGTATGAGCCTCGTTGACTGCCAATCCGGTATAGGAAGCGCCCGGCGTCGTCACTTCGATGTGCGCGGTTGACCCGTCTGTCCCGAGGCTGGGGTTCCAGGCGGAGATCGTCCCGTTGAGATCGGCGAAGATGAAGCTGGCGCTCATGAGGTTGCCGTCGGTCAGCTTGAAAGATTCTACGTTCGTATTGGAAACCTGTCCCGTGGGGCCCTGGGGTCCGGTCTCGGTAGTCGGGATGTTCACTGTGAAAACGGGAACGGGATTATTGACGTCGGTGCTGTCGGTCACCGAGTAGAGAGTGGTTGAATTGGTGCCCTGGTCCGAGACCCAGAAGGGGCTGCCAGGCGTAAACGAAACGCCCCAAGGGTTCACCAAATGCGGGTCAGTTGCCTCGGCCAATCCGGGGATGTCCGAGACCAGATTCGTCTGAACATAGATGGCCGCATCGGCGGCGTGGGCTGACGCCGGGTCAAATTGGAACCGCGCTTTCATGATTGTTCCTCCATGATATGCAACGACTGACAGGGTCGAGCAGCTGTCTTTCATCCGAGAATATTGGCAACCAGGCCGCCTGGCGGATTCAGGCGGAAGCGATGAAGTCGTCAGCTCTAAGCAAAGGGCTTCGGTGCTTGATTGCAGAGGTAAAATGATGGGCGGCAATCACCGGCTAAGTGCCCCATTCTGCCGCGAACTGTTGACGCTCTCTAAATTCGTCATGCGCTACTTCGTTCCAACGGACGGCACTTCTTGGGCGATGACCGAGCCGCCTTCATGACGGCGGGGCTCGGGCTCAGCACCGTGCGCACCATCGTCGCCAAGGTAGACGGCAGCGACCGCACGGGAAAAGCGAAACTTTGTTACCTCGGGCTGCTTTGGGCTATGGGCCGCTATTGTCGCGGTGTGTACGAGATCAACACGGCACGGGAACGAAGACGGCTACGGCAGTGAACCCGTTGATCAAAGGCCGCACCTAAACAACCCTGTAAGCTTTCGCGGGCTTCTTGCGCGGCGTCGGCACGACGGGGACCACTTCGCGATGTGGGCCATCAGTTGACATGATTGCCTCTGAATCTAGGAGCCCGGGCCTCGGAGCGGCACCGGTCGAGTTTTTGGGATCAATCCGCCGCCGGGCCGAGCAACCACCCAGTCCCTAAGCGGAACGCAACCCACTCTCCGCCGTCGGAGACTGGACTCCCAAGTGTGCCGACACACTCTCCCGACGAAACGACGTGTGGGACAGGACGTGTGGGCAGTCGCAAACTGTCATCTCTAGCGTTCGGCCGCTGCGAGCGTTGGCGCTGGATAGCGGGCATAGAGGGTGTCGACGCGGTCCCGCCACATCGCCACGAACGCGCCCGAGGTGAGGCGATCGACCGACTTCCATTCGCGTTTGACCGCCGGCATCGTGTTGCCCCAGATGGCGCGCTTGCACCATCGCTCGCCCTTCGCCAAGCCCTCCTGGGTCGCGCACATCGACTTCCAGGCAATCCGCTGCGGATGGCTGAGGTGTTCGGCGGCTCCTTCCCAGCCCTGCTGGTGGATCAGATAGAGATTGGCGAACGTCAGCTCCATGTGCGTTATTGCTTCGAATAGCGCAGCCTCGGTGACGAACTTGTAGGCGGCAGCCATAGCGTTGTCGCGCGGATTGAGGATGTCGCCCGACCCGTATTCGCTGAACTCAGAGTTGCTCAGCTGGAACAGACCGATATAGGAGCCGGTGCGTTCCCTGGGATTAAAATCGGATTCGATTTTGGCAACCGCCTTCATGAAATTGGCATCGACACCAAATGCTTCGGCCGCGCGTTCGATCTCCTGGACCGGCGTTCCGACCGGAACGTCGCTCAATGCCGCCAAGGCGATCTTCGCCGGTTTCTCCGGCGGCGGAATTTCGGAGTAGACGTAGTACTTCAGATACGGCAGTTCGCCTTCGTCCGAATTGGGCGAAGCAGGCGGACGGCCCTGCTGTGGCGTTGCCTCGTTCTCGGGCGGCACAGCCTCAAGGCTGGCACTGGCCTGCAACATTCGTCCTTGCCGCAGCGAACCGGTCACATCGGACGGCATCACCGCGTCCGGCGCCGCGGTGCTGAATTTCGCCGCAACAATCGCATTAGCCGATGATCTTGTATCGAATTTCGCCTTGAGGACCGGGGCCGGCAACGCCGCGAGGGCGTTTGTCAGGACCGTCGTCACATTCAGCGGGATGGCGCTGAATGCATCAGCAACTCTCGCATTCGGCGTTGCGACGCTCGGGCGCGATACCGCGATCTGATGAATCGCGGCAAGCGAAGTCGCGGTCAGCGCGCCGGCAATACAGCTTGCTTGCCAAATTTTCAATGTCGCCAGCCGCGCCGCCGCGGTTTCCCCATTCAATTCCGACTACAGATCCCCGTGTTCAAGTCTGGAGCCTAGTCCAGCATCGACGTATCTTTTAGATTTGCCACAACCAAGGCGTGAGGCTGGACGGCTCGAATTTCTCAATGGCTGTTGCGGCCAAGACGCACTGGACAGCGACGCTGACCAATTCAGAATCGATCCTTCCGTCCGTTTGCTTTGTAAGCGAACGCTATGTCAATTGAGCTGCAAGCCGTAGCCGCCACGTGCCGATCATCGCGACGGCACGCTCCGCTGCATCGGCGTCCTCTGAGTCCGCAACGGGTCGTCAAATCGCGTCGGTTTGACTATACTCTGATCACTTCCGGTCTACCCCGATAAGCGGACAATTTCTGCGTTCGTCGGCACGCCTCAAAGGGGGCCAAGAGGCGACATCGTCCGCCAACCAGAGCGCCAACTAAAGCTCTAAGTGACCGAAAATCAGTCCCCCATTCACCAGCCTTCGGACCTTCGGTGGGGCCGCCAGCCGGACGACTGGGCGACGGCTGTACGATTTGTCTGTACGCCATCTGCGCAGCGCCGAACGAACGCGACATCGCGTCCGGCGCAACCGTCGAATTCAAATCGTTACGAACCCGTAATGAAAATGCGTCTTGTTGCATAAGGCTTTGCGTCGCCCGATCATCACCCTTGGATCGCACGAAATTCATTCGAAACTTTTCGCGGCTCGCGCGATCAAGGCCTTCGCAGCATTCAGCAATGACGCTGAACCTTTTCAAAAAAATATGGGAAGTGAACATGCTCAAGAGGTTACTCGGAGCGGCCGCAATGGCTGCCGTTGCGTACGCCGCCGTTCCAGCCTGCGCCGCGAAACCGGGAGGCTGCATCCAGCTTCGCCCGCGGCGGAGATCAAATCAATAAAGTGCAACGCCGCTTTTATTGCTCGGTCGCCAGCGTCAACAAGTCCGACTTGGGCACTTGCGCCCGGCCCAATGCGCTCCCAAGTCAGCGCTCACGGGGACAGGCAGACTCCCGTTTAGACGAGTACCGTCCAAGCTCTGCGCAACGCTCGATTCCTCGAGGAGATTGCGCATGGACGGAAATCTTTTGGTGGAACTGCGACACCCACCGGCTGCGGCCGCTCCTTCGCGGCCCTCTCGGCCTCCGACCGGCACCGCGCTCGCGAAAAGCGATGCCCCGGCCAAAATCCGAACCTCGTGTCTGGAGCCGTGGACCAATTCGGACGGCGTGGTGGTCGTCTACTCCTCCCGCCTGGGAGGGCCCATGTACGCCCACGAGCAAGTTACCCTGTCGATCGTTGCCGAGGCGATTG
>NZ_JAGKJI010000067.1 GCF_020329485.1 Bradyrhizobium cenepequi
ACCGGCTTTCCCTGCGCAGTGGTTTACGGCTTACTTCGTGCTCTTCCCGGTGACCGGGCTTTCTTGCCACCGTCATCCGCGGCAGCTCTTGCTGCTCGCGTACTTAGCGCCAGCGTCGGGGCGCCAGAACCACACGACTTCGCCGTCCGCGAGTGCCGCGCTCGTCAGTCGCGACACCCGCGTCCACCGCATCTCACCGCAACGTTCGTGACGATCGCGAGCCGCCCCTCATTTCGGGTGAGACGCGCGGAGTTAAATCACTGATTTGCCCGACGGCGGAAGCGGAATGTTTTTCGCGGGAGGACTGGACGGGGCAAATCATGTTGGAATTGCTGGCGAATTTTCCTCCGTCATTCCGGGGCATCGCGAAGCGATGAGCCCGGAATCCATTTTGCCGTCTGCGCAAGTGGACGAATGGATTCCGGGCTCGCGCCAAGAGGCGCGCCCCGGAATGACGGGCTGAGCGAGCGGTTGCGAAACTGGCAAACCCTGCTGGGCCACCATATCTGGCATAATTATGAACCACCTACCGCAACCGCTTGGCCGGCAGCGGGCGATGTGATAGTTGCTTTCGACCAGCTTCGACCGCCCACAATTGACCGACCGCATCCCCTAAAGGCTTGCGGCGGTGGAGATATTTCGCCGATGACCTCTTCCTCAACGAGCGCCAAATCCGGTTCCGCGCCTGATTCCTTCTTCAGGGCGACCCTTGCCGAGGCCGACCCCGAAATCGCGGAGGCGATCAAGGGTGAACTGGGCCGGCAGCGCCATGAGATCGAGCTGATCGCTTCCGAGAACATCGTCAGCCGCGCGGTGCTGGAAGCGCAGGGCTCGGTGATGACCAATAAATACGCCGAGGGCTATCCGGGCGCGCGTTACTACGGCGGTTGCGAATGGGTCGACGTCGCCGAGACGCTGGCGATCGAGCGTGCCAAGAAACTGTTCGGTGCCAAGTTCGCCAACGTGCAGCCGAACTCCGGCAGCCAGATGAACCAGGCGACGTTCCTGGCGCTGCTGCAGCCCGGTGACACCTTCATGGGCCTCGACCTCGCCGCCGGCGGCCATCTCACCCATGGCTCTCCCGTCAACATGTCCGGCAAATGGTTCAAGGCTGCGCACTACACGGTGCGGCGCGAGGACCAGCTCATCGATATGGATGCGGTGGCCAGGCAGGCCGAACAGGTCAAGCCGAAGCTGATCATCGCAGGCGGCTCGGCCTATTCGCGCGCATGGGACTTCAAGCGCTTCCGCGAGATCGCCGACAGCGTCGGCGCCTATCTGATGGTCGACATGGCGCATTTCGCGGGTCTCGTCGCCGGCGGCGTCCATGCTTCGCCGGTGCCGTACGCGCATGTCACGACCACGACGACGCACAAATCGCTGCGCGGTCCGCGCGGCGGCCTGATGCTGTGGAATGACGAAACGCTGACCAAGAAGCTCAACTCGGCGATCTTCCCGGGCCTGCAGGGCGGCCCCTTGATGCACGTGATCGCGGCCAAGGCGGTCGCGTTCGGCGAGGCGCTGCGGCCGGACTTCAAGGTCTATGCCAAGAACGTGGTCGAGAATGCCAAGGCGCTGGCGGAAACGCTGCGCGGCCACGGACTCGACATCGTCTCCGGCGGCACCGACAACCATCTGATGCTGGTCGACCTCCGGCCCAAAGGGCTGAAGGGCAACGTGTCCGAGAAGGCGCTCGTGCGCGCCGCCATCACCTGCAACAAGAACGGCATTCCGTTCGATCCCGAGACGCCGTTCGTCACCTCCGGCCTGCGGCTCGGCACGCCGGCAACGACCACGCGCGGCTTCGGTGTCGCGGAGTTCAAGGAAGTCGGCGGCATGATCGCGGAAGTGCTGACCGCGCTGCAGCAGTCGCCAGAGGGCAAGGCGCCGCTGGTGGAAGCCGCGATCAAGGAACGCGTGAAGGCGCTGACCGACCGCTTCCCGATCTATCAATAAGGAAATCGGCAGATGCGCTGCCCGAGTTGCAACAGTCTGGATACGCAGGTCAAGGACTCGCGTCCGACCGAGGATTCGGCTGTGATCCGGCGGCGGCGCGTCTGCATTACCTGCAATTTCCGCTTCACGACATTCGAGCGAGTGCAGCTTCGCGAGCTGACGGTGATCAAACGCAACGGCCGCCGCGTGCCATTCGATCGCGACAAGCTGGTGCGCTCGCTGCAGATCTCCTTGCGCAAGCGGCCGGTGGAATCCGAGCGGCTGGAGAAGATGGTGTCCACGATCGTGCGGGAGCTCGAAAGCAGCGGCGAGGCCGAGGTTTCGTCCGAGGCCATCGGCGAGATCGTGATGGAGCATCTGCGCCAGCTCGACGATGTCGCCTATGTCCGCTTCGCCTCGGTCTATCGCAACTTCCGCGAAGCCAAGGATTTCGAGGCGCTGCTCGGCGAGCTCACCAGCGAAGACGACCCGCGCATCGCGCAGTTCCGCAAATGATCTTTCGTATTCTGGAAGACAAGCTCGCCGCACAAGCCAAACAGTCGAGAGCCGCTGACCTGCGGTTCATGCAGCTTGCGCTTCAGCTCGGTCGGCGTGGGCAGGGCCGTACTTGGCCAAACCCGGCGGTAGGCGCGGTCGTGGTCAAGGACGGCGTCATTGTCGGTCGCGGCTGGACACAGCCCGGAGGGCGGCCACATGGCGAACCGGAGGCGCTCCGGCGTGCGGGCGAAGCGGCGCGCGGCGCCACGCTCTATGTGACGCTCGAGCCGTGCTCGCATTTCGGCCGCTCGCCACCCTGCGCTGATGCGGTGATTGCCGCTGGCATCGCGCGCGTGGTGTCGGCGATCGAGGATCCGAATCCGGAGGTCGGCGGCCAGGGCCACGCACGGTTGCGCGCGGCGGGCATCGCGGTCGATGTCGGGACATGCGCGGAGGAGGCCGCGCGCGACCATGCCGGTCATTTCCGCCGTATCAGCGATAAGCGCCCGCATGTGCTGCTCAAGCTCGCGGTCTCCGCCGACGACAAGATCGGCGCCGTCGGCTACCGGCCGGTGACGATCACGGGAGATGTGGTCCGGACGCGGGTGCATCTGCTCCGCGCGCAGAGCGATGCGATCCTGATCGGAATCGGCACGGCGCTGGCCGACGATCCGGTTTTGACCTGCCGCTTGCCGGGCATGGAGGCGCGTTCGCCGGTGCGGGTGGTGCTGGATCGCGCGCTGCGCCTGCCCGGCGACAGCCGCCTGGTGCATTCGGCGCGCCAAACGCCGTTGTGGGTGATGACGTCGGAGCTTGCCGAAGCGCCGGCTGCGATGAAGCTCGGCGCCGCCGGCGCCCAGGTGATGCGGGTTGCCGACACGACCTCGCCGCGGGGACTGGATTTGCTGGCGGTGCTGCATGCGCTGGCCGAAAAGGGCATCACCAAAGTGATGGTCGAGGGCGGGGCGCGGGTGGCGTCATCCTTTGTTGCGGCTGATCTGGTCGACGAAGCCTGGCTGTTGCGCGCGCCGGAGCCGGTCGGCGCCGACGGCGTGCCCGCGCTGCACGCATTGCCGCTCGCCGCCATCACGCAGTCGCACGCCTTCAAGGTTTGTGGTAGCGAAACGCTCGGAAAAGATACCCTCACCATTTACGAGCGTGCTTGATGTTCACGGGCATAGTCACAGATGTCGGCGAGATCACCCGCCTGACACCGACCGCGCAGGGGCAATTGCACCGGCTGCGGATCGCCTGCCGCTACGATCGCGCGACCATCGCGGATGGCGCCTCGATCGCCTGCAATGGCGTGTGCCTGACGGTGGTCGCCTCCGGCGTTGAGGGCGGCACGACCTGGTTCGACGTCGATGCTGCCGCCGAAACGCTTGCGTTGACGACGGCGAAGCGCTGGGGCGTCGGAACCCGGCTCAATCTCGAGCGTGCGCTGAAGATCGGCGACGAGCTCGGCGGCCACATCGTGGCGGGCCATGCCGATGGCATCGCAACCATCATCTCGCGCGAGGACTTGCCTGACATGGCGCGGTTCGAGCTGCGAACCACGCGCGCTCTTGCGCGTTTCATCGCGGTCAAGGGCTCGATCACGCTGGATGGCGTGTCGTTGACGGTGAATACGGTCGATGACGTCACATTTTCGGTGCTGATCATCCCGCACACTCTGACAGTCACGACGATCGGCGGCTGGGATGCGGGCAGCGAGGTCAATATCGAAGTCGACCTGATGGCCCGCTATGCGGCGCGGCTGACCGAGATGAAGTAGCGGCGGCCCTTGGCACAGGCGGCGCCTGCGCCTAAAACGCCGGCCAATCCATCCTCGTCCTTCGAGACGCGGCCAAGTGGCCGCTCCTCAGGATGAGGGCACCGATCGAAACGGAAACAGTAATGGCAGACGCACGGCGCGCACCGTTGAAGGACCAGACCGACATTTCCGGCGCGCGTGCGCTGATCGTCGAGGCGCGGTTCTATGACGACATTCAGGATGCGCTTCTGGAAGGCGCCGTCGCGGAATTGAAGGCCGCGGGCGTCGGCTACGACGTCCTCACGGTTCCCGGCGCGCTGGAAATTCCCGCGGCGATCGCGATCGCGATCGATGCGGCCGAGAAGAACGGCAAGCCCTATGACACGGCGGTCGCGCTCGGCTGCGTGGTGCGCGGCGAGACCATCCATTTCGAGATCGTGTCGATGGAATCCTCGCGCGGCCTGATGGATCTGGCGGTGAACAGGAAGTTTCCGCTCGGCAACGGCATCATCACCGTCAACACCGAGGAACAGGCCTGGGCACGGGCGCGCGCCAATGACCTGAACAAGGGCGGCGATGCTGCGCGCGCGGCACTCGCGATGCTGCGCATCAAACGCCGGCTGGCGAAGGGTTGATCATGGGGAAGCCGGCAAAGCCATTGGATCGGAAAGCCAACCGCCGCGGCGCCGCGCGGCTCGCGGCCGTGCAGGCGCTCTACCAGATGGACATCGCCAGCGCCGGACTGAACGACGTGCTCGCGGAGTTCGAGAGCCACTGGCTCGGCAACGAGGTCGAGGGCGAGAAGTATCTGCCGGCGGAAGCGGCGTTCTTCCGCGACGTCGTCTCCGGCGTGGTGCGCGACCAGGCCAGGCTCGACCCGCTGATCGACGAGGCGCTGTCCAAGGGCTGGCCGCTGAAGCGGATCGATGCGATCCTGCGCGCCGTGCTGCGGGCGGGCTCCTATGAACTGGAGCACCGCAAGGACGTGCCGGGCCGTGTCGTCGTCTCCGAATATGTCGACGTGGCACATGCGTTTGTGGAGAAGGACGAGACCGGCATGGTGAATGCGGTGCTTGACCAGATCGCCCGCCAGTTCCGGGCCGACGAGTTCGTGCGTGGGTAGCGCATGATGAGATCGCGTTGCATCCGCGATGGCAACTGCGCCCCCTCTCCCGCTTGCGGGGGAGGGCTGGGGTGGGGGTGCCACCGCGATGGGACTTTCCGTGGGGAGAGAGCCCTCACCCGGCGCTACGCCATAGCCGAAGCTTCGCTTCGGCGTGTCTTAAGAACGGCCGCCGGGGCGGCCTATGCCTCTCCCGCAACCGGGAGAGGTGAATTGAACGCGCTGCTGATTCAACCCAATGGCATCACGCTCTAGCCGTCCGCCGGCATCCGGCGAGGACTCCCTGATCGCGCGCTACTTCCGGCCGCTCGCGAAGGACCCGGGCGCGTTCAATCTCGATGACGATGCGGCCGCATTGCGGGCCGGGGGCGAGGATATCGTCGTTACCACCGACGCGATCGTCGAGGGCGTGCATTTTCTAGCAGGCGATCCGCCCGCGACGCTGGCGCGCAAGGCGCTGCGGGTCAATCTCTCCGATCTTGCGGCCAAGGGGGCCGTCCCCTCCGGCTTTGTGCTGACGCTGGCGCTGCGCGCTGTCGACGATGCCTGGCTGAAGCCATTCGCGCAGGCGCTTGGCGAGGACGCTGCCCAATTCGGCTGTCCGCTGCTCGGCGGCGACACGGTCTCCACGCCCGGGCCGGTGACGATCTCGGTCACCGCGTTCGGGCGCGTGCCACAGGGCAAGATGATCCACCGTAGCGGTGCGCGGGCAGGGGACCGCGTCGTGGTCACCGGCACGATCGGCGATGCCGCGGTCGGCCTCAACCTGCTGAAGGCGGGGCCCGTCGCCTCAGCGCTTGCGAATGACGATGCCGGGCGCGAGATGCTCACCGGCCGCTATCGCGTGCCCCAGCCGCGCAATGCGCTCGCCAAGGCGGTGCGCGACTACGCCAGCGCCGCGATGGATGTGTCCGACGGGCTTGCCGGCGATCTCGCAAAGCTCTGCGCGGCTTCTGCCGTCTCGGCCGTGATCGACGTCCAGAGCATTCCACTTTCGCCGCCGGCCGCCACGCTGGTAGCGCGCAAGGTCATCGGTATCGAGGACCTCATCTCGGGCGGCGATGACTACGAGATCCTCTGCGCCATCCCTGGAGATCGCATGGCGGCCTTCGTGCAGGAGGCCAAGCGCGCGGGCGTGGCCGTGACCGCGATCGGCGGCATCATTGCGGGGTCGGCAGCGCCCAGCTTCCTCGACTCTCAGGGCCGGGAACTGGTCCTGAAGCGCCTGTCCTACAGCCATTTCTAGAATTGGCCGAGAAAGCCGTCCCCCAGACTGGATAGCTGCCGAAATCGTCCGGTTTTGGTCACCGGCGGCGTTGCGCCGCGAAAGCGATTTTGGCAAGGTCGCGGCCGATTGTGGCTACCCTTTTGGGCAGGGTGGACCGCTTGATAAGCGCCAGCCGCATTCCGCGGAAAACAAGGCGCGGGGATACATCAAGGATCTGAGGCAGAATTCAATGACAGCTTTATGGTTGATCGTGCTCTGCGGAGTACTTTCCATTGTCTACGCGATCTGGGCGACCAGTTCGGTCCTGAACGCTGACGCGGGCACCCCGCGCATGCAGGAGATTGCCGCGGCGGTGCGCGAAGGCGCGCAGGCATATCTGCGGCGCCAATACACCACGATCGGCATCGTCGGCGTCGTGATCTTCATCCTGCTGGCCTACTTGCTCGGTACCCTGGTCGCGATCGGCTTCGCGATCGGCGCGATCCTGTCGGGCGCGGCCGGCTTCATCGGCATGAACGTGTCGGTCCGCGCCAATGTCCGCACTGCGCAGGCGGCGACGAAGTCGCTCGCCGGCGGCCTAGAGCTGGCCTTCAAGGCCGGCGCGATCACCGGTCTGCTGGTCGCAGGCCTGGCGCTGCTCGGCGTCACCATCTATTTCGGCTACCTGACCAGGATCGCGGGCTTCGCGGCGGATAGCCGCACCGTGATCGACGCCATGGTGGCGCTCGGCTTCGGCGCCTCGCTGATCTCGATCTTCGCCCGTCTCGGCGGCGGCATCTTCACCAAGGGCGCAGACGTGGGCGGCGACCTCGTCGGCAAGGTCGAGGCCGGCATCCCCGAGGACGATCCGCGCAACCCGGCGACCATCGCCGATAATGTCGGCGACAATGTCGGCGACTGCGCCGGCATGGCCGCCGACCTCTTTGAGACCTATGCGGTGACCGCGGTCGCCACCATGGTGCTGGCGGCGATCTTCTTCGCGAAGTCGCCGGTCCTGGTGAACATGATGACGCTTCCGCTCGCGATCGGCGGCATCTGCATCATCACCTCGATCATCGGCACCTTCTTCGTCAAGCTCGGCGCCAGCCAGTCGATCATGGGGGCGCTCTACAAGGGCCTGATTGCGACCGGCATCCTGTCGCTGATCGGCATCGCCGGGGTGATCTATACCCTGATCGGCTTCGACAAGCTGCCGGGCGTCGAATATTCCGGCATGTCGCTGTTCGCATGCGGCGTGGCCGGCCTCATCGTCACCGCGCTGATCATCTGGATCACCGAATACTACACCGGTACCGACTATCGCCCCGTGAAGTCGATCGCCGCGGCCTCGGTGACCGGCCACGGCACCAATGTGATCCAGGGGCTGGCGATCTCGATGGAGGCGACCGCGCTGCCCGCGATCGTCATCATCGCCGGCATCCTCGTCACCTACAGCCTTGCCGGCCTGTTCGGCATCGCGATCGCGACCACGACCATGCTGTCGCTGGCCGGCATGATCGTCGCGCTCGACGCCTTCGGCCCGGTCACCGACAACGCCGGCGGCATCGCCGAGATGGCCGGCCTGCCGAAGGAGGTGCGCAAGTCGACCGACGCGCTGGACGCAGTCGGCAACACCACCAAGGCCGTGACCAAGGGCTACGCGATCGGCTCGGCCGGTCTCGGCGCGCTGGTGTTGTTTGCGGCCTATAACCAGGACCTCAAATTCTTCATCGCCGACTCCGCGAACCACACCTATTTCGCCGGCGTCAATCCGGACTTCTCGCTCAGCAACCCCTATGTGGTGGTGGGCCTGCTGTTCGGCGGCCTCTTGCCGTATCTGTTCGGCGCGCTCGGCATGACCGCGGTCGGCCGCGCGGCGGGCGCGATCGTGGAAGAGGTGCGGCGCCAGTTCCGCGAGAAGCCCGGCATCATGCAGGGCACCGACAAGCCGGACTATGGCACGGCGGTCGACCTCCTGACCAAGGCGGCGATCAAGGAGATGATCATCCCGTCACTGTTGCCGGTGCTGTCGCCGATCGTGGTCTACTTCCTGATCTACACGATCGCCGGCGGCGGCGCGGCCGGCAAGTCGGCGGCGTTCTCCGCCGTGGGCGCGATGCTGCTCGGCGTCATCGTCACCGGGCTGTTCGTCGCGATCTCCATGACTTCGGGTGGCGGCGCCTGGGACAACGCCAAGAAGTACATCGAGGACGGCCATTATGGCGGCAAGGGATCCGATGCCCACAAGTCCGCGGTGACGGGCGATACCGTCGGCGATCCCTACAAGGACACGGCGGGCCCGGCGGTCAACCCGATGATCAAGATCACCAACATCGTGGCGCTGTTGCTGCTGGCGATCCTGGCGCACTGAGCGGCGCGAACTGAATGCAAAACCCCGCGGCGCGAACCGCGGGTTTTTTGTTTCGTTGGCTGAAGGACGACGCGGAGGGCCGCGTCACTTCACCTCCATCTGCAGGCCTTCCTTCTCGATGATGGCGGCGAACTTCTTGGTCTCGGCGTCGACGAAATCGGTGAATTGCTGCGGCGTGCCGTAGTCGGGGCGGGCGCCCATGCCGGAGATGTTCTTCTTGACGTCGTCGCGTTCCAGCATCGCCTTTATCTGCCGGTTGAGCTCATCCACGATCGGGGCGGGCGTGGCCTTGGGCAGGAATACGCCGAACCAGGAGGAGACTTCGAATTTCGCAAGCTCCGGCGCGCTCTCGCGCATGGTCGGCAGCTTCGGCGCGGCGTCGCTGCGCTCGGTCGTGGTGACGCAGAGCCCGTTGAGCTTGCCGTCCATCACCTGTGGCAGCGACGGATAGAGGTTGTCGAACAGGATCTGGATGTCGCCGGCGAGGCCCGCCTGCAGCGCCGGTCCGGCGCCGCGGAATGGCACATGCGTCATCTTCAACCCCGTGAGTTGCAGGAACCAGGCGCCGGTCAGATGGGGGCTCTGGCCGACGCCGGACGAGCCGTAGGTGAGCTTGTCCGGGTTGGCCTTCAGATAGGCGATCAGCTCGGGGATCGACTTGATGCCGGTCGAGGGATGCGCCGAGACGATGTTCGGGATCCGGATCATGTTGGAGACCGGCTGCAGCTGATCCTTTTGGTAGGTGAGATTCTTGAAGATCGAGTAGGCGATCGCGTTGGGTCCGGGGTTGCCGACCAGGATGGTGTGGCCGTCGCCCTTGTTGCGGACGACCTCGGCGGTGCCGATCGTCCCGCCGGCGCCCGACCGGTTCTCCACGATTGCCGACTGTCCCCAGGCGGTCTGCAGATGTGCCGCGAGCAGCCGGCCCATCACGTCGGTGGAGCCGCCGGCGGCGGCCGGCACGATCAGGCGGACGGTCTCGGTCGGCCGCCAGTCGCCGGCCCCGAGGCTCGCGCGCGGCAGGATGGTGGCGGCGGAGACGGCGGCGGTGCCCGTCAGCAGGCGGCGGCGGGAAAGCAAGGTTCGGCTCACGTGTTCACTCCCTGATTTGAACTTGTTTTCAGGGAGCGTAGGGGAGCGCAGGGCGCTCCGGCAAGCGAGGACTTAAGCGGCGACTTGGCGCAGCCGGCTGACGGCTAGAGCATTTTCGGTTCTGATCGAATCAGAACCGAAGCTCTAGACTCTTGTTTTGACGCGTTTTCTTCACGCGAACCGGTATCCACTTCGCTCGAAAACGCTCTAGTTAAAGCTGAGCAGCTTGAACAGCGGCGTCAGGTAGCTGAGTTCCTGGCCCGAGGTCGGCGTGGTGCGGCTGATGAAGTCGAAGATCTTGCCGTCCTGCAGGCCGTAATTGGCGATACGGCGGACGGTGCGATTCTTGTCGAAATAGACCGCGATCACGCGCTGGTCGATCACCCGCTGGTTCATGAAGGCGACCGGGCGCTCGGTGCGCTGGGAGATGTAATAGAACACCTCGCCGTCCAGCGTGGCGACCGTCGACGGCGTACCCATCACGATCAGCACCTGGTCCTGGCTTGCGCCGATCGGAATCTGCTCGAGCGCGCCCTGCGGCAGGATGTAGCCCTTCTGGAATTGCTCGCCGGTGCAGGCGGCAAGCAGCGCGCAGACGAAACCGATGGCCGCCGCGGCGCGGCAGCGCGCTAGCACGCCGCGTGAGAAGGACACGCGTGGGCTGGTCTGATTGGCTTCGGTCATTGCTGGAACTGATCCGTCCCCTTGCGTCGCACGAGGCGTTGACGTACCGGGCACGGCTCAGGATTGCAACATCGGCGGGCGCTTTGGGCCCGCGGGCGGAACCCACAATGCTTTGGCCGTTCAATCACTTCAGGAAACCCCGGCTACCCCCGCGCGGCACCATCGAGACCATCTATGGCATGATCGTGACGCAGGCGCGAGAACCGGTGTTTTACCGACAGTTCGCGGTCGCGGACACGGTTAACGGCCGATTCGACCTGCTGCTCATGCATCTGTGGCTGGTGCTGCGGCGCCTCCGGGCAGTGGAGGGCGATTCGGGCCTGTCGCAGGCGCTGTTCGACCGCTTTTGCGAGGATATGGACGACAATCTGCGCGAAATGGGGGTCGGCGACCTCACGGTGCCGAAGCGGATGAAGGCGTTTGGCGAAGCCTTCTACGGCCGCTCCGTGGCCTACGACCTTGCGCTCGCAGATGGCCACGAGGCGCTGGCGAACGCATTCTGCAAGAATATCTTTAATGGCAAGGACATCGAGAAGGCCCGGTGGCTCGCGACCTATGCCGAGCGCGTTGTCGCGTTGCTCGATGAACGCGATGCAGCGGCGCTGTCGGCTGGCTCATGGCAGTTTCCCGTGCCGGAGCAGCCAGGCGCCTCGCAAGTGAGAGCTGATTGCCGTGACAGATAGACCTATTCCCTCGCGCTACCCTTCACGTGATCCTTGGCGCGCGCTAGTTGTGGTGGCGCAGGTGCCGGAAACTGGCCTGCACCGCGACATCGTGGCCGATCCACGCCAGCGCCAGGCCATGGCCGAGATCGCCGGCCTGCGCGAGGTCGTTTCCGCGCAGGCATCGTTCGACGTCACGCCGAAAAGCGGTGGCCGCTTCCATGTCGCGGGCTCGGTGCGCGCCCGGGTCGGGCAGACCTGCGTGGTGACGATCGAGGAGATCGAGAACGACATCGACGAGGAGATCGACCTGATCTTTGCCCCGCCGGAGCAGATCCCGCAGATGGCCGCGCTGGCGGAAGAAGCCGAACGCAGCGAGGCCGAGATGCCGGACCCGCCGGAGCCGATCGAGAACGGCATGATCGATCTCGGCCGGCTCGCGACCGACGCGCTGTTCCTGGCGATCGATCCTTATCCGCGCAAGGCGGATGCCGTGTTCGAGCCCATGATCGAGACCGGCGACCCCGAGGACCACCCGTTTGCCGTCCTCAAAGCGCTGCAGGCCGCGCCGGAAGCGCCCGGTGGAAACAAGCCCAAAGGGAAATCCAAGGGGAAATAGACTCCGGCTAAAGTGGATTATGAGCCCGAACCGTGGTGTGAAGCCGCTCGGTTGCAAACTCATAAATCTCATATAAGATACTGAATCACTTGTAGTATCTTGCGTGGCCGCCCTCCGCATTCCCGCAATCCTCGCCCGGTTGGTAAAACCTGGTGAAGAGGTTGTGTCAGAACGGGGACCGGTTATTGTCGCGGCCCGGCCGGGCGCTCCGTTGCCTCCGGCCGGTCATCGCGACCGCGATGGACATCGCCGACCGCGATAGACATCGCCGACCGCGATAGACATTGCTGACGGCGGTGGCTTTCAAACGGGTGGCCGGTCTGCTTCAAGGCGGCCGGCCAGAGAGCAGGTTTCCGGGACGTTCATGCTTCAAAAGGTTCGAATCGCGCTTGACGCCATGGGCGGCGATGTCGGCGCACCCGTCGTCGTCCCCGGCGCGGCGATTTCGTTGGCTAGACATCCCGGCACCGAGTTCCTGCTGTTTGGCGACAGCAGGCTGATCGAAGCGGAATTGGCCAGGCATCCCGCACTGAAGGCGGCCTCGCGCGTTATCCATACCGATGTCGCCGTCGGCATGGACGACAAGCCGAGCCAGGCGCTCCGGCGTGGCCGCAAGACCTCGTCGATGTGGCTTGCGATCGACGCGGTGAAGCACGGCCAGGCCGATGTCGCGGTCTCCGCCGGCAACACCGGCGCGCTGATGGCAATGGCGCGGTTCAACCTGCACACGCTGCCGGGGATCGACCGCCCGGCGATCGCGGGAGTGTGGCCGACACTGCGCGGCGAGTCCGTCGTGCTCGACCTCGGCGCCTCCATCGGCGGCGATGCGCACCATCTGGCGGCGCTCGCGGTGATGGGCAGCGCGATGGCGAGCGTGCTGTTCGACATCGAGCGGCCGACCGTCGGACTGCTCAATATTGGCGTCGAGGAGATGAAAGGACACGAGGAGATTCGCGAGGCGGCCGAACTGCTCAGGGCGATGGACCTGCCGCAGCTCAACTATATCGGCTTCGTCGAGGGCGACGGCATCGGCAAGGGGCTGGCCGACGTCATCGTGACCGAGGGCTTCTCCGGCAATATCGCGCTGAAGACGGCCGAGGGTACCGCACGGCAGATGTCCGAATTCCTGCGCAACGCCATGTCGCGGAGCCTGTTGTCGCGGATCGGCTATCTCTTTGCCCGTGGCGCCTTCCAGGCGCTGCGCAACAAGATGGACCCCAGGAAGTCCAATGGCGGGGTGCTCTTGGGACTGAAGGGTGTGGTGGTCAAAAGTCACGGCGGGATCGACGCCGAAGGCTTTGCCTATGCCGTCGATGTTGGCTATGAGATGGCCCACTACGATCTCCTCACCAAGATCAATCAGATGCTCAACCGCGACGGCAGTGCGCTGGCTTCAGCGCAGACCGCGCAGGAGGCTGTCTCGTGACTGCGATACGATCGGTCGTGCTCGGCTGCGGCTCTTATTTGCCGGAGCGGGTCCTGACCAATGCCGAACTGGCGACCCGGGTCGATACGTCGGACGAATGGATCGTGCAGCGGACCGGGATCAAGGAGCGGCACATCGCGGCCGAAGGGGAGTTCACCTCCCATCTCGGCATCAACGCCGCGCGTGCCGCGCTTGCCGATGCCGGCCTCGATGCGCAGGACATCGATCTGATCGTGCTCGCGACCTCGACGCCGGACAATACGTTTCCCGCGACCGCGGTCGCGGTGCAGAACGGTCTCGGTATCACCCATGGCGCTGCCTTCGACCTGCAGGCGGTGTGCTCCGGCTTCGTGTTTGCGCTGGCGACCGCCGACAATTTCCTGCGCACCGGCGCCTACAAGCGAGCGCTGGTGATCGGCGCCGAGACCTTCTCGCGCATCCTTGACTGGAACGACCGCGGCACCTGCGTGCTGTTCGGCGACGGCGCGGGCGCAGTGGTGCTGGAAGCGCAGGAGCAGCCGGGCAGATCGTCCGACCGCGGCGTGCTGACCACGCATCTGCGCTCTGACGGCCGCCACAAGTCGAAGCTGTTTGTCGACGGTGGCCCCGGATCGACGCAGACAGTGGGTCACTTGCGGATGGAAGGCCGCGAAGTGTTCAAGCACGCCGTCGGCATGATCACCGACGTGATTGTCGATGCCTTCAACGCCACCGGCACCAGCGCCGAGGACATCGACTGGTTCATCCCGCATCAGGCCAACAAGCGGATCATCGATGCTTCGGCGCACAAGCTCCATATTGCGCCGCAAAAGGTGGTATTGACGGTCGATCGTCATGGCAATACCTCGGCAGCATCGATTCCCCTCGCGTTATCGGTTGCTGTGAAAGATGGGCGCGTGAAGAAGGGCGATCTCGTGCTGTTTGAGGCGATGGGCGGCGGCTTCACTTGGGGCTCTGCGCTCGTGCGCTGGTGACACGTGCAATCAAAAAAGACACATCCTTAGCGTTTTTCTCGGCGCTGCTGCATTATCGCCACTGTTGACCATGGCCTGCTAACCTCCTAATTTCAGGAGACAAATTTTGTTCGCCGAGAGTGCGGGGCAGGCGATGACCGGAACCGGTAAAACAGTCACACGAGTCGATTTGTGCGAGGCGGTCTACCAGAAGGTGGGGCTATCGCGCACGGAATCCTCGGCGTTCGTCGAACTCGTCCTGAAGGAAATCACCGATTGCCTGGAGAAGGGCGAGACGGTGAAATTGTCGTCATTCGGCTCCTTCATGGTGCGCAAGAAAGGTCAGCGCATCGGACGTAATCCGAAGACCGGCACCGAAGTGCCGATCTCGCCGCGACGAGTGATGGTGTTCAAGCCGTCGGCGATCCTGAAGCAGCGGATCAACGGCCAGCCCCACGGGTCGACCAACGGCGAAGACAAGAGCGGATAATTCCTTCTTGAGCGTGATGACGTTTCTTCGAATCGTCATCCCGCGCTATCGTTATTCGAGCATGATCTCCGCGGAAACGCTTGGCGTTTGTCGCGACCGCATTGGTCCGGGTCATGCTGCAGGAGAGGGAGCGGGCATTTGGAAAAGGCGCCCGATGCATTCCGTACCATCAGCGAGGTGGCTGACGAGCTCGACATCCCCCAGCACGTGCTGCGCTTCTGGGAGACGCGGTTCGCGCAGATCAAGCCGATGAAGCGCAGCGGCGGTCGCCGCTACTATCGTCCTGACGACGTGGACTTGCTCAAGGGCATCCGTCGCCTGCTGTATGGCGAGGGCTACACCATCCGCGGCGTGCAGCGGATCCTGAAGGAGCACGGCATCAAATCGGTCCAGGCAATCGCTGACCAGAGTGCGGCGATCTCGTTCGGCGCCGTCGAGGAGGCGATCGGCCAGAGCCTGCGGGAACCCGACGAGGAGGAGACCGCCGGCCACGATAGCGATGCCGAGGACGAAGAATATGATGACGGCAACGCCATCGAGATCGACTACCGCTTCGTCGACCCCGACGAGGACGGCATCCTCGCCCCCTTCAAGGGCCGGCAACCGCCGCCCGCGCAGCCCATGGCGGCATCCGCGCCCGCCCGCGGCATCCCCGCCGCCGACCGCGAACGCCTGCAGCGCGCGCTCCAGGACCTGATCAGCTGCCGGGAAATGCTGGATTCGGCAATGAAGGACGGGCAGGGGTGACTGGAACTGACCGATTTGCGGTGCTTTTCGACCTGTCGGTCGAAAAATTGGTCGGAGCGAAAGGATTTGAACCTTCGACCCCTAGTCTCCCAGACTAGTGCGCTAACCGGGCTGCGCCACGCTCCGATGCCGTTCCATTAGCTTCGATCAGGGCTTCGCGCAAGGCGACGTCTTGAGTGATTTTGCGATTGTTCTAATTCCCGTGGTTCTCCGACCATGAACAAGGTTCCGAATGCGTCGAACGAATCGGTCGGCGCATCGTTAACGTGCGCGAACATGGGAGGACGCTCGCAATGAAGACGCTCGCGATGAAATGGACTCTAGTGGTGAGCGGCGTGGCAATGTTGGCTGGTCCAGTATCGGCCGATCCCTGGAAAGATGAGAGCGGCAAGGGCCGATGGGTTTACGATCGCGGAACTCACCGTGCCTACAATTACGATCGCGAGTACAAACAGGAATTCCATCGCGGGCCTTGCAAGATCGAGCGCAAATGGGAGCGCAGCGGAGAGTACAAGGAAGAGACCAAGTGCAAAGGCTATCGATAACTCCTGCCATGATTGAAGTACCCTCGTGTTGGTCTGCACGGGGCTGGCGCCGATGATGGTCAGTGGGACACTTTGAGTGCATTGCCGCCAGAAAAAGCGGACCGCCTCATTTGGCTAGCGAACAAGTCTTGCGGGCGCTTTAATTAATTGCAACCCAACTTGGGTTCATTGTGTTCTGGCTGGGGACGGATCGAGAGCGCGGAATGAAAACGAGCGACGTCATATGCCCTCAATGCGGTGCCGGATTCCGGCGGGTGGAGCTTTCGTCTCATCACGGAAACGAGGGCGACTATAGTTGTCCCGTTTGCGATACGGCCCTTGAGATTTTTGATGGCAAGAACTTGGTTGCCTATCGGCTGACAATCCAGCCTTCCACCAAAAGTGTCAGCGCTTAGTGGAGCAGACCCCGCACGCGACATCCGTTGCCGGTACGAGCTAGCCTAGAGAGATTGGGGTGGGCTCAAATCCCAGCGCTGACGCGGGTCGTATCGCGCGCTGCCTCGCGCAAGCGTTAATTCTGCTTCCTGTGGCGCCTGATCAGCCAGTAGACGCCGTAGCCGATGGCAAGGATCGGGAGGCCTGCGCCGGCGATCGGGCTGGGGGCTCCCCTGGTGTTGCCGGGGGCGTTCGCGCAATTGCCCCTGTCATTGCAGGCTTGTGCGGGCGGGGTGACCGTCGTCAGAGCGAGGGCCAAAATCGCGGCGGTAATGCCAAAGCCGATCTTCATTTGACGTCTCCCCTAATTCCGACCGTCTATTAATTACGCCAATTAAATAGCTCATGAAAGAATTAAATGACTTAACTTAAATGAACTTCTGGATATTTTTTACGGCACCGGCTCGCCGGGCTGGAGGCCGGTAGGAGCCGTCATTCCCCCATCCAGCCGACTTGGAACGCACCTGCATAGGTCGGGTTTGCAGCCTATGGAGTCGATACGCTCGCTCGTTGACAGCTCGTTCTTTATTGCCTGGACCTATCTCGAAAAGACCGGCGAGCTGGGTCAACCGGACACGTCCGCAGTTATTCTGCTGGATGCCATCGAAGCGCTGATCAAGCGGGGAGAGAGGCGTCCGTTGCTGCTGGCGAACAAGGCCATCGCGGCCTATCGGGAACATGCGATGCACTCTGGCGTTCTACCTGCAGGAAGAGGACACGCGATGGATAACCTGACCAGGAAGGATCAACGCGACCGCTCGAAGATCAACATGCACGAGGACTTCGAGGTCAGGTACTGGACCAGAGAACTCGGGGTCACCAGAGAGCAGCTACAGAAGGCTGTCGACAAGGTTGGCAACAGCGCTGCCACGGTCCGCAAGGAGCTGGGCAAATGAAGGTAGACGAGCAGGCGATCCGAGCGCGCGCCTATCGATTGTGGGAAGCTGCGGGAAGTCCCAAAGATCAGGAAGAGCGCTTCTGGTATGAGGCGGAGCGCCAGCTCAAGGAAGAGCAGATTCAGCACGAGGTGAAGACGCCGGACACCCTGTGAGCCGGACGTGCTCGGCTTATCGAGCCTGGTTGGAAAAGCGCGATCGCAACCATGCGATGGGCCCCCGGTACGCGGCCTCTTCTGCATGATCAAGGCAGTCACGATGGGTGCGTCATCGTGGACGGCGGCGCTAACGAACGTTGGGGCAAGGTGTCTTCGGTCACGGCAGACGACGCAAATAGATTCCGCAAGCCGGCCGAGCTGTGCCGTCAGCAGGCCGCAACAGCCGTGACCCCTTGAGAGGGACCAGCGGCCTGACGGCCTTCGGTTGGGCGTTTTCCGGATCGGCCGAAAATCGATGCTTCAGGTCGCGCCGCGTAACTGGAGATTGTAGCTTAAACCCACCCGTTCCGACGATCTTCCGGGCAATGTATCTGGGCCTAGATACCCAATACCCAGACGGCGACGATAGTGCCGAGCACGGCGAGCCCGCTGATGGTCCAGCCGGTGAGATAGGCTGTGCTGTCGGTCTCGGGCTGATCGACCATGGTATCGCGCCAGGTCATGACGGCCTCCATCCATTGCCTCTCGGAAGTAGGTCGCCGCAGACGGCTCAAGGTTCAAACCCGGGCGCGGCGCCGATGCCCTGCGCCGCATCCCAGGCGGACCAGCAAAGCTGATCCAGTTCAGTTCGGTTCGGTTCTTCACAGGCCTATGTGCGGCTGACTTTGGGGAGGTGACCTTGTTTGAGTTCAGCAAAGGATGGGCCGAGGTTTTTCTTCCCACGCAGTCCGTGCTGGAGATGTTCGTGCGCGGCACCATCATGTATCTCGTCATCTTCGTGCTCATGCGCTTCGTGCTGAAGCGCCAGGCTGGCGGGCTGAACATATCGGACGTGCTTCTCGTGGTGCTCTTGGCCGATGCAGCGCAGAACGGGATGGCCGGCGAGTATCGCTCGATCACCGAAGGTGTGGTTCTCGTCTCCACCATCATCTTCTGGAATTTCATGATCGATTGGCTCGAGTATCATGTTCCGGCCATGAGGCGGCTGCTTCGACCCGCGCCGTTGATGCTTATCAAGGACGGACGGATCCTGCGCGGCCACATGCGACAAGAACTCGTCACCATGGACGAGCTCATGAGCAAACTGCGCGAGGAGGGCGTTGCAAGCCCAAGCGAAGTCGCCGAAGCCTACATTGAACCGGATGGCAATATCAGCGTGAGAAAAACCAGCGCCAAGGGTCAGTAGCAATCCCGGCCGCAGGCTGCGGCTCGATGTTGCATTGGTGCCGTCTCACCGGCTTCTCAATTCGGAGATGCCGAACGAGTGCAGACGTGGGAGACACGTCGTCTGAGCTGGGCAAACGACGTGTCGGAGTTGGCGGTCTCTTACCGCGCGTTTCGCTTGGGTTTGCGCACGGCCCGGACCTTGCCGCTGGTGCCGCCGCCGCAGAAGAACTGATCGCGCCCGTCGGATTCCAGTCCCGACACGCTGACACCGGGCGGCAGGGCGAGGCGCTCCAGAGCCTCGCCGGTCTTGGGATCAATTCTGGTCAGATCGCCTTCGTCGTCTTCCCAGGTGCCGTGCCATAGCTCGCCGTCGATCCAGGTCACGCCGGTGACGAAGCGGTTGGATTGGATGGTGCGGAGGATCGCTCCGGTTTTGGGGTCGATCTGGTGGATCTTCCGCTCCCGGTACTGTCCGACCCAGAGCGTTCCTTCAGCCCAGGCCAGCCCCGAGTCTGCGCCGCCGCCGGGTGAGGGGATCGTGGCGAGCACGCGGCCGCTCTTCGGATCGATCTTCTGGATGCGATCTTCCGCGATCTGAAACAGATGCTGGCCGTCGAACGCCGTTCCTGCATGTGCGGGGACTTCGATCGATTGGACCGTATCCCCGCTTGCTGGATCCATGGCGTTGATCCGCTCGCCGGATGCGAACCAGACGAGCTTGCCGTCGTATGTCAGCCCATGAACGTGGTCGACGCCGGGGAATGGGCCATATTCGCGGATGATCTCGGCTTTTGATGTAATCATGCTTCCTCCTCGTTGCTCGAAAGTGGAGGGACCCTAGCCATTCGTGAGCGGCGCGGTGAGTAACAAGGTCGTCGTGAATCCCGGCAAGGGCGGGGTCATCCAGCGCCGCGCGCGGCCGCGGCCGAACGATTGCACCTTGTCTCTTGCCGCGAGGTCATCGAGCGCCCGCTGCACGGTGCGCTGACTGGCACCGAGCGCCAGCGCGAGCGCCGAACTCGACCACGACTCCCCATCGGCGAGAAAGGCGAGCACCTCCGCATGCTCCTCTTCGACGGGGCGCGCCAGCACGACGACGTCGCGCGCCTGGTGCGGTACGAGCGCAAATCCTTGTTTGGTCGCGCTGACGTCGGCAAGCGTGCGAAGCATGCTGCGAAGCCGCCCGATCTCGACCCGCAGCCGCGCACGATGGGATTCATCGGCATGCTTGCCGCGGAATGCGCGCGCGACCAGCGTGTCCCTGGTCACGTCGTTCGGCCAGGTTTCGGCCAGCGCGCGGGCGAGCGCGAACAAGACCGGACGCGTGGCGAGCGAGACCGTCACGTCCGTCTCACGCACGACGTAACGACAGCCATCCACGACCAGCGATTTCGATGCCAGCAATGCTTCGACTTCGTCAAGCAAAAGCGGGCGCTCCTCGCCGCGTGCGATGAGACGCGCCGCGGGTGTACCGAGCAAAACCGCTGCGCTTTCGACCTCCGCCGTCAGCGCGGGGATGCGTGCCTGCTGCGCCGCGGCCTCGGCCCGCGCGAGCGCTGCGCGGGCGGGCTTGGTCCGGAGGCGGCGCATCGCGATGCCCGCAACGACCAATTCGTGCGCGGCCCTCGAGGCCGGCGGGAAGGGCGCGGGATCGAGGTCGGCAAGCCTGCGCTCGGCCTCCTCCAGGCGTCCGACCAGGAGCAGGCGCCGGATCTCGAGATAGCGCGCATGCGCGGCGTTGACGAAATCGCTGTGCGCTTCGAGCGTTGCCCGCGCGGCCTCGAGCGCCTTGGCGGGAAAGCCGAGGTCACGGGAGGCGAGCGCGATCTCGGCTTCCGCGACGACGCATCTGGCGCGCGCGACTGCCTCCTTCGGCCCGAAGGTGCGCGCGGCGGAGCGCAGCAGAGCCTTCGCACGCACGAAATCGCCGAGCTGTGCCATGGCGATGCCGCGAAGCGCCAGCGCCGGCGCGTCCTTGCGCAGCGCAACGCGGTTTAGTGCGCCAAGCGGATCACCCATCGCGAGCGCACGCGCGGCGGCCGTGATCAGCGAATCCATCGCAATCCCGTCACACTTGTCACTCTCGCCCCTTCTGCGCCCGGTCCTAGTCTACCTCACAGTTACAGACCAGTACGTAGCGAGGAGGAGAGCTCATGGTCGACTGGACAATCCTTTCCCCAACATTCCTCACCGCCACGGTGGAGTGGGCGGAGGCCGTCGTCACGGTCCTGACCGTCGGCCCCGGCCACCCGGCGGACGATCCCCAGAGGTGAGCATGGCGATGACGACACACTGCCCAAAGCTCGACGTGGATGCGGCGAATGGCGTTTCGCGATCCGCTTGTTCGACGTTGATCACGAAGATGTCCGCGGCTGACTGGCTATCGCTCGCGGCCGCGCCGACCTTCGCGATCATGGTGCTGCTTACCGGCGTCGGCGGCGCGCCCGATATGCTCTGCTCGCCCGCATCGCCGTTCGCGGGAATGGTCCCGATGTACGTGCTGATGACGGCATTCCATCTGGGGCCGTGGCTGAAGCTGATGGCGAGGCGACGAAGCGGCTAGGTGGCGAAGCGCCGCATTCGGATGCGCCGCCACTGGATCACGGCTTCGACATTCGCTAGCCTTGCTGTCACCGACAACATGCGCCGGGCGTCGATTTCCCGCCTTGTGGAATGGGACGCATAACAACCAACAAGAGGGGAAAGCGTCGCCAATGAAGGAATTTGCCGGGAAGATTGCCGTGATCACGGGCGGCGGCACGGGCATGGGGCGCGAGCTGGCGCGGCAGCTCGTGGCCGAGGGATGCAATGTCGCGATGTGCGACGTCTCAGCGGAGGCGATGGCCGAGACGAAGCGGCTGTGTGAGGCGGAGAAGCTGCCGCAGGGATTGCGCATCACGACCCATATCGCCGATGTCGCGATCGAGGATCATTTCAAGCGCTTTCGCGATGAGGTGATCGAGCAGCAGGCGACCGACAAGATCCACCTCTTGTTCAACAATGCCGGCATCGGCGGCGGTGGCAGCCTGTTCACCAATACACGCGAGCAGTGGGAGCGCACCTTCAACATCTGCTGGGGCGGCGTCTATCTCGGCGTCCGCACCTTCCTGCCGCTGCTCGTGAAGGCGGACGAGGGGCACATCGTCAACACCTCCAGCGTCAACGGGTTCTGGGCGACGGTGGGCATGGGCGTGTCGCACACCGCCTATAGCGCGGCGAAATTCGCGGTGAAGGGATTCACCGAGGCGCTGATCAACGACCTCCGGCTGAACGCGCCGCATATCAAGTGCTCGGTCGTGATGCCCGGCCATATCGGCACCTCGATCGTCTCCAATTCGCGGAAGGTGCAGACGGGTGCGGAGTCCGACCAGCTCACCGAGCAGGAGATCCTGCAGACGCGCCAGCGCATGAAGGGCATGGGCATCGATGTCGATGCGATGTCGGACGAAGACATCCAGCAAGCGTCGCTCGAACGGGCACGGACGTTCCACGACGATGCGCCGACCACGGCGGCCGCGGCGGCCAAGATCATCCTCGACGGCGTCAAGGCGGACCGCTGGCGCATCCTGGTCGGTCAGGACGCGCATGTGCTGGACGAGCGCGTGCGCCAGACACCGGAACTCGCCTACACGCCGGAATTCTTCGAGCGCATCAAGGCGGATGTCGGCTGGCGGCTCGGTTAGAGCGTTTTCAAGCGAAGTGGACACCGGTTCGCGTGAAGAAAACGCGTCAAAACAAGAATCTAGAGTTTCGGTTCTGATTCCATCAGAACCGAAGCTCTAGTTAACCGCGCGCCACGCGGAGGCGGGAGTTGGGCTGGTAGGCGAGACGCGCGTGGCCTGGGCAATAGGGCAGGCCGTCGACGGGACGATTGCCGCAGAAGCGGAAAGCCGTGGCGTCGGGCATGTCGACCGGCCAGCGGCAGCGCTGCTCGTCCAGTTCGAGCAGCGAACAGCAATGGCCGTTCACGATCGGCTCGTCCGGTGGCGCCTCGCCGTACTCGGCCTGCAGTATCCGGATCTGATGCCGCACCGTCCTTGCGCGCGGCGCGCGGGGAGAAGCCTTTCGCGCCGGCCGCGCGTCCTCGTCGCGCGGCTCCCGTGTCAGGTTGAGGCGGGAGAGCTTGCCGATCACGGCGTTGCGGCTGACGCCGATGTCAGCGGCGATCTCGCGGCAGGTCAGTCCGGCATCGAAGCAGCGCTTCAACTGTTCGACGCGCTCGGTGGTCCAGATCGATAGGATAGCGGTCATGGCGGTGGTCCCAGGTTGCCGGATGTTCTCCGGGTTGGTTTGACCACCCCTCAGCCGGACCGTCCGACGCCTCGCCTCATGGCTTGCCGTTGTCGCGGATCGACAACAGCCCATCCTTGATCGCGAGGCGGATGCCTTCCTCGATCAAAGTCCGGGCAACGCCGGGGACGCTGGTGCCATGGGTGCCCTGTCTCACCAGCTTCTCCATGTAAGCGATGGTCGAGAGCGCCAAAGTGACGGGAATGCGATCGGTCTCGGCTTTCTCCGTGGCCATGGCAAACGCTAGCCTTTTACGCCTGTACAGAAAAGTATCTATTCAGACTCTATTTAGTTTTACGCCGACGAGTCAAATTGATTCGCTTTTCAGGCACTATCCTATTGGAAAATCATGAGAACGCAGGAAATGCCGCTGGGGATAATGCGCACCACCCCCGGTCCATGGCTCGACCGACGGGCGGCGAGGGCGCGGCGAAACGCGCAAGGATTCGCCGATTTATGGGATTGCTTCCTGGCGGCTGGGCCGACGATGATGCGTCGGGAAAAATCGGGCGCAATGACGGTAACGAACGGGCTCTACACCATTCAGATCGAGATGACCGAGGGCGGGCAGGGCCGCGCCAGCGGCGTCATAGTGCTGCACGATGGCAGGATCGCGGGCGGAGATTCGTATTTCTACTACTCGGGCTCCTATAGCGCCGATCGCGGCAAATGGCGCGGCGAGCTGACCACCAGCGAGCACACCAAGTCTGCCGGCGTATTGCCGTTGTTCGGTGGGCGCGATGTGACCTGCGGCTTCACCGGCCTCTATTCGGCCGACACCGCGCAGGTGAATGGAACGGCGCTGGTCGGAAAGACCAGCGTCATGTTCGTTGCCAGGCTGATGCTGCGATCGAAGCTATGAGGTTCGGGACGCCTCGACTTCGACCTTGACCGGGAATTTCTGCAGCAGCCGGCCGGCCGTCTCCGCCTTGTCGGGCGCTGCGTTGACGCGCAGATAGAGCCCGCGCGACGGATCGGTGATCGCTTCCACGTTCACCTCCTTGGCGAGGCCTTCCGCGGCCAGCAGTTCGCGCGCGGCGTCTCCGGCGGCGATCTCGCGCAGCTTCGGCTTGAAGATCTTGCCGACCGGCGTCACCGGCATTTCCGGGATCACCGAGACGGCGCGTGGCCGCGCCGGCGGCTCCGGGATGTTCTCCTGCACGAAGGCGGCAAGCGCCTGCGGATCGACCTGGACGCCGGGCTGGGTCGAGACGAACAGCATCGGCACCTCGCCAGCGTAGGCGTCGGGGCGCCCGACCGCCGCGGCGAGCGCGACGCCCGGAAATTGCAGCGCCGCATCCTCGATCGCGCGCGGATCGATGTTGTGGCCGCCGCGGATAATGACGTCCTTGGCGCGGCCCATGATGTAGACGAAGCCGTCGGCGTCGATCCGGCAGATGTCGCCGGTGCGCAGCCAGCCGTCGTGGAACGCGTCTTCAGTCTGCTTCTTGTCGACATAGCCCGCGAAGACCTGCGGTCCCCGCGTCAGCAGCTCGCCGACGGGCGAGGGCCACGGGCCGGTGTGCAGCTTGCCACCGGCGAGGATCGCAAGCTCGACCAGCGGATTGCGGGTGCCGACGGCTTCGGGCCGCGGCTTGATGCCGTGGACATCGTGGGTGATGGCACCGGCAAGCTCGGTCATGCCGTAGAGCTGCTGGATGCAGGGACCGCCCCAGGTCGCAAGATAGCGGCGCTCGATCTCCAGCGGGCAGATCGAAGCGCCGGTGGCGGTCACGCGCAAGGAAGAGATATCGGCATCACCGACCGGGACGCCGGCGATGGCGCCGAGTGCCGTCGGCACATTGCCGTTGATGTTGACGCGGTATTTCTCGACGATCTTCCAGAAATTCGTGATCAAAGCTGGATCGCGCGCGCCGGCGGGGCCGGGGATGAACATGGTCGCGCCGGCCGACAGGCTGTTGGCGACCGTGCAGAACAGGCCGCCGACATGGAACAGCGGCAGCGTGATCGTGCAGCGCTCACCCTTTCGGAAGTCCAGTGCCATCCGCGAGGAGACGGTGGAGGCGACCATCGCGCGGTTGGTGAGCCGCGCCACCTTGGGATGGCCGGTGGTGCCGCCGGTCGGCAGCATCACGGCGACGCGGTCCGCCTCGGAGAAATCCTTCGATTGGCCGTAATCGTCGCGCCAGGCCGGATCGGGCTTGAGGATTTCGCCGTCGAACGAAATTGTGCCGTCAAGCGGCACGATCACGGTGCGCTTCAGCGAAGGCACATCGCGCTGCAGGCCCTCGATCTTCTCGTAAAGCCCGCCCGGCATGCCCGGTGGCGGCGCCAGCAACAGTTTTGCCTTGACGGCATTGAGCTGGGCGATGATGGCCTCGCGCGAGAACAGGAGATTGAGCGGCTCGGCGATACCGCAGGCCGCAGCGCCCCAGATCGCGGCAACCGCGGCCGGGCAGCTCGGCAGCAGGATCGCGATTGCGTCTTCCTTGCCGATACCCTCACGGCGGAAGTAGTTTTCCGCCGCCTTGACCCCGCCCATGAGCTGATCGTTCGAGAGGATCACCGGGTTCGGATCGAGCGGCGAGCGTAGATAAATGATGCCTTCCGCATTGGGATCGCCGAGCGGACCGCGGGCGATCAGATCGAGGATGCGCGGGCAGGCGGCGAGCTCGTCCCGCATTTCCTGTTCGCGGGCGGCTTCTTCCGCCGGCGATAGCCTTTCCTTGAGCATGTCTCTCCCTCTCCTTTTATTGAGGGAGATTGTATCGAGCGGTCGTTATCAAACACAAGTGCGGCGTAACGACCGCTTGTCAGCCGTGCACGATGGCCTTCGCGATCATGCAATGAATGCCTTTCGAGCCGTTCACGGTTTGCGTCACCCGCAGGTCGGCGGCGAGGCTGCACAGCGTGTAGGCGTCCTCGCGCGACAGATTCCGTTTCTCCCCGAGCAGCGCGATCATGTCGCGCAGCGCGCGCACCACGCATTGGTCGAGGTCCGGATCCATCGCCATCGTCATGTAGTGATCTGTAGTCTCGGCGCGGGGATAGCTGAGACGAAGGTCCTTGCGCAGCGTCAATTTGAAGCGGCCCTGCAGCGCGGTCTCGATCGCGGTGACGCAGACCTCGCCGTCGCCCTGCACGCCATGACCGTCGCCGCAGGAGAACAGCGCACCGGGCACGAACACCGGTAAATAGAGCTTGGCGCCCGGTCCGAGCTCCTTGTTGTCGAGATTGCCGCCCATCGCGCGCGGGATCAGCGAGGTGATGCGGCCCCAGGCCGGCGGCGGCGCCACACCCATCACGCCGAAGAACGGCTTGAGCGGCAGCTCCAATCCCCAGGGCAGACGGCCGATCATGCGCTCGCGATCGAGCGGGATGTTGAGTGTGCGCGGTTCGTGAAAGTCGTCGGGCAGGGTGCCGGACAGCGGGCGGATCAGGTTGTAGCCCCAGTCCTGCCGCAGCCTGACATCGAGGATATCGACTTCCAGCACATCGCCACGCTCGGCACCCTCGACCGCGATCGGGCCGGTGAGGATGTGGCCAGGCAGCATCCGCTCGCAGCTCGCATGGATGTCGGCAAGCTCCGGCGGGACGTGAAACTTGGCCCGGTCAGGCACCATGTCGGGCCCGCCGCTGACGGTGTCGATGGTGACCTCGTCGCCACTTTCGATCGCCAGCACCGGCTTGAGTTTTGCTTCGAAGAAGCCCCAGTGGCAGGTCTTGGGGCTCGCAGGGAGATGATGGTGTGTCATGGGATTTCTCGGGCGGGCATGTGATCTGTGACGCGCATCGCATTTAGAATGGGCTTTTGCCGTCAGATCAATCGTTGCCGGATCACATCCGGCGGAAATCATTGCATAAGCCATGCCGCCGGCCATGAAGCGGATCGGCGCCATCCGGATCCGCGCAAGATGGAATGCCGGCGCGTTTACTGCTATGGCGCTCCCCAGCTTGAACCGATCGGAGGGCGCCGCCGGTGTTTTTTGTGCTGTCGAAGACGCTCGGCATCATGCTGCTGCCGGCCAATTTCCTGATCTGCATCGGTATGCTCGGCGCCATCCTGCTCGCGACGCGGTTTGCCGCGTTTGGCCGCAAGCTTCTGGTCGCGGTCATGGTGCTGCTTGTCGTGGCCGGGTTCTCGCCGCTTGGCAACCTGTTGCTGTACCCGCTGGAGGCACGCTTTCCGCCGTGGAATCCGGCGGAAGGCACACCCGACGGCATCATCGTGCTCGGTGGCTCGGTCGATTCCGACGTTTCGGCCTCGCATGATACGCCGATCGTGCGGAATGCAGCTGATCGCATCATTGCCGCGGCCGAGCTTGCGCAAAAATATCCGAATGCACGTGTGGTGTTTTCCGGCGGCAGCGCTAACCTGATTTCCAATGACGCCAAAGAGGCCGATTACGTGGCGGTACTCTTCGCAAACCTCGGTATCGATAAATCCCGGCTCATTATGGAGCGGCAATCGCGCAACACCTGGGAGAACGCCGAATTCTCCAAGGCATTGGTGGCGCCGAAACCGGGAGAGCGCTGGCTGCTGGTGACGTCGGCGTTCCACATGCCGCGATCCGTTGGGCTGTTCCGGAAGGTGGGATTTCCAGTCGAGCCCTATCCCGTCGATTGGCGGGTCGGGACAGGCAACGACGTCTTCTGGTTCACCAACAGCGCACTCGATGGATTGTCGCGGACCGATCTTGCGGTGCGTGAGTGGATCGGCCTGATCGCCTACCGCGCCGTAGGCCGCACCGATGAGTTGCTGCCTGGGCCGTCAACAGACTAGGTGAAGCTATGAAGCGCACGTGGACGATCATTGGCGTAGCTGACGTGCCCCGGAGCTTTAAGTGGTACCAGTCGCTACTTGGGTTGCCGGAGACAGCACCAGCCCACGATTATTTCGGGCAAATCATCGACTCGGATGGAACGGTCTTGCTCTGTCTCCACAAGTGGGGTGCTCACGAGCATCCCTCGTTGACAAGTCCCCATGACGCCAAGCCTGGCAACGGCTTGCTCCTGTTCTTTCGGATCGACAACTTTGACACAGTTCTACCAAAGGTGCGCGCGCTCGTCAGCCGGCTGGAAGAAGAGCCGCATGTGAATCCCAATACGGGAACTGCCGAGTTTTCGCTCCGAGATCCTGACGGATACTACGTCACTATCAGTGCGCTCAATCCAGACTAGCCCGAGTTGGGTCGAAATGAGTCACGCCGCAGAACGCAGGTCGCAACGGGCTGCCGATCCGGCTAAGATCGGGCAAAACGACGCCGGGAACTTACGCCATGCAACAGCAGACACCGCCAGAACAATTCGATCTGACCACGATGGTGGCCGATCTCAACAGCCTGCTCAGACTGAAGACCACAGTGATCGGCCTGAAGCTGTTCGAGCGGGTCGAGGACATGATGGTGATCCCGAAGATCCGGCGGCCGAGCGCGATCCACACCACCGACCAGATCGTCAGCATGGCCTCGCGTCTCGGCTGGACGGTCGGCGTCACTGCCGATGATCTCGTCGGCGCGCAATGCCGCGCCGTGATCGGGCTCGCGCCGCAAGACGAGAAATGGCTTGCGGGCGAATCCTATGTCGGGGTCTGGCACGGCACGGCGGAAGATGCGCGCAAGCGGCAGGAGGCGCTGGATGTGGTGCCCTATGGCCAATACAAGGCCTTTGTGGCAAGCCCGCTGGCGAGCGGTCGGCTCAATCCGCCTGACATCTGCCTCGTCTATGCGACGCCGGGGCAGATGATCATCCTGATCAATGGCCTGCAATATACCGGCTACAAGAAATTCGAATGGGGCGTGGTCGGCGAGACGGCGTGTGCGGACTCCTGGGGACGGGCGCTGAAGACGCGCGAGCCGTCGCTGTCGCTGCCTTGCTTTGCCGAGCGGCGCTATGGCGGCGTGCCTGACGAGGAGATGCTGATGGCGCTGCCGCCGGCCGATCTTGCCAAGGCAATCGCCGGCATGAAGCAGCTCGCCAAGAACGGCCTGCGCTATCCGATCGCGCCCTACGGCATCCAGGCCGACGTGCGCGCCGGCATGGGCGCGTCGTATGCAAAGAAGTAGGAATTCCTGCCGGTCATTGCGCGGAGCGACAGCGACGAAGCAATCCATGCCTTCGCAAGCGGTAAAATGGATTGCTTCGCTTCGCTCGCAATGACAAGAAGAGGCCAATCGTTCGTCTCAGGGAAAGTCATCCTATGTCGTCGAAGTTCGACATTGTCGTTTATGGCGCAACCGGTTTTACCGGCCAGCTCGTCGCTGAATATCTCGCCCAGCATTACAAAGGCGATAACCAGAAATGGGCGATGGCTGGGCGCAGCAAGGACAAGCTTGCCTCGGTGCGCGACACCATCGGTGCGCCCGCGGACACGCCGCTGATCGTCGCCGATTCAAGCGACGTCGCTTCCCTGCAAGCCATGGTTGGGCAGGCCAAATCCGTGATCAGCACGGTCGGTCCGTATCAGCTCTATGGCAACGACCTGGTCGCAGCTTGCGTGAAAACGGGGGTCGACTATTTCGATCTCAGCGGCGAGCCGCTGTGGATGCGGCAGATGATCGACCAACATGGGGCGGCGGCAAAAGCGAGCGGCGCGCGCATCGTGTTTTCATGCGGGTTCGACTCGCTGCCGTTCGAGCTCGGCACTTTCTTCGTACAGGACGAAGCCAAGCGGGTGTTCGGTGCCCCGGCATCCCGCGTCAAGGGCCGTGTGCGCGACATGCGCGGCACGTTCTCCGGCGGCACGGCTGCGAGCGCGAGGGCGACGTTTGAAGCCGTCGCCAGGGATCTGAGCCTGGTCGCGATGCTGAAGGATCCCTTCCTACTGACTCCGGAATTCAAGGGGCCGAAACAGCCGCCGGGCAACAAGCCGGTGCTCGAGGAAGACCTGCAGTCCTGGAGCGCGCCCTTCGTAATGGCGACGATCAACACGCGCAACATCCATCGCTCCAACATGCTGCTGGGTTTTCCCTACGGCCAGGAATTCATCTACGATGAGATGGTGCTGACCGGTCCCGGCGAGAAAGGCGAAGCCAACGCCAAGCGGGTAATGGCCGCGAACACCGAAAAGACCGGTCCCAATGCGCCGAAGCCGGGCGAGGGGCCCTCGAAGGAAGAACGCGAGAACGGCCGCTACGATCTCCTGTACGTGGCGATTGCGCCGGATGGCCGCCAGGTGCGCGCGTCGGTGAAGGGTGATCGCGATCCCGGTTATGGGTCGACGTCGAAGATGATCTCGGAATGTGCGATCTGCCTCTTGCGTGATGCGCCGGATGTGCCCGCCGGCATCTGGACACCGGGCGCTGCGATGAAGGACAAGCTCATCAAGCGGCTGGTCGATCACGCCGGCCTGACGTTCCAGGTCGAGACGTAGGGCTCGAATGGTAGGGTGGGCAAAGCGGCAGCGTGCCCACCATCGCCGGCGGAGCGCTTGATGGTGGGCACGGCGCTTCGCGCCTTTGCCCACCCTTGTATTAGCGCGTTGGAGTAGAGTGAGATCGTTCCGTGAGGAATGGCCCAGCCCGGGTGGCCGCCCGAGCTGGGCTGCCGATCGATCGGATCGCTGCCCACCGAAGCCTTGAGGCTGCCTTGTAGCAAGATCGCGGTCGGCGCTTCATCGGGACCCGAATGGTTGAACGAACTTCAGGTTCGCATCACAAGGGAGGGTCGACGAAGATGGCC
>NZ_JAGKJI010000068.1 GCF_020329485.1 Bradyrhizobium cenepequi
GGATTGGCCTTCGACGCGCTGATCGCCGACAAGGCGTTCGACAGCAACGCCATCATCGCCGAACTCGATGCGCGCGGCGCCAAGGTCGTCATCTCCCAGCATCCGCGCCGCGCCAAGCCTCTCACCATCGACGAGGAGATGTACAAATGGCGGCATCTCATCGAGAACTTCTTCGGCAAGCTCAAGGAGTTCAAACGCATCGCCATGCGCGCCGAAAAGACCGATCAAAGCTTCGCCTCCATGATCCATCTGGTCGCGGCCGTGATAAACTCCCGATGAATCCCAACAGACCCTAGTGCGGGAGAGCTGACGTCTGCATCTACCCAATCTTATATTCAGACCCTCGACCCCTGCGCGCGATTAGGAACCGAAACGCAGTTCTGAGGTTGGGGGCACATATATCGTGCCGGAGGTGACGATGAAAGTCCTGTCCATTACCGCCTTTGTACTGCTCCTGGTCTCATCGGCGCATGCAGCCGAATCGACGAGCCAACGCTTCTTGAAAAAAGCGATCGAAGGTAACTATGCGGAGGTTAAGATGGGGCAGCTCGCGCAGCAGAACGGCCAAAGCGATGATGTAAAAAAGTACGGACAGATGCTGTCGCACGATCATTCCGACGCCAACGAGAAGGCGATGGATGCGGCGAAATCCGTAAGCGTCACCCCACCCGACGGCCCAAACGCCAAACAGAAATCCGACTATGAGAAGATGGCTAAAATGACCGGCGCCAAATTCGACCAGGAGTTCGCGAGACACATGGTGGCCGATCATCAGAAGGATATCGCCGAATACAAAAAGGCAGCTAAGCAATCCGACGCGGCGGGCGAATACGCCAAAGCTCAAATTCCGGTGCTGCAGGAGCACCTTGATACGGCGAAATCTCTGACGTCGAAGAAGACGCCGGGCCGCTAGCGATACTAAGAGGCGCCGCACGGACAGTGCGTGAACCTTAAGCGCGTCACTCGCTCGCCCCTCCCTTGTAATCGATTCGGATGGCCCTATCTTCAGCCGATGGATCTGACACAAGTCGAAGACCAGGCAATACAAGCCCGCATGGCGCTCATGGTGGGCGCGGGGACGTTTGACCGACTGTTCGTCGGCGTTCACTTCGATGAGCTCGATGGCGATATCCTGTTCGTTTACGTGAGGGATGAGGAGATCGCGGCTGAGGTCGAGGACAAATTCTCGCTCCACATCCAGATCACCGCTTCAGAGATCCTGAAGCGCGAGGTCAACATCGTGATGATCCTGCCGAAGCAGTTCGTCCACTAAGGTCGCGCATCTTAGTCCGGGGCGTTCTAGGGAATATCATCGCTGCGCGTCCGACCGCCGATCGAGTGCGGTCTATTCCAGAAAAATTGCCGATTGCCTGTCGCGGCCTCGGCGTATTGATCAATGGCCAGCATGATCGCTTAGACGTGGTGATAACACCATCCCTCGTGCACACCGATTTTTCGAACCTCGGCCAAAGCTTTGAGGAACGGCGGATGATCTTCGGAGTCGGAGAAGTATCTCTTCACCACTTCCGGCCTCCGAGAGCTTTGCCGGCGGTTGGCCCTGGCAATTCCTTCTTGAGTCTGTCGCGTTCAGCGCAAAGGCCCTCGATCTTCGCCAGCATCCTCTGCAGCAGCAGTTCGGCTGAGGCGGTGGCGATCCCAGCCCGCTGCAGCTTCAGAATGTTCTTGCGCT
This sequence comes from Bradyrhizobium cenepequi, assembly GCF_020329485.1. Taxonomy (GTDB): domain Bacteria; phylum Pseudomonadota; class Alphaproteobacteria; order Rhizobiales; family Xanthobacteraceae; genus Bradyrhizobium; species Bradyrhizobium cenepequi. The sequence goes on from NZ_JAGKJI010000068.1 coordinate 1,691, forward strand.
GGCGTCCGACCTGGACGCGCATGTATTCGATTTCCCGGTGAATGAACTCGAGATCTGGCATAGAGGCCCCTCAGACTGGATGCCCGCATGAGAACGAAAAGGGAACGTATTTTCAAGTTACAAATTGGGACTGGGAGGCGGATTCTTGGAGGTTCATCATGGCTGACAACACGGAAAAGGACCCGGATGAGTGGATCTCGGGTGACGATCCGATGACGGGTGCCCAAGCGTCATATCTCAAGACCCTTGCAGAGCAGGCCCACGAGCCGTACCCGACGGATAGGGAGCTCACGAAGGCGGAGGCGTCCGAGCTAATCGAGGAGCTGCGGAAGAAAGCCGGACTGGCCAAGTAGCGCGCGGCTATTCTTGGCGGCAGTTTCCTAGCGTGCACGTTACGCAGTGGAAAAGCGACTGCTCCCAAGTTTCCGAATCCCTGCCTGTGCTAGCTCGCCGGAACGTGCGGCAAGCTGCAGGATTCGTTTGGCGCATTAGGAGCCTTCAAATGCTGATGATGAGGGAACGGCGCGCGACGATCCGGACGCTGCGTGGATGGGCTATCTCGGTGTTGCAAGAAGCCGGCGCCATTCGCGAATGCGAAGAGCACGGGTGGATGAAGGGCCGCGCCGATCCGCACGCCCGCGAGCGCGCGTTCGATACCGCCCGCCAGGATCCGCCGGCCGGTGTCTTTCCGGAGGAGGCCGCAGCAGAGGTCCGCGACGTGCTGGACTCGATCGGCGACACCTGTCCGGAGTGTCCCCCGGATGACTAGAACGCCGCCGCTGGACCCCGCTACTAAGCGGCCAGGATGTTGCCGCTGAACATGCCGCCCTTGAACACGGGCCCGTCAAGTCCGTACTGAACAGCACCAAGTCGACATCGTGGTGCGACTCGACGACCGCCTCGTCCGCGCCCAGGATCAGGCTCTCACCGTCGACCAGCACTTCGCAGCCGATGGCCTGCTCGACGTCGATGTTCTTGATCAACTGCATCGTGCCGACCTGGTGTCGATCAGCAGCATGGCCGATTCTGAGGGGTGAAAAGCGTGTTCATGGGGGGCCTCCTCGCTCATGGGGCGCAGGGCCCAGTGGTCAGACAATGGCTTGTCCCAGGGAACGGCGGTAGCTCGCCATGCTGGGCGCGGGACTGGCGGTGCTGCCGCGCCAGATCATCCCCGACGATATCTCGGCAGATCGTCTGCGCCGGGTGCTCCATGGCTGGCATGCCGCCCCGGTGCCGATCTATGCCATGACCGAGACCCCTCCCAGCAAAAGTCCAGCGGTCTCGAATTCCTGCGCCAGCGCCTAGCCATCATGGATGGTGCGGCCACCGACGCGGGCGCCGCGCGATGATGGCGATCCTGGGCGCCTTAGCCCCGAGCGCGCCGTAGGGCAGCTTCGAGCCGCTCCCTTTCCTTTTCCCACCGGTCTTCCTCGGATCGCGAACGCTGCTCGAGAGCCTCGACCTCGGCCTGGATGGCCGCGGCCCTCTTCGCATGCTCGCGCTCAGCCTTGTCCAGAGCAACTTGCGCTTTGGCTGTCACCTTCTCGCGCCGTTCTCGCTCCTTTTCCCGAACGGCCTCCTCGCGCCGGCGCTCGGCCTCGCGCCGCTTCTGCTCCTTCTCGAAATCGGCGGCGGCCTTTCGGGCATCCCGTTTGCTGATTTTGGCTCGCTTCGCCGGCTTCGCGCGATGCTTTTCCCGCCGAGCCCCGTCCTGGCCCGTTGCCAAGTCAGACGGAAGATCGGACTGCTCGGCGAAGCGTCTGTTCGATCCAGCGGGACGCTTGAGCACGACGCCCGGCTTGGACATCGTCGCGGCGACCACCTCGGGGTCGTCGGTTTCCTTCGCGACACCCTGATGGAAAAGATTGCTGCCGGCGCCCACGCATCGAGCGCCGCCTTCATCGAGGGTGCCGCAATCGCGAGATCGTAGAAGCCCAGCGAGGTCTGAAATGTCTTGAGCTTCCTGGCCATGAAGCGTGCAGGCTCGCGGCTCTCCTAGCGCCGGCGCGCGACCCAAACTCCGAGCAGGAAGGCGACGAAGAGCGACTGCAGCGGCGCCTTGACGGTCACCTCGCGCAGTCGGTCGGCCCAGCGCATCGCGACGTCCTGCGACGGCGACTGGAGCGGTCGCCGCCGCGCTCCGGAAGTCTGCTCGATGCCGTCCTCCTCGTTCGTCAGCCCGGAGGCTTCCGTCATTGCCGAGGCTTCCTTCATATCCATGCGGCTCTCCTACTCCGGCGTCAGGCCGACTTCCGCCGCGCCCCGGCCACTGGCTTCTTCGCCGCGGCCTCCTTCGCCGGCTTCTTGCCGGCGATCGGCATCAGCATCTCCTTCTGGCCGGCCGCCGCCTTCCGCGGCTTCTTGGCCGGCTTCTTCGGGGCCGCCTCGGTCTCCGCCGTCGCACCGCCGACGCTCCGGCGCATCGCCTCCATCAGATCGACCACGTTCTCGCCGCGCGGCCGCTCCTTGGGCGTGATCGGCTTGCCGGCACGCTTCTGGTTGATGAGGTTGATCAAGGCCGTCTCGTACTGGTCCTCGAACTTGTCCGGCTCGAACCGACCCGACTTCTGATTCACAATGTGCGCTGCGAGATCGAGCATGTCCTTGGTGACTTTAACGTCCTGGATCTCGTCGAAATACTCATCCTCCGATCGCACTTCGTACGGATAGCGCAATAGCGTTCCCACGAGGCCCTTCTCCAGCGGCTCGAGCGCGATGATGTGCTCGCGGTTGGTCAGGACGACACGGCCGATCGCGACCTTGTTCATCTCGCGGATGGTCTCGCGGATCACCGCGAAGGCGTCGTGACCGACCTTGCCGTCCGGCCGGAGATAATAAGGGCGGATGAGATAGCGCGGATCGATCTCCTCGCGGTCCACGAACTCGTCGATGTCAATGGTGCGGGTGGATTCGAGCGCGACTTCCTCGAGTTCTTCCTTCGAGACTTCGATGAAGGTCTTCTTGTCGAGCATATAGCCTTGACGATGTCCTCATTGGCGACCTCCTCGCCGGTGTCGGCGTCGATCTTCAGGTACCTGATGCGGTGACCGGTCTTTCGATTGAGCTGATTGAACGAGATCTTCTCGCTTTCCGATGTGGCCGGGTACAGCGCGACCGGACAGGTAACGAGGGACAGACGCAGGAAGCCTTTCCAGTTGGCGCGGGGAGCCATGTTACGCGGTACTCCGGTTTTCCGAGGCGGTTCGGTTTAAGACGATCGAGGACGGCTTGTTCCGACACCCCCGCCCGTTGGCTCTTCAATTTATTCTCAAATCCGGCGCCAGGCGCTAGGAAGCTGCTGTGGGCACGCCAACGTTCGAGAACGAAAAGAAAACAACTCTCAGGGGCTGCCACGGCACCGGCGTTCGGGTATGGGATTGATAGCGTTGCCGCAGTCACCACGACTCCCTCAGCAAGCTCGTAATGTGCAATCTCTACTATGCCGACTTCTGGATTATGCCGACCATTGGCCCAGAACTGTCTCTGGCTGCGGTGATCGCTGCGTCGGAGTCGGCATAGTCCGATTGATCCCACAGGCGTGTAGTCTCCCTCTTGCCAATTGAAGGGAGGCTTTCATGTTGATTGATTTGTCACGAGTTAGGGTTTCGCGTCCGAACGCGCAACTGGCCGCGACAGCTCCAGCGTTAGCCACTCCCGGTCGTTTTCGACCGAACGACAAGCTTCTCGCATTTCTGGAGGCACTGTGATTATGCCGACTCCATCGCAACGATCGCCAGCGTCAGAGCCCGTTTTGAGTCAATGGTCGGCATAATCCAGAGGTCGGCATAATAGAGATTATGCCGACGTCGGCATAATCTCTACAGCATCACCACTAACCAGGAGGCGAGCCCGTACGCACGATCCACAACAGGCCTTCAACAAACATCCGATTGTCACGCCCGGTCGAGCCCTTCTGGTCGGGACGACCGATGATCAGCGGCGCCATCCGCTCCCACGCCGCGTCGCTCAAAACTAAACGATCCATCACACCCAAGGCCGCCTCCCCAAAAGCAGCCTTGAATCTGATTTGCTTCTAAAAGGGAATCCTTAGAGTCCACACCACCTAGAGCGGCACCTTCGTTCGGCTGACGGCCGCCGCCAGCCAAGTCCTCGCGGAAGTAGCCGAGGTGCCCTGACTGCGCGAGCCTCAACCATTCTTCAGAACGCCGTAGCAGTTGCTGTTTGTCTATCGGACAAACCGTCTTCGCAGCTTCTTGCCGGCGTAGCTCGCGTGCGGCAAATATCTCCATGATCAGCCATGACCGATACCTGGTCTAGGCGCTCGCTCCCTGGCGCCATTGGCCCCGCGTCAACCTCAATTCATCCTGCTGGAATCAGCGTTCCTAGCCGAGCGTCTAGGAACGGCCTCCGGAATGTCGCGTTTTGCGACGGAAGACGGAAAGTCGTGGTTGCGGTCAATGACCCGTTTCTTCTTCCACATCAACGGAAAGTTCCCGTTTCGGGATGAAGTCGGAACGGAGCTTCGAGACGATCGCGCTGCCTGGAAGGAAGCTCTGTTGCTGACCCGGGACATCGAAACATCGCTCCAGCCGGGGGAGAGTTGGAGCCTCGATGTCAAGGCTGGCGACCGCTCGCTGTACCGGATCAGCATCACCAGCGAAGAACCATGAACAGCGCGGACTGGCTATGGAGCAGCGGCATCCACGTAAAGACGCCGACTGCGCGAATTATTCGACTAGGCAAATGAGAAACGAGGCCCGGTGTGCCTAGGGGGTCTTCTTGGATTCGTAGCTGACTTGCCTTTGCCCGCCGGCGACCCGCGCCCGGTCCTGCTTGCGGCCACGCGCCGTCTGTTTCTTCGCCTTCTTTGCCATGGTAGCGTTCCCTTGTTGTGGAGGCGCAACGCGAGATACAGTTCCAAAGTGGAGGTCGCCGCGACGGCTCAGTTCACCGCGTTCTCTTTTCGAGAGAAGTTGCTAATTTCAGCCACTCGTCGGCAAGCCGCAACCATTGTTCTTTGTCGAGCGGACTGACCGCCTCTCGGCCTCTTGCCGACAGTTGTCAACTGCGCTTTTATATCGTTCTGCATCGGCCTCAATCATGGTGGGGCCCGGGAGAATCACCAGTCTACCCAACCATAATTAGGCTCTTCCACTAGTTCGTGCTAAACGTCAGGTATTGCTGGCCAAGAATACGGGTTGCTGGCAACCGAGAGTATTGCGCTCCCGCCCAGATGCGGGAGGCAACAATGCCCAGCACAAAATTGATCGCACGATTGCAAGCCGTGGTTGGTCTGTCTGATGATGACAGAGGCAAGCTCGCGAACATGCCACACGCGGTTCGGCAGTTTGCCGATGACGAGCATATCTTTCGCCAGGGCGACAGAACATCGCGCTGTGCGATCGTAATGAGCGGGTTTCTTTTTCGTCAAAAGATCGTAGGCAGTCGCAGCCAGATACTATCGATCTACCTGCCGGGCGATATACCGGACTTGCACACGTTGCACCTATCGCTCATGGACCACGATCTTGTGAGTGCTGGTCCGTCCACCGTTGCTTTCGTGTCGCATTCTTTCCTCAACAGCATGCTGGTGAGTTCACCCACGCTCACTCATGTTCTCTGGCGTGACACACTCGTGGATGCAGCGATATTTCGCGAATGGGTCGCCAACGTAGGATCGCGGGACGCACTGTCCAGAGTAGCGCATCTTTTCTGCGAGCTGGCAGCCCGATTAGAACTCGTGGGTTTGATGGAGGACAACGGGTTCATTTTTCCGCTGACTCAGGAGCACCTCGCCGATGCCTGCGGTCTATCGAAGGTGCATACCAACCGGATCGTACAAGCGCTTAGGCGCGGCGGCCTGATTGAATGGCAGAACCATCATGTGAAGCTGCCCCGGCGCAAAGAACTTGCTGAACTGGCGGGGTTCATGCCGGACTATCTCCACTTTTCGGACAACAAGCTCTAACTTGCCGACCTGCTTTGCTGGCTCAAATGCCGGGCGTGTTATCTAAGCCCCGGCGGGCTAAGCTGAATTCGGAACGTCTTAAACTACGTTAGCTCATTCAATTTGTTGGGTTTTTGAAACCTTTGCGCCGTTCGCCGGTTCTTGACCTATCGGTAATCAGACGAGAGGCCCGTCATGCGCCTTAGATTCAAGCAGACGACGCTTGAGGAAGTGCTTCTCCACGAATCTTGGGAAATCCGAGAGCAGGCCACGAGACTGCCTCCGGGCAGAGAACAGGAGCGGCTGTCTAGGAAAGCTCGGCAAGACGAAACCGCCGCCCACATCAATGAATGGCTGACATCGCCGGGCCTGAGGTCTCCCGAGTAAAAAGGGTGCTTATACTTTTTGCAGGTCTGTACGGGAGAACCGCACATGACGCAGTCAGAGCGGCTGCAGCAGCTCATCGACCGGCAGATTCAAGCGGTAGCCGAACAAATTTGCGCTGACCGTGATCCAGTCGAATAATATTTTCGCCTAGAGCAGCTGACCTATCACCTTCTCGTCGTTCGGGGATCCAGGGTACAGTTCCAGGGCTTCGGAGCTTCCAGCCGCAGCTCAGCTCTGGGCGATCTCTTCTCAAGCGCTGATGCCAACTTCTATTCGTCCGTGAGAGGTTGTGAGTGGCGTTCCAGCGTCGCAAGCCGGCAGCGATCGGCACCAAGGCGCCCTATCCCGGCTTCATCGAGCCGGCCCTGGCCAGGGACGTCGAGCGGGTGCCGAAAGACGCCCGATGGATTCATGAGATCAAGTTCGACGGGTATCGCGTCCAGCTCCACATCCGCAACGAGGCGATCCGGATATTCACCCGGCGGGGGCGGGATTGGACGCATCGCTTCAGGAAAATCGCCGAGGATGCTTGGCCCATCAGCGCGGAAAGCGCGATTGTGGATGGCGAAGTCGTCGGCCCGCGGCTGACGGCACCACCGATTTCTCGGTCCTACAGAACGAGCTGAAGGGCCGATCGCGCGACCCAGCCCTATGCCAAGCGGATTGCGCACAAGGGCATTTGGGTTGAGCCGAAGTTGCTGGCCGAGATCGAGTACCGCGCCAAGTCGGCCGCGGGCAAGGTGCGGCATCCCTTCTTTAAAGGCCTGCGGGAGGATCTCTGAGATGAGATGGTGCGCCCGCTGCCACAATTGTCGCTGGGTCTGCGAGAATTATCCGACGAAACCGTGGCTCGGTCGGCTGGCCTGCAACTGCGGTGGTGCCGGCGCGCCCTGCCCAATCTGCAATTCCAGCGATGACGCCAGCCAGCCGGAGATGCCGGAGGGCTTCGAGGCGATGGTAACGAAGGATGATGAACTGGATTGAGGTCATAAATGCGCACTGACTACGAAATCGTCGTCGACGCCGTTCAAGCCGCCCGTCGTGTGCTCAGTGAGTACATGAAGCCGGGACAGCGACGCGATGCGACTGTTACGGTCCACCGGCTCCTGGGCCTGTTGGACAATCGAGACGTTGAGGCAGCGCTAAAGCATCGACCTCCGCAACACATTCGAGCTGGTGAGCGTCGAGGCCTAACGGATCGGCTGCAGCCAGCATCTCAGGGCCTACGTGATGCAGCGCTCTCCCGGCCTATCTCCCGGCGGGCGGGAGGATGTTACGCCTAGCGCTCGATCGGAGTGCGTTCGTGGTCTGCTATATCCTTAGCAGCGGTGCGAAAGCGGACATCGCCGGAGGTTCAAGTCGGGCCAACAGGCGACATTCGAAGTAAACGAGACCTTTTGCGGCGGCCTACCGGACGCCCAGTTCTTTGATCGCCAGAGCCGAAAGCTGCGCCGGGTCATGGACACCGCGACCTTCCTGCAGTTTTTCGCAATAGCTCGCTCGGGGCTGGAGGTTGTTTAAAGTCGATGTCGGCAACTATAGATTGTTTAGCGCTGAGATGTTCTCCCGAAATCAGGAACGGCCCCCATGCGACCGAGTTAAATCGACGAAACCCACTTGTGAGGAAGCCCAAGCCATGGCCCGCGCAACAGCCCATCCGGATCATCAATGCATCTCAAGCGAAGACGTTCATGGAACAGAGGTTTATGGAGCAGATGGAAAGAACATCGGTGAGATTGATCACCTAATTATCGACAAAGTGTCAGGTCGCGTAGCTTATGCCGTCATGAGCTTTGGCGGATTTGCTGGGTTGGGCCACAGCCATTATCCCATCCCCTGGGGTGCTCTGACATACGATAAGTCGCTTGGTGGTTTTCGAACCAATATCACCGAGCAACAGCTGAGGGACGCGCCTGAATTCAGCGATGACTCGTGGCAGGATCGAGACTGGGAAACGCGAACCCACCAGTACTATGGGACGCCTACGTACTGGGAAGGGCGTGGCCTATAAAATTCCCAATCGTGAGTGCCACACGACTCATTGAAGAACTGATCGACTAGCCCCCGGGGTCGGTGTGAGGGGGCTGCTGCCTGCACAGGCGCGGGGCCCGGTGGAGTTGTTACAACACGCCTCTTGCGACCTGAGGCGGTCATTGAGTCAGGCTATGGAGCAGCGCTTACCCGAGCCTCGACCAGACGCTCCGCCAGAATACCAGATCGAGCGATCGAGAAGCAGCGCTTTGACGCCTGTGGGCCTGACTAGCGACGCCGCTTTGCATTGTTGCTAAGACCGTTCGACCTTTGCAGATCCGATCGCCGCCAGATCGGAGATCGGAAGGAACCACTGAATATCGGTGAACGTTTTCTGCATCTCTCGTTTCGAGCGAGAGACAACCTCAAGCAGGAGGTTACATGTCCACACGTATAGCGACCGCAGCAGCATTCGCCCTTATCCTCACATCGCCGGCGTTTGCTGATTGTAACCAGGAACTGAAAGCGCTCGAACAGAATGTCGTTTCCGCGGGGACGGGCACGAGCACGAGCGAATCGGGAATGCCGGCGACCAAGCACCAAGAGGAGCTTCTGGCCGGCAAGCAAAAGAGCGGCGAGCCTGAAACCGCCGGGTCAACAGCAGTGGCCGTGGAGCCCACGTCACCGCATCAGGAGCAAGTTACCAAACGCAGCACTCAGAGCACCGAACATGCCAACCAACTGATGGCCGAAGCCCGCAAGATGTCCGAGGCTGGCGACGAACAAGAGTGCATGAAAAAAGTGGGAGAACTCAAGAACATCCTGGGAACTAAGTGAGCGCCGGTTTTTGCCGGATTATTTTCAGACATGCCTTTGACCGGCGGCCTTACGCACACCCCAAAAGGCCGCTAGCTTTCCCAAGGCTAGCAGCTTCCTTTTTGTTGTCGAATTGAGTTCCTTTCGGAGAAGTCAGGGCTTTGGATTGAGGTTCAGATCCGCCCGCGCCTACGCCCGCTCGCCTGCGACGGCCTTGTTGGCTGCCCGTTCGTTGTTCACCAAGAACTTTGTTCAGAGAGATCGGCTGCGGAGCAATTCTCGGTTTTTCCAACACACTTTAGGCCACCCGCGTTTTCGCGTTCAACTAATGAATGGGACCAGCGAGGGTCCGGTTCGGGGCTGCCGCACTTCGGGATTTCGGCCGGCCGATGTCGGCTCAGGGTCGTCGAGCGATGCCGGAAACAGTGTGCTCTGCCCGCGATCCAATCCTTCAACAAAGCGCTTCATCAGATGCCCCGCAAAATCGCCGGGAATCTTATCGCGCGAATCACAGCAAGCAGAGCCTTTTCACACAGCCTGGGTCAAAAGCGGTGGTCGGAGCGCTCGGCGTGTCATGTCCGGTTCTACTCCGACAGCAGCCTTTGCGGCGGAATCCTGCTCAGTTTGCTTAAGGGCCAAGAGCAGACGGACCCAGCGAAGGCCAACTTGAGCAGACGGGAGATGTCTGATGCCGGCCCTGCATTCCGATCTGTGCCGAATGCGCGGAGGCTGCCGCCGTGTGAATGTTGGTTCGGGATGCGAGACAGCGGCTTAACGAAATCTCAGCCTGCTTGGAACCTCTGCCTGCGCTGCCCGTTACGCCTGCAAAAAGTCCGCCTTTGACATTCGGCAACGGCGAAAGTCCTCCGAGCAGCGAGACCTGCATTTAATCCTGCTATCGGATCTCAGGCTAAGACCCAAACGAGCGCCTTTTTCTTTGAGCTAACAAGCACGAGAAACGGGGTCAACCGACCAGGATTCGCAAAGGTAGCTTGGCGGTACATTTCGCACCTGCCTATGCTTTCCTCGTTCCGAAAGACCCGCACCATTCAAAGGAAGCGCACCCATGGCTAAGCTGTGTGATATCTGCGGTGTCCGTCCGGCAAGCGTACGCGCCCGGGTAACGACCGGCGACGGGCAAAGCCAGACACTCGACCTGTGCGAGATCGACTATCGCCGCCTGGCGCGGCAGCAGCGTCCCAGCTCTCCCCTGGAGTCGTTGTTCGGGGGACGCGGGAGCCTGCTCGACGACTTCTTCGGCGATGACTTCTTTGGCGGTACCCCGTTCGGCGATCGCGCGGGGCCGACCGGCCAGTCCATCCCGATCGGATCGAGCCGCGGGCGTCGGACCGGCGATGCAGAGGAGCGCCTGAGCGAACACGCCAAGGAGCTCTTGCAGGTGGCGGCGCGCCGCGCCGCCGACCTAGGACGGCGGGAGGTCGACACGGAACATCTGCTCTTGGCGCTCACCGAGAGCGACGTCGTCCGCACGGTGCTCGGTCAATTCAATATCTCCGTCGACGAACTGCGCCGACAGGTCGAACAGGACGCGCCGCGCGGCGATGCCAAGCCAGACGAAAGCGCCGAAATCGGTGTCACGCCGCGCCTGAAGAGCGTGCTCGGTCACGCTTTCAACGCCTCCCACGATCTCGGCCATTCCTACGTGGGCCCCGAGCACTTCCTGATCGGCCTCGCCGAGGAGGAGGAAGGCATTGCCGGCGAAGTGTTGCGTCGCTACGGGCTCACGCCGCAGGCGATCAGGCAGCAAATCGTCAAGGTGGTCGGGCGTGGAGCCGAGACGGGCCAGGTCGAAACGCCCACCAATACGCCGACCCTCGACAAATACTCCCGCGATCTGACGAAGCTCGCGCGCGAAGGAAAGCTCGACCCCGTGATCGGGCGCGCCCACGAGATCGAGACCACGATCGAGGTGCTGGCGCGGCGCAAGAAGAACAATCCCGTGCTGATCGGTGAGCCCGGCGTCGGGAAAACGGCAATCGTCGAAGGGCTGGCGCAGCGCATCGTTGCGGGAGAAGTGCCGGAGTCGCTACGCGACAAGCGTCTTCTGGAAGTGAGCATCAATTCCCTGGTGGCGGGCTCGAAGTACCGCGGCGAATTCGAGGAACGCGTTCAGCAAGTGCTCAAGGAGGTGACGGAGCGTCAGGACCAGCAGATCCTGTTCATCGACGAGATTCACACCATGGTCGGGGCCGGCCAGGGTGGCGGCGAAGGCGGGCTCGACGTTGCCAATGTGTTCAAGCCGGCGCTTGCGCGGGGCGAGCTCAATCTCATTGGCGCCACCACGTTGAACGAATATCAGAAGCACATCGAGAAGGATGCCGCACTGGAACGTCGGTTCCAGCCCATCTTTGTCCCGGAACCAAGTGTTGCGCAGACCATCATGATCCTGCGCGGCCTGCGCGACACGCTGGAGGCGCATCACAAGGTTACTATCACGGACGAAGCGATCATCGCGGCCGCGGAACTCTCGGATCGCTACATCACCGGCCGTTTCTTGCCCGACAAAGCGATCGATCTGATCGACCAGTCCGCCGCCCGGGTGAAGATCTCCGCGACCGCGCGGCCGGTCGACGTGCAGGAACTGGAGGCGGAAACCCGGCAGCTCAAGCGTGAGCAGGACTACGCCACCTCGCGCAAGCAGTTCGACCGCGCCGCCGAGCTGCAGAAGCAGCACGAGGCCAAGAGCAATGAATTGCAGCAGGCGAACGAGCGTTGGCGCCGCAACCGGGGCTCCGGAACCGCCGAGGTGCGCAGCGAGCATATCGCGCAGGTGGTCTCCAAGCTCACCGGCATTCCCGTCAGCGAGCTGACGACCGAGGAACGCGAGCGGCTGGTCAAGCTCGAAGAGCGGCTGCACCAGCGTGTGATCGGACAGGACGAGGCGGTCAAGGCCGTGAGCGACGCCGTGCGGCTCGCCCGCGCAGGCTTGCGCGAGGGTCGCCGGCCGATCGCCACCTTCCTGTTCCTGGGTCCGACGGGTGTCGGCAAGACCGAACTCGCCAAGGCGCTGGCGGAGGCGGTGTATGGCGACGAGGACGCCATCGTGCGGCTCGACATGTCGGAATACATGGAGCGGCACAGCGTCGCCCGGCTGATTGGCGCCCCGCCGGGCTATGTGGGCTATGAGGAAGGCGGGCAGCTCACCGAACGCGTGCGCCGGCGGCCCTACAGCGTGGTGCTTCTCGACGAAATCGAGAAGGCCCATCCGGATGTCTACAATGCTCTCCTGCAGGTATTCGATGACGGCCGGCTGACCGACGGCAAAGGCCGCGTCGTCGACTTCACCAATACGATCATCATCGCAACGAGCAATCTCGGTGCCGAGATCATCCAGCGGCAGCTGCGTATGGGAGAGAGGGACGCGGACGACCAGCCGAAGCTGCGGCGCGAGCTGATGGACATCCTGCGCGGGCATTTCCGGCCGGAGTTCCTCAACCGCATCGACGAGATCATTATCTTCCATGCGCTCGATCGCGAACAGATCCGCAGCATCGTCGATCTGCAGCTCGAGCGCGTGAAGCGGACCGCGCACGGGCAGGGCGTCACGCTCGAGATCGATGACTCGCTGATCGATCGCTTTGCCGCCGCGGGCTTCCGACCGGAGTATGGCGCCCGCGAATTGCGTCGGCTAATCCGCTCCGAACTGGAAACCGAGCTGGCCCGTGCGCTGCTCGCCAACGATGTGCACGAGGGTGACACGGTCCTAGCACGGTGGGACGGCATTCGGCAGGCGGTTGTGCTGGAGCGGCGTGCGACGTCGGAGCGGCGCAAGGCGGCCGCTTGAGCGTTAGCGTGCCAGAGCGTCGGAAGGAACGACCTATGGACGTCGAGTTGGGATCTCGGAGACGAGCCGATCTTGAACGCACCGATCAACTCGCCCACGAGATTGACGAGACTGGGCGAGGGGACGATCGGGGGACGGAACAGAAAGAAATCCCGACGTTCGATTCCGTCGAAGAGGCGAGCATCGAATCACTTCCGGCGAGCGATCCCCCGGCCTGGACCGGCGTGATCGTTCGCTGAACGGCGGAGGTCAGCCCGCGCCGTGGATGCCCCTGTTAAGCCGGGCAAAGGCACCGCGCATGCGCCGCTCTTGCCCCGCAGCGCAAAGCCACGTGCCGATCTCCGCTCGGCCAGTGCCACGCAGGCTCGCTTCAAGATTGTTGAGCAAGAGCCGATCGCGCGGATCGACGACCGGACACCGATCCTGGCTGATCTCGGACGCAAAGCGACCGCGTAAGTGAAGCAAGCCGCGCCGCGAGTTCCGAAGATGGCCAAGGACCCTGGCTCCTCGTCGATAGGAGATGCCAAGGGAGGTGCTCAAGTTGATGGGCCTTTACCCGCAACCTTGCGGAGCAGGGTGGCCGAGTCGAGTATTTTTCGGTGCGGCGTCAGCGGGAGCCCGCGCAGCAGCAGATGCCTCTGCCGGAACGGCGCCGAGTCATTACTCGTCGTCTTTGAGCACGAAGGGAAAGGAGGCGCCTGATGCCGCTGAGAGAGGCGTTCGCTGCCGCGCGTGCGGAATGGGCATTGATGACATTTTATCAGAGATTCGAGCAGCTCGTGATTCTCGTGCTGACGGGGCTGATCGCCATTGTCGTCGTGTTTGCGGTGTGGAATTTGACGCTGAAGATTCTGACCAGCATCCTGTTGGCGAGTTCGTTCGATCCGACCGACTATTCGATTTTCCAGGCGATATTCGGAACGATCCTCACGGTCATCATTGCCCTCGAATTCAAGCGATCGCTCTTGGTCGTGGCGGAACGCCGCGAAGGTGTTGTGCAAGTCCGCACCGTCATTCTCATCGCTCTTCTGGCCATTGTCCGAAAGATGATTATTATCGATCTCGCGAGCACTGATGCGGCGCAACTCTTTGCGCTTGCTGTATCGATTCTGGCACTCGGTGGCGTCTATTGGCTTGTCCGAGATCAGGACAGACGCGAAGATATTTATCAACGAGAACGCAATCGCCCTTTGCCTCCACGCGCGCAAGGCTAATGGAGGAGTAGCTGGGCGAAGGGAAGCTACGAGCTTGGTCATATCGGGCAGCCATCTGCAACGACGAACCCCAGCCCCTCCGACGGCCGCCATTTGCGTCACGATCGAGCATGAGATCATCCGGTCTTGGGCGAAGCTCAGAGGGGCACGTCCATCAAGATCGGAGGGAGAAGGACGACCTTATCCATTGTTGTTTGACGTCGGTCCGCCAGATGCGGGCGTGGTGGAGATCAGTTGGGAGAAATACTTCTACGAGTTCGAGCGGGCCGGTCTTGCCTTCGTCTATCGAGACACAGGGCCCGCCGGCGAACTCGATGACTTTCACCGGCTTGTCTATCGCTGCACCGTCCCCCAGCTGGTCGTATCGGGACGATCGACGATCATGATCGATTGGCTGTGAGTGATGGTTGTGAGGCTGCGCACCTTTGAGCCATGAGCTGCTGGATGGTCGTTGGAACTGCGACTGGACGCGACTTGCACGCGTAGCTCGGGATGGCGCAATGTCTGCATCGGGTCGTGTGTCACGAGCATCGCCATGAGTACCGGTGATGCGCAACTGTACGAGAGATGAAGGAGGGCCCTTCGGGTTCGGCAATCAGTGCTGATCTCAAGCCACCGCAAGCTGCTGCGGTCAAAAGCCGTGGTAGTGAGCGTTGCGGAAACGCCGGGACATGATCCTGGCAGGCACGGTCGAGAGAGGCGAGCGCAAGCGAACCGCTGCAGAAGTGTCGAAAGCGGATTAGCCGATGTCAGAACCGGGGGGTGACCCTTCCTCAGCTCGGGGGATGCCTGAGACGGCCCGAGTGGTATGCGAGCCGTCCGCCACTTCGCATATGGACACAACAGGCGACATCAGCGCCACCAGCTTCAATGTTCCCGCGCCGCCCGCAATGCCGTTGGCCAGTCCCGATAGAGCATCAAGACTTCAAGACGCTTTTACTTTCCGCTTCAGCGCCCGCCGCTTTTGAATAGCGGTCGGCTTGCGCTTAAGCGCGGCCAGTGTTGCTACCGTATTTTTTTGGTCCTGAGATATTCGTATCGATACTTGTGCAATGGTCATGATGCCCCCCAAAAGAGAATAATGCTCTATTCTTTAGGGCATTTGATCAAGATCGCTGAGGCGAGCGCGGCGCGATCAACTTGAATTGTTGCCTCGGAGCGACACACGCGCGACGGTGTTGCACGTGCGGCAGCGGAACACACGCGCGGCGTCAAACCGCACTGTATCCGGCAGGTCCGCTAGGTGCTGCATCGCGGCTCCGCACTTGTCACAAGTGCGAAGCACGTCCTGCGGTTCGATGACTGCGGTCATTGAAGCCGGTCCGTAAGCGCCAAACCAACGATAAACCCAGAGTTGAACGACATATGAGTCCGAATGATGTAGGTTCGCGCCCGCAAAACTACGGGGTCTCTCTCAGGCCATGCGCGGCGTTAACCGAACTGCTCAACGTTAATTCGCGACTTCGCTTGTCGGAGTCCACCAAATGAGCGAAATCCGCAGCGCCGTTCTACTAGGGCGCGAGCGATGAAACGGATTAAGTCGGAAGTACCCGAAGAGAAATGCCCGGCCTGCAACGGCACCGGACTTGAGCCGGTCAAACAGCCGCCGGCACCGGGCCGCAGAATTTACCCGCCGAAGTGCAAGGTTTGTGGCGGGAGGGGGCGGATAAAGGCCGACTAAAAGGGGGTGCTACCATTGAGCCGCAAGAAAGCGCGGCAGCTCTTAATCGAATGCCACGCCAACCCGGTATTCTTTGCGCCAAACCACGTGACACAGCAGCGATAATCTATCTTCCGGTATGATCAGCGTGAACCGGTCAGGAATGCGCATTAGGATAGGAAATTCCAGCGCGGCACCAGTCGTTGATATGTCTCGAATGATGCACGGATAATTGTCACCGCCATAGTCGATCTTAGCGGCCTTCATTACGCGAACCCGAGGCGCAATCCGAGTCTCGACCACATCAGTATTTCCTAATGAAGTACGCGGTCTAATAGTATAAGCCGCAAGCGTTAATTTTTCCTGCGTATACCGCCTGAGGATGGTTAAACGATTTGCGGCTCATTAAGAACAAAAAGGGCGACAAGCCAAAATCCACGCACTCCACGACGGCCCCAGTGCGCTCACGCCAGCTGGGGTCGTTTGGCATTGAGGCTGGAGACGCCCAGCAGGCCGCTCCTGATCAGTTTCAGATGAGGGTATCGGTCGCGCCAGCCGGTACAATTCGCCTGCCAATTCGATCTTCAGGCCACCGCTCAACGATATGCACATTGATGCCGTGCCGGCTGACGGCCGTGTGCTGGCAGAACCCGCCGATAAGGTGTGCGCCCGTTCGATCGTTGGGACTTAGTCCCCACAATTCGCGGCTTGCGCCATCATCAACTTGACTCCAGACTCGGCCGGGTTCGAAGCAGGAAGGCGATGCAATGAAGGCGCCGCCGCCGAGCAAAGAAATGCCCAAGGTGTCCATTCTAAATGGGCTCAAAAAGCGTATTCTAGCCGATCGACCGTTCTTACAACCAGTCCAGCTAGCCGAGAGACATGACTCCTGACCAATCCAAACGACTGAAAGTCGGCCAGCGCGTGGCTTGGCACGACAGCGCGACCGATCAGGGCACGGTTATCGCTACCGATTGGTCGGGCGTGCAGATCAAGTGGGACAACGGTAAGACCCAATTTTTTCATCACAACAACATGACCGACGTGAGTGGAGCCCCTCTGCGGTAGCATTCGCCTGCTGCGGGCAAATCCGCCGGATAGAGCCAACCTTTGATGGTTTGTCGCCGGAGATAGGCTGATAGCGACCTACGCCGCTACGTCGATAAAATCGTCATTATCGGGCGTTTTAGAGTGCTGAAAACCGCGCAGGATGACTGTTATCCGGCATGGGATTCGGGCGCCGATCGGCGCTATAAATGCTTGAACGATCTCGTATCTGCGGGGTCAGCGTTGGGCAACGATTCGCAAGAAGGCATTCAGGTTACAAACCCGATCATTGCGGCTTGTGGGTCAATTCATAAAAAAGCGTCCTGATTCCGCCTAGAGATAGCTCATGCAACGTCTCCCATGCCAGCAGTCAACGTTCCATAAGTGACCGTAGATCGACGTTCAATATAGCAGGGGGCGTGCTCAATGCCTTCATCGAAGCAGTCGGCTATTTGGCTTCATCGCTCGTCCTCATCACCTTCTGCATGCGCATCACGATCACTTTGCGAGCGGTCGCGATCCGCAGCAATGTTGCTTTTGTGGTGTACCTCGCCAAGATAAATGCGGTTTTTCAGGAGATAGGCGAGGGGACCGTAGGTGAAGGGAATGCCGCCGTTGAATTTCGCGACCTTGGTGTCGCGGCGCTTGGTGACGATACCGCGGCGATCGAGTTCGCCCACCAATCTGCCGAAGGATTTGAGTTCCAGATAGAGGCGGAAGATGGTTCGGACGGTTTCGGCCTCGGCCTTGTTGACGACCAGCCTCTTGTCCTTGGCGTCGTAGCCGAGCGGCACGGTACCGCCCGTCCACTTGCCCTTGCGCCGGGAGGCGGCGACCTTGTCTCGCACCCGTTCGGACGACAGTTCTCGCTCGAATTGGGCAAAGGACAGCAGCACGTTGAGGGTCAGTCGCCCCATCGACGTCGTGGTGTTGAACTGTTGAGTGATTGCCACGAACGAGATCGAGCGGGCATCGAACGCTTCGACCAGCCGGGCGAAGTCCGCCAAGGACCGGGTCAGGCGATCGATCTTGTAGACCACGACGACGTCGACCTTGCCAGCCTCAATATCGCCCAAGAGCCTCTTCAAGGCGGGACGGTCGAGATTGCCGCCGGAGAAGGCTGGATCGTCGTAATGTTGGGGCAGCACCCGCCAGCCCAACGAGGACTGGCTCTTGATGTAGGCCTCACAGGCATCGCGCTGGGCGTCGAGCGAATTGAACTCTTGGTCCAGGCCGTGCTCGGTGGATTTACGGGTGTAGATGGCGCAGCGGAGTGCCTTGGGCTCACTTGCCATTGGTTGCCCCGTTGCCGGATGGGGAGCGCAATCCAAAGAACCGCGGCCCGTTCCAATTGGTGCCGGTGATCTCGGAGGCGATCTCGGAAAGGCTGCCGAAAATCTTGCCGCCATGGGAAAAACCGTCCGCCATCACCACGACCCGATAGCTTTTGCCCTTCCACGTCCGCACCAGTTCCGAACCCGGCTTGATCCGCCGCGGCAGTTCAAGCCGGCCGTTCGGTTTTGCAATCGCCGCTTTGACCAGCTGATCGAGCAGCCGCTGGGACTCTCGCGAGAGCCCGCCGTAGGCCCTCTCCTGAATCCGCTGTGCGATGCTCCGCCGCAGCAGGTCCGGGCCGAACGCTTTGGGTGGGTCGGCCCGGAACAGGTCCCGATACCGATCGCGCAACTGCGCGATCGGCGTTCTCGGCAACCGATCCAGTTCGGCCTCAACGGCTGGATCGGCAGGCTTAATTGGCGGGTTCGATTGCGCAGGCATCACCGAGCCTTGCTTGCTTTGGCGATCCGGTAGATCCGCTCATCACCGACCTTTTCGGAAACGAGATTGAGTTTAAGCTTTTTCTTGACCACGCCGGCCAAGAAGCCGCGGACCGAATGCTGCTGCCAATCGGTGGTCTTCATGATGGCCGCGATCGTCGTTCCCTTCGGCTGGCGCAGCATCGACAGCACCGTTTCCTGTTTGGAAGGTGTCGAGCCGGACGACTTCCGTGAGGCTGCCGGCGTTGACTAGGCAACATCACGGCTCTTGGCCAGACGCTTCGCCTCGCGAGTGGGCTTCCGGGCGCTCCGTGCCGGTTTCGATTTACCTTTGCTGGTGGCCATATGGCTCTCCTCTGTGTCAACGACAGCATCATTGTGCTGCCACCGACATAGCCCCGCCGAACGGACGGGGCGAGCCTAAGGGA
Source organism: Bradyrhizobium cenepequi (assembly GCF_020329485.1). Classification (GTDB taxonomy): domain Bacteria; phylum Pseudomonadota; class Alphaproteobacteria; order Rhizobiales; family Xanthobacteraceae; genus Bradyrhizobium; species Bradyrhizobium cenepequi. The sequence goes on from NZ_JAGKJI010000068.1 coordinate 20,702, forward strand.
GTACGAAGGCGGTCTAATCGTGCGACAGCCGCTTCAGCAGGGAGGGGGCGTCATGCAACCGCCCGGCCTCGTAGATCAGTTGCTCGATGTCCATCGAGACGAAAATGCCCTCGACGATACTGCCGCCCAACGCGCTCGCTTCGGCGGCCTTGGCAATGCGGGCGGCCTCGCTCAGCCGCGCATGGATTTCAGTGAAGTAAGCTGTAATGGCCTGATCAATGATGGCGCTATCTATGGGTCCCTCCCTTTGGGGGCGACAGTGACGCTCTGGTGGCCCCGGAAGTCGAGCGGAATAGTGGGTAATCTTGTGGCGAACATCGAGCCTTTGCGATCACGAAGTGATCGCGATGCAGCGGACGATAGTCCGGGCAGGCAAATATCTTATTTTGCGGTGCTGGTGCGGGCTTTCGCCGGCGATTTGCCCGAACTCCGGAACTCACGAAAGCTATTCGGGCTTCGGCCCATGGCGCCGAACTCGATCACGTTCTGCCGCATGTAGATGATGTGCACTCGTATCTCAACCTCTGTGTACTGGGTCGGTTCTTCATTGTGGAATCCGAGACAGGATCGATCCTGCAAGCGGACCTCTCGACGCCGGGATTGCCGATGTTCTCTCATCTATAGGCAAGGCGCCGTAAGAGGCGACAAATGGGTAGCGCGCCACTTCTATCACTTCGGCGTCTTTGGTTCTGAAGCGAACAGAAAGGGAAGTGTGATGAAGCCGAAAAAATCGCTCAAAGAACCTTCGAACGGTCACGAACGTGAGAACGAGTGGTCAGAGGTCATACGCGGGGAACGCTATATCATCCGCACATCCTCAGCCGAAACGAAAGGCATCTATTCAATGCTGGAGGTCGTCGCGGACGCTCGAAACGGTGTGCCAATGCACGTTCACGACGATGCGGACGAGCACTTCATTATCCTGGGGGGTAGAGCGTTCATCGCGAATGGAGACAGAAAAGCGGAAGTCGCTGCCGGCTCGTCCATCACCATGGCTAGAGGCGTACCTCATGCCTGGTGCAATCCTTCGGAAGATGCTCCCCTCCGCATGCTGGTGATCTTCAGCCCCGGAGGACTCGAGGAATTGTTTCGAAGGCACGCGACGACCGAACTCGCTGAGATGACTGCCCTAGCCAACAAATACGGCACGGGTCACGGGGCCTGCGCTGTTCGATAACCTTTACACGATGCTCTCGCCCCGGCCTTGAAGATGCACGTCGGGCTGATCCGTGAGCCTTTTTGGCGGAAGGTCATTGCCTCGGCACGCGTTCGCCCCCGACCCTCGAGGTACACGCGCTCAACGGTGACCACCTCTGCCTTTGATACGGCAACGGCGGAGTGCCACTCGGCTCGCAGGTCCCGTTCAATCCAGCGTTGGCGCCTCATAGAGACGACCCGAGCGCGATGGCTGCATCGATGAAGGCGCGGACGCTGGCAGAGGGTTCGGATGTGCGGAATGCGACGGCGAGCTCCACCTTCTCGGCAAAGTCCGCGAGCGTCCGGAATACGATTTCAGGGAAGCCCAATCCGCCCATGGATTCGGGCGCCATCGCCACCCCGTAGCCGGCCGCGGCCATGCTGAGCGCGGTCACGAAATCGCCGACGTCATGGACGATCTTGATCGCGAACCTGCCAGTGGCCGCCAGCCGCTCCAAGTGGCTTCCGAAGGTCGCGACGTAAGGGACGATGAAAGCCTCGTTGCCCAAGTCCGCCGCCTGCAGAGTGTGACTGCTCGCAAACGGATGGTCGGCGGCGAGCGCCACGCAAAGAGCTTCGCGATGAATCACACGGGCCGCCACCCCTGCCGCGTAACTGGGCCGGGGCCGTATCAAGGCCGCATCCAGCCGACCTTCGGCGAGCGCCTCGAGCTGCCGCGGCGTCTCCATCGCCGTCAGGCGAAGCTGCACCGCGGGGTGGCTTCGGCGATACTCACGCAGCAGGCTTGGCAGGATCCGATTCATGGCCACCGACGTCACATACCCAATCTCGATCTGGCCGAGTTCGCCGCGCGCCGCGAGGCGTCCGACCTGCTCAGCCCTCTCCAACTGACGGATGGCGGCCTGGGCTTCGGACAGGAACAGCCGTCCCGCCTTCGTGAGCGACACTGCGGCCCGCTTGCAACGGTTCAGGAGACGAGCGCCGAACGCCTCCTCCAGGCCCTTGATTTGCAGGCTGACGGCGGACTGCGCCACGTTCAGCCGGTCAGCGGCGCCCGCGAAGCTAAGCTCTTCGGCGACGGCTACGAAATAGCAAAGCTGGCGAACGTCAAGCGCGACTCGGCGGCGGGCGATGGCTTCGGAAATGTTGGGATGACGTATTCCATCAACGCGCAGCGCCGCGTTAAACGCGCGGCGCCGCATATCTTCGGGGCCCTGTAGTGCATTCGTATGCGCTGCGATCACCGCGCGTTGGATATCCTCCTCGGCCAGTCTGCGAGCCAAGTTGTCATTCCGAAGATCTCCGTCGACCATCGCGTTTCCTCGGGCTACTGCATCGTCCATGACCGGACAACACACAGCTAGGGAGCAGGAACTGGAAATACTTGGGGCGCGCTCCGGAAAGACGTGGAAAGATCTTGGGCTGGCGCGCTGTCTGCCGGTCTTTCCTGAAAAATTCTGAAATTTGCGGTGGCGCGGCGGACCGCTATAATGCGAGCGATGGAACCCGCCTCCGAAACGACGGCGAGCGTCGCGTTCGGGCGTTTTCAGGTCTCGCCGCACCGTCGTGAACTGCTCGCTGATGGCCAGCCGATCAAGCTCGGCGGGCGCGCCTTCGACGTGCTGATGGCGCTGATTGAGGCGCGCGGCGAGGTCGTCGGCAAGCGCGCACTGATGGCGCGCGTGTGGCCCGACCGGGTGGTTGATGAGAATAATCTGCAATCCCAGATCGCGGCGTTGCGCGCTGCTTTCGGCGCCGAGCGGGATTTGATCCGCACGGTCTCCGGACGCGGGTACCAGTTTGCCGGCGAGGTCCACGTGTCGTCGGAAAGCCCGGTCGAGCGCACCGCCGCTGGCATGGCTGCGCAGCCCGCAGGGACGCTGCCGCCGACGAACTTGCCGGCACCTGTTTCCGAGCTGATTGGCCGTGATGCCGAGGTCGCGGAAGTCGTAAGCCTCATCGGCTCTCATCGGTTGGTCTCGCTGACCGGGGCCGGCGGCATCGGCAAAACGCAGCTCGCGCTCGCGGCCGCGCGCCAGATACTGCCGCATTTTCCCGGCGGCGTGTGGCTGGCCGAGTTTTCGCCGCTCGCGGATCCCGGCTTGGTTGCCGCCACGGTTGCCGCAGCGGTCGGGCTTGAGTTTGCTGGCGGTGAGGTTTCGGCACGACGCGTGGCGCAGGCGCTTGCCGACCGGCCTCTGTTGCTGGTGCTCGACACTTGCGAGCATGTAATCGCTGCCGCGGCGGACATGGTCGAGGCGTTGTTGCACGCCAGCCCGGCGGCGCATGTCGTCGCAACGAGCCGGGAGCCGCTGAAGGCAGAAGGCGAGTGGATCTACCCGGTGCCGCCGCTCGCCGTGCCCGCCGCGGAGGGCGATGACTTTTGGCGGTCCGGCGCGCTCCGGCTGTTCGTCCTCCGATCGCGCGCGAGCGGGGCCCATGTTTCCGAGGATCGGCATGTAACCGCGTCCATCGCGACGATTTGTCGGCAGCTCGACGGCATCCCGCTGGCGATCGAGCTGGCAGCGGCGCGCGGCGGCGCGCTCGGCATCGAGGAGGTCGCCGCCCGCCTCAACGATCGTTTCCGGCTGTTGACCGGCGGCCGGCGGACCGCATTGCCACGGCACCAGACCCTGCGCGCGACGCTCGACTGGAGCTATGAGCTCCTGGGCGAGCCCGAACGCGTGATCTTGCGCCGCCTGGCGATCTTCGCCGGCGCCTTCAGACTGGAGGCGGCCAGTGCGGTTGTGGCGAGCCCCGAGCTTCCACAGTCGGAAGTCGTCGAGGGTCTCTCCAATCTGGTCGCGAAGTCGCTCGTTGCGGCGGAAGTTGACGGTCGCGTCGCGCGCTACCGCTTGCTCGACACAACGCGGGCCTACGCGATCGAAAAGCTCGGCGAAAGCGGGGAGGGCGAACGGATCGCGCGTTGTCACGCCGAATATTACAGGGATTTCTTCGAGCAGATCGAAGCCGAATTGGATACGCGATCGGCGGTCGAGTGGCTTGACGACTACGGGCGTCAAATCGACAATTTGCGCGCGGCGCTCGACTGGGCCTTCTCACCGCATGGCGAGGCCTCGATCGGCGTGGCGCTGACCGCCGCTACAGTGCCTCTATGGATGCACCTGTCGCTGCTGCACGAGTGTCGCAGTCGCGTCGCTCGGGCGCTTGCCGCTATCGAAGTGGGAACGAACGCCGATGCGCGCCGTGAGATGAAGCTCCATGCGGCCCTCGGCGGATTGCTGATGTATACTTATGACGCCAAGGAGGCCGTTCTTGGGGCTGGCGCAGCCTGGACAAGGGCCCTCGAGATTGCCGAGAGCCTTGACGATGCCGAGTACCGGCTGACCTCGCTTTGGGGCCTGTGGTTCTTTCATTTCGTAAGCAGCGGGCATCGCATGGCGCTGCAACTGGCGGAAAGGTTCTGGGCCCTGGCGGCGAACCGGCCCGACCCCATCTATCGGCTGGTCGGCGAGCGCATCATGGCTATCTCGCAGCACTGTTTGGGCGACCAACCGAGCGCGCGGTCTCATCTCGATCGGGCGCTCGGTGAGTATATCACTCCCAATTACGCGTCGCCCTTCCTTCGCTTTCAGCTTCGCCCGCACGTGGCGACGCGCGTTCTTCTTGCGTGGATTCTGTGGTTGGAAGGCTTTCCAGATCAGGCGATGCGCGCCGCCGAAAACAGCGTTGAGGAAGCTCGCGGCGCCAATCATGTAAGATCGCTGTGTTACGCCCTGTCGCAGGCGTGCCCGATCGCGCTGGCGGTTGGCGATCTGGCCGCAGCGGAATCTCACCTGAAAACGCTGATCGAGCAGTCGGCACGGTATTCATTGCCGTTCTGGGCTGCCTTGGGCCGTAGCAATCGGGGAATGCTGCTGATCAGACGTGGCGACGTCGATGCCGGATTACGGCTGCTGCGCGCCGGCCACTACGGACTCGGTGAGGGCAGGGCCGCCTGGCGGTCGATTACGTTCTGCACGGTGACGGGAGAGGCCCTCGCCCGTACTGGCCAGATCGGCGATGGGCTCATCTTGCTCGAGGCGGCGCTCGACCAGTGTGAACGCACCGAAGAACGCTGGATATTTGCCGAGTTGCTGCGCGTCAAGGGCGAGCTTCTTCTGTTGCAGAGCGGATCCAGCGCTGCGGCAACGGCTGAGGATCACTTCCGGCAAGCGCTCGACTGGGCGCGTCGGCAAGGCGCGCTGTCCTGGGAACTACGCGCTGCCACGAGCTTCGCCCGCCTATTGCGCGATCAGGGCCGTCCCGCCGAGGCGATGGCACTCCTCCGGCCGGTCTACGATCGGTTCACCGAGGGCTTCGACACCGTCGACCTGCAGGCGGCAAAAGCGCTCATCGACGCCCGCCAATAGTGGGTGTCGAGGGCGTCCCCATGGAGGCGTCAAGCTCTCGACGCCTCCCGAGCGCGATGGCTGCATCGACGAAGGCGCGGACGCTCGTAGAGGGCTCGGCTGCGCGGAAAGCGACGGCGAGCTCCACCTCCTCAGCAAAGTCCGCCAGCTGCCGGAACACGACCTCAGGGAAGCCCAATCCGCACATGGATTCAGGCCCCAGCAGCGCGTAGCCGGCTGCGGCCATGCTGAGCGCGGTGACGAAATCGCCGACGTCATGGACGATCTTGATCGAAAACCTGCCAGCGGCTGCCAGCCGCTCGAGGTGGCTTCCGAAGGTCGCGACGTGAGGAATGATGAAAGCCTCATTGCCCAAGTCCGCCGCCTGCAGAGTGTGGCTGCGCGCAAGCGGATGGTCGGCGGCGAGCGCCACGCAAAGAGCTTCGCGAAGAATCACACGGGCCGCTATCCCCGCCGCGTAGCTGGGCCGAGGCCGTATCAGGGCCGCATCCAGCCGACCTTCGGCGAGCGCGACGAGCTGCCGCGGCGTCTCCATCGCCGTGAGGCGAAGCTGCACCGCGGGGTGGCTTCGGCGGTACTCCCGCAGCAGGCTTGGCAGGATCCGATTCATGGCCACCGATGTCACATATCCGACCTCGATCTGGCCCAGTTCGCCGCGCGCCGCGAGACGCCCGACCTGCTCGGCCTTCTCCAGCTGACGGATGGCGGCCTCGGCTTCGGACAGGAACAGTCGTCCCGCCTCCGTGAGCGACACTGCGGTCCGCTTGCGACGGTTCAGCAGACGAGCGCCGAACGCCTCCTCCAGCCCTTTGATCTGCTGGCTGACCGCGGACTGCGCCACGTTCAGCCGGTCAGCGGCGCCCGCGAAGCTGAGCTCTTCGGTCGACGGCTATGAAATAGCGAAGCTGGCGAGCGTCAAGCATGTGCCAATTTAATCAGCCTCCCGTGATTACATTCCAACAATTCCATGTTGGATCTGCAGATAACCGCAAGTTCAAGTTATTGCCGGTGATAATGGCGTTTGCCAAGGCCGAGGAAAACGCCGGGCAGCGGCAATAGCAGCGCGTGAACCTCTTTCTTCGAGAAGCGACAACGCGCAAACGCTTCTCCATTTCGCGGGCATCGCCATGATCAGCGCATCGGCGACGAACTGCGGTGTCATCGTGGCGTTCATCGACCAACCGACAACGCGAAGTCGACGGCAGCAACATAGAGCCAGCCCTCGGCCGTCCAGAGACAGGTGAAATGAGGACCCAATTCCGGCTCGGCTGCAGCGCCTCAAACTGGCGATCGAGACGGCGACCGTCAAGCCGGGGCGATTTAATCAGTATGCCTGATTAAAATCCAACAAATCGATGTTGGATTTGCGGTCGACGACAGGCTCAGATAAGGGCCGTCAACAACTGGCATTCGAGGTCGGATGCGCCGATCACATGACTGCAAGATGCCGACCAAAACCGGAGTTCGGTCAGGATTGGAGGAAACGATGCGCGCAATCGGACACTTTATTGGTGGCCGCGAGGTCAAGGGCAACTCGGCACGCACGGCTGACGTCTTCGAGCCCATGTCCGGCGACGTCCAGGCCAAGGTGGCGCTGGCATCGAAGGCCGAAGTGCGTGCCGCGGTTGAGAATGCCAGGGCGGCACAGCCGGAGTTGACCGAGGTGTTGTCCGTCGCGGGACTCACACCGGTGCGCTCAGGGGGCAAGGTCGGAGGGCTGCCTCGATGCCGCAAATCTCTGTGAATGGCCTCAACGCCTACTATCGCGACGAAGGTACCGGCGTCCCAGTGGTGCTCGGGCATAGCTCCACTGCCTCAAGTGGACAATGGCGGGGGCTCTTCAAGCGAATGTCGGGCCGCTATCGCTTAGTCGCTCCTGATCACATCGGATACGGACGTACAGCGGCGCATTCGGGCGACATTCCGCTGATGGAGCACGAGATTGCGATTGTCGAGGCGCTCGTGCGCTTGATCTCGCAGCCGGTTCATTTGGTCGGTCACTCGTTCGGAGGCTCCGTTCTAGCGCGAGTAGCCGTCCGAATGCCAGAACAGGTGCGAAGCCTAACCCTGGCCGAGCCGACACTCTTTTACCTGCTTGCCCCTTCGGGAAGAGTATCCGAGCATGCCGAAATCAAGGCCATTGCGGATCGCGTCATTCGTTACGTTGGTGAGAAGGACACCGACGAAGCCGCGCGTGTCTTCATCGAATATTGGGTCGGCCCCGGCGCCTACGACGCGATGGACGCCAAGCTGCGCGAAGCGGTGAGGGCGCGCATGGCCAAGGTTCCCGTCGAATGGCCGACAGCCTTCGAGCCGCACGGAGCAACGGTCGAGGCACTCGCTGCACTCAAGATGCCTATTCAATTGATCGGCGGTTCACGGACGACAGCCGCCGCAATGGCCGTCATGGACGTGCTGCGCGGCCTGTGGCCAGGAGCGGCGTATGCCGAGATCGAAGACGCAGGACATATGGGTCCGGTGACGCACGCGGACACCGTCAACGAGATTATAGACACATTCATCGGCCGGGTGACGGCGTCAATCTCTGCGACAGGCGTGTAGACATCTACACGCGTCGGAAACTTCGGCTTCGGGTCAAAACCGGCGGTCGAGGATCACGAGAAACACGTCCGGGTTTGGCCCGACAGCGGACCTATGAACATCGTTGCCATCGACGAAAAGATGCCAATGCGAAGCGAGCCTTCGCTCCCGCGACCCGCATTCCCAGCGCTTTGCACCGCATAGTCGAGTTCCGCGAGCGCCAAGCGCGCCAAGCTTAGAAAACGCCTACCTGCGCGGGTCGTTCGAACGCCTCCGCTGTGGCGCTCAAATAGAGAGACGCCAAGTTCGTCCTCAAGCGCCCGCACGCGCTGACTTACGGCGGATTGAGCCGTGCCGAGGACCGCCGCCGCGGCTCGGAAACTGAGCTGCTCCGACACGAGGAGCGCTTGGTTGATTGACTGCAAATCCACCTTGAAACACCGGTACGGCCTCTACGAACCCTTTGCCAAATTGCCGCGTGAGCTGTGCGCGTCATCTGGCGCCATGCCTTTGTCAGCGAGTTCGCGAATTGCGGCTTCACTCTTCGACAAATGCGCGAGCCCCATGCCGCGCAGCACATGAGGGGCTTTGGTAAACTGGACGGCTTGATAAGCGACGATTTCGACGTGGTTGCCCCAAGGATCGAGGAAACCGAGGAACCGCCCGGGGCAGCCGCTCGACGCCAGCCTCCGCCATGGCGGCGCGGACCGCCTCCGTGTCATCGACCACAAGTCCGAAATGGCGCCCGTCATCAGGCGGTTGCCGCCGGCCCTTTTGGAGTGCCAGAAACTGATCACCCAAATCGACGAAGGCCATCGCACCGTTTCTGCCGCGAAGCTCGAAGTCGAACAGCTGACCGTAGAAGACAAGCGCGTTGTCGATATCACCGACCTCGAGCGCGACGTGATTGAAGCCGACGACGCGCGCTTTTCCTGCCTTGTCCAACTTACCCTCCTGATAACTCGGCCGCTTCGACCTTCGCCCACTGAAGGCTCGCGGATCTGAAGTCGGAGTGGTCGATGAGCATCGGCGAGACCTCCTTCTTCCGAACGGCCTAGTTTACGAGTCGGATTGAGCGATCGTCGGCTGCCGAGCGCGGCTGAGAACTGGCGTCGACCGGCAATACATCCGCGAAAAGATACCGATCGAACCATGTCGGAAACGCGCGGGCCAGATCGCGCTTTCCAGAAAGCTCGAGCCCCAGCCGTTTCGCTTCGATGAAGCTGACGTCCCCCCGCCACCACGCAACTAGAACTGGTAGCTTTGCGCGCACGAGCAATGGCTCGGGGAACCCGGGGTTCACCAGACAAAAAGATATTTCGGATGCTTTGAGCAGCAGAAAGCGGGGCTTCATACCGTCGATCTCGAACCGAACGACGATCGGTCGAGCGGGGAGCGCATCGCTCCGCACGCGCCGCTGCATATCGACGAACAGCGGCTCCGCGTCGAGATTTTCCTTCTCGGACTGACGCGGCAGGAAGCGCTGACCCCATGTGCCCAAGGCCATGACGACGGAGCTGATCTCCTTCCCGGACGCCGTGAGTTCATATTCCGGCCCCGAGTTTCCATCGTGGCGCTCGACTGCGCCGATAGCGATCAGTTCCTGGAGCCTCTCCGACAACATGGTTTTGGAGATGCGAGGAATGCCTCGGCGAATGTCGTTGAAGCGTCGGCTCCCGCAGAGCAGTTCCCGCACCACAAGCAGCGTCCAGCGTCCACCCAAGACTTCATGGGCGCGCGCGATCGAGCAAAACTGTCCATAACCGGCCATCGCGGCAG
>NZ_JAGKJI010000069.1 GCF_020329485.1 Bradyrhizobium cenepequi
TCGCGTCCTTCAGAAGTCCGTCCACACCTTTCGCCACATAGCGACGGCGCCAGCGGCGGACTGTCAGCAGGCTCTTGCCAGCCACTGCCGCGATCGCCTCCGCCGTCGACCCATCGCTCGCCAGCAGCACGATCCGTGCTCGCCAAACCACCTTCTGCGGCGTGTTCCGGTCCCGGACCAGCCGCTCCAATCGTTCGCGATCGGCTGTGCTGACCGCAATCTGCTCGAGCTTCCTCATCGGCGCAGACTCGCAGGTTTGCGCCAATTTGTGAATCGTCTGTCAGTGACGGAACACTAGATCGCGAAACTGGAGGGCAGCTTGCAAGGGGCTGTGCAGCATTTGTTGAGCTGTTTTGGCTCCATGCATTTTCTGGGATCTCCTCGAAAATGCCTCCAACATTGCAATAAACTCTGATACATTGCAATCCGATACGATGAATTGAGATGGATCGTTCCATGTTCATCCAGATGAATCGACGGGAGTTGGTCGAGTTTCTCGCCCCGGTTGCGGCCCTAATGGCGTTTGGCCTGATCATTCCGCTTGCATTGATCGTTTACAACAGTCTCGGCGATGGGCATTTGTCGCTGGACGCTTACGTTGCGCTGTTCAATAGCAGACTATTTCTTGGCGTCGCACGGGCAACGGTTGAGATATCGCTGACCTCAACTGCCGTGAGTCTTTTGCTGGGCTATCCCATTGCTTTGCAGCTCTCTCGACTTTCGAACCGGTGGCGCCCGATTTTCCTTATCTTCGTTTTGTTACCCTTCTGGACCAGTATTTCGGTCAAGAGCTATTCCTTTATCGTCGTTCTTGGCGAGCAAGGTCTTGTCAATAACGCGCTTGCTGCGGTTGGGCTACCGCACATAGCGATGGTGTTCAGTCGTGTGGGTGTAGTTGTCGGCCTGAGCAATTTCCTCGTTCCTTTTGTTGTGTTTCCTCTACTTTCCAATTTCCTTGCGCAAAGTGCGGATCTTCGGAAGACCGCAGCGGCAATGGGGCGCTTCGGACCTTTGCATTTTCTGGCAGATCACGTTTCCGCTGAGCGTGCCCGGCGTTCTTGCTGGAGGAATCATGTGCTTGGTTATTTCGCTTGGATTCTTGGTCACGCCGGCCCTGCTCGGGGGGCGGCAAGATATGATGATTGCGAACCTCATCGACTTCTACACGCGGGAGGCCTTGATTGGGCAACTGCATCGGCAATTGCTGTGCTTCTTTTCATGGCGGGCGCGGCTCTCTTGCTCGTACTCGGCAAGCTGCGCGGCAAGAAAGTTTTAATCTGAAGGAGGGATCAGCTTGACTTATGCTGCTTCAGAGCAGGTCCTTACAAAGGGCCCGATTGTGGTTGCGTTGGCCACGATCGTTTACATTTATCTACTGTTCCCAAGCTTGGTCATCGTGCCCATATCCTTTGGCAATCGAGTGGAGCTTGTCTTTCCGCCCGCTCACTATTCTCTTGATCTGTATCGCGACTACTTCGGGTCGCCCGACTGGCTGATCGTAACATATCGAAGCGCGACCTATGCTGTATTGGCATCCGTGCTCGCGATGGCAGTCGGTGTACCCGGCGCTTACGCACTCGCGCGCGCGGAACTTCCCGGCAAGCAGCTGCTCGTTCTTTTGGTCTTGAGTCCAATGTTGGTGCCGATCATTGTGATTTCGTTCGGGCTCTATTTGTACTATCTGCGGATTTCCCTCACTGGTACCATCTTTAGACTGGTCCTCGCTCATGCGATGTACGCCACGCCCTTCATGATCCTGACGACATCTGCCGGCATTGAGAATCTCGATGAGCGCCTGGAAATAGCGGCGGTCGGGCGCAACCCAATGACGCGTGTTTTCGCCAGGTGCTGATGCCGCAGCTCGTTCCTTCACTCATTTCGGCGGCCTTGTTCGCCTTCCTGATATCATTCGACGAAGTTGTGATCGCCTGGTTCATTACGGGGGCCGAGTACGATGACGTTGCCGGTCAAGATGTACTCGAGCATCAAATGGGAAAACGCGCCTGTTTTGGCGGCGATCGGAACAATCCTAACCGCTCTCTCGATTGTCGTTTGTCTGGCCGCGGCCGCGTTGACGCGCCGACGGATTACGAGGAAGTTGTCCGGGCAGCAGATAGAAGGTGCATAGGATGGAGAAATGGACGGTGTTAATCGCTTTCGCGCCAATCGCGAGTTTTCGGCCAGATTTTGGAACGCACGTTTTCCACGCTTGGCGCGTTTGCCTAGCGCGAGAGTGGTGAAGGTGCGATTAGTGATTAGTTGGGGGCTGCGGCAACATCGGAGCGTATCCTCTACGAATGTGGAAACAAAGTCGAACCAAATAGCTTGCATACACGTGCCTTTGGCAATCGGAACCGCGATCGGATTGCGGTTCAGCTTCCCAATTGGCTCGAGTTTCTCGGGAAATTTAGCTGCGATCTGGCCGAAACGGTATACACCAATACCGAGCGAGAGATTGAGCACGTCCTCGAGCGCAGTATCGAATTGGATTTCGTCTCAAACGGCAAAAGGATGAGCTATGGTCACGGTCGGCGTCATTGTACTACCAGACAGGTCTCTACGTCGTCCCACAGGGGATGCGGGTAGAGCAGAGTCCTATCCGTGCCGGACCATTTTACACGTCGCTTCCGGTCTGACTGCCGGCGACGTGGTGCTCCCCTCGCCAAATCCGGCGCTACTGACTCCTTATTTGGAGGGGGCGTTGAAACTTCAAGAACAGGGCGCCAATGTTGTTACGACGACGTGCGGATTTCTCATTCCTCTGCAGGATACGATTGCCAAGCAGTTGCGTGTCCCGTTCGTCGCGTCATCACTGCTGCAGATTCCGCTTGTCCACCGATTTGTGCACGGCCGTGTAGGCGTAATTACCGCAAACGATGAAGCCCTCACAAAGAGCTATCTGCAGTTAGCAGGTGTTTCCGATGATACGCCCACAGCAGTTCTCGGATTGCAGCGCCACAAAGAGTTCGCTGACCCTTACCTGAATGGCGCGGGCGAACTAGATCTGGAGAAGGTAGAAGCTTGCGTCGCGCATGCCTCGGAGCGGTTGCTGGAGCGCTTTCCCGACATTAAGGCGTTTGTCTGCGAGTGTCACAATTTGCCGCCATTTGCCCCGGCAATTCGGCGAAAGACGGGGAGACCGGTGTTTGACGTTCTAAGCCTCGTCAACTTTGCGCTGCAAGGGGTCAATAACCCATTTTAGCATCGGGGTGACCTCATTTCGATGGTCAAAGAGGTGCGCATAGCGCAACGAGAATTGACTTTCGATATCAGCGGTGCAATTTAGGGCTAATGTCCGCGCGTCAGGCTTTGCACCGAGGTCCAAATCGCTCCGAAGGGATTGCAAAGACGGTCCCCAACAGCCGCAGCCAGCGGAAAGGGGATGCGCGCGACAATTCGCTCTTTGTGAACTCAATTGAGAAAGCGGTTATGGTGCTCAATGCATTCAGCCGTGAACGACCACTGCTGACGCTCGCAACAATTGCGAAACTGACAGGTTTGGACAAGAGCGCGGCCCAGCGGTTTCTTTACACCCTTCATCAGCTTGGCCTATTGCGAAAGTACGAAGATACCAAGCAGTATTCGCTCTCACCTCGGTTGCTTGAGTTTGCCTATGCTTATACTTACAGCGATGGGCTGATCGAGCGAGCCCAACCGTTTCTGGTTGAGGCGCACGAAAAGGCAGGAGAAACCGTCAATCTCAGTGTGCTAGAGGGCACCGACGTCCTCCTCGTCTCACGCATTCCCGGTCAGCATGTTGTTACAACGAACATACAGGTCGGTTTTCGCATGCCGGCTCTCTACAGTGCCGCAGGGCGGGCAATTGTCGCTCGCCTTCCGGCAAAAGAACGAGACCATATCATTCGAGCCACGAAATACCTGAAGTATACGAATGAGGCAGTCACCAATCCGAATGAAATGCGCAAGCTCATAGAGAAGGCAGCTAAAGAGGGATACGTTCTATCGCAATCACAATTCTTTCAGGGTGATATCTCCGTGGGAGCGGCGATTATCGATGGTTCGAACGCGGTTCTGGGAGCCCTGTGCCTTTCCGCCACTCAGAGTCAAATGACGGTCCCAGAAGCTCGAGAGAAACTCGTGCCGGCTACAATCACTGCGGCTCGCAAAATTTCGCTCGCGATGGGCGCCTATTGAGAGCGTATTCAAGTAGATCACTCTGATGTCACATGGCTCCGAATGAGGAGATCGGTGCACTCTGAAGTGGAGCCCGAAATTCGGGCCAGTTGACTAATATAAGATCTGCTCGTGAAAAGAGCACGCAAATGCCGGCTCGCCGGAACATAGACTAGGCTGGTCTGCGGATTGAATGACATCGGATGCCAGTTATGGGCTCCGAACGGGCCGGGAATAGCGTCATAGGCGCCGTCGGCGCGTGCCGCCGGCATTTCAATAGGCCGTCCGTTGGCGTCATACCCGGTCGCCCAATTCACATCGACGAAGTTTTTTCGCTGAAATGAACTTGCCGTTCGTGCGGTCGATGACAAAGAAGAAGCCGTTCTTTGGTGCGTGCAGGATGACCTTGCGCGGTGAGCCATCGATCATGACGTCAGCCAGAATCATCGGCTGCGTGGACGTATAGTCCCAGTGATCGCCCGGCGTCTCCTGATAGTGCCAGATGTATTTGCCGGTGTCGGCGTTCAGCGCTACAAGCGAAGCGAGGTAAAGATTGTCGCCGCCCGACGGACTGCGGATTTTGCGGTTCCAGGGAGACCCATTTCCGGTGCCGATGTATACCATGTTGAGGTCGGGATCGAACGTGATCGTGTCCCACGGCGTGCCGCCGCCACCATTGATCCAGTACTTGCTCGATGGGTCCCAGGTCTTCGCAGCGGCTTCCATGGAGGCGTCCTCGAATGGCTTCGAGGGATCGCCAGGCACAGTGAACCAGCGCCAAAGCTGATTGCCAGTCTCGGCGTCGTACGCCGTGACATAGCCGCGTGCACCGAACTCGGCGCCGCTCTGGCCGATGAGAATTTTGCCGTTGAACGCACGCGGAGCGCCGGTGATGGTGTAGGAATGCTCGTGGTCGATCAGCGTATCCTTTTCCCAGATCTTCGCGCCCGTCGCTGCATCGAGCGCGATGAGGCGTCCGTCATAGGCGGCCACAAAGGCCTTGCCATTGTAGATCGCGACACCGCGGTTGACCGCGTCGCAGCACCCTTTATAGGCCTTTGACCGGTCGACCCCGGGATCGAACGACCAGAGTTTCTTGCCCGTGCGGGCATCAATGGCATGGACGACGCTCCAAGGCGCCGACTGATACATAATACCGTCAACGACCACGGGCGTCGCTTCGACGCCGCGCAATGATTCAAGATTGTAATTCCAGACAAGTCCGAGGTCTTTCATGTTACCTGAGTTGATCTGATTGAGCTTGCTGAACCGGGTTTCAGCATAATCGAGGCCGACGGTTGGCCAATCCCTGGACGTGGCCGTGTTTGCCTTGATGACTGAGGTGTCGACCTTCGACGTGATTTCCCTAATGCGGTCTGGCGTTGCACTGGTAACATTCTGCGCCAATGCGCCGCCGTTGCAGAACGAAAGGCCAAGAAGAGCCTTGAGAACGATCCTCGCGTGGTTTGATCGTGAAGAGGGAGCAACTATTTTGTGCGCCATGTGTTGCGATTCCTTGAGCGAGCCATTAGCGCTCTCCCTTCAACAGTCGTGCCACCACGAGAGAGCTGAAATGTAATGGCAATTTGTCTCCGCGTGCTGTCGCGAACCTAGCAGGTTGTCGCATCTGTCACAGTCGCCTTCAGAGCTGCTTGACCTCCATTCCCTACTTTCTCAGCGCGTCGTAATTGCTCCCTTGCATCCTTCATGCGCCCACTAGCTCCAAAGGCGCTTATTTCGAAAGCACCGAGCGATCATGCTGGACCGGAAGTGCGCAACAGTACGATGGTTGGGCTTGTGTGTTGTACAGGCAGAAGCGCTCGATGGAAGCGGGGATATCGTCTAGCATCTGCCGATGACCTTGCGCGTTGCAATGTCGAGCGCCGCGAACAGCGAAGTCGTGCCGTTGCGCGTGCAGTCGAGGCTGCACCGCCCAGACTGGCCGGGGCGCATCGGCAACATGCGCTGGCTGCGGTCGAGCGCCTGAATCTGGGACTTCTCATCCACCCGCAGAATGGCGGAATGCTGGGGCCAGAAGACGTAGAGGCCGACCACATCGCGCACCTTGGCCACGAATCCGGTCGACGGAGAGCTTGAACGTCTCCGTGAGACGAGGCTGCAAGAAGCCTCACCAGATGCGCTGCACGCTTTGAGACCGACAGCCCCCTCTCCTTAGCGTGCCGGCGAGCTCCAGTGGATCGCAACCTTTGGAAGGTGCTCCAGGGTTTCTACGATGACAGCTTCGACGTGCGCATCTTCGATCGTGCGCGGCACTCTGGGCCCCGGCTCGTCGCGCCCGCCTTCTAACCGCTGCGCGACAAACCGCCTGCGCCACTTGCCGACTGAGCGCCAGAGCCTGGGCTGTCTTGCGGCGGCACGCCAACGTCATTAGCTCGCCCGTCCTCATCGCTTAGGACCAGAGGTGCAAGTTGCCGCGCCATAGAACGCCTGATGGCCATGGCACAGAGATGCAGCTCTACCGCGAATGTAAGATGCGAATTTGCGACTCGGGGCACTAGCGGGTCGTTTGAGCTAACGAACATCCATTGTGTTCGACCGAATTGATCGCCGTCCTCCTCCTCAAGGATAGCTCCGGCAGCGACGGGTTCAATCCCATGCGAGCCCGAAATCGTTCATGCGGCGTTTAGCGCTAGTGAGCCGGTAGATCTGCTCCATTTCAGCGTCGGTGAGTTCGAAATCGAAAATACCAATGTTTTCCGACAGCCGTTCCAAGCGGGAAGTGCGCGGGATCGCCGCGACATTCTGCTGGATGAGCCAGCGAAGGCAAACCTGGGCGGGGGTCTTGCGATAGAAGCGCCCGAGCCGCAGCAGGGTTTTGTCGTTCTTGATCTTGCCTCTGACGACCGGGCTATAGGCCACGACCGCCAAGCCCGCTTGCGCGCAAGCGGCCTTCACCTTCGCCTGATCCAGATAGGGATGATATTCGACCTGGTCGCAGACCAGTGGCTCGGGACAGGTTTTGACAGCCTCCTCGATTTGGGCGATGGTGAAGTTGGACATGCCGATGTGGCGGGTCAGCCCAAGCTGTTTGGCATGCGCAAGCGCACCCAACGTTTCCGCGAGCGGTACATGTGGGTTAGGCCAGTGCAGCAGGAGCAGATCGACATAAGGCTGGTGCAGCCGCACCAAGCTCTCCTTAACCGAGCCCTCCAGATCGTTCGGCGCGAAATTGGTAGTCCAGACCTTCGTGGTGAGGAACACGTCGTCACGCCTGACGCGGGAGGCCTGCAAGCCCTCGCCGATTTCGCGCTCGTTCTCGTAGAACTGGGCCGTGTCGATATGGCGATAGCCGAGCTTGAGCGCATGCTCGACAATGCGCGCGCAGGCGCACCCGCGCAATTCCCAAGTGCCCAACCCGATTTTTGGAATTTTGGCGCCGTTGGCCTCGATGACATCCATGACTGACTCTATGCGATCCCGACGGCAGTGCGTCGTGTGGCGTTTAAATGGATTGTGGTTGATGTTGTAAGCTGAGTGCCTTGCAGGGCGACGTTTGAGCCACCCATTAACAATCGTTGCTATACGTGAACAATCGTTGCCATGCGTGTGGCATCTAGATCAATTACTGAGGTTGGTAGTTGACCGATGTGAAAATGGTGCATATCGCGGCTGTTGTCGCTACAATTGCAAGATGTTCGATCGCTGAGTAGAAATTTGAAAAGCCACGCATTCGTCCCGTCAAAGCCTCATAAGATCTCTCGCATTCTGGAACTCTCCAGGCTGTTGAGAGCGTTCAAACGCAATACCAAAGCTGGTACGGTGAAACCGCTCCAAGGCATCGTCAACGCGATTCGTGACGAGCTCTTTTTGAAGTATTCGGTGCTGATGGTGCCTACGCCGATGCGCAGTAGCTGAGCGCGTGCGTCCGCTCGCAAGCTCCTCCGCGAGCATGGTGATCTAATCTCCTGAGGATAGCTGCGAGTGTCGCGCCGAATGGGTGGACTCACAAAAGGCTATGCCGGTCACCACGAATCTCGCGGCCATCCACTTCCTCGCTACCCCTACTAGGCTGAGCTGCAACCACGACGAACCCTTCCGCGCTCTAGCCCTATCGGACTTGGTAGCTGACCACGCGACGTCGCCAGTGATTTAGTTCGTTCGAACTAGGGGCCCGGATCGAGCGACAAGATTTGTATAGAACCTCCAATTCGGCCGGATGTCGCCAAGCCATGCTATTGCGCCAACTCATCTGAGCGGCCGGGGGCGCATCCTTGGCACATCACAATGGAGTATGAAATGCCACAGGATAACAGCCTTACGGACGTTCGCCGTCCGACCGGCCACTTTCGGAACACCGCCTATGTCATCAGCACGAGTAGGCCGCATTTCGATGCAGGCCACGCGGCTGGTCTCATGGGGATCCAGGGACGTTCGACAACCGGACGCGCCTTTGCTTTGGGCACCGGCCCGCTCGACAGCAGACCGCACGTAATTGATTTCGTGCGATGCTCTTACCTGGGCCTCGACAATCATCCGACGATCGTCGGCGGGGCAATCGACGCGATCGAGGCGCATCGGTCATTGCACTGGTCGTGCGCACGAACGCGACTCAATTTCGATCTCTTGGCAGAGCTCGAAACAACCCTGTCTGAGATGTTCTGCGCGCACGTGCTCGCCTTTTCCAGTGTCATGCTCGCCAATTTGGGCGCGATGCCTATCCTCGCCTCGGGCCAATTGACTGGCGGAAGGAAGCCGGTCGTCGTGTTCGATCGTATGGCACACATCTCGCTCGCCTATCACAAGCCGGTGATCTCTGATGAAACGCAGGTGGAAACGATTGCGCACAACGACCTCGACGCTCTTGAGCGCTTGTGCCGCCAGGAGCCGGTCGTCGCCTATGTATGCGATGGTGTTTACTCCATGGGAGGACATTCGCCCATTGAGGAATTGCGCCAGCTCCAGGAACGTTATGGACTCTTTCTCTATATCGACGATGCTCATGGCATATCGCTGTTCGGACGCCAAGGCGAAGGATTTGCTCGCTCTCAGTTTCCACAAGGGCTGGGTGACCGCACGATCATTGCAGCCTCGCTGGGTAAGGGATTTGGCGCTTCCGGCGGCATGTTGATGCTCGGAACGGCCGACCAGAATGGTTTGTTTCGACGCTACTCTATTCCCCATGCGTTCTCGGCGGCTCCCAATCTGGCAGCGGTTGGCGCGGCGCTGGGCTCGTGTAAGATTCACGGCTCGGCAGAACTCGGCCAGCGACAGAGACGATTGGCGCAACGCGTCGACCTCTTTGACCGTCGTGTCGCAACAGCCGAGCAAGGCAATTCACTTCCGATCAGAATGATCGCCATCGGATCGGAGACGCAGGCGGTCGCAATCGCAAGAGAGCTTCTCGATTTGGGTTTCTATACCTCGGTAACATTCTTCCCGACCGTTCCGCAAGGAAAGGCGGGGATTCGGGTGTGCATTACAGCCGATCACGAGGTACGCGACATAGAGCGGCTGTGCGACTGCATCTTGGAAAAAATAGCCGACACAACCGGAAAGCCCCAGAGGGGACCGGCCCTCTCCTGAGGCGATGATGACGATATGGCGGAGGAATTCATGCAGCTGCCCTGCCGGACCACCGATGCCATCAGTTGACACGGGAGGGATGAAAGCTCGTCAACCATCGAGACGTTGTTCGACTCCGATGGAACGCGCCTATACCCGACTGAGATGTGCGCTGGTGGTCGGTCAATTGCCGCAGAGGTCAGTTGCCCCAGAGGAATGTGCCACCACCTCGATCGCTGCTGTACTGCGATTGTGCTCACCAGTCGGATGAGGCAGCGACAACGACAATGTTTGATCCTCAATCGTGGTTCCTGCGCCTTCCTGTTGCCGTGGGCTCCCTCGTTGCGTCGTTGATGACCGTTTGAGCATTATGATGAAACCAGGAAAGCTCAGAACCCATAGCGACCGGCGCGTTGCCTTCGTCACCGGAGGAGCGCGGGGGATTGGACATGAAATTGTACGCCGGTTCTTGGCCGATGGGTACCAGGTCGCCTTTGTGGCGACAAAAGCAGAGCATGTGCAGCGGGCGCTTGGAGATCTTAGTCGTCCGGAAGATCAGCTCTGTGCTGAGAGAATCGACGTGACGCGACAAGAAGAGGTGGCGGGATTTGTTGAACGCATTCAGGCGCGTTGGGGCGAGATTGCGGTTCTGGTTAACAATGCAGGTATCTCCCCGAAGCGCGAAGACGAGGACGAACCCTGGCTATCGCAGACGTCGCTTGAGGAGTGGGCGCGGGTCATCGATGTCAATCTCAACGGGCCGTTCATTCTGATGCGGCTCTTGGCGCCGGCAATGATTGCGAAGGGCTATGGGCGCATCATCAATATCGGGTCGCTGGCGGGCCGCGCCATGCCGCTGATCGCAGGGCCGCATTATGCCGCTTCGAAGGCCGGACTCGTCGGATTAACCCGGGCCGCTGCGCGGGATCTTGCTCCACATGGTATTACGGTCAATTGTATCGCTCCCGGGCGGATTCTCACCGATCTGACCGGGCCGCCCGAGACCGCGGTTAACCGCTCGGCTCTCAATCGGATCCCGGTCGGCCGTTTGGGAACGGCTGAAGAGGTGGCGCACGTCGCAGCCTTTCTCGCGTCGCCGATGGCCGGTTTTATCACCGGTGTAACCGTCGATATAACGGGCGGCGAGTTCGCCGCCTAAGCCGGTGCGCATCAAACGTCTGGCACGAAAAGCCGGCCTCTCGATTGAGGGAAACTTAGGTCGGATCCCGCCAAATCCTGCAAGACCGGGCCTGAAGCATAGAGCTTACGTCGGTGCCTCCACCCTCGAGCTCAACGAGCGAGCCGCCGTCAAGCGAGACGATGGATGCGCGTTCGGCCAGCTTATCACGGAGCAGCTACTTGGCTTCCGAGGAGGTGGCAGCCTTGACTGTTTGACGGGAGAAGCGCTCGTATCTGCCAAGACCTGATGGAATGATGTAGCCGTTCTGTCGGATTTCCAACGCTGACGGTCTTCAATCGAACATCGATGCGTCACGAACATGGAGGGGATGATTCCGGTTGTCTTTCGTGCCGTAGCTTGAACATCGACTGTGAGGATGATGAGCCCAGTAGCGACTTCAGCACGGACGAGGTTGGTATCGGCGCACCGGCATCATGCTGCGCGATCTATGACGGTGCACCGAAAAATTCGGTCGATGCTCGCCATGGCGAAGAACCTCGAGAGCACGATTGAAGAGCTCGCAATTGGCGCTTCTGACGCCATCCAGGGAAGACTTTAAGGCGGCGGATATAAGCGTGCCGAGCGCCTGCGAAGACGTTACCAGTGAGTCTCTCTTTATGAGCTGGCTCGACGGTTCGTCGGCGCCCGGACCGGGCTTGGTGGCCCGACTTCTCATCGTGGAGAAAAGTCGCGGCGTTTCGCACTGTACTGCATGTGTTTCGTTCGAGTAAACGCGCGCGTATTCAGATGCGCCGCAACGTCGAGTTTTGCGACGACACCGCGGTGAGTCGTGCGCAGCAGTCTCACTCCGAAGTACTGACTTTTTTCCATTCCGCGCTGGCACGCTCCTTGCTGAGTTCTGGCGGAGAGTACGACAGCGCGTATCGATCGCAGTAAGATTAGCAACAAACAATGACGGCGAGGTTCTCATGAGAGCAGGGTTTGCGCGCCACGCGCGCGAGAGCTTGTTCGCGAATGCCGTGATCTCATTGGCTATTTTCTGACGCTGCAGGATATGGCGTCCCCGACCGGGCGGCGGCGTGGGCCGAAGGCTTGCGGCCGGCTTGGCCTCCGCAAGGAGTTGGAGGTCATCACCGACCGTCCGGATGTGAAGAGATGACAGGAAGCCAGTTGCGAAGCACTATGACGACAGCAAGGGCGTGTCGATTGCCTCGATGTTCGAGATCGACAACGTCATTGACCCCGCGGAGAGCCGGCGCTGGACGGATCTGCGCTCGGTCCCAGTGCGATCCCGTCGCGGCAGTCGCCAACACCCGTAGGCTCGTAAGCAGCGCCTGCTCGTGGTGACCGCAGGCTCGCATGGGTGCCAGATAATGATAATCCGGAGCATCAGCATGGCTGGAGAAGTGGACCCCTCGATGGGAGTGTTATCGTATCTGCGCGTTATCGAAATCGGTAGCTCGGCCGCAACCAGCTACTGCGCGCGCTTATTTGCGGACTTCGGCGCCGATGTTCAGAAGGTCGAGTCGCCATCAGGTGATCCACTTCGCCGTAGGGCGCCACTGACGCCCAGCGGCCAGAGCGCGTGGTTCGCATTCCTAAACTTCAATAAGTCAAGCGTGACCATTGATGCAACCGATTCGGACGCGATCGCACGGCTTACGGCGCAAATCGAAGATTGCGACATTCTGGTCGATGGCCGTGACGTCGATTCGGCGGATTGCCCCTGCATTGATGTCGCGGCGATCCGTGAGCGGCGTCCCGGGTTGATCTACCTCGGAGCGAGCTGGTTTGGCCGCGAGGGACCCTATGCAGAATTCGCCGCAACCGATTCGACCGTCCGTGCGCTCGCGGGTCTCATCAAACTGGTTGGACCGGTCGAAGGTCCGCCGTTACACGCACCGGATTTCCAGACGGGTATCCTGGCGGGCCTGTGGGGCTTCATCGCCGCGGTCTCTTCAGCGGTTCGGCCAACACAGGGTGGGAGAGGGCGGTCGTGGTCGCTCAGTATTTTCGAATCGAGCGTCACTCTCAGCGAGTATCTCATGTTCGAGGCGTTTGCGCGCGGCGACGTGATGCGGCGGAGTGGAATTAACCGCTTCTGGCCAGGCTTCCCGATCGGTATTTACGAGACAAAAAGAGGTTGGATCGGAGTTACGGCGGTGACGCCGGCACAATGGCGCGCATTCTGCGACATGCTTGGCCTGGCCGAATTGCGTGATGACCCAGCTCTCGTCCTCGGCGAAGGTCGTCTGCAACACGCGGAAGAGATCGAACAACAATTCATGCCCAGGTTGAAGACGCGGACAGCACAGGAATGGTTTGCGGAGGGACTAAAGCGGAAGATTCCAATCGTGCCAGCACTCGAACTATCCGATCTGCTCCTGGATGCCGAGAAAAAAGCACGCGGCGCAATCGTGCCTATATTCCTTGGCGAAGAAAAGGGCTGGACCGCTGGCTCGATGCAGCGGCTGACATTGACGCCGCCGCGTCGAGGTGGAAAGGTTCCGGCTCTCGGCGAACGGCAGGCTTTCGCGAACGTCCGAACACACATATCCGTCACGGCACCAAGCTCGTCCAACTGCGGTGATACGGACCGGCGGCCACTGTACGGAATTCGTGTCATCGACTTCTCGATGGGGTGGGCGGGTCCGTTGTGTACGCGTACACTGGCTGATCTCGGTGCGGACGTCATCAAGGTTGAAGCCATCCAGTATCCAGACTGGTGGCGCGGTGTTGACCGACGACCTGCTTACGTCGATGGGCACATGTACGAAAAGACTGCGCGTTTCTGCATTATGAACCGCAACAAGCGCGGTATCACACTCGACCTGACGCGGCCGCAAGGCCTCGCTCTTGCCAAACAGCTTGTGGCGGGCGCCGATATCGTCGTCAGCAATTTTTCAGTCGATGTGCTGCCGAAGCTCGGGCTTGGCTACGACGTGCTCAGAAGTGTCAACCCTTCGCTCGTCATGATGTCGATGTCAGCCTTTGGCGTGGACAGCGTCCATCGCGATTGCCGGGCCTACGGCTCGACTCTTGAGCAGGGATCGGGGTTGCCGAACGTGGTCGGAAAGCCCGACGGGCCACCCGTCATGAGCCACACCGCGTTTGGGGATGCCGTCGGCGGGTTGAACGGCTGCGCCGCAGTTCTGGTTGCCCTGATTCACGCCATCAATACCGGGCAGGGACAATTCATTGACCTGGCACAGATCGAATGCATGATGCCGTTCGCGGCGCCTTGGATCATGGTCCACTCGATCGGCGAAATGCCGGCGACGAAATACGGGAGTCGACATCCGCAGTTCGTGCCGCATGGCTGCTTCCGGTGTGCGGGTGAGGACAACTGGATCATGATCGCGGCAACCGATGAGGACATGTGGCAAAGGCTTGCTATCGTTGTTGGCCGGCCGGACTGGTCCACGGACGCTTCTCTGAAATCTAGGGAAGCTCGCCGCAGCATCGAGGACGTCATTGAGAGAGCGATTGAAGCCTGGACGCTCACCCGCGATGCTGATCAGGCAATGTCCGAGTTGCAGGCGGCAAGAGTTGCGGCCGGTGTGGCCCGCCTGCCAATTGACCTCCTCAACGACCGGCATCTTAGGTCGCGCGCATTTCTGCATCAGATCGACCGCGATTTCATAGGCTTGCATCCGCAGCCCTCGATGCCGATCCGCGAAGGTGCGGGACCCTACGCGATCCGCACACCGGCGCCGACGCTCGGACAACATAACGCAGAGATCCTGTCAGGGCTTCTCGGCCTCTCCGAGGCCGAGATCGCACAACTGATGAGGGAGGAGATTATCGGTACGGCGATGCTCTCCGAAAGGGAGCTCAAAAAGCAAAGAAGGTGATGTCAGCTTGAAATATCGACGCTACGCCCCAGATTGCCGACACCCTCGGGCTTGGCGGATTGGCGCCCGCTGCTTGGAAAGTGATGGCGCAAGGCTCGGTCTGCTCTTCCTCAAGCGGGAAGGGCGCTGCACACCTCTCTCTGCAAGGGAGTTAATCGTTGTGAACAACAGTTGACAGAGTATTCACGATTTAACGTAATCATATCCGCCCGTTGTAGAGTCGTTGCTGCACTCGTGACGCCGGGTGATAGCGGCGAGATCATCGAAGTGTCGCAAGGTGTTTTGGACCGTTCGCGTCTGGAGGCTCGCTGAGCCCTGCTCTGCAAAGTCCGCAAATTGGTCTGCCACGGCCAGCGGTGCCGGCGCGCGACATGGGGCGGGCTTTCCGAACAAGTTTTTCGAAGTGCGGATTCTCGCGCGCAGGTCCATCCAGCTACATTCTGCGAGCCGTTGATGTCACGGCCAGCGCGTTCGCTCTGCAATTTATGAAAGCAAAGGTGGTGTCCGGCTTAATCCACATCCCTGATGCGCACCCGATGTGGTTCCAGCACTGCGATTGCTTCTTCACGCACAAGATCGACGATTCCGTTGATCTCGAGATCAAAATCAAGTCAGCTTCAGGTCGTCCCGGGCGAAAGGCAAGCGTATTCTAATGTGCAGCTGGTAATGTCAGCGTGGAATCGCCCGCCGCGCTCCGTCACGCGGCGCAGCCTTATCCCAGGATGAATCCAGGTTCAGTTGAACGAACTATCTGGAAATGCTACACGATAAGTTTATCGATATACAACCAAAGGCCGGACTTCACGTGACATGCAACGACCTTGACGCGAAAATTGGCGAACGCATTCGAACCCAGCGGAAGCGAATCGGCCTCAGCCAGAAGGAGCTCGCGAGTCGATTAGATATTGTTTTTCAGCAATTGCAGAAGCACGAGAATGGCACAAGTAGAGTGCCGGCCAGTCGGCTTTACGAAATTGCCCGAGCACTCAACACGCCGATCTCGCAATTCTTCGAGATCGATGAACGCGAATCGCGGCGACGGATATCGCCACTCTCCGACGTTTCTGCGATAGTCGGTGCGCAAAAAGGCAGGTTGGCGAAGCAGGTGCTCGAGCTTGTCACCGCTTTCATGAAGATCAAGGACGAGGATGCTCGAGCGGATATTGTTTCGTTGGTAGCAAAGCTATCGAAGTCGAAAGCTACGCGATAGAGCCAGGCTCAGCTTCCGCACTCGAGTGGCACCAACATGCATTACGGCAATATCGGCGTCGTCTACTGCCCTAGCACACTTTTGAAGTGTTCTTGTGCGGCCCTGCTTGCAACACCAGCAACATGTGCTTCCTTCGCATCCAGCGCGATCTCCTGCAAGCCAGTGACTAGGCCCTGATTGATCGACTCTTTTGTTCGCCGAAAAGTGGCTTCCGGAAACTCGCTGAGAATCTGCGCTCGCGCGATAGCCTTCTCCATAAGGTCCTTAGAGTCAACCGCCTCGTGAAGCAGCTTGTGATCCAGCGCCCACGAAATCGGAACGGCTTCGCACCCATAAACGATATCAGACATGGCTGCCCGACCTACGAAACTCTCGAGCATATAGCTGCCGATTGTACAGGCGATCCCGTGCTTCAATTCCCACATTAGCAGCTTGGTTTCCGGCGATCCGACGCGCCAATCGCAGGATAGCGCGATCTGAAATCCGATGCCTATTGCGTATCCGCCGACTCCGGCAATGGTCGGCTTCGTGACTTTCAGTATCGTAGAATAGAAATCAATCAGCCTATCAATACACGCCTCCACGGCCGCGCGCCCGGAGAGTTGGGCCACCTCCTTAAAATCGCCGCCTGCACAGAAGGATCGACTACTCCCGCCCGTTAACACTAAAGCCCGTATCGCAGGATTATCCTCTGTCTCTCGGCACACGCAGCGGATCGCATTCTCAAGTTCTAGACTCATGGGATTATGAGCGTTTGCATGATTGAAGCGCGCCACCAGAACCGCACCTCGAGCTTCCGTTTCTAGAATGGCCATGGTTTCTCCAATCAGTCGTGTGGATCTGAGGTCGCGGTTCGCTTACCGCCTGACATTGAGAGTGCGAGGATGCATACATCTACTGGGAGAGTTTAGCAAATCAACAAGACATCTATAATAAGAATTATCTCTCTTGCAAACCACAGCGGACGCGGGACATAGTATGAGAAGAGCGCTACTACGTGTGAAAGGAGGGACCTATGCCGCTTCCCGCCCCTGTGGAACGAGAAGTCCTGCATCGCAGGACTATAGAAGTCGTTGGTTATCGTCGTCGCGATCAACTCTGGGATATCGAGGCTCACCTGGTCGACGTGAAGGCCAATACGTACGCGAATGCTTGGCGTGGCGAAGTCCTCCCGGGCGATCCGGTGCATGATATGTCGCTGCGGCTAACCGTCGATGCCAACTTCAAAATTTGTGCCCTCGACGTTGCGAGTGACAAGAATCCCTATCCGACTTGCTCGGAAGCGACGAGCGCGTTCGCTCAGCTCGTGGGTCTCACGATAGGGCCTGGTTGGAAAAAGACGGTCAAAGAGCACGTGGGCCGAGCTGCGGGCTGCATTCACCTCGCTGAACTCCTAGGACCCATCGGATCAGTAATGTTCCAGACCATCTTGCCGTTTCTCTACGATAAAGGAACATTCGACAAGCAGCCTCGCCCCGGGTTGATCGATAGTTGCTACGCCTATCGGCGAGGCGGCGATGTTGTAAGATATTTATGGCCGAACTTGCCGGCCGAGTAGCAACAGTAGACGCACAGATCGCACATGGTTTGCGGCATCCTGATGCAGTCGAGATTTGCGCCTACGGTGAAGCGTGTGCCGCTGGTCCGCGGCCGTCAAGTTCTGGAGCCCGAAGAAATGCAACAGAACGGCAGTGCTCAGCAAGAAATCAATCCGTGGTCGATCTAGCGCTACAAATGTGGTCGGCGATCACGGCTGAGACCATTCTCACCGAAGGGATGCCGTGGACGAGACCGTCACCATCTCTGCGCTTGCACTTGCAGCATTGTTCATTTAGCTAGCATGCTGCGCCGCAGTTGCTTGGATAAGGACCGCCATGTTTCCGGGCTGGTGCTGGTTTTTCCACATTTTCTTATGTGCGCGCGGAATTTCGGCCCACGCGAACGCTTCGGACAGGCAGGGGTCTATGCGACGTTCAACAACAAGCCGATTTGCTTCCCACACCTGATATGGATTCGCGAAGTGGCTGCCCTGAATTCTTTTCTGTCGCATCCACATAAAACGTGCGTCCATGGTAAGATTGTAACCTGAGGTCCCACCACAGAAGACAACCATTCCGCCGCGTTTTACGAGGTAGCAGCTGACTGGAAATGTCATCTCTCCCGGATGCTCGAAGACAATATCGACATCGTTGCCTCCTGTAATCTTCCAAATGGCTCTGCCAAAGCGGCGCACCTCCTTCATGTAATCGCTGTATATAGCTGTCTTACCAATATCGGGGAGTTGACCCCAACAATCGAATTCTCTGCGGTTTATTACGCCTTTTGCCCCTAATGACATGACATGGTCGCGCTTTGCCTCGTCAGAAACGATGCCGATCGCGTTTGCCCCCGTTACGGTTACGAGTTGGGTGGCCATCGAACCAAGCCCGCCTGCCGCACCCCAGATTAAAACATTTTGACCTGGTCGGACAGCGTGCGGCCGATGACCAAACAACATCCTATATGCAGTCCCCAGCGTGCCCGCATAGCAGGCGCTCTCCTCCCAGCTCAGGTGCGTTGGCCGGGGTAATAGTTGAGTTGATTGAACGCGTGCAAATTGCGCAAAGGATCCGTCCGGAGTTTCATAACCCCAAATTCTCTGAGTAGGCGAGAACATCGGATCGCCGCCATTGCACTCGAAATCGTCGCCGTCGTCCTGATGGCTATGGAGAACCACCTCGTCCCCTACCTTCCATTTCTTCACGCGATCTCCGACCGCCCAAACAATTCCGGCAGCGTCGGAGCCGGCGATGTGATGAGAGTGCCGATGTACGTCGAAAGGCGAGACTGGTTGCCCGAGAGAAGCCCAAACACCATTATAGCCTACCCCGGCCGCCATAATCATAACCAGGGCGTCATCTGGTCCTACAGCAGGCGTATCAACGATCTCCACTTGCATTGCGACCTCTGGATCCCCATGCCGCTCCCGGCGTATGGCCCAAGCATACATGTGCTTTGGTGCGTGACCCAATGGCGGAATTTCCCCAATCTCATAAAGATCCCTTGCGGCCACCTGGGCACGGTTCGTCACGGTCGTATCGTAGCCGCTGTGTTGACTGCTTCCGCTCATGTGTACCCTCGATGCAAATAAGGAACGTGCGTACCGACGAATCCGGCTGGTCACGCTCGGCTCGTCGGACGAACCTCATGCGACCACTTCCATCGCTACATGACTCGTTTGATGGTGCGCGCCACTCGCCGGAATACTTTACAGTTGACTGCCGAGACCGCCCTTATCGTCCCTAAGCTCCGGAAGTGAAAATAGTCACGAAGCGCTTGCCCGGAGCAAGTCTCCCAGGCCGTGCGGCGACGAGTATCCATCGGTCCATCCAAACTCCCACAGGATCGGCGAGAGGCTGACACAACCGTGAGATATCTTCTCGCCAAAGGCTTTCCTTATTGACCATCGGCGCACAACGACACGACGCTGTTACTTCTTTTACTTCTTTCGAGACCAACATCTCAATCCGAAACATCCTTCCTCCGATTCTCACCGATACCGCATTGGCCCCCTTCGCGTTCCGAAGAGGGGTAGCATGGTCAGCCTTTTTGAAATCAGGGACTTGAGCCCCGGATCGCGAAGCCCCTTCCTGACGAGGATTTGCTCCTCATTCGATTCGATCGTGCCGCCCGAAACGTATACACCCATTGTGAGAATAAGCAACGCAAAGAAGACAATCATAGCAAGAATTTCATCTTGCCTTGGCTGGAAAGATTGATAAGACTTAGCCTTCGAGAAGAGTGGCTGTGTCCAGAATGAGGTGAGTAGAAGGACGCGGCAGGAGTTTGACCTGTATAAGCCGTTCCGGCCTAAGCGAGAGCTTCCTACAACTCACGGGAGATGCGCATGACAGCACTGAATGTTTACACAAAGGATGCCGTCCTTGTGGCGCAGTTCAATCGTGAAAAGCCCGTAAACCCGCTGAACCGGGAGCTTGAGCGGAGCATCGTCGAGACTTGTCAATTGGCCGAGGATGAATCCACGGTGAAGGCGATGGTTCTTACTGGCGGAGTGCACCGCTCCTTCTGCGTCGGTGACGATTTCAACGAAGCAAGCGAAATAAAAGCGGTGGTGGACGTTGAGGAGTTCATAGATCACATAATAGAGCTTTACGTTGCGATTCTGGGCGTAACAAAACCTACCGTCGCGGGAATTGACGGATATGCCATAGGCGCGGGGCTCGACATGGCGCTTTGCTGCGATTGGCGTGTAGGGACGCCAACAACGAAAGCGCTAGGCTGGGAACTCAAGCATGGTCTAGCTTGCCCAATCGGCGCGTACATGCTGGAGAGAACGCTTGGGCGCGCGGCGATGTCGGACATTATCTTCGGCTGTGAGGTTGTGCCGATTGGATGGGCCGCCGAACACAAACTTTATAATGAGATTGCTCAGGCGAAGGATGTCGTAGAGAAGGCGATTTCGCGAGCTGCGGTCCTTGGCTCCTATCCCGACGTCACTTATCGGCGAACGAAGGAGTCTGTGAACCGTTCCTTCATTGCTGGGCTACGCGAGTTGGCGCCCATCGCCAAGAATATTAACTTGGCGGGATTCCTTAGTAGCTCCGCTCAGGCCCATTTTGCACGAGTTCTGCGACGATAATGGTCGGAATTCGACCAAGCTATTGGGAAGTGCAACGGCCATGACCGTGCCGGCTGTCACTTGATCTGAGCAGTACAGGGCGAACTATGACCGGCGAGGACCTTACGCAATCTGCTCCGGTAACCCAATTTGAAGCCTGGAGAAGGAGGCCAGGAACTGAGCCGGATGCGTTCCATCCAGTTCCACGAATGCTTGCTTCGGCGCGGCGCATCGTTGTGAAGGTTGGCTCGGCTCTCATCGTAGACCAAGCTACCGGCACAATCAGAGAGCGATGGCTTGAGATGCTGGTCGAAGACATAGCACGGCTCCAGGGGCGCGGCCAGGATGTAGCCGTGGTTTCCTCCGGCGCCGTTGCTATCGGACGACATGCTCTTGATCTGCACCACGGAATGCTGGCGAAGAAAGACCGGCGGGCCGCTGCTGCGGTCGGGCAAATGAACCTTACAAGAACTCATAGGGAACTATTCGCGCGACATCGCCTGACCACGGCACAGGTTCTACTTACTCTGGAAGATACGACCGAAAGGCAGCGCATGCTAAACGTCCGCGCAACGTTGACCAGGCTTCTGACATTTCGAACCATCCCCGTGCTCAACGAAAACGACGCGGTTGCGACGAACGCACCGAGCTTCGGCGACAATGATCATCTTGCCGCCCGCGTTGCAAAGTTGGTTGGAAGCGACACTTTGGTGCTCTTGTCAAACGTGGCTGGTCTTTACTCGGCGGATCCGCATGAATCGCCCAGTGCCGTTTTCATAAGAGAGGTGCACGAGCTTACACCGGAAATTGAACGGATGGCCGGGGGAGCCCGGTCGGATCACAGTTCTGGTGGCATGGTAACCAAGCTCGCTGCCGCGCGGTTGGCACTTGCCTCCGGATTCACCATGATCATTGCAGATGGCCGTAATTCGCATCCCCTCTCAGCTATTGACGCCGGTGAGCCATGTACTTGGTTTCATCCCTCTACTGCAGCACGCATGGCGCGAAAAACATGGATCGGGGGCACATTGAAACCAGCTGGCATTCTGGTCGTTAACAATTCTGCAGCGATGCAGATGCGACTAGGCAGGGGCCTTTGCGTCGAGGGCGTGATATCATTCGATGGAGACTTTGCTCGCGGTGATGCCGTTGTCATGCGAGATGTGCACGGCAACGAAGTTGCTCGAGGTCTTTCGATCTATTCCAGCATAGAGCTGCGCTGCATCGATCGGCGGTCCGGGCCAGAGACTGGATGCCCGTTAGCTTGCTGTGAGCTTGACCAGATCGTTCATAGCGACGACTTGGCACTTACCGAATGAGCTGCTGTCCGATTAGATTAGTCCAGTTGCCTGCCTACAGCCGAATAAGATTCTGCTTCGTCGAGTCCGGGTAACAACAGATGGTTTGGCAAAATAAAGGCGTCAATCTGGTATCAAAAGCTAGAACCGCTGTTGGAGGATTGAAAGGTGTGACAAACTCATTTGAGTTAGAGAATCAACGCGGGCTCCCGACGAACGGCGTGCTCTCGAAACGAGGTTCGCGGGTCGCTCAATTGATCGACCACGAAATCACTTGCGGCTTCGCCCCACCGCAGTGATGATCGGGATTCACCTGCGCTTCAAGTCATTGCACCAAGCGAGGCGGTCGCCTTCAGCGGGACGCGTCGGTTGGCGTACTACTCTAATTGTTGAGCGATATGGGCGATCGTGGCGCTCAAGAGGACCGCGGATGTCTCAAGATTCAGCTCCGCTGTCTGCGCCTCCGCATAGCGGAGCAAGTCTAGAATGCTCAGAAGTTGCTTCTGCCGTTTTCCATTGATTGCACATTGATCGTCGCTCGCGGCAGAGTCCCTGTTGGCACTTCGGGCGTTGTGCCGACGCGACAACTCGCGAGCTGTCGCTCGAGCAGGCACTTTGAAAAAGACAGGAGGGGTGCGGTTCATCATGTTGTAGCTGTGAGGGGCTTGAGGTGACGCTTTACTTGCAAAACGGTCGCCCGAATCAGTTGTCATTAAGCTTCTCGACATGACCATTCCTTACACGTGCCATCGACGAGTTCGCATCTCCGTTTCCCTGACCGTTTTGAAATGCAATCGCGGGGAGATCATCCCGGTGGTGAAGAATAGAGCAAGAATGAAGGGAGCCGGCACTCCCATTTGTGGTAGGAAAAAGATCGCCCTCGCTCGGCCTCACCAAGACGCAGTGCGCGTCAGTGCAGAGATCGTGCTGGAGTAGCCCCGCACACCGCGCCGGTAGAGCAGGCTCGGAGGCCTCCATGCCCATGTCAGCTGGAACAGGAGGGAGTTGGGGGTCGTTCTCTTTTGCATCGATAGGAGGCCTCGTGCAAGTTTGTGCGATGATCAGGACGGGAATGCCGTGCTTGCCGTAAGCGCCAGGTCCGGGATCGATGCCCGGCGTGAGTGAACTAAGCTTGTTGAGATCGCTAATTGCGAGGTCCGCGCCCTGGTAATGTGACCTTGGGCCAGAAGCAGATGCAGGCCAGGGCAGGCGAGGCGACGCAGAGATCGGCGTCAGTCAGGCGCTGCAGCGCTGCAGCGCGTTCTTGAGCTCCTGCGACGACAAGGATCCCCAACCCAATCGGCGTCAGGATTTGGATCGCCACTGGCCACACGGACATGCGCCGCGGCAGGCAAAGGCTGGCGCTTACGGTTCAGGAAAACCTGATGCGCGATCCGCATGCGGGTGATCTGTACATCTTCCAGGGCCGCCGCGGCGATCTGGTCAAGCTCCTGTGGCATGACGGGATCGGCTGATCGGCTTGTCGCCGCGGGAAGTCCATCTGGGCCCTCGGCCCTGGCTAGCGCGGTATCGATCTCATTGGCGCAGATGACCTATATACTTGAGGAGATCTATTGGAGAAATCCACAACTAACCTGACGACTAGAGCGCGGGCTGAGCAAAGAAATCTGCGGCTGCTAACATTTTGGGAAGTCCCAACTCATCCAGTCTATGATTTACTGTGTCGAATGGATGCTTGTCGCGACGCGATTCCGGATGACGTTGCCGCCCTGAAAGAGGTGCTGGTTGTCGAGCGCGAAGGCTTTGGAGATAGCGGCCGAATATGTGGCGTCAACAATACCCATCATCTTATCACCGTCATCCGCTACCTTCTGCGCAACATGATCTACGACTCAACATAGTCATCACTATATGTTGCTCAGCATAGTAGCGGATGCATACCTCTTCTGAAGGGTCCTGCGTTAATGTCTAGTAGCCGTGCGTGCGGTCAATGGCATGCGGTGGCCGGCGGCCGGCGCGGATGGCCTCGGCGGTCGTAACAAGCGTGGTTGCGACTGCGCGTACGCTGACGTCGCTTGCATCATGCGGCGTAATGGTGATTTTGGGATGCTCCCAGAACGGATGAGTCGCCGGCAATGGCTCGGTTGCGAACACGTCGAGCGCCGCGCCCGCCAGCTGGCCGTTTTCAAGAGCCGCGAGCAAGTCCGCTTCCACCAGGTGTTCACCGCGGCCGATCTGGACCAGGTAGCCGCCGCGTTGCATTTTGGCGAACACTTGCGCGTCGAGGATGCCGCGGGTCTCGGGCGTGAGCGGCAGGACATTGACCAGCACCTCGGTCTTGTTGAGCATCACGGCAAGTCCCGCGGGCCCATAATAGCTCCGTGCCGTACTAGACGTCGCCTTGGGGGTCCGGCTCCAACACGTGACGGAAAACCCGAGGTATGTGAGATCGGCGACTACTTTGCGCCCGATCTCGCCGTGGCCGAGAATGCCGACCAGCACGCTGTCGGCGCGGCGCTGCGGACGGGGCAGCCAGACACGATCGCGCTGTTGCGCGCGATACCTCGCAAAGCCGCGCTGATGGCCGATCACGTGCCAAGCGACAAAGCCCGACATCATCCGCGCCTGTCCAGGATCGACGACACGGACCACATCGGTGTCAGGTTTGAGACTCGAACAACCAACAATGTTGTCGACGCCGGCACCGATGGAACACACCGCCTGCAGATTGGGGTAACGGGAAAATGCATCATCCGCCGGATGCCAAGCCATCGCGAGGCGAGCATCAGGGTCACCATCTTCATCCTGATCGATGAGTTCAACCTGATCGGCGATGTTCGAAATCTCCGCGCCGAGATAGTGGCGCAAATCCAGGCGGCTCGAAACGAGCACGCACCGTAGCCGTCCCTCCCTCTTCAGCGGGCCCGGTGGCGTATTCTCGATTGCAGTCATGAAGATCCTCCGAAGTCTATCGCCGGACACGTCGGCCGGCGGAGCACGAAATGCAAATCGTTTGCCGCCGCATGCGCTACGCCTCGTCGACGTAAGCCTTAGAGAAGACAGGAAACCGCTCTGCGATCCTTGCAATTGCCATGTCGGGAATCTGACATGCGTCGCAAAGCAAACAGGCGGGACGCGCATTATCAATTATCAAGCATGCCCGCTCGCATGCGACCCCAAAAAAGCTCGAGGATAAGGCCCCCACGGTCCTTTGAGTGACGCGCTCAGGCTCGGCGCGGCACGCGGCGTCATGGGGGCTAGCGGGCGGCGAGGACGCGACGGGGCATGTCCTTCCACGGCTTCAGATCGTTTGATCACGCGGCAGCGCATTTCTGCCGGACCTGCTCCAATCCAGCGTCCAACCCGTAAAATCACGTGCAGAGGTACTAAACGGAAAATCTAGCTATGTGACCGTTTAAATCCTCGAACTTCGGAATAGGTGAATGACTATGGGTGTAGAGTTTAGCATGCAAGTCATCCAATCGCGCTAGCCCCTGCTCAATTCCAAATAAGGGGAGATAGCTAAAACACAGCCGTACATGATCGCCACTTCGTGGCCCATAATGACGACCGTGTATAAGGTGTACATCGTGCTCGCGGCGCGCGGCTTCAATGAAAGTATCGACGTCAATACCGGCGGAGAGCCGTACCCAGAACGAGAACCCACCGCTTGGGACGATATATTCTGGTTCGCAAATGCGGCTATACTGCAATAGTGTGTGCATGGTATCTCGTTTGGCGCGATAATGCTGGCGCAAGCGACCAATGTGCCTATCAAGAGCGCCGGATTGCAGCAAGCCCAAGACGATGTTGCTGACAATGGGGCTTACGCCGCCGTCGCATTTAAGCCGTGCAAGCCTGCTGATGATATTTGGTTCTGCAAGAACCCAACCTACTCGCAATCCCGGTCCGGCAATCTTGGAAACACTATGGACATTAATCACGTTGCCGCCCGGTGCTAGCCAATCAACTACCTCATTATAGGGTAGCTCCGCATAGACGAGGTCCTGGACCAACGGCAGGCCGTGCTGCGCCAGCAGCGCAGCGAGCCGCGCCATATGGATGCGCGACACCTCGCGCCCAGTCGGGTTGTGAAATGCTGGGGTCGTGTAGAAAAGCTTCACGCGCGAGTTACTACGCAATGTTGCTTCGAGTTCGTTCAGATCGACACCTTCTCCGCTCATACCGAGCTGAACGACCGTGGCACCCATTACTGAAAAAGTGCGGAGCGCGCCTAAGTAGGACGGATCCTCGGTCAGCACGACATCGCCCGGATCGATCCAGGCTTCGATAAGCAATTGTATAGCCTGCGAAGCACCTCCAGTAACCATAACGTGATCATGTCGCACACCGTAACGCAGCGCGAGCTTGGTAACCAGCTCGGGCAAACCCGCTGCATCTGTGTACTGCGCCAGATCGGCGGCGGCGACGCCGGTATTTTGATCAAATGCATCCGGCCAAGGAAGTTCTGCAAACATTGCTGGATCGGGCAGCCCATAGCCGAAATTGATGGCATGCTTCGTACCTGAGTAATTGAAGGGTGCAAAAACCTGAGCTACGGAGCCGCGCTTGGAAGCATGCAATTTCATCATCTTCTCATTCAGAGTTTGATATGGCCAACCTGCTCGGAGCGAAAGCGCTCATTGTACGCTGGGCGGAAGTTCGGAGGTATCGCCGCACCGAAATAGGGGAAGTCCACACTTGACCGGTACTCACCCCCGATGACCTCGCCGAGCAGAACAACTTGATGCGTAAGCACTGCATCATCCAGCGGCCCGTCGGCTCCGCCGGCCTTAGCAGATTGCGTTGCGCGCTCAGCTCTCTCACGGTCATAGCATTCACCGACAGTGCTGCAATTACGATGCCAAGGCTCGTACTTTTGCGGGTCGTCCTCGAGCACCACCACAATAGACCCCAGTACACTCGCAATAGTAGAATATTCTTATCTCAGAAACTACCGCGTGCCCATGCCTTCTTAAGGTCGTTCTTTTGCAAGCGTGTGAAGGCGAGCGTTCTCAAGGTGTAGAGGGCGAAGCGGCCGGCGGGGCCAATCTGGAGGCGTTAGGCCCCATTTGCTTTGAAAAGTTCGCACCCGACAAGCGCCTGCCCGTGAAGCCGGACAAGCATGAGCGGTGTCGCCGTGGAAGGTCCGTCGTTTCGCGGCGACTCTCTGATCGTTGTTCGAAACGGAAATTGCCAGCGATACAGGTTTAACTATATTGCGTCGCTCTTTGGTGCACCGGAGTTGGCTGCCGCGTGGTCGAATCAGAGAAAGAGCCAGAGGGCTAAGTGTTGCATCTCTGAAGACCGAGTAGGTATTTCCCCTTTCGTTAATCGGCGTTCTTACAGATGCAATCGAGAAATTGAGTTCAGCAGGATGCGCCTTGGTCGGCGCGGACGAATGGTGCGCATCGTCTGCGGTATGGGGGTAATGAAAGCCCGTCCGCAGCCAGCCATGCCGCAGTGATCACCCCGACGTGGGCCGGGCGGTGTGTCGGCGATTCGTGAATCGGCTTGGCGCGCGGGGCGTGGCGCGTTCTTCTGTCTGAAAGCAAACGCGCCTGACGTCGAGAACCCGCTAAGCTGTTTGGAGCGCGACATTGTGCCCGAAAAACCGCCGCGTTCCGCTGCGATCGCACTGGCACAAATCCTGCTGCGCCCTCGGGCACAAACTCAGGAGGACGCCATGGCATCCGACAGCCCGCTTCCTATTATCTTCGACCACATGAGAATCAGTATCTCTTTTTACTGCAATCTTCATTGCGATCACTGCTATGTTCCCGAAGAGTATCGAGATCAATACAAGAGACTTTTGGAGCCATCGCAGTTATCCGTCGAGGAGATAACAAATTTCCTCGACCTTCTCGTCGACGAACATTCTCTGAGAAAGGTCACGGTAACTGGTGGTGAGCCGCTTCTCAAAATCGTATTTCCGCGCTCCGCAGCCTTGATGGCCTACGCAAACAAACGAGGCCTTCACGTCCAGTTGAATACAGGGGGTCTCGGCCAGGTTCCAATTCCTGATGTCGTCTCGATTTTCGACGAGCGCGAGAAGTTAGTTTTCCAATTCAGCTTCGACGGTGCAAATAAGGATACCGTGGACCGTTTCCGCCGCAAGCCGGGCGTTTACGAATCTGCACTCCGTCAGATGCACGAGGCAGTCAATCGCGGGGCGTTGGTGCAGGCGAGGATGACCGCCAACCGGCACAACATCGGTGAGGCGCTGGACGCCTACCGGCTATTGTCGTCGATCGGCGTCGACTCCTTCAAGATCAGACCGATGTTCGCCGCAGGTGTCGCCATCGACAACGAGGATGCGCTTTTGGGCTCAGCTGAGGAGATTAGAGAGCTGCAGGAAGCCCTAATCGCTATGGCTGCGCAAACCTCGACACGCCTCGAGCTGCCGCCGCCGATTTTTGTTGACACGACGGAGCCGCGGCCGAACGTTAAATACATCGAATGTAACTGTGGTGTCGCCTCGGGCTACCTTTCTACAAACGGCGACCTCTATCCCTGCGTCTACGTGGTCGGCGATCCCGACAGCCACGAATTCCTCGTTGGCAACATCCGCTCGGCGGGATTCGACCTAGAGACTGCTTGGCGAACCTCTCCGGCTCTCAAGAAGTACCGGGCGAACAGCGGCTGCGCTCAATGCCCTACCCAGGTAGCTCTCCTGAAGAATGTCGAGAACCGTGCGCTTGCCTGCGCATGAGGCGGCGATGCATGAACCGAATCCTTCTCCATATCGCCAGTTCGCGATGCTGGAGGAGGCGGCGTCCCGCCTTGTCGGAACCCGCCGGGTCGACCCCGTGTGTCCTGATCGTATCCGAGTTCTGATCAAGGCAGAAGGAGAGAGTATCAGAAGACATGAGAGAGGATCTCATCCTCGTCGGGCTTGGTCCCCATGCCCGGGCGAAGTACATTCCTCTGATCGAGGACGCGATCGCGAGCGGCCGAGCATCGGACTTCTATGTCGTCGAGCTCGAGAGCGCGCGACGCGATGTGGATGCCTTCTTTCAAACCCGCGCATGCAAGCCGACGAGCATCTCTTGGGTACCCGATCTCCGGCGACAGGCAATCTGGTATTCCAGCCATGGGGAGGAAGTCATTAAGGCCGTGGCAAGGCGAGGGACAAAAGTAATCGTCTCGACCGAACCGAAGGCCCATCTAGGCTACCTTCGCGCGGCTCTCGGACTTGGCCTTGATTGCCTGGTCGACAAGCCTGTCATTCTTCCCATGGGGTCGAATGGACGCCCTGCAGCAAACCGTCTGGTTGGTGCAGTGGGGGAGCTCAAGGATATCTGCAATCGGACTGGCGCTCGTTGCGTCGTAATGGCGCCGCGCCGCTACAACGCAGTCTACGAACTGATTGGACGGTATGCGCGCCGTATCTCCCGTAATCTCCGCACGCCGGTCACCTATATTGGTATCGAGCATCACGAGGGGGTGTGGAACACGGAGGAGGAGATCCTCTCCCGGGAAGACCATCCGTACCGGTATGGCTACGGAATGCTTTGCCATTCCGGCTATCACTACGTCGACATTCTCTCCAGCCTCCTGGCTCACAATGAGGAGAACTTCGGGCGCCTGACGGTCGAGCTGGATGTCCACCGGGCGACCGCCGCCGACCAGGTCAGGCAGATCGGTCCGGATCCAGTGCGCAGGCTGCGCGGCCCCGCGCCAGTCCCTGGACTCTTTCCCGCTCCACCGTTCTGGGGTGAGACGGACCTCGTCTCGGCCGGAGCCGCACGCCGTCGTGGGAGCTTTGAGACCGTCTGCCTCTTCCGGCTCGACCTTCTGCAGACCAGCGTATCGCTGCGCAACTGGCGGCAATTGCCAACCGATGTCTACAACAAGAATGGGCGGTACCCGTCCGAGACCATTCGGCTGAATATCGGTCCCTTCGCTGCGATCGAGGCTAGAATCCTGAAGCGCCCGCACTCGGACACGGAAGGTCGTTCGCAATCCACCAGGGAGGCGCACATCACGGTTTGGCGGAATGCCGGCTTCCTCGACCGCGCAGCCTTGCGGGAGAGGTTCTATCCTGCACGGGACACACTTGGCCGAAACGCCGATCTGGGCGCTGGCCGCAGACGACTATTTGACGATTGGCTGGCCGGGCGCAGCGGCAAAAGCTCCCTAGAATCGCACGTCCGGACTATCTCGCTTTTCGCTAGCTATCTGGCGGCGGTCACGACGGATCGAGGTGAAGCTACGGCATCAATCGCTGGCGACAAGGTTCCGGCATGAATTCGTCGCGTCAACTTCGGCGCTCTAGGCTTGTGGCTTGCGACGTGGACGGCGATAGGGCTGGGGGACTGGATTTGCGAAACTGTAGGGAAGCGTCGTACCCGCTCGTGTCATCGACCGATGCGGCGCGGGTTGCGCTCTTCGTGGATGGAGACACTGGTTTCGGTGAATTCAACAACGCTTGACGCCTCGCTCGTCAGATCGAGATGGTCGGAGCCGGCGACATAATGTCGAACAGAAAAGGCTGCGGATTCCAATGATCGCGCGCAGGTATTCCAATCTGATGCCGCGCAGCGTTCCGATCTGATCGCGCGCAGGTGAAGTACCCGATCGTTAAAGGCAAATTGGCACTATCGTTAGCCCGTGGTCAAGCGGCTGCCGAAGAGATCGCGCCTGGTGTTTGATGGTGTTGCTCGACGGAGCGAAGCTGACCGGACGCGCACCCCCAACAGTGCCGTAGCGGCCGGTCAGCTTCGCGGGCTGCGGTCTCGGTCTTCATCGGCCGACGATGTGATCAAGGCCGAGGAAGAACGGGCTGGCGA
>NZ_JAGKJI010000070.1 GCF_020329485.1 Bradyrhizobium cenepequi
TCGTGCAGATGGCCGACAAGCGGCTCTACGCGGGCTGGGGCAAACTTACCGAAGCGCTGCGCACGAACCGGCCAACCACGTGGGACCCGGCAGTGCAATCCTCGATGTTCGACGGCGAGGATCCAACGATGCTGGCACTCTTCTGGGAGGCGATGCATTCGCTCTCCACGATGACCGCGCGCAAGCTCGGCGAAGCCGTGGATCTCAGTCATTTCCGCCGCCTTCTGGACATTGGCGGCGGATCCGGCGCCTACGACATCGAGCTTTGCAAACAGTATGGGGAGCTGCGCGCGACCGTGTTTGATCTGCCGCATGTGGCTGCGATCGCCGCGGGAAAAATTGCCGAGGCCGGCTTGACCGACCGGATCGAGACCGCCGGCGGCAGCTTCTTCGAACAGCTTCCGAAAGATCACGACGTGCATCTCCTGTCGATGATCCTGCACGATTGGGACGAGGCCAAGAACCGCGCCCTGCTGCGCCGGTCCTTCGAGGCTTTGCCGAGCGGCGGCGCAGTCGTCATCAGCGAGCTTCTCGTCAATGACGAAAAGACCGGGCCGGCGCCGGCCGCGCTGATGAGCCTCAACATGTTGATCGAGACGGAAGGGCGAAACTACACGCCGGCCGAATATTCGGCGTGGCTAGAGGAAGCCGGATTCCGGCACATCGAGACGGTCTGGTTCGACGCACCCGCCGCCAACGGCGCCGTCATCGGCCGCAAGCGGTAAGGTGCAAAGCGGAGGGGAATAGGCGCCCCGCAGTGATGTGTCCCCCGATCGTTGCATGGTTGGGGGCGAGCTTCACGGGGATGGTCCCCGGGGGCACCATCGGGATGCTTGAAGATAGGTCCGGAGCCACCTTTCGCCTAAGCGGATTTTCGGCCGGTCAGGGTCAGCAACGCATGACGGGCGACGACGCGAAGCTCTCCGAGGGTAGTCTGACCAGACCGCGCCGCCGCGATCATTTGTCTGGCGATGTATTTGCGGGTTTGATGGTCGCCGCCGTGATGCGGCAACTCGCGGCAGGTCTCTTCCAACACCGCATCCATGTTTGCCTGGGTGCGCTCGTCGAAACCGCTCATGGCCAGCCTCCATCCTTGAGCGGAACCGATGCTATCTTCGAATTGGTCCGCTGTCTCCGGGAAAGCATGTTGCGATGCGGCGCATATGCTTTTGTGCCATATAGCCAACAACGACCATGCCCTTACATGAAAGACAGTCCAACGTTCTATTCACATGCTTGGATACCGAAAGAAGTCGGTTGCTCGTGCTCATGAGTTGTTGAGCGTTCTGGGTGCCACCTCGAAGATATGGACACATTGAGAGAGCTCCAACAGCTCCTACTGCGTGAGATTGTCCGTACAGAAAAGAAGGGAAGAGAGGTTCGAGGTAACCTCAAGGCGGTGCCGAGCAATGGCGGCAAGGCAAGCCAAAAGCGCGCTGCGTCACTTAAGAGCCGTTTAGAGAAAATCCGCCAAGTTGCTTATGTCTGGCGATGCTTTGGCGATGCAGTGGCGTTCTCTTACATGGCTCCTGAGAAAAGGAGCCGGTATTGCGATGAGCGATTTCCCCCGGGAAGCGGTCGAAGCGAAGGTGTAGCGGCGTGGCCAGCATTGCTCAGGATCGCCGGGCACTTTCTGATCTGATTGGGACGAAATCACGCGAGCGGCGCCAAGACCGCAGGGGTAGGGCAATGGCAATGGGTAGCATCTGGAAATCCAGTTTAACTTATTGATTTCATTTGAGCGGCTGGACAATTTGAGATGCTGGCGGAGACGGAGGGATTCGAACCCTCGATAGGCCTTTACAAGCCTATAACGGTTTAGCAAACCGCCGCCTTCAGCCACTCGGCCACGTCTCCGGCAGCGCCGATATGCCCGACGCGCGGGCGGGCCGCAAGCGGCAGATTCAGGGGACACCAGACTGTGCGCCGGCATCGGCGGCTAGAGGCCTGATTACACTGTGGATAACATCCGACGTCCGACATGCGACTCGAACAGATAAATACGGGTGCTAAGACCGGGTTTCTACAGAAAATCTAGTTATTTCAATTGGTTGCTGCGCGATCTGTCCGATGAGGGGATAGGCAGGCGTCACGGTTAGCCTTGCCGGGCTGAACCTTAACAGTGCCGCTGCCGAGAAATAGCGCGTGCTGCTGCCCAGGCGATCAAAGCCCCTGAGTTCCCTGTTCCGCGAATCATCCATGGCTCGCGGCGCCCTTTCAGGCGAACTCGTCCTTTTTGGTGCCTATAAATCGCGCTCCGAACCCGCATCACGCTGGGGAGTTCAAATCAGGACGAGAAAACAGCCTCGCCATGCGAGCTCGACAGGGACCGATGAGTCGAAGCGGCGCCGCCAGCGAAGAAGGGAATGCCAGATGGGCCGTCTTTTCGCGATTTTGGTTTTGGGCCTGATGGTGCCGGCGGAGGTGCGGGCGAAGTGCGAATGCCGATGCGTCAACGGCCGGATGCAGCCGATCTGCACGAACCCCGGTGAACTTCTTCCGCCCAATTGCCCAATGACGGCATGCCCGATGACGGGACCAACGATTGTACCGATCCAACCTCCACAGCCGCCGCCGCCCGGGACCTCCGCGTGTTCGCAACAGCAAGGGCGCCGCATCTGCCGCTAAGTGCGCTGTTTCGGATTGCCAACCTGCGCGACTGCGTCACTTGCGTGACCGCGTTCTGCATTCAATTGATGAATCGAACGGCGAGCATCAACCTGTCGCCTTGGGTAGG
This sequence comes from Bradyrhizobium cenepequi, assembly GCF_020329485.1. GTDB lineage: Bacteria > Pseudomonadota > Alphaproteobacteria > Rhizobiales > Xanthobacteraceae > Bradyrhizobium > Bradyrhizobium cenepequi. The sequence continues at coordinate 2,738 of NZ_JAGKJI010000070.1, forward strand.
TGGCGCGGCGCGGTGATAGCACGACGTATCCTGAACGAAGCCGAGGCCTGCCCGGCCCTCAATGACAATTTCGTTCTTGATTCCGAATTGCCGCCTCACATCTGCTTCGCTCGCCGTCGCCGAGCCGAGCAGCATGCGAAGCGGTTTGCGATTGTGCGATCGCTTCATCATGACATGCGCGCCGGAATTGCGGTCGGTATCAGTGATGTAGAAGCTGGCATACACGAAGTTGAACCCGCCGACGTCATAATGGTAATCGATGACGTGATGCCGCATCCTTCGGCGCGCTTCGTCGGTGAAATCGGACGCGAAGCTCCAATCGAGTATGGTCATCACTCGACGCGGCTCGTGCCCCAGATAGCCCCGCACAATAGCGCGTAGCACCGGATCATCGATCACGGCCTGCACGGCAGGGCATCGCGAGGGCTGGCGAATACCTCCGACCGGCACCGCTCTTCCGTCGATGCATTTGCCTCGAACCACGTCGGCATATTTGAATGTGGGACCTGTCGGATCAAAGATGGCGTGAAGCGGTTCAGATCTGCCAAACGCCTCGATCTCGGCGACGACGCCAGGTGGGAGTTGCAGGCCGACAAAGACGGCTTCTTCACGAATGGTTTGCACGACGCGAGAAGTGTCGGTGCCGGGAAACAGCGTTGTACGTTCGTCGACGTCAGAGACAGCGGTGCTTCCAAAACGTTCCGCCAGATGCCGCACACCGCTGTAGGCGGAGCGGACCGTCTTAAACCTTCCGAGCGCGTATGAGATATTTCCCCGAGCAATCCGGGCCGCAATAGTCTGGAGGTTCATTCCGCGCTCCATGAACGGTTGCTATCTAATTGTAGGTCTCTCTCGCTTCTTGTTTCGACTGTGCTTGGGTCGGACCGAGCCATCAGACAGTCCGCCGCGGCACGGTCTGACTTCTAGAGCTTCAGCTTTCGAACACCTGGAGGAGCAGCCGCAGCTTAGGCAATCGATGGCTGTTTCTCCCCACAATCACTGATAGAAAAAGAGAAATTGAACGGCTCTACGATGCTTAGGAAATTCTACCTTCTTATTAAATAATGTAAATAAATTAAATTTAGAATTATTTAATTTGCCTATTTAATTAGCAAAGCCAGCTATGCCGAAACTGCATTGCGCACGATTGGGAACCCTACAGCGGAGGGCGCTCGGCGAACGTGGAAGTCTGGAGGTTCCCCATTTCGAACGCTCTATAGGGTGCAGAGTGCGGTGCATTTTCATGAACGATCGCGGTGACGGTGGGACGATGTCCCGGCTGTCACACCAGCATGAGGGTCGTGCAGCCCTCGGGTCTCCGATGCCACGCTAGAGTTCGTCACCGCGAACTTGGGCGATGTGGTCGCCGGCGGTATAATTTGATGGCCGCGAGACAAAACTGGGCAGTCGTGGCCTCCCGGTCCCTCCCGAGGCTGAAGCGGTCCGAGGGCAAGCCTCTATTCCTAGTCTCTTATTCAAAGTCTCTATTGATGCCGGATGCGAGGTTGGCCGCTCGCCAGCCACCGATTTGGATCGAAGAATCAGCCAGCGCCTGCCGTTTGATTCGACGGCATCCATGCGAGGCGCAACGAGGGATGGTCAGGCCTCGGAGCGAAGGTGCTCGAGAGGTCTTGTGAGGTCTAAAAATAATCTCCAATATTTTCAGATACTTATGGAAGTCATTCGATCACATCTGCGTGTTATTTGTGCAACACCCGTTGGAAAACAGGCGGAGCGCGGTGGTTCGGAGCGGTTCCTTTGTTGCTTGTGCAGGTGCCTTCGGTAATTCTGTTGCTGCGACGGAGGGGGGCATCCCGAAGTCGTCCCGTTCTTGGTGGTTCGCTTAAGTCCCTCGCGTTTTCGCGGGAGTCCGAAAGCGCGAAGCGGCTTGACGGGTTTTTGGGGGACTAGGGAACCAGCCTCAGGGTGTTCACCCGGCGGATCCGCAGCTCTTCCTTTTAGAGCAACTTGGAGGTTTAACATGAAGATGGTTAAGAGCCTTATCCTCGGCTCAGCGGCGGGTCTGCTCGCCATGGGCGGGGCACAGGCGGCCGATCTTCCCGTCAAGGCCAAAGCGGTCGAGTACGTGAAGGTCTGTTCGCTGTATGGCGCCGGTTTCTGGTACATCCCGGGCACCGACACCTGCATGAAGATCGGTGGTTACCTGCGTGTCGATGCCACATTCAACGGTTCGATCTACGATCAGCCGGCGTGGTCTGGTGATCTTGGTCAGGGCAATCGCTATCGCGACTACTTCGCCGCCCGCTCTCGTATGGCGCTGACGGTCGATACCCGCACTGCCACCGAATATGGCGTTGTCCGCACCTTTGCGCAGGGCGACTTCCAGTTCTCGACGCTGGGCGCCAACACGGTCAACCCGAACTCTGTCAACGGTTCGCTCCCGGTTGCAGGTTCCAACCTGCTTGACACCCCCGGCGGCGGCTATGTCGCGGTCGAATTCGTGTTCATCCAGTTCGCGGGCTTCACCTTCGGTAAGTCGGCTTCGGCTTTCGCGACGCCGTGGCACGGTTATCCGGGCAACAACTCGTCGTTCCTGCTCGGCGGTCATGACACCGTCACCGGCGTGAACAACATCCAGTACACCGCGCAGTTCGGCAACGGCGTGTCGGGCACCATCGGCCTCGATGATCCGACCGTCTTCCACCGCACCTCGGTCTACAACCTCGCTCCGAGCGGAATTCTGTTCGGTGGCGTGAACGGCATCGGGCTCAGCGGCAACGCCTATGCCGGCGTGCATGCTCCCGACATCGTCGGTAACATCCGCATCGATCAGGCTTGGGGTCTGTTCCAGATTTCGGGCTCCGCGCATGAAGTCAACGGCTCCTACAACATCCTGAACTCGACGGCAGCTCCTGCCGGTGCTGTCGGTCTGCCGGGTGCGGCGCCGATCGCCGGCTCAGAACTCTCCGGTCACCCCGACAGCAAGTGGGGCGGCGCGGTAATGGCGGCGTTGCAGATCAAGAACATCCCGACCGGTCCCGGCGACGACATCAAGTTGGATGCGACCTACGCCATCGGTCACACCAAGCAGGTGATCTCGACCTCGTCGGCCTCGCCGAGCTTTGCGATGTTCGGCAGCAGCAGTGCCTTTGGTGCCTACCAGAGCCTCGGCCTCGGCGTGACGACCGACGGTGTGTGGACGCCCGGTGGTGATATCCAGCTGACCAGGGCCTGGGGTATCCGCGGTGCGTTCAACCACAACTGGGATCCCTACTGGTCAACCAGCTTGTTCGGCAGCTATGCCCAGGTCCGTTACAACGGCGATGCGGCTGACTTGGCGAGCGCAAAGGGTGCGTACTGCGCAGCCTTCGCCGCCAGCCATCCCGGCCAGGGCCTCACCTACACCTGCGATCCGAGCTACAACGTTTCGCAGCTTGGTGCGGTTACCCGCTGGACTCCGGTCAAGAACCTGACGTTCTCGGCCGAAGTCATGTGGTTCCACCTCGACACGAAGTTCGCGGGCACTTCGCTCTTCGGCCCGGGCGCTCCGAAGCCGGTCGCGGTCTACGAGTTCAAGGACCAGGATACGGTCAGCTTGAACGTCCGCGTTCAGCGCAACTTCTGATCCTGATCGCGTAACTACTCTGTAGGGAAAGTCCCCGGCGGGAAACCGCCGGGGATTTTTCTTTGACCGAAGTTGGCGAATGGTGAGTAGCGAGTAGGGCGCAGCGGCTATCCGCTATTCGCCACTCCCCACTCGCTATTCGCTAATTTTCTATTCGACGGTGGCCCCGCGGTGGAGGTCGGCCTCGATCTGCAGCCGCGAGCCGCCGCCAAAGCGGGCGCGATAGACCTGCAGGTTCTCCATGATCCGCTGCACATAGTTGCGCGTCTCGGAGAACGGAATCAGCTCGACCCAGTCGACCGCATCGACCTTGGGATCGCGCGGGTCGCCGTAACGATCGATCCATTTCCGCACGCTGCCGCGGCCGGCATTATAGGCCGCGAAAGTGAGGATATAGGAGCCGCGATAGTCGTCGAGCAGGCCCCCGAGCTCGGCCGCGCCAAGCGCCGCGTTGTAGACCGAATCGGTCTTCATCCGGTTGAGATCAAACGTGACGCCGGCGCGCTTGCAGACATATCGACCGGCATCCGGTGTGACCTGCATCAGCCCATAGGCTTGCGCCGGCGAGACCACTGCTGGATTGAACGCGCTTTCCTGCCGCGCGATCGCATAGACGATGCTCCGCTCGATGTCCGGACCGATCGATTTGAAGGACGGAATCCCGTTGATCGGATAGGCGTAGAAGTCGAACGGCAGGCCGCGGTTGAGCGCCGCTTTGCCCATCAACAGCATGCCGCGCGCATCGCCATGGCGCGCCGTCAGTTCGCCGAGCCCGACCAGCGCGTCGGGATCGCCATTCTCGCCCATGTCGGCGAGCATGGACACCGCGAACTCGCGCGCGTCGAGCTCATAGAGCAGTTGCGCCGCGCGCACGATCTCCAATCGCTCGATGCCAAGGCCGCGTGCGCGCGGGACACTGTTCAGCTCGATCTGCGGCAAGCCGAGCTTGGCCCGCGCGAGCTGGCCGTAATAACTGGTCGATTGCTCGGCCGCGCGCAGATACGCGGCGCGGGCCTCCTGGTTGCGGCCTGCGGCCTCGGCAGCGCGGCCCTGCCAATAGCCGGCACGCGCCAGCGCGGTTGGATTGACGCTGCCAACGCCGATGCGGGCGAAATGCTGTGCGGCAAGCCCGGGATCTCTGAGGAAGCGCAGCGCGATCCAGCCGGCGGTGAACTCCTGCTCGGTCTTGTAGATGTCGCGCGCCGGCAGTGCTGCATCGCGCGCGATCAGATAGGCGGTGCGGTTCTCGCCGACGTCGATCATCTTGCGTGCCAGGAGGCGCCGCTCGATCCACCATTCGTTGACATTGAACAGCCTCGCCGGATCTCTCGGCGCGCTCAGCATCAACTGCGCCGCTTCCGCGAACTTCTCCTCCCGGCGGAGCAACTGGATCCGGGCGAAGAGATAGCCGGTGTCGCCGTGCAGTTCGCGCGGCACCGCTTCCAATAGCGCCCTCAGGTTGGATGCCTTCCTGTTGGCGGCGATCCGTGCCTTGGCGAGCGCGAGATAGCCCGAGCCGAGCCGCTTGGCCGCACGCAGGCCGGCCGCCTCCTGCTCGGTGCCATACAGCATCGTCTCCATGCGCGCCTTGTGATCGCCGGCGGTGAGCAAGGCTCCGAACAGGTCGAGCGCGGTGGTTTCGGTGTCCTCGCTCATCGAATCGTTGCGCCAGGCTTCACGCACCAGCCGCTCGGCATTGGCGCGGTCGCCGCGCGCGAGCATCGCCTTCGCCAGCGCGAACCGGCCCTTGGCCGACACGGGCGACTCGTTCTCGAACCACGACCAGACCGCGGCATCTTCGCGATGGTCGTCCCACAGCGCAGCCTCCAGGCGGCGGCGCAGGAAGGTCTGCGAGGGCCAGCTCCGATTGGCCGAGAGGAAGGCACGGTAGCGTTCGACCGAAGCGCCGTTGTTGTCGCTGCGCAGGATCAGCCACTCGGCGAGCTTTCTGGCGACGGGGTCAGAGATCGTGGCCTCGACCTGGGTCGCATCGTCGGGCTTCCGCTTACGGATGAACTCGATGACGTTCTCAAGCGCATCCTTGTCGCCCTGCGAGGTCGATGAGGTCGCAGCCACAGCCGCCGGCACCGTCGGCTTGCTCCGGGCGGGCGCCGCATGCTGGCGCGTGGCCGGCGCCAAATGGGCCGGAGACGGAGCAGGTGCGTTGGACGGCGTCCGGGGAGCGGTGGTGTTCTTGGCAGCCGCAACAGCGGGCGCGGTCGTCGCGGGCGCGGTTTTGGGAACGACGCTGCGGGCGACCGGGCGAGCTTTTGGCATTGGAACTTTTGGATCGGCCGCGGCTTCTGGCATCGCGGCCAATCCGAATATTAACGCCAGCGACGTCGCTAAGGCGGTCGATCGCAATGCGGCTGCGCGGGGGGAAGGGGTCACAACTTTCCTCTGCGGCGGCGAATCATCTGATCGCTGAAGCCTTAGCTGTATTGGATTGAATATGTGGACAAAATGCTAAAAGTGTCGCCTGGAGCGATGTCTGCGCCATGACAGCGGCAAAATCGCGGCTGGCAAAGACGGGAGATTACGGCCCTTTCGCCTGTCCGTCGGACCCGATATGAATTGACCTTTATGACCCGCGCGCCGCAACCCTGATAAGCGTTTGGAGGAAGTCCATGGCAGCCAAGACAAAATTCCGCGGCTCGTTCACCGCTCTGGTGACACCGTTCAAGAATGGTTCCGTGGACGAGGCGGCTTTCCGCTCCCTGGTGAACTGGCAGATCGCCGAGGGCACCAACGGCCTGGTTCCGGTCGGCACCACCGGTGAGAGCCCGACGCTCAGCCATGACGAGCACAAGCGGGTCGTCGAATGGTGCGTCAACGAGGCCAAGGGCAGGGTGCCGGTCATCGCGGGTGCGGGTTCCAATTCCACCAGGGAGGCGATCGAGCTGTCCGAACACGCGGAGAAGGCCGGCGCTGACGCCGTGTTGGTCGTCACCCCCTATTACAACAAGCCGACCCAAGAGGGGCTCTACCAGCACTTCAAGGCAATCAACGATGCGATTGGAATACCGATCATTATCTACAATATCCCGCCGCGCTCGGTGATCGACATGTCGGTCGATACGATGAAGCGGCTGTGGGAGCTGAAGAACATTGCCGGCGTCAAGGATGCCACCGCAAGCATGGTACGGGTGTCGCAGCAGCGGGCGGCGATGGGTGAGGATTTCAACCAGCTCTCAGGCGAGGATGCGACCGTGCTCGGCTACATGGCCCATGGCGGCCATGGCTGCATCTCCGTGACCTCGAATGTGGCGCCTCGGCTGTGCGCCGAGTTCCATGCCGCCTGGCAGAAGGGCGATGTCGGGACTGCGCTGAAGCTGCACGACAAGTTGATGCCGCTGCACACCAACCTGTTCATCGAGAGCAATCCCGGGCCGGTGAAATACGCGATGTCGCTACTCGGCAAGCTGGAGGAGCGGCTGCGGCTGCCGATGGTGCCGGTTACTGAATCCACACGCGTGGCGGTGCGCAGCGCCATGGTGCATGCCGGCTTGATCAACTAGAGCCGCTCCGATTGCGCCAATGGCTGGTCCGGTCGGCCGGGTCGACGAGAAGGGACTTCGCATGCTCAAAGAATTCCGCGAGTTCGCGATGAAGGGCAATGTCGTCGACCTCGCGGTCGGCGTCATTATCGGCGCGGCCTTCGGCGCAATCGTGAATTCGCTGGTCGGCGACGTCATCATGCCCATCATCGGCGCGATCACCGGCGGGCTCGACTTCTCCAACTACTTCACGCCGCTGGCGAAGTCGGTGACCGCCACCAACCTCGCCGATGCCAAAAAGCAGGGCGCAGTGCTAGCTTGGGGCAGTTTCCTGACGCTGACCCTGAATTTCCTGATCATCGCTTTCGTGCTGTTCATCGTGATCCGGCTGATTAACCAGTTGAAGCGCAGGGAAGAGGCGGCGCCCGCGCCGCCGAAACTGACCCGGCAGGAAGAACTGCTGACCGAAATCCGCGATCTCCTCAAGAAATCCTGAAGTGGCCGAGAAGAACGAACGTCCAATCAAAGTCGTCGCCGAGAACCGCAAGGCGCGCTTCAACTATGCGATCGAGGATACGATCGAGGCCGGCATTGCGCTGACCGGCACCGAGGTGAAGTCGATCCGCGGCGGCAAGAGCACGATCGCGGAATCCTATGCGGATTCCAAGAACGGCGAGATCTGGTTAATCAACGCCAATATCCCGGAATACCTGCAGGCCAACCGCTTCAATCACGAACCGAAGCGCCCGCGCAAATTGCTGCTGCACAAGAAGCAGATCAGCAAGTTGATGGGCGCGGTCGATCGCGAGGGCATGACGCTGATCCCGCTCAAGCTCTATTTCAACGAACGCGGCCGCGCCAAGCTGTTGCTCGCGGTCGCCAAGGGCAAGAAGCTGCACGACAAGCGCGAAACCGTGAAGAAGCGCGACTGGGGCCGCGAGAAGGGCCGCTTGATGCGTGCGCGGGGATAGGAATTGTAGGATGGGTAGAGCGCAGCGAAACCCATCAGCTTCGCTGCAGGCCGGCGCAAATCGCAAATGATGGGTTTCGCTGCGCTCTACCCATCCTACGAAGGATGCAAGGATGAACCAGAAGAACCTGCTCGAAGTCGACTGGAGCAAGATCCCAGCGCCGACCGATGATGGTGGCGCTGCGCATCTGACTGATATGGCCATCCCGCCGATCAGCCTGGTGGCGACCGACGATACGTCAGTGACACTGTCTTCGCTCAAGAGACGCACCGTGGTGTTCGCCTATCCGCGCACCGGGGAGCCCGGCAAGATTTCGCTGGTCGACGACTGGGACATGATCCCAGGTGCGCGTGGCTGTACGCCGCAGACCTGCGCCTTCCGCGACCTGTTCGCCGAACTCAAGGCTGCCGGCGCCAGCCACGTGTTCGGCCTGTCGACGCAGAGCAACGAATACCAGACCGAGATGGCCTCGCGCCTGCATCTGCCGTTCCCGGTGCTCTCGGACGAGAAGCTAGCGCTGACGCGCGCGCTCAATCTGCCGACCATGGAGGTGGCGGGGCTGACGCTGATCAAGCGGCTGGCGCTGATTATCGACGATGGGCGCATCACGCGCGTCTTCTATCCGGTGTTCCCGCCTGACCGGAACGCCGGCGACGTGCTGGAATGGCTGCGGGAAAATCCGGTAAGTAGCTAGCCCAGATCGGCGCGCACCCGGGCGAACACGTCATGGAACATCTTTGGCGTGAGCACACCGGTATTCGTGTTGTAGCGCGAGCAGTGATAGCTGTCGTAGAGGCGGATATTGCCGGCCTTATGCACGGCGCCGTGCGTAAAGGGCGCGGCGGCATAGCGCAGGCCAAGCGCCTTCACCGTCGATTCATGCGCGATGCGACCGAGCAGGACAATAGCGCGCAGCCTGGGCATGGTCGCGATCGTCGCCGCCAGGAACGTTCGGCAAGTGTTGATCTCGATCGGCAAAGGCTTGTTCTGCGGCGGCACGCAGCGCACGGCGTTGCTGATCCGGCAATCGATCAGCCTTAGGCCATCGTCCGGACGCGCTTCATAGACACCTTCGGCAAAGCCGAATTCCAAGAGCGTGGCGTAGAGCAGGTCACCGGCGTAGTCGCCGGTGAAGGGGCGCCCCGTGCGGTTGGCGCCCTGCAGCCCGGGCGCCAGCCCGACCACCAGCAGCCGCGCGTCCGCACCGCCGAACGACGCTACGGGTGAATTGAACCAGCCCGGCTGCTTTGCGCGCGCCTCAGCGCGAAACTCGGCGAGCCGCGGACAGAGCGGGCAGTTGCGGTCAGGTTCGGCGGAGGCAGGGACGAGGCTAGTCGTCGAAATCGTCGTCATCGGCCCGGGGCGCCATGGTGGTGGCGCGCTGCAGGAATTGCGGCGCGTGGTGGCGCGACTCGCCGCGCTCGCGCGGGGCCGGGCGCTCGGACGGATCGCGGCCGAGCTTGGATTGCAGTTCCACCAGATCGGTGAAGACGTCGGCCTGGCGGCGGAGTTCGTCGGCGATCATCGGCGGCTGGCTCGCGATGGTCGAGACCACGGTCACCCGCACACCGCGCCGCTGCACTGCCTCAACGAGCGAGCGGAAATCGCCGTCGCCGGAGAACAGCACCATCTGGTCGATATGTTCGGCGAGTTCCATCGCATCGACGGCGAGTTCGATGTCCATGTTGCCCTTCACCTTGCGGCGGCCGCTGGCGTCGATGAACTCCTTCGTGGCCTTGGTGACGACGGTGTAGCCGTTGTAGTCGAGCCAGTCGATCAATGGCCGAATGGATGAATATTCCTGATCTTCGATGATCGCCGTGTAGTAGAACGCGCGCAGCAGGGTGCCGCGGCTATGGAATTCCTTCAGGAGGCGCTTGTAGTCGATGTCGAACCCGAGCGTCTTGGCGGTTGCATACAGATTGGCTCCATCGATAAAGAGCGCGATCTTGTTGGAAACGGGTGACGACATCAAAGTTTCTCGCCTTTTGTTAGCTTCTCGGCGCAGCGGTCACGAACCGCGCACCTTTTCCGCGTTGCAGCCTAAAGTCCGGTGAATCTTCCCCCAACGACAGTCACCATGGCAATTATGGTGAGGCGAGGGCGAAATACCTATACTTTTGACGATGCAATGAAGAGACTTACTTGTCCACAACGGCGCTTCGCCGCGTGACGGACGCTCCGGCCTTCTGGCCCCGTCTCGGGTTAGCAGAGGTTGAGGCGAAGGCAAATCACAAATTTAATCTTGCGAAACCCCGCCTCGCCCTATAACTAACGCACAATAATCAACAAATTCTGTCCCACTTAACGGAGCGACAGCATATGGCGCGCGTCACCGTCGAAGATTGCATTGATAAGGTCGACAACCGGTTCGACCTGGTCCTGTTGGCTGCCCATCGCGCTCGGATGATTTCCTCGGGATCACAACTCACGGTTGATCGAGACAACGACAAGAACCCGGTCGTCTCGCTGCGTGAGATCGCGGACCAGACCATTTCCCCGGAGGACCTGAAAGAGGAACTCGTGCACTCGCTGCAGAAGTTCGTCGAGGTCGACGAGCCGGAGCCCGACTCCGTGCCGCTGATCGGTTCGGCCGGCGCCAGCGTCGATGCCGACGACACCGAAGTGGCGATGGAGCGGATGACCGAGGAAGAGTTGCTGAAGGGCCTCGAGGGCCTCGCGCCGCCGGAGGAGCAGCCTGAAGAGGACGAGTAGGTCCTCGCGGGGCTCCCCCAACATGGTTGAGCTGGCTGAAGGCCCGGGCGCTCTCCGGGCCTTTGCTTTTGTTGACATTCCAATCGCAGGATGCGTCCCTAGAGGCTTGACGGAAATTGAACGATTTTCGGTTCGAACAGGCTAAAGCTTGGTTCGAAATCGCACTAGATTAGTGAGTGGCACGAGCCCCCCGGTCGGCTCGCCAGTTGAGGCAGTCAATCCATGGCGTTTTGGCGTCGCACATCCCGCCAGATGCAGGCCGCGACCGAAGCGGTCGCCGTGGCGCCTGGCTCCGCGGTGGTGGAAAAGCCGTCGAGGCCGCGCGCGCGCATGATGCGGCAATACGATCTGGTCGAGCGCGTCCGGTCCTACAATCCCGATACCAACGAAGATCTTCTGAACCGCGCCTATGTCTACGCCATGAAGGCGCATGGCGCCCAGACCCGCGCGTCGGGCGATCCCTATTTCTCGCATCCGCTCGAGGTGGCGGCGATCCTGACCGGCCTCAAGCTCGATGACGCCACAATCGTTGCGGCGCTGCTGCACGACACCATCGAGGATACCGAGGCGACGCGGGCCGAGATCGACCAGGTGTTCGGCCACGAGATCGGCGCGCTGGTGGAGGGGCTGACCAAGTTGAAGCGGCTCGAGCTCGTCTCGCGCGAGGCCAAGCAGGCGGAGAACCTGCGCAAGCTCCTGCTCGCGATCGCCGACGACGTCCGCGTGCTCCTGATCAAGCTCGCCGACCGCCTGCACAACATGCGGACGCTCGAGTTCGTGCCGCCCGCCTCGCGCCGGCGCATCGCCGAGGAGACGCTGGATATCTACGCGCCGCTCGCCGGCCGCATGGGTATGCAGGAGATGCGGGAGGAACTCGAGGACCTCTCGTTCCATGTGCTCGATGGGGAAGCCTATGCGGTGGTCAAGCACCGGCTGGATGCGCTCGCCGAGCGCAACCGCAATCTGATTGGCGAGATCGAAAGCCAGCTTTCGAAGAACCTGCAGAAGAATGGCCTTAGCGCGCGCGTCTATGGCCGGCGCAAGCAGCCGTTTTCGATCTGGACCAAGATGGAGCGCAAGTCGGTTGGCTTCGAGCAATTGTCCGATATCTACGGTTTCCGCATCGTGCTTGCTGACATCGAAGCCTGCTACCGCGCGCTTGGCGTCGTGCACACGACCTGGCCGGTGGTGCCGGGGCGCTTCAAGGATTACATCTCCACGCCCAAGCAGAACGACTACCGCTCGATTCACACTACCGTGATCGGCCCCGGCAAGCAGCGCGTCGAGCTGCAGATCCGCACCGAGGAGATGAACCAGATCGCCGAATTCGGTATCGCGGCGCATGCCTTCTACAAGGAAGGCATGGGCTCGCCGACCGAGCGGCTGAAGCACGAGTCCAACGCCTTTGCCTGGCTGCGCCACACCATCGGCATTCTCTCGGAGAGCGCCAATCCGGAAGAGTTCCTGGAGCACACCAAGCTAGAGCTGTTTCACGATCAGGTGTTCTGCTTCACGCCGAAGGGCAAGCTGATCGCACTCCCGCGCAACGCCAATGTGATCGACTTCGCCTATGCCGTGCACACCGACGTCGGCAACAGCGCGGTCGGCTGCAAGATCAACGGCAAGTTCGCGCCGCTGTCCTCCGAGCTGCAGAACGGCGACGAAGTCGAGGTCCTGACCTCGAAGGCGCAGTCGGCGCCGCCGTCGGCCTGGGAAGCGCTCGCAGTCACCGGCAAGGCGCGCGCCGCGATCCGGCGCGCCACCCGTGCCGCCGTGCGTGACCAATATGCCGGGCTCGGCCGTCGCATCATCGACCGCCTGTTCGCTCGCGCCAAGATCGAATACGCCGACGACAAGCTGAAAGGTGCATTGCCGCGGCTGGCGCGCGCCTCGATCGAGGACGTCCTGGTTTCGGTCGGCCGCGGCGAACTGAAAGCCTCCGACGTCGCGCGCGCGATGTATCCGGACTACAAGGAAGAGCGGCTGGTGCGCTACGGCACCAAGAAGGCGCTTGCCGCCAAGGCGCAGACGCCGCCGCATCCGGCGCGTGCTGCTTCGGTGATCCCGGTGCGCGGCATCAATTCCGAGTTGCCGGTCAAGTTCGCGCCGAACGGCGGCGCGGTGCCGGGCGACCGCATCGTCGGCATCGTCACGCCTGGCGAGGGGATCACGATCTATCCGATCCAGTCGCCGGCCCTGAAGGATTTCGAGGAGGAGCCGGAGCGCTGGCTCGACGTGCGCTGGGACATCGACGAGACCATGCCGCAGCGCTTCCCGGCGCGCATCCTCGTCCACAATGTCAACGAGCCCGGCAGCCTCGCGCAGATCGCGACCGTGATCGCCGAGCATGACGGCAACATCGACAACATCCACATGTCGCGCCGCTCGCCTGATTTCACCGAGCTGACCATCGATCTCGAGGTCTATGACCTCAAGCATTTGAGCGCTATCATCGCCCAGTTGCGCGCAAAGGCCGTGGTCGCATGGGTCGAGCGCGTCAACGGGTAGACTAGATGACAAGGCTGCCGCGCGTTCCGCTTCACCTCTCCCATAGGGAGAGGTCGGCGCGTAGCGCCGGGTGAGGGGTTAAGGTCTCTCGATAGAGCGTAACCCCTCACCCGATTTGCACTGGACGATGCTCCGCATCGCCAGGAGCAAATCGACCTCTCCCTTCGGGAGAGGTGACCACCTCCGCCGCTGCTATACCGAGGATCGTAAATGCCCATTCCGCCGCTTCGCCTTGGAGTCAATGTCGATCACGTCGCGACGCTGCGTAACGCGCGGGGTGGGGCGCGGCCTGATCCGGTGCGCGCGGCACTGCTGGCCATCGAGGCCGGCGCCGACGGCATCACTGCGCATCTGCGCGAGGACCGTCGTCACATCCGCGATGCGGATATGGCGCGCCTGAAGGCGGAAATCTCCAAGCCACTGAATTTCGAGATGGCGGCGACCGACGAGATGCTCCGGATTTCGCTGGCCACCAAGCCGCATGCGGTGTGCCTGGTGCCGGAACGGCGGCAGGAGGTCACTACCGAGGGCGGGTTGGACGCGGTCGGCCAGCACAATGCCCTGGCCCCGTTCATAGCGCGGCTGAGCGACGCCGGCATCCGGGTGTCGCTGTTCATCGCTGCCGACCCCAGGCAGATCGAGATGGCGGCGAAGTTGAAGGCGCCGGTGATCGAGATCCACACCGGCGGTTGGTGCGATGCCGTGGTCGACGGCGACCGGGAAAAAGCGGAAGCCGAATGGCGGCGCATTACCGAAGGCGCCAGGCTGGCGCGGGCGGCCGGGCTCGAGGTTCATGCCGGCCATGGGCTCGACTATGACACGGCCGAGATGATTTCGGCGCTGCCGGAGATCAGGGAACTGAATATCGGCTACTTCATGATCGGCGAGGCGATCCTGGTCGGCCTGAAGGAGACCGTCCGCTCGATGCGCGCGGCGATGGACCGTGGCCGCGAGGCGCTCGAAGGGGCGCGCACGGCATGATCCTCGGCATCGGCTCCGACCTGATCGACATCACCCGGATCGCCAAGGTGATCGAGCGCCATGGCGACCGCTTCCTCGACCGCATCTTCACCGACGTCGAACGCGCCAAGGCGCTGCGTCGCGCCAACAGCGAGAAGATGGTGGTCGCGACCTATGCCAAGCGCTTCGCCGCCAAGGAAGCCTGCGCCAAGGCGCTCGGCACCGGGATCATGCGCGGCGTCTGGTGGCGCGACATGGGAGTGGTGAACCTGCCGGGGGGACGACCGACCATGAGATTGAGCGGCGGGGCGCTGGAGCGATTGAGGCAGATCACCCCTGATGGCTTCGAGGCGCAGATCGACCTATCGATCACCGACGACTGGCCGCTCGCGCAGGCCTTTGTCATAATTTCGGCGGTCGCACCGGCCAAATCTTGAGTCGGCGGACAGTGCGGCGGTCCGGAATCGGGTAAAACTAAAAATCGTTGATTTTTCAATCGATTATCAAGTTTTAACGCGGCTCTTGATTGCGCGCCCCGTAACAACCGTCTAAAACGCCGCAGGGTAAAATCAAGCCAGGGCAAATTCGGGTTCGCGCCGGGACTTGCTCTCTGCACCAGACGCAGGAACCATCTTCGTGACGTGAACGCGGGAAAGCGCGATTCGCGCGAGGAGCGCGTTCTGCCACCGCGCAGTCAAGGCAGTGGCGGGAATTGGGAAAGCGATGAGCGTGACCACAGGGACGAAATCCGAAAGCGGCCTAGGCGAGACAGTCCGGGTCGTCATCCACGCGCTCATTATCGCGCTCGTGATCCGCACCTTCCTGTTCCAGCCCTTCAATATCCCGTCCGGTTCGATGAAGGCGACGCTGTTGGTCGGCGACTACCTGTTCGTGTCGAAATATTCCTATGGCTACAGCCATTACTCGATCCCGCTGTCGCCGCCCTTGTTCTCCGGCCGCATCTTCGGCCAGGAGCCGAACCGCGGCGACATCGTCGTCTTCCGTCTGCCGAAGGATGATTCGACCGACTACATCAAGCGCGTGATCGGGTTGCCCGGCGACCGCATCCAGATGAGGGAGGGGCTGCTCTACATCAACGACACGCCCGTCAAGCGCGAACGGCTCAGCGATTTCATCGGCGAGGACCCCTGCGGATCGGATGCGACGGCACGCGTCAAGCGCTGGAAGGAGACGCTGCCCAACGGCGTCAGCTATGAGACGCTGGATTGCGTCGACAACGGCTTCTACGACAACACCAATGTCTACACCGTGCCGGCCGGCCATTTCTTCATGATGGGAGACAATCGCGATAATTCGACCGACAGCCGCGTGCTGTCGGCGGTGGGTTACGTGCCGTTCGAGAACATCGTCGGGAGGGCGCAGCTGATCTTCTTCTCGATCGCCGAGGGCGAGCACGCCTGGATGTTCTGGCGCTGGCCGACCGCGGTGCGCTGGAATCGCCTATTCACCATCGTGCGATGAACGACGATACGCCTGTCATCCAGAGTCTTCCGACTGCCGGCGAGCCGAGCGAGCAGCCCGACGCGAAGGCTAGCCCTGCGCCGAAGACGAAGCGCAGCAAGGCCAGCAAGGCGGCTGCCGAGAAGCAGGCGATCGCCGCAACCGAAGCGCGGATCGGCTACAAGTTCTCCGATTCGGCGCTGTTGATGACGGCGTTCACGCATGTCTCCGCGCTGAAGCCGGCCACCCGACACCGCGCCGACAGCTACCAGCGGCTGGAGTTCCTGGGTGACCACGTACTCGGATTGATCATCTCCGATATGCTCTATCGCGCCCATCCGCGCGCAGACGAGGGCGAATTGTCGAAGCGTCTCGCCGATCTCGTGCGCAAGGAAAGCTGTGCCGACGTCGCCGAACAGCTCGGCCTGCTCGACGACATCAAGCTCGGCATGGTCAAGGCGGTCGAGGGGGCGCGGTTGCGCAAATCCGTGCTCGGCGACGTCTGCGAGGCCGTGATCGGGGCGATCTTCCTCGACGGCGGCTATGAGGCCGCGGCGAAATTCGTGGAGCGGAAC
This sequence comes from Bradyrhizobium cenepequi, assembly GCF_020329485.1. GTDB lineage: Bacteria > Pseudomonadota > Alphaproteobacteria > Rhizobiales > Xanthobacteraceae > Bradyrhizobium > Bradyrhizobium cenepequi. The sequence continues at coordinate 19,011 of NZ_JAGKJI010000070.1, forward strand.
TGGATCGACCGGATGCGCAAGCTGCGCCGGCCGCTGCGCGATCCCAAGACTATGCTGCAGGAATGGGCGCAGAGCAGGGGTCTGCCGACGCCGGTCTACCGCGAGGTCGAGCGCACCGGGCCGCATCACGATCCGCAATTCCGCGTCGCCGTCGATCTGCCGGGCCTGGCGCCGGCCGAGGGTGTCGGCCCCAACAAGCGCGCCGCGGAGAAGGCGGCGGCGTCCGCAATGATCGCCCGCGAAGGCGCCGGCAGCCATGACGGCTGAGGCGAAGGCGGAAGCCAGTCCGGCTGGGACGCGTTGCGGCTTCGTCGCGCTGATCGGCGCGCCGAACGTCGGCAAATCGACCCTCGTCAACGCGCTGGTGGGCTCGAAGGTCACCATCGTCTCGCGCAAGGTGCAGACGACGCGCGCGCTGATCCGCGGCATCGTGATCGAGGGCAACGCTCAGATTATCCTGGTCGACACGCCCGGCATCTTTGCGCCGCGGCGGCGGCTGGACCGCGCCATGGTGTCGACCGCCTGGAGCGGGGCGCATGACGCCGATCTCGTCTGCGTGTTGCTCGACGCCAAGGCCGGCATCGATGCGGAAGCGGAGGCGATCTTCGCCAAGGTCGACAGCGTGGCCCATCCGAAGATCCTGGTGCTGAACAAGATCGATCTGGTGCCCCGTGAAAAACTGCTCGTGCTGGCGAAGGCCGCCAATGACCGCCTGCGGTTTGAGAACACTTTCATGATCTCGGCGTTGTCAGGCGACGGTGTCGACGACCTGCGCAGGGCGCTGGCAAGCATGGTGCCCGCCGGGCCGTTCCTCTATCCCGAGGACCAGATGTCGGACGCGCCGATGCGGCACCTGGCGGCCGAGATCACGCGGGAGAAGATCTATCAAAAGCTCCACCAGGAGCTGCCGTACCAATCGACTGTGGAGACCGACAGTTGGACCGAGCGCAACGACAAGTCGATCCGCATCGAGCAGACGATCTTTGTCGAGCGCGAAAGCCAGCGCAAGATCGTACTCGGCAAGGGCGGCGCCACGATCAAGTCGATCGGCGCGGAGGCGCGCAAGGAGATCGCCGAGATCATGGGCGTTCCCGTGCACCTGTTCCTGTTCGTCAAGGTGCGTGAGAATTGGGGCGACGATCCCGACCGCTACCGGGAAATGGGACTGGAGTTTCCCAAGGAATGATCGGGTTCTTCCGATGAAAGTGCCCAGAAACGTGTTTCTGTTCGAGGTGCTCCTGTATCTGTCGCTGACGCTGGACGCGCTATCGGTGGCATTTCAGGACCGCACCCCGAGCGGCGAAATGACGGAGCAGATGGTCACGGTCGTCACCTTCATGCAGGCCGGTCTGATCCTGCTCCTGGTCTATTTCGTCTATCTGGCTGCGCAGCGGCGCAAGAACTGGCCGCGCTGGGTGCTGGCGGCGGTGCTCTTCCTGTCGGTGATCTCGCTGTTGCAGGTGATCGGCAGCGCCGGCATCCAGCTCGACAGCGGCGTCGAGGTGATCTCCTGCGCGCTGACGGCGGCCGGGCTCTATTTCTCCTTCACCGGCGATGCCCACGGCTGGTTCAACGCGTAGGGGCGTGGTCGTAAGGTGGGCGCGCTACGCTTTGCCCTCCCTACATGTTACTCTCCACGCCATGGAATGGACCGACGAAGGCATTGTGCTCGGCGTGCGGCGGCATGGCGAATCGTCCGCCATTGTCGAGCTGCTGACGCGCGAGCACGGCCGCCATCTCGGCCTGGTGCGCGGCGGCGCCAGCGCGCGGATGCGGCCGCTGCTGCAGCCCGGCAACAGCGTCACGGCGATGTGGCGGGCGCGGCTCGACGAGCATCTCGGCTACTATCAGCTCGATGGCACGCGGCTGCGCGCGGCCAGCTTGCTCGCCTCCTCGCATGCCGTTTATGGCATCACCCATCTGGCTTCGCTGGCGCGGCTGTTGCCGGAACGCGATCCGCACCAGGACATCTACCAGATGCTGGAGCAGACGCTGGATGATTTCGAGGATGCCGGCGCCGCTGCGGTCCTTCTCATCCGCTTCGAACTGGCGATGCTGGCCGAACTCGGCTTCGGGCTCGACCTCTCGAGCTGCGCGGCGACCGGCGCGACCTCCGATTTGGTCTACGTCTCGCCGAAGTCCGGCGGGGCGGTCTCGCGTGCTGCCGGCGAGCCCTGGCGTGACCGCCTGATGCGGCTGCCGCCCTTTTTGCTCGAGGACGGCGCCTGCGCCGGCACCTGGTCGGACCAGGACCTGCTCGACGGCTTCGCGCTCACCGGCCGCTTCCTGCTGCGCAACGTCCTGGAGCCGCGCGGGCAGGGCCATTCCGACGCAAGGGACGGCTTTATCAACGCGGTAACGAAGCGACGGACACGGGCGGCGGTTCCGTAAGTTCGATTCGCAGCCTAAATTGCCGGTGATTCGTGTCTTGCCCGATTCAGCGTCACGGTTTAACGCCTCTCCATGGGAAAACGACAGCTACCGCCGGAAGAGCCGGCCGAAATCCACGAGGTACCGCTGCGCGATGCGCTGGAAGAGCGCTATCTCGCTTACGCGCTCTCGACCATCATGCATCGCGCGCTGCCGGACGCCCGCGACGGCCTGAAGCCAGTGCACCGGCGCATCCTCTACGGGATGCGGCTGCTCCGCCTCGATCCCGGCGTAACTCCGAAGAAGTCGGCCAAGATTGTCGGCGAAGTGATGGGCTCGTACCATCCCCATGGCGACCAGGCGATCTACGACGCCATGGTGCGCCTCGCACAGGATTTCAGCTCGCGCTATCCGCTGGTCGATGGTCAGGGCAATTTCGGCAACATCGACGGCGATAACCCCGCCGCGATGCGTTACACCGAGGCGCGGCTGACCGACGTCGCTCGGCTGCTGCTGGACGGCATCGACGAGGACGCGGTCGAGTTCCGCGCAACCTACGACAACAGTGGCAAAGAACCGGTGGTTCTGCCCGGCGGCTTCCCGAACCTGCTCGCCAACGGTTCGCAGGGCATCGCGGTGGGCATGGCGACGTCGATCCCGCCGCACAACGCCGCCGAGCTCTGCGACGCCGCGCTGCATGTGATCGAGAAGCCCGACGCCAAGTCGAAGTCCCTGTTGAGGTGGGTCAAGGGACCGGATTTCCCGACCGGCGGCATCATCATCGATTCCAAGGAAGCGATCACAGAGGCCTACACCACCGGCCGCGGCTCGTTCCGCACACGAGCGCGCTGGAAGCAGGAAGAGGGCGCGCGCGGCACTTGGGTGATCGTGGTCACCGAAATCCCCTGGTTGGTGCAGAAGTCGCGGCTGGTTGAAAAGATCCACGAGCTTTTGAACGAGAAGAAGCTGCCGCTGGTCGGCGATTGCCGCGACGAGTCGGCCGAGGACATCCGCCTTGTGATCGAGCCGAAGTCGCGCGCGGTCGATCCTGAGCTGATGATGGAATCGCTGTTCCGGCTGACCGAGCTGGAAAGCAAGATTTCGCTGAACCTCAACGTGCTGGTGAAGGGAAAAATCCCCAAGGTCGTCGGCCTCGCCGAATGCCTTCGCGAATGGCTCGACCACCTGCGCGATGTGCTGGTGCGCCGCTCCAACTATCGCAAGGGACAGATCGAGCACCGGCTCGAGATCCTCGGCGGCTACCTGATCGCCTATCTGAACATCGACAAGGTGATCAAGATCATCCGCACCGAGGACGAGCCGAAGCCGGTGCTGATGAAGACGTTCAAGCTCTCCGACGTCCAGGCCGACGCCATCCTCAACATGCGCCTGCGCTCCTTGCGCAAGCTCGAGGAGATGGAGATCCGGACCGAGGACAAGGACCTTCGCAAGGAGCTGAAGGGCATCGAGGCGCTGCTCCGCTCCGAGCCCGAGCAATGGTCCAAGGTCAGCGAACAGGTGCGGAAGGTCCGCGACATGTTCGGGCCGAAGACGCCGCTCGGCAAGCGCCGCACTACGTTTGCGGATGCGCCCGAGCATGATCTCGCTGCGATCGAGGAAGCCTTCGTCGAGCGCGAGCCGGTCACCGTGGTGATTTCGGAGAAGGGCTGGGTGCGCACGCTCAAGGGCCATGTCGCCGATCTCTCCGGCTTGGCCTTCAAGACCGACGACAAGCTCGATCACGCCTTCTTTGCCGAGACCACGTCGAAGCTGCTGCTATTCGCCACCAACGGGAAATTCTACTCGCTCGATGTGGCAAAGCTGCCGGGCGGGCGCGGCCATGGCGAGCCGATCCGCATGTTCATCGACATGGAGCAGGATGCCGCGATCGTGTCGCTGTTCGTCCATAAGGGCGAGCGCAAGTTCCTGATTGCGAGCAGCGAAGGGCAGGGCTTCGTCGTCAACGAGGACGACTGCGTCGGCACGACCCGCAAGGGCAAGCAGGTGCTGAACGTCGAGATGCCGAACGAGGCTCGCACGATCGCAACCGTTGTGGGCGACACCGTCGCGGTGATCGGCACCAATCACAAGATGGTGCTGTTCCCGCTCGAGCAGGTGCCGGAAATGGCCCGCGGCCGCGGCGTGCGGTTGCAGAAATACACCAGCGCCTCGCTGTCCGATGTCGCGGTGTTCGATTCCAAGGCGGGCCTGACCTGGAAGGATTCCGCCGGCCGCGAGCACGGCATGAGCATGAAGGAGCTCTCCGACTGGCGCGGCAACCGCGCCGACGCCGGCCGTCTCGCGCACGGCCTGCCGAAGTCGAATAAGTTCAACCGCGCCGTGGAGTAGTCTTGCGCGGCGTGAAATGATCTCGTCGTCCCGGCTCAAGGCCGGGACGACACCGAGATCGCTGTAATAGTATTCGCAAATCGGCGCGCTATAACTCTTGGGATGGCGCATCATCATCACGATCATTCCCATGCGCACGATCATGCCGGGCACAGCCATGCCCCGGATGATTTCGGCCGGGCCTTTGCCATTGGCGCGTCCCTCAACACCGCCTTCGTGATCGCGGAACTGGTGTTCGGCTACGCTGCCAATTCGTTGGCGCTGATCTCAGATGCCGTGCACAATCTCTCCGACGTGTTCTCGCTGCTGCTGGCATGGGGCGCGGCATGGCTTGCGGGGAGGCGGCCGACGGAGACGCATACTTACGGCTATCGCCGCGCCTCGATCCTCGCCGCATTGTTCAATGCCGGGCTGCTGCTGATCGCCGTCGGCGGCATCGCAGTGGAAGCGATCAACCGCCTGCGCGAGCCGGCCGAGGTTGCGAGCTGGACCGTGGTCTGGGTCGCCGCGCTCGGCATCCTCGTCAATGGCGGCACCGCACTGCTATTCATGCGCGGGCGGCACGGCGACCTCAATATCCGCGGCGCCTATCTGCATATGGCCGCCGATGCCAGCGTCTCGCTGGGCGTCGTCATCGCCGCCTTGCTGATCATGTCGACGGGATGGTTGTGGATCGACCCGGCGATCAGCCTCGTCATCGCGCTCGTCGTGCTGGTCAGCGGCTGGGGTCTGATGCGCGACAGTGTCAGCCTCGCGCTCGACGCGGTGCCAAGGGGCATCGAGCTCGCCGAGGTGAGGGATTTCCTCCACACGCTCGACGGCGTCTCCGAGGTGCACGATCTGCACGTCTGGGCGATGAGCACCAACGAGACCGCGCTGACCGCGCATCTGGTCCGGCCCGGCGGCCATGACGATGCTTTTCTGCATCATGTCTGCGCCGAGCTCGCGCACCGCTTCAAGATCTCCCATGCGACGCTGCAGGTCGAGGCCGACGGCGCCGCCTGCAAGCTGGCGCCGGAGGAATTAGTCTAACGGCCTCCCGTCGCAATCACTATATTTGACGAGCGGACTATCCGGAGATGAACCATGCACTCGCATTCGATCGAACAGTGGACCCACGAGCACGTCTTCCTGGGAGCGACGCACGCCCATAACGAGCGGCGCACCTGGCTCGTGGTTGCGCTGACCACGGTCATGATGATCGGGGAGATCGCGGCGGGGTGGTGGTCCGGCTCGATGGCGCTGCTTGCCGACGGCTGGCACATGGGAACGCATGCGGCGGCGCTCGGCATCGCCGGGTTGGCCTATCTGTTCGCGCGGCGGCAGACGGGCAGCGCACACTTCAGTTTCGGTACTGGCAAGTTCGGCGATCTCGCCGCCTTTGCCAGTGCGATCATCCTGGCGATGATTGCCGTGCAGGTCGCCTGGGAAAGCGTGGACCGGCTGCTCCATCCGGTGTCGATTGCCTACGGGGAAGCGATCTCGGTCGCGGTGCTCGGGCTCGCGGTCAACCTCGCCAGCGCCTGGCTGCTGCGCGACGACCACGATCATCATCACGGTCATGGCCATTCTCATGACCACGACGACGATCATCATCACCATCACGACAACAATCTTCGCGCCGCCTACGTCCACGTGATGGCGGATGCCGCGACATCGGTCCTCGCCATTGCGGCACTGGTCGTTGCGATGTCCGCGGGGTGGGTGTGGGCCGATCCGGCCGTCGGAATCATCGGCAGCGCGCTGATCGCAAGCTGGGCCTATGGCCTGATCAAGGCGTCAGGCGCAATTCTGCTCGACGTCAGCGCCGACAAGAAGCTGGAGGCGGTCATTCGCGACCGGCTCGAGACCGAGGGCGACCGCGTCACTGATCTGCATCTGTGGCAGGTCGGTCCCGGCCACCGCGCGGCGGTGATCTCGGTTGTCTCCGACCATCCGCTGCCGCCCGCGACCTACAAGCGGCGGCTCGGTGGCCTGCACGGTCTCAGCCACGTGACGGTCGAGGTCGAGACCTGCCCGAACCACGAGCCGGCGCACGCCGTCTGAGACCACGCATGACCGGGCGAAATCTCAAGCCGCCGCGATCGCCTCGATCTCGATCAGGAAATCGGGGCCGTAGAGCCTTGATACTTCCACCAGCGTCACCGCTGGCGCGGCCGCAGGCGTAACCGAAGCGAAGAAGCGATTGCGTGCTTCGCGGTAGCGAGCGAGATTGTTCATGTCCGTGACAAACACCGTAAGTTTCACGAGATTGGCGGGCGTGCAGCCGCTCGCGCGAAGCGCGACAGCAAGGTTCTCAAACACCTGCTCTGCCTGGACATCGAAGTTGCCTTTTCCGACAACAGCTCCGTCGCGATCCGCTGCGGTCTGCCCGGCGATGAAGATGATGCGATGGGCGGTAACGTCGATGATTTGTGAATAGCCGGGGGGTATTCCCAGTTCGGGCGGATTGATGTGCCGGATTGATGGCGCCATTTCGCTTGCTATGGCTGCTTCCTCCCCAAATCGCCTGTCAGGCTTTTGTAGGATGAAGTTGTGCGCGAAACATCGCGCAAGGGGAAGGATGCTTATTTTGGCGATACGGGCTTTTCGCGCACCAGGAGCAATGCGCCGAGCGCGGCGAGACTGAGCGCTGAGGAGACGATCAGGATGCCCTTGCCCATATGGTCGAGCAACAGCCCGAACAGGAGCGGGGCCGCCGCCTGCGCCATTCGGGCCGGCGCGCCGATGATGCCGAGCCGGTAGGCGTAATTCTGCGGGCCGAAGATCGCGAGCGGCAAGGTGCCGCGCGAAATGGTCAGGATGCCGTTGCCGGCGCCGTGGCAAAGCGCAAACACGCTTGCCGCACCGCCGCCGGCGATCGCGACGATCGCGGCGCCAACCGGATGGCCAAGACAGGCCAACTCCGTCGAGAGCAGCGGGTGATAGCGGCTGAGCAGCCACGCCTCGACCACGCGCGCGCCGACCTGGGCCGGTCCGATCAGGGCGCCGGCTGCGATAGCCTGTACCGAGGTCGCGCCGGCCGCTTCCAGGATGCGCGGGAAATGCGCCGCCATCGCGCCAGTGACGGTCCAGGCGGTCGCGAACGCAAACGCCAGCAGGATCATGGGGCGGTCGATTGGAATATGCGGCTTCACAGCATTGGCCGCCGCGACCTTGGCGCCGGGCACCGGCGGCAGCATCAGCCAGTTGAGCGGCAGGCCGATCAGAAGATGTGCCGCCGCCCAGGCAAAGCAGGTGTCGCGCCAGCCGATCGTCTCAAGCCCCAGCGCGCTCAGCGGCCAGCCGACGGTGGAGGCAAAGCCCGCCATCAGCGTGATGCCGGTGATCGGGCGCCGTGCCGCCTCGCCATAGATGCGACCGAGCGCACCAAAGGCGGCATCATAGAGGCCGTATCCCATGCCGACCCCGAGCAGGAGCCAGGCAAGCAGCAGCAGCGGAACGGATTGCGTGAGGCCGAGCAGCACCAGCCCTGCCGCCAGCGTCAGATTGGAGATCGACAGCACGGACCTGCCGCCAACGAGGTCGATCTGGCGACCGATCCGAGGGCCAAGGAGGGCCGAGAGCACGAGCGAGGTGGAGAAGGCGGCAAAGATCCAGTTGGGCGCGATGCCGAGATCCCTGGCGATGGGATCGGCGAGCACTGCGGGCAGGTAATAGCTCGAGGCCCAGGCCAGGGTCTGGGTGGTGCCGAGCGCCAGAATGATCGGAAACTGCCGGGCGCTCATCGGAGACCGTCGCGTTTCTGTGTTGCCTCTTGTTCCGGCATTTGCTGTTGTCACAGAACTGTCGTCAAGTCGCGCCTCCTTTCGCGCGACACGTTTGCACGGCATAATCCGCGCATGGAACTCACCCTGCGCCTGCGCCTGATGAACTGGCTGGTCCACCAGGGCCTGACCGGTCTGTCCGAAAACGATCTGTTGCGCGGCTTTTGCGAGCACTGCCGCGCCGGCGGGATGCCATTGTCGCGCGGCCTCGTCTTCATCGATACGCTGCATCCGATCTTCGAAGGCCGCGGGTTCCGCTGGAACGACAGCGAGACCAACGAGAGCGACATCTTTGAATATGGCTCGACCTCTAGCGGCGATGCCGGGCAGACTTGGCGGCGCTCAACATTCTACCACATGCTGCAAAACGGGCATGATGAGATGGCGATCGACCTGGCCGATTGCGCCACGCTCGATTTCTCGATGATTAACGAGCTCGCGGAGAAGGGCCACAAGCATTTCGTCGCCTTCGTGCACCGGTTCGGCGAGGCCGGCACGATCGGTGAAATGGACTGCTTCTACTCCTACTGGACCACCCGCCAGTCCGATGGATTTGGCGAGCATCATATGGCGGCGCTGCGCGACCTGGTGCCGGTGCTCGGGTTGGCGGTGAAGTCGGCAGCACAGGTCAACATCGCGCGCACCTTGGGACGTGTCTATCTCGGGCGCGAGACCGCTGAACAGGTGATGCGCGGCCGCATCTCGCGTGGCGTCACCGAGCGCATCAAGGCGGTGTTATGGTTTTCGGACATTCGCGGCTCGACCGCGATCAGCGAGCGCATCGGGCCCGACGAGATCATCCCGTTCCTCAATGATTACGCCCAGGCTTCGATCGACGCGATCCACGATGCCGGCGGCGAGGTGCTGAAGCTGATCGGCGACGGCGTGCTGGCGATGTTCACGCAGGAGAACATGGCGATCGCAAAGCGCGCGGCGCTCCGCGCCGAGCATCGCTTCCGCCGCAATTTGAATGCGCTTAACGTCCGCCGCGCTGCCGAGGGGCGGCCGACCACGTCAGCCCATGTCGGATTGCATGTTGGTGAGGTCTTCTACGGCAATATCGGCAGCGAAGACCGGCTCGATTTCACGGTGGTAGGCCCTGCGGTCAACGAAGTCAGCCGGATCGCTTCGATGTGCAGCTCGGTCGACCGGGAATTGCTGACCTCGCAGGCCTTCCGGGATGGCCTGGATGGGGCAGGGCGGACCTATCTGGTTTCGACCGGCCGCTTTGCCTTGCGCGGCATCAGCCGCGCGCAGGATCTCTATACGCTTGATCCCGAAGTGGCTGCGGACGAGGTGGTGGCCGGAAAGTACGAGCGTTACCTCGCGAGCTAGCTCTGTTCCGCCCGCAGCCCGTACAGGGCGACCGCGATCACTGAGAAGACGGTTAACACCACGCCGAGGCCGAATATCGCCTCATGCGACACGCTCGCGGCGAGCCATACTCCGATCGCCGCGTTCATCATCTGCCAGAAGCCGAGCAGCGCGGAGGCCGCACCTGCTTTCTCACCGAACGGCGAGAGCGCCTGCGCGGTGCCAAGCGGATTGACAATGCCCATGCCGAGCAGGAACACGCTCATCGCAGCCAGGAATGGCAGGAAGCTCGGGGTGAAGAGCGAGACGAACAGCATGGCGATGCCACCAATGGCGGCAACCAACAATGCGCTCTTGATCGAGCGGTCGAGGCCAAAGCGCGGTGCGAGCCTTGTGGCGAGCCAGCCGGAGGCGAACACGATCAGCACCGTACCGGCGAAGAACAAGCCGAGTTCGATTGGCGAAAAATGCAGCGTCTCGATCAAGATCCGAGGCGCGGCGGAGAACATCGCAAACAGGCTTCCCAGGATCAGACTGACCGTCGCCGCCGGCACCACGAAGCGGCGATCTCCGATCAGGCTGAGATAGGTTCTCGTGATGGCGATGGGGTTGAGCGCGATCCGAGTCGAGTAGTGGGTCTCTCCGAGCGCGGAACCATAGGCGACCGCGCCGAGCGCCGCAAACGCCGCGACGAGCACGAATTCCGAACGCCAGCCGAAATAGTGATCGAGCGCGCCACCGAGCAGCGGAGAGAAGCCGGGCGCGGCCGCCATCGCAATCATGATCAGCGCCATCGCGCGCGCCAGGGCAGCGCCCGTGAACAGGTCGCGGGCAATGGCGCGTGACAGCACCGAGGTTGCGCAGGCGCCGGCGGCCTGGACGACGCGGCCGATCAGCAGGTTAGGAAGATCGTTGGCGAGGCTGCACCAGACGCTGCCGGCAAAGAACACCGCGAAACCGATCAGCACCGGCCAGCGGCGGCCGAAGCGATCGGAAATCGGGCCGACCACGAGCTGGCCGAGCGCGAACGCAGCGAGGAAGATCGTGATCGCCGACGTAACCGCAGCGGTCGTCACGTTCAGCGAGACCGCCATCTGCGGCAGCGACGGCAGCAGGATGTTGGTGGCTAGTGTTCCGTCACTGACAGAGGATTCACAAATTGGCGCAAACCTGCGAGTCTGCGCCGATGAGGAAGCTCGAGCAGATTGCGGTCAGCACAGCCGATCGCGAACGATTGGCGCGGCTGGTCCGGGACCGGAACACGCCGCAGAAGGTGGTTTGGCGAGCACGGATCGTGCTGCTGGCGAGCGATGGGTCGACGGCGGAGGCGATCGCGGCAGTGGCTGGCAAGAGCCTGCTGACAATCCGCCGCTGGCGCCGTCGCTATGTGGCGAAAGGTGTGGACGGACTTCTGAAGGACGCGACGCGACCATCTCGCGTCAAGCCGTTGCCGTCCGAAAAGATCAAACAGGTGGTGCACATGACGCTGCACGGGAAACCGCCGAATGCGACCCATTGGAGCGTGCGCAGCATGGCGAAGGCTGTTGGCATCTCTTACAGCAGTGTGCAGCGGATCTGGCATGCGCATGGGCTGAAGCCGCATCTGGTCGACACTTTCAAAGTCTCGCGCGACAAGAACTTCGCCGCCAAGGTGGAGGACGTGGTCGGGCTCTACCTCAATCCGCCGGACAAGGCGCTGGTCCTCTGCG
>NZ_JAGKJI010000008.1 GCF_020329485.1 Bradyrhizobium cenepequi
TCTCGGCCTAACACCAAGACGTCATCAATCCGGTGAGATCGATCGCACTGGCCGCATCTCCAAACGCGGCGACCACCAGGTTCGAACTTATTTGTTCGAGGCCGCGAACGTCCTGCTGACCGTTGTCAGACGAGGTTCTGCGCTCAAGCGCTGGGGCAGCAAGCTGGCCAAACGCATCGGCGCCAAAAAGGCGAAGGTTGCCGTCGCGCGCAAAATGGCTGTCATCCTCCATGCCATCTGGACCGATGGCACCGAGTTCCAGGCAGAGATGCGCACCGCATGAACCAGTCTTAAACAAATCCAGATCCGCCCTCGGCGGAACATGCGTCCCTGCCGGGACGAAGGTGTTGGCAATCTCGAAGTCGTCCCTGCGGGCGGTTACGCGCACCGCGCTCTTCACATCGAGATGCCGCGCCTCCTGAACGCCACCATGCGGCGCTCCTGCATAGAGACGACCGCGGAAAGAACCATGAACCCGGCAGTGGATCATTTTTGTCTATCGGGGTTGACACCGTACCCGCGATTAAAGAACGGGCGACTATTAGTGCCCGACATGGGACGCCTAGGATATCACGCCCTGACGGCATCTCGGTTTAGAAAGAAAAATACACAGCAATTGCGAAGTTCGCGCTGCAACGATGGCAATGCAGGACACCTGCCGTCGTATCATCGCCGTTGGGGGCGCGTAGCCCGTTAAGGGGGAGTCCTTGACAATCAAGGAAGAGAACGCAGATTTCTCCGGTAAGTGCCTCAAACGAGCTTTGCAGCGACAACCGAGATCTCAACCAGAGTACCCGGCGACAAGGTCGCACCAACACACGCGCGCTGCGGCCAGTGATCCGGACTATTTCCAACCCAGTTTTTCCACTCTAGGTCGAAGTCCTTCTTGTCATCGAGATTTGAGAGCTGGACATGCGCGGACAGGAGATACCGCTTGTCCGTCTTGAAGTGCTCCAATACACGTTCAAGCTTCGCGAAGCTGGCAGATGCCTGACCTCTCAAATCGAGGGATTTATCATCGGACGTTGCCACAGCCCAGACTAAATTGCCAAACGCGGAGCCGGAGCTCCTACCAGGAGCGACTCCTGGAGTGCGCTCAATTGGAAAAGCTGTAATCATTCGCTCTCTTCCTCGAAGATACGTCTGCCGGTTCTGCGCGGACCAGCTCTCTAACACTGTGCGCCTAGACCGGCATTCAATTTGCGAAGACCAGTTCGCAGCGCCTCTTGGTCGCCAGCTGTCAAGGAAACACGAGCACCGTGTGGACCGCCGCTGTCAGCAACTTGAAATTCGTTCCACCCGCGAACGATCACGCCGCGCTGGCTTGCCCACTCGCCGATCGCTGCGGCATCGCGTAAGCCAGATGCCCCTTTGACCCAAACGTGAAGACTATTTGGGCTTGATTGGTACGAGACGTTGGTGAGTTCGTCCCGAAGGATTCTGTGCCGCTCCGCCATCTCGCCCCGAATTGCAGCCAAGATGCGATTGGCGGTTCCATCGGTAATCCAGCGCGTCGCGAGGATCGCAGTAATCGGCGAAGAAAACCACATCGACATCTTCTTGAATCGCGCATACACATTTTCCAATTGGCGTAAATCTGGCGCGACGAAATAGCCAACTCTCAGTCCGACGGAAGTAGACTTCGACATAGTAAGTACATACCACGTAGTGTCTGGTGCCAATGACGCAATCGGCGCATCCGCGTTTGGCGGGAGGAAGGCCTGTGCTTCATCCTCAATGATAGCTACGCCATGCTTTCGAGCAATCGCTACAATTTCGTGCCGTCTGTTGCTGGGGAGGATCGTTGCAGTTGGATTTTGTACAGTTGGAATCAGATACGCCGCCTTCGGCCGGTATTCCTCACAACACCGCTTGAAATCATCGGGAACCACGCCAAGTTCGTCAAGCTTGACAGACCTGGCCGTCGCGCCTACCAGATTGCAAAGTGTTCCGATTTGTGGATAGCTCAAAGCTTCCGTTAGCAGAACGCTACCGGGTGGCACTAAAGATGCGACGAGCATAAGTAGACTGTTCTGCGTTCCGTTGGTCACGACCACTCTACTTGGGTCAACCGCCGTACCTAGCCGTCCTTCGCACCAGATTGCGCCCGCCTCCCTATCTGCAAGGTCGCCTCCAAATCGGTGCTTGTGAAATGCTACGCCGGTCCTCTCATCCTGAGAAATCTCACGAAGGGATTCACCTAAGATATCCGAGACCGCTGTAAGCACTGGTGGGGTGGCGCGCACCAACTCCACCGTGTTATGTGAAATGCTCATCTGTTCCTCCGAAGGGTTCGAGGCGGCGGCGCGTCGTTCCTCTGTGCCACGTGGTCGCGGTTGCTACGGTCGAGATACGATCCGAGAAGTAAAACAGAACGTTCTCATGTTCATCGGTACCATCGTCTCGCCTTTAACGAGGTCGTATATTCTGTTCATGATCGTGTTGTACTCGTCTTTCGTCGTCTGCGCGGCAAGATCACGAACAGTTCGCCACGCGCGCACGTAATCTTCTGGGGTGTACCATCGTCGATGCGCAGCCTCGAGCCTTATGCAATCCCTGAACTCATGCCGCTCAAGGACTTCGTCCAGGTCCCGCATCAACTCCCGAATAATGGTTGGTGCTCGTCCTAACCCGGGCCGTATCTCATGAATGATCGCCTCGATCGCGCGAAAATGCGGGTCACGCTCTTCATCACGCAGATCCCACAAGACGGATATGGATCCTCCCGGTCTCAAAACGCGACGCGCTTCTGAGAGCGCGCGCGTTGTGTCCGCCCAGTGCAGGGAACTACCAAGGCAGACCCAATCGACCGCGGCGTCGTCCAAGCGAGTGTCTTCGGCTGTTCCCTTCATCCAGGTGAAATCAAAGCCCTTCGCTCTTGTTAGTCTCTCGCCTTCATCGCGCATTGCATCATTTGGCTCGATTGCGAAACCGCTTGCGCCGAGCTCTCCAAGCATCTCGGTAAGCTTTCCAGATCCGGCGCCTATGTCGGCGACTCGAGTACCCTGGATGCAAGCGACGACCATGCCGAGCGCGCGGACCAACCAATCGGCGTAGTTTGGGTAGATGTGATACTCAGCTGCGATCGATGTATAATCGGCCCATTGATGGTGCAAAGTTTGTGATTTGGTGGTGATCATCACCTATGATCCTTCACACTCGTGTCAGGTCTTCAATTCGCGACGTCTGCCGATGGAATGCGTTGGCCCAGCACGCCAGCGACGGACCGAACGGCCGCCTTTGAAAATCTCACATAGGCATAGCGCCCGAGGCGGGGATCGGTCCGCCCGTTGACCATTTCGTCTGCCAACAAACGTCCCACTAAGGGGCCAAGCGTCACGCCGCCGTGCATTACCGCGATATGAATTGTCGGGCATTCATCATGTTTTCCGAGGATCGGGAGGCCGTCTGATGGCATCGGTCGCGCACCGACCATCCATTTCCCATGCATCTCATCGAAGCGCCTTAGCCATCGGCGCCCCGCGCCGATAAGATCTAGGCGTTCCTTCTCCAAACGTTCATATAACGGCGCTGCGTCAGTGGCGGGGGCGACACCTGCCAGAAAACCTCCATGGTCTCCTGCCTTGATATGAAGATTATCGGCATAGATAACGTGGCGTTGGGTCTCGTCGCTCTTGGGAAACGATAGTTCAACGAGTGGTCCGGGCTCGGTTGTCAACGGAACCGGGCTCATGCCCGCCGATGTTAAGAGCGCATTCGTCTCATTGCCGACCGCCAATACGAGTCGATCGAATGCTGCCGTCCCCATGAGATGGGACACGACCAGCACCTGTGTAGCGTTGGCTCCAATTGCCAGAATTCGTTCGCGCCTAAATTCGACTGAGAAGCGTCTCTCGGATACACGCGCGAGGTGTTCACAGAGTGTCTTTGCTTCGATCCATCCCTCCTCGGGTATGAATACACAATCGGTCGCCAAATGCGTATTTACCAGCGGGGCGAGCTCGCCTGCGGATGAAGCCGTGAGATGTTGGGCGAGGCTGCCATTTTCACCTATGCATTTCGCTCTTTCGGCCAGTCTAGCGGCGCCGTTGTCGGAGGAGGCAAAGCGCAGTGTTCCAGTCACGTGAAGAAGCTGCTCACTTCCGACCTCGCGGGCGATCGTGCTGTGATACCTGATAGCGTCGAGCCGGAACTGCAGGTCGGGTTCAGGTTGGCCGAATGCATTCAAGCAAGCGAAGCATGTCGAGGAGACACCGTTACCAGGACTACCGATATCGAAAACCGTGACCTGCGCGCCCGCCTTACCGAGGTGATAAGCGATGGAGGTCCCAATAATGCCAGCTCCGACTACGCCGATTTTCATTGTCTTCTCCTTCCGACAAAGTGCTTTCTCAGGCGCTGGCTGTAAGCCCACCGTCCACATAGAGGATCTGACCGGTTACGAACCGCGACAGAGGCGATGCGAAGAAGTGCACCGTGCCAGCAACGTCGGCAGGAGTTGCCAAACGTCCGAGAGGAATATCCGCGACAGCCCGTTGAAAGGTCGCTGCGTCCTGAAGAGCCTTGTCGTTCTTCTGAGTGCGCACGGCGCCTGGCGCGACACCATTTACGGTGATGCCGTACGGCGCCAACTCCGTTGCCAGTTGCTTCAACAGAACAGCGAGCCCGCCTTTCGCGGCGCAAAAGGCGCTGTAGCCGCGGTTTCGGAAGCCGATCGATGACCGAACCGAGAGGAGGTGGATTTGGCTGCCGCCCGTTCCGGCTGTAACCTGCTGCGCAGCTACCGCCTGAGAAAGAAACATTCCGGCGCGCAACGTCCTGGTATAGACCTCATCGAAGGCGTCCTCCGTCACATCGAGCAGCTTCTGCTCCTTATTGAAGCCGACGCAATTCACCAGAATGTCAATCGAACCATATTGCTGCTTCAGAGAAGCAGAGAGATCTCGCACTGCGCCGACGTCGCACGCGTCGAGCTCGACACCTTGGACAGAGCAACCTTTGTTGCTTAGTTCAGCGGCAAGAGCTCGCGCCCGGTCGCCACTTCGTCCTGCAACAATGCCAGTTGCGCCCGCAATGGCCAACGTTTCGGAGATTGTTGTGCCAATCGCTCCGTAGCCGCCGACGACCAATGCCACTTTGCCGAGCAGGCTCATCGAATGCTTAAGCTGTATATTCACGTTCTGAACGGTCATTCCAGCCTCGCATGGGTTGGCGCGACAGCCGGCGTGATGCCGATTGACCCATCCCGGAACAGGGGGATACGTCTCGCATGCCATTCCGCAGAACCGTACTGTCCCTTGAAGACCGGCCCGAGATGCTCCTTTGCCGTGCCGCCGAGCCTGACCGCTCCGCTGATGGAGCCATCCTCTCCGACTTCCCCCTCGAACCCGTAGAAAAGCCAAATCGGTACCCGTTCGTGCACAGACTCGAAACGGAGTTGGCGGCCATGAACTTCACCGGATACAAAGCCGGAGGATGATCCTGTGTGATGGACGCCAGATATGAGCTCGCCGTTCTGCTGAGCGTCGAGATGATGCGTCGCCGAACCATGAAGGAATTGCATTTCGACGCACCAACTGCCCGAGATATCGATTTCTGCACGAAGCTTTGAGACAGGTTGAGCGATCGACTGGGGCTGACGAAATGCGGTTGCCAAAGCGCGACCGACGATCTCCGCCTCGTCATCGGAGAGATTCACGGGATCTAGTATGATCGAGGTCGGCGTGGACCAAAAATCGTGGATCAGGATCCGCGGTCGTTGCTGCAACAGCGCAAGCCTCAGGTCTTCCGCATCAAACGGAATAACACCTGCGTCCCAGATCACCTTGAGCCGAATAGCTGTCACAGAACCGGCCCAGGACAGCACTTCAGTCGTAACGCCTGGCAGCAAGCTGAGGTGGGCCTCAATCCGCTTCAATCGTGGAAGCCACTGGTCGCGCTCGTCTGTCGCCGATTGAAAATTGATCCAGCGATCGAGCGCGAGCAGGGCGCCGACCACCTCCTCCTTGCCCACCTTCATTGACCGGCCAAACGCTTGGTGAGGCGCTCCATTCCACCAGATCGCCTTGCAAAGCCGCTCCTTGCCAAGCACGATCGCAGTGGATTGTGGCGCACGGATATATTTGCCACCTGCGTAAACCACTAAGTCGGCTCCGTTCTTTATCCAGCGATCCGGCTTTCCAGGCGAAAGGCCGGCGGCATCGACAAGAATGGGCACACCGTGTGCGCGCGCGAAGGGGAGGAGCGAGCTTAGTGGCAATGCCGACGCATTGTCCTTGCGACCGAGCAGGCAGATCATCGCGACCCTTCCATCCAGGGCCTGCGCCAATTCCTCTGCCGTCGCAATGCTGACGATCTCGGCGCCCGCGACCCGGATCGACTGTTCGTAGGCAAAGCGTTGATCGGCCGGGATCAACACCTTGTTGCGTAGATCCGATGTTTCCGGCAACCGCAGCATCAGCTCCGGATTATTCCCGGCAATGCAAGCTGCAGTTGCTAACGCCAGCGTCGCCGCAGTGCCGGCGGTGATGACACCCCACTCGGCGCCGGTGAGTTCAGCCATCCTTTGACCCGCGGCTTCAGCGAGCTCGTCCATATCGACGAATGCTTCGGCAGCCGCGTTCATTCCGGCGATGACCTCGTCGCTCGGATTGCTTGCTCCATAAATCGTGCGGACACCGGCGCATTGAATAAACGGCTCGATGCCGAGCTCGCGATAGATCGAGCCAGGACTGCGGTGTCGCCCGGACAAATGGCGCGGTTGTGCGAATTCAGGCAGCCTATTCATGCGAATCCCCTCATCGCAAGTACGACGGATGCACCAACACAAAAGGCAGTGACGACGAGGTACATGAGGCCAACCGTCTTCGGCACTCGGACAGGCGCAATGTGCAGCACAGCGAGCACAACGAGGGCGAACGCGAACAGGTTCGGGAAGATCGCCTCAGGAATGTGCGGACGGAGTAAGAATATGATTGCCGTCAGCGGTACCGCATAAGTGGTCGGCACTCCGATGAACCGGCCGTTAGGAGATCCGAATACGTTGAAGTAGCTTAGCCGCAATGCACTGGCGACAACGAGAACGGTTCCTGCGGCAACGGAAATCGTTGAGCCATGGCCGACGATTATTGAGGTTACTGCCGGAAACACACCGGCACTCACCAAATCTGCGAGCGAGTCCAGATTTTTGCCGACCTGTCCTGTCTCTGCCGGGCGGTGTTGCGTTCGCTTGGCGACAACGCCATCGAGGTGATCGGCCAGCAGCGCCCAGAGCACGACGGCTACCCCGATCTCCGAACGACCGACAGTGGCATATTTGATACCCACAGTCGAGAGTGCAAGACCTGTTACGGTTACGGCATTGGCTGGATCGACAAGTTGGCGCAACATTCGAACCTCCCTCATCAAACAGTCCGATGCTCAAACGGCCCGGCTGACGAGGGGCGATGCGGTTGCGAACATGCGTTCAGCGATTCGCAAATCCTCCGTGCTGTCGATCTCATACCAACGGAGATCGTCACAACGCGCCGCGGCGAGCTGTAGCCCGCGCATTTCGACGAGATAGGCGAGTAGCTCCTCGGTGTACGCGTGTGTGGCACCCGAACCGATGATGTCATCCAGCGCAGGGACAATCATCGTTCTCAGCGTAACTGAACTGAACCGCAATATATTCATTGTTTTGAAGAGCGCCGGGCCGTCCCCGTGCAGGTCCGCAGCCGTCTGCTTCATCCGGAACGCAGAAATAAGTCCGTTCTCTGAGAGCACTACGGCCGAACCTTGCATGCTGGAATCGAATGGTGCAACTGCGGCAACGTCGACAGCATCGGCAACGTTGAGATAGCGGAGCGCGTCCTCCTCAAAGAAGACATCACCTTCCAAGAGGTAGCAGTCTCCAGAAAGAAGCGCTTCACGCGCTAGCCATAGCGAATAGGCACTGCCGGTGCGGTCGAAAACGGTTGACTCGACATAGTCGATTTCAAGCCCGCGGAAACGTCTGCCGCAGGCATATTGAATGGCGTCCTTGCGATAGCCGACGACGATCGTCACCTCTTCGACGCCAACTGCTTCCAAGTTTCGCAGGGCATTGTGGAGGATGGGTGTGCCGTTGACCTCGACCAGGGGTTTCGGCCGCAGATCAGTTAGCGGTCGCAGGCGAGAGCCGAAGCCGGCGGCGAGAATGACGGCTTTCTTGGGAGCATTGGTGGTCATTTCATTTCCGATCATCGTTGCGCGATACCCGTCGTCATTCTGAGGCGTTGCGGAACTGGACGAGCCGGCTCAGGCTGATCTCGAGCTTTTCGGGTTGAATCCCGTATGAGAGGAGAGAGGCTGCGGAGTTTCGAATTCGATGCCGGATACGGCCGCGCCGCCGGCTCAGGCACACGGCGTAATCACGATTTCGTCGCCTGTCGTTGAGGCTCTGTCTGCGAATGTCGTCGCAGCAGATCGGAAAGCTCATGATAGGAGTAGAAACCTGTTGCTCATGGAGCAGGGGAATCCGCGCCAGCGAGGAAGGGACGATGAAACCGACCTGTGAACGAATCTTGCTCTCACAGCCCCCCGGCCGCAGGCGCCAGCTGAGCCGCGCTGCAAGGATGATGGCTTGGCGTGGAATGTGAGGCATGATGTGAACCCTGCGGCCCAAAACTTCAGTTCCACGTATTCAGAGCGGCGGTCAGACGTCTCAAGCCTTTGTCGAGTGACTCAAGATCGATGCCGTAGGAGAGTCTAACCCCGGCGGGGTCTCCAAAGGCTGTGCCGGAAACCGTTGCGACACCAGCGTCCATCAGCAAGGCGTTAACGATGTCATCGGGGTTGGATTTGCGGCCAGTACGATTGGCACGTCGCTGCAATTCGGTAAGATCAAGATAGAAGTAAAATCCACCCTGGGCAGCGGGCGTGGGCACCAATGTCAGCGCTGAAAGGATCGATAATCCAAGCGCTCGCGCATTGGTGACCTGGCGCTGCAATTGCAGTTGGAAGACTGGATCGCCGGACTCCAGGTGATGGAGCAGCGCATGCTGTGCAATGACATTGGGATTGGAGGTCGTATGGCTTTGTAGCGCCTTAACCGCGCTGATGACAGTCTTGGGTCCGGCGAGATAACCAATCCGCCAGCCAGTCAGGGCTAACGACTTGGAAAACGAATTGACGATCAAAGTACGATCGCGTGCTTGGGGCGCGACCGAAATAATCGAATCATGGGTATGCGGGGCATGGGCGAAAGCCCCGTAGCATTCATCGAAGATGATCCAGAAATCCCGGTCAATGGCAAGTTGGGCAACGCCAGCCAGAGTGTCGCGGTCGTAGATCGTGCCGGTCGGATTGTTTGGCGTGTTGACCACAATCGCCTTAGTCTTTGATGTAACCGCCGCCGCGAGGTCCGTAAGCCGCGGCACATAGTTACTATTCCGGGTCTCGATAAAGACGGGCGTACCGCCAGCAACGACAATCTGGGCCGGGAAAGTAGTCCAGTAGGGGACGGGGATCAGCACTTCGTCGCCGGGATTCAGAAGAGCCATGGCCGCATTGAAGAGCGCCTGTTTGGCGCCGTTCGTCACCGCGATCTCGTCTGTCGACCAGGGTTGAGCGGTGTCGGCGGAAATCTTGCCAGCAAGTGCATGGCGCAACTCTAGCAGCCCGACCGTGTCGGTATAGCGGTTGAGATTGCGATTTATCGCGGCGATGGCGCCATTGCGCACCGAAGGCGCTAGGTCGCTCCAGATCTCTCCAGCGGTCAAATCGACGATGTCCTTGCCGCTCGCGGCAGCTGCTTTGGCGGCGGTCCTCGCCGCGGCGGTGCCCGACGATTTGAACAAGGCTGTCCGCTGCGCCAACATGAGCGCGCTCCTCTCCAACAAGTCGCTTATGGTTGCTGCAGTGACGTGAAATCGGCCTCGCTCATTCGAAAGGAGAGCGTACGGCCTACCAGAGACAAGTCACCGTCCGCGTCGGCGGTTCTCGGTGAGAGAAATGAGCTCGTAGCTCTTCTTCGGTGCCTGGCCATCGAAATAGATGAGCTGTTAGAGCCATGATACGGCGGTGGTTGAGTAAGGGCTATCGCGCTGTCGTGCCACTTGATGACATCTCCAGTATCAGGAAGCCAAACAAATGCCTTGTTCGAGATTTCGTTGGAACGCGACGATATTTGAGAGGGGTGCATGACAGTAGTCCGTCCAAAATGAGTATGTTGCCGGATGAATGAGAAGCTATTGCTGTAGGTCAGAGGGGCGCAGATATCGCGCTTCCGCACGGGCGAGTTCGTCGTATCCCAACAAGTCGAAGACCTGGTCGAGCGTCGCGATATGTGGCTCGATGCCGGCAATGCTTTCCTCAGCGATGATGCGGCCGCACACGTGCCGCATTGCCGCTATTGCAGCTCGCATGGAGTGGTTGGCCCAGATCACTGTGGAGATGCCGGCATCACGATATGTAGAGACGGGTGTTCGATAGTATTTCGTCGGAACGATTACGACAGGCAGGCGGCTCTGCCAGGAATTCGCGAACGAGAGGATCTCGTCTGCGGTGCTCTTACGCGAGTGAATGAGGATGGCGTCAGCTCCCGCTGCGGCGTAAGCGCTAGCACGTAGAAGCGCCTCGTCCATTCCATGGCCGGCGATCAGCGCTTCGGTCCGAGCGACGAGAACCAAGTTGTCCGCGACTGTATCTTTCACTGCTCGCAGCCGGGCCGAGAATTCATCGACATCGGCGATCGGATGCCGATCGCCAACGAACGAGTTCATCTTCGGAAAACAGCTGTCCTCCAGCGCAACGCCGGCAGCGCCACGCTGACGGAGTTTCCGCGCCAGCAGGCGCGCATTGTTGAAGTTCCCGAAGCCACTATCGCCGTCAACGAGCACAGGCAGCTCGGTCGAGTCGACGATGCGCTCGACCACGTCGACGATTTGGCTCCACGAAGCTTCGTTGGCATCGCGGTAGCCGAGAGAGGAGGCAATTGACAGGCCCGACGCCCAGATACCTTTGAAGCCTGCGCGCTTGGCGACGGCGCCGGAGAGAGCATCATGAGCCTCCATGAGGAAGGTGAGGTCGCGGTCGGAGCAGATGGCAGCTCGCAGCCTTTCTGCAAATGAGAGGTCAGCACATCGATCAGGGCCTTTGGCGAGAAAAGATTGTGATTGATCTTGCATGCCTGCTCCTTGGGGGCCCGTTTGACCGGCCAGACATTCAGGGCGTGCGCCGCCCAGTTCTTGATGGAGGCCATGCCGCTCGGCCAATGTCGCAGCTTTACCTATAGGTGACATGCGTCTGTCATCTAGATCAATGACTAGGGTTGGTAGTTGACCGGGCTGCAAATTGTTGCCTATCGAGATGCCTCCGGCTGGCCAAGCCCCGACAATCACAAGATGTTCGATCATTGACGCAGATTCGAAGAACGCTGCGTTCGCCCAATGCCCCTCGAGTTCATCGCGCTGCGTCGTTGATCTTTCAATCCTCCGCGCGTTGCTGAGACCGCGCGACGCGCGCTAAGGGTTTTTGGTGACTCGTATTCTAAGCACCCTTCGGCCTGCTAAAGGCGTTCGAGGGTGGAATCGGGATCGTGGCGCTGCCGCCGTCGACCGGATTACGAGGGCAAGTTTAAGTCGGACGAATGCGTTTCTTCGGTGGGCAGTGTTTCAGCAACGGATTCCGACAAGCAAGAAATCCTCGATGCTAGGGAGCTTCGATAATCGTTCTGGGCAAGCACTGGACATCGAGATCATGCGTCTTTGATGCTAACAGTCCGATTTGCGACATGCTGTCGGAGCCACGACACGTCCGCTTGAGCAAATAGCCTTACAAATCAGACTCTCGCAGTTGGCACGAGCCTTGATAGGGAGATGTCGTGCAGCGTCGCCTGCTCAAGGAGTCGCACTGATGGCTTGCAAGATTATCGCTTCTCAGTTCGCTTTATGCGGCGGGTGCGAATTCGACTGCCCAAACGCCGCTATCCGTCTCAATGCGCGTCCGCGCACGATTTCGTGGCCGTGATCGACCACGGGGTCGCGATTCGAGCCGACACCGATGCGCGCGCGCTCTACGGCGCCGCGCCTGTGCCGGGCGCTATGCCCGCCGGAACCAATGTCCGTGATGCGGCCGAATTCGAGCAGCTCGAAGCCGAGGTGCGGCGCATGGATGCCCACGGACCAGCTGCGGTTGATTGGCGGAAAGTCAGTGCGCAGTCCCTTAACATCCTGACTAACCAATCAAAGGACGTCCTGGTTGCCTGCTGGGCGAGCTATGCTCTGTTTCGCACCGAGGGATATCGGGGCCTCGCGGTGGGTTTAGCAATTTTGGGCGGCATGGTGGACGCGCATTGGGAAGGGCTGTTTCCGCCGGTCAAGCGGGAACGTGCGCGGGTCGGAGCGGTCGATTGGCTCGTCGGCCGCGTTGGACCGGCAGTGGCTGACAATCCACCCACTGAGGCCGATTATCCGGCGGTACTCGCCGCCTATGATACGCTTGATGATCTCGATCGGCTGCTCGGCGAAAGGCTGGTCAAAGAACAGGTCGCTTTGGGTGAGTTAGCTAGGGCGCTGAGATCGCACTACGAAGAAGCCAAGCGTGCGAGCGCCGCTGTGGCTGAATCCGCGGGTGAGGCGGCCTGTGCTGCTGAGCCGGCCGTGGCCGCACCGGCAGAGTTCGCTCCGCCGATTGACCAGCCTCATCCGGCGGTGATGGGTCCAACGGTACTGTCTGCCGCCGATGGCGACCGGGCTGGCTTGGCGGAACGCTTACCGGATATGCTGCGGCAGGCCGCCGCCGCCCTGCGCGTCACATCTGGCGCAGACCCGAAGGTCTATCTGCTCAATCGCGTGGGCTCGTGGATGCGTTTTGACGCGCTGCCGCCCGATACCGCAGGCCGCACCAACGTGTTTCCGCCCGCCGATGACATCGTCGCCTTAGAAGCAAAGGTGGCAGCCGGTCAGCACGCCGATGTCGTGAATTTGGCCGAAGACATCGCTTGGACCGGACCGTTCTGGCTCGACGCTCACCGGCATGCTGCCAAGGCGCTGGCGCAGATGGGGCGGTCATTTGAGCCGGCGGCCGCGGTCGTGCGCGCCGCGGTAGCCATGCTGGTCACACGCTATCCGCGGATCCTGGAGTTTCATTTCAACGACGGCCGGCCGTTCGCAGACGATGAAACGCGTGCTTGGGGCGCCGTCGGTGCAGCAGACGCGTCGATCGGCCGTGATCCTGTGCAGGAGGCAGTCGCCGAGGCATACAAGCTGATCGGCGGCGGGCAGCCGCAGGCGGCGCTCGAGAAGCTGTCGCGTGCGCTGGATGGCATGACCGGCGAACGTGCGCGTTTCGTCGGCCAGCTTGCGCAGGCACGTTTCTGCATCGAGACTGGCTTTGTCACGACCGCCGTGGCGCTGCTGGAGCACATGGAAGGGGTTGTCGCCGAGCGCGAACTGGAAAGCTGGGAGCCCGCGCTTGCGCTCGAAATTGCCGAACTGCGCTTCCGCGCGATGACCCATTCCGACTCGCAACAGATGATCGACGAGCCTCGCCGTCGTCTCGCGCTCGAGCAGATCCGAACGCGGGTCGCACGCATCGACATCGCACGTGCGGGCCGACTCGCTCGCCACTGATTTCGCCAAAGTCAAGGTCTTAACGGGAGCTCATATGGCAAAGGAAAGCTCGGTCGCTCCGAAGGAGCGTATCAATATCCGCTTCAAGCCCGCAACCGGCAACCTCAAGGAGGATGTCGAGCTCCCGCTCAAGCTCTTGGTTTTGGGCAACTTCACCGGACGGGCCGATGACCGCCCGGTTGAGGAGCGGGAGCTCGTCAGCATCAACAAGGATAATTTTGACGAGGTGGTCAAAGGTAAGGAACTGAGCCTCGATATGTCCGCTGAAAACAAGCTCGACGAGTCGGCCGAGGCCGGCAAGCTGTCCATATCGCTCAAGTTTGAGAGCCTGAAGGACTTCGAGCCCGAGCGTGTTGCACAACAAATCTCGGAACTGCGCGCGTTGACCGAATTGCGCGCGGCTCTCATCGCACTTAAGAGTCCGCTTGGCAACGTGCCGAGCTTCCGTAAAGCCATCCAGAACCTGCTCGAAGACGACGGCTCGCGGCCGCGCCTCTTGAGCGAGCTCACCATCAAGGACGGATAAGCGGATTGATAAGCGTTCAAGGAGCGAAGGCGCTATGAGCGATACAAGCGCGCAGCAAGTGGCCGAAGTCATCACAACGACAACTGACCTTACGCTGCTGGATCAGGTTCTCGTCGAAACCAAGATCACCCCACGCGACGAGGGTTACGACGTCGCCCGGCGGGGTGTCGCGGCTTTCCTCGCCGAGCTCACCAAACCGGGGCGGGCCGAGGAGAAGGTCGACAATGCGCTTGTCGATCGGATGATCGCGGAGATCGATCGCAAGATCTCAGCACAGCTTGACGCCGTGCTGCACACCGACGAGTTTCAAAAGCTCGAGTCGGCCTGGCGCGGGCTTAAGTTCATGGTCGATCGGACCGATTTCCGTCAGAACATTAAGATAGAAATTCTCAGCGTCAGCAAGGATGAGCTGCTCACCGATTTTGAGGATAGCCCAGAAATCGTCAAGTCCGGCCTGTACAAGCACGTCTACACCGCCGAGTTCGGCCAGTTCGGCGGCGAGCCCGTGGCGGCCATGGTAGCGAACTATGAGTTTAGCACCGGCAGCCAGGACGTTAAGCTCATGCGCTACATGAGCGCGGTAGGCGCTATGGCGCATGCGCCGGTCATTGCCTCTGCCAGGCCGGACATGTTCGGGGTCGAATATCATGAGGAGATCGCAAATCTCCGGGACCTGCAATCAATCTTTGAGGGGCCAAAATACGCCAAGTGGAATTCGTTCCGCGAAAGTGAGGACGCACGCTATTTCGGCCTGACGCTACCGCGTTTCCTGCTGCGCTTGCCCTATGGGCCGGATACGGTTCCGGTAAAGAGTTTCAATTACCAGGAAGCGTCGGATGGCGAAACCGACAACTATTTATGGGGCAATGCCATTTTTGCCTTCGCAACGCGCCTGACCGAAAGCTTCGCCAAGTATCGCTGGTGCCCGAACATCATCGGCCCGCAGTCGGGCGGGGCGGTGGAGGACCTCAATCTGCATGTCTACGAGTCGATGGGACAGTTGCAGTTCAAGGTCCCGACGGAGGTCCTCATCTCGGACCGACGCGAATTCGAACTCGCCGAACAGGGCTTTATCGCGCTGACCATGCGCAAGGGCTCTGACAACGCCGCTTTCTTCTCGGCCAATTCTGTGCAGAAGCCGAAGTATTTCGGCAATACCCAAGAAGGCAAGACAGGCGAGCTGAACTACAAGCTCGGCACCCAGTTGCCGTACATGTTCATAATCAACCGGTTCGCGCACTATATCAAAGTGCTGCAGCGCGAGAACATCGGCTCGTGGAAGAGCAAGGAAGAGCTGCAGAGCGAGCTCAACGACTGGATCCGCCAGTATGTCGCTGATCAGGAGAGTCCGTCAGCAGACGTACGTTCGCGGCGGCCCTTGCGGAAGGCGGAAATCACAGTTGAGGATGTGGAAGGTGAACCGGGCTGGTATAGCGTCGGCATAGCTGTCGTTCCACACTTGAAGTACATGGGCGCGGATTTTGCCTTGACCTTAAAGGGTAAGCTCGACAAGCAATAGAGGGGTAGGCAGGCGATGTTCGACCGCAGCCTTATTGAACGCTTGGAAGACGCAACAGCGACCATGGTCCCGTTGCAGAAGCAGGGTTCGTTCGACCGTATCCAGGTGAGTATCCTGGAAAACCTGCGCCGGATCCTGAACTCCCGCCAGGGGTGCTGCGAGGCACGGCCCGACTTCGGTATGCCAGATCTCAACGATGCGATCGGGCAGGGTGCCGAGGCGGTGCGCGCGGTCGCACATTCGCTCAAGCAGCAGATCGAAATGTTCGAGCCGCGCCTCAAGAATATTTCAATCCGCTTTCATGCCGATCCTAACAACCCGCTGCAGCTGGCTTTCCACATCAACGCAATGCTGAATTGTCCTGACCAGGTGGAACGTGTCTCGTTCGATACCATCTTGGGCGACGACAAGCGCGTCCGAGTGAGGGGCTGAATCGATGGCCCTTAACCCCCATTACGAGGATGAGCTGTCTTATTTACGCGAGCTCGGCCGCGACTTTGCCCAAGCCAATCCGAAGCTTGCGCCCTTTCTCGGGCGTGACGCCACTGATCCCGACGTGGAGCGGCTGTTGGAAGGCTTCGCCTTCCTTGTCGCGCGGCTGCGCCAGAAGCTCGACGATGAATTCCCAGAGTTCGTCCATGACGTGTTGCGGATGGTATGGCCGCAATATCTTCAAGCCCTGCCGCCGATCACGACGCTGGCCTTTGCCTTGAGGCCATCGGCGAGTGCCGCGAGCCTGAGCGTGCCGGCCGGCACGAGCGTCCGCTCGCGTCCGATTGAGGGAACCAATTGCGTGTTCGTCACCTGCTACCCAATTGACGTGCTGCCGCTGGAGATCAACGACGTCCAGCTCGAGAACCGGACGACTTCGGCTCGCCTGACCTTGGGTATCAAAGCGACCGGTCAACAAAACCTGTCATGCCTTCAGAATGGCCGGCTCCGCCTTTTCTTCTCGACGGAGCGAGAGCCGCAAGTGGGGCGCTGCCTATTGACCTGGTTGTGCCGTCACGTCACGCAGGCAACTGTTACCATAGCGGATCGACAGGTCGCCGCTATCGGTTCAGCACAGATCGCGCCAATCGGGTTTGGCGATGACGAGGCGGTTTTGCCCTGGCCACGCAATGGGTTCTCAGGATTCCGGATCATTCAGGAATATCTGAGTTATCCGTCGAAATTTCTCTACGTCGAACTGTCCGGTCTCGAGCCGGTCGGGGCCCACACGGAGACACAGTGCAGGCTCAGCCTCGAGTTTCAGCGTCCGTTCCCCGCGCAATTGCGCGTGGACAAGGGCCAGATTCGCTTGAACTGCACGCCAGCCATAAATGTCTTCAGCCACGAGGCGTCGCCGATCCGTCTGGAGCGGGCGAAGACCGAATACCGCGTCCTTGCCTCCGCAGGGCCGAACTTCAGCGTCCGTTCCGTCGATCGCGTGACCGGGCACGTGCAAGGGCGCCCCGAACGCATCGACGTTGAGCCATTCGAGCTGTTGCGCCACGATCTACCCGGCGCTGAGCGCAACCGCACTTACTTTCGCCAGCGTATCCGCCCCGCTGTGGTCGGCCGGGGCGTCGATCACTATGTAAGCTTCGTCGATCGGCTCGACATCAGCCAACATCCGCCGATCGAGGTCGCCTCCTTGCAACTGGCCTGTTCCAATGGACCTATCGCCGACCGGCTGCCCGTTGGTGCAGTCGATCTTCCGAGCTCCGACACGCCTCGTTCGGTCACCTTCTCCAACATCACCGCGGTCGTCGCAGAGGTGCCGCCACCGGTCAATGACGGCCTGTTGCGGAGACTAACGGCCAATCTGGCACGCAATTACGGTGGCGTCGGCAATGTTGACACGCTGCGCACCGTGTTGGCCAGCTACGATTTCCGTGCGGTTTACGACGTTCAGGCGCGCCGCCGCCTGGAGTTGTTGCTCGAAGGCCTCGACCAGTTCGTGACTACCGACACCGATCACGTGATGCGCGGTGCGCCGATCCGGATGCGCAACATCGAATTGGCCATAGTCGACAGCAAGATCGGCGGTGAGGGCGAATTGTTCCTGCTGGGCTCGGTGCTCGAAGCGTTTTTCGCAGCTTTCGCCGGCATCAACATGCTGCACCGGTTTTCGGTCCGCGGCACGGAAAGCAACGCGCATTATACATGGCCAACGAGAACCGGATCGATCACACCGTTCTGACCGCGCCTCATGATCTCAACGAGCTCGCAGCCTACGGCTTCTTCTCGCTCGCCGCACTCCTCGAACACCGCTTCAGCGACGCTCCTCCCATCGGATCCACTGACAATCCCGAGCGTGAGGCGGTTCGCTTTCGCGCCGCTTCGATGCTCGGCTTTCCGGCCGAGGAGATCGCGGACGTTAGACAGGTCAAGGCCGCCGGCGAACGGCTAGAGGTGTACGTCAATTTTTTGGGGCTGCACGGCCCCTCGTCGCCGCTGCCGCCCTTCTACACCGAACGCGTGATGCACGTCGACGGCACAGCAGCGCTCGCCGATTTTTTCGATTTTTTCAATCACCGTCTGATCAGCTTGCTGCTGCAGATTTGGCGGTACTATCGCCACCATTTGCGGTTCGCGGCGGGAGCAACCGACGCGATCTCGGTGCTCGTTGGTGCGCTCTTTGGGCTCATGCCGAGGGAAAGCACAGCCGACGAACGGGAATGGCGGGCGCGGCTGCTGCCTCATGCCGGTGTCCTTGCATTGTGCAGCCGGTCGGCGCGGCTCATGGCCAGCGTGATTGCCAGCCATCTGGATCTCCCGGCCCGGGTCGAGGAATTCATTTGGCGCGAGATCGACATTCCGCCGGAGGCGCAGTGGCGGCTAGGCCGGCCTGGTCTACAGCTTGGCGTTGATACCCTTGCTGGTGAAACCATGCCGGACGTGGTGGGCAAATTCCGCCTCTGCCTTGGGCCGCTCAACCAGCGGCAGTTTCGCTCGCTGCTGCCCGGCCGCGAGGCCCACGCCATCCTTTGCCGTCTTATCAATGTCATCTTGCGCGAACCGCTGGCCTGGGATCTCAAGCTAGAACTGGGCCCCGGGGAGACGCCGGAATGGGCTCTGGGCGAAGGAGAATTGGGCTGGACGACATTGATTGACCCGCCCAAGGGGACAGGGAGCTCAGTCCTATTGTGATTGCCATCGATGGTTCACGCGTCAGGTTCGATGGATTGAAGCCGCGAGTTGCTCGATCTAGCAGGCCTTCTTTGACGCGTTGAAGAGCGAACCCAAAAATGTCGGACCGCCGGCATCTAGTGGCCGAAGTGGCGGTTACCGGGCTCAGCAAGGATGAACAACACCGGCGGGATGAGGCGACACGACGTCATATCCGGATCAGACCGGTTGATGCTTGTCCGATGTCTGACAGCCGCACCACCTTCGTCACGTTCAGAACACCTGCCGTCATTTGACAAGCCGCAATTCTTCAAGCCCTCATCAGTAGTTTAAATAGCGAGATGACATTGGCACGACCGTTGCTAATGAGTTGCCAATGAGATGCGGCAACACTGAGTGAGGGCTGAGTACATGAAGACACGCAAGACGAGCGATGCTCCCTTGAACCCGTGTGCCTCGTTTCTGAGAGGGAAACCAAGCACGACCTCCACTGCACCTATAGAGCGCACGAAAAGACCTCCTCTTTCTTCCTGCACAACAGGCGGCGAGAGCCGGTCGATCGGCCTTCCAATATGGTGCGAAAAAGGCAGCAAGACTGGCGCCGCACGCAAGTCTCTTGCGAGGCTCGGATACTGACGCGTGCCGGTGAGCAAGGCTGAACAAGGTGTCGGATGCATGTCATACTTGGAGTCGTCGGAGCGAACGCTGAAGCCTTGGGCCGTAACGCACAAAAGGCGTTCGGACCGGAAGGTGGCGCCCTCGGGCGCGGAGCCAGCTGCCAGTGGCAGCTTCCAGATCCAACCAACACGCTGTCGGCCCGGCACGCGTTGATCGCATTCAACGGCATCGGCTTCACGATCACCGACACCAGCACCAATGGGGTCTACATCAACACCGTGGACACGCCGTTGGGACGCGGCAATGCGGCGCCGTTGACCGACGGAGATACATTATACATGGCGAGTTACATCATCTCAGTGATGATCGAGAACGATCCGGTCGAGAAACATCAGCGGCTCGGGTTGACGGGTTCGAACGCCGTGCCCGTCGGCCGTGTAGCGCCGGCCGAGTCGTCGCCTTCACTCGCCCAAGAGCTTCCCGATGCACTCATTAGGACTGCCGGACCGTTGGGCAGCGATACGAATCTTCAACTCGATCCGTTACGGGCGGTTGGGGGGCGCCAGTCGTCCTCCCATTCGCCTGCACAAGAAAGGCCGCAGGCCGTCGTTCCACCACAAACGCGCGATCCCCTGCTTGAAGACGAGACGCGCGGCAAAGACCTGGGCTCTGCCGAGCCAAATCTGCTAACAGGTTTTCCTCGAACGGCGCAATTGTCGAACGCGACCAAGGCGCAGGCGCCGTCCTCGCACGCGCTGCTCGGCAAAATGCCATCAACTCCGGTGCCCTCGGTGGAGCCCCCATTCGTCGAGCCATCGCATCGGCCGCCCTTGGCACTTAACGATGGCGGTGGTGGGCCGTCGAATGGCCATCCTGCACCGATCATTCCAGAGGACCTCGACCTCGACGATCTGTTGCCGGGTGCGGCCTTGCGCGGAGCGCCGCCTGCGCCACCGCAGCGAGCGAATCCGAGCCTCGGTGCGCCAAGCGCCGCGCTTCAGGTCGCGCGTAAGCCGCGCGCTCCCGCTCTGGCCAATGATTTCGGGCCATTGCGCGCACTCGGCGAATCGGCGCCGCCGCTTGGAGAGCGCGAGCTTAATCGGTTAGCGGTCCTGAAGCAGCAGGATGCGCAGCCGGTGGTCGGCACTCCGGAGCTTGACGATGCGGCACCCATCGCGGCCCCGCTTTCCCCCGCGGCCTCGCCGCTCAACCCAGACGAACTGCAGGAGTTCTGGAGCGCCCTCGGATTGGATCCGGACCTCGTGCCGCTGGCGCGGCGGCGGGACGTCTTCGCCGAACTCGGCCGCGCGCTGGCCGAAATGGCCCACGGCCTGCATTCGATACTCGCGGCGTGGGCTATGGCCAAGAAAGAGTTCCAGATCGAGCCGAGGCGGATACGCGCTGGCAACAACAATGTCTTCAAGTTCATGAAAAGCGGTCATGGCGCGCTGCGCGAGGCGCTCGAAAAGCATCACGGATTCCTGCCGCTTTCCCGGTCGGTGCGCGAAGGCTTCGACGACATCAAGGCGCATGAGGTCGCGGCCATAGCAGCGATGCGCAATGCAGTCAGCAATGTGCTAACGCACATGAGCCCGCAGCGAATCGAGAGCGACGGCGCCAATAGCGGGCTTTTCGGCGCCCACATCAGAAAGGCCAAGTTGTGGGACCGGTTTGTCGAATTGCACGCATCGATGGTCAATGACATCGATCAGACCGCGCGCAGCTATATCGCGGAAGAGTTTGCCCGAAGCTACGAGTCGCAGCTCTCGGTGCTCGGCCAGGCTGAAAAGAAGACGAAGTGATGGTTCCACCGAACACGCGTCAGCGGTTGTCCGTGGTTAGCGGCGCGCTGCTAGTGGCTACCGCAGCGGTCAGTTGCGCGACTGATAAGAGCTCGAAAACGACGCCAATCAAATTCGTGATCCAGGCCGATCAGCTCGTCAATCCAAACGCGCGCGGCGAACCGTCGCCGGTTGTCGTTCGTATCTATGAGCTGAAGTCGACGACCAATTTCGTCCAGGCGCAGTTCTTCGAGCTGTTCGACGATGACGCCAAGCGTCTCGGCGCTGATCTGGTCGCTAAACGCGAGATCGAGCTGCAGCCTGGCGCGAAAGTCGATTTCGAGCGCAACGCGCCGGTCGAGACCAAAAATATCGGCGTGATCGCCGGTTTCCGCGGCGGCGATGATGCGCAATGGCGCTCGACTGCCAAAATCAAGCCCGACCGCGACAACACGATCATGGTGAAACTTACGGCGCAGGCGATCAGCATTGAGGAAGAGGCCAGCCGAAACTGGTGGAAGGTCTTCTGATCACGCCTGCTGCGGTCGTGGCGGGCCGCCAGGCGGTTGGTCTTTCTAAGAATAGAAAAAAGGCGACTGAAGCGGTGTCTGTGACAAGCAAACCGATCTGGTCGGAAGGCATGTTGGTGCGGCCGCACCACTTGCAGCAATACGATCGCTGGATCGAGCAACTGCTCGAGAACCGCCTCGTCGGTCTGGTCGGCCACGGCTGGGGCGTTCGAAAAATTGCCTTTGATCGCGACCTCCTGGCGCTCGGACAAGTCGCCCTTACCGAACTCGAGGCCATTATGCCTGACGGTACCGCGCTGCGCTTGCCGGAGCATGCCCGCCTTCCGGCCGGACGAAGCCCTCCGGCGGCGGCGAGGAGCCTATTGGTCAAGATTGCCGTGGGTATACGCCGGCACACCGGCAGCAATTTCTCTTCCGGGGATGCACCTACGCGCCGCCACGGTGAGGAGGTCTTGCAGGTCCGGAATGCGACCGCGCCGGAGAAGCTTCCCGTCGATATTAATGTTGCGGCGCTGCAAACATATGTCCTATTCGACGGCGAAGCGCAGAGCGATCTGATCACGCTGCCTATTGGCCGCATCCGGGACATCGATTCGTCCGGCGCGATCACGTTGTCCGACACCTACCTCCCGCCGGCCATCGACATCCACGCGATCCAGCCGCTGATCGCACTGCTGAACGAGGTCAGATCGCTGTTGCGGACGCGCGCTGACGCGCTTGCTGCGCGCGCCGATCCGTCGCGCTCGACGCCAGATGGCGCGGGACTGATCGATCTTGTCACGTTGTCCATCGTGAACGGCGCCGAAGCCGTTTTCGACCATTTCGCAGCGACACGCGGGCATCATCCTGAAACTCTCTTCCGCGCGCTGCTTGGCCTCGCAGGACGGCTGTCGAGCTTTGCCGGCGATCGCCGCAAACCGGAAGATATGCCCGCCTATCGGCATGAGGATCTCGAGAACAGCTTCACGCCGCTCGCAGGTGTTCTGCGCAGGCTGTTGTCCGTTGTCGTGCAGAGCGCTGCAATATCGCTCCCGTTGCAGGATCGCGGTTACGGCATCCTCATCGCCATCATCGTCGATCGCACCTTGTTCCAGGACTGTCGCTTCGTTCTCGCCGCTGTGGCGAGCGTACCGACCGAGACGTTGCGCAACCAGCTTCCGTCGCAAATGAAAATAGGTTCGGTCGAGCAGATACGCGATCTCGTCAATCTTCAGCTCCCGGGGGTTCCCATTCGCGCGCTGCCCGTTGTGCCACGCGAGATGCCCTACATCCAGAATGCCGTCTATTTCGAGCTGGACAGGTCGGTGGAGCTGTGGCGCACCCTGCCGCGCTCGGCGGCCTTTGCGTTCCACGTCAGCGGTGACTACTCGGATCTGCATCTCGAATTCTGGGCCATCCGAGCCAAACGTGCGTGACGAAGGCTGAAACACATGGATGAGCCGACAGTCATTGCACGCAGACCAATCGGTCCGGCCCGACGCGGGCAACCTTCCGGTGGCGTTTCGCCGATGGCCGCCGCCACAGTCCCTTCCGCGCCATCGCCAGCATCTCAACCCGGCGAAGTTCGGGCGGCCCATGATGCCGAAAT
This sequence comes from Bradyrhizobium cenepequi, assembly GCF_020329485.1. Classification (GTDB taxonomy): domain Bacteria; phylum Pseudomonadota; class Alphaproteobacteria; order Rhizobiales; family Xanthobacteraceae; genus Bradyrhizobium; species Bradyrhizobium cenepequi. The sequence continues at coordinate 23,230 of NZ_JAGKJI010000008.1, forward strand.
GGTCGCGCAAAATCTCTTTGAGCCAAAGGCTGCGGACGACGTGTTAGTTGCGGCCGCGGCACCGCTCTTTTTGGTCGTCGCGCAGCTTCGAGTCGTCGAGAACGCCGATATAGGCGCGCTGCGCCGCGGAATTGGCGAGCAAATCCGCCGCTTCGAGGAACGCGCCGTCAAAAATCAGGCGCGTAGCGGCGATGTGAGCGTCGCCCGTTACGTGATGTGCGCGCTGCTCGACGAGGCGGTGATGACCACGCCATGGGGCAGCGACAGCGCCTGGAGCGACAACAGCCTGCTCAACCAGTTCCATAACGAGACCTGGGGCGGCGAGAAGGTCTTCCAGATACTTGAGCGCGTCGAGGGCGAGCCGGCCAAATATCTCGGGCTGCTTAAGCTCATTGATCTCTGCTTGCTGATGGGCTTCCAAGGAAAATATCGCGTGGTGGAAGGCGGCCGCGAGCGGCTTGAAGACCTGCGTTCAAACGTGGGCCGCCTCTTGCGGGAATATACAGGCGCGCCGCCTGCGGAGCTATCGAGCCAATGGCGCGGCATCAGCGCGCGCGCCGGCGTGCGTAGCTACATGCCGTTGTGGATTGTCTTCCTGGCTGCCGCCCTTGTGGTGATCATCGGCTACAGCTTCATGCGGTGGCGCCTCTCGGCCGAATTACAGACCGTCGAGCAGTTGCTCGATTTGATCGGCCACTGAGAGGCGCAAGAGGAGGCGCAGGTGTTCAGAGCTCAATTCGCGGCGCTCTTCTCGGTTAGAGGCATCATCACGCTTGCCGGCTTGGTGGCGATCAGCGTGCTCATTTGGTTCGGCGGCCCTTATCTCGACCTGTTCGGTCGCCATCCGCTCGATTCGGTGACCGTTCGCGCGCTCATAATCGCAGGCCTCGTTTTTTTGGTCGTGCTCGTCGCCCTTGTCCGCTATTGGCTGGCGCGCCGCGCCAATCGGCGCGCCATCAAGTCGCTGATGGAAGGCGAGGGCCTCATCGCGCCCATCAACGATCGCAGCCACGAAGAGCTCGAACTGATCCGTAGGCGCTTCGAGGACGCCCTGAAGGTCCTGCGCGATACGGTGTTCGCCGGCAAGCGCGGACCGAGCTATCTCTTTGAGCTACCCTGGTACGTCATCATTGGCCCGCCCGGCGCCGGCAAGACAACGATCTTGCGCAACTGCGGCCTGGAGTTTCCACTGACCGAGCGGCTTGGCATCGACCCGGTCGCGGGCTTCGGCGGCACACGAAACTGTGACTGGTGGTTCACCGAAGAAGCAGTCTTGATCGACACGGCAAGCCGTTACACCACGCAGGATACGGATCCCGAGGTCGATCGTGCGGCTTGGCTCGGCTTTCTTGATCTTCTCGCGACACATCGGCGCCGGCGGCCGATCAACGGTATCTTAGTTGCGATCAGCCTGTCCGATCTCTTGCTGTCCGACGAGAACGGGCAGCGGCGGCACGTCGAGTCAATTCGTTCGCGGATACAGGAGCTGCTGACGACCTTCGGCATGCGCATTCCAGTCTATGTTTTGGTGACAAAATGCGATCTGGTGTCCGGCTTCGCTGAGTATTTCGACAATCTCGACAACGAAGACCGTGCCCAGGTTTGGGGCAAGACCTTTCCCCTTGGGGGAACTGGTGAGCGCGTCGACGACGTCGTGATCCTTCAGATGCAGGAGCTTGCCGAGCAGCTTGAGGCAAAACTGCCTCTGCGCATGCATGACGAACGCAATCTCAGCCGTCGTGCTGTCATGTATGCGTTCCCGAAAGAATTCTGGGGCATCCGGACCGCAATCGCCGGCTTCGTTAGCGAGGTCTTCCGATCGAGCCGCTTCGAAGTGCTACCGATGCTGCGCGGCGTCTACTTTACCAGCTGCACCCAGGAGGGAACACCGATCGACCGGATGGTCCGTGCGATCAGCGGGAATTTCGGTCTGCAGCCGGCCCCACGCATATCCTCAACCGGGACGGGGAAGGCGTTCTTCATCAAGAGGTTGCTGACCGACGTGATCTTCGCCGAGCAAGGACTGGTCGGCCGCAATTTCAAACTCGAACGCAAGCTCGCGCTGGTGCACGGCTCCGGCTATGTTGCAGCAATTGTGCTGGCGGTGGTCGCATTGACGCTGTGGTACGGCGCTTTCGCCCGCAGCGAGGCGCGCATCGCTGAAACCAGGATGGCCGCGCAGATAACGTATGCGCGCCTGCAGGACATACGCGGACCGCTGGACCTGAAGACGGTCTTGCCGACCCTCAATGCCGCGCGCCAGCTGCATCTGGCGACCGGCGAGGACGGCTGGCTTGCGTGGCTTGATGGCGTCGGCATGTCGGCGACCCCGGCGCTCGCGCCGGCTGCGCAACATGCCTACGACCACATTCTGCTCGATCGGCTGCTGCCGGTTTTCGCGAACAGCCTCACCGTCCGCATCGATATGCTGCTGGGTACCGGCAATGACACTTTGCTGGACAAGGTCAGGGACGCGTTCCGCACGTATTTGATGCTGAGCGATCCCGGGCATTTCGACCGCGGCAAAGTCGAGCAGTCCGCGCGCGATGAAGTCGCGCTCGCGTTTGCGCTCGATCCGACCTCAGCGGGCGAACTAAACCAGCATTTTAAGCGCCTCATCGAGTTGCTGCCGAAGCCCATCAATGTCGACCAGCAATTTGTCATGGCGGTGCGGGCGCAGCTGACCAAGCGCTCCCCCGTCGAGCAGGTCTACGCGCGTCTCTTACTTGAAGGCGAGCAGAACACGCGGCTGCGGCCGATCAACCTGGTCAGCCTGCTGGGCTCCGGCCAGCTTGAGATCGCGCAGATGCGCACCTCTGCGATTGCCTTCCCCGCAATTGGTCAGCAGGAGCGCGCTTATGCAGATGATGCCGCGATGATCCCGGGCATCTTCACGCGTGAGGGGTTCCTTAATTTCGTGCTGCCGCGCCTGCCGCTCATCGTCCGAGAAGAGCAAAGCGCCGACTGGGCGCTCGCCGGTAGCCGGTTGGACGGGGCGGATACGCAGCAGGTCACCCTCAAGGTCATGGATCGGTATGTTGCCGACTATATCCGCATTTGGACAAATGCCCTGCGCAGCATCCGCGTCGTCAAGTTCGATGATATGCAGCGCGGCTCAGCGATCCTGCGCGGGCTGGCCGGCTCGCAAAGCACGCTGCAGCAGATCATTTCCTTGGTGCACGACAATACTAACCTGCCGTCGCCCGGAGAGGACCTTGCTGCAAAGGCCCGCGGTGCCCTCGCCAGGGTCGGCGGTCCCCCGGCCATTTTGCCGCCGGAGTTCGGCGACACGCCTTGGCCGGGAAGCCGGATCACTGAAGCGTTCCGCCCTCTGGCTCAACTGGCCATAGCCGGGGGGGCGGGACAGTTGGCAGGCATGGATCACATCCGCGATCTATTCGGCGGCCTCTATGCAGCGATGGCCAACATCGCGACCGCGCCGGATCCAGCCGAGGCCGCCTTTCAGCTCGTTCAGCGGCGCGTCAAGGACCCGAAGAACGATGCCTTCGGCGCCTTGCGCGCCGACTCGGCGCTGCGGCCGCAGCCGCTCCGCACCATCATGAACGACATCGCGCTCGCGGCATGGCGCGCCTTGCTCAAACAGGCGCACGACTATGTGGATGCGGTCTGGGCGCGCGAAGTGGTTCCGGTCTGCCAGGCTGCCATTTTCCAACGCTATCCATTGTTCGCATCGGCGACCGAGGATGTGACTCTCAAGGACTTCGGCGACTTCTTCCGTCCAGGCGGCGTCGTCGACGATTTCTTTCAAAGATACTTGTCGCCGCTGGTCGTCGAGCGCCGCGCCGGCCTTGCGCCGGCGACCATCGATGGCGCGGCGGCGCCCATCCGAGCGGATGCGCTGGCTCAATTTCAGCGCGCGCGGGAAATTCGCAAGGCGTTCTTCAACGGCTCGGGCTCGGCACCGGCCGTCAAGTTCAGCATCAAGCCGGTCTTTCTCGACCCCAACCTGCTGCGTGCGACGTTTGCTATGGACGGCAAGGAAATCATCTATCGTCACGAGGCGCCGCGTGCCTACGACCTCGAATGGCCGACTCGAACCGATGCAAGCACGACCTCCGTCACCCTCATCGCCGGGGATGGAACCGAGGAGAGGGTCGAACGCTCAGGCCCATGGGCACTGTTCCGGCTCGTCGATACATCGCGGCTTGCCTCGCGTGGCACTTCCGATCGTTTCACCATCACCATCGGCAAGCCTGACAAGCCCAACGTAACCTACGAACTGCGCGCGGCAAGTGTGAACAATCCGTTCAGCCTGAGTGTCCTTCGTTCGTTCCGATGTCCGGATAACCTATGACAGCAGCCGTCAAAGTTCTTTCCGTTATTTCCGAACCGATGGTGACGAATGCCGCCGTCGTCATGTCGAGGCGGCAGTGCTTTTCCGTAAATGACGCCCTATGGCAACAGGTCGCTTCGTGGCTGGGCAATGTCATCATCGGATCAACCCTGGCCGCGATCATCATGAACGAGCATTCCGCCGTGTGGCTTTTTAGCAGCTGCGCGAGCGTCTATCCGCGGCGGCAGGGTGAACTCTATCGGCTCACCAAAAAACACACGCTTGAGGCCGAGGAAGATATCGATGAGGCCGACGGCATCCTGACTCGGGCGGTCGATTCGGCCAAGACGCTGGTGCTAAAACCGCAGGTGAGGGCGATCAAGCCCAGCAACACGTCCCTGGCGTGCAGCGACAGCATCAAGAAGGTGATGTCGCATCAGGAGCCGAATGGATTTCTGACCGAGCCTCTTGAGGGCCTAGCTGCGGGGGTGTTGGCTCGCGGCCTCGCAAAGGGAGCAACCGATGATGTCAGTGCGATTGTCTTCCACTTGGATGGTGCCGGACCGTGAGCGCGTCTTCAAAATGTTCGGTCGTACCCTTGGGATACGTGCTCGGCGGCCGTTTCGACCTAGTGGAAGTGATCGGCGAGGGCGGCATCAGCACCGTCTATCGTGCGATAGATCGGATCGGCCACTTCGCGCGCGAAGGTGATCCCGAAGTGGCAGTGAAGGTCATCCGACAACGTCCGAGCTTGCGCCAGGAAGTCGTCGAGCTGCTGCACCGCCAGGCACGCCTTTTGCGTGACCTGGTACACCGGAATTTGGTGCGCACATATGACTCCGATTACGACGGAAAGTACCACTACCTTGTCATGGAGCTTCTAAAGGGCCGCTCGCTCGCGCAGATCCTAGCCGATCGTCAGGGCCGGCCGCTGTCAGCCGATGTGTCCTTTCGTGTGATCCGCGCGGCAGGGCAGGGACTCGCCCACATGCACCGCCTCGGCATCGTCCATGGTGATCTCAAACCGGCAAACATCTTCATGACGTCGACAGGTGAAGTCAAAATTCTGGACTTTGGGACGGTGCTGATGCTCGACGTTTCGTCGCTGCGCGACAAGGCCGTGCTCGATCAAATCGGCCTGCTGACGCCGGCTTATGCTTCGCCAGAGATGCTGATGGGCGAACCCCCGGGAGAAACCGACGACGTCTATTCTCTCGCGGTGGTAGCCTATCTCGCCTTGACCGGCACGCACCCATATGCGCCGCGGCAGGCCGACGAGGCGCTCAAGGAGAATCTGACACCGGCGCCGCCGCCGACCATTTCGCCGGCGCAATGGCGGGTGATCGCTTCAGGGCTTGCCCTCAACCGCCGCGACCGCATCCAGACGGTCGGTGAGTTCGTCCAGCGTCTCGGCCGCCCGCCCTGGTTTTACCGGTTGTGCGGCCAGCGCTAGCCATGCGGCCGTCGTAAAACGATCAAGGAGGTACCATATCGTGACCAACAACTGCAATCTCAGCCTTAACCTTGACATTCTCAGCAAACCCGACGTCAAGCTCGACGTGCAAGGGTTCGAGGGCACAGAGTGCATTTCCCTGCCGTTCAGCTATCTCGTTTACGCCACGACATCGAGCGATGCCGACATCGGCTCCTTGATCGGAGAGCGTGCCAAGCTGACGGTCATGACCGCATCCGGACAATGGATGACCTCGGGCCTCTGTGCCCAGGTCGAGGAAATGGATCCCGTAACTGAACTCCGCGTGCTCCAGTTCGTTCTGCGCCCGCGCTTTGCCGTCACCGAGCTCTCCATCGCGAGCCGCATTTATGGTCCCGGCGAACCAGTGGGCGTCGATGCCATCCTCAAGCAGGAGCTGAATAAGGCGACCATCAGCATTCCTACCGAATACAATCTCGAGAGCTATCCGAAGCGAAATTATGTCGCGCGATACAATGAAAGCGATTTTACTTTCATTTCCCGCCTTTGCGAGCGGAACGGAATTTTCTATTTCTTCAAGCAGGAAGACAGCGGTGAGACTATCGTCTTCGGCGACAAGAATCTGGCCTTCCCAAAGGTCAAGTTCGGCGCCAACTCGGCGATCCGCTATTCGCACCAACGCGACCGCAACATGCCGCGGCGCCTCGACGAAAGCGCCGTTCTGTCATTCCGGCAGCGGCGGGTTCTCTCGACAAAGACGATCACACTGCGCGATTACAACGAAACGGTGCCTTCCGTCATATCCGTCGATAAAGAGGTCGGCCAAGGCAGCGGTTTTTTGGGCAAGACCGAACGGTTCGGCGGGCATTTTGCTAACGAAGCAGAAGCAACCACGCTGGCCAAGATCCGTGCCGAGCAGATCGGCGCCAGCCAGACGATGTCCATCGCCCACAGCGACGCGCCAGAGCTGCGCGCCGGCGTCATTTTCGCTCTGCAGGGCCATCCACGGTTCGATGGCGAATATCTCGTCGTCGCCGCCGATCACTCGGCTTACCGGCCGGCTCCGACCGGATTCCACGCGTTGCCACACAACGGGCGGGCCTACTACAACATGGTCCACTGCATCCGCTCGGACGTGCCTTACCGTCCGGTCGTTATGACGCCTGTCCCGCTCGGCGTTGGCCTCCACACCGCCAAGGTCGATGGGGAAGCGTGGAACGAGCGGGCCGAGATCGACGAGCACGGCCGCTACAAGCTGCAGTTTACGTTCGCCGACGAAGCGGCGCCGAAAGGACGTGGCAGCGACTACGTGAGGAAGCTCGAAGCCTATGTGGGCCCGAGTGAAACCGGGCTTCATTTTCCCCTGGTCGCTGGAACTGAAGTTCTGGTTGGCTACATGAACGGTGATATTGACCGGCCGGTGGTGGTGGGCGCGGTGCACAATCCCGATATGAAGGGAGTGGTGACTTCCGAGACGCACTTATTCAATCGCATCAAGTCGCAATCTGGCGCCTTGATCGAGATCTACGACGGGCCTGCGTGATTTCTTCACTTCGTGACGCTTTATGACTCTCTGGCAACCTGCGACCCACGAAATCGACCCGTTATTGGAAGCGGTCGCCAACGCGGCGCGCGCGACCATCCTGCCGACAGCGTCGATCAACGCACCGCCGCCGTCAGGCGATGGCATTTGCTCGAACCGGCTTCGCGACGGACGACAATTGCGCCTGCAGCTATCCGCACAATGTCTGGAGCAACGACAACGCGGCCCTTGCACGGTCGTTGTCTATGCGGTGCAGGGCAATGCCGTTGTCGACAACCGCATGGGTTACCAGGTGACGGGGCGGGCTGTGCTCGACCTTGCCACCCGTGCGTTTCTTGATGTCGAGTGTCGACTGGAGTCAGTCGGTACTGTCCCGCTGTGACGGCTCGCCATCACAATTGCGCAGATGACCTTGCTTGACGGTGTCGGAGCGCGACAATCTGCGCAGCGCTATTTGACCGTCATATCCCCAAGACCCGGAATATCAATGCTCCCCGCGCGCACGACCCTTGGCACGGATGTTGCGAGTCTGTCGTGCCGGTTTGTGCCGGCGTATGCCAGACGATGGAGACAAAAGTGTCACTTGAAGCCTACATGACAATCAAGGGGAAGAAGCAGGGCGACATCTCCAAAGATGCGTCCAAGCCAGACAGCATCGGGCAGGTCGCCAAGAGCGACTCCGGCAACCAGTCGAAGATCACCGTCGTCGCGTTCACCAGCGGCATCATCGTTCCGCGCGATATGACGAGCGGCGTCGCCACCGGTGCGCGCAATCATCAGCCGGTCGTCATCACCAAGTTCTTCGATCGCGCCTCGCCGCTGCTCTGGCAGGCGCTGGCCACCAACGAGGTGCTCGAAGAGGTGGTGTGCGAGTTCTACCGCGCCGATCCAGGTGGCATGCCGCAGCCGCAAAACTTCTTCAAAACGACCTGGAAGAACGCGACCTTGATCGAAGGGAAGTCTTATGTGCCACTGACGATCAACCCGCAGAACAACTTCTTCCAGAACATGGAAGACTGGTCGTTCACCTACAAGGAAGTGAAATGGGAACACGTTCCTGGCAGCACCAGCGGCGAAGACAAGTGGTGACAACGTCGTGACTTCGCCCTGTCCCCGTTTGTGCGGAGGCGGGGATGCATTCCAGCTCGCAGCTACACAACAGATCGTGGCACTGCTCCCTCGGTGGCTGCCCCGATCTCAAGCAATTGCTCGGGCGACTTACTGCCTATGGTCTCAGCCTCCAGGCGGCTACAGGCTTATGCGTTTCGCGCGGCAATTTCGTGGGTTTCGATCTCGTCATGCAGTATGGATTGCAGGGCTGTGCGGGCGATTTCATCAAAGTCGACGAGCATGCGTCGTTGGTCCACGGTCTTCGATTGCATCACCCTCGAGATGGCTAAAGATCAAGTGAATTCCTGACCACCTCAAGGAGGATGGGGTGGATAGGCTGCAGCGACAATCTTGAAGGTATAGGAGTGGCATCATCTCCCATGACCAAAAAAATCCGCAGCGCGTTCAGCGGGCCTTTGCGCATTCTTTGGTTGCAATCGCAGGAGTCCGGTTCGCTAGCCAGCGTTCACGCCGAAGGAGCGGGCCGTCTAGGTGTTCAGTCCCCGTTCGGCATCTGACATAGCCGAGCGCGGCCTTAAGGCCTAGCCGCCTCATTGCCTGTTGGCCAAGCGTGCCGGCTATCGACCTTTGTCGGCAGTGCAATCTTGGGCAGCAAGCGCAGCGCCCAACAGACCAACCGTCACTCACGACTTCAGCGAACGCGACGCACGACTGTCATGTGCAATACGGCCCTGCTCGAGCGCTTCCCAACCTGGGGCGGCAGCGTGCCGGGAAGTGCGTCCAAGCCAGCACACGCACGTCTATCGGGGGTGACACCGTGCCCGCGAGACTACCTCCCATATCCCGATGCGAAAAGGCCGTCCGTTTGAGCCCTTCGCCGTAACCTCATCGAACGCCAACGTCCGCGACTTGTATGCGGCGATCATGTCCTTTGGCCCATTTGCTGTCCGCACTGCCACCACATCGGTGTAGGGCAACGTCATTGTCTCGAGTCCACCAAACAATGGCTCGGTTGACCCAATGCCTCTGGTGCAGGTTGAGGGTGACCCCAGACCAAGCGACCTGGTCCTTGACCGGTTTCTGACAGTGTCGCAACGCTTGTCTGGTTCGAGACACCGGTCGGCGTCTGCCGCGTGCGATCTGTTCTAAGCCAAACTCATTCGGACGCCGCTGGCACGGCCCTTGCTGCGAAGTGCAGCAAGATTGAGTGGGGGCTGCGTGCATTCTCTTGACGAGAAAGTTATTGGCTACTTCCAAGCCAGGGCAGTTCCTGAGCTCCAGGCCTTGGTAGAGCCGCTGAGAAGATTTTGCGCCTGGCTTCGCAACACTCGAAGGCGGCCACTGGCCGGTCGGTTTCTTGAAGAGGAGGAACTGAATAGGGATTTGCAGGCCTATGCGACAGAGCAGCCGAATGAGCGGGACTTGGTTGGAGTTGCAATCGGACAGCTCCGGGCACTCGCTGTGAGAACGGGGAACCAGGCCGCTCCCTTCGACATAGACGAAGCGCTTATCTCGCAGTTTCAAGACGGAGCCGAAGCAACTTTTGGTAGAACGCCCGGTAGAAAGCAAAGCTATGGCCGGGGGCTAGCGGACGCCCTGAGGAGGTTTAGTGCCTGGCTTGGCGACAATGGTAACCGACCAATGGCCGGTCGATTTCGCGCATTGGATGCGGATTGTGAGGCCTATCGCAATGCGGCGCCGCGGTCCGCGGGGTACGTCAGACCAGCATTGACACACTTACAGGGGCTCGGTGAAGGACACCCGGTGACTCACAGAGCGGTCGCCGCCCGCGCCGGGCTTGCTGAAGACACCCGGCTTGTTGAGAGCTTCGCGAAGAAATTGCGTGACCTCGTCAACAGGCACGCAGAACTTCTTTTCAAATTCATTCGGTGGCTCCATCAAATGGACAAGGCCCCCATGGACGGCCGAGTGCACGACGAAACGCTGGACAGGGATGCTCATGAATATGCTCGTATTGAGCCTGACATCATTCAGGCAGTGGAAAGCCTTCGGCGGGCGTTCCCCTCGCGTGAGGAAGCGGGGCCGTCAGCCGGAGCCGGCGCGCCGCCGCTGGTGCAGACGGCTGAAATCGTGCCGCCAAGGCCAACACTGTCTTTATTCCCTGAAGCACCGTCGTCTGCGAGGGCTGAACCGTACTCGATCTACGGCGCTCCTGCAGCGCCCATACAGCACGGTGGGGCTTTGAGCCAGGGCGCTCCGCCGGTGGTGCAGATCGGTGAAATCGTGCCGCCGAGGCCAACACTGTCTTTGTTCCCCGAAGTACCGTCGTCAGCGAGAGCTGAGCCGGACGCGTTCTTCGGTGGTCTTGCAGCGCCCACACGGTCCAGCGGGGCGCCCGCGCATAATCTCGGCCTATCGCTCTCAGGCGATAGCTCCCAACCTCGCATGTCAGCGCCTGATCTCAGCCCTTGGCTCGCCTTGGGCTTCGAGCACAGCGTCCGATCGGTTCCGGCCTCCGTGATGGACGCACTGGTCAGAGACGGCAGCCAGCCGGGGAGCTCGCAGCCGGTACGTGTGTACGCCCACGGTCGGCCCTATGCACCGGAGTGGCAGGCAACGAGGGATGTTACCCCAACCAATCCGCTAGGCGCTACCATTGCTCTTAGCCATCCAGTTGCCACGGAGCCCTACTGGTCAGCAAGCACACGCGTCGCAGCCTCACTGGCGTCTGCGCAGGGGGCATCGTCGTCTGCCAGGGCTCGGCTGTCGTCCGGGCCATCACCGTCCCCCGAGCGAGGGTACGAAGCCCGCCCCCCGTTGGCCGGGCCCGGGGAGGAGGAGGAGCTGCCGGATTTCGGAAATATGGTCGGCAACATCTGGACCCACAGCGACTGGGACGATGGCAACAAAGAGGTTCCGCCGCGCCTGGAGGACGCACTACGTGAACGACAGCGCCTGCCGAGCGCGCGCGGCCAGGAAATTACGATTTTCAAAATCCACAGTCACCTCTACACGGCCGAGTTGAGAAATGGTCGCTCTTATCTCACGCATCACACTAGTGACTGAATCGGCGACCATGGCCGACCGCATGAAGGAGCACGGTGGATGGGCTGCCAGCGAGACCTTGAGCGATCGGATCACACATATGGACCCCAAACCATATTGGCCAAGTGTTTGACGAAGTGTCTTCCTGCAACAGTCCCGCAGGAACGCGAGAGGGGCATCATCTCCCGTGACCGAAAAATTCAGGGCACGTTCAGTAGGGATTTGCTACCTGGGTTCAAGCTGGGACCCGGGTTGCGCAGTTGTCCCGGCAGTTTGCATCGTTTCCCGACAACTGGGCCGAGCTCCGCGCCAAGGCGCTGGCTTTCTTCCGCTATTCGGCGACGGACGACGAGCGAGACGTTCGGGTCGACAGCGACGGTGGACGAACTGGTCGAGAGCGGCCTTATTCGTTTCGATCCGATCGTCTACGAGGACTTCCTTCCGGTCAGCGCTGCCGGCATCTTCCAATCCAATCTTGGGACCGAGGAGCAGAAAAACTACGCTGAGCGTTCCAATCGCGCTGCGTTCGAGGCAGCCCTTGGCGCTGCCGTTCACGACGAGCTGGCGCTTTATGCGCAAACCTCGCGAGCCTCGCTCGACCATGCGCTGAAGCAGCCCGGCTCTTCCCGATTTCGGCTCCGGGCGACGGTCTGACGAGGAATAAGGATTGACGAAAGCACCACTTTAGTCCGATCAAGGGCCGTCGCGCGCGAATAATTGCGAACGACATTCAAATCAACCCATCTTCGGAAAACCACCATGTCCGCCACATCCGCTTCGAACGTCCACGCTCACAACACCGATCTTGCGGTCGAAGCCGACAAGCTCCTCACCGCGCTCGGCGTCAGCCGCACCAGCTACACGGACGGCATGCTTGCCGTTCAAACGCCGATCACCGGAAAGACCATCGGGCGGGTCGAGGAAATCAGCGTTGGCGACGCGACGGCCGTGATTGAAAGGGCCCACGCGGCATTTCTTGAATGGAGATTGGTGCCTGCGCCGAAGCGCGGCGAATTCGTGCGGCTCCTCGGCGAAGAGCTGCGCGTCAACAAGGAAGCGCTGGGCAGGCTCGTTTCGATCGAAGGCGGCAAGATCACGTCCGAAGGCCTCGGTGAGGTCCAGGAGATGATCGACATCTGTGACTTCGCCGTCGGATTGTCGCGTCAGCTCTATGGTCTGACGATCGCAACCGAGCGCGGCGAACATCGGATGATGGAAAGCTGGCATCCGCTCGGCGTCACCGGCATCATCTCCGCGTTCAATTTCCCCGTGGCGGTGTGGGGCATGGAACGCGGCTCTGGCGCTGGTTTGCGGCAATAGCATCGTCTGGAAGCCATCCGAGAAAACGCCGCTCACCGCGCTTGCGACCCAGGCGTTGTTTGACCGCGCGCTGGCGCGCTTCAAGCAGGAAGGTGGCATTGCACCGGAAGGGCTCGCAGCCGTATTGTTCGGCGGTCGCGATATCGGCGAAGCACTTGTTGACCACACGAAAGTCCCGCTGGTCTCGGCCACTGGCTCGACAGCGATGGGCGATGCGGTCGGCCCGCGGCTCGCCAAGCGGTTCGCGCGCGCGATCCTCGAACTCGGCGGCAACAATGCGGCGATCGTCACAGCGACAGCCGACCTCGATCTGACACTGCGCGGTGTCGCTTTCGCCGCGATGGGGACCGCCGGCCAGCGCTGCACGACACTGCGCCGCCTCTTTGTCCACGAGAGCGTCTATGATGGCTTTGTGCCGCGGCTGAAGCGCGCCTACGCATCGGTGACGGTCGGCAACCCCCTTGTTGGCGGCACGCTGGTTGGACCGTTGATCGATGGCGCGGCTTATCGCGCGATGCAAAGTGCCCTCGAGGCCGCAAAGGCTGCGGGAGGCCAGGTTCACGGCGGTGATCGCCTTGCCATCGAAGGGGCCGCTGACGCCTATTATGTCCGTCCGGCCCTCGTCGAGATGATGGCACAGACCGGACCGGTCGAGCACGAGACCTTCGCGCCGATCCTCTACGTGATCAAATACAGCGATTTCGATTCCGTGCTCGACCTGCACAACGCCGTTCGGCAGGGGCTCTCGTCTGCGATCTTCACCAATGATTTGCGTGAAGCCGAGACATTCCTGTCGGCGCGCGGCTCCGGTTGCGGAATTGCCAACGTCAATATCGGCCCGTCCGGCGCCGAGATCGGCGGGGCATTTGGCGGCGAAAAGCAAACCGGCGGCGGACGCGAGTCCGGATCCGACACGTGGAAGGCCTATATGCGTCGCGCGACGAACACCATCAACTATGGCCGCACGCTCCCGCTCGCCCAGGGCGTCAAATTCGACGTGGTGTAAGAGAGGACCAGGCGTGAACACTCCTGTGCAAGTGGGCTCTTCGCTGTTTCGGCCGTCGAGCCGTCTTTCGGCGATCGGCGTCTCGGAGATCCTGAAGATCACCGGCCTTGCCACCGAGCTGAAGCGCCAGGGCAGGGGCGTGATCGTGCTTGGCACTGGCGAGCCCGATTTCGACACGCCCGATCACGTCAAGGACGCGGCGGCGCGCGCCATGCGGTCCGGCGCGACCAAGTATACGGCGCTCGACGGCACACCGGAGCTGAAGGTGGCGATCCGGGCGAAATTCAAGCGCGACAACGGCCTCGACTTCGCCCAGGACGAGATCACCGTTGCGGCCGGCGCGAAGCAAGTTCTGTTCAACGCCATGATGGCGACGCTCGACGCCGGCGACGAGGTCATCATTCCGACGCCCTACTGGGTTACCTATGCCGATATTGTCCTGATCGCAGGCGGCAAGCCGGTGCTGATTCCCTGCCAGGACGCCAACGGCTTTCGTCTGAGCGCGGACGATCTTGCGCGGGCGATCACGCCGCGGACCCGTTGGGTGGTGCTGAACTCGCCATCCAATCCGTCCGGTGCGGCTTATTCGGAGGCCGCTTACCGGCCCATCCGGGACGTGCTGATCGCGCACCCGCATGTCTGGCTGATGGTGGACGATATCTACGAGCATATCGTCTACGACAATTTCCGTTTCGCAACGCCGGCTGCAATCGAGCCATCGCTGCAGGATCGCATCCTGACCGTCAACGGTGTCTCCAAGGCCTACGCCATGACGGGCTGGCGGATCGGTTATGCCGGCGGACCGAGCGCGCTCATTCGCGCCATGGCCGTCGTCCAGAGCCAATCGACATCGTGTCCGTCGTCGGTCAGCCAGGCCGCCGCCATCGCGGCGCTCAATGGCCCGATGGATATCGTGAAGGAGCGATGCCGCTCCTTTCAGGCGCGGCGCGATCTCGTCGTGGCGGCGCTGAACAATATCGACGGCATTAGCTGTCGCGTGGCGGAGGGAGCCTTCTACACCTTCGCCAGCTGTGCGGGACTGATCGGCCGCACCACACCCGACGGCCAGCGCATCAAGAGCGACACCGATTTCGCCGAATATCTTCTGCGCAGTGCTGACGTTGCCGTCGTGCCGGGCTCGGCATTTGGGCTTGCGCCGTACTTCCGGATATCCTACGCCACGTCGGCCCTTGAACTTGAGGAGGCCTGTCGACGCATTGCCGACGCCACGGGCCGGTTGCAGCCGAGGGAGTTTACCTGATGCAGGGCGATCCGACATCGCACGGACTCTGGGAGCTGACGGCTCCGCCTGCGCCTCAGATCGGTCCTCTGACCGGCGAGGTGGACGTCGATGTCGTCGTCATCGGTAGCGGATGTACCGGGCTTTCGTCCGCTCTCCATCTCGCAGAAGGAGGGGCGCGCGTCACCGTGCTGGAGGCGTCTGAAATCGGCTTCGGTGGCTCGGGACGTAATGTCGGCCTCGTGAACGCCGGCATGTGGGTGATGCCGGACACGCTTGCGGCGACGCTGGGACCAACCTTTGGGGAGCGCCTGATCGAGCTGCTCGGCCATGGGCCGCAACGGGTGTTCGATCTGATCGAGAAGCACGGCATTGAATGCGAGCCGGAGCGCACGGGCACGCTGCATTGTGCGGTCGGGCGCAAGGGACTGGAAGAGATCGAGGCGCGTGCCGGACAATGGCGGCGGCGTGGTGCCCCGGTCGAGGTTCTCGATGCCGAGGAGACGCGCCGGAAGATTGGCGGTGGCGACTACGCCGGTGCGCTGCTGGATAAACGCGCTGGCACAATTCAGCCGCTGGCCTATGTTCGTGGTTTGGCACGTGCCGCGCTCGCTGCGGGCGTGAAGATATTCACCCAGAGTGCTGTTCTCACCGCCAGCGACGGTGGTTCGCGCTGGAAGGTCGATACGGTAGCGGGATCGGTGCGCGCAGATTGGGTGATTGTTGCCACCGATGCCTACGCGCGAGGACCGTGGTCGCAGGTCCGGCAGGAGCAGATCCAACTGCCTTACTTCAACTTTGCGACCCAACCTCTGTCGGACAATTTGAGAGCACCGATCCTGCCCGAACGCCAGGGAGCCTGGGATACGAAGCAGGTGCTCAGTTCATTGCGCTTCGACCGTGCAGGTCGGCTCGTTTATGGCAGCGTCGGTGCTCTTGAGGGGAGCGGTGCAGCAGTGCACAGGGCGTGGGCGATCCGCTCGCTGGGCAAGCTGTTTCCTCAGCTCGCCGACATCGAATTCGAGGCCGGTTGGTTCGGGATGATCGGTCTGACCTCGGACAATCTACCCCGCTTTCACAAGCTGGACCGCAACGTGTTTGGGTTCAGTGGATACAACGGCCGCGGAATTGCGCCAGGCACGGTGTTCGGCGGCCTGCTCGCGTCCTATGTGCTCGGGCACGTTGCGGACAAAGATCTCCCGCTTCCGCTCGCGGTGGTCGAGGAGCCGCGCTTCCGCGCCGCGCGGGAGTCGCTCTATCGCACCGGGTCGCAGCTCGTTCATTTGACCGAAGCCCGGCTCTGATCCGTCGGCCGTCGTAGTCAGCGAGCTCCACGCAACGCGCGTGCGTCGTTCCCGCGGGCTTCCTTGCTCTCGTCAGATCACGATGATGTCTCATGGCCGGCCTCCGGACCGGGAAAAGTTCTGTGCCGCTCCTGCGCGCGCCGCCGTCGAGATCGCGCGGGTCGGGGCGGAGAAACGGCCTTCAAGTCGAACAAAGAAACCGACAGGGAGGGCTAACCCGGCGGCCATATCCATGGCATGAAACCTGCCGGTGTAGCCGTCCACGGCTTCCGGCTCCGCCTCCGCAATTCAACAACGAAGGCGACAGATCACGAGCTACAAAAACACGACAACTTCACGCGCTATGGACAGCCTGCGAACGCCGATCGCTTCGACCGCCGCGGCCGGTTCAGCGTCAACGATATCGGGGTCGATCTGCTCGACGGGCGCGCACGGTTCTACATCTGCGCGTCCGACGCCATGAGCCGTTCGTAACGCTCCCCCGCTACGGGCCGCCACTTTCCTGCGCCAACCTACGATTTTTTGCGATTTCGCGCACTCGAAGATAGCGCTTAGTCGCCTCGAGGTCAGCCGTTGGAGGTCAGGCTTGCGGGGCTCTCGCAATCCGAGGTCGCCGAGGTGGGCGGCGTATCAGTCCCCACCTTGAAACGAGCGGAAGCCGGTGGCCCTATCAAGGTCGCAAATGACACGATCGAAGTTATAGTTGCCGCCCTTGAGAAGGCCGGCGTCGGGTTCATCCCGGAGAATTGTGGCGGAGCCGGCATGAGGATGAGAGGCGAACGAAGAAATAGAAATAATGTCGCAATGCAAGCCCGTGAATTAGCCGCAACTCGAACCTACATGAACGAGGTGTATCGTCTTCCCTTCGATGGAGTTCCAGATTGAGCGTAGCGTTTACCAAGGAAGAGAGCGCCGAAACCGCGTCCGAGACGCTGTTACCGAATCGTCCAATTTCGTCTCACCACAACTTGGTGACTGAAGCAGGATTGAAGGCCCTGGAGCTTCAGCTCCGGGAGGCGCGAGAGGCCTACGAGGCCGCACAGCGGATTGAAGATGTCAATGAAAAGCGGCGGCAGGCGGCAATCCCCTTGCGTGATATCCGCTATTTCGTGGAAAGGCTCCGCACGGCTCAGGTGGTTGCTGATCCGGCGTCAACTGACACAGTGGCCTTTGGAAGCACCGTGACTTTCAAACGTGCTGATGGGCGTGTGCAAAAATATCGCGTCGTGGGAGAGGATGAAGCGGATGCCAGAGCCGGCTCGATTTCCTTTGTGTCTCCGGTAGCGAAGTCTCTGATGGGGAAAGCCGTGGGAGATGTCGTCGGTTCCGGTAGTCAAGAACTTGAGATTGTCGCCATAGCTTGAGCGGTGGACCTCCGCCGCGGCCAAGTGAGACGCGGTGTTCTGTTGCCCCTATTTCATCTCATCTCCGTAATCGACCGCCAGGAGCAAAACGGACTGACCTTAGGGAAAGCCCGTCCAAGGCAATTGAAGCGGCCGCACACCATCTGTCTGCGAGATAGCGAGCCGCCTACAATAGTGCCGTATCTTTGTCGCTGAGTGTCGGTGTTGATCAGGTTTGTCTGCTTTCGCGCTCTGAGCTTGAGATCTTCTCTGGCGGAGCGGGCAGTATTTTTGGAACGTCGGTAGGACCGCGGGCTATCCTCGATGCGTCAGGGCTTGTCGGGCCTCGATTTGTCCGAGCGCGCGCGACAAAATCGCTTGAAAACCCGCTAGGTGTTTAGTCCCGCCATTTGGCAAAGCGCCCTGATTCGGGCCGCAGGTAGGGAATGCCTTCGGCAATGTTGCGGGCGTCGGTCGCCCGCATGCGCAGTAACGATTGCAGCGGAGTAGCCGATAGCCCAGGCATCGGCTCGTCCGAGATGACCTGCCCAGCCAGGCTGGTAAGAAGAGCCTGGTAATGCGGCTCCGCGACGGCTCGCGTGACTTGCCGGCTCGCCAGCCAACGCAAAAGACGAACGAGCGCCACGATTTCGAGCGCGCCGGGTCGTCGGCGGCATGAAAACGTCACAAGCGCCAAGGCGACCAGCTCGGCCGTCGGGAACCGACCAAGCGTCCGTTCAAGCGTTGTCTTCAGAGACTTGGCCGCTTCATCGTCGGGTCGCGTACGCGCGACGTGGCTGGCAAGCGCGAGGGCTTCATCAAACCGGCCGACAAGCTGCAGGACGCGCGCCAGAGCAAGCGCGGCGGAAGGATCCGATTTGCGCGTGCGTACGAACTGCGTGAGCTCTGCAATGCCCCGATCCACCTCACCATTGGCAATCCTAACGCGGGCCAGGATTTCGCGCGCGCCAAGATGCGCTGGCGCATAGGCGAGCAGATTGTTGCAGCTGGCCTCCGCTTCCGGCCAGAGTCCGTCCCGCGCCACGGCAACGGGCCAGATGCAAGAGCCTCTGCTGTGTCGAGCGGGGCGCGCAGATGCGCGCGTTCCGCAAGGTCGAGCGCCTCGTCGAAGCGGCCGAGCAATTCGTCGGCGATGCCCAAGATCAGTGACGAGGCCAGCGTGCTCGGGATAGACGGTCGCCGGTTCCGCCAGCATCTCGAACGCAAACTCGGTCCGTCGCCGCGCGAGCGCCAGTGTGGCCTTTTGCATTGAGCGTATCCGGATCGTTCGCTCCGACACTGATATCATTCAGCACCGCCTCCGCCTTATCTAGACGGCTGGCGGCAAGGAACTTCTGCGCCGTTCTCAAACGGTCTTGCCAGGTCGGAGCTGGAATGCCAGTGGTCAGCATGCGCGCTAAGCGACCGTCACACGCTTGCCGTCGAGGCGGAGATCCTCGCTGACGGCGATGACCTTGCTGTGGGCCGTCTCGGAGGCAATGCCGGTGACCTTAATCGCCTGGGTTTCGGTCTGCAGTGAGTCGATACGGTCGATGATGGCGATACGGTCTACCGCCTTTACCGTAAGCAACTCGGCGCTTGCTTCCTGGATCCGCGCCGAGCTGCGGAAACGCTCCGCGATCAAACTGTAAAGCTTGCCGATCCAGGTGGCCTTGTCTGCGAGCACGGCAAGCAGTTTAGCCTGCAGATCGATAGTGTCTGCGCGCAAGGACATGCGCCGGCGCCCGGCGATAACGATGGTTTCGCCCTCGATCGACATATTGCCACCTCCGGGTAAAGCGACCTTGCCCCAACTGGCAGCCGTCCGCTCGAGCACGGCCAGGACGAAGGCTTGCCCCGCATCGCTGAAGAGCAACACGAGGTCCTGTGGAATCGGCCGAACGAGACAGCCGACAGCCACCGCCGCCGTGTGACGAGTGCCGGCGACTTCGACCTCTGCCGCCGCGCCATTTTCGTCGACTGCCGCGACACGGGCGGTGTGATGCCCAGCGTCAAGCAGGCGCTCGGTTGTCGCCAAGAGGTCAGCGTTTGTGGCACGGAAGGTCATTGTCATCTTCGTACTCCAGCCGTCTACAGGCACAGCACCGCACGCCAGTTTTCTGCCTTATACCGGCCAGTGGCGGTCTCAAGCTCACGTACTTTAGTCACAGCCCGGAGCTGATCGGCGCTTAATTGGCCGGTTTCCACTTGTGCATCTGCCACTTGCACGCTCGTCTCGCACCACGTTCCATCGAACTTGAGGCTTTTCACGTCGGCATCGTCCACCACCTTCCACTTCGCAACCCCTATTATCCAGCATTGACCGAGTTGCGAATTGACAGGCTTTTTGATCGAGGCTAGCAAATTCCGTTCCACCGGCTGCCGCGACAATTGCGCGAAACGACGTCTTTTCGCGCGCAAACAACCGCTGGTCCTGGTCCGATTTTCTGACAGCCGCACAACGCCTGTCGGGTTCAAAACGAAGACCGCCGTTTGCGAACACGGGGGCACAATAGTTTCGAGCACAGCTTCCTCTGGCGACCCCGCCGGGCCCAGATTTCCGTCGCGGTGCTTGGCGCCTGTCTCTATCTCCGCGCCAACCGCAACAAGCACTCCGCCAGGGAGAGGCTGACTAGGGTCAGAACTCATCAATTTCTCCGCACTGACAATATGATCCTGCTTCGCTTTTGGAAGCAGCTGGGATCGTGCGAAAGAATCTATTTGGCTGAACGACGTACGTTGTTCGATTTCTGGCAGCGGGACGACGCCTGTCGGGCTCCAGACACCGGCTGTCGTCTCCCGCCTGCGAATTGTTTCAAGTGTAATCAGCCGCTTAAACGGGGCGGATGCCGTTGGTGCGGCAATTTTTCGCTCATAGGAGGAAGACGCGGCTGCTTACTTCGTTGCTGTCCCCGGAAAGCGCGAATGCGAGCACCTGCCCGTACCGTTTTGCGGGACCCCTGAGCGAGCGCAATCGCCAAAAACGTACCGCCGGTCCAAGCGGCAATCAAGGGGCCCAACGATCGGCGGCAGGCGATTCAAGCTGGGCGCGTGTCGCGCATGATGCGGCGGCGGCAGCCGCCGGTGACGTGAGACCCCAGCGTGATTTTGCTAGCGTCTCGAGTCACAACTTCGCAATCTTAGATTCGCTTCAGGTTCGCGTGACTGTGCCAGGGGTGGAGGCAAATAGCGACGGAGCATCTAATGGCGGTCTAGCAATTTGCCCCCTGACAGTGAGCGATGATGAGCGCGCCGAACTGAAGTCGCTGAGGATGCGGCGGAAGACGGCGCCCGCGCTGGCTCTAAGAGCCCGGATCGTGCTGACCTGCGCGGCAGGTGCTCAGACATTTCAAGTTGAACGAGCAGGCAATGGGTTCGAGAACTGCTCTGGATTGGGCCACTCGTTCACGTCCGCCAACGCGGTCGCCTGTATCAACCACGCGCGCTTGATGAGTGGCAGCAGCGCCTCTTAAAGGAAGAGATCATAGCAATCGCAGTGTGCCTCAATGCTGTGTACGACGACGCGAGCTCGATCCGGCATACGCTCCACGAGGTGGCGCGCGGCTGCTTCGCCGGCGCTGGTTAAACTATCGAGGACGCGGATGAGTTCTACGCGGGTATCTGCTTTTGCGATGTTCGATCTCTACAACCCGGGCGAGTTCATCACAAGTTCGTTGTCATCGACGCAGAGGGCGAGAACCCGATTGTACCGGGTCGACAAACGTCAGCGGGAGCACGACGACGAAAACTTACTGGAGATCTCGAAGTGCCCGCGCATCGCAGGCATCTGCATGGCCGAGTTCCTGCGCCTGTACGAACATTAGCGGGTGCGCGTTAAATAAGACATCAAGACATTCAAGCTCACGCCTGGCTCTGCAGTCGCAAGGTCCTTCAAGCCGGGCGCTCCTTTAGGCCAAGGCGCGGTCTTGAGCAGCTGTCGGGGCTGCCTCCAATCAGAAGATGATGCGTTAGCAGGAACCCTTGCGCTTGCAGCTGCCGCGAGTGAGTCAACGCATGACATCAGCCCAAAGAACCCTTCGATGTCCTGCCATTTGCGACAACTGCGGTCGTAACTGTCGCTCCGACTTGAACTGCCCAACGCCCCATATCCAGCAATCTTGAAGGCGTGCGTTGTTCAGCCGCCTTCAAATCCAGCAACCAGAGTCATGATAAGGCCTAGCGAATTATTCGGGGTTGCCTCCCCTCGTCCGGCGCCCAACTGCGCCGTGTAGGGCCGAGCGCGGATGTACAAATTTGTCGGCTGGAACGGCCTCGGCAGGACGCCGATTCTGCTCAATGCGCCGATCAGAGCGTCGGGAGCCGGTTGGAGCCCGTGGTCCCAGCCCCCGCCGACGACACGTCCGAAATCCCACATTGACCACCGACCGCCGAAATCCGAGCGCGATTTCGAAGCCCCGGCAAACGACAACGTCGAGACTTCTAACTCCAGACGATGGTGGCCCGGCTTCATTATCTGCTCGAGCGTGGCTTTGCAGCCCAAACCGCGTTGTTCAACGAGCTTGAGGTCGATGCATCATAAGGACGCTCCCTTCTGGTCCCCATTCGACCGTGTAGGGTTCACCATGTATGTAAAACATGGCATTGGGACCACCTGGGTCGGCAAAAGCCCGAACTCTCCCAGTATGCCGAGTAGGAAGTGGTCGGCCGCTCGGGGGCCGTGGGTCCAGCCAAAGCCGACTCTCTCTCCGATATCGGGTAAATACGGTCGCTGGTAATGTGCCCCTGAACGGCCTACCGCGGATGGTGTTTCCCGAGGCCTAGCAGACGACGATGGCCCCACTTCATTCATTTGCTCAACTCGAAGCTCGGGCTGCTGCCCTAACTCGCTGTATCCAGGGGTTAGGATAAAGTTTTCGCCTTCCGGATTGTTCGGGGTCACGAGCCATCGCCCTGGCCACAATATCGCGGCATAGCGCATACCGTTGATAAGCACACTTCGCGGCCGCAATAGCGCCGGCAGAAGGCCGCTTTTGCGCAATTCCGCAATCAGTATGTCCGGGGCAGGGCCGCCCAATCCGAGGGGACGTAAGCTCCGAAATCACGCTTTGCCAGCCCAGCCCCCGCGCCGGCTGCAAAGGTCCCGAAATCCGACGGCATAGTGGGTGCCAGTGGTAATGAGGATGGCCCGGCTCCATCGAAGTCCTGAAACATCACGCGGCTCTCTCGGGCCCAGTTCTCGAAATCGAGGTCCCGAAGCATGTCTCGCAAGTTCAGGAGACGGTTACGAAACCCACCAATCGCGGGTACGTCGCGCCCTATATAGTCGGCGGCATAGGCTTGCACATCAGTATCCAACGACGGCAGCGCAATCCGGTCGGCCATTGCGGGCCTGTTGGTCTCGCGGATCCACCCGAGGAAATCGTACATATCGCCTGCGGCAATCTCGGCGCCGCGGGAGCGGCGGTTCGGGAGCTTCTCACTAAGCCAGTTCCAGAAGTCCTCACAAAGCTGCCTATCCACGTCATAGGGGCCGGGCACCTCATTGGAGCCGCCGCTGCTGTCACTCACGCGAACCTCCGTTGAGAAATCCGATTGCAGCCTCAAGGCGCGCTCGCTTGATCCGCAGCGCGCACGTCGCGTGAGTTCGCTTGCGGCCAGTATCCTTCGAATTGAAACCCAGCCGCGCGATCCACTGCTCCAGCCTATTTGCGAGCAATCCTCCACCCCCACAGTCCGCAAGTCGTTAGCGCCACAAATGCTGCGATGACCAAAAGGAATCTGACGACGTTCACCATCAAAACGTCTCGACAGTCGTTCTCGCATTCGCTCATAAAGGCAACTCTATTGGAGAGACAGCTAGTCGATCGGCTGCCGAATAATCCTGGATGGAGCTGTTAGAAACTCAAATCGCCGGCTCATCTGTGCCTCCTCTGCTCGTCGCGCCCAAATTTCTTTCCTGGTTTGCTCGCGGATCGGAGCCCATGTCTGTTCTGCTGCTCGCGTAATCTCGGCGGCGCTCTCGATAGCTCCGGGCCTCGGACTCGCATCCAAGACCACTTTCAAGCAAGAGCCACAGTCTTCGGTGCCGCGTCTGGCCCTGAAGTGGTCATAACGCGCCCGCTCTTTCCAGCGCAAGGCGCGTCGAGCTTTTCTGAGACGCTGAGGTTAGAAGAGGCTGGGGTCACTTTGAGCACAATGCCAAAAAGTGAACGGACGGATCTGTCACGTTAGTTCGGTCACAAACACATTTGTTCGATGGTCCACATGTTTGTTTGCTTCGCCGGGGCGGTCTGGAAATCGGTATCCATTCGGCGCAGGCCGCAGGGGCACCCGGTGAGCAGTCCACGACTTTCTTTGTAGAACCTGATCGGCTCGATCAGGCTTTCGATTGCGAAGTCCGTGAACGCCTCGACGCCGTCTTCGCCGAAGCCATAGACTCAGATCACCGCGTGCTCGGTCTCCATTTCAATCGAGATGTAGCCAATCTTCGTCTTCACCGAGGTCCGACCGGAGGTGATGGCGTGATGGACCTTGTTCACGTGCGTGGTCATGCCGCTCGAGCGAAGAGCGTTGATGCCAGCGTCGAATTCCAGGGCGGAAGCTCATCTAGCCGTGAGCTAGGTGGGCGCCGATGCGAGTAAGGACACCGGCCAGCCAAGCTTGTTCGACGCCGTTGATTTTTGTCGTTTATGCCAACCTCCCGAACTCTCCCGAATGGCTTTGACAAGAACTCATGGTTTGCACGCACTTGCGGCTGGTCAAGCGGGTGTCGTCCCAAATCTATAGTCAAGAAGTCATAGCCGACGGCTACGTGCGAGAGGATATGATCTATGGCGATCACGGCCCTGAGTTCGTTAACGGCTCGCCCCCGAAGCGCTTAGTCATTCAGGTTGCGTGCCCCCCGAACGGAAGTTCTCATTAGCGGCCTTGGCCTCCGAGGGCTCGCTTTTCCCTCGTGTAGCACAACGCAATAACATTGCACGGTTGCGAGGAGAGACGAACCAATTCGCAAATGATCAGAATCGCCGAGCATGGGCACGCGCTTTGTGTCCGTCTTCAGACGCATCGCGTTTCAAATCCGTCAGCCTTGAGAGCAAAGACGACATCGCCAGCGAAAAACCGCAGACAATGCACGTCGCGTCCACTGGCCTAGATCCTGCAACCGTAAGCGCGTGGAAGCGGCGCCAACAACATCGGCCATTCGGGCTTCGTTCCAAGATGGCGCGCGCGTTGTGTTTCGTGAGGTGAGATGCGATCTGGAGTTCTTTGTTGGGGTGCAGCAACAGCTGCGCTCGTTGCAAGCGGTGCGGTCAATTCGACAGATCTTAAGCCCGCAGTAAAAATCCCATCGCTGCTGTGGAGCTGGACCGGAGGATATTTCGGCGCGCACGTCGGCGGGGGCTACGGCCGGACATCATTCACTGATCCGTACGGTTCGTCAGTCTATGGGGATGTCGTCGATACGCCAGTGTTCCTGCTGGGAGGCCAGATCGGCTACAATTGGCAGAAGGACAGCTGGGTTTTTGGTGTTGAAGTGGACGCCAGTGGGGCTGCGTCGGACGGTACAAACACCTGTCTTGCCGCCTCCGGATTTGTCGTGAGCGCAAACTGCAATGCGAGTCCAAACGTCTTTGTCACCGGGACTGGTCGCCTGGGTTATGCGTTTGGCTCGCAGGGCCATACGCTTGCCTATCTCAAAGGAGGCGTGGCCTGGCAACACAATCAGGGCAATGTCGTCAACAACGATGAATTTCGTGACGAAGAGCGCCCCGATGGCTGGGCGCCACAGAATGCCACCCATTTTGAGTATGGTCGGCTCGGCGGCACAATCGGCGCGGGCGTCGAGCAAGCGCTCACGCCTGCATGGTCCGTCAAACTTGAGTACGATTATCTGTGGTTCGGCGGACCAGGGGTGGCAACCCCTCCGACTGTACGGCTTCCGTTGGCAACGGTCCCAGCCGACATCACCAGCCTGTCCAGCAGCTATCACATCGGCAAAATCGGTCTGAACTACCATTTTGATGCCGACCCGCGGATACCAGGATGGTCCGATACGCCGCTATACGCGGCAACGCCACCCGTCAGCGCGCCGCCGGTTGCCTTCACTCGCGGATGGTCGCTGGAAAGCGGCACACGGTTCTGGCTGAGCCGAGGAAGGTTTCAATGGGACCACGGGGGCGAAGTCACAGGGAGCGATCTCCTATCAAGGCTCACCTATCACAAATTGGATGGAATCTCCGGTGAGTTGTTCGAACGTGTGGACAGCCCCTGGGGGATATTCCTGAAGGGCAATATCGGCCTCGGGCGCTTCAACAACGGAAATATGAACGATGAAGATTGGGGCGTTGCTGATACCCTCGCCTATTCCAACACGACATCGGGCCAGACGAACGGAAGGTTCATGTATTACACGGCCGATGCGGGCTACGATTTCTTGCGCGGCACCGCCTTCAAGGTCGGTGGGTTCATGGGCTGGACCTATTACGGCCAGAAATCCGACACGACGGGATGCGCGCAGATCGGCTCCTCGTCTCCAGCGCCATGCCACCAAACAGTCGGCGGTGACACTGTCATCGGCAGCCAGGACACTGATTGGAATGCGCTGCGCATCGGCCTCAACGCTGAGACCATGTTGCTCGATCGTTGGCGCGTGAGCGCCGATGTTGCTTACCTGCCTTGGACGGATTTCCAGGGTCGCGACAACCATCTCCTGCGCCCTGACACGACCTTCGCCGATCAGCGCGGGAGTGGTGGCGGCGGTGTGCAGGTCGAAGGAGTCCTGTCCTACTTCATCACCGACAATTTCAGCGTCGGTGTTGGGGGTCGCTATTGGGCAATGTGGACTCCAAGATACAGCAAGGCAACCTGCACCGGCTGCGATGGGGCGGGCATCATTACTGAACCTCTCCCTGGGAAGTACAGCATGGAACGATGGGGCACGTTCCTGCAGGCCTCCTACAAGTTTGACTGAAACTGCTCGCTCGCCGGTCTAAGCTTCGGAAGCCGCGACTATAGATGACGAAATCGCGGATCGTGGGGCTCGAGTCGGGCGAAACCGAGAATCAAGCTGCGAGCTTTCGGGCAGTTCCAGCCAGAAAGCTTGCATTGATTTGCTGAAGCTGAAGACCGGGCGCGTGGGGCAGTGTAGCGTTCCAAACCATCGTTTGATGTCAGAGCGCCCGCCGCACTTCGGACGTCACTAACTCTCTGCAAGGTGGAACGTCTGACGCAGTCCTGCCATTTTCAGGTGCGATTTGTCTGCCACAGCCCGCCAATTCCTAGCGATTGGAAAGGATCATCTCGGTCCGCTCAGCGTTACCTTCGTATCCATCCGAGCTAGGCCGCGGAGAGGGGCTCACCGATTCCACCGCTTGAGGAGTTCGGGGTCTTCCTTGTGCATCCTGATGAGCTCCGTCAGGTTTTCGATGCCGAAGTCGGTGAACGCCATGACCTGGTCGTCACCTATGCCGTAAACCCAGATGACGCCATCCTCTGTGTCCATTCCGTTGGCCACGTCCCAGAGCCAGTCCTCGTCTTCGCTGAGGTCTTTTGCGACGCGAGCGATGGTGAAGACGGCGTGAACCTTGTTGACGTGCATGGCTACGGCGCCTGGGCGGAGGACCTTGACGCAGGAGGCGTCCAGTTCCAGGGCAACAACTCGTGCAGGCGGTTCTGCGGCATGTCGGCGATGCGCGCGAAGACGTCGGCAAGCCAGGCTTTCGGGTCGATGTCGTTGAGACGCGCCGTCATGATAAGCGTGGCCATCACGGCAGCCCGCTCGGCGCCGCGATCAGAACCGGCGAACAACCATGCCTTTCTTCCCAGAGCCATCACCCGTTCATTCTGCCCATGTGGGGCAGGAGCTGGAAGTTCATTACCGCTGGCATCCCTATTTTGGCTGCAAAGTCGGCATCCGGCGCGTAGCGCAGCGAGCAACCGGTCGAGCGTTATGGGTCCGGCGGGCGTGGTCGTTACCATTGCCGACTGGATGCTCGATCCCGTCATTTGCGCCGGGATGCCCGTGGGGACGCCGCGCGTGGATCTTGCGGCACTTGTTGAGCTGAAGCGGCTGTTGATGGGCGCCGCCAACACGACAGACTCCCGGGGCGATTCCGAAATCGTTCAGGAGATTCACCATGACGTATCCCAAGCTGCCGTCGACAACAGCGAGCCGGCAGATGAACCTGCTGTTCGACGCCAAACGATCCGAAGGGCTGAGTCGCGCGGAGCAAGACAGAGTCGTCTTGATACTGGCTCAGATATTGATGCAGGCGGCCGGCCTCAACGTCGAGGAGCTTGAAGATGACAAGCTCTGAGCTGATTCCTGCGGCCACTCTTGAACGCAAGGCAGTCGTATATGTGCGCCAGTCGACGCAATCCCAGGTCATGACCAATCTCGAGAGCCAGCGGCGCCAATATGACCTGGTTGACGTTGCCCGCCAGCGCGGATTTGTCGACGTAGAAATCATCGATGACGATCTTGGCCGATCGGCAAGCGGGACGGTGGCGCGGCCCGAGTTCGATCGCCTGGTCGCATGGCTCTGCGCCGGCAAAGTCGGTGCAGTCTTGTGCTTCGACGCGTCGCGGCTTGCCCGCAACGGTCGCGATTGGCATCACCTGCTCGAGCTGTGCGGGCTCGTCGATGCCCGCGTCATCGATCTCGACGGCTCGCTCGAAGGCGAGCCGGGGTGAGCTGCGACTGTCAGTTCCGTTCGGCTATGTCTGGCATCGCGAAGTTGGACTTGGTCTTGATCCCGACCTCCGCCTCCAGGAAGTGATTCGACTCGTCTTCATGCGCTTCCGCCAACTTGGCAGCGCGCGCCAGGTGCTGCTTTCGATGAAAACGATCAGATCCATTTCCCCAGGCCCTCCGATGAAGGCTGCATGACCAGCTTCGAATGGATGCCGATTCGTTATCGCAACGTCATCGCGGTTCTCAAGAATCCGTTCTATGCAGGAGTCTATGTTTACGGGAAGAGCGAGAAGCGCACCGCCATCGTCGATGGGAGGGCGCGGCGAAGCTACGGGCACAGCAAACCCTTTGGGCCGTGGGAAGTGATGATCAAGGATCATCACGAAGGCTACATCACCTGGGACGAGTTCGAACGCAATCAAAAGCAGCTCGCCCTCAACAATTACGGCCGTGCCGGTGGTGTCAAGACCGGGCAAGGCGGAAGAGCGCTTCTCTCAGGCATCATGACCTGTGGACGATGCGGACGGAGGCTCGGCGTCGCGTACACCGGCAATCCACAAAGCCGACCGGTCTATCGCTGTAACAAGCCAAACCTTATGATGGGCTTGCCTCGGTGCATGACCTTCGGCGGTCCGCGGGTTGATTCCGCGATCGCGAGCGAACTGTCGGGCTGTGGAACCAATGGCGATCGACGCCGCGTTCAGGGCGGAACGGATGTATCGAGAACAAGAGGAAGACCAAAAGAGAATCCTGGATCTGGAACTGCAGCAAGCGCGCTACGAGGCAAGCTTGGCCGAGCGTCGCTATGCCTCTTGCGATCCTGACAATCGCCTCATCGCGGCACAGCTGGAGAAGAATTGGGAGATCGCGCTCCGCCGCGTCCGCGATCTGGAGGAACGTCGGCCGGCCACAAAGCAAGCAGAGATCGGAGTCAATCCGAATGCGTTTGCCAATTTGGCAGAGAACCTCTCTGAGGCGTGGAATGCGTCAGGCGTTACGATGCGTGCACGCCAACAATTGCTGCGGGCTTTGATCGTCGACATCATCGTCGATGTCGACGAAGAAGCGCGTGACGTCGTGCTTACGATTCACTGGCGCGGCGGCCAACACTCCGAACTGCGCGTGCGCAAGCCGCCAACCGGAGAACATGGCTGCGCGACGACCGAAGATGCGCTGGCCGTCATGCGCAGCATGGCCGGTCGCTGGTCAGACGAGCATATCGCTGCTTCGCTTAATCGGATGGGCCTCCCTACCGGTCAGGGCAAGTCCTGGACGGCGCATCGTGTCTCTTCAGTTCGCCGCGTGCGCGGTATCCATGCCTACCGATCTGCGGAAAAGGATGGCGAATGGTTGACCTTGACCGAAGCGGCTGCGGCGTTGCGCGTCACAAGTCACACGATACGCCGTCTGATCAAATCCGGTGTACTGCCGCGGTGCAGGTCGTTCCGGGCGCGCGATACCAGATTCGCGCCGACGACTGGCGTCGGAATCGGTCAAATCTGCCGTGGCCCGAAAAGGTCGCCCGTGTCGCGTCGACGACACGGACACGATTCCAATGTTTACAGACACTTGATGAAGGAATGCACAATGGCTCAGACATCGCAAAACCGCGCAACGCTCGCTCTGCTGCATTGTTCGTCATGCAGATCCTTCCGTCGTGGACAAGGCGGGCAAAGCCCTCCCAACGGTTGAGCAGATAGTTGATCGGCTTAATCACGTTGGACGAACGCGAGAGCCGGGCAGATTCCGCCCGGAGCCAAGCCTCAAGGTCGGTCAGCAGTGGCGCGCTTCTCTCCCGGCGGATCTGCAGCCGCTCCTCAGCGCTGAGCCCATAGATGTCGCGCTCGATCTCGAACAATTGCTCAATCCGACGAACCGCTTCCAGCGCAACGGGCGAGATCGCCGTCGCCGATCTTCCGCGGCGAGCGTTCTGGGCGATGTCGGCAAGTTCGAAGAACGCCCTCCGGCCATGTGCCCAACAGAAGGCGGGTGTGGCCGGCAACGCCTTGCGTCCGGGATCGAAGAGAGCGTTGAACCCGCTATAGGCATCGGCCTGCAGGATCCCAGCGAAGTTCTGAAGGTGCCGCGCGGGATGCTCGCCGCGCCGATCACGTGAGGCGTAGAACAGCGCCGCCGGTGGATCTCGCCGAAGCGCCTCAATGTCGACGCCCGCATCGACAATGACGCGCCGCCTGCCGGTTAGCCCGATCTCGATCCGACGCTCCGTCGAATGTGCGGTCCCGCTCTCCGATGACGCCGCCACCGACGCCGCGGGCACCCCCTCGGCCACAACTGCCCTGACAAAGCCAGCCTCGGATTTGGTCCGAATAGCCGCGAAGGCTCTTCGCCAAGTTACCAACAGAGAACGCGACAAGCCGTATCGACGCGCTGTCGCCGCAACCAGGCGCGGCTCGGATAGGCTCTCCAAAACAATCCGCGCCTTCTCTTCCTCAGACCAACGCCGCCGCCGGCCTGTATCAACCACTTCCAGTCGATTCAGTGTACTGATCGTATGGCTGTCCATACGTACAGTTCTCAACCATCAGGCCAGCCCGCCGCAAGGCGTCTCCCCTCGGAGGCCTACGGAAATCGGACCACTATTTCCGATGCTGTAGCCATCGGACATCGGCCGTCGATGGCCTATCTTCGGCAGCTTCGGCGCGGCACGCCATTTGCTGACATCTTGGGCGATCGTTCTGAGGGTAGGTCTACAAATAGCTAACTTCTGGAGCGACATGCGTCGGCTATGCCTCAAGCAAAGTGGCCCTTAGCGAGATCGGTTACGTGGGCGGCCGAATTCGCCGCCGCGGCCACTGGCTCTTCGCTGTTGAATCAGATCCTCTTCGAAACCAAGATCACACCTCGCGAGGAGGGCTACGACCCTCGCCCGCCGGACGTCGCAGCTTTCGTCACCGAGCTCACCAGGCCGAGGGACTTCGAGAAGGTCGACAATGCGTTTTGTCGATCAGATGATCGCGGAGATCGATCGGAAAATTCCAGCCCGCTCGATGCTGTGCTGCACACCGACAAATTCTAGCAGCTCAAGTCGGCCAGGCGCGGACTAAGTTCCTGGCCGATCGCACCTATTTTCGTCAGAACATTAAATTAGACATTCTCAGCGTCAGCAGAGATCGACTGACCAATTTCGAGGACAGTCCGAAGATCGTCAAGTCCGGCCCTGTACAAATATGTCTACGCCGCCGAATTCGGCCAATTTGACGGCGAGTCGGTAGCGGCAATGACATCAGCCTACGAGTTTAGCATTAGCAGCCAGGACGTCGAGCTTATGCGGTATATGAGCGCTGTGGACGCCATGGCGCATGCGCCAGTCATCGCCTTCCGTTTGCGCAGGAAATGTTCGGCGTCGAAAAACATGAGAAGATTGTCAATCTCAACGACGTGAATCGGTCTTCGAGGCGCAAGGTGCGCAAAGCGGAAATCGTTCCGGGCTCAGCTAGGATGGTCGATCGGGGAATGAAGCGAAAACACCTCATGTCTGGGCTCGACCGGCTTGACTTGTCCGGTGTCTGACAGTCGCGCCGCCTCTGTCAGGTTGAGAACACCTGCCGTCATTTGCCGAACCTGACTTTTTTCAAAACCTAATTCATAGCCTGAATGAGGAGACGCCATTGGCACGGCCATTGCTATTGAGATGCAGCAACACTGATTGGCTGAATGCAGGTAGAAGTCCTTCCCTTGAACCCGTGCGCCGCGAGAAACACAGCGCATCCCTCCACCGCACCTGAGAGCGCACGAATGACCTTCCTTTTCTTCGCAACAGGCGCGTGACCCAGTCGACTTGGACCTGTGGCCGGCGCGGGTGATTTCATCATCGTCGACGAGTACCCATCGTTGGTTAGCGGCCCTGTTTCGACGCCCGAACTGAATTGTCATTCTCCTCGCATCGAGCCTGACGGGCCTGTGATTGAGGCTAGTAAATGCCGTTTCGCCGGATGCCGCGACAGTCGCCTGAAACGAGTGTTTCTTGCGCCGAACGACCGTTGATCCTTGCTTTCTGACACGCGTATAAATAATGCCCGTCGGGTTCAAGACAGCTGCGGCCGTCTGCCGCGTGCAAATGCTCGAAAGCTTGGTCAGCTGCTCAAATCGGGCGAACGCCGCTGGTATGAAGGTTGCTATTGAGGTGGCAGCAACACTGAGCAATGCATTCGAGCCTGCATCGGGATGTATTATGACGGGCAGTCCACCGCACAAAAAGCAAAAACTCAGTCGCTCGGAGGAGATCGAGCAACCGGGTTGGTCCGCCGCGGAACAGAGTATGGAGCAAATCCCCGAGACATCGTCGGCTGTCAACGCTGCGTCTTCCTCGATCTTCATCGCGCCGGCGCCGAACGTTTGGGAGACTGCTGCCGGAAGCGTGGTGACTCGCCGCCCCCACGCGGGCGGCTATTTGGAAGCGAAGTGTGCAGAAGACGACGAGCTTATTTCCAAGTTCAGGACAATATCGAACTTGGCGGTGCGGCCTTTGACGGTTCGGCAGTACGCAGCGTCTCTTCGTAGGTTTAGTGACTGGCTCCACGACAGCAAGAAGGAGCCTATAGCTCGCCGACTCCATGGCGATGGGCTGACGTTAGATGCTAACGCGTTTAAGGTTGTGGATAACATGATCCAAGCCGCGTTGACGATGCTTAGGGAATCGGTGCGTGAGCAAACGGGACGGCCCGCGGAAGGCAGTTCGCGGCAAATCGCCAGGGCATCGC
Organism: Bradyrhizobium cenepequi; assembly: GCF_020329485.1. Lineage (GTDB taxonomy): Bacteria > Pseudomonadota > Alphaproteobacteria > Rhizobiales > Xanthobacteraceae > Bradyrhizobium > Bradyrhizobium cenepequi. Next base: position 56,164 of record NZ_JAGKJI010000008.1, read on the forward strand.
CTGCCAAGGCTGCGTCTTCCTCGACGTTCGGCGCCCCGACGCCGAACGTCGGGGAGGGCGCTGCGGAAAGGGCCGTGACTCCCCGTGCGCACGGTAGCCGCTATCTCGAAGCGAAATATGCTGAGGACGAGGATCTCATTTTCAAATTCAGGACAACACTAAACTTGAATCTGCAGCCGGTGACCATCCAGATCTACTCAACGGCACTTCGCAAGTTCAGTGACTGGCTTCACGACAGCGAGAACAAACGGCCTATCGCTGACCGACTGTACGACGATCAGCTGATGGAAGATGCTAAAGCGTTTAGAGATGTATACAAAGATCACCAAACGATTATCACTGCGTTGACCAAGCTTCGGGACTTTTGGTGCGAGCAAGGAGGGACGACAGCTCGTGTGGGCGCTCCGCACCCCGGCACGAGGCAGGAGCAGCCTGCCGATGAGCCAGAATTCCCGAGCTCGACTCCGCCGGACGTCGCCCGGCCATCGTCGGCCAGCTGGGCTGCGGAGTTGTCCCAAGGTTTCGCCGCTCCGTGGTCGGTGCCGGAGCTCGGACATAGCGTTGGCTTGGGCTGGAGCCACGGCCGCCAATCGGCCCCGGAGTCCCTGATTAGCGCGCTGAACAGAAGCGGCGTCCGGCTGAAGCAGTTTCAGTCGACAGATGTGTACATCCGTGGTCGGCCCTACAGGGCGCAAATGGAGCCTGGGAGAGCGGAGCGAACCCCCAATAATCCGCTGGGCGATAAAATCGTTCTCAGCCCTCAACTTGGATCAGCAGGGGAGCGCCTCCAAGCCTTCCCGCCGTCCGCGGGAGAGGCATCCTCCTCTGCCAGGGTTCGCGAGCCCTCCTCAGCGCCCGGCGGTTCAGCAACATATCGCGAGTTAAATGATTTCCGAGCGGCCGTCGGCCCGAACTGGATCCATGGCGACCAAGAGGCTCCACGCCGCCTGTTGATGGAATTACGCAACTGGGACCAACTGCCGAATCCGTTCCGGCGAAGCATCGATCTCTTCATATATGGTGAACGCTACACGGCCGAGTTCAGAACGAGGGAAAGGGATCCGAACCGGATCCTAGGCTCGCAGCAGAGCGGCTTCGTTTATCTCATCCATCAACCTCGACCCCGCTGAACGACGCGTTTGGGCTGGGACCTCAGCCGCCAGAGGGGTAACTGGTCCACAGCCCGGCTGTGGCTTCGAAGGGCGAATAATATAAGACGCTCGCGGAGGGAAATTGGGGGCGTAAGACCCTTCAACTCAAACCCAGAGAGTCTACATCATCGGACGTACCGAGCTGCCGCCACGCTACCGCAAACGTAGCCTTCCAGATGTGATCGTAGGAGCGCGCCGCTCAATCGATCGTTGGTGCGCGTAGCAGTGCCTCGAGCCGGTGCTGACCTTCCTTGATTGCTCCAGCCCAGTCACCGAGCCGTTCCTGCACGACGACTTCGAATGATGGGTACCACAATGGCTTTCCGTCGGCCTGAGCCCAGTACCAAGGATAACCGCGCGGCACGAAGACGACGCCCGGAACGCCGAGCGCCCCGGCGATATGGATGGCGAAGCTGTCGGGGCCAACCACCGCATCGAGATTGGCGATCGCTGCGATCAATTCCGCAGGGCACTTGATATGCGCACCAGCATCGATCGGACGGCTCCATCGCTTCATGTCATGCCGTTGCGCGTCGGCCATCAAACTGATCGGCGTCACGGAGTGGGGAACCACAGCGGCGATCTGCTCCATCGATAGGCCGAGAGCGCCGCCCTCCCATACAATGCCCACCAAAGGCCTTGCGAACGCTGCTAGGGCATCCCGCCATTTGGCGACGAGCTTGGCCTCGGGGCGCAAGTAGGGAATGCCATCGGCAATGTTTCGGGCGTCGGTCGCCAGCATGCGCAATAACGATTGCAGCGGCGTTGCGGAGAGCTTTGACCTCGGCTCGTCCGGAATGACCTGCTCAGCCAGGCTGGTAAGAAGAGCTTGGTAATGTGGTTCCGCGACCACTCGCACAACTTGCTGGCTCGCCAGCTGACGCAGGAGACGAACGAGTGCCACGAATTCGAGTGCGCCGGTTGTCGCAGGTACGACGACCCGCGTCACGAGCGCCGGAGCGCCTGCCTCTGGCGTCGGAAAGCGACCGAGCGTCAGTTCAAGTGTCGACTTCAAAGACTTGGCGGTCTCGTCGTCGGGTCGCGTATCTGCGACATAGCTGGCGAGCGCCAGGGCTTCATCAAACCGGCCGACAAGCTGCAGGATGCGCGCCAGGCCCAGAGCGGCGGAAGGGTCAGATTTGCGCGCGCGTACGAATCGCGTGAACTCCGCAATAGCCCGATCCACCTCGCCCTTGGCAATCATGACGCGGGCCAAGAGTTCGCGCGCGCCGAGATGGGCCGGCGCATAGGCGAGCAACCTCTTGCAACTGCCCTCCGCTTGCGGCCACTGTCCGGTCGCCGCATGGCAATAGGCCAGATGCAACAGGCCGGCTGTATCGAGCGGGGCGCGCAGATGCGCGCGTTCCGCGAGATTGAGCGCCTCGTCGAAGCGGCTGCGCTCGAGCATGAGCGCCGATAAATTGCGCAGCGTATCGGGATCGTCCGGCGCAAGCTCCAGCGCACGGAGCAGGCCAACCTCGGCGGACGAACGGTCACCTAACGCGAGATCGATGGTGCCGAGTTGGAGAGCGGCGCGCGCATTGCCTGGCTCCTGTTGCACAGCTGCCTCCGTAATCGCGCGTGCTTCCGCAACGTCGCCGCGGCTCAGCAGGGCATGAGAGAGCGCAAGCTTGATCTCGCTGTTGCGCGGGGCGAGGGCGGCCGCGCGTTGGAGGCAGATGACCGCCTCGTCAAGGCGGTGGAACAATTGGTGGGCGATACCCAAGTTGGTGGCGAGGCCAGCGTGCTCGGGATAAACGGTCGCCGCTTCTGCCAGCATCTCGAACGCAAACTCGGTCCGCCGCCGCGCGAGCGCGAGTGTGGCCTTTGCATTGAGCGTATCGGGATCGTTCGTTGCGACGCTGACCTCGTCCAGGAGCGCCTCCGCCTCGTCCAGACGGCCGGCGGTAATGAACTCCTGCGCTGTTCGAAGGATATCTTGCCGGGTCGGGGCCCGAGTGCCAGTCGTTAGCATGCTCGCTATGCGACCGTCACGCGTTTGCCGTCGAGGCGGAGATCCTCCGTCACAGCGATGACCTTGCTGTGGGCGGTTTCTGAGGCAATTCCGGTGACCTTGGTCGCCTGCATTTCGGTCTGCAGTGAGTCGATACGGTCGATCACGGCGATACGTTCGACCGCGTTTATCGTAAGCGAATCGGCGCTTTCTTCCTGGATCCGTGCCGAGCTGCGGAAACGGTCCGCGATCAAACTGTAGAGCTTGCCGATCCAGGTCGCCTTGTCTGCGACCACGGCGAACAGCTTGGCCTGCAGATCGACACTCTCGGCGCGCAAGGACAGGCGCTGGCGCACGGCGATGGCAATGGTCTCGCCCTCGATGCACATAGGGCCACGTCCGGGTAAGGCGATCACGCACCGATTAGAGTCCGCCCGCTCGAGCACGGTCAGGACGAAGGCTTGCCTCGCATCGCAATCGCAGAAGAGCAGCACGAGGTCCCGTGGAATCGGTCGAATCAGGCAGCCGACAGCCAGCGCCGCCGCATGACGAGCGCCACCGACTTCGACCTCCGCCGTCGCGCCATCGTAATCGATTGACACGATACGGGCGATGTGATGTCCAGGGCCAAGCAAGCGCTCGGTTGTCATCAAGAGATCGGCCCTTGTGGCACGGACAGTCATTGTCATTGTTGCACTTCTGCAGCAGCCTACATGTACAGCACCTGATCCCATGTTTTCGTCGTACGGTTGCCCGTTTCGGTGAAAAGTTCGCAGGTTCTGTCCACAATATTCCGCTTTTCGGTGCTCAGTTCGACGTTTGTAGTTTCAGACTCTGCCACCATCACCTTTTTCTTGCAGCGCGTTCCATCGAGACCGACCCACTTCACGTCGTCCCCGGAAATCTTCTTGAAGTAGTTTTTGGCATACTTGGCGTCAGTTCCACTGACGATCTGCACGTTAGATCCCTGGACGTTCCTGGTAAGATTGCCCTTCACCATCCTGAACTCGTTACCGACTGTCAGGGTATTTGCAGAACCGAAGCTGATTGCGCAGTTGCCGCCAAGGCTGATTGAAAGATCGTAGCCGAGCTTGGCGCAGACCGCCCCGCTGACGAACAGCGAGACGGTTGCGCCAATCATGCAGGAGAGCTTGGCGCCGCAGAAAAATTCCATTGCTTCTCCTACCGTACGCTTTTCCGAACGGCCATGGGTGACCTCCGACAACGGGCCGTAGGCGGTCTGATTGATGTAGCCCGAGGCGGTCAGGCTGATGTTGGCAGGCGTGCCGTTGGCGCCGGCGCGGATCGATACCCCATTCTCCGCCGAGATCTCATAGGTGCCCTTCGAGACGGTATATTTCGCGTCGCCACTGTTGACCTCAGTGGTGTCGCCGAGACCGATTTTCGTCAGCGCTGCGCCTTTGACGTTCGTCTGAAAGTCCTTGTTGGTGTAGACAAGTACGCCAGCGTTGTCGGTCTTGCGCATGCTGGTCTGCGTGGTCGTGACCTCTTCCATTTTTTGACCGAGCGTGCTGAACACGCCGGCCTTATGCGCGTCCGACTCAGCCTTGATACTCTTGACCGAGCTTTGGCTGCTACTTGTCTCGAGGCCAGTTACAAGCGTCGACTCATCGCTCGAATAAGCGCCGAGGCGCAGATAGCTTGAATCGGGCAGGGCAGAGCCCGTTGTGTCCGGAACGGAAAATCGCGTGTAGGCATTCGGCATAGGGAGCTCCTCAATCGTTTGACCTCTCGGCGCCTTAGCGCTGCGCCATCAATCGGATTTGAGACGGCGACGTCGAGGTTCCGAACGCGTTCGGGCTGGTGCCGTTCTGCTTGGTCGGCATTCCCATCTTGGTTGCCGGTGGCCCTCCGATGAACAAATTGTCCGATCCGGTTTTGGCGCGGCCCGGACCCATGACTGTGCCGGACATGACGCCGAGGTTGACACCAGCGTTGTCGCCACTCGACATCGATCGTTCCGTCGTCATGTTGTGCGCTGGCATACTCATGATAAGGAAACGAGACTGCGTCGGATTGGCCATGGTGCTCATGTTGACGTTTGGATAGGGATTTGGCGTCACGGCAGGACCGGCCGGCGTGTTGCACACGTCGGGGAAGGCGTGATCCTCCGCCACCATCGGGCCATTGGAATTGACATAGGACATGGTTTAGCACCCTCCGTTGAAAGGAATGACACGGGTTGTGTCGTAGAGCTCCGCGACAGCGCGTTCAGGCACAGTTTGCAGGACGCTACCGTGCTTGGCCAGGAACAGGCTGCCTTCGGTTGACGCGCAATGAAAATCAGTGCGCAGAAAGCGCGTGCCCGAGAAGTCGCTGCCATCGACTTTGGTATGGTGCATCAGGGCATAGGACATGTCGGCGCCGGCAAACGAGACGGCGTTGGCCGACGCACGGGTAAACACGGTCATCCCCAATTTGGCGCCGGAGAGATCGCAGCCGTCGAGGCGCGCGTCCAGAAAGATGCATTGCTTCAAATCGGTGCTGCGCAGCCTTGCCGCTCGCAGGTCGGCCCTCGCAAACAATGTATTCACAGCCGTGGCGTGCGAGAGGTCGGCTCCCAAGAGGCTGGCGCCCGCCAAGATCGAGCCCGAGAGGTCGACTCCGGACAAGTTGGCGCGGTTCAGCTTGGCACCGCTCAAATTCGCTCGCGCTAGCAACAAGCCCCTGAGGTCCCGTTCCGACAGATCACATTCGGAGAGCAGGATGGTGTCGCATCGCATTCCTGTTAACTGCGCACTACGCAAATCGGCCTCCGTGATGGCGGCGTTCAACAGCGTGGCGCCATCGAGCACAAGATCGGTGAGCTCGCAGTCCATGATGGCGCTTTGTGACAGAGTGGCGCCGCGCAGGATGCAGCACGCCAAGACGCAGCGCATCGCTGTCGTTTGGGTGAACCGCGTGTCGCTGAGGTTGCTTCGGCCGAGATCCGATTCCACGAAGCTAGACCGGGCGAAGGTCGCCCCTCGCCAGTCGGAGTCACCAGCGCGGCACTTAACGAATGTGCACTTTTCGAAGGACGCGCCGGCAAAGCACGCGGCGCTAAAGTCGCAGTTCTGAAACACCATGCCAGTCAGAGCGGCCCCTGTGAAGTCGCTGTGGCGGAAGGAGGAGCGCAGCACCACGCCGTGGTTCAGGGCCAGTCCAGACAGTGTCTCGCCATCGAGGTTTGCGTCGCGTACCGGAAAGCGGTGGGCGATCGATTGTAACAGGAGATCAATTGACATGGCGTGGGACCATCAGGATCGTGCGATTGATATTGGCGTTGCTCAAATCCGCGGCGACCAATGCCGAGTCCATCAGGTCGGCACCGTAGAGATTCGCATGGCGCAGACTGGCGCCGGCGAGGTTGGTCTGGTTGAGATGCGCCTCGAGCAGGTTGGCAGCGTAGAAGTCGGCGCCGCGCAGATCGTTGCCGGACAAGACCGCACCTTTCAGCGAGGTCATTCGGAAGTTCGCACGCGACAGAGCCGACTTGCCGAAATAGATACCGTTGAGCTGAGCCATGCTGAAGTCGCCACCGCTGATGTCGGCGCCCTGAAAGGAGAGCGCGTGACCGCTGCTGCGATCGAAGCGGGCATCACGCAGGTCGATATCGCCGATGAAAGCGACTTGGTCGAATTGCGAAGTGTTGAGATCGAGTTGCGGCGCTGCCACCTTCAGGAAGCAGGTTTGCTCGAGGCGCGCGCCGGCAAAGGCCGCACCGGACAGCGATAAGTCCATGAATTGGGCACGCTTGAGAACGGCACCTTGCCATAGGCTGTTATCGAGGGCGACTTGAATGAAACAGCATTGACGCAGCTGCGCAGAGCGGAACGTAGCCCCGATCATCGGCACACGCAAGAATTGCAGGTCGGCGAGCTGCGCTCGGTCAAAGGACGCGCCCACCATGCGCGCGCCGAGAACATTGGTACGCACAAGCCGGCCGTCCAAGAAACGCGTTCCGCGGCAGTCGCTCTCACCAAGGTTGGCTTCAGTGAGGTCGGTCGCGCTTAAATCAGCGTTGACGAGCGCCGCGCCGGCAAGCGTGGCCTTCATCAGTTTTGCACCGGCGAGGTTGCTCCCGTTTAGCTTCGTGCGTTCGAGAAAGGCGCCCGAGAAGTCCGCGTTCGCGAATTGCCGCCCGGAGAGGTCGGCGCCGGCCAAATCGCGACCGGCAAGCACACCGCCGCGGCGGTACTCCTCCTCCACAAGCTCGCCCAGCGCGCGCGCCACAGCCGGCGCCAGCACCGTCTCAGGCTTGAGCGGCTTGGGTGAGGCGAGCCTCGCCGCGGCCATGCCTGCCGTCAGCTGACCTTCTGCTTTATCGATCTCGGTCTGCAGGGCGGCCAATGCTTGCTTATTTTCGTTTGTGGCCGCGGCCATCGCTGCGTCGGGCGTAACGGCGATGGGCGACTCGTTGGTCGCGGCCAAGGCCTCGAAGGGCGCTCGGCCGTTGGTAGCTAGTCCAGGCAGGGCATTTCTGAGCGCCGCTTCGGCATCGGTGAGCGCGGTGCGCAAATCTTGCACGGCTTCAGGAGGCGTGCCGGGGCGCTCGATCTGCGCCACTATGTCGTCAATCGTCAGGTGCGACGGCGCGTTGGGCTCGACGCTTTGCGCTTCCTCCGGCAGCAGAAGCGCTGGAATATCGGGCAGTGAAAAGGCATCTTCCGACATGGCCTTGCGTATCGGCTCGAGCGGTCGTCCAGCCGACAAGCCAAAGAAGCGGGCATGCGCAAGTTCGAATTGTTCTTGCTCGTCGACCAGCATCGTTGCCGCGCCAAGGATCTCGCCACGCCAGTTCTTCGCCCGCGCGAGCTTGGCTTCGAGATCGTCCATGACGTCTGGATCAGCCTCCGGCGGCAGGACCGGCAAAGGCAGAACTTGCTCCAAGCTTGCGTCAATCGACTGCGCGGCGTCCTTATCGCCGATCGCGGCAAACAAGGCGTCGATATCGGCCGACGCGGCATTTCCGCTGGCAATCTTTTCATAGGCCCCGCGCACGGGCTCATTTTGAGCGGCGATCCTGTCGATGTTGGACTGGGTTTTGGCTTGGACCGTCTCCAGAGCATCGAGAATCTCGGCTAAATCGATTTCGCCGCTCTCGAGTTCTTCCGGCAACAGTTCCGGAATGCTCGACGGCTCGATGGGTGGAATTTCGATTGCAGGGCGCAGCGAGGGCGGAAGGTCGAGGCGCGCGAGTTCCTGATCGAGCGCCCAGCGCATGGAGGCCAGCTGGCGCGCTGCGCGCTCTTCGGCCAATTCGCGCCGCCGCGCCGCGCGCCGCGCGCGCTCAGCCGTCGAAAGCTCGGGTACAAGTTGGTGTTCTGAAAAGGCGTAGCGTGAGGCGGTCGTCGGGTCGAGCCGTAGCCGCCGAACGTTCAGATAATGATCCAACGGCCGCGCTAGTTCGCTCTGCCGCTCGTAGGCGACCATGACGTCGGCAACGTCGCTGCCGTCCAGTGTCGCCAAGCCGATCGTGGCACGATAGATCATGACGCCGCGGCAGGCACCGGCGAACAGCCATAGCGTATCAATCTGCGTCTGCAGTTCCGTTACGCAACGCGCTGCATCGCTCCAGCCGATGAAGCAGCGCACGCGAAAGGCCGGCAGGCGACCTTCAATCAGCGGATGCGCCGGGGAGAAGTTCTGCAGCGCGTACGGTTCTGCGCCGGAGAGAAAGCCGGGCATGCGCTGATCTGGCGGTGCGAACAGGAAGAGCCGCGGATCGGCATTGCTCGCCAATGCTGGTGCGACCGATTTCAGCCAAGCGGTGTCGTAGGTGCCGGCGTATTGCAGCCGCTCCTTGTCATCGAGCGCCATTGGTCCGAAGGCCGCCGGCGGGGCCGTGGTTTCGATGAACTGGATCGCGTGCTCGGGGCTTTCCACGTTGGGCAGCGCTACCAACTCGCCCGCCATGCTGCGACGAAGAGCGTCGTGGCCGGCGCCAGCAGGATTTGCGGCATAGCCGGGCCCGCCGAATGCGCGTTGCCGCGTTAGCGGCATTTGGCGGAATGGTTGAGCAGCTGTCGGTCGCCAGCCGGAGGCGGTCATCTGCCAATAACGGTCGCCCGTCACCAGAAGCTGCTTCTGCATCGGTCCAAGCGTCCAGCCTAACATCATGCGCTGGACCGGTCGTCCCTCAGGCGCCGCTGCATGTCCGCCGATGAGCACTTCGGCTTGCGGCTTGGGCATGCAGATGTCGAGCGGGCTACCAGGCGGAAGCTCCTTCGCGGTCATCAACCAAAGTCCCTGCTCGCCTTCCAGACGGTCTGCGTCTGGGTTGGCGAGGTCGAACATCGCGAAAACGGAAATGACGAGGCTTGCCCCGGCAGGACGGCGCTCGCATTTATTCAGCAGACCCAGCGTGCGTGGCTTTATTAAAACAGGCATCAGACGACGCGATCAAATGTTTCGCTTCCTAACCATACGTCTCCGGAGTGACAGAGTTGCGAACTGATGTGCGTCCCGCCTGTGCGGTCGCGTCTTTTCACCTACCAAATTGGGGAGGCGGTCAGTCGGCCAGGGTTATCGTACATGGCCGATCCGAACTCCAACATTTTGGTTCGCGACGATGTCGTCGAGAATCGCGACCCTACTTGCGCGACGGCTTCCGCGGCCCGGTTACAGGCACAAGACCCGTGCTCCGCTGTCCTTTTGAAAGCTCGCTCGGGAAAATGCTGAGCTGTTCGTACGCTGGCTTTGGCGTGGCCAGATTTATTTGCCGGGTCGCAAAGAGGTTGTGCGGCGCCGTATCAAACCGACACGTTGGTCTTGTCGATAGCAGTCGACGAAGCGCGCGCATGAAATCGTTGATCCCGGTCGGGCGTCAGGTCGCGGTTCACCGGCCGATAGATCAAGCTTGCTAAGTAGAGTTCGCGATGAGCTCATGTGAGAGTCTCACTATCTCGCCGCAGGCCCGCACCCGCGCAGCGTGCGTGCAAAGCATCCTTGATCGAATTGTTTGTTTCCAGCGAAAAAGCTGAATTCCTACGTGCGCCTGCTGGTTTCGTTGGTTGAACAATGATCAAGCCATACGATGAACAAGGTAACCGGACAATAGAGGGAAAGGATGACTTGTGACCCTTGTCGTCGTTTCGAATCGCGTTGCGCGCGGCAAAGCTAATGAACCAATAACAGGCGGCCTTGCCGCGGCGCTGCTCCCCGTGGTGGAACAATCCGGAGCTATTTGGGTAGGGCTCTTGGGCCTAGAGGGCGACGGCCATCAGAACGAACCATCTGCCGAGATGCTCGGCAGAGGCAAGCTTGTGAGTCTGGATCTGCCTGACGAACTATATCGCGGTTACTATGAGGGGTTTGCCAATTCGGCACTGTGGCATGCCTTGCATTCGCGCCCCGACCTGATCAAGGTCTCGGAGCGAGATTATGCCAGCTATCGCGAGGTCAATGCCGTCACGGCGCGCAAGCTGCGCAAGTTCAAAGAGCCGGCCGCGTTCTGGGTGCATGATTATCACTTCCTTGCGCTCGGCGCTGAGCTGCGGAACGTCGGCATCGGCCAGCCGATCGGTTTCTTCCTGCACACGCCATGGCCGGAGCCTGCGGCGATGCGGAAGGTGCCGCATCATCGCGAACTGATCGAGGCGATGCTCGATTACGACCTGATCGGCTTCCAGACCGGGGAGAGCCGGCAGCATTTTCTAGACTATGTCGGTACCGATCTGGGACTGACCATCGAGGATGGTGTTGTTATCTGGGGCCACAGCCGGACGCGATGCCGGGTGTTTCCGATCGGGATCGATGTGGACAAGTTCGCAAAAGATGCAAAAGCAAGCTTCGCCCCCAGGGTCTCGCGGCTACTGAGCACGCTCGATAGCCAGAGTCTTGCGATCGGCGTCGACCGGATCGATTACAGCAAGGGCCTCGACAAGCGCATTTGCGCCTTCGATCACCTGTGGACCAAAGAGCCGCGTTTCGTAGGCAGCCTCTCGTTATTGCAGATCGCCAATCCGTCGCGCAGCGCCATCGAGACCTACCGCAATCTGCAGGACCATATCCGCGGTCTCGTCCGGGAGGTCAACGGCCGCCATTGCAAGGACAAATGGACCCCGATCAGTTATCACGAGGACGGCTTCAGCCAGGCTGAGCTCGCGGTCCTCTACCGGACGGCGAAGATTGCCGTGGTTACGCCGTTGCGTGACGGCATGAATCTGGTGGCGAAAGAATATGTCGCTGCGCAAAACCCGGACGATCCAGGCGTGCTGGTCTTGTCGAAATTTGCCGGCGCGGCCAAAGAGCTCGACGGAGCGCTACTCGTTGATCCGAACGACGTCGTGAATATGGTGCGCGCGTTTTCGAGAGCGCTCTCGATGCCGCCCGTCGAGCGCCGCTCACGCTGGACGGCGATGATGGAGAAACTTCGAGACTATCCCATCCAGCGATGGACCTCAGACTTCATGGCGGAGCTAAAGAAAAGCCGGCCAGAGAAGATCGCGAGTGAGTTCATTCCGCGGGATTTGGGCGCACCCAGTGGCTCAAGGCAATCGGGGGGCGAGGACGACTCGGCCGGCGCTTCGAGCCACTTAGACCAGCCACGGCAATTTGTAGATCCGGCAATCGACCTACGGGCCGGGTTGCCAGCGAATGATTTTGGACATCTCGTCGACTTGGGCTGGAAGCACGGTCCCCAACCGGCCCCGGACGTCCTGTTCGGTGCACTGAACAGAATTGGCGCCCTCCCAAGGCCCTGCCAGCTGACGACACATTTCTACATCCACGGTCAGCCCTACACGGCGCAGTTGGGGGCAGGGAAGAGGGAGGGGACCCCAAACAATCCGCTGGGTATTGATGTCATTCTCATCCCTCGAACTAGAGGCGGCTGAACAACGCACTTTGACTGGAACCCGCAAAAAGATCGACAGGGGTCGGAAACCTAGCAAGCTACACGTAAAGGATGAACTCTCTCCGTCGTGCTTGCAACGGCCGCTTCGCTGGGGGCTGCTCACCTCGATTTACGCGCCCGCTCTCGCCGTAGATGAGGCGAGCGACACGCATCCCGTTTTCGGCCGCGCTCTTCGTGATCTATATCAACTTAATGTCGTGGCCGCTGCAAACGGCTGTGTTGCATTTCCAACGAATGTCGCAATTGCTGCGATCGCCTAACGCGACGCAATCGATCGCAATTTCCTCGAGCGTTTCTGTTCATGCCTGATTGGGGAAGCGCCGCAACTGGTACGAGACTTGCTGTCCTCATCCCAGGTTCTCGGAACTTGTGGAGTACCGCATGCAAGGTATCGTCTCCATCAAGCAGGCTTCCGACTTCGCGCAAATCCGCGCGCGGCCCGTGGGCAACAACTACGTGCGTCAAGGGGAGGCGAACCATTATCAGCTCCTACGATCTGCTCGCGATGCGAGCAGTACCGGAGCTAAGCGAGGAGTTCGGCGACGAGCTCACCGTCCTCACCATGGGACTCCAGATGCCGCCGAGTCCTGTACGGCAGTGATCGTCGGCGCTGATTTTAGCGCTGACACCCGCGTTTTGTGCGCGTCTGCCGCTGCATTGGCGCAACCGGATCGCGGGCTAGAGAACGTTATCACGATCGAGGTAAAACGCGACGCCATCTTGGTTGGCGCCGGTAATGCCGCCGCCGAAACTGTAGCCAAGTGCGGCATGAAGATGCTTCGGCCGGAGCGCCTTCGTATTCGCTCCGGCCTAGTACGCCCGCGCACGATTCGGAAAAGCGGGCACCTGGTTTCGGAAAGATCACAGCTGAACAAGAAACTGACGCGTCGCACTGGATACCAAGTACGGAGGCCGAAACATGAGCGTCGATTTCTCACTGTACATCGAGCAGGATCTGCTCGACAACCGCTGCCTCGCCCATGTTGGTCATGCGCATATCAGTGTGCGTGCGCACACCGCCGCCGCCGCAACTGCTGCTTCTCTCGTGAAAACCCGCCCCGCGCTGCTGCGAGCCGACGGACAAGTGCAAGGTCGAGATCAGCCTCGACAGCTGCATCAAATGGGGCATCCATGGCGTCCTCCGCGAGCCATCCACCGACAAATATGAAGCTATTCGCGCGACAGTTATGGGCTGCTGTTCGAGTTTAGATGGCCGCTGCACCTCCGCTGCTTGATCGGCGTGCCGCGCGGGTTTCGGCGCACCCGTTCCTTCTGGGCGCACGCTGGGAAAGGTCCACCAATTCGGGAAGGGGGTGCCGCAGCGCGCGAGTGTTCAGGCTGCACGATGAGCGAAGCCAAAGGCTTAGGTGAAGCGGAATGGAACTAGCCTCAACACACGCTCAATCGAACGGCTCAAAGCCGGCCTTTTCGGCCGGTCACCTGACGCGCCACATGGATCTTTTTAGCTTCATCGAATGCGCGAAGCGAACGAACTCTATCAAAGCGCTGTTCGACCTTCTTGTGAGCTGTGCGAGCGAGGAGGGCTTCGGTGAAGTCGCTTATGGAGCACTCACCTTCGCGGAGCCGCCTCGTCTCCAGGGGTATCTACCGCGCGCGGTGACCGTGAACTTCCCGGCAGACTGGTGCCACCGCTATTTTGACCGCAATTACCATGTCATTGACCCAGTGGTTCGCCGGACACCAATGCTTCCGGGGCCCTTTCTGTGGGACGAACTCGCCAAGCAATATCAGCTGCAAGCCGCCGAGCATGTCGTCCTCGACGAAGCCAGAGAGGCAGGTCTGAAGCATGGCATGAGCATACCGCTATTTGGACCCTTCGGCCGAGTATCTGTGGTATCCTTTGCATCTCCCTTCGACGATGCGGATCCTCAGTATCGTATGAGCCATCTCAACGCACTGGCTTGGCATTTCCACGTCGCATTTGCCGAGATCGCGCGTCCCTCGGATATCAGCTGCAACGGAAAAGTTACGATATCCGAGCGCGAAAAAGATTGCCTGCGGTGGGTAGCAGAAGGCAAATCGTCCTGGGAAATCGGGATGATACTGAGGGTTAGCGAGAATACAGTCAATTTCCATCTTAAGAACGCGATACGAAAGTTGGGTACGACGAACCGTACCCAGGCCATCGTCAGGGCGATTCGCCTCAATCTTGTTTGAGTTCTAAGCGGCGATCGCCCTGCCAGCGCCTATGCCGGGTAATGGAGCGTGTTCGGAGCGGGCCGCATTCGCAGCAAAGTAAGGTCGGCTACCACGACATCTGAGGTCTCGCAATGTCCTCAAGTTCTGGAAGGTGCCGCGGGGATGGCGCATACGAGCCCTGGCGACTAGCTCCTCGGCTATGGCGTGGGCGTTGGCAGGATGCTCATCGGTGTTGCGCGTTTTGAAGGCGGAGCAGTCTAGCATCCTCTCCTTGGTGAAAAGAGGAGTCTCTCTTGCGCCTCGTGCAGCACCACTTGGAGTCATGGCAATTGCCGGCGCTTTGACGATAGTGAGACTGTCGCTGCTGCGCGAGCGCGAGCACGTTTCACCGGCTTCTCGACCCTCCGGCCGTCACAATCGGTGCATTGTTCCGCAGACGAGATTGCAATATCCGGGCCGTGGCAACTGACCCGAGATTATCGGATTACGTTTTTAGCGCAGGAGCGTTCGCAGCAGGAGAACCGTCGCTTCGGTTGTGTCCCTAACCGAGCCGTCGCTGTCGTGAACACGACGGTAAATGGCAGTCAAACGCCTATCCTCGCGCGGTCGGCACTTTCGCACCATCCTCGTCCGGCGTCGCCAAGTCATGTGTTTCGATATCTTGACCATGAAAGGCAGTGCCCCGCAGGTGATAGCGTCACCGCCGACAATGAACGCCGACGGTGGTGGACAGCGTTCAATCTTCGATACCGATCGCATTGTCGCGCTTCGCAAATCGCGCCCGATCAGTCCGCTTCGTCGCGAGCAGTATCCGTTCCAGCGACCAGGTAAGCGACTGAAGCGAAAGGTCGTAGTACGTGGCCAGTCCAGGGCTGAGCCTTGTCTGGCTCGCGACACCGCACGGCTTCTGAGTTTAAGACACAGATGCTATCCGCTGGGCTCCAATTGAAGAACCGATCAGAACGTTTTGTGCGGATCGCCACTGGCACGGTGGTTGCTACAAGAGATAGCAACACTGAGTCAGGATTGACTGCAGGGCAGACGCGCAAGACGGGCGATACCCTCCTTTGGTGGCCAGTGCCCTGAGAGAGAACCGGCTTGCGGGAGAACACGTCCTTGCGAATAGTTGACGGAGCAATATGTCTTCGCCTAGACAGGTCGCACTTTACAGACCGAAGGTTGTCAGGAGACATCATTGGAAGAAACTAACGTCAAAAAGTAAGCTCTCCATGCTGATCGCCGTAGCTCTCATACTGGCACCAATTTCGGTTGTTGCGGAACGCGTCGGCACTCGTCCGCCGCCTAAGCATGGAAACCCGGCCGCTGCTTCAGCTGCCGGGACCCGAAAGCACCGCTACTCAAACGTGGAGCCCCGGACCGGTCATTCATCAGGCAGCGTGGGCAGTCCACCACCACCCAAACCTGGCGCCCCGGCCGCAACAGGCGACTAGCACGCGAAACCGAGTTCGTTTTTCAAGAGCGGCACCATCGTCAGAGTCACCGAAGCTCCGTATTTGCAAGTCGACCAACCGCCCAGAACTGTAGCGAGCCGCCATAATGGACCACCGCATCCTGATCGTTAGCGGCGATTCCTGCGGCGCGGCGATCAGGATGGAAGCGCGTCCCACCCAGATTGTCGCGCTATAGCGATTCCAGCCGGACCGGACCCCACCCGTGCCACATGGCCAAGCAAAGGGCACGATTTAGGGCTCCACAGCGGGCGCCGGCAGTGGTGAGGACCTCGATTGAAGTACCGCAAGAGTAGCGGCGTGGAGCTCGGCGATCGGGTGCCGGTCGCGGCCTTGTGTCCCTCGAGCAACATTCTGGAGCATCAACGTGGTGCGTGAGACCTACATGGAGAAGTCAGAGATGCGGGAACTTCGTCTTGTGCGCAAGTCATTTGTTGCTGCCGTAACGATGCTTGCCTCATCGGTATCTGGCGCGGATGATGATTTGATGAGAGCCGCTAGACAGATATTCAAACCGATCCCCTCGGTCATTCCGGCAGTGAAGGACAACCCGATCACTCACGAGAAGGTCGAACTCGGCAAGATGCTGTTTTTCGATCCGCGGCTGTCCGCCAGCGAGATCATTAGTTGCAACACCTGCCATAATCTTGGCACGGGCGGTGTTGATGCCGGTCCAACGTCGGTCGGTCACGGCTGGCAGCGGGGACCGCGTCGGGCGCCAACCGTCTACAACGCGGTGTTCAACCTGGCACAGTTCTGGGATGGACGCGCGGCAGACCTCAAGGCGCAAGCCAAGGGACCCGTGCAGGCGAGTGTCGAAATGAACGCGACCCCAGATCACGTGATCAACACGCTAAATTCGATGAGCGACTATGTCCTCATGTTCAAGAAGGCATTCCCGAACGAGGCCTCTCCGGTCACCTTCGACAACGTCACGAAGGCTATTGAGGCTTTTGAAGCCACTCTCATTACGCCCGCTGCTCCCTTCGACCAGTACCTGGAAGGCGATACGACCGCTCTCAATGATCAGCAAAAGGCAGGATTGAAGCTATTCCTGGAAAAGGGATGCTCCTCTTGTCACAACGGGATCAACGTCGGTGGACAGGACTACTTCCCGTTTGGTGTGGTCGAAAGGCCGGGCACAAACCTGCTTCCGGCCACCGACAAGGGCCGGTTCGAGGTCACCAAGGCACCCGGCGACGAATACGTCTTCCGCGCCGCGCCATTGCGCAACGTCGCATTGCGAGCTCCATACTTCCATTCGGGAAAGGCGTGGAGCCTTAAGCAGGCGGTTGGCGTGATGGCCAAAGTCCAACTCGGCGCCAAATTTAGCGACGACGAAGAGAACGATATCGTGGCGTTTCTAAATTCGCTGACCGGGCAGCAGCCTAAGATCGATTATCCGATACTGCCGACGCGGACCGACGGGACGCCGCCGCCCTCGTTAGGCAGATAGCATGCACTGTAGCGGCATTGCGCGTTGTTAAATACCTTGCAAATGCGGCGCGGGCTTCTGGCGTCGACAACTCATGAAGCCGCAGCGCCGATGGGAAATGAGAAGTTCAACTATCGGTCCCACGGGCGCGTTCTGTACTGCGGCGGGGTTCGCTTAATCCGGCAGACACCGAGCCCGAGCAATACTACAGCATGATCCGGAAAAGTGGATACCGGTTTTCCGAAAAGATCATGCTCAAACAAAGAGCTGAAGCGGGATGACGATTCGAAGAAAAGTCATCGCGCTTTAGACCATTGGTGATACGGCCGCGCGAGTGAATCTGAAACCTGATCCGAGCTTCCAAGCGCGAGATGCGCAAGTAACCGGGGCTTTGCTGAACGAGGGAGGCACAATTGAAACGGGGCTGGCATTCCTGCCGGCTGCGCTGCGTGCATCACCATTGTGCCGGCGCCGTCGGCCAGAGGAGACGCCATTCCCATTTTGGCCGCTCGCGTTGGGTAGTGGTCATCTCGAACATGGTACGCCGACGAGGGCTCGCCGGGCAGAGCGGGACGGAAATGAGAGGCGGCACTCCCGGAAAACACGGTGCATAGGTGACCGTTGCGGAGCAGAGGTATGGCTCGAGAATGAGCCCCGGCCGAGGCCGGGGCTGTCGATCTGCCCTTCAGGCGCGAACAGATCAGTATCTGAAAGTCAGCGGGCCGCTAAACTTGTAGTTGATCCGCGCAGTCAGGAGATCGAAATCCTGGTTGATACGATCGGTGCCTGCAGCACCAGTCGCAGAGGCGAAGTTCACGTTGCCTTCTTGCCTAAACAGGTGGTCGTACTCGACGCCGAGCGACCAGTTGGGTGCAAAACCGACTTCCACGCCAACGCCTACCGTGCCGCCCCAACGCAGGCTGTCTGTGCTCGCCAGCAGCGCCCCGGCGGAGTTGACCTGATATGTGTTGCTCGTCACCGCGGCACCGCCCTTGACGTAAAGCAATGTGTTGTTGAAAGCGTAGCCGATCTGACCAGTGAGCAAGCCGAACGCATCGGTCTTGGTGCGGTTGAGGTCAGCTGGGAAGGCGAGGCTGACATTGGAGCCGCTGAAGTCAGCCCAATTGCCCTGGCCTTCGATACCGAACACAAACGGCCCGGATTGCCAGCGGTAGCCGATCTGACCGCCCAAAGTGCCACCGCTAGGATCGTGGGAGCCCTCAGGCGTGACTCCTCCGAAATCCCAGGAGCTATGGCCCAACCCTAAACCACCGTTTGCACCGATATAGAAACCGGTCCAATCGTAGATCGCGACTGTTGCCGGCGGTGGTGGCGACGGCGCCTTGGTGTAGACCGGCTGTTCAGCCAGATCAGCGCCGAATGCGGGCGCGACTGCGCCAAGTGCGAGCATGCTCGCCGTCAGAAGCAACAAGTTTTTCATTCGAGTGCGTTCCTTTAGATGTCCCCCACGCCGCCCGCGTCTTAACAGCGACGTGGCAAAATGCTGTACCTGCTGCGCAACACTCAGTTCAGAAGAAGTCCTTGAATCGCACGTGGCGTCAGGTTGTAGGCTTGCAAAACATGACCAACGTTACACAACACAAGCGTCGATCGCGTATCGGATCTGGAAGCGTGCGCGTCAATGCCAACGTCCGCGCGAAGCGGTTTGAATCGCAGCTCGCTGATATAGGCGGCGTTGCCACGAGTATCTTCGTTTCGCTGCATGCGGACGCCTTACCCGATCAAGCCGATCTGAGGCGCAAGCGTCTGCACCTTATCTCTCGAACCATCGGATCGACAGTGTGATGAGCTGGCGCGGCTAGAGAATAGTGTCGATCCCACCGCCATGGAGGAATACCTGAAATATTCTCCTGACATTGCGAATATTCTGGCAAGCTTTGCCGAGCGGGAGACGCGTCATTTTTACATTCAACTGCGAAGGGGTCTCGTCCGAACTCTTTCAGAGCATGTTTTGATGCTCCGCAACCCGAAGCGTCGAGCCAACGTTGCTGTGCTGCGTTCTTTCGATGCGCCGAGTGTTCTAGTCGAAATGGGCTTCATGTCGAATGCAGCCGATGACGCTCTTGCAGTCGGCCCGTCATCGCGCCCACCCTTTGCACAGGCATTGAGACCTGCATGGGTCGTTTAATCATGCCGGATAAAAGCCGGCTGACGTTGAGGCGCAGATCATCGAGCGGCCTGTACGTCGCATCGCGGACTTCCGGTGGCAAATCAGGATTCGCGTCGATCGCAGCGCCGGCGTCGGTGATGATCATCTCTTTCGCCGGTCTCAGCGGCGCTGTGTCGGTCGCGCGCCGCCTTGGCCTCGTTCAACTCGTTCAGTTTGCTACAGTACGCCTCTTGCAACTTGGCAAGCGCACGCCTTTTGCGAGCATACACTGCTGCCATCTGTCGAAGCTCCGCCTCGATTTGTGAAACCCTTTCCATGATTTGCCTATATCGTCTCAGGTTGATGCACGGCTAAACCGCGCAAATTGTGCTTTTTCACCCACCAGCGACCGCCGCGCTGCTCGGCATGTGGCTTCCCCAGCCGAATGCGGGAGAGCACCGCCTCGGGGCTCGAGTGATTGATCTCCGCGAACAGCTGAATATTGATGTAGTCCCCATCGGAAGGTGGGGGCGCTATAATGCCGTTCGCGGCGAGCTGCATGCGCAGCAACGCGACCTCCGCCACCACCATATCGAGCTTTCGCGCGATGTCCTCGATCTTGGGCGAGTGCGGGCGCGCCCGGGAGCGCGTCATGACGCCCCGATCGCGGGATGATCCGCATGCTGAACTCCGGCGCGAGGTCGCGAACCTTCAGCGGCAAGTCGGGATGAGCGTCAACTACCGCCCGAGCGTACGCGAACCGCTCCTCGGCAATGGCAAAGGCCTCAGCACCTGAAACCGCCGCTGGGATGCTCATCGTCGTTGCGTCTCCTTCTTCGTAGTATGGTCGAGAACTCTCGCCCTCGCCAAAACAAGATCCTCATCGAGCAAAGCGTGCAGCGCACCCCGAACGCAAGGGGAAATCGAATTGTCAGTATCGATCATTTGCCGAAAGTTTCGAAATACACGATCGATTCTCGCGATCGAGTCGCCTGCTATAATTATTCGCCGCTCGGACACGGTGATGGTCCTCCTCGTCGTCAGTAGTAGTGATTGAAATCGGCATTCCTGCGTCCTTCGGCGAGCCGAACGAGATCGTGAAAACGTTTGTTCAGCGCTCGAACACTATCGCGGCGCACTTCGACGTAATGCCGGATCCCGTTGCAATAATCGAGAGAATCGCGAGATGTTGGCGTCTCGCTTCGGCGCCTTCACGCGCTTTGGCGGGTCGCGGACAAATTCGCCGAGCAGGTAGCGTCCGTTCCGCTCGCGCCTGAAGTAACTGGTAGGCGACGATCCTGATTGGATTTGTTGTCTCTCACGATGCCCGCAAAGTCTGTCGACGAAAAACCTCGCTATCGTCATCTACGTCCATTTAGTTTTAGAGTCCGTCGTTGAGATGCAAATACAACAGATGGGTGCCGCATCTCAAATATGCAAATGATGCAATGGTGCGAGGCTCGCGCGAGTTGATGTCGTCCGTGCAAAACGCTGCAATGTACGTAAGAGTTCCCGATAACGAGCGCTGCGCAAATAAGGGCGCCACCGTCAGTGGCGCAGCCACGTCCAAATAAGCGTGCGAATTTCCCGCTCTGCTCGCGCGAAGTTGCCGACGTTGAAGCGAGTGCGCCGATACGCAGCGACGCGTTCCGCTCGCGACGCCATGATGTCAGGACACTCCCGCTTGTACATCTCGTCGCGTGCTTGGCTGAGTGCGCCGCGCACGGCCTGTCGGATTTCCCCTTTGATTCGAGGAATTGTTGTCGCGGTGGGCCGAAAACTAGTTAGCAGTTGCAGCGCGCGAGCCTTGATCTCCTCGAAATACGGACTAACGCGCACTTACGGTTCTCCTCTGGCGAATGATGAGACTGCATCTACGCTCCTGATAGCTCGGTTAATGGCATTGCTATGGCAATCCGAAGTTTTGTGGATGAAGAGGGCGGTCGCGGTGGTAGCTTGCTCATCGCGCATTCTGCGCATTGCAGCTCAAGGTTGCGCGGACGTCACAAGCAGGTCGTCAAGCCAATTTATGGGACCGATGTGTCGACTTGGGCAATAAGTTCGGGACCGCATTTGCGGGCGCCTGGCCGGGCGCCCATGCCGTGCCTCGCGCGTTTTCTAGATTCGGATCCGTGCCCCACGCTGGTCGTATCCGCGATGGTGAAGACGAGTTCCGCGACTACTCGTTGCGGCGCGATACGCCGCAACATGGTCAGTGGATGCTCTAACAGATCACCGCTGTCTCACCAGGCTCCATCTCTTGACCACCGCTTCGCTCATCTGCCCAGCATCCTCAGCGCAGGCGATTTCGTCGACCTTCACCGAGATTCTCTTGCCGACCAGTGGCTTCAGCTGACTGGCGTGCTCCTCACCGGTTGTGAGAAGCTGAAACGTCACCGGTCCGGTCTCTAGATTGCACAGCGCGTTCGGCTCCGGCAGCCGTCGCGGGGCGGTGATGATCTGGTAGGTGACATTCATGCGGTTGCCGGCATCGCGTTTGCGCAACGCGTAGAGCTCGCCTGACAACACGTCGCCGGTACTGATCACCGCGCCGGCCTTCAGTCGTGCGTACGCAGGCTCCTCCGCGCGGGCTTCGGCTCCAGGAAAGCTCGCCAACAGAAATAATGCAAGGGCCAAGCTTATGGCCAAACGGTCGTTCGTCATTAGTCAGTGTTCCGTAGGTGTGGTGGCTAAAAAAGCGTGCGCTGCCCGATCGCGGCAACAGCGCACCTCGTCGACCCATGGACGATTCGTTGATCGTGAGCGCATGCTGCGCGCTCGCGTCCGCTTACTGTCAGTGCGCGCCGACTGTACGGGAAGCGGGTAGCAGCTCAGTCAGAACGTTTGATCTCCAAACTCCGACGAACGAATCATTGTCTGCCAAGTCCACCCATGAGTTCGGATTGGATTGCGGTTGCGGTGCATAGGGAAGCATCTAATGGCAGATTTCCAAATGCGAGTTGACAAAGAAGGTAGTTGGCACCCGCCTCTTCCAGCTGATTAAGAAGGATTTGTCGCACAGACGCGGGCGAGCCGACGACGCACAATTCACTCTCTATTGCCGCATCGAAGGTCAGCGGCAGGCTTGGTGGTGTCGGGATGGCATTGAGCTCGTAAAGGAACTTGAAGCTTTTGAGCCATTGTTCGTAAGCAGATGCCGCGAGCAAGTGAGCACCTGTGTCGGAACGCGCAATCACGACCATGCGGAGCAATCCAAGAAATGACGTTTGATCGTGAGCGTCGCCGTTAGGCTCTCGATGAGCGCGGTATGCATCCATAACTTTGCGGGTAGCAGAGGAGGGGCCTACGCACGCGAGATTTGCGCCATTGGCAGCGGCCCAAGCCGCGGACTCGGGTCGATTGGTGGCAATCCATGTCGGCGGCCTTGGACGCTGAAGAGTCTTTAGCGTCAATGGTACGCTATTTAGCTCAAAATGGTGTCCGTGATAGGATAGCGTTTCTCCTTTCATAGCACCGATAAGGATTTCGCTGGCTTCTTCATAACGGTTTGGCGCCGCGTCAGCGGTGATGCCGAAGTAGCCCAATTCAACCGGAAGAGAGCCGCGTCCGATACCCACCTCAAGCCTGCCACCGCTCAAGTGATCGAGCATACAGATCTCTTCAAACGCGCGCAGCGGATGATAGAGGTTAAGCAGCATCACCAATGGCCCAATACGAAGTTGCCGTGTGCGCTGCGCGACGCTCGACAAGAACAAATTCGGCGACGGACCTCTCCCATGCGGCGTACAGTGGTGCTCTGCCACATGATATGCATAGAAGCCGAGGCGATCGTAGGCCTCTGCAAGCACGAGGCGATCTGCGTATTGCTGCGCGACGTCCCGGCCGTCCTCGTCCAGGTGATCGAAGATGCCGAAAGTGAGTTTTGAAGGAATGACGTCTTTCACTCGATTGTCTCCAATTGTAGGTGTGAAGGAAGGAAGTCCGATTATTGCCGGCATCTGAGCCGGTCAAAGACGCCGACGTCTTCTATTGCGGCCACACATTGGGTTCTCCTCTGCTGCTGTTCGTCACCCTGAACACGAAACGATTGTCCGTTCCCCTTAACGCCTAAGCACCCTTGGTAAGGAGGGTCGATCGCCTGCCACTGTTCGTTGCTCAGTCACAGCAGATCTCCGCCATTGGCGGCAACGCTCTTGTCTCTCCCATGATACGTTCGCCTGCGTAACGCAAAAGCAGATCTTAACGCTGCTCAACTGGCGATCTTCCCATCTTTAAACTGGCAGAAATATCACTGACGGCAGCCAGAAACGCATCCATTTGCGCCTTTGTCCCGATGCTAACGCGGATGCAACTTTCAAGACCTTTATCGGGAAGGAAGGCAACAAGTATCCGTTGCCGTTCCAAAACGGCCTGCCACCATCTACCATCGTGCCCCGCAGGCACACGCGCTAACAGAAAGTTTGCCTGGGATGGCGTTACCGAAAATCCAAGTTGCGACAGTGCGGTCGCAACTCGCTGTCTTTCATGCCTAATGTGTCTATGGTTCTCTTCGTAGACGGCGCGGTGGGCAAGAATGCTGATGCCAACCGCATGACCGACCACATTCATGTTGAACACGTTCTGGATGTTACGAAGCCTCCCAATGAGCTCGGGATGGCCGAAGCCGAAGCCGATGCGAATGCCGGCGGCGGCATAGCTTTTCGAAAGTGTTCTTAAGAGCAGAAGATTCGGATAACGGCTGAGGAGGCGTAGGCCATTATCAGGCGCAAAGTCGACATACGCCTCGTCCAAGACGATCAGGCCGTCCGATTGGGCCAGGAGTCGTTCGATATCGGCGACCGGTATGAACGTTCCGGTCGGATTGTTCGGATTAGCTAATAGAACGAACTTGGCATCTTTTGCGGGCCCAAAGAGCAATTGCTCTATCGGCAAGGACTGAGGCTCGTTACATCTGATTTCAACAAGTTGAGCGCCTTGCATCACAGCAAGTTTGCGGTTGAATGAGAATCCTGGCGACAACATTGCCACGCTGTCGCCCGGGGCAAGAAAGGCTCTGTAGATGAGCCCGAGAAGCTCAGATGAACCATTGCCGGCAATCACATGATCCGTCGGGACGCCGTAGGCGTTGGCAGCTGCTTCCCTCAGGCTAATGTTGTCATCTTCTGGATACAGATACTGCCGCTCAAGCGCCGCAATTGCGCTTTGCCATACGATTGTTGGCAAGGGAAACGGGTTCTCGTTCGTGTTTAGTTTGACGTAACTAGCATCCGGCGCCGGCCGGCCGGACGGCAGAGCATCTAACTGTCTCGCCGCCTGCGAAAGAGAAGAGAGCACATTTTGCAATTTTGCATCCGTCATAGTGTTCTCCCTTTTGAACCGCCGAGGGCAGTCGCAATTATCAACATGGCAGTCGGTCAGGCAGGCAGGCAGTTGGTCGGAGGAGAGAGTTCGAATTCTGCTAGGACCAGCAAGGGCGGCGGCCATCCAAATCTCCCGTCCCGCTAATCAGAGCTGTCCCTGCATCGTGTTGCCAGGGACTGCGGCCACCTACGCAGATCCTACAATTTGACGCTACGTACGATTCAAGCCCATTCGGGAGACTCGTCTCATGAATGTGTCCAAAGTCGCGTCTCGAAGAAGGAGCGACGATGCAAAACTCCGAGAAGAGCACCACGGGTCCGCAACCATCTGACGCGAACCACAACCGGCGCGCTGCCTGGCGCTAAAGGACTCATCATTCTCATCTAGATGGAGAACAAGGCAGTGGTGCACGCATTATGCCGGGCAGGTTCAGTGTGGTTCATCCTTCAAGGCGGCAAGCGCGAGGTCGAGATACTGCACTAGGCTGGGATCCCAACCAGCCATATTACGTGGCGCGCTCAATCGCGCAAAAACCTTCAGTATCGTTGAAACGGTCGAATCAAATCCTGCGACTTCAGTGATTAGGGTGCGTGCTTGAAACGCCACAGCATTTGCCCGTTCGCTGCAGGGATCCTCGCCCCGATCCACGCAATCGCGTAGCTCGTCGCGGACCTTCCGCCACCGCTCCTCTCGATCTGCGTCTATGACGCATGTGCATCGGAGCTCCTGAGCGCGTTCCTCAACACGCGACATTGCATTTAGCGTGGCAGGTAGCTCATCTACACTGACATGTGTCTCACGGTCCGTCGTCATGTTGCGCAAACGGTCTCGCACCAAGGTTGCGCGCGCGACTTGAAGTTCGATCCTCTCCAGATGCTTGCGCAATAGGTCAGTAAGCGAGGTTTGGCCGTCAATCGCTCTGCGGATCTCGTGAAGCGAGAAGCCAAGCTCACGTAGCGCTCGAATTTGATCGACTCGTTTGATGCTTTCGCGGTCGTACATCCGGTGACCGCCGTCGGTGCGCTCCGACGCACGTAATAAGCCCGTGTGCTCGTAGTGATGCAGAGTGCGTACCGTCACCCCGGTAGCCTCTGCGAGTTCGCCAATGCGCCATCGACGCCTTCGTGGTGTAGCTTTTGTCATGGTTCTCCATCTTTCAAGCCTACAACCTGACGTCGCGTGAGAATCAAGCTATTTCAATGGTCTACATGAACCTTCCTCGATTCAGGCGCCCGCTAGAGTCCTCGTCTGGCGCCAGCAAGGGTGCGTGCTCTCCTCAGAGCGCGCTTGATCAAGCGGCAGAGGCAATGGCGCCCATCAAATTCATCAGGACGCCAACTCGGCCTCACCGGCGACAGCACGTTTCAGAACAAGCGTGGCGATTGCCGTTCGATTTTCAGGAGTGCGCATAGAAGACGGTAAGCCGCGACTGCTTCATTAAAAATGCTCCCAAGACCGTGAGGTCTTCAGATCGTAGACACCGCTGTATTGCTGCAACATTTGGCTCCGTGATTATCATCGCGCTAGGGCGGCCGCACGTGGCTAAGACGTTTGGCCAAAAGAAGACAGACCCGGTGGCGTACAGCGATGAAGATGTGGTATGCGTTGAAGTGATGCCGTTGCGCAACACAGTCGCGCTTTGCTCGGGCGATATCGGCCAACTGTTCTCTGAACAATTTGCGAGCACCCGCAGTGCCTAGGTGCAGCAGGATTGGCCGGACGAAGAAGACGGATACTCACATTCGGGGCGCCGCTATTCTGAGCCGTGGCTGCAAGAAAGCGCGGAGCCGTCACGAGCGGTGATCGGCAGCCGATGCTGATCCAACAACGACAGTATCAGCATTTCTCGGCTGGGCTCCAGGTGCCTCAACGTCTATCGCAAAGCGGCAGCTGGTCTTTTGCGTTCGGGTCACAACGGATCGGAACACGGTAGATGAGGCATGGCGCGAGGGGGTACGTGATCGGACAGCGGCGACGCTATCCGACATGCTCGCGCATGGTATACGAAATAATAGCCCGCTCGCGCGGGCAATGCCCTCCCAATTTAATCGATGGCAGTGCGCTGAGCGCAGCTGGGCCGATTCGCTAGTCCCACTGTGCTTCGCCACCCTGCTGGCGAAGGTCGAGTTCTGCCGATATCAGCGCGCTTGCAAGTTCGGTGAGCAATGGAGTCGGCTGGCGCGCGCGCTTGCCTTCGCTGATCGGTCCCGTCACTTTGCAGATCGATGCGCTGCTTGAGGTACTCGATATGGGAATTGCAGCAATCAAGATGCTCATTGCGGATCAGCGAAGGTGAAGCGCCAGCAGGCGATCGCCGGAGTCGATCAGGATCGCGAGTAGATTGATGAGATGCTGGTCGATCACGGCCCGGGCAGACTCCAGTTGCTTGATGGGCCCTCCGGTGAGACGCAGCGAATTTGCGGTGTGTGCACCAATGCCGCGCCTGGCATCAAGTGAAGGGTCGCCAAACGTCGGGGGCGGAGATCGGCGCGCGGCACGGCGGTTGGGACCTTCAGTACGCTGAGCGGCGCCGGGCACGACGGCCGAGCGCATAAAGCAAACGGCTGGGCACGATCAGGGAAGGCCCTGGTTTGCATCGCACATCTTTGCCGTCTTGCCGAAGCGGACTTCGGTGAGCGCGGGCACTGTAATCATGAAGCATTCTTCCTTGGGCGGGAGATGGCGTTCATGCCTCCTGTAGGTCGTCAAGACATTGCGGGGGAGGGAGATCGGTCCGAGGGACCGGCGCAGCCCTGGAAGTCATGAACTCCGAGGAGACGAAGGGTCTCTGCTGTTCGAGCAGGCCCGACTGCTAGCTTGAGACCGTTGCGCGTGTGGCACGTTCGATAGCCATTTGCAACAGGCTGCTACGCAAATTGTCGCCATCGAGCTCGAGAGAGCAATGGCGTCAAGCCGAGAGGAGCTCAAATATTTGACGCGCGGGAGGCGGCTGGAATATGCGTCCGACCATAAGGCATGTGGCACTCTTTGAGAATCCGCGCTTACGATGAGCGAGGGCCGGTTCTCACGAAGGATCTGGCGTAACCGGATTGATGCGAAGTGGACGATGAGACGCTTTGAGTGAATTTAGGGGCCCCTGGATCTTGGCGTGGCCTCAGGCGGAGGCGCCATGCGGGACGCCTCTTCCAATAATATCTCCCGCATCCAGATGCTTGCCGGATCCCTATTGTGAAAAGCGGGCCATTGGATGGCCTCGGTAAATGCGGGAAAGGACCGCGCAAGTGCGACGATCTGCAGGGGCATCGTCTTTTCGAAATGCTCAACCAGCCTCAAGGGCATCGTAGCTATGCGGCCAGTGTCCAATAGGACAGGCGGGATCATGCTAAAGTTCTGCACGACGACCTCGATGCGCCTCTTGAGACCATGCTCGAGTAAGAACCAGTCCTCGATGGAGGGCTGTCTCTTACGCCCGAACTTGACCGCAACGTGCCCCATTGACATGTATCTCTCGAATGTGAGCTGCGATGGGACCTGCTTGTTCGTGCGGCATGCGACACACACAAGTCTCTCCTCGATCAATGTCGCCTTAGGGTGCGCGCTCGACATGAACAAATCCGGCAAGATAAGAAAATCGACTTCACCGCGCAGGAGAAGCTCATCGCTCTCATCGGCGAGTGGCAGCAATTCGAAACTGACGGCGGGGGCTTCCTGTGCGACACGGTCCAAGACCTTTCGAAAGAATACGATTGTCATGAAATCGGAAAGGAGGATCCGGAAGCGGCGATCCGATTTGGCAGGATTGAACACGTCCTGGGAAATAATCGAGAGTTGGATGTGCAGCAGAGCCTCGCGAATAGGGGCGGCGAGGCCTTGGGCACGCGGTGTTGGGATAAGTTCCCGGCCTCTCATCGTAAATAGTTCATCGCGGAAATAGGCGCGTATCCGGGCGACGGCAGCGCTCATCGCCGGCTGGCTCAGCTTGATACTGCGTGCCGCCGCGGTGAGGTTGCGCTCGGTCATCAGAGCATCGAGCGCAACAAGAAGATTTAGATCAAGGCCTTTGAAACGCATGTCGTCTTACCCCCGTTGAAAGCCTTTGCGTTTTGCAACAACGGTTACGTCTATGATGGTCCCAGTCTCCCCGCGCGAGTTAGGCTCCTTCTGGGTTACCGCGTGATCGCGAAGAAGGCCCTCGTACTCGGTCGCAAGCATATTGGTTGCGCAACGGAGCGTGCGATTGGGCGTGGTAGTCGCCCGCGCTTGTGAAGTCGGGCCTTTGGTGCGCTCAGTTATCGCGCGTAGCACCACATAGATCAGTGTGAACCGTTGAGAGCAGGGCGCAGTTGCGCACCGTTACGCCAATAACGCCGCAGATGCGCTATCGACGCCCCGCGTCGTAGCTTTGGTCGTCGTTTGCAAGCCTACAACCTGACGCAGCGTGCGCTTCAAGCAATTTCATCGGTGTGGCCGAACATCATTTCATTCGCAAAATGCATCTTCTCGCAATATCTGGGCCGCCTCGCGAACACAGGTGCCAAATGCAGCCCGCCGCAATTGCGAAAAAGCCATTCCGCTGCGCTCTCCGGCTAGTTCCGAGAATATCTTGCGGCGGTCCTGCCAGGCGCGGGCGCGAGAAGAAAAGATCAAATCGCTAGTTGATCAAGCGGCACTCAAGCACGCCAATTCGCGCGCGCTGCGGCTGAGATCGAATTGCAGCATTTCTTCTGCATGCAGAAGATGGCGAACCTGCCGCATTGCAGGACAATGAGATCGGCCCGAGCGACCAGGTGCTCTTGAAGCATCTGGAGAGACGCCGAGAGCAGGTGGTAAGACGCCTGGGGCAAAACCTAGCAGCGCCTGCGATTTCGGGTAGTCTCACGCGGAGAAGCCATGCGGGACGCCTCCTGCAGCAATATCTGCCGCATCCAAATGCTTGCCGGATCAGTATTTTGAAGGGCAGGCCATTGGATGGCCTCGGTGAATGCGGGAAGCGGGAGCGGAGTTTCGACGATCCGGAGCGGCATCGTCTTTGCGAAATGCTGGGCCAGCCTTGAGGGCATCGTCGCTATCCGCTCAGTCCCCGATAGCATAGGCGGGATCATGGTAAAGCCCTGCACAACGACCTCGATGCGTCTCTTAAGACCGTGCTCAAGCAAGAACCATTCCTCAATGTTGGGCCTCAGCGCCCGCCCGAACCTGGCCGCAACGTGTCCCATTGACATGTATTTCTCGAACGTAAGCTGCCGTGACAGCTGCTTGTTCGTGGGGCAGCCTACGCACACGAGTGTCTCCTCGAACAGTGTCGCTTTAGGATGCGCGCTCGACATGAACAATTCCGGTAAGACAAGAAAGTCGACTTCACCGCGCCGGAGAAGCTCATCGGGCTCATCGACAAATGGCAGAAATTCGAAGCTGACGGCGGGAGCTTCCCGGGCGACACGGTCCACGATCTTTCGAAAAAAAACCAGTGTCATGAAATCGGAAAGGAGGATCCTGAAGCGGCGATTCGATTTGGCTGGTTTGAACGTGTCGCGGGAAATAATGGAGAGCTGAATGTGCACCAGAGCCTCGCGAATCGGTGCGGCGAGCCGTTCCGCTCGTGGTGTTGGGACAAGCTCTCGGCCCCTCATCGTAAATAGTTCATCGCGGAAATAAGCGCGTAGCCGGGCGACGGCCGCACTCATGGCCGGCTGGCTCAGGTTGATGCTGCGTGCCGCCGCGGTGAGACTACGCTCGGTCATCAGAGCATCGAGCGCGACGAGAAGATTTAGATCAAGGCCTTTGAAGCGCATGGCGTGGAGTTATCCATCCTGTGGATGTGTTCAATAAAAACAATCGATTTTACCAATTTTGCGGAATGGCGGATAGCAAAGCCGTCGGTCGGGACAAATAAAAGTCGGGCATATCAGGAATGGTTACCAGTCTTTGCTCTGCGTCCGCGAAAAAGTCTCAGCTGCACCCCGAGCGGCGAGCGAAGCGCATGTCTACTCCGGCCAGAGTTTTCAACGGGTTGTACAAGCTGCATCGCAGTGGCTTGACGCGACAAGCGTGCCGCAGGTCGCGTCGGCGCTCACTACCGGTAAACGTTCGTATAGCTTTTCCAACCGTATCTATATTCGCCGCTTACCTCCGTAGAGTTGAGCCAACCCTCGACTTCGCCTTAAGAAGCTGCCGATTGCAGGCGCCAAATGTCTTTGCGACCCGGCCAAATTTATCGCGTGTCGATAGCAGTCGAATCGTACGGAAAATGCAGGAGAAATCCCCAGTGGATCTGATGCGAATGCCACATACGCTCGACGTAATCTCCGTCGTGGATAACAATGCATCGGTCCGTGAAGCGCGAACAGGCGTGCTCTTTTCGACAAGCGACAAGCCCGAGCCTGTCCAGTGTGCAGATGAGTTGTTGAAATCCAACCGTCCTGTCAGCACGGCCTGCTTGATCGCGGATATGCAGTTGCCCGGAGTGACCGGGCTCGAGCTATACCAGCATCTGGCAGCATCCGGAAAGGCCAATCCCGCCATTCTGCTCACGAGCCGTCCCGGCGACAACCACTGGCTGCGGGCGCTGCGAGCCGACGTTTCCTATTCCCTGGTGAAGCCATTCATCGATAGCGAACTGCTCGCGGGCATCAAGTCCACCGTCAAAAGCCAGACTGTGCATGGGAGGCAATCATGAATATTGCCGTATCCAGCTCTACGACAGGTCTGACCATGCGCTCTCGGGTGCGGTGGAGGGTGGCCTGGGAGAATGAACTAAGCCTCGCCGAGCATGTCGAACTCTCCGACTTCTTCCGAAAGACCTATGGTCCCACCGGGGAATTCAATGCAAAACCATTCGAAAACGACCGAAGTTGGGCCGGCGCGAGACCTGAGCTTCGTGTAATCGGCTACGATGCGCGCGGCGTAGCGGCTCATATCGGCGCACTACGCCGCTTCATCAAGGTCGGAGAGGTCGATCTACTAGTGGCCGAACTAGGATTGTACGGGGTACGCCCGGATCTTGAGGGACTCGGAATCACCCACTCAATGCGCGTGATGTATCCGGTACTGCAGAAGCTTGGCGTTCCATTCGGCTTCGGTACGGTTCGTCATGCGCTGAAGGAACATATTACAAGGTTACTGGCCCGCCCCGGTCTGGCGACCGTTATCTCTGGGGTTCGCGTGCGGTCCACCCTTGCGGATGTGCATCTGAACTTCTCGCCCACGCGCATCGAGGACGTTCTTGTCCTGGTTCTGCCGATTGGACAGTCGATCAGCGATTGGCCGACCGGTACGACAATTGATCGGAACGGGCCAGAGCTGTGACACACCTCGACCACTTCTGCGAAGCGCGCAGCGAATACGCTGACCGCACTGAAAGTCGCGGCGTCTATCTGACGTTTGACGACGGCCCTAATCCACATTGTACGCCGGATGTCCTGGATGTGCTGACGGAACACCGAGTGCCTGCGACCTTCTTCGTCATCGGCGCGTACGCGGCGGACCAGCCGAAACTAATCCGACGAATGATCGCAGAAGGGCACGAGGTCGCAAACCACACGATGACTCATCCGGACTTGTCCAGATGCGAACTCGCCGAAGTGCAACACGAAATACTGACGGCGAGCAGGGTCGTCAGAATGGCCTGCCCCCAGGCCGCGCTGCGGCACATACGTGCACCCTATGGCATCTGGACCGAAGAGGTGCTCACTACGGCAGCGAAGGCTGGACTGGTTGCCCTGCACTGGTCGGTAGATCCGCGAGACTGGTCTCGTCCCGGCGTTGACGCGATTGTCGACGCTGTGCTGGCCTCTGTCCGGCCCGGTGCAATCGTGCTCTTGCACGACGGATGTCCTCCCAGCGAGTTGGGACGGGCCACTCATGCTCGTCTGCGCGACCAGACCGTCTTGGCGCTTTCCCGCCTGATTCCAGCATTGCACGGCCGCGGACTTTCAATCCGCTCGCTTCCTCAACCTCACTGAGCAAACCGAGACCTATGAACCTGCTAGCCACGACCAGCACTGTCGCTATCTCGTCTTATGCGCTGCTCTTGACCGTCTATAGAAGCGCACAGGTGCTTTATGCGCTGCGGACAAACATTTCATCCGTATCGGACGACGTGGTCGACTCGGATGCTCTGCCGAGCGTGGATGTCATCGTCCCCTGCTTCAACGAGGACCCGCGCACGCTCTCGGCGTGTCTGAAGTCCATTGCAAGCCAAGACTACGCCGGAAAACTGCAGGTCTATGTGGTTGATGACGGTTCCGGAAATCTCGGCGCTGTGGCACCTGTTCACGACACCTACGCGCAGGACCCGAGGTTCAACTTCATTCTGTTAGAAAAAAACGTCGGAAAGCGGAAGGCACAGATCGCCGCGATACGCCAATCATCTGGAGATTTGGTGCTCAACGTCGATTCGGACACGATAATCGCCGCCGATGTGGTCACGAAACTTGCACGAAAGATGCAAGATCGAAAGATCGGAGCGGCAATGGGTCAATTGACGGCGAGCAACCGAAACGACACCTGGTTAACCCGGCTGATCGACATGGAGTACTGGTTGGCTTGCAACGAAGAGCGCGCGGCACAGGCGCGCTTCGGTGCCGTCATGTGTTGCTGCGGCCCATGTGCCATGTATCGCCGGTCCTCGCTCCTTTCGCTGCTAGGTCAGTACGAGACGCAATTTTTTCGAGGAAAGCCGAGCGACTTTGGTGAGGATCGTCATCTCACGATCCTCATGTTGAAAGCAGGATTTCGAACGGAGTACGTTCCCGACGCCATCGCGGCAACAGTTGTTCCGGATAGGCTAGGGCCGTATCTGCGTCAACAACTGCGTTGGGCACGGAGCACTTTCCGGGACACGTTGCTTGGGCTGCGCCTGTTGCCCGGACTTGATCACTATCTCACGCTGGATGTAGTCGGACAGAATATCGGCCCGCTACTTCTCGCCCTGTCATCGCTAACGGCGCTCGCGCAGCTCGCGCTCACAGCCACAGTGCCGTGGTGGCCACTACTAATCATCGCGTCAATGACCGTGGTTCGCTGCGGCGTCGCAGCGTTTCGCGCTCGCGAAGTTCGATTTCTCGGCTTTGCACTGCACACACTCATCAACATCTTTCTCTTACTCCCCGTGAAAGCCTATGCCTTGTGTACGTTGAGCAATAGCGATTGGCTGTCGCGCAAGTCTGCCAAGGTATCAAACGAGGGTGAAAAAAAAGTCGTCATCCCAAACCCGATCGCTGGATCAAATGCTACAGGAGGTTCGGCCATTGCTGGGTCAATTCGTAGGACGGATCTTTCGCGCGGTTCTTCGAGGTTCGTGACGTCGAACAGTATTTGTAGCGGCGAGTGACCTTGAACATACGTAGGTGCACAAGTGAGCTTGGATAAGAAATATCAACTGTTAGAGCAGGAACTGTCTAGCGACGATCCGTGGCGGCTCGACGGTAATCCGTTCGAGCGGGAGCGTCACACGCAAATGCTCCGGCTGTCGCTTTCCCAAGGGGGCATTACAAATGCTCTCGAAGTCGGGTGCGCAGCCGGTGCATTCACAGAAATGCTGGCACCCCACTGCCAACGGCTCACAGTGGTCGATGTTATGCCACGAGCGATTGGTCGAGCGTGCCAACGGACGAAGAGGTGGTCGCACATCACGTGGATAGCGTCCGACATTCAACAGTTCTCGACCCCAGAGCTGTTCGATCTGATCGTCGTAGCGGAAATTCTCTATTACCTCGAAGACATAACCGAGATGCGCGCGGTCATCCGCAATCTGATGCGGATGCTGGCGCCAGGTGGGCATCTGGTTTTCGGATCGGCGCGTGATGCCGCCTGCAGGCGTTGGGGGCACGCTGCTGGTGCCGAGACGGTCATCGCCATGCTCAATGAAATGTTGAGCGAGGTCGAGCGCGTAGAGTGCCAGGGTGAGTCGGCCAACGAAGACTGCTTGCTCGTCTACTTTCGGAATCCGAGTTGAGTTTCGATGAAACCCAATTGCCGACCTTGAGATGGAGACACTATGCGCATCTGCGGCATCAAGCTGACGCATGACGGGGCGATCGCTCTTGTGGAGGACGGACGGCTGGTCTTTTGCGTCGAGCAGGAGAAACGGGGCAACAATCCGCGCTATCAAACCATCGACAATCTTGACGCAGTTGTTGTCGCTTTGGCGGAGCATGGTCTGGATCCGCAGGATGTTGATCAGTTCGTCATCGACGGCTGGGACGGGGAGGTCGAGTCGCAATTCCAGGTCCTCAGTGGGGCGGCACCTATGACCCTGAAAGGGGCGCCGTACGTTGAACGCCATGCCGACGGCCTTCTCACTTCGCGCGACGGCTTTAACCTCATGCTCGACGGCAGGGTCTTTCCTTATAAAAGCTACCCCCATATCACAGGCCATGTGGCCGGCGCATACTGCACGAGCCCTTTCGCCAAAGCCGGACAACCCGCCTTCTGCCTGGTATGGGACGGCTGCATCTTTCCACGTCTCTACTACGTAGACCCCCGCGGCGCGCGCTTCATCGAGTGCCTGTTTCCGATCATAGGCCATGCTTATGCTGTCGCGGGCCATCACTTCGGACCTTATAGGCAGGCAAGCCGCACCAGCTGGGACCTAGGTGTTGCCGGCAAGCTGATGGCCTATATCGCGCTCGGGTCTGTTGATGAAGACATCGTTGCGGTGTTTCAGCAGCTCTACGAGGAGCGCTTTACGGCCGACACGGAGCATGCTCGCCGTTACCGTGCGGAGATCAACAACGCGGAGTCCTCACTTGAGGCCATGCACGACTTCTTCGACGCGAGCGCGCTCCGATTGAAGGCCAAGCTGCCCGAAGACGTACTTGCATCGTTTCATATTTTCCTCGAGCGTCTCGTTATCCGGGAAATGGCCATTGCTTTGCAGCGGCATTCGTGTTTTCCGGGGCCGCGCAATTTGTGCATAGCCGGTGGCTGCGGTCTCAATATCAAATGGAACAGTGCACTACGTGCTACCGACCTGTTCGATGATGTCTGGGTGCCGCCCTTTCCGAATGACAGCGGCTCGGCAATCGGTGCCGCTTGCTCCGCAATGGCGGCGGAGAAGGGCTTCGTGCCGCTGCAATGGTCGGTCTACAGTGGCCCGGCCCTGATACGCAGCGATGTCTCGTCCGAATGGGACGCTGCGCCATGTAGTATGCGTGAACTTGCTACCATTCTCGCGAGCAACAAGCCCGTGGTTTTCCTCGCCGGCCGCGCCGAGCTTGGACCACGGGCATTAGGTGGCAGAAGCATTCTCGCAGCCGCGACATCGGCGGGAATGAAGGATCATCTCAACGACATCAAACTTCGCGAACACTTTCGGCCAGTGGCGCCGATATGCCTGGAGGATCGTGCGCCGGAAATGTTCAGCCCCGGAACGCCAGATCCTTACATGCTTTTCGATCACCAGACACGGGCAGAATGGCGGGACAGAATCCCCGCCGTTGTACATCTCGACGGATCTGCGCGATTGCAGACCATTCCCAGAACATCTCAGCACAAAATCGCCGAGCTCCTCGTCGAATATGAAAAGCTCACGGGCATTCCGCTGCTTTGCAATACGAGTGCCAACCACCATGGACGTGGATTCTTCCCGGATGCCGCAGCAGCCTGCCAGTGGGGACGCGTTGAACACATATGGTGCGACGGCCTGCTGTGGACCAAAACGGTCGTAAGTGAGCGATCGCCGGCCGAACGGCTTCTTTCAGGCTAAGATCAACCTATGTCCACCGTAGCAATCGACCTCACCGGCGTAAGGAAGTCGTTTGGCGACAAGATCGTTGTCGACGGGCTGTCCTTTTCTGTCGCGTCGGGAGAGTGCTTTGGCCTTCTCGGACCAAACGGGGCGGGCAAAAGTACGATTGCGCGTATGGTTCTCGGCATGGTGGCGCCAGACAGCGGCAAGATGACGGTGCTCGGCGAGACCGTGCCGGCGCGTGCTCGGCTGGCACGCATGCGCATCGGCGTGGTGCCGCAGTTCGACAATCTTGAACTCGAGTTCACCGTCCGCGAGAACCTGCTGGTATTCGGGCGCTACTTCAACATGAGCGCGCGCGAGGTCCAAGCAGTTGTGCCAGCATTGCTCGAGTTCGCTCGCCTGGAGAGCAAGGCGGATGCTCGCGTCGCCGAACTATCCGGCGGCATGAAGCGGCGGCTGACGCTGGCGCGTGCGCTGATCAACGACCCACATCTGCTGGTAATGGACGAGCCGACCACCGGTCTCGATCCTCACGGGCGCCACTTAATCTGGGAACGCCTGCGATTGCTGCTGGCGCGAGGCAAGACGATTCTCTTGACCACCCACTTCATGGAAGAGGCCGAGCGATTGTGCGATCGGCTGTGCGTGCTTGAGGCAGGACGCAAGATCGCAGAAGGCAAGCCTCGCGAGTTGATCGATGAGCAGATCGGCTGTCAGGTGATCGAGATCTATGGCGGCGATCCACACGAGCTATCTGCTCTGATCAGGCCGTATGCGCGGCATATAGAAGTGAGCGGCGAGACGCTGTTTTGCTATGCGACAGATCCAGAGCAGGCGCTCGTGCAGCTGCGCGGGCGCGCAGGTCTACGCCTTCTGCAGCGTCCTCCGAATCTCGAAGATGTCTTTTTGCGGCTGACCGGGCGCGAAATGGAGAGATGAACGATGCGTGAAGGTTACGCCGCGGCCATGCCCGCCAACGCGTACAACTGGGTCGCGGTATGGCGTCGCAACTTTCTGGCGTGGAGGAAAGTCGCGCTTGCATCGGTTCTCGGGAACCTCGCCGATCCCATGACCAATCTGTTTGGCCTCGGCCTTGGCCTTGGAATTATTGTTGGGCGCGTTGACGGCACTTCATACATCGCGTTCCTGGCTGGTGGGGTTGTCGCGACTAGCGCCATGACCTCCGCGACTTTCGAAACGATGTATGCGGCGTTTGCTCGCATGCATGCTCAGCGCACTTGGGAAGCAATCCTGTGCACACAGCTCACGCTTGGCGACATCGTTCTCGGTGAATTGGCGTGGGCAGCCACCAAAGCCGTTCTGGCCGGAACGGCAATCGCAATTGTAGCCGCGACGCTGGGCTACGCAGCGTGGGCATCCATCCTCTACTTGATACCAGTAATCGCAATCACTGGCTTCGTCTTCGCGAGTCTAGCCATGGTCGTCATAGCTCTTGCACCCAGCTACGACTATTTCGTGTTTTACCAGACGCTCGTCATCACACCCATGGTGTTCCTGTGCGGCGCAGTCTTTCCGGTGAACCAGCTGCCCAGCGCATTTCAGCACGTGGCGGGCTTATTGCCGCTGGCACATTCGGTCGACCTTATCCGTCCAGCGATGCTTGGGCTCCCGACCGGCGGCATCGGCCTGCATATCGGTGCGCTTTGCATGTACGCGGTGTTGCCATTCTTCCTCTCGATCGCGCTGTTTCGTCGGCGACTGATGCGTTAACGCTACATTCCGCAGAAGCGATCGCGATACACGATGCAGTGTCGAGAACTGAACCGCAGCGGCCTAGAGGTGAGCGTGCTCGGCTTGGGTACTATGACTTGGCGAGAGCAGAACACGGAAGCCGAGGTCCCACAGCGCAATTGTGAAGCACCCGTGGACGCCGGCAAAAACATTAGTTGGTACCGCCGAGATGTATCCTGTTCCACCCCGCACCGGGACATAAGGGCACGCGCGTTGGCATTCGTCAACAGTCAGGCCATGCGTTGCGAGCACGCTCGTTACCCCCGTTACGAGAGCTCCTCGATGGCATTTTGTCGATCTGTCAGCGCTTTGGAACGCCGGCAGCATGATTCGACCGACTCCACCTGGCTGATCCAAGCCCGAACCATCACGACCTAAGGCACATGCAATGACGCGCGCGACACAATCACCCGAGCCATTTGTGATTCTTGCGATGCCGAGGACCGGCACGCACTATCTGGAAGCATTGTTGAACGAGCATCCGAACGTGCTGACCAATGGTGAGCTGCTCAATTCTTGTGACACCAATTGGCCAGATAAGGATCGCCTGCGACTTGGCGATCGCGAGCTTCTCGCGCTTGCCTACCTGCGCTATCCCACACGGAGCGACAAGACTGAGGTGACGCATGTTGGCTGCAAGATCAACGAACCGCAGTTTCACGATCGTCCGGACTTATTGCCGAGCTGGCGCGTTGGGAACGTCTCAAGGTTATCCTCGTGCCTCGCAGAAACACTTTGGAATCACTTCGATCGCTGGTGCAGGCAAGGCAAAGCGGTCAATGGTTGAAGGTCAGTTCGGAAAACGACACGGCTCCGCCGCCGCGTGTCAAACTGTCAATCACCGCTTGTGAGGCCTACTTCAAGAGGCGCGGACGATTTTCACGCTCGGATCGTGCACTCCTTCGCGCCGGCCAACCTGCTTGCGATCGAGTACGAGAGCGTTCTTTGCGAGCCTGCCGCTTGCTTGGTAACGATTTGGCAGTTCCTCGGGGTTCCCGCACTTCAGCTTTCTGGTCGGCGCACTCTTCAGCGCCAAGAAACGCGACCGCTGAACCAAACGGTGGAAAACTTTCATGAGTTGCGGCGCCACTTCGCAGGTGGACCTTACGGGAAATTTTTTGAGGTTGGTGAGGACTGGTTGGCGTTCGCATAGGCACGCCATCGTGCAGCCTAATCAGGTGAAATGGTCTTGAGCCAGGTCAATTGGGCCTTCGTGTCACGATAAATGGAGAATGAGATGTTCTGTTTAGGAGTGAGCGGCGGGCTAGACAAAATCTGTGAAAATGCACGTGAGCTTTCGAACACATTTCTGCACGAGGGCGCTGCGGTGCTCGTCCGGGACGGATGCGTGATAGCGGCCGTTGAAGAGGAGCGCCTCAATCGGATCAAGCACTCCAACAAATTCCCAAGCCGTTCGATACAATGCTGCCTTGCAGCCGCAGGGATCCAGCTCAGCGATGTCGATCGTATCGCGTTCCACGCGACCAAGGCCCATTGCAACGCTATGCTCGAAGGCCAGTTCGGGTCCCAGCCGGACGTCTCCATTCCTTTGGATGCCAAACTGTTGATGCTTAGCTTACTAGCTCTGGAGCTTGGTACCGAGGTCGACCCGTCGCGTGTGTCTTTCGTAAGTCACCATCAGGCGCACGCCGTGAGCGCCTTTGCGATGTCGGGCTTCGAACAAAGTCTAATCCTCGCGATAGATGGCGGTGGTGATTTTCGCTCCGGCCTCTTAGCCCTGGGGTCTGGAACCGAGGTTGCCCAACTTGCGACTTTCCCGGAGAATAATTCTCTAGGGCTATTTTATCTCGAGACGATCCGGTATCTCGGCTACGGCTTGTTCGATGAATACAAGGTTATAGGGCTTGCCCCCTACGGGGATCCGGCTCCCCATCGCGAGGTCTTCGAGCAGTTCTACGAACTGTTAGACAATGGTGGCTACCGCGTCTACCTCGACCGAATCGGTCCGACGTTACTGCGGAGCATACAGGTCCGGCGAAAGGGAATGCCATTCACGCAACAGCATCGAGATGTGAGTGCTTCATTGCAGGAGGCCTTGGAGCGGATCGTGTTTCACGTTCTCCGGCATCATCGCGAGGCGACCGGTATGAAGCGGTTGTGCCTGGCTGGAGGGGTAGCCCACAACTGCACCATGAACGGTAAGCTGCTGTATTCTGGGCTTTTCGAAGACATCTTCGTGCAACCCGCGGCGCATGACGCTGGTTGCGCATTGGGCGCAGCACTAATGATGTCTAACGAGTTGGGCCGACCCGCGCCACGTGAGCGGCTGCAGGAGGTCTATTGGGGTCCTGATCTCGGGAGCAAGCGCGCCGTGGGGCGGGAACTGAATGCATGGGCCGGACACCTTGACGTCGAACGCAGTGACGACGTGGCAGGTAGGGCAGCGGAATGGATGGCTAATGGCGCCGTGATCGGCTGGGTGCAGGGTCGTTCGGAGTTCGGGCCACGTGCGCTTGGCAACCGCAGCATTCTTGCCGATCCTCGGCCTGCCGCAAACAAGGACCGGATCAACGCGATGGTCAAAAAGCGCGAAGGCTATCGACCGTTCGCGCCTTCAGTGCTGGAGGAGGATGCGAGCGAATTTTTCGACCTCCCGGACAGTACGCGCGAATTTCCCTTTATGAACTTCGTAGTTCGCGTGCGCGACGCCAAGCAAAGCGTGCTCGGCGCCGTAACGCACGTCGACGGTACTGCGCGGCTGCAAACAGTATCGCACAAGACAAATCCCGCCTACTGGGAGGTTATTCATGAGTTCAAGAAACGGACGGGCATCCCAGCTCTGCTCAGTACGTCCTTTAACAACGA
Source organism: Bradyrhizobium cenepequi (assembly GCF_020329485.1). Lineage (GTDB taxonomy): Bacteria > Pseudomonadota > Alphaproteobacteria > Rhizobiales > Xanthobacteraceae > Bradyrhizobium > Bradyrhizobium cenepequi. Next base: position 96,856 of record NZ_JAGKJI010000008.1, read on the forward strand.
CGCCGAGCCGATCGTCGATTCGGTTGTAGATGCGATTACCACATTTCTGACGACAGAGCTGGATGGACTTGTGGTCGGCCCGTTCCTCGTGAAGAAGCGGGCGGCGACGTTGGAGGATTGGACTGCGCTCGCGGTTTCATTGCCGCCTTATGCACGCCTCCATCGAGTCCGCGTTTACACAGCGCCAGATCGCCAGGAGACGGTGTACGAAATCCGTACGGGGCACTCCAGCCGTGACAGGGTGCGTATTTCGCAGGATGTGTTCGATCTACTGATGCTGATCGAGGGCGAAGCCGTGCTCGGGGATCTCCTGGATACAACTACGTTCGATCAGGCTAGACGTGAAGCTCTCTTGAAGGAACTGCGGGGATTATGGGAGCAACGTCGCCTTCGGCTGCATCCTTCGCACGCTGCTCGCGCGCATCAAGACTGCGATCAAATGCTGGAGAAAGCATAACAGGCACTCATGAATATGGCCGTGTGCATGTCTCTAAATGCGGGGAGCAGCTGGGCCCCTGAGGCGGAATATCCGGTGGCTGGCTCATGGTTGCAGTCTCGGGCGCTGTGCCACAGCAGCAGCTCTGGACGGCAAGCGCCCCAGCACCAAAAGTTCTATTCGACATGGTACATGCCGGAAAGTGCTTCGAAGAGCTGTTGCAACAAGGCGGATACGACTGCCAAATGCCTCACGTGCCAACATTTACCAGGGCTCAGGCGGGCCAGTATATCTGGGTGCTGCTGGAGCAAATGCGCCAGCAGCGTCGTCCCCGACCGGGGAAGGCCGAGCAGAAAGCAGACCACAGGCAAATGGTTAACACCCCCGGCTCGTGATTCCACCCCCTTATGCCTGGACAAAGCGAGCGGCCGCCCGAAACCCTTCATCCGGTTGAAAGAATAACCGCAACCCTGCTGTTCCACATAGGTTGTGACCGCTTGCGTAGCATCGCCATATGAGAAGGACTTCGTCGGCATCTTCCCTATGATCTGAGTGCAATGGAGATCGCTCCATTTGGCCGGATCGCGGAAAGCATTTGGCACCTGCAATCGGCAGCTCCCGATTGCTCGCAAAGCAAAGGCGAAGTCGAGGGTTGGTTCAGTTCTAAGGAGATAAGCAGGTGACGTGAAGCAGCTTGCGTGGCCGCCGAAGAAGGGGGCCGCAATGGACTTGCGCCTCGGTTGATGCTCACCCGTGCACCTGAGAATTCTTCTCAGAGCCGGGGCAAAGATCAATAGCCATCCTGGTATGCCTGAATTCATTTATCCAGGTGGCTTTTTGCTATCCGTCATTCCTAGAATTGATAAATCGATCGTTTTGATCGAATGCATCCACACTCTGGATAAGTCCAGATCATGCGTTCAGGGGCCTCGATGATCTAAATCTGCTCGTCGCGCTCGACGCTCTGATGATCGAACGTAACCTTACCGCCGCGGCACCCAGCATGAACCTGAGCTAGCCGACCATGAGCGCCGCCGTCGCCTGGCTACGCGCCTAACTCCGCGATGAACTATTTACGGTGACGGGCCCGAACTTGTCTCGATATCGCGTGCGGAAGGGCTCGCCGCCCCAATTCGAGAGGCTCTGCTGCAGATCCAGCTCTCCATCATTTCCCGGGAGTGTTCAACCCAGCCTTGAATGCGTCGCTCGAAGGAGGCTGCCGACAATATCGCCACTCTCAAAGAAGACTGAGATGGCGGAGGCCGCGAGAAACGCCTGCAGGGTAAGGTTCGCTGCCGCCGATCCTGAGACCCAGTTCGATCACGAAATGATGAATTGGAATGACGTGGCCGGTAGCCTGGTTCTCAGGAGGGGCGGATTGCTCAACAGCAATACCTCATTCCTCCGCATCGAAGGGTGTCAGAGCCAACTAAACGAATTCGCCAGCGGTTCTGATATGCGCGCAATTTTAGCTGACGGACCTCGCCGACCGCATTGATAACATTTGCGACAAACCAGCCGCGCACTAGGGTCATGGAGCAAGAGCCGAGCCAAGTGGGCAGTGCCGTGCACGTCTTGCGGGACTCGAACATCGGCTTGTGCACCAGCGTTTGCTACTGTCCGAAAGCAAACACGTTTGACGACTGGAACCCGCCAAGCTGTTGCGAACACGACATTGGGCCGCAAAACGCGCGAGCGTTCCTCTGCATCGCACTGGCCCAAATCCTGCACCGCGTTCGCGGGCGAAGGCAAGAGAATGGAGGCGCGTTTTGACTCTCGATCTGAGAAACGAGGATGCGGTTGCCGGTCCACCGAAGGCGGCCGACGTGAGCTGTCCGTTTCACTCCGATAGAGCCCGCATCCAGAAGGGAGAACGGAAGACGGTGGTGCTGACCGGGGCATCGCGCGGCATCGGTCACGCCACTGGAAAGCTGTTTTCGGAAGCGGGCTGGGGCATCATCTCTTGCGCGCGCCAACCGTTCGATGCCGGGCAGTGCCGTTGGGAGTCAGGGGCCGACAACCATATCCAGGTCGACCTCAGCAACCATCGGATGCTGCCGCGCGTCATCGCCGAGGTCAAGGAGCGCCTCGCGGGCGCGCCATTGCACGCATTGATCAACAATGCCGGCATTTCGCCGAAGACGCCGAATGGCACACGACTGACGTCCTTGACGACGTCAGTCGAAACCTGGATGAGGGTGTTCCACCTCAATCTGGTGGCGCCGATCCTGCTCGCGCAAGGCCTGTTTCACGAGCTGAAAGCAGCGTCGGGATCAATTGTCAACGTGACCTCAATCGCAGGCTCGCGGGTGCACCCGTTTGCCGGCAGCGCCTATGCGACGTCGAAAGCTGCGCTCGCGTGTCTCACGCGCGAAATGGCGCACGACTATGCACAGGCCGGCATTCGCGTGAACGCGATCGCGCCCGGTGAGATCAAGACGGACATTTTGTCGCCGAACACGGAAGCGCGCCTTGTACCAAGTATCCCGCTGCGCCGGGTGGGCACGCCCGAAGAAGTCGCTAAGGTCATCTTCTTCCTATGCTCGGATGCAGCAAGTTATGTCACGGGCACCGAGGTGCCCATCAATGGTGGCCAACACCTTTGATTCGCTAAACCTCAGTCGAAAATTCGCAGCTGATGCTACATCAATGGAACTCGGGCTCGGCATGAATCCGCGCGACGAGTACGGAAGAGCAGAGAACAAGCAAATCAAAGCACTGAAAGTTTACTGTCGCGCGGCGCCGCAAGTTTATCGTCGTGCCATGAAAAGGAGTTATGTCTTGCGGTCGCCCCCTGAAATTGGGGCGAGATCGAGGATGACATGCAACACAATATCCGCAAATCCGAACAGGATGATAGGGAGGATGCTCATAACGACGGAGACATCGTGATGCTGCATATCCCTTCCGTACGCGAAAGGCCTAACTCAAACTCCGAGACGGACGACGCGGTTCCCAATGTGCCGTCGCACGAGAGCGCGATTATCGGCATCTTCGAAATATCGAAAGTACTCACCGCCCCCTGCCGGCTCGAGGTCACGCTGACCAACGCTGTCGATCTTCTGCAATCGTTTGTGCAGATGCGGCACGGTATCGTCTCTCTGTTCCACGATGATAACGTGCCGGACATTACCGTGGGCGCCGGCTGGAGCGACGGCAGCGACGAGTGCTACCGGATGCGCCTGCCGCAGAAGGCAATCGACGAGATCGTGGCATCGGACAAGCCGCTCGTCGCCGAAAACGTAGCAGTGCATTCGGCCTTTAGTGCTGCGGAGATGGAGGTGCTCGGAGCCTCCGACGACATGCGAGTGTCGTTCATCGGCGTTCCCATTCGCATCGATGCGAATGTCGTGGGCACGCTGACGATCGACCGCGTCCTGGACAACGCGTCGAGCGCCCGGCTCGATCACGACGTACAGCTGCTCACCATGATTGCCAACCTAATGGGGCAGACGGTGAAGCTGCATCGCTTGTTCGCGTGTGACCGCGAGCGACTGATGGCGGAGAAGGACCGGCTGCAAAAGCAATTGTCCGAGCTCAAGCAGCCTGCGCGGGAGCGCAAGAAGGTTCATGTCGAGGGGATCATTGGCGACAGCCCGGCGCTGCGCGGGCTGCTCGAGAAGGTCGCGGTGGTGGCCAAATCAAACAGTACGGTGCTGTTGCGCGGCGAGTCTGGTACCGGAAAGGAGCTGGTCGCCAAGGCCATTCACGAGCGGTCAGCGCGCGCCAAGCGACCCTTCATAAAGCTCAATTGCGCGGCGCTCCCTGAGACGGTACTGGAATCCGAATTGTTCGGTCATGAGAAGGGTGCCTTTACCAACGCGTTCAGCTCCCGCAAGGGCCGCTTCGAGCTCGCCGACAAGGGGACGCTATTTCTGGACGAGATCGGCGAGATCTCGGCCTCGTTCCAGGCAAAGCTACTGCGCGTCCTGCAGGAGCAGGAATTCGAGCGCGTCGGCGGCAACCAGACCATTAAGGTCGATGTTCGCGTGATTGCCGCCACGAATAAGAACCTGGAAGAGGCGGTGGCAAGGAACGAGTTCCGCGCCGACCTCTATTATCGCATCAGCGTGGTTCCATTGCTGCTGCCGCCGTTGCGCGAAAGGCGCAGTGATATTCCGCTCCTCGCGACCGAGTTTCTCAGAAATTTCAACAGCGAGAACGGCCGTACGCTCACCTTCGATACGAGTGCGATTGATGTACTGAAGAACTGCGGCTTTCCCGGAAATGTCCGCGAGCTCGAGAATTGCGTGCAGCGGACCGCGACCATGGCACCGGGACCGTCGATCGTGAGAGACGACTTTGCCTGCTGCCACGGCCAGTGCCTTTCCGCGATGCTGTGGAAAAGCGGATCGGACGAGATGGCGCTGCAGTCGGGGCCGATCGTACCAATGCCCGTCAAGCCGGCCACGTCGCCGGCTGACGCCGGTACGTCGGTCCCGCCTTGCGGCGGCGAGCTGGCTCCGCTAGCGCCAGCCGGCGCAGCCCTCGTAGGTGGTGCGAAGATGACAGATCGCGAGCGTCTCATCGCGGCCATGGAACGGTCCGGCTGGGTGCAGGCGAAGGCGGCGCGCGTGCTTGGACTGACACCGCGCCAGATTGGCTACGCCCTGAGGAAATACGGCATCGAGATCAAGCATTTCTGAAAGGACTGTCGGACTTGCGGCGTGTCGGGGCCGTGACCATCGGCGTTGGGACGAATAGCTGGAGAAATAAAGACTTGGTGGTTTGGCGCGACCTTAGACCCGATCACGACCCCCGCGTCGGCGCAGAGTCTGCCATCATCGAAATCAGCCCGCCCGACCACGGGCGGTCGGCATGCCCACTAAGGTGGTGCGAACGCGGCGCTGTCATCGCGATTCCGTTGGCGATGTCGCTATCGACCATCAGCTCACGCCCGGATACAGTCAGGGAGGCCATCGCTTGCCGTTCGACCGCGTTCAATTCTGGACCCACGCCCGGCGTCATATCCAGCGACCGCTGCGCGATGCGGGCCTGCGCGCGAAGGGAACGCCGGGTGCCTCGCGATCGCAGGCGCCACAAGCTTATTGCGGCGGCGCCGTTGCTCCTGACGATGCGAAGCATCGTCCAGTGCAAATCGGCTCAGGACCTACGCTCCCTCGGGAGCGTAGCGGCCGCTGCGGAGACTCGGGATCGCGTATGGATCGACTCGAGCAAAGCGCATCCCGTTTTTGGACCGCCCTCTTTGATCCAGATCAACGACAAATCACGCCGCGAATCGAGCTGTCGTAGTCACGACGAATGTCGCAATTCCGTCGTCGGCGAACGTCAGGCACAATGGCATGACGCTTCCCAAAAGCCATTGTATTGCTGCCTGATTTTGAAATTCGCGCAATGGTACGACACTTGCTGTTCTCTTCGCCAGCCGTTGCAACGTCTGGAGAAGCACATGCACAACGTCGTCTGCGTCAAGCAGGTTCCCGACTCCGCGCAGATCCGCGTGCACCCCGTGACCAACACGATCATGCGTCAGGGCGTGCCGACCATCATCAATCCATACGACCTCTTCGCGCTCGAGGCCGCGCTGGAGCTGCGCGATAAGTTCGGCGGCGAGATCACCGTCCTTACAATGGGGCCGCCGTCAGCCGAGGACTCATTGCGCAAAACGTTGACCTTTGGCGCCGATCGCGCCGTACTGCTCACCGACCGCTGCTTCGCGGGCGCCGATACGCTGGCAACGACTTACGCGCTGGCGACCGCCATTCGCAAAATCGGCAAGGAATATGGCCCGCCGGACCTCATCTTCACCGGTAAGCAGACCATCGACGGCGACACCGCGCAGGTTGGGCCCGGCGTCGCGAAGCGGCTCGGTGTGCTGCAGCTTACCTACGTCGCCAAGATCAGGGCCCTGGATCTCACCGCACGCACAATTGAAACGGAACGGCGCTCCGAAGGTGGCGTCCAGGTGCTCCGCACCAGGCTGCCGTGTCTCGTCACCATGCTGGAGGCAACCAACCAGATTCGCCGCGGCGCCATGGCGGATGCATTGCGTGCCGCCCGGGCGCCGATCGGGAAATGGAGCGCGCAGGACGCCGGCGTCGAGGACATCTCCAAATGCGGTCTCAAGGGCTCGCCGACCGTCGTCAAGCGAGTTTTTGCGCCCTCTGCGCGCGCCGAGAAGGCGGTGCTGGTGGAGGCCGCCGAACAGCCGGCGCAAGCGTTGATCGATGCCATCTTCAAGCACCAGCCCAAGCTTGAAACCGACCTTGCGGCCCTAGCCCGCGAGGCCTGATCTGAAGAGCCTTGGTGATGAGCGACGTGATACGAGCCTCCGCGTTGCCTGCGGAAGGGCGCGCCGCCAAGAAGGCGCTGCCGGGCATTTCAACGCTGACAAGCATGTCAGGGTCTTCATCGAACTGGAGCGGCGGCAAAGCGGTGGCAGGTGCATCCGGTCTCCTGTGGCTGATGGACGCGGGCCGCAAGTTCGCCGAGAAGCTGAAGGTTGATCTCGCGGCGGTCGTGATCGGTCCGGAGGGCGAGGCGACGTGCAGCGCCACGGTCGAATTCTTCTACGGTGCCGACCTTGTCTATTTCGTCGCCGACAACATGCTCGCAGATTACCGCAACGAGTCCTACACCATGGCGTTCACCGATCTTGTCAACACCCACAAGCCGGAGATCCTGCTGTTGGGAGCCACGATCTTGAGCCGTGATCTCGCCGCCTCCGCCGGTCGCCGCATTCACGCGACCGCGTCGCAAGCTAGGATACGTTTCGAGAACATGCGCCACTGAACAAAGGAAAGGCCTCATGATCGAAGAGAGGTTCGATGCCATCGTGGTTGGCGCGGGAATGGCCGGCAACGCGGCGGCGCTGACGATGGCCAAGCGTGGCATGAAGGTGCTGCAGCTCGAGCGCGGCGAATGTTCCGGATCAAAGAACGTGCAGGGTGCAATCCTCGATGCGGACATCGTGGAACAGCTGATCCCCGATTTCCGCAAGGACGCGCCGCTCGAGCGCCGCCTTGTCGAGCAGCGCTTTTGGATAATGGATAGCCGCTCCCATATCGGGCTGCGCTACCGTTTCAACGACTGCAACGACGAGCGACCGAACCGGTATATCGTCATCCGCGCCCAATTCGACAAATGGTTCTCCCGGAAGGTGAGGGAGGCCGGCGCCACCGTCTTGTGCCAGACTGCCGTTACGAAGCTGGCGCAGAACCGCCGTGGCCGCGTCATTGGTGTGCGTACTGACCGCCAGGAAGGCATAATCCACGCCGATGTAGTGGTGATCGCCGAGGGCGTCAATGGCTTGCTCGGGACGTGTGCGGGCTTGCGCGAGCGGCCGACGCCCGACCAGGTTGCGTTGGAGATCAAGGAAATGCACCTTTTGCCGCGCGAGACGATCGAAGCCCGTTTCAAACTCAAGCGCGACGAAGGGGTCGTGATCGAGGCCGCCGGCACCATCTCGCGCGGCATGACCGGGATGGGTTTCATCTATGCGAACAGGGAGTGCATCTCACTCGGTATCGGCTGCCTCGTCTCCGATCTCCAGCGAACGGGCGAAACGCCTTACGGGCTACTCGACCGCTTCAAGCGTCATCCATCGGTGGTGCCGCTAATCAAGGGCTCAGAGCTCAAGGAATATTCCGCGCACCTCATCCCGAAATGCGACTACAACACCATACCCGAGCTCTACGGCAAGGGCTGGGTGGTGGTCGGGGATGCCGCCGAACTCAACAATACCAGCTATCGCGGGCGTCTGAACGTTGCGATGATCTCTGGGAGAATTGCCGCGGAAGCGATCTTCTCTGTCAAGTCGCGCGGCGGTCGTAGCACGTCGAAGAGTTTTTCACTGTACAAGAAGATGATGAGTGAGTCCTGCGAGGATCCGAAAAAGAAGGATATGCCGGCGCTGATGCATACCCAGCCGGACAACTTTCTCCTCACCTATCCGCAGCTCGTCTCGAAGGCGATCCTGAACTTCGCTCGCATCGGCGGCAGGCCAGAGGCGGAGGAGGAGAAGTCGGACGCAAAATCATTTGGCGATGTGTGGTCATGGACCGGACTCTTCGGCGATGGCTTTCGCTTCCCGCGCGCCTGGCGCTGAATCAACAGTAACTCAAGCAGAAAACATAGACGCCAAAATACGAACTTGGAGCATTCGGTGCGCGTCAAGGACGATCTGTTCTATAGCCGTTATTTGGCCGACGCCGGACCTGCCTATATCAAGGGGGGCCTCACGAGCGAGCCCGTCACTGCAATTAGTCGCTCCTGCTGAAAGCTGCGTCGCGATCGACCTGACAATGCCGGCAGCGCTACGCATGCTTGTGGCGGAGCAGAGGATCTACATGGCGCCGACGCCCGTCCCGTGGATCATCCCAAGGTGGCCGAAGCGGCAGTTACCTCGTGCAGCATGGAGCGCCTGATGCGCATTTGTCGTTCTCGCCTGAACGGGATGCGAAGAAGAGCGAACCGCGATGAATATGTTTGCCATTTCAGCTGCCATCACAACCACTGTGCGCGGCATCGTTGGCTTGGCTACGGTTGGCCTCGCCATTTATTCGTTCTTCAATAAGAAGGCGAGGCTGAGACATTTGGCCGAGTTGAGAAAGACGCTCTATCTTCTTAAGCTCTCTGATCCTGAATACGGCGCGGTTAGGGCACTTTACATCTCGATGGATGCAGAGCGATGGAGTTTTCCTTATTTCGATGCTGGATTAAGCAACTATAGCGGGAGCGCTAATCACAGCGGCTGTGACCACGTTGGCGATCATTCTGGTGGAGGCGGAAATCACCACTGATCATGTGTAAGAACCGGACCGAGCACAGATATTGAATCTCGTTGTCGAGGCGCACCTTCCATTAATGGAACGGTCCGGCCTTGCTCCCGCCCTGCCAGCAACGAATGCTGGCAGGGGCACCGAAGACAAGGCTCGATGCTTCGCCCGGTCAGCGGTTGGGACCGCTGGCTAGTACGGTGTGGCTTGCACGCTTAAAACGCTGTTGGGCCGCTCAGGCCGCGACGGCTTCGCAACTCTCGACGGCTTGGCGGTCCCGGGATAGACGGTGAGTGCCGCGATGATGCCGAGCAAGGCTGCGAACATCAGCCAAAGGCCCGGTGAAGCCTTGTCATCGGTCCGGTCGATTAGCCAAGTCGAGGCGAGTGGCGTAAAGGTGCCAAACAAGGCGGCCGCGAGTGCGAAGGCCAGGGAGAAGCAGGTTGTGCGCACATGCTTCGGCACGATTTCGACAAGAGCGGCCAGCATAGTGCCGCTATAGATGCCGAAGTAGAACGAGAACATCATAGCAACCACCAGCATCTTGCCGAAAGTGGGGGCGCTTACCAGCCAGTGCAATGCCGGATAGGCGGTCACTAACGCAAGGCCGGCCATGGCCAGCAGAACCGGCTTGCGGCCGATTCGGTCAGAGACGGCGCCGCCAATTGGATTCCAGATGAAGTTGGTCACCGCGACCAAGAGCGTCACCAAGAGCGCGTCCTGGGAGGACAGCTTCAACACATTCTTCCCGAATGTGGGCGTGTAAACGGTGACGAAATAGAAGGTCGTTGTGGTCAGGGTCGCAATCATCATGCCGAGGATGACGATACGCCAGTTGGCGAGTGCCGAGGCAAAGACCTCGCGGGCCGTGGGATGCTTCTTCATGGCCAGAAATTCCGGCGTTTCCTCCAGCGTCCGGCGCAGCAAGAAGATAAGCGGAATGATTAGGCAGCCGAGAAAGAACGGGATGCGCCAGCCCCAGGCGGCTACCGTTTCGACCGGCATCGATTCGTTCAGCACGTAACCGACGATCGCCGCGACAAAGATCGCGACCTGCTGGCTGGATGACTGGAACGAGGTGTAGAATCCGCGCTTGCCCGGGGTTGCGATCTCCGACAGGTAGACCGAAACGCCGCCGACTTCGACGCCGGCGGAAAAGCCCTGCAGCAACCTTCCGAGCAGCACGATGATGGGGGCAGCAATGCCGATTGTCGCGTAACTGGGACAGAAGGCGATGATCACGGTGCCTATCGCCATGATTGAGAGCGTAACGATCAGGCCTTGCCGACGGCCGATTTCGTCGATATAGGCTCCGAGCACGATGGCGCCGACCGGACGCATCAAGGCGCCCAGCCAGAACACGCCGAAGGTGTTGAGCAGCGAAGCAGTTTCGCTCTCGGACGGGAAGAACGCCTTCCCAATGGCGCTGGCGTAAAAGCCGAATAGAAAAAAGTCAAACTGCTCGAGGAAGTTGCCGCTAGTCGCACGCAAAATCGCGCCGATGCGCGATTTGACCGTTGGTGCGCGCGGGATGAATGTTTGTGACACTGTGAGTTTTCTCCCTGTCTGAAATGGCCGGTTGCGGAAAAACCTCACGCCAGCCCAACTGCAATTTTAGGCCGGGAATCTGCCATCATAGACGCTACCGACCAACCCGAAAGCGCCTGATCTTTTCGGCAGATTTTCGGCGACTGCCGCACCGTTGCACAGATTTTCAGGATTTGTTGTTCAGCCAGGAGCCAATCGCGGATTAAACGGAATTTTGGCCGATCTTCGGCGACAACACCCATCTGCCGCCAGCGCAATCTTCAAGGCCGCTACACCGGTATGGAAGGAGAACGACCGACAGTCGAAACACAAAATACGCGGTACCTTCGGCGTCACGAACAACCGCCGCCTATCGAAATCGCGACGGTCATCAAAGTGTGCAGCCCACCAGTTTTTCCGGTACTTCGGGTGCCGTTACCACTGTTATCTGTTATCCTCAGGGAGCGCGAGATGAGGTAAGGTGAGTTCACCTTTTCCTTCGGCAACAGCGGTATGTAATTTTTGCGCGGCGGCAGTCAGAACCGGCACGGTTATCGCGGCTTCGCCTGCTAACCGCACGGCGCAATCAATATCCTTTGCCGCATTGGTGATGGATATTGCTAAAACATCCGGTTTTTCGCCCGATACAAAGGCTGCGAAGTTTTGGAATATTCCGCTGTTGGTCGCGCCGCGACTGACCAACGAGCGTAAGGTTGCAAGATCAATGCCGAGGCCCTTGGCAAACTGGCAAGTTTCGGCAGCTACCGCCGCCATGCCCATCGTCATGCTGTTATAGACCGGCTTGAGCCTATGGCCTTGCCCAATATCGCCGACATGGACGATGATCTCGCAAAACACAGCAAGAATCCCGGCAGCGTCATGGAAATTGTTCTCATCCGACCCAACAATGGCGTTGAGACGCCCTTGCTCCGCATGTTCAGGGCTTCGTGTGACGGGGGCATCTATGAAGGGTAAGCCATGCTTTTGAGCCTGTTCGGCCAAAACGAGCGTTGAAGCAGGATAAGACGTTGTGCAGTCAAGTATCAGACTCCGTCGGGGTAAATGCGCGAACAATCCGTGTTGCCCAAGACAGACTGCCTCAACCTTGCGGCTTGAAGGCAAGGACAAAACGACGACATTTACATGCCTGGCCAATTCAGCAATGCAAGCGTGTTCACAAGCACCCATGCCGATTAAACGTTCCGCGCCCGCACGGTTTTTGTTGGCTTTGATATGCAGTTCGGCGCCATGACGCAAAAGGCTGATCCCTATGCCGGTTCCCATACGTCCTGCGCCGATCAGGCCGATCCTTTGTCCCGCTAGTGTAGGCGTTGCGGTTGATAACGGATTTCAGTCATGCTCTCGGCCACTATGCATTTCGAAAAAAGCCGTGCTCTTGCAGAATGCGCAGCAGCTTATGATGGTTATCAATGAGGTAATCCGGCTGCGCCGCCTGTAAACGCGAATCGGAAACAAATCCGCCTGTGATGGCTATGCTGATCAAGCCAAGATTGCGTGCGATATCCGTTTCGACCGGCATGTCCCCGATGATGAAAGTTGACCCGGGGTTCAGACTGTGCGCTTGCATATAAAGGCGAAGCCGTTCGCCTTTGCTCATGCTTTTGTATTGAATAGCGCGGCTTTCAAAGGCCAGAACGTCGTTGACGCAATCGTCGATTCCAAGTCTTCGCAATTGGGCACGAAGAGGTTCGACTATATGGTTGCTGAGAATGATGGTTGAAGCGGCCTGTTGACGTGCCGTTTCCAAAATGCGGCGGGCGCCTTCGCGCAGATCGGCTTTGCTGGCCAGCGGTTCGTAGGTGTCGTGGAAAATAGCGCTGCCATCGCTGTCCACCGTTTCGACGTCGCGTTCCGACATCCCGAGATTGCGGTAAAGGACGGAAAGTGGAACGTCGCACTGGTCCCGAAAAGTTTGCATATCGATGGCAGCGCGGCCGAATCGGCTCAGAATGGCGTTCGTCGTTTGCAGCAAGGCACCGGCATCGTCGAGCAGAGTGCCGTTCCAATCGAATACAAGAGGCGGCTTCATCGTGACCTCGGGCAGCGGATACTTTTGTGAAGGCGAGATCGGTGGTCAAGCTATTCAATCTTTCGTTCGCGCGTTTTTGCCTCCGCAGGAGTTGGCATTTCGAACGTAAAACGGAGATAGATCGATTCCATCATGTCCCTGCGGGAGCAAGGATACGAGAACTTGAGAGGGCAGATAAGTGTGATAGTGGCAGCGCTGATGGATCTGCCCACGATTTTCAACCGCGGGAACCATGTGCTTGAGCTGATCGTAAACCGTCTTTTGTGAACGGCTTGAAGGCAACAGATAAGCGCCTGCAACACCGGACATGAAAAAGAGCTGAGTAGGAGCGAACTGACCTGCGCTCCTGTTGTACGAACGGCCTGTATAGCTCAGGCTGTCTGTAGGCCGGCATTGTTGCAACGAGATGATGTTCGGCATCAAATCCGCCCTTGCATTTTGTCAACCGTGGACGTCGGTTGGACATTACTTTTCTTGCCGTTCCGTGATGCTCAGAGAACCACAAGAAGACTACCATTGATCCAAACAGCGTTATGGGTGCCCAGGAGATCATGAATGCTGTTTGCGAGCAGGTAATTGTACCCTCAATCACGAGCAACGCCCAAGAGCAGAGTAGGAAGCGCTCAGCTTTGATGCCCACTTGTCGCTGTGGCGGCCTGAGACACCCAGGAGATGCCGATCTTCCAGCATCGAGAGCAGACCGGAGATATTTTGATGCAAGAGAGGCACGTGCTTCGTCTCGACGGCTTTCTATCTTGTCGACTGGCTTTAGTATCCTCCGGCTTTCGGGTAAATCTGTGGTGCGATAGTCGTTTTGCTCGACTTACTTGCTTATGGATGTGGGGTTTGTTTGCGCCGAATGATTTCCGTCGCACCATCTTCCACCGAGATCATGGATTCGTTCCAAAGTGCACAATGGTCGCGGCACGATCGAGTGAATGCACGGAACGTCTCGCAGGGGTACTCACTGATCCCTCGATTGTGAGCTGTAGTCCTAATGAGACGGTTCGCTTGCGCGAGATCAAGGCAATTTCCTGAGGACTTCATTAGTGTGGATTGGAGCGAGTGCCCGGGCCGGCACCTGCATTATTCCGGTTGCGAGGTTAGGTACATCGGGTCTCGCTTTCTGCGCTTGACCAGCACTCAACACCGAAGGGAAGATATGCGCGCCTTCACTTTCGCCTGCCCGATCACCAACATGATGGTCCAGAAATGGCTCGATGATGATGCCGACGCGACGGAACGGGAGTTTCAGGGCATTGTTTGCCCCGCTTGTTTGCGGTTGCACTTCATAAGTCGCAAGACTGGAAAGCTGCTGGGACAGAAAGAAGAATGACAGCGCCTCACAGCTCTGGAGTCTCGACTTGTGTGCTTTTCGAGCTGTAGCGGTCACTTCCGTCGCCGAATCCGGTGCAGTTCTTCGGTTCGATCACACGCCTATCGTTCTTGATCCTGTTCGCGGCATTCGGCCTGGCCCGCAGTGCCCCAACATAATTGTAAGCCATGACTGCGACTCCTGAATCGGGCGATGCTGGACAACGGTCGTCTTCAAGCGCCGAGCGTACGAAAGCTAAATTGTAGCGGCTATTTGCCTGACGAACCTGCCGCGACTGAGACTGAGCCGGCTCCGCAAATCTGAACAGGACGATAAGTGGAGTTTCTGCCTGACGGTGGGCAAGATTGGCCCGCGAATCAGGAGAGACGATGAGCAGACGAGCACGCCGGAACCACACGCCGGCTTTCAAGGCGAAGGTGGCGCTTGCCGCGGTCAGGGGCGATCGGACCCTGGCACAATTGGCCGAGCAGTTCGATGTCCACCCCAACCAGATCACCGCATGGAAGGCGCAGCTTGAGGGCGGCGCCGCCGAAGTGTTCGGTCCAGGGGGCGGCAATGCCGCGACGCTACCGGCCGTCGACGTGAAGTCGCTGCATGCCAAGATCGGGGAGCTGACGCTGGAGAACGATTTTTTAGAAGGAGCGCTCACCAAGGCGGGATTGCTGAGCGCAAAGCGATGATCGACCGTGAGCACGATCTGCCGATCACCAGGCAGGTGGAAGTTTTGAAGATCAGCCGCGGCAGCGTCTATTACCTGCCGCGTCCGGTGTCGCCCGGCGACCTTGCGCTCATGCGGCGGCTCGACCGGCTGCATCTGGAGTTTCCTTTTGCCGGTTCGCGCATGTTGCGAGGCCTGCTGGCTGCCGAGGGGTGCAAGATCGGCCGCCGGCATGTCAAAACGCTGATGCGGCGGATGGGGATAGAGGCGCTGTACCGCCGTCCACGCACCACCAAGCCCGAGCCCGGCCACAAGATCTATCGATATCTGTTGCGCGGCATGGAGATCACGCGCCCGAACCAGGTCTGGGCGATGGACATCACCTACATCCCGATGGCGCGCGGCTTCGTCTATCTGGCCGTGGTGCTCGACTGGTTCAGCCGCCGGGTGCTGTCGTGGCGCGTCTCGATTACGATGGAAGCCGCATTCTGCGTCGAGACACTGGAGGATGCCCTCGCTCGCCACGGCAAGCCGGACATGTTCAACACCGACCAGGGTTCGCAGTTCACGGGCGCGGCGTTCACCGGCGCGCTCGCCAGCAACGGCATCGCCATCAGCATGGACGGCAAAGGAGCTTGGCGGGACAACGTGTTCGTCGAGCAGCTGTGGCGCAGCGTCAAATACGAGGAGGTATACCTGCGTGCCTACGACAGCGTGTCCGACGCCCGCGCCTCGATCGGCCGATACCTCGACTTTTACAATGGCCGGCGTCCACACGCGAGCCTTGACGACAGCACACCGGATCAAGCCTACTTCAACCCGCTGCCAATCCGCATGGCGGCCTAACCCCGGCAGACCCTCCACTTATCGGTGCGGAGATTCTGTTCAGACAACCGGGACCAGCTCACTGGCGCAGCCCCAGGCGTGCCGACAAGGACCTTGGTACGAGCCTTGCTTGATGAGGGGAAAGACCATGTGCTTCGCCCCGAGCCGGCGGATTCCTTCTGCCTTGGGGTCTGGCTCCAGACATGGATGTCTTCAACCGAACACGGTTGAACACAACAACACGCAGCGTCAAACGACGACGGTAACGATCGTTGTCTTTGAAGGAGAAATAGCGTCCTCGATCGTTTTTTAACCCAAGAAACTCTCTCTCTGCATAACCGGGGTTCAAATGACGTCTTCCCTTGCTTCTCCCTTTAAATTGCATCAGCCTGCGGAGATACCAGTTGACGAGTGCTTGGCTCACCAAGCTCGGGCTCTGTTCGGCCCCCATCCGTTCGCTGCGGAGATGTCTAAAGATCAGGTTGCCAGCCTGCTACCTGAATACTTCGCGATGTCACAAGCGTTCCCGTACCTGCAAGCGGGATCGCAAAAGGATCTCATATTCGACGCAATACATCGTAATCGGGACCTTCCGAGGGACGTTGAGCTGACCAGTGTGGTCGCAAATTTTATCTGCTGGGATGAGACGGGAGGTCATAGTCGGGTTCTCCAAGGCGGCAATGCTGCACTACCCAATATTCTGGACACAGAAAACTTCCACTCAAAGCTCTTTAGAAAGGATGCGTCGCGACTACTTGGCCGAGCAATACAGCCTAACTACAGCGCCAGAACGGGCCAGTACCTGCGTGCGCTATATCATGGCTTGTCGTCGAGAGACCCGATAGTGCGTTGCGCCTCCATGGTAGCGTTTGAGCTACATGCTGCGGAAATGATCCAGGCACTTTGGATCACGTTGGTCAAAACCTTTGATGCTCGGTCTGACGATCTTGAGTATTTCCGGGTCCATGTGGGCGGCGAGGATCCCGCGGAGAGATATCACGGAGAGATGACAAGCCGGCTTATTAGCGAATTGGTCCCGGCCGACTGCAATAGCCGTTTCTTAGATGAATTTGATCGTGCGTATCGTCTCAGCTTAGAGTGGTGTCGCAATCTGATCCGAACCGCTTCGCTTGACGGAGATGGTCGACCGGAAGTTGAACACCGTGGCCGCTGTCACTGTGGTTCTGTCAAGTTTTACGTCCGAGCGCCAGAGGAGATCTCTGCAGTGAAGTGCAATTGCTCAATCTGCCAAATGTCCGGATTTCTGCACATGCTCGTTCCCGACGACAAGTTCAGGATTGAGTGCGGCGAAGAATTCCTAACTACGTACCAGTTCAATAAGAACATCGCTCGGCACACGTTTTGTCGGGTTTGCGGCGTAAAGCCATTTTATCGGCCGCGATCGAATCCGTCAGGATTCAGCGTAAATGTTCAATGCCTAGATAAAACGACGATCGAAAGCATAAAAATAGATGATTTCGACGGCGAGAATTGGGAGCAGGAGATCCGCTCGCTGCAGGCGGACTAGAAGACCCCTTAAGTTCGAATTTTCGAGTGAAACCGAAAGGCGCACAATGAGTGATAAACTTGGCCTGCTTTCAGAAGATGCCCTCGCGAAGTACCGCTCAGAGTTGAGTGATAAAGGTACGGTCCTGGTTGCCCCCGAGACGCTGTTCACCAAAGATGAGTTGGCTAGGATCGATCAGCTGCAGTCCGATATTCCCGAAGAGGAGGTTCAGAAGGGAGATGCCGGCGATTCTCACAATGTTTTTGTAAAACGAGTGCGGCTGGATCACCCCGGCCGTCATCCTAGCAACGTGAATGGTACAGCTTCAGCGCAGATCATCGAATTACTTGAAAGGACAGAGCGGGTCTCTGCGCTCAGGAAGATCTTTGGATCTTCATCGGAGTACATCATTCGCCGATGCCAAATGCATCGCATGCCGCCTGGGTCCTTTGTTGGCATCCATTTGGATGCTAAGAGCGACCCTGACTTCGAGTATTCTGTGATTGTTCAGCTCGCGAGAGATTTCGAGGGCGGTGAGTTCGTCGTATATCCAACCGAGCGTGAACCCCAAGTGTTTCGCCCACTGCAGGGAACCGTACTTATCACCACATGTAGGTTCCAGCATGAGGTAAGGCAGGTGCACGCCGGGGAGCGTTGGTCACTGGTCTACTTTTGTTCAAAATACCGCGGTGCGAACCGCCGGATGATCGAAAAGCCGGCTGTTGGCGCATGAGGTCCTAGTGTTCTGAACCGGAAATTCGCGACATTACGCCGCCGCTTATCCGGCAAGGGTATCGAGCATGCGCTCGAACTGAAGGGCTGGCTCCCAGCCGCTGTCAAAGCGGCTGGCAGTCGCGAAGCTTCGCCAACAGCGATCGCTCCACGGCCTTGTTGTTTGTCCGCCCGCGCCTGAGGCGCGGACAAAGCCGGTCTCCATGTCGTACTCGTCGACGGCAACGTCTCGGGATATCCGCAGCATGGTGGTACCAGCAATGGGCGCGCCCGGAGCCACCAAGCACGCACGTCAACAGCGCGGCGTCATGACGTCGATGGCCGGGACAAGCCCGGCCACAAGGGTGCGCCTTATCAGTTCGACTTCGGCGCCGGAGCGGCGGCAGGCTGCGCCGCGGCTTGCGGAGCGCGGCCGACGATGACGGTGAGGAGGCCCTGGCCCCACAGCCGCTTCGCCGCCTGTTTCGTATCATCCAGCGTCACCGCATCGACGATCGCGTTGCGCTTCTCGATATAGTCGATCGGCAGCTTGTCCTGCTGATATTGCAGCAGCGCCTGAGCGAGCTTGGAGGAGGTGTCGAGCGCCAGCATCTGCGAGCCCTTGAGGTACGACTTGGCCTCGTCGAGCTCCTTCTGCGTCGGGCCCTCCTCGGCGATGCGGCGCACCTCCTTCTCGATGGCATCGATAGTGTCGCCGGCGCGGTCGGCGCGCGTGCCGGTATTGCCGATGAACAGCGCGGAGTGCTCCATCCAGCGCAGCGATTCGAACACCGAATAGGCGAGACCCCGCTTCTCGCGCACTTCGCGATAGAGCCGGGAGGACAACGCGCCGCCGCCCAGGATGTGGTTGACGACATAGGCCGCCATGAAGTTCGGATCGCTGCGCTTGAAGCCCGGACCGCCGAAGGTAATCACGGTCTGCGGCACGTCGAGCGGCACGAAGGCGCGTTGTGGCGGCTTGGCAGCTACAATATCAGGGACCGGCGTGAGGTTGGCCTTGGCGGGCAGGCTGCCGAAGGTGTGGTCGAGCAGCTTGCCGAGGGTGGCGGGATCAACGTCCCCGACGACCGCGA
This sequence comes from Bradyrhizobium cenepequi, assembly GCF_020329485.1. Taxonomy (GTDB): domain Bacteria; phylum Pseudomonadota; class Alphaproteobacteria; order Rhizobiales; family Xanthobacteraceae; genus Bradyrhizobium; species Bradyrhizobium cenepequi. The sequence continues at coordinate 115,738 of NZ_JAGKJI010000008.1, forward strand.
CCTTCAGCGTATCCTTGGCAAGCATGCGGCCGACGTAATCCTTCAGGTCAGCGATCGTGATGGTCGGTACGCTGTCCAGCGTGCCGTTGGTCTGCCGCCCGTAGGGATGATCGCCAAAGGCGATCTCCAGGAATTTGCGGCTTGCCAGCGAGGTCGGGTTGGTGGTCTCGCGGCGCAGCCCCGAGATGACCTGCGAGCGGATGCGCTCGACATCAACGGTGTTGAAATGCGGTGAAGTCAGCGCCATCCGCAACAGGTCGAAGGCCTCGTCCTTGTTGTCGCGCAGCATGCGCAGGCTGCCGCGGAAGGTGTCGCGGTTGGCACTGAAGCTGAGCTTGATGGCACGGCGGTCCAGACGTTCGTGGAAGGTCTTGGAGTCGAGTTCGCCGGAGCCCTCGTCGAGGAGATCGCCGACCAGATTGGCGACGCCCGGCTTGTCCTTGGGATCCTGGGCCGAGCCACCTGCAAACGAATATTCCATGGCGATCAGCGGCACCGTCGCGTCCTGGACGAACCAGGCCTCGATGCCGCCCGGCGAGACGAGGTACTGGATCTTAGCGGCGGCCTCGGACGGCGTAACCGCGGCGAGCGCCAGCGCAGCGCCGGTGAGGAACGACAGTGCGATATGTCGCGCGCGAAGGAAGGGATGGGTCACGAACGCTTCTCCTCGCGCTTGGCGGTAGCGGTGTCCTTGATCAGATAGCCAGTCACCGAGCGCTTCTTCTCGAGCCATTTTTGTGCGGCGGCGCGAACCTGCTCGGCGGTGACGGCGCGGATGCGGTCCGGCTGGCTTCCGATGTCTTCGATGGAAAGACCAGTGGTCAGCGCGCCGCCGTACCGATACGCCAGCACTGCCTGATTGTCCTGGGCGTAGATCGCTTCAGCGATCAGCTGGGTCTTGGCCCGCTCCAGATCTTCGGCGCGGATCGGGTTCTGCACAACGTCGGCGATGACGCCGTCGATCACCTGCTCGACCTCAGCGAAGCTGACGCCGGATTTCGGCGCGGCCGAGATCGAGAACTGCGTCGGATCGAGCGAAATGCTCGAATAGCTGGCGCCGGCGGAGACCGCGAGCGGACGATCGACGACGAGGGCGCGATAGAGATAGGAGTTGCTGCCGCTGCCCATCAACTGCGCCAGCACGTCGAGGGCCGCGCTCTCGCCGGCCGCGGCTGTCGTCGCCGAGGGCACCAGATAGTAGCGGCGCATGCTGGGCTGCTCGACGCGCGGATCGGACAGCGTCACGGTGCGCGGGGCGGCCGGCTCCGGCTCCTGCGGGCGAATGCGCCGCGCAGGGATCGCGGGTTGCGCCGGGATCGGGCCGAAATTGCGTTCGACGAGCGGACGCAGGTCAGCGGCCTCGACGTCGCCGGCGATCACCAGGATCGCGTTGTTGGGCGCATAGAAGCGGCGGTAGAACGCCAGCGCATCCTCGCGGTTGAGCTTCTCGATCTCCTGGTGCCAGCCGATCACCGGCCGGCCGTAGGGCTGGTTGAGATAGAGCGCGGTCATGATCTGCTCGTTCAGCCGCGCGTCGGGGCTATTGGCAACCCGCATGTTATATTCCTCCAGCACGACATCGCGCTCGGGCAGCACGTTGTCGTCCTTGAGCACGAGGCCGGTCATGCGATCGGCCTCGAGCTCCATCATGGTCGGCAACTGCTCGCGTGGGACGCGCTGGAAGTAGCTGGTGTAATCAACTGAGGTGAAAGCGTTTTCGTTGCCCCCGACGCGAAACACGGTCTGGGAAAATTCGCCGAGTGCATGCTTGTAGGTGCCCTTGAACATTAGATGTTCAAGGAAATGGGCGAGCCCCGATTTGCCGGGCGTCTCGTCGGCCGAGCCGACCTTGTACCAGATCATCTCCGTGACCACGGGCGTGCGGTGGTCGGGGATCACCACGACCTGGAGGCCGTTACTGAGCGTGAAGCTGGTCGGCGGAGCCGACGTGACCGCGGTCTGGGCAAACGCGCCGCCGGTGGAGAGACTGCAACTCGTGAGCAGTGCAGCAACAAGACAAGCCGCCGATCGGTATGAGGACATCGGGATACGTGTAAACACCCGAGCCCAAAGGTCCCAGGAGAAAGCACGATAGGGTGACTGGTATTTTGCCCCGGCGTTGTCACCGACATAGTTCGTCAGCTGCTGGATCGGCATGGCCCTTCAAAAGCTCCATTGCAGTTCGTTTGGTATAAGGAATGAGGTGATGAACGAATTTCATCTCTCGGTTGCTCTATACTCTCCGATAATCCGATCGAGAGAGCCTATGCTTTTCCGCGGGACTATGGTCGGTCCAACGCGATTCGCATAACCCAAAGCATTACCCGTGCCAAAGAAAAAACTCTTTTAAATACAACGGGGGCACCCGAACCAGCTATGTCGCGTCTCCAACACCGTCGTACATCGGACAATGCCAATCGACATTGACCCGTTGCGGGCCGCGTCGACAAGAGCGCTCCGCTCATCGAAGTGCTCTTCACGCTGCTTTCCATCGAGTCACCCCTGAATTCAATGGTCGTTCCGGTCGCCCTTTTCCCGGCCGCAATTGGTCGTTGATCGTGATGACGTCGCCAGCCTTGAGCGTCGGCCAACGCAGTCTTCGGAGAAAAAGACTCATCGCGAGATCCGAAGCACGCACGAGCGCAAAAATCCGCGGATCGTTGGCCTGGATCAGGAGCAGTAAACGCCCTGGAAAGCCTTCCACATGATGCGACCCATTAGAGCTCGCGCGCATGGCGAAGGAAGGCGGGCTGTCGGTCTCAAGGATGCAGCGCATCTGGCGGGCCTTCAGGTGCAGCCTCACCCGATGGACACGTTCAAGCTCACGACCGACCCGGATCTCGTGGCCAGGGCGGTACAATACTCAAGCCCAGGCATCGTAATGTCGCGAATTTCTGGTTCGGGACACTAGCTAGATAGAACGAATTGGGATGGCGTCCGAATGAGGTCTATTGATGCAGGCCGGCACTCTCTAACGAGATGAATCAGTACTCGACGCACGAAGATATTTTGTCGTCTTCATCGCCGTTCGTTATCGTCAGGTCAAATGCCGTCGACGCTCAGCACCGATAGACCCCTTGCTATGAAACGCTGCCATCGGAATTCTCTATAGTGTGACCGGATCAAAGGCTCTCTGGGAAATTATCAGCTCGACTGGAGCATTCTTCAAGCCAAGCGAACCTCTGGTTGCTGGGTGGAGTATCGGCTTCACCTCAATGAGAGGGAACGCGAACCACTACGCCGTGACGGTCGAAACTTTGACGCTCATTTCCGGGGAAGCTATCGTACATCCAGCCGATCTACCTAACGACTTTGATCAACCGAGGAATGGGGGCCAAACACCGCGGAATTGAGTGCCGGAGCCGATGCATCGCTCCGGCATTCTGTTGCTCCGCGCGTCGAGGCCCCAAGACTAAACCGTTTGCACGCGTACCAACGTGACGAGATTGGTGCGCCGAACAACTTGGGTTTGGAATGGAAGATTCCACAGTGCTGCGAACGGCCAGTCAACTTGGAAGAGAGTGCTTTGCGATCTCCTCAGGGCGCCTCCTGGGCTTCATAGGGGTTTGATCTACCCGCAGAGAGACCAAGCAGACATTCACGTCCCGGCGGCAAGTACTAGATTTCAGCGCATGGTTGGGAATAGGGATGTTCAAGTTCGAACGAATGGACCGAAGAAGCATCCTAAAGAGCTGGAAATACGGCGCAGTGATCCCAATCAGAGCATCGTCAATAGTCGATGCTCCAAATTCCGGCCCACCAGCCTGTCGCGCGCGATCACGAGGCACTCTACCGTACCTGCCTCTTGATCGGCGGCAAGCGGAATGACGCCTTCCTTGTGTGTGCTATCGAATAGCAATCCCTCATCGACCAAATAATCAACCGCCATTCGGAGCGAGCTTAGTCGAACGTTCCGCACAGAGGAAATCACGTAGGAACGGGAATAGTCGGGTCCTAGCAACCGGTCAGCAATGCTGTGCAACACCGAGCCCCCGCCCCACCGACCGTTCGCTTCATTAAACAGCAGCCGCCCGTCAATCGAGAAAATGGCGTCTATGTTGATCATTCCGCAGTATCCCAACGTCCGCGCAAGCTCTACAAATCGATAGGCGTGCGCGTAAGCGGTCGCGCATTGCTCATTGCTCAGGTCGCTTGGAAGCTCTAGTCCGGTCCAGACGAGAGCTCTTTCGGATCGATCTTCGCTTGGACGCAGACGTATGTTCCCGCTGTTGACGTATTCGATTGAACCGTTTTCCTCGATTTCAAACTCAAGGTAGAACAGAGAACGAGCCAAGTGGTACGATTCGACGACCACCGTTTTGCACGACGGGGTTGTCATCTCATACCAAAGTGCGTCAGGATCAAACGACGGCCAAAGGACTCGCCGGGTGTCTCTTGCCCCAGGTAGTGGAGCGCTCTCCTTGCCGGTTAATATGACATTTCCAACCCCGCCGGCTCCATTGTCTAACTTTACAATCACGCTGCCGGTTTCAGACCTCAGGGAAGTGACCGCTCTGAATAATTCGTCTGAGCTTGTTGTCACGCATCCGCTGGGCAGCGGAAGTGCGACACTTGCTGCCAATTGACGGAAGTGGCTCTTGCGGTTCAATAGATCAGGCCCTCGCTGCAGAGCGAAGTCGTCCCCGTTCTGCGGTATGCCGAGCATCGCGGCTAAGCGAGCAACGCCTTCAGTAGAGTAGCAGGCACATAGTTTCCAATGTGTTTTCTGACCGATGTGGCGGCTGAGTTGTTCAACAACTGTATTGGACTGCAGAGTGAAATCACTAAGGATTGTCTCGTGCGCGTTTTCTGGCGCGAGCACCAAGACGGTCGAGGGGTCAAACTTAAGCGTCGCGCCAACGTAGTGTAGCAGGTCAGTTGGGATCGCTACCGGAGAGACAATTAGGTCGCCCGCTTGTGCGAACCATACGGAGCGCCAAGCCGATTTGGCGGCAAGCAAAAGTTGGATTGCCGTCAGATCGGCGCCCGACATTTGGGCGGTACCGGCATTCATAATTAGGATCCGCGGCATCAACTAGCTCCGGGGTATTTGGCATATTTGGAGGCAGTCCCGCACTACGATGAACGTGCGCCAGCGTATTCGTGTAGAACAGTTGACCGAAACGACTTCCGTGAGCTTGAGACGCAAGATCGCCTGCGGATGGCAAGGGAGTTATTGCTTAGCGCCAAACCGTCGATACTCAATTGCTGCCTCCTTGCTGGCTTGATCGCGCATCGAGCTCTTTCAGCATAAAATGCTGGATTTTACCCAGCGCGGTTCGCGGCAATTCTGCCGTGAAGATGATTTCGCGCGGCGTTTTGAAGTGGGCGAGCTGCGACTGCACATGCGCGGTCAGTGCTTCCGCGTCAATCCCAGCCCCCGACCGCCTGATCACGTAGGCGACCGGCACTTCATCCCAGCGCGGATCTGGCCGACCGACGACTGCGCATTCTGCAACATCGGGATGCTCCATAAGCACACGCTCGACTTCCGCCGGATAGATGTTTTCTCCGCCGGAAATGATCAGATTCTTTTTGCGATCATGGACCCAAAAATATCCATCGGCGTCGCGGCGGCCTATGTCACCAGTGTGATACCAGCCGTTATGCAGCGCCTCGCGCGTTGCTTGTTGATTGCCCCAATACTCGCAGAAGACATGAGGTCCGCGCACTGCGATCTCACCCGGGGTGCCTGGCGGCAGCTTGTTGCCGGCATTATCGATGATTGCCGCTTCGCAGCACAGGCCGGGCAGGCCAGTCGTACCCCCACGCGTGAGATCGCCGCCGAGTCTCGTATAGACAGCAATTGGGCAGGTCTCCGTGGAGCCATACACCTGCAGCACCGGTACGCCGCGTGCGACAAAGCGTTCGATCAGGTGCTGCGGCACCATGGTTGAGCCGGTGGAAATTGCTCTGAGTGAGGTTAGGTCGGTGGTCGACCACTGAGGATGGTCGGTCAGGGCTTGAATCGTGGCAGGCACCAGCACGGCTAGCGTAGGCCGGTCGCACTCGAACGCGGCAACCGTCGCCTCTGGCGTAAACCGAGTGTGGATCGTGACCGTCGCGCCCTGATGCAGCGCCGGCGTGGTCTGGATATTGAGGCCGCCGACGTGGAACAGTGGCAACACTGTCAAGACATGGTCAGCCGAGGTGAGTCCATGCATGTGCTGACTCATAACCCCATTCCACAGCAAGGCCTCTTGGCGGAGCACAGCGCCTTTCGGCCGTCCTGTGGTGCCCGAGGTATAGACGATCAGAAGCGGGCAGGACAGGTCCGTGTGCGGATTGCGACCATCGCCGCGCCCTCGGTCTAGCAGGCCATCCCACGTGCTTCCGCCGAGGGGCGCAAAATCGAAGCCGACGACGAAGATATCTGGCAGTTGCTCCGCCAGCGCCGGCAGGAGTGCCTCGAAGGCGTGTTCGACCACCAGCACCTTGGCGGCGGCGTCGGACAGGATGAAGAGCTGCTCGGCGACCGCAAGCCTCCAGTTCAATGGCACGAGCATTGCGCCGAGCCGTGCGCAGGCATACAGCAGCACCAGGTAGTCAGGCCGGTTAAGGCTAAGGATCGCGACGCGATCGCCTCTCCCGACACTGAGTTGGCTCTTTAGGGCGCGCGCGACCTGCTCGATCCGTCGATTGAAGACGGCGTAGCTTAAGGTCTCGCCCTCGAAATGGATCGCGGGCTTGTCGGGAGCGAACGCCGCGTTGCGCTCAATCAGCGTGCAGAGATCAACCATCAGTCTTCCGCTTTCCCTGGCTTGCACACTACTTCCCTCCCGAAGCGGCCAATGAGAGCTCCTCAACGTCCCTCGGAAGGTGTCGATGACCGCGTTGTTGTCTTAGATGAGGCGCCTCCGGTCAGGTATCTGCAAAACGGTGCAGCTTGTGACGATGTCATGAGGCTCAGGTACGGTGGAATGTAATCCGAGGACTCAAAGTGTAGGCTCTTGCTCACGTCCGTCAGTTTTGCTCGACAGGGGCTCCGTGCATCCGACAATGGTGATAAGCGCACCATGAGGAGATTTTGCTGCGCGATCTGCTCAATACAGGCTCGCCACACATATAGGCGGCTCTGGGATCCCCATCTTTGAAGCCGATAATGGCTCGGCATTGGCCTTCAGTGTGATTGACTAGCAAGACCGTCTTGGAGCCGTCAGGTCTTTTCACATTGCCGCTCCGAGATACGGGGCAATCTCTCGCAATGTCGCGCCGATCATGGCGAGCGAAAGTTGCCGCCAAAGCTCCTTGGGAACTTCTGCAGCCCGATCGACCTTTGTGCGATGTTGTCGCCATACCAGCTCCCAGGGATCTGTGCGCACACGACAAAACCACGTTCCTCGGATTGAGCGCGGCGCGGCCGGAAACCGGCGCCACCTACTTTGAGATCGTACAATCTGACGCCACGTGCGATTCAAGTCCCTTTGGGGGCCGTCGTGTGAATATGTCCAAACTCCGAGGCCTCCAGGAGCAGCGACGATACGAAAACTGAAAAAAGCACCGCCATTTCCTCAAAGGATCTGGCCCGAGCCGGGCTAGCGTTGCCGGCGCCAAGGCCTTGAGGCGCCGTCTTTGTGAGCAGCGCAGCTGATGCGCTGAGTTTCCCGTTCAGGGCTGATCTTCTCGCTGCCATGATGCTGTTCGCTTCTGGGTAAGAAGCCGAGCTGCCAGAGGAGTCGCTATCGAGACAGAGTAATTACTGGTGTCACTTGCATGCAGGGCAGGAACTTGCTGGATGCGAGCTGCCTCGGATTTTTCCGATCAGAACCTTCTTACGATGTGTGCGCGAATCGCATTTGCTTTGGCGTCAATCCAGCCGCGCTCGCGCGCGCTTGCGACCATCTTGGCGTAGGCCGCTTCCCAGGTTTCGTTGTCCTTGGGGCAGCCAGGCAGGATAGGCACTAAATCAATAGGCACCAGCGCATTGTCGTGGTCAACAAGCGTGATCCATTTCAAGTCTGAAGGCTTAGCGGCAAGTGGGCCCTTCAAGACGAGCTCAAACCTGCAAAAATCGAAGGGCTCCGCCAGTTGCACTCCCGTCTCGGGCGAGTATTCTATGATCACGACGCGGCCCCTTCATTGTGACTTTTCAACATGAGCCTAGCCGTAGAGTTTCGTTAGGAACAGCGACATTGCGGTGAAAGCCTGCACTCAGCCGTACGGTACCGTTCGAAGCTCGCTACGGAAGTTAATGAGTGGATTGCCTTGAGCTGATCGCGTCGCGACAATCCGGCCGATAAAGATCCCATGGGTGCCGACGACTTGGTGGTGATGCAAGACGCATTCGAGCACGCAGATTGCGCTTTGCAGAATCGGTACGTCAAGAACGCCCTGATCCCATGGCGCTGTATCGAAACGGTGGACACCGTTTGCGCCATGCCGGCCGGCGAAACGCAGTGCGAGGTCTTGCTGATTGCCGCCGAGAAGAGTCACGCCAAAAGTGCCGTTGGCGAGTATCGTGTCGTGAGTTTCGGAACTTGCATTAATACCGACCAGCAAGCAGGGCGGCTCATTGCAGATCGAGGTAATAGAACTGACCGTTAGTCCGCGCCGTCCGACAGCCGTTCCGGTCGCTACAATGGAGACACCGCTCGCCAGATTTCGCATGGCTTGGCGAAACTCGATCGCCTCGATGGACTGAATATCGCTCATCCGGGAAGACGATTGCCAGCTCACAGCCCAGCTCCGGAGTGGCGCTTGACTTCGAACGTTTGCGCTATGCGGGGATTGCGTGGGTCGCGACTTCCGAACTTGCGCCCGCGCAGTTCGTATTTGATCGTACCGATAATCTGACTGCTCCACAGCAGGATCTGGCGATGCAGCTGAACACAATCGGTGGCTCCGCTTGGATGACAACGTTCAGCGTACCTCCGCGTCGGATCGCATCCGTTCCGCGTCCTCGTGGCGTAGCAACAGCGATGGCGAAGGGGCCCCGTACGCCCGAAGGGCAGGCGGTCGGTGATCTGTCTGCGCGTGGCGTTAGTCGCTGCGAGTTGTTCCTCGGTGTGAGATTGGCATCGCCGTCGCGCCGTTTTGCTTTCCGACGCTGTTGAAAAGGCGCTCTTTCGCGACGAGAAGACGCTCGTCCAGCGTCGCGTGCAACGAAACCCGCAGCTCGGGCGGGATCGATTCGTCTGTATCGATCATTTCCCGAAACCTCCGAAACATGCGTTCGATCTTTGCGATCGATTCGAGTACCGTGATCATCTGCCAGGACATCATTGCTTGTCGCCTTTGGCGCGAGAGCGCGAAGCGTGAGTCCCCAAGCCGCTTGTCCTTTCGACGATCTCGGTGCGTCGCTTTGCACCGGCTCTCGCGATCTTAGCGGCGGTCGATCTGTCAGGCGCCGCATTGGCTTCGATCAGCTCGGCAAGGTCGATACGGTACGCAGGCGGCAGCCTGATAAGCGCGCTGCTCCGAGCATACACCGCCCTCATCTGACGAAGCTTCGCCTCGATTTGTGAAACATTTTCCATGATTTGCTCTTACTGTCTTAGGTTAAGCTACGGCTATTCCGTGCAAACGGTGCATTTCGTCCCACCATCGCCGGCCGCGCTTCTCGGCCGTCGTCAAATGCAAGACAGAGCACCGGCTCGGTGCGGACGTGATTGAGTTCCGCGGACCTCTGAATGCTGATCTAGCCGTTGTCGAACAGCGGCGACACCTCAATGTCGCTTGCGGCGAGCAGCATTCGGAGCGAAGCGAGCTCCGCTGGGAGGCGTTGCGCGCCATCACTGCGCTCCGATCGCAACCGTCGCCTCGCGCGAGAGCAGCGCACGGGTCGCCGCCGTCACATCGGCCTGCCGCATCAGGCGTTCGCCGACCAGGAAGGGCGAAATGCCGAGCCGCGAAAGCCGCATGAGATCGAAGTGCGAAGACGCCTCTTTCGCGGACGATCAGGCGATCTTTGGGAACGAGGCGCGCCAGCGCTTCGCTGCTCGCCAGTGTCGTCTCGAAGATGCGCAGTTTGCGGTTGTTGATGCCGATCATTGACGATCGAAGGGTGAGGGTGCGATCGAGTTCCGCGCGGTCATGGATCTCGATCAGCACGTCCATGCCGTGCGCCAGCGTGGCGGCCTCGATGCCGCGGGCCGCAGCGTCGTCCAGCGCGGCCATGATGATCAGGATGCAGTCGGCGCCATGGGCACGCGCCTCGGCCACCTGATAGGTGTCGAACAGGAAATCCTTGCGCAACACCGGCAGAGTTGTGGCCGCGCGCGCCGCCGCAATGAAACCGAGATGCTCCTGGAAGGATGGCGTGTCCGTCAGAACGGAGAGGCAGGCGGCGCCGCTCGCCTCAAAGGCGTTCGCGAGCGAATGTGGATCGAAGTCGGTGCCAATGAGTCCCTTTGAAAGCGAGGCCTTCTTGATCTCGGCGATCAGGGCATGCTCGGCTGCAGCATGTTTATTCCGGATCGCGCTGAGGAAGCCGCGCGGAGGCGGCGCACGCCGCGCGAAAGCCTCGACGTCTGAAAGCGGCAGCGCGCGCTTGGCGGCTGCGATCTCTTCGCGCTTATAGGCTTCGATCTTGGTCAGAATATCGGACATCGGCCAGCTCGGCTGTCAAGCGTTGGAGACGGCGATCAGGTGTTTTAATCGCGCCGCTGCGGCGCCGCTATCAAGCGATTTCTGCCCAAGGGCGACGCCTTCCTTCAACGTCTTGGCACGGCCGGCCACGATTAATGCCGCGGCCGCATTGAGAAGCGCGACATCGCGATACGGGCTTGGGGTGCCGTCGAGCACGCTTTGCAGCGCGACTGCATTGGCATCGGCATCGCCGCCCTTCAGCGCCTCGCTGCCGCAGCGGGGGAGACTGGCCTGTTCCGGGGTCACTTCGAAGGTCCGGATCTCGCTGGTCTCAAGCGCGGCAACAAAGGTCGGGCCGGTCAGGGTGATCTCATCGAGTCCGTCCGAGCCGTGCACCACCCACGCCGACTCAGCGCCAAGATCCTTCAACACCTGCGCCAAAGGCTTTACCCACTGCCGCGAAAACACCCCGACTACCTGTCGCTTGACGCCGGCTGGATTGCACAGCGGTCCGAGCAGATTGAAGATGGTGCGGGTCGCAAGCTCAACCCGGGTCGGGCGAACGTGCTTCATGGCGGGATGATGGACGGGCGCAAACATGAAGCCGATGCCGGCCTCGTGCACGCAGCGAGTGACGTCCTCAGGGGTGATGTCGATCCTCACGCCGAGCGACGTCAAGACGTCGGCAGCGCCCGAGCGCGAGGACAGTGCGCGGTTGCCATGTTTGGCCACCCGTACGCCAGCGCCAGCGACGATGAAAGCGGCGCAGGTCGACACGTTGACCGAGCCCGAAGCGTCGCCGCCCGTACCGACAATGTCGACGGGATCGCGCGGCGAACTGACTCGCAGCATCTTACTCCGCATCGCGGAAGCCGCGCCGGTAATCTCTTCCACCGTCTCGCCGCGCACCCGCAGCGCCATGAGAAGTCCGCCCATCTGCGAGGGTGTGGCTTCGCCCGACATCATGCTGTCGAAAGCGGATGCTGCTTCCTCGCGGGTCAGCGTGGCGCCACTGGCGACTTTGCCAATGATCGATTTGAGAGCGTCCATCGTGCTTTCGAACGGTGCTTAGTTGTTGCTACTGGCGGCAGTTGCCTAGGCGAAGGCGGCCTCGTTGATGAGCCGATCTCCTTTTCCAGATTGCTGACGAGGGCCGCCAGCCGCTTGTCGGCACAACATGCCTTGAAGGCTCTCTTTCAGCTCTTTGCTGTCGTCCGATGCGAACTCGACAGGCGGCACGACCTCGCAGCCTTCCGGCTTCATCAGCGGGAGGCCGATTCGAACAGGCGTCCGTGCCAAATTTGCAATCATGCGCACGACAACCCGGCTGCCGCGTCGGCCGGTACCCATTGCTTGCGTGGTGTAGGTCTGGTCATAATTCCAAGCCTACAACCTGACGCTGCGTAAGGTTCAACCCCTTTCAGTGGTTTGGCTGAACATTATTCCATTGTGCCGCCAACAGTATGTATTTCCTCGCGTTCCTGAGGCACGAGGACACAAGCAGCCAAATGCAAGCCGCCGCCATCGTGGGAACCGCTTCCCAGCGCAGTCTGGCTGACATGAGAACGCTTACTGCGGGCGTTTCCAGACAGACGCGCTCAAGATCCTTACGGCGCAAAGAGGAAGGATTGGAATGCAAAACGGTGGCCGACGTGCCCCGGCCCTGTCTCGGACATTCCAGAAGCGAATAACGCTAGCGAGGCCAGCGCCGAGCGTGTTTGAGACCGCCCATCGGGTTCGTGCTTCAACGACATATCGGCATCGGAAACGCATAGATCACCATTTGCCTGATGACGTCGCATTGACACACGACCGATTCTGAATCCGTGCGCCCGTGTTGCGTCAGAACGTCGTTTTTAGCCATCAGCGGCTCAGTGGTCTCCGCCGGAGCGGGTTTGAGGCCAATGCCCTCTGGCTGCTTCGGGAGTGTCGACACTGGGGCACATTGAAACCGGATCCGGCTGGTTGAGTTGAACTGACAACAACAACCGTCACGATTGTGTATAATGGCGTGGAGAGCGCCCCAAACTGCGCGCTGCGTGTCGCTGATTGTAGCCATCGATACCTCGCCTAGCATTTGGCAGCGGCAAGACAGCGATCCTTCATGAGACCCAGCAACGCCAGCGCCTCAATCTCGAAAATCCTCACAGAAGCGCGCGACCATCTCGGTATCGCTATCGATATTGACGTTCAAGACCAAAGCGAGCGTTCGAGCTGCTTCATCCGAGGCGATGGTGGACTTTGTCATGAATGAAGCGGCGGCTTCTGAGGCAACGGAGGGCATTCAATCTCTCGCGTCGACGGGACGGTTTTTGTGCTGCGGTGCGACTCGACGGACCGGAATCTGGGCAGGATCCTATCAGGGGGCACGCCGACATTCCGATGGCGCGGGGGTGAGCAGGAGGCTGCTGTTACGGCGCCGATCATCAGGGATGTGCGGATTGCTTTGTTCTGTTTCTGATTGTGCTCTGTCTCTGATTCGCGTCGTCTCGGTGAAACGCCTTCGTGCTCGCCTTGCCGTGATCGCCGCGAGCTTGCTCGCGGTGATCAGTCCTTGCGCCGCCTGATCTGTGCGGGCGGACGCGATGCATGGTGACGTTGATCGAGCGGATGCCGGCAAGGAAGCCGGCGCTGGCTTCGAGCTGGGGCCGGCGTGCGCCGCACTCGTGTGCGCGAGCAGCGCCGGGTGAAGGTGATGCGTTTCACTTGCCTTCCTTTCCGTGGGTGTGGAGGGAGACCCGGCCGCCGAGATGAAAGCCAGCCAAATCGAAGGATGGGCACGACCACCGCCTTGCGACCTGATCAGATCGCTACATTCTGAAGACGCCGTAATTTGGCGCCTCGATGGGAGTATTGAGCGAGGCGCTCAGGACGATTGCCAGCGCGTTTCTGGTGTCGACGGGATCAAGAATGCCGTCGTCCCAGATTTCGGAGGTTGCATAGTAGGCGCTCGATCGTTCCCGATACTCGTCCAGTATCGGCTCTCGAATGGCTGCCAACTCCTGCTCCGACAGGCGCCCGCCCACGTGGGCCAATTGTCTTGCCTTGACATGGGTGAGCACACCTGCCGCTTGCTCGGCACCCATCGCAGAAATCTGAGACTGCGGCCAGGTGAACATAAAGCGCGGGTCGAAAGCCCGTCCCGCCATAGCGAACGTGCCCGCTCCGTAGGAGCCGCTGCAAACGACCGTAAATTTAGGCACCGACGCTCCAGACACGGCCATGATCAGCTTGGCGCCATCCTTGGTGATGCCACGCCGTTCGTATTCGCGGCCGACCATGAAACCGGTAATATTCTGCAGGAAGAGCAGGGGCGTTCGGTTCTTGTCGCACAATTGGATGAAGTGAGCGCCTTTCAACGCACTGTCGCTGAACAGCACGCCATTGTTTCCAAGAACCCCGATTTGATATCCATGAAGCCGCGCGAAGCCGCACACCAAAGATTCGCCATAGCGCGGCTGGTATTCATGGAATCGGCTGCCATCGACCAGACGGGCGATGATCTCCCGCATGTCGAACTGCACTCGGGGATCCTTGGGAATGATGCCGTACAATTCGGATGCATCGTAGGCGGGAGGCTCTGGAGGGGCTCGATCGATGGAGGCTTTCGTAGGGCGATCGAAGCGCGCGACGATGTCGCGGGCAATGGCAATCGCGTGCATCTCGGAGCTTGCGAAATAGTCGCTCGTCCCAGACACGCTGGTGTGCATCTGAGCGCCGCCAAGCTCTTCGACAGACACGTTCTCGCCAGTGGCGGCTTTGACGACTGGGGGGCCGCCGAGAAAAATCGCTCCCGTGCCCTGCACGATGATGTTGTAGTCGCTAAGCGCCGGGACGTACGCCCCTCCCGCGGTGCAATGACCCATTGCGACGGCGACCTGCGGCACTCCCATCTTCGAGAGAATGGATTGGTTGCGGAAGATTCGACCCGCGTGGTAGCGATCCGCGAAGAACTCCGCCTGCAAAGGTAGAAATCCGCCGGCACAGTCGCACAAATGAACCACGGGAAGACGGTTCTCGATCGCCATGTCCAAGGCCCGCACGATCTTCTTGACAGAGAGCGGATACCATGCCCCGCCCTTCACGCTGGCGTCATCGGCGTGAACAATCACCTCGCGACCCGCTACGATGCCGATGCCAACGACCTGCGCTGCGCCCGGCACCTCGCCATCGTAAGCCTTGTTAGCGGCCAGCGTCGAGAGCTCGAGGAACGGAGTTTCTGGATCGAGCAAAGCCTCGATGCGATTACGAACAAACAGCTTGTTCTGCCGCCGCAGGCGCTCAAGGTCCCGTTCGGGACGGCTGAAGCGGGCGGCGCGCTGACGCTCCTTCAATTCGGCCGCAAGTCGTCTGTTGTGGACCTCGTTGATGCGAAATTCTTGCGATTTGACATCGGCCACAGAAGCGATCCGCTGCATCTCAACGCCCTTCCTTCGAGAGCATAACCAGAACAGCGTCTCGCTCGAAACTCTCGCCTTCGCTGAAGTGAATTCGGTCGACCACGCCGTCCTGTGGAGAGCGAATGACGGTTTCCAACTTCATGCTCTCGATCGTCATCAGCGCCGCGCCTGCGGAAACGAGTTGACCAGGCGAAACGCTGGTCTTAACGACGACGCCCGGCATTGGCGCGCGGGCCACGAGGTGATCTTCCTCATTATCTGCACAAGCGAGCGTTCTCAACGGGTCGCGGTAGTGCAAGATGCGCGTCCTGCCGCGGATATGCACGTGAATCACGTCTCCGTCGATGGCGAACTTGACCGGTTCGCTTTCGCCAGCGATGGTAAGGACGCCGCAACCGTCGCCTTGATAGGAGAATGCGACCGGGGCAATTACTTTGTCACGCAAGTGAAGACGATAGCCCTGCTGGCAAGGTGAAAGCCATAACTGGTAGTCTACGCCATCAACTTCGAAAGAGTGTTTCACGTCAGTTTCTCCAACTGCCCAGCGCTGCGTGAAGCGCGGGCACGGCATCTGCCGATTCGCGGACTGGTCTGGTCATGAGCGCGGCTGTCGCCAGGAAGGCCGACAAGTCGGACGCAGGGTTGCCCGCCGCAATATGCGGATTTTCCTCCAAATACCCCGTATGGACCTGTCCGCTCAGAAATGCCTCGTCCGCGAGGATCCGCGCGAGGAAGCTTGCGTTTGTCTCGCAGCCGAGAAGCACCAGGTCCCGCATCGCGCGATAGGCCTTCATCGCAGCCTCAATGCGCGTGGGCGAATGCACGATGATCTTTGCGAGCATGGGATCGAACACTGTCGTGATCTGCTGGCCCTGCAAGATGCCACTGTCAATCCGTACGCCGTCGCCGTCCGGGTACTGGAGAATTAGTACCTTGCCGGTCGTCGGAAGGTATCCGCGTTCCGGGGCTTCGGCATACAACCTAGCCTCGATCGCGTGTCCTTTCGAAACGATATCGGACTGCGAAAATCCAAGTTCGCGGCCCGCGGCGACATATATCTGTTGAGCGACAAGGTCGATGCCGGTGATCATCTCGGTCACAGGGTGCTCAACCTGCAGGCGCGTATTCATCTCGAGGAAATAGAACTCTCCTCCGCTGAAGATGAATTCGACAGTGCCTGCGTTTCGATAGTTGGCGGCACGGGCGATCCCAGTGGCAGTTTCGCAGATCCGTTTCCGCAAGCCCGGCGAGAGTGCCGGCGCGGGCGTCTCCTCAATGATCTTCTGGAACCGTCGCTGCACAGAGCACTCCCGCTCGAAGAGATGGACCACGTTTCCGAAGGAGTCGCCGAGCACCTGCACTTCGAGGTGCCGCGGGTTCTCGACATATCGTTCGACGTAAAGCCGCCCATCTCCGAAGTACCGCTGGCCCTCACTGCGCGCCTGCGCAATCGCATCCTCCAGGGTATCGAGATCGCGCACGATGCGCATGCCCTTGCCGCCACCGCCCGCCGAAGGTTTCACCAGCAAAGGGGCTCCAATGGCCCGTGCCCTGAAAGCGAACGTCGCTCGATCATCTTCTTCGATCGCCGAAGGCGCGACCGGAAAGCCGTTTCGCTGAACGAAGTTGCGGGACCGGATCTTGTCGCCCATCAGTTCTATGCTTTCGGGAGCTGGCCCGATGAACGCAATGCCGGCCTTTATCACGGCCCTGGCGAACTCCGCATTCTCGGAGAGAAATCCATAACCCGGATGGAGGGCGCCGGCGCCCGCCTTGCGGGCGGCAGCGATGATTTGCGCGCTATCGAGATAGGCCGCGATCGGCGTGTCACCGCTGATGGCAATCGCCGTGTCGGCCATGTCGATGGCCTGCGTCCTCGCATCGGCATCGTGGTAGACAATTGCGGAGCGAAGCCCGAGCTTGCGCAACGTCTTGATGATTCGTACGGCGATCTCGCCTCTATTGGCGATCAGAATGGTCTCGAAGGGTAGTTCACGCATGCGCCTATCCGTCCAAACAAGTGCCAAAGGTCGGGAACCCGCATTAGCGAGCGGTTGGTGCCGCCCTCAATTGCCCGCGGCCGTTCATCTGTCCGCATGCGAGATCCGGCGTTGCCGGCCTATAGATCAGGCTGGGGGCTAGTCACGAACGCGGGCCGATCGAAGGCTCGGCCTATTGGTGGTGGCTCATTTCGAGCCTCCTTTTCCTTTGAGAGAGTCTCGAACTGATATCACGTAGCGACATTGCTCACTCAAGCTTGCGAACTTGGCTCTGAGACAAGCAGTGATCGCGTCCTCATTCGGTATGAGGCTGCTACAAAGGTTAAACACGTCCGGCGTGCAAGCCTGTCGCTCCTCCGCTGTCACCGTCCGATCTCGCGCACCCGCCCGTTCGGTGCATAGAGCTGCTGTCGTCGCAACAGCAACAACAAGCGCTGTTGTATAGCGGTGCGCTTTGAAGATCCAAGACCGATGCGTTCGCTGCATTTGATTCACGATATCCTCTTCAAGTTGGTACATCCTGCGGTATTGTTCTTCCTGCGCGTGGCGCAATATGGCCTGTCTCCTGGGAAACAGGCCTGAACCATTCAAAGCATTGAGGGCCGCGAAAGCACTCTTGCGGATCTGCGCACCTATCTCAGTGGTGCTTCTGTCATCAGTCTCGCCACCGCAGTATCCAACATCGGCAGTGTCGGAAACGACGGCACAAGGGAGGCTGGCTGCACTTGCAGCCAAAACGCACGAGCAATTGGCATTTTGGGCTCCCGATGTTGGCCTGAATCTGCGGTCGGTTTTGCTATGCCATGGACCGCCTCAGACCTCGCTTAGTCATGACATACCGCAACCGTCGGGCACGCGGAGACAGCTCATAAGCCGCCAGCTGGCCGATGAGCTAAAGAGCCGCCAACGCAGGACGAGACAACCATTGCGCCCCGGCTAGACGAAAGAGGTCGCGATAGCGGTAGAATATGCGCCGAACGCAAGGAATTCCGCCATTCAGTTACGTCCAGCGCGTCCCTGAGGCTGCACCCATCGTCGAGAGCGACCATTGGGCACCCACGACCGCCGGGGTCATCACCCAGAGTGTCCTTTCCAGTCCGAAAACGGTGACTCAAGCACATCCCGCTCTGATCTCGAAATGCTCATCCTGTTCCGGCTGGAACTGGACCGGTACCCCTGCGGTGCACAGGCCGCTTTGTCTTCGGGGGAGTGCTCGAGGATCGTGACGGGCTCTTGCAGCGTGAGCTTAAGAGTGTGAGACATTCGCAATTCTCATTACCTGTCGGGAAGCTTTTTAGCCGGCCGGAGGCGGTCGCCACCTGCTTTGAGATCGTACAATCTAACGCTACGTGCGATTCAAGCCCCTCGAGCTTGGTTGTGTGAATATATCCAAACTCGCAGACCTCAAGAGCCATCTGGCGCCAACCCAGAGGCGGAGCCTTCATTGGCTGAAAATCGCACTTCATTCTCATCTAGATGGAAGCCGGGGCAGGCGTGCACGAATAGACAAGCCGAGGGCGATGTCATCTGATCTATTCGAGCCCAGCCGCGAGCTGTTGCCATGAGTTGCGCCGTCAGGTCAACGTCCTCATCTACATTGTAGAATTACGATACAAAAAATGCTCGCGACCGGTTCCGCTGGAGCCGCGGCCTCAGATCAAACCCTGGATTTGAGGAGACTGCGCACTCATCGTGCTCCCGCCGGGGAGGGTCCTTCAGCGCGGTTATCGAAGCGCTCCAGCGCTCAGCGCGCGGGCGCGAACGCGATCGTCGGGACGGCAGTGCTGAACATGAACGGCGCACCCGTAACCCTAGAACCGCCTATGTCTCAGCAGCTTCAAGCCGCTCATAACCGACATCTACTCATTCGTAATCACACAGGACGTCTATTCAGATGGTCGATCGCAAGAGCTCCGCGGCCGATGTAACGCATCGACAATGTACCCTCGCTCTCAAGAGAGTCGCCGCAGCACGGACCGACGCGCCGTCATTGGTGACGGAAATGAAGGAAGGCTGGGTAGGCGACCCCTGCTAAGCCCCACGCGAGATCTATCGCCCTAATTCGGTTGACCCGCAATGCGCAACGAAACAACGCTTTAGTCTATGGTCCTGCTGCGCTTCCGAGGTTTCCGTCGTGAAGCCTTTGTGGCCGCCCGTTTCGGCGAATGAAGGCGCGAACTATCGCTTCATGATCGTGACCAGCCGGCCTTTTTCCGAGCGCGTCGCGAAAGCGTGCGCAGCGGCGTTGCCTTTGGTCAGCGCGCTCGGCTCATCGAACTTTAATGACCAAAACATCAGGATACTCGGAACAAGGCGAGATAGTTAAGGCCGAGTGGCGAGTCCTTTCGGGCGGCGGCCTACGTAATCGTACGGAGAGCGGGTGTCGCATTTTTTTGATCTACAAATTGCATGCTCATCGACATGAACCCGAAAAATCCATTCTACGGTCCCAAACACTGGCGAGGGCGTGCGGAAGCAACGCGGACCAAAGCGGACTCATTCGCCTACGGCAAGTTCAGAGACAGGCTCCTTAAGATCGCCGAGGAATATGAGAAGCTAGCCCGACGCGCAAAGGAGTGGCAGACGCTCAGAAAGGATGGCGAGGCAGGTTCTAGTCGCAGTTTCTGATGCGTCGCTGATTCTCGACAAAGTACTCAGCTAGCTCGCTCGGAGTGGCTAGGTTTGTTCCTTGGCTCGATGGTCGGCCAATCCGTTCGGATCTCGGCCGCCGCTCGCCACCGGCGCGCAAATGAAGTCTCCACGACGTCGAAATCCGGAGGTCGTCCGACTACTGACTTGGATCCATCTTACTAGCAGGCGCAAACTAAACTATGCCGCCGAGCAGTTGGCCCATACGCACGCGCGTCCGCCCGCAAATGAAAACCTGTGCGGCCGTAGCACCGGCGGACTCGACGCCTATCATCGGCAACTTTCGCGCGGCACATCTTTTGCAAGAGTTGTCTGGGGTCTGGACACGGTCCTTTGCCGCGCCATGCCCCAACCGGCCCGACGCACCTCATACCCGGCAGTGTGCGTCGGGCTTCGTGCTCTTTCAGCATAGAACATCGCATTTCACGGTGGCTAAATCGGATGTACCCCGCTTCTCCGATGGCCGACAAAGCGACGCCATTCCACTCGCATTGTGGGAATTGTGACACTGCCACGCATGCAAAATCATAATCTCTTTTTGTGGTGCTGGAACAGCGTGGGCGACAAGCTCCCGGGTGTGTGCAGAGCGCGTTCGTCAACCTGCATACGCTGCATCGCGGGACTCATTTGCCGAGCCGAGCGAGTTTTGGAACATCTCGGTACCCCCAATTGTCTGTCTTTCCTACTACCGCATAGGGACATCTGCTATGTTCGATGTCGAGACGAGCCTCGCTCTGACGCGCAGTCCTGAACGAACTTTGCGACAACGTTTCCCAGCACCAAACCGGCGCGGGCACGCACGTTGCCTCTAAGATCGTTGAGGCCGCCACGCGCGGAGAGCCCTCAGCCGCCCACTCACGCGTGTAGCCAGAGGGCGCACCATGTGGCGCTGGCTTGGCTGCATTGGCACGCCATCGCGCTTATGAGAACGCATAGATGACCCAGCAGATACCGGCCCAGAGGAGCGCGCTGAGGAGCATCGCCGCAAGCGGCCAGAAATTCCGCGTTGCCCGCGGCCGCAAAGCATCAGGACGCGATGCGCGAGCGGCTTTACCGCCTTCAATCACGCGCGGTCTTGGTTTGTGCCAGTGCGTCATCCGTACCCCATCGTTGCGCTCCGGTAGTTGACAGAGCCATGGCTAGGGTCACAGCAAAATCGAAGATCGCCAAGCCAGGCGAACGGCGTCCGGATTCCGCTAGGATCACGGTCATGAGGCTGTCAACCTGATCATCAACTTAGCCGACTGCCAGATCCCAGCCGAGACCGTTTCCATATAGTCCAGCTCTGGCTCTCGAGCACCGAACCCTAGCGCTCGACGATCGCGTAAGCCGCCGGCCCTTCTGGAAAATTGATGAAGCCCTGCGCTGCCTCGCTGTCGGCGCCGCTCTTCAACTGCGCGCCACATTGCCGAATCGTATTATCGAGCTCCCGCGGCATCAGCCAGCACGAGGCGGCCTCATCGCCAACCAATTGAGATATCGCGACAAAGGCGAGCTCGTCATAGCCGCTCTCGTATTGATCGGCCCGCGTGATGTTTGCGCCCTCGACGCCCTTCGGCTGCATGGCGCTTGTGCAGTGAGGGACAGCTTCAACGCCACATTGATCAGTGTCAATCGAGCAGGTCTCATTGTGAATTCCTTGACTGGTGACCAGCGCACCGCCTTTCTAGCTGCGGCCGTCTTTCATCTCAGCAATCGGCGTGCCGCACGCGAAAATGCTGTGGGCGCCGCCTGAAAGAGAGAAAGACCAAGTTTGCCGCGGCACCCGCGGAATGATTTAGCTCCCGTAGTCGGGTTTCCCACATCGACGTCTTCAACCGGACACAACTGGTACGACAAGATGCAAGGCAATGACGTCGGTCGCCTCTCCTGCTGCCAACGCGGCAACAATGCGTTAGCACTTGCGGTGGATCACAATTCAGCGCCGGCCTTTCGCCAACCGGCGCGCCATCAGATCGACTGTTGGATAATTCTCTTTCTCAGAGGAGCGACTGAAGTGGCGATGGGAACTGTGCAGTGGCTCAACCTGACCGAGGGCTATGGCTTCATGACGCCAGACGGCTCTGACGTGTCGTGCACATCTCAGCGGTCGACAGGGCGGGTTACACGGGGCTCCCAGCAGGAGACAAGATCAGCTACGAACAAGTTACCGGCCGGCTAGGAAAGATATCAGCCGAAGATTTGCGTATTTAGCATTCTGCTTGCCGAGCCGAGACTTGCTTGGCACCGGCGCGCCTAAGGCAGGGGATTGTCTTTGACGTACGCTTATGCCGCGCGCATAGCACGTAGCGCGGAGACACTGACTACATGGGCTGTCTCGCTTTGCGTGGGGCGCGCATCGTGGCGAGCATCATTTTCGCTCCGTCCTAGACGATTCGACTTGAGCGCTCGGTACGCGCGCGCGGGGCGCCGTGCGAATCTTGCCGCGCCTTCTTGGATCCACATCCTAGCGATTCCATCGACTCTAAACCCAGTACGCCCACCCGGCGAATGCTCTCTAAGAGCGCGCACGACTTCCTCCAAGCCTGAAATTGCGAAGCTTCATCACTTGGCAAAAATTTGCGCAGGCGGTGCGGATCAATCCGTCCTTGGGGCATCACGTGTTCCAACGCATGATCTTTGAAACTGCCGCCTATCCGCGCACTTTCAGAAGGCGCCTCCGAAACCCGTTCCGAAACTCTCTTCCGCCGGTCTAACGGCTGGTGCTGCGCAGCCGCGTGGCGCAGAAGCAAATGCGAGCTCAATCCAGGCTCTCAACGCAAACGCAACTAGTCGGCCACATAGATGACGCATTGGCACTGTTTCTCGCTCGGCGAGCAGCGAGAGGCTAAGGATGAGCAAGGAGTACATCGAGACGCAGCATCAGGCCGGCATACTCCACGGCCGTTCGGGCCGATTACCCTTCGAGCTTGCCAAGCATTTCGGCGGCCATGCTGCAGAGCACGGAGTAAACATTCTCGATGTGATTGCTATTAAGGCGAGCCCCCAGCATCGACGACCAGAAAAACCTGTAACTATGCGGCTACTTTCGGGTGCTGACGCCTACCAACTTGTCTTTGCACGGGCAGGGGCGAGGAGCAGCTGGTTGCCAAATTCTGCTAGCCTCAACGGCGCGCATCTTCTGCCTGCCGCCGTGACAGACGTGGCCCGCTTCGTTGGGGATCAGGGCATGTCGCACCAAAGGTGCTGCTTCCAGAACTCGTCGCCATTAATGAGCAACATGTGGCGTTGTTCTAGGGGCGCGCCCGGCAAGGCTCGCGTCGTGACCGCGGCATTCAACGGGGCTCAACCCGTCGAGCCGCCGCGAGTGCGGCAGCAAGAGCAGCTCTTCCGAGCGCTGCCTTTCGGGCAGTCAAACGTGCATTGTGGCGGCTCGGGACGAAGCCGCGCGTAGCTGGAAAAAGGAAAAAATGTGAAGCTGAAACCAAAACCGCAGGCTGAAAAGCCTCTTCGCGACCGGATCGAGCAGATCCGTGCGGAGGCTGATGCGTTCGTTGAGGCAAAAGTGAAGGAGATTGTAAATAGGCGCGAAAGCATGCCCCCTCCAACAGCAAGTGTATCAAAGCCTTACTGTGCCGATCGGTGTCGGGACCCCACGCCGATTCACATAGGGCTCCTGCCCTCCGACTTCGTCCCAATCACATGTTTCTCTGTCAACCGTGAGCCCTACACGGCCGAGCTGGGGCCGGAAGGGCCCCGCGACGTTCTTCTCATCCATCCCTCCCAAGCTGGGCAGATGGATGAAGCCGGGCCATCGTCGGCTGCCAGGCCATCTCATGAGCGGCGACTGGATTTCGCGTCTGTGATCCGCGAGGGGCGTTGGGATTACAACCGCGAACGTTTCGCTCCGCTAGAGCTCGTCCAAGCACTGGACGACGAGGGTCTGCTGCCGAGCGCGGGCTGTCCAACGCATATTCTCATCGAAGGTGTGCCCCATAGGGCCGAGTTGGAAGAAACGGGCAAAGGACCGCGCGTTCGTCTTTATCCTCTTGGCTGAACAACTCGGTTGGATTGCAACCCCAAGGCTCAGCGGGTTCGCGCACCGGGTAGGCGTGCCACAGCCCAGCTCGCGGCACGGGCATGCCGCCTCACCAATGGACGTTCGGGGCGTCGCCGACGGCGCAAGGTCTTATGCCGATCGAGTTCTACCGCCTGTGCAAGTGGCTGACGAAATAGGATATCAGCGCCGCTACCGGCATCCACTTCGTTTCACTCGCTGCGACGTCCGCTGGAGGTGCTTTCAAAATCCCTGCCGGTTGAGACCCGGAAGGTTGCGGGGATGATGTGGGACGTTCTCAGCACAGATTGTCCTCCCAGCTCAAATGTGACGAATAGGGATGCTCGGCCTCCAAATGTGGCAATAGGTTTGCCCCTGCGGCACTGGCGACCACGCAGCATATGGCGGAGCACCATCTTACAACTCGTTCAGCTGGTGCTCAAAGCTCGTTGGATCCGCGGGCGGTGGAGGTGAGTCGGGCTGTGGGCCCGTGTTCAGTGGTCCGATTGGGTTGAAATCCATCTCGAGCTCGATCAATCATGCCCGCTCGATGAAGCGCTCGATCGGGGGCGAGCCGCACGTCGCTCCTGATTAAGCACGCCTCTTGCGCTACGTGCGCATTGGCGTCGTCCACTTCGAACCATCTTGACAGCGGCCAAACAACCTCACCAACAGGTCGGACATTATGACCGCAAGCAATCCGACCAACCTCAAAAGCTCTTGTATCACGGCAATTCGCCACATGTGGAGCCCGGCTCAAGCCGACCGCTGTAGCATCACCATCAATTCGAGATCGCGGAACATGGTGTAATTCCGCCGGATCCACTGATGCAACTCCGCGGACGAATCCTTCTCGTTGCGCAGATAGCCGGTGAACGAAAAACTCAATCGGTCGACGAAGGTCTTTAGAAATACCGGCAGCGGCGAAAAGCGGAGTACACGCGCGCCATTCATGGCTTCAGGTAATTCGCTGCGCAGCACGAATTCATTATGAACGGTGATCAGCGCCCCTGGCGGAATCTGCCACCGCAGCATCTCATAGCTGCGCGAGGAGACGCGGTCGGTGCCGGCGACGAATAGGACGAGCGGCGCGATATGGCGGCGCACCGCCTCCTTCATGAAGCCGATCTCCTCGCACATCTTGAAGAATTCATCGAAGGCATGGAAGCCAAGATCGATCACCTTGGCCACCCCGTCATTAATGATCAGCCGGTCCATTAGCTGCATCTTGCCGTAGGTGTCGATCACATCCGCGGTCTCAGTGATGTTAGGGAGGTAATCGACCAGTGACGGCTCCTTCAGGTTGACGTCGAAGGAGAGCGCAGTTCCGTGCTTCAGCAGCAAGAACTCGCTCACCAGACGAGAGACGAGGGTCTTACCGACCTGCGGGCTTGGGGAGCAGATGATGTAGACGGGCGTGGCTGACATCGCCGGTAATATCAAGCGAATTTCGTACGTAGTTCAGTCCTCATCGCGGAACGAGCAACTATTTTTCCCCGCCGCGGGTCACTGACTTGGCGCCGGCCAAGTCAGTCAAGTTGATGCGATCATATTCGCGCCAGACATTGGCGAGCCAGTGCCGAACATAGCCGCGCAGGACGAAGGAGTAGTTCGCGGCCTCGTCGTGCCGCGCCTTGTTGGCGACGAAGCTGACGAACGGGACGGAAGCGACTTCGACCTGCTCATAGGCCATCTCGTTGAGCTTGGGGATCGTCAGCTCGGTCGCGTTCTTGATGCGGTGAAAATAGGAGTTGTAGGTCGACTGGTCCCACTGGAAGAACTGAGTGTCGTTGATGAAGTTCTTGACCAGAAGATATTTTGCACCACCCATGAAATTGGCGGTCTCGGCGATCTCGTCCAGGGAAGCGATGGAGGATCCCAAGATATGGAACACGGCAAAGGTGATTTGGCCGGACCGCGCGGCATCCAAAAAGCCGATGTCGCGCAATGAGGCCAGCGCCGGGGACAAGAGGCCTGCGCGGACGTCGATCACGGTGACAGATAGCCCTGAGTTCAGGGTGTCGAAGATCTTCATCTGATCCGCGGTCGTGGTCATGTCGACGATCTCAGTGATCTCAGGGTGGAATCGCTTCAGCGTTCCTCGCGGCGACTCCGTATCGAATGCGCGTATCTGCACGTTATTGACGCTGAAATAGTCCAGAAGCGTTCGCGATACGGTCGTCTTGCCGACCCCACCCTTGTCCGCGCCCACTACAATCACAACTGGCTTCACCATGGAATTCCCTTCGCGCTATCCGACCGCAAAGCGCGCGATCGGCAAGTACCAACTCTGCTTTGGACGCGAAGATGGCAGAAACAAGGGGTGATCGAATCTTTGAGGCGTCACCAACCCGATTGGTGGGGATTTCCCAATACCAGGCCATCGGGACGTGGAAACACGAAGATGAGAACGGAAGGACCAATTGCTGTCAGTGGCGTTCCACGTCAGGTTTGTAAACATCCAGACGAGCCGTTTGCCAAAACAAAGACAGCGCCGGCGATTTTCACTGCGATCACCATCAGCTGAACGCCGTTGCGAATACAGATAAGCATTATATAGCTTGAATCTCACGTAGCGTCAGGTTGTAGGCTCTGAAGAGCGATGGCCAGGCTGTACCACGCAGATGCCTATGGCTCATTGGCTAATCAAATTCGCACGGTATGGCTTGCTAATCGTCAACCTTCTCGCTTGCGGGTGATGACGCGATCATCCAGGTACGTCTTGTGCCAAGACGGGAAGGGTCTCGCCCCACCCACTGCCATAACGTGGTGCTGCGCCGCGGCCAACGAATTTGAAGCGGTTTATGACCGTCAGGGAGAAACGGATGAAGCTAGGATTATTTTATGAACACCAGTTGCCGCAGCTATGGGAAGACGGCAACGAACGAAAATTGTTCAGTGACGCGCTGGAGCAGATCGAACTCGCCGACCGGCTCGGATTCGACCACATGTGGGAGGTCGAGCATCACTTCCTGGAGGAGTACTCCCACTCGTCCGCGCCTGAGGTCTTTCTGGGTGCCGTTTCGCAGCGTACAAAGACTATCCGCATTGGCCACGGCATTTGCCTTTCCTCCCCAAACTACAACCATCCGGCGCGGGTGGCAGAGCGCCTCGCGACTCTTGATTTGATCTCTGGTGGTCGTGTCGAGTGGGGGACCGGAGAATCCGCGTCGCTGATCGAGATGCATGGCTTTGGAATCGAGCCCAAGCAGAAAAATGCCATGTGGCGGGAAGGGGTCGAGCAGACCGCCAATATGATGACGATGCGGCCGTATCCAGGGTACGACGGGCAATTCTTCACAATGCCGACCCGTAACATCGTGCCAAAGCCGGTCCAGAAGCCGCACCCACCGATCTGGATGGCGTGTTCCCGGCGCGACAGTATTTTGCGTGCCGCGCGCCACGGGGTAGGGGCGCTGGTTTTTGGCTTTGTGGAAGCGTCCCAAGCGAAAGTTTGGTGCGACGAGTATTATCAGATCATCAAGTCCGATGAGTGCGTGCCCATTGGACATTCAGTGAACGCCAATATCGCCACTCTCAACGGTATGATGGTTCATGAGAACGCCGAAGAAGCCATGCGTCGAGGACTCGATGGTTTCAAGTTCTTCGGTTATTCGATCGCGCATTATGCGGTATATGGCGAACACCGTCCTGGGCGCACGAATTTGTGGCGGCGCTTCCAAGCGATCAAGGACGACATGAAGGAGACGCCAGGCTCAGGCAGCATCGGACAGCCCAAGAGTGTTCGCGAGCACCTCATGGGGTATGCCGATGTCGGTATCGATCAGATGATCTTTATCCAGCAGTGCGGCATGAATAAGCACGAACATATCTGTGAGGCACTCGAGCTGTTCGCCAAAGACGTCATGCCTGCGCTAAAAGAACGGGAAGACGAGCGCGTTCGACGTAAAGAAGAGGAGCTGGCACCCTACGTACAGGCAGCACTTGCCCGCAAGCCCTCGATGCCCGAGCTGAGCGAGTCAGACATCCCGAATGTCGAGGCGATTGGCATCGTCCTCGAGCGTTGTACAGGTACGGACTACGCTTCGGCGGGTGGCACCTACGCGGACCCGACCCGCGGAGGCGCCATTCCGATGGCTTCACGTGAGTCCTTCGCCAAGTCGACCAAAGTCGACTGAGAGAAGGCCACGATGGGATCTGGCCGAGTTCATGGGCGTGTGGCGTTAGTGGCCGGCAACGGCCGAGGAAATCCGCCACGCATCGCTCACGTCAGGCTGCGACGTTATCTTTCTTTTCGGGCCCGCTCGTAACAATGTTGAGCGCACAGCGCTGCTGAAAATGGTCCCGGAATGGACCAGCCGACGCAGCGGATTTGGTCCCGCGAGTGCGATGGCGTGCATTGGCAGCTTGTGTCCTGCTGCCCTGAGGAGTGCGAGGAGATGCACCTCGCTCGCGGCAGAAATCAGAATGAGATTCTGAGAGAAGAACAAAAACAGCTTGAATCTCACGTTGCGTCAGGTTGTAGGCTTGAAAAATGTTGACAAAAGCCACACCCATGCAGGCGTCGATTGCTCATTGGCAACTCAAATTTGAGTGCCATGCAACATTAGCATTGAGAGATTCGTGTCTTCGAACGCATGAAGCGCGGGCATCCTCGTGACGCTTTCAGTCAGTGTGCTTTTCGAGAGGCTGCCTCACTTCGCGTGATGGCAGGTCGAAACAGATCGGAGTCAAGGCAGATCGAAGATCTCGCAAATCCAAGAGGGCTCGAAGTGGTGCGCCGTGGAGGTAAATCAGTCCGTGGAAGCGCTTGGGGCGGCCGGCCTCCCGTAAGGCGGAGTCACCTATGTGGGTGAGGCGTGCGCCGCACTGGGTGGGTCGCGTGGCACGTTGCGGCCGTCTTAGGGCCGCGCACGCGCGCAGCCGATCTTCGTATGCAAGTGGCGAGAGCGCCGCACTCTTTGAAGTGCGGTACCACTGCGAAGGAGCTGAACTTCTGTGATGTCTTACTGCTTTCTCCTCGCCTCGTGGGGCACGTTGGGAAACCTCAGTCCGCTGCTCACCGCGGCCCGGCGGTTGCGCCGGCATGGTCACCATGTTCGGGTAATTGCGGATCCCGCCATGCGTGCAGAAGTCGACGCCGGCGATTTCGAGTTCGTGTCATGGCGAAGCGCCCCAATCGGTGAGGCTGCGGATCCAGCAGATGTCTCGAACCTGCGAGATCGGATGCGCAGGGTCGTCTTTGAGCCTTGCTCTGCTTACGCGACGGATATTCGGGACGAAATTGGCCGCCTACCAACGGATGCCGTCCTTAGCCTCGATTTTCTGTTCGGAGCGGCACTCGGGGCAGAAGCGTCCGGCGTGCCTTTTGCGTTTCTTTCGCCTCACGTCAGCCTTCGGATCCTGCCAGGAATGCCGCCGGCTACCTCCGGATTGGGCCAGCCGAAAACGCCAGAGGAGCGCGCCGAGGTGGCGGCAGCCTGTGCCGCTCTCTCTGGCGCGATGAATGCGTCTCTTCCTATCCTCAATCAGGCCCGCGTTGATTTCGGACTTCCCGTTCTTCCTGATGTTATGGATCTGTTCGACCGGGCTGACCGAGTTCTGCTCGCGACCAGTCGGGCCTTCGACTTCGAAGGCACCTTTCTTCCGGACAATTTCCGCTATATCGGACCGTTGCTCGATGTGCCGAATTGGTCCAAGTCGTGGCAGGCTCCATGGCCCGCGCAGCCTGATCGTCCCCGCGCGCTGATCGCCTGTAGCACAGGTGCGCAGAACCAGCGCGATCTGTTCCAGCGCGTCATCGACGCCGTCGGAAAGGTTGACATCGACGCTGTGTTCACAACAGGTCCGAATCTGGACGTGGCCGACTTTCGCGCTCCGCAGAACGTGCATTTGGTGCGCGGTGCTCCCCATGACTCCATCATGAGGGACGTTTCCCTGGTCATTTCACAAGGCGGCCACGGCACCGTCACCCGTTCACTGATCAACGCTTTGCCACAACTCATTCTGCCAATGGGACGAGACCAGTTGGCCAACGCTGCGCGAGTCGAGGCGAAGGGTGTGGGACTTCGATTGGGGCCGACGGCTTCCGAACCGGATATAGCGGCAGCCATAAACCGGCTGATCACGGAACCGCAATTCAAAGTCGCAGCCCAGAAGCTTGGCGAGGCTATTAAGGCCGATATCGATACATCTGGCCTTGTCACCGAGATGGAGCTTCTCGCCGCTATCGGACGTCAGCGACATAGCCACTCATGAGTTTGGGTCCGTCGCGGACCGGCCGGAAAGATCAGCGAAACGGCTATTGCTCGATGAATTGCCTCTCGCTGGTGAAAACATTTCCACGCGCCGGCTGGCGCAATCTTGGCGCCAATCGAAGAGAAGCCTGGGCCTTGCGCATTCATCCCGATTCATCTGCCTTCACCTTGTTACTTGGCCTTATGGCTTCCTTGCCGACGTTTGCCATTGACACGATCCTCCCAAGCCTTTCGGCGACCGGAGACGATCTCCAAGCGACCTCGGTCGAAGTGGGTTTGGCGATGAGCGTCTATCTCATGAGCTTGGGAGCGACCCCTCTCGCTTATGGGCCGATATCGGATCGCATCGGCCGCAAGCCGATCGTTCTGTTTGGCTGTGTACTTGTTGTCATCGCAAGCTTCGGCTGCATGTTGTGCATTTCGCTGCCGCAGTTCCTGATTTTTCGCGCGCTCGAGGGAGCCGGTGCTTCCGCTAGTGCGATTGCTGCCTTTGCAATTGTCGGAGACATCTTCGACGGCGAGGCCGCAGCCGCAAAGATGGCCAACGTGGTTTTGGCGATCTACATCGTCCCGATGATTGCACCAACCATCGGCGCGGCGCTCCTCGCGCTCAGTAGCTGGCGGGCTATCTACCTCGTGCCAATCGCAGGAGGACTGGTGTTGCTTATGGCAATGTCAGACTTCAGCGAGAGCGCGAGGATTGATCCGAACGTTAGGCTCAGCCCTGCGCCGATCGTCCGGAACTATCTTCGCATTCTCCGGCATCCCGTCTGCGTGGGCAACATCCTTTGCAATGCCGCGGCTGCTGGAGCCATGTTTGCTTATTTCACCGGCTCATCCCTGTTCTTCATCAATGCTCTGGGTCTCAATCCGTATGAATATGGTGTGATCTTCGGAGCAAGTTCGCTGTCGGTCATGGCCGGCACTCGGGGCAGCAGAAAACTCAGCGGTTGGGGGCTATCGCCCGCGCAAGTGATTACGGCGGGGCTCGCACTCTCGACTATCGTGGCCACATCTCTGCTTCTGATGGCGCTCGTGGGAGGCAAATCGGCTGTTGTCGTGGTGTTGGTAATGGTCGGTGTCGCATTGTCGTTCGGCTTCATCTCGCCGCATGCCATGAACGAGGCGCTGCAGCAGATAGCGGAAATCGTGGGGTCCATCAGTGCCGCAAGAGCTTTCGTGCAAATGATCGGCGCCGCTTCGTCCCGCGCAACGGTCGCTGCTCTTTTCGACGGGCATTCGGTATTTTCGATGGCGGTAGTGATGTTTGCTTTCTGCTTGCTGTCGGTTGCCGCTTACGCCGGCATCGTTCTTCCGGCCGAAGGCTGAGCCGAGGTCCATGGAAGGCAGGCCCAGCTCAGGAGGAAAGACCGTGATCTCCTATGACAAGTTGAAGCCCGTTCTGTTGAGCCGCGACGGTGTACGTTTGGCACATGTTGAGGCCGGACCTGCAGCCGCGCAAGTCCCTCCGCTGCTCCTTGTCAATGGCTGGACAGGTGACCACGGTATCTTCACGCCCCAGATCGCCCACTTCGCTCAAAGCCGTCGCGTCGTGGCGGTCAATCTTCGCGGTCACGGCTCCAGCGATGCCCCCCAGCAAGACTACACCATGGCAGGATTTGCGGACGACATCGCCTGGCAATGCGCTCAACTGGAACTGCACAAGCCGGTTGTGATCGGCCACAGTATGGGAGGCCGGATCGCGCTCGAACTGTGCGGCCGCTATCCGGATCTGGCCGCAGGCATGGTGATGATCGATACGATTGTCATGCCGCCCCCGATCTTGCGCGAATCTCCCGGAGTTCGAGCGCTTCTGGAAGGTATCAGCGGGCCCAACTATCTGGCGGTCTTAAAGGCGAACGCGTGGGAACTCGGCTGCGATTTCGAAGATCCTGCCCGACGAAAGATGATCTACGAAACCTATGTACTTCCGCCTTGCGAGAGAACGCCACTGCATGTGGCTCATTCGATGATGCGGAACGCTATCCTGAACTATGATCCGGTCCCGGCTGCAGAGGCCTGCCGGATTCCCATGGCTTATATCTCGGCCGATGTTCCGCTGGTGAACATGGCGCGCGACCTCGACCGGCTCCAGGAGATCTGTCCACAGCTGGTCATAGCGAAGACGATGCTCGCCGGACATTACAACACGATCGAGGTTGCAGATCAGGTCAATGCCATGCTCGATCGGTTCCTAACCGTCGGCCTCCACCGGTGCAGAGACTGACGTGGAAGTCTTGAGCAGATCCGGACAGTGTGAAGCGGTTTTCCCTGGCGACGAAATGACGATCCTTTCCGGTAGATGAGTGCCCGAGGCGCAAATTTGGTTTCATCCAAGTTCAAGCCGGCAACATCGAAGTTGATGTGAAGCCGCAGCTCCAGAGGTAGAGCCTGGAAGTCGGCGGAAGCTGACTCGCGCAGTGTGTCGTGAGCCCGCAAGATTGGACCGTCGTGGCAACACAGGCGCCGAGGCGGAATGGCTTTGGCCGGTCTTTCAACGGCGACCACAACGTCGCCGATAATCAATGGCGTGACTCTTATAGCGAGCCAACATTCAGAAGGAAGCAGAGTCTTGACTCAAGCCGAAAAAGACGTGGTCGAGCACATGCTTGCATCATTAACGATCAGCTCGCTGCAGAGTGGCATTGCACCCACTAACGAACAGGTTGCGCATCATTTTGAGCTAGCATGCGAGAGAGCCGGACTTATCGTTACGCTTGCATCTGCGATCCGGATCTTCGAGCGCGTCTCACGTGAGATCCACAAGGCGCAGTCGGTGCTCGAGTTCGTCGGTCGCGGCACGGGTCAAATACAGTGAGCGATCAGGCTAGCTACCATAAAGTCAGCTCAGATTAGCAG
The DNA here is from genome assembly GCF_020329485.1 of Bradyrhizobium cenepequi. Lineage (GTDB taxonomy): Bacteria > Pseudomonadota > Alphaproteobacteria > Rhizobiales > Xanthobacteraceae > Bradyrhizobium > Bradyrhizobium cenepequi. The sequence continues at coordinate 148,388 of NZ_JAGKJI010000008.1, forward strand.
CTTCACCATTCCCCAGAACAAAGGTTCGCCTAAGCTATGAAAACGCTCACGACGTTAGGGGCTGCCATCGGCGCAGCTTTGGCGCACGACATCAGCTTTTCGGGGGGATCGATATGTGACCCGGTTCCCCTCCCATTTCCGGCTGAAGTTGAAATGTTGGGGAACGTCTCGCTTCGTCGACGGCGTGAGTTCGCCTGGGGACGGCATCACGCTCATGAGGCCTTGCGTAAATTGGGTTTTGCTCCTGTTCCGATTTTGTCGAGAGTGGATCGGGCACCTCTTTGGCCTTCGGGAGTCGTCGGGAGCATTTCCCACTCTTCGTCTGATTGCGGAGCTGTTGCCGGACATTCCGACAATGTGCTCGCTCTGGGATTGGACATTGAAGATCAAGAACCGCTCGGAGCGGACCTTCTGCCGATCATATGCACCCCTGAGGAAGTCGAGCGTAAGGAGTGGTGCAGCAGTCGCTTCGGCCCGAAATTAATCTTCGCAATAAAGGAAGCCGTATACAAATCATATGCGCCCGCAACTGATGAATTCTTGGATTTTCAAGATGTCAGTGTCAGAACGAATGACCAGAGCGGGGTGTTCGAGGCCGAGATTGTCAACCCGGAAAAGCCTATTAGTTTCGGCAGTCGAACCATAAATGGAATTTATCTCCCATTTGTCGGAGGAATTCTAGCACTTGCTGTACGATTTCGAGGTGCGTAATGCAGCGTGGCTTGCGTGCTCATCATCTCGTTTCCTAAATGCTGGCCAAGGCCAAAGGAGACCTCATCGAGTTTGCCTTGCAATCGAAGAATAATCTTCGGTTCTAATAGCGAGTGGGTGCCGGGCTTCGATTCCGATAAGAAGCTTGATGTGTATGACTCCGTAGCGTCCATTCCCGTCTCCGTGAACCGACCGGACAACGTCCTTCACCGGGCCCCTTCACATCGACGTGAGCTGACATGCCGGTCAAACCATGCGGGTCTCTCAATCAGGAAACCCATCCGGGCGCACACAGGCGAACGCCTATCGACTCACGCGCCATCGACTGGGCGCGGCTCCCGTCTATACGTACCATGACCCCCGTCTTCCGTGGCTCCCTCTCGGGCAACCCATAGTTGGAGCTAGGGGAATTTCTCCAGCCACCCCGCCTACGCGACGCCTGGATATGGTCGGTTTCACTATGCCGCAAGTCTGTATGATCACGGGCACCGCGATGTGTTTCTGTTCTTCGCGCACAAGGACCTGAGTGCCGCACTGTCACGCAAGGCAAAGTTCGAAGGCGATGGCTATCCTGAGGCTAAGGCGAGCTTTTCCGAACTCCAGGCCAAGATCGAATCGACCATCAACATCAAACGCGCCGAACGCCTGGTGGTCATGGAAGGCTATCCGACCGGGCGCTCCCAGGCGGAACGTCAGTACCGTCGCTGGGTCTCCCAGAATGGCTTGTTCCTCAACCCGCTGAATGACCTCGGCTCCTATTCGATCGCGGCGCAGGACGTCCTCTCCCTGCCATCCATTTGACCGCAAACGGACAGTTTCCGCCGCTTATCGGCTTCTTCAATCAGATGAAGCAGGAATATGCTTCGGGACGGTGGCTCCTCTATGAAGGCCTATACGTCCGAAGCGTTCATTTCTCCAACCGCAAGGTCGCTCTCATCAACACGCTGGACTATCCGAGCTATGGTCTTGCGGTTGAAAAGGTGAAGGCAGCATATCGCATCGCCTATTCCATATTCGACAAGATCGCCTTTTTTCTCAATGACTATGCGACGCTCGGCATCAAGGCGCGCGACGTGTACTTCAAGATAGTCTGGTGCGAGAACCCGCACAGGAAGCCACGCGCCATCCGTCACGAATTCACGCCGGCAAGGAATTGGCCCTTGCGCGGTCTCTACTGGCTTTCAAAAGACCTGTTCGATCCAGAGCTTCAGGGGGTCATGGAGCCGGAGGCGCAAGATCTCTACGCTATCCGGAACAAGCTGGAGCACAGCTACCTCAAGGTCCACGAAATGCTGCTGCCGCGATCCGGCGGCGACCCGATCTCGGATATGTTTGCGGACCGCCTTGCCTATTCCATCGCCCGCGACGATCTTCAGGCAAAGACGATTCACCTCTACCGGCTCGCGCGTGCGGCTCTGATTTATCTTTCGCTCGGCATGCACCGCGAGGAAGAACGGCGCAGAGCTGATAAAACGCCAAGTCTAATCGCTCCCATGATGCTCTATCCGTGGCGCGATCAGGACAAGCTCTAGAGTCTAGTTGCCTGGTTTCATCGCCCGTGCTGGAGTCTGCGCGCCTGACCAGCAGGCGGGCACCACGGCCGTTGGCGGCGAGAAGCACCGCGCTGAATTCCGTCGCTCCGATAGCGAGGCCCAACTCCGGCAGCTGCCCGCGCTTTCTCCGATCAGATCTCCAGCACAAGCGGATTGGCCTTCAGCGTTTTCACCTTGAGCTTGCCGCCGCTATCGGCCTTCGCTTCCGCCAGCGCCTCCTCGACCAGCAAGAAATGCTCGAGCGATTTCTCCAGTTTCTTGGTCGACTTGCCGGCTTCCTCCTTGGCTTCGATCTGCTTCTTGAGATATTGGCTCGAGCAGTTGAGCCACACCGTAAAGGGCTGGCCGGCCTCGGGATTGCGCGAGAGCTCGTCGTCCTCTCCGAGGCGGGACTTCAACAGCACCTCGATGATCCGCAGGTCGGGATTCTCGTGCTCCCCATTGGCGCAGAAAACGTAATGATCGGCGGTGATACGCTTGACGAAATCCCGGTCCAGGTTGTGCTCCGAACCGTGATGCTGGATCTTGAGCAGGTCCACGTGAAGTCCCTGGCCGTCTGCGAGGAGACCGTGATGCTCCAGCCCGGCCAAGACGTCCTCGTGGTGGCCGTCGCCGGTCATGATGGCGCGCGTGATGCCGCCGCCGGTTTTTGTTTCCTCCAGCAGCAGCATGAGCGAGGCGAGATTCGGCTCCGTGACCTTCGCGCGCCGGCCAATCTCGTCGTCGATTGACAGGCCGAGCGTCCCGGCGGGAAGACCCGCGCGGTTAATTTTAAGCCACTGCTTCAAGCTCCCTACCGCATTGGCATTCTTCACGTCCTTGAGCCATGCATTCCAATAGTCCCGGAGTATCTCCAAATCCTTCTCGAATGGCCCGATGACGCGGATCGACAGCTTGCTTCCAGGCTTGAGCTTGATTGAGTTGTTGCCGCGCACCATGGCAAGGAGGTGGTTGAACTCGCCGTTCAACGGGATGTCGAGCTGATCGGCCGCAATGCGCCGTGAGACCTTGATCGCCTCCGGGATGGAGTTGGCGATGTTGCTATAGGCGGCCGCGAGCTTGATCGCGGCGGGATTGCCCGAACTCGACAGAGTGTTCGCCTGTGCCGCCAGCATGGTGCCGATTTCGCCGGCATTCTGCGGAACCAGCGCCTTGAAGGAATTGTGCCAGATGCGCTCGACGGCAGGCGGCTCATCGAACTTGGGCTTGGTCGAAGGCCGGTTATTGGCGAGCTTGTGCTTGTGGACACGCCACTGGACCATGTCTTCGAGGAGCTGCAGGACGCCGGCAATGTGATCCTGGTCGACGTGCGAGACATACACGAGATCGAGCTCGCCACCAGCCGCAGCGAAGCGTCCGAGAAAGGGCCGTACCTCGGCCGCGTAAGAGCCGGGCATGCCGCCATCCGCCAGGATCGCGACACCGTCGGATTCGATCAGCAAGCAATCGCCCTTCTCCGAAGGCAGCAACGTGATCTTCATGACACGCGCCCCTTGAAACGATCCTTCGCGTCGAGCCGGGCCGTGACGTGTCCCGCCTCCCTGAGGCAGGCCTCCGGCATGATTACCCCGAAGCCGCAATCGTTCACCCATTCGAACGTGCCGCCCGGCAACGGTTGCGCGGTCGCTTTCAGAATGCCCAGGATCTGCGCCGCCGTGAGGGTCTTCTCGACCGCGAGCATCAATCCGATCACGCCCGCCACATACGGGCTTGCCATGCTGGTGCCAGTCATGGGTATCCACGGCTCAGCCGGATCGCCGAAACCGTTCGCGGCGACGATGTCTGTGCCGGGTGCCACGATGTCGGGCTTGGGTCGGCCGTCGCGGGTCGGCCCCTGGCTCGATGTGATATGCGCGCTGCGGCGCGCCTCGTGGAGATTCGCCACCGAGACGACGCGCTGGCCGCAAGCAAGCGCGCTCACTGAGGAGGCATCGACGTTCGATCGCGCCGAGAAGAACGAAGGCCAGTAGTGCGCGCCGTCGCCGATATCGACCGGATCGTCGCGTTCGATCCAGGCGTGGAAGCGGCCATCGCGGACGACAAGACCGTGGAGCTTCACGAGCCAGGTTCCTGCCTTCACGCCGACCACGACGTCACCCATGAAGGGTGTCAGATAGACCGCGATATAGTTGGCGCCGTTCGCGGGATGATGCAGCTCGTTGTAGATGCTGAGCATGGTGCGGTCGGCGAGCTGGAAGTTCTCCAGAAATTCGCCCGGCGCGATCGGTCCGATCCATTGCCCGTCCGGCGGGCAGATGCTGATCGCGAAGCGGTCCTGCGGTTCGTACCAAAGCTCCATCTCGTTTTCCGAGGCGTCCTTGATACGGTCTCCGACCACTTCCCATTCAAGGTCGTGATCGAGCCCCTGCGCCGCGATGCGCGAGCCAGCGTGAATGCGGCCCAGCATGTATCCGAGGTCGTCCGGAGCTTCGGGTCGTTCCTGGCCCGCATTGCCGGCCGCAATGCAGATCGATCGGCCGGGTTCGGCGAGCAGGACATCGAGCCACCGATCGAGCGCGCTAGAGCCGTCGTGCGCATGGCCGTTGGTTCCAAGGCTGATATTGATCGAAATCGGCCGGCCGGCTGCGAGATCAAGCAGGTAGATCACGGCGTCGAGCAGCCGCGTCGAATCGTAGAATGAGGTTCTGCGCTCGAGGTCTTCGTCCGGAAGCGAGACTAGGACTGCGGCGATGTCGGCGTTGCTGCAAACGCCGCTATTGCCCGCCGCAATGCTGGCCACATGCGTACCGTGCGAGCCCACGATCATCTGCGACTGCGGCTCGAGATCATGCGGCGACACATGCACCTGCTTGGCCTCGGCTGCCGCCTGAGCCATGTCGGCGGAAGTAATGACCCGGCCGTAATCGAACCCGGTCGGCCGCGTGCCGTCTTTCACGCCCTGATCCCAGATGCTGATGAATCTCGATTTGCCGGCCTGGTCCAGGAAATCGGGATGGGCCCAATCGAATCCTTCGACGTCAATGACCCCGATGATGACGCCGGCACCGTCACCATGTTTCTTGCGCTCGTTGCCGACCACGCGAGCCGTTGGGGTATTGGTCGTCGCGCTGCCCTTGAGGGGCCGCGGCGGTTTCAAAGTCTCGGCCGGCTCGATGATGACGATATTGGCATCGCCGGCGAGGTTCTCGATCTCTTCGAGCCCGAGCCGCATCGCGGCCAACCGACCTTGAGCCCGATCATGGGGGCCGAGTCGCACCGGTTCAGTCGACCGGACGAAAACATTCACCTCGACATTTTCACGCCGGTCGGCGGTATTCAGGTTTTTGACCGCGGTTTTACGTTTGGAAATCTCCCCGGGAGCAACCGCGGAGCCGAGCCGCGGGGCCTGTGCGGCGAGGGCGGAAGTCACCTTGAGGCAGCCCTGTACCTCAGCTTTGGCAGCGTTGACCCGCGCGTCGCTGTTGGCCAAGACCCGAAGCTTCGGATGCATGCGCCGTCGCGCAAGCGACTCATACTTATCGGTCATGGTTGTGAGCCTCCCCTTAGCAACCATGGCACGAAATTGTTGCAGGTTCTACCATCTGGAACCGGCTGCGTCTTTTTGCCTGGAGGGGCGTGGATAGCCGCGGACAGGCGCAAGGAGGGCCAATAAGGGCCTTGAACGTCAGAAAAAGATATATTATTTTCTGACACATGAAGTCGCCCGCATCAGTTCCGGACAAGATCATAAAGCGCGCCCGCGCCAGTGGACGCGGCGGCGTCTTTACGCCCAGCGACTTCCTGGATGTGGCCAGTCGCGCGGCCGTCGACCAGGCATTGTCCCGCTTGGCTAAGGCCGGCAAGCTGCGTCGCTTGGCACGCGGTCTGTACGACTTTCCCAAGGTACATCCCAAGCTTGGACCGCTTTCGCCGGCTCCCGATGATGTCGCACAGGCGCTCGCCCGAGAGACCGGCTCGCAGGTGCAGATCGCCGGCGCCCGAGCGGCGAACGCTCTCGGCCTGTCCACCCAAGTCCCGGCCAAGAGCACCTATCTGACCGACGGTCCGTCCCGCCGTGTCGTGCTTGGCAAGCGGGTCATAGACCTGCGCCATGCCTCGCCCAAGCACCTTATTGCCCCAGGTAGCCCTGTCGGCATGGTCGTCCAGGCGCTGCGGCATCTCGGATCGGTGCGGGCGACTGATGTTGCTCGTGTCGCCGCGCGCCGACTGTCGGCAAGCGATAAGAAACGGCTTGCGACAAGCGCCGTCCAAGCGCCCGCATGGATGCGGCCGACGCTCGTCTCCATCGCCGAGATGTCGAGTACGGCCGATGGATAAGGTTGCCCTTCTCGACGGCTCCGAGCGCTCGGCTCTGTTCGGCGAGACGGGCGCGGCGCGAGGCGTCGCCAACACGATCATTGAGAAGGACTTCTGGGTCTGCTGGACCCTGAAGCGCCTCTTCGAGCTGCAGAACGAGGATGCACCCACCCTGATCTTTAAGGGTGGGACATCCCTGTCCAAGGCCTTCGACGCGATTCGCCGCTTCTCCGAAGACATCGACCTGTCATTCGACCGTGCCGATCTCGGTTATACCGGTGAGCGCGACCCCGAAAAGGAAGGGATCAGCAAGAAGCAGGCGGACAAGCTGATCGACGATCTCGTCCGAGACGTTGAAAAGCATATCGCCGAAAAGCTGATGCCCGCCCTACGCGCGGAGATCGCCAAGCACCTCGGCGAGCCAACAAACGGCGAATGGTCGCTGGAGATCGATGAGAGCGATCCGCAGACCGTGAACTTTCACTATCCGACCGCGCTCTCCCAGGAGGAGTATAAAGGCATGGCCTACATTACTCCGCGGGTAAAGCTTGAGTTCGGCGCGCGCGGCGACCCATGGCCGAGCGAAGAGAAGACCATCCGCCCCTACGCAGCGGATGATTATCCCGATTTCTTCGAGAACCCTGATTGCACTGTCACCGTACTGTCTGCGAGGCGCACCTTCTGGGAAAAGGCCACGGCGCTCCACGCCGAGGCGCACCGGCCCAAGGAGTCACCGACGCCGCAGTATTTCTCGCGGCACTATTACGACATCGCGATGCTGCTCGACACAGACGACGGAAAGGCGGCCACCACCGATTTCGAACTCCTTGAGCAGGTCGCTAAGCACAAGGCCGTGTTCTTCCGATCAGGTTGGGCGAGCTATGACACCGCACGGCCGGGGACGCTGCAGCTAGTGCCGTCCGAAGCGAGGCTGAAGGATCTTCGCACCGACTATCGCGACATGGCTCCGATGATGTTTGACGAGAAACCGCTTTCATTCGATGAGATCCTTGCTCGCATCCGGACACTGCAGGACACCATCAACGCATCGCCTCCAAATGCCCCAAGACCTGCACCCACCGGACAGGCACCGCGCCACACAAGCAACCGCTTTGGAGGATAGTGTGTGCGCAGATAGGACCTTCGTGCGGACCCGCATCGGATGTCCCAAAATTCTTAATGGTATGAGTCCTGCTTATCGCGCGGATGATCGACGCTTCCGAAGCAAAACGCGGGGGTTGTGTGATGGACGTCTCCCTCCGGGACCGGGCTCTCGGCTTCGCCGAAGCCCCGGCTTTCGCCAGTCTTCGCCCTTCGGGCTTCCGTCCCTTCTGTAGTCAGATCCCGGCCATAAAATCTCGGATCGACGCCCGGACTTCTTCTTTCGTGGGACTTGCGCCTACGGCGCTCGGTCCCGCGGCCTGGCTTCGCCGCCGTTAGCTGCGGATTCCATTGCGTGCGGGTGCGCTTGATTGTCTACTCCAATTACGCCAACTGACCTATCGGCGGGACGTGTGATGACACTGCAGCAGCTCAGTAAGATATGGTCAAGCTCCTGCCAGCGTTCAAGTCGCTTCAGCTCGATAAGGTGACGCTCGCGGACCAGCGCCTTCGCTCAGGCGCAGGCGTGCCTCACGGGTTCGGGCCCCATCCCGAAGCAGACCTTTGCCGAGAAGATTCCAACGTCGGACGCCGCATCCATCGACTGCACCCCCAAGCTCGACTGTACGCCCACTCAGGCATGCGACCTGCAAACAGACACGCGGGATTGTCGACGTCCACCCCATTGCACCCGAAACCACGACACAAGAAATTGCAGCGGCCTGGGAAAAATTGCCTGCGAGATCGCAAAGGCCGCTCAGAACCAAGCATACGATCGCGCCTTTGATTTATGCAACGCGGGTGCGCGGATCGTGGATCGGGTCTGCGAAGGTGAGAAAGCCACCCAAGATGGACTCTACGCCACGCAAAAGGCGCAGTGCGAGGCGGGTAAGTCAGCAACGAAGCTCGTGTGTGAGACACGAAAGACGGGCCTCGAGGCAGCCTGCGAGACGTATAAAGGCGCGGTCGACGCTCTTCATCCTACAGGCCGAGTACCGCGGACAACTGAAGGCGTCCTCCATCCGCATGCACTTTGAGCCGAGTCCGCGCTCGCTCATTCTTCAAAACATCAACTTCTATTTGGCTTGTCCGGTCACCGCTCAACTGGTCAACGGTATGACCCTCAATTTGGCACCGTTTGTTCCCGAGCTTCTGAAGGACTACACCCACACGCTCGATCCGATCGATTTCTCTTTTGTCCCCACGATTCCAGACCAGCCGCTGTTCGGACGTACCATCAAGCCGAGGCCGTCCCAGACATCCAAGGCCTTAATCGTTTCCGGGGCGCCTTATGGTCGGCGACGAAGATGAAGATTGAGCGTCCCGTCGGGGTTCTGTGACCTCTTGCATTGGGTAGATGCCGCGAGCGTCTCCGGCGCCCAGTCCTCATGAAGGTTAAGTGAAGAAGTATCCAGAGTGCGTAGGCCCTTGCCGAAGCGGTCTACAACTCTCATGACCGAGACGACGAAATCGGCCCGATCATCGGCACCATTGGCAGACCCGCGATCGTCGAAGCGGAGATTCCGATCGCATGGCTCGGCGATCGAGGCCTTGGATTGGCGCTCAATGTCGGCCGGCGTTTCGTTGTCGCGGAGGGAACCCCCAGCCGGGAGCCGCTTCACATCGAATGCAACATCAGGCATCCCCTTCCGGCCGAATTGATCAGGAGCGTCGACATCCGTCGGCCGAATTCCAACACCTGACCGACTGCGTCGACTGGCGTCGGCCGCTCTAGGACGACGTGTCGCCATCGCCGTCAATCCGCCCCCCGGCGAATGGCTTCCGCGTGAAGCGATCCACTCGAAAGCGGCCGGAGCAATTCCTTTTCCGTCTTCGTCAGATAGATCCAATGCGCCCAGTCACCGGGTTGCAGCACGACGATTTGGCGGTCGTGATAAGGCTCGATGTCCGGGCCCGGATCAACGGTCAGCATCGCGAACGCCGGCGGGGCGCCCGCGTTGCCCTCGCGCCATATTCCGGCAATGGCCAGGAACGGTGAGCCATTCAGCGTGAGCCGGTGCTTCGCCTTCGGATATTTCTTCCCGGTGAATTCAAAGAACGCCGAGGCGGGGATCAGGCACCGATTGCTTTTATCGAAGTAACGACCCTCCGAGCGGAAATTGAACACCGGATCACCGCGACCGGATGGCGGGAAACTGAACTTCATTGGTACAAGTTCAATGACGTTGCCGGCGGCACGCATAACCGGCCCTTTGTCATTGATCTTGATGCTGTCCGACTGCGGCAGATCGAGTTCGCTTTGCTGCGTCGGAATGCCAAGCTCCAGATCCTGCATCATCTTGCAGTACTCGGCCCAGCGGACGTGCTGCTTGTAATCATTGCACATACACATCATGTAGGGCCGCAATGCCGCCGGTACGAGGGCCGGGATGGGACGTCTCCCTGCGGGACCGGGCTGTCGGCTTCGCTGAAGCCCCCGCCATGCCGGGTCTTCACCGTTCGGGCTTCTATCCCTGACGCAACGCTTGCGGGTTCGTTTCGCGGTGTCAAAACCGGCCGCGCGCGCTGAAGGATCGCGGCAGGAGAGCGAGAGTGCGGACGGGTTTTCGGTGACGGGTTCCAGGCTGCGAGAGAGGCTCGCGGCGCCCGTCGCGGAGAACCGCGATGTCCAGACCCACCGCTCGCGCCCGTACCGGTCAAGACCGCCCGGGACTTTACCAGGAAATCACCGACAAGATCATTGCCGAGTTGGAAGCAGGCCGTGTGCCGTGGGTCCAGCCGTGGAGAACGGCGGCGGCGAACGCGCCGCTCGCGATGCCGAAGAACGCATCTATCGAGCGCCGCTATTCCGGAATCAATGTGCTGATCCTGTGGGGCGCCGTCATCGAGCGCGACTTCTCCGGCCAGAGCTGGCTCACGTTCCGGCAGGCGCTCAGTCTTGGCGGCAATGTGCGGAGGGGCGAGCGCGGGACGACCGTCGTCTATGCCGACCGCTTCGTGCCGAACGACGAGAAAGAACGCGCCGCTGAAACTGGCGACGATGCCCGAGCGATCCCGTTTCTCAAGCGCTTTACGGTCTTCAATACCGATCAATGCGACCGTCTGCCCGAACAGGTCGTGAAGGCCGCGCCACCGCCGCCGCCCGGAATGATCGAACCGGAGGCGGAGAGACTGATCGCCGCGACTGGGGCGGACTTCCGCATCGGCGGCGCACGGGCCTTCTACTGTCCCTCAGGTGATTTCGTGCAGGTGCCGCCTCCGCAAGCTTACTTCGAGCCGATCAACTGGCACCGCACGGCCTTCCATGAGCTCGGCCATTGGACCGGTCATCCGTCGCGCCTCGGCCGCGACCATTCCGGCGCGTTCGGCTCGAAGTCTTACGCGCGTGAAGAACTCGTTGCCGAGATGGCCGGCGCGTTCGTGTGTGCGACACTCGGCATCGTACCCACGGTCCGCCATGCCGACTACATCGATTCGTGGCTAGAGGTGCTGCGAGAGGACAATCGCGCCATCGTCCGCGCCGCGAGTGCCGCATCGAAGGCGGCCGACTATGTGCTCGCGAGCGATCACACCGCGTCGGCTGCGGTGCCGTCGGCCGCTTAAGCCGGATCAACTGGCCGAAAGCCCACGATGACGTTCTGGACCAGCTGCGTCGCTCCTTCGGCGTCCTGCTTGACGTAATAGGGGTTGGTCGTTTCTACGTGCTTCAATTCCACGTCCCTGATCTCGTGGAGCGAACACATGGTCAACTCGGCTACGTCGAGATCGAACAGTGCGATATTGAACTGGTCATTGCCGAACGCGCTGCGATAGGCAAGACCATCGAATCCCTCGTTGCGGAAGACTTCGGCGATCACCTGCGTCGCGGCATAGCTCGCGACATCGTCGTCGCGCGTCACGGGTTCGCGGAACGCCTGGGCGATGTGGCTCCAGACCGCCTCGGCCCGCTTCTCGGCCGAGGGTTCTCCATCGATATAGATGGGATGCCGTTCCGCACCCTTGGTGCAGTCGACGACCCGCAGCGGCCTTCGCGTTTGAAATAGGCCAAGCGATACCAATGAGCCGATCCATGGCCGCACCTCGGCCATGGCGGTATGCTTGTCGCTCGCCATGTAGAGGCGCGGGATCCCCTTCGGGTTGACCCGGCCTTCGGTGGCGCGGTCGCGGAACGGAAACATGCGTTGCGGCAGCGCTGGGCCGGGAAGTTCTTCACCGACGTTCTCGTCGAAGACATTCTGGTGCGCGACTTGTGCGCGATAGAACAGGCGGCCTTCCTTGATCTCTGCGGATCGGGCATGACAACCGGCCGCCACAGCCGAAAGAAACCGCTGGCCTTCAGGCGACCGGACATAGCGCCAGCCGCGCGTGACCTGCCGCTGGAAGTCCCAAAAGCTGCGCCACGACGCGAACTCTCCCTGCGATGTTGTATTTCCGCTCTCATCGGCCTCCATGTGACGGTCTCCTCCCAGCAACACCGTCTTCACTCTATATCAACAATATTGCCCGCCGGCGTGGACGGGCTACCAAGAGCGCATCGTCCGAAATCAAGAGTGAGAGGGCGGGCCGGTTTTTCGTGACGGGTTGGAGGTCGAGAGAGGGGCTCCGGCCGCCCGTCGTGGAGAATCCGACATGGCTAGCGCTGTTCAGAAGATCAACATCAGTCCCTCCCGCGATATTCCCTTCAACAAGCTGGTACTTAGCCAGTCCAACGTCCGTCGCATGAAGTCCGGCGTCTCGATTGAGCAACTGGCCGAGAGCATCGCACACGGCACGTTGCTGCAGAGCCTCAACGTGCGTGCGGTTCGCGATGCCGACGGCAACGAGACCGGCATGTTCGAGGTACCGGCCGGCGGGCGCCGGTACCTCGCCCTTGAGCTGTTGGTGAAGCAGAAGCGCATGGCGAAGACGCAACCCGTTCCGTGCGTGGTTCGCGAGGACGGCATCGCCGAGGACGACTCAATGGCGGAAAACGACGAACGAGTCGGCCTGCATCCGCTCGACCAGTTCCGTGCATCCCCTCACGGGGAAGCCCGAGACGGTAACCGAAGTGGGTGGTCTCAGACAGACTAGTCACTACAACTACGTCGTCGCCTAGGTCCTCGAGCCAACGATGGAAAGCGAGCACCCTGGTGGGATTGCGGCAATGGAAGACATTGATGCGTCCACGACGCAGCGCTCTCAGGCGCCGGCGTAGTGCAATCAGCTCGCGCGTGAAGCGCAAATGATTGCTCATCGCTCGATCGCGATCCAGCCCGTCCCACCAGATCCTATGGTTCGGATCGTGAGGAGAGTCATTCCAGAGTTTGTCTTCGAGAAACTCCTGTCCCATAAACAGCATTGGCACGCCGGGGCCGGTGAGCAGAATGCCGTTGGCGACGCGGGCGCGCGAGCGCGCGTACCATGACCGTGCGTCGGACGGATCGGAGATATGGGCGACGCGCGGCTTCTGATCCTTCGGTTCGTGGTTCGTCAACAGTACGTCATGGTTCTCAAGCATTTGCACGGCGCGCCGAGCGCCGTCGAACCCGGCCGGTGGCATAAGCGCATCGCGTATCCCTTCGAGACTAATCGGCGAAGGCGCCATGCGCAGCCTGTTCGAGCACGCTGCGCACGCCGTCGCGCATGCGGTCGGACCAAACCATGTCGAAGCCAGCGCCGCCGCTGCTGCTCGGCCGCACGACCGAGTCGGGACCTGGATTCCAGAACGCGGCGATCTGGACCGCTGATGGTTTCGCTGTCCTCACCGTGCTGGTCAAGTCTTGGCAGAAGTACCAGCCGCCGAACCGGTCGATCACGCTCACTTCGTCATATTGGAAGCCGTCGACGTGAAAGTCGTGCATCATTGCCACGGCGTTATCGATCAGGAACTGGCGCACGGAGGCATTCCAGTACGCGAAAGCAAGGCTGCCGGCCCAGCCACGATCAGTGAAATACAGGCTGTCGTTGTTGTTGCCCCGGCCGGCGCGATCGAAGAAATACAGACTTTCGTTGCCGAAATCTCCGCCCGCATGGTTGTAGACCACGTCGAAGATTACTGCGATGCCATAGACGTGCAGAATGTCGATTATCATCGGGATTTTGAAGAAGCACGAGGCTGGCGTTTCGATTGCCGATCTGTGACGGAAGCATGACGTCAGTGACGCCAGTATCAGCCCGAGGCGACCCAACCAGGACCGTCGCCGCATGCGCAGGATGAGCCCGAACGCGTCCGAAAAACAGCCTGTGTCGAAAGCCGATCCACTGATAATCGACACCTCCGTTTTAATGGCTGCTCAGCCACAACGCTGGCCGATGCGCGGCATGCCTTGCCGACGCTCCAAAAAGATCGGCGGTGGCGATGCCTTTTATCGAGTCAGGTGGAATAAAGCTCTATTTCGAGGAATACGGTCGCGGCTATCCAATCATTTTCGTTCATGAATTTGAATCGGACCTGGACAGTTGGGAAGGGCAGATCCGTTATTTGTCCCGTAGCTATAGATGTATCGCCTACAACGCACGGGGATATCCAGCGAGCGACGTTCCTGATGATCCAGCCGCATATGGCTGGGAGTTCGCGGTGCAAGACATTGATGCCGTCATGCGTGGCCTCTCGATCGGGCGGGCCCACGTGGTTGGATCGAGCATGGGGGCATATGCTGCTCTGCTGTTTGGCTTGCGGTACCGCGAAGGGGTCAGCGCGATCGTTGCGGCCGGAGCAGGGGCAGGATCTCCAGCGTCGGATCGGGAAAGTTGGTTGAAGAATGCGTCGGTTCTCGCGCGCGCATTGGCGGCACGAGGTATCGATGCGATGGCCGAGAAAATGGCAGGCCACTCGACGCGGATTCGACTGAAGCACAAGGACCCGAAGGGCTGGCACGAGTTTGTAGAGCGGCTCAAGCAACATTCCGCGCGGGGGCTGTCGAATACTTTGCTGCAGTGTCAGGCCTTGCGACCCTCCTTATTTGATTTTCGAGATCAGTTCGCACAGATGACGATCCCGGTGCTGCTCGCCGTGGGTGACGAAGACAAGCCATGTCTTGAAACCGGCTTAATGCTGAAAACCACCATTCCGGCCGCCGGTCTTTGGGTGTGCTCCAATACGGGCCATGCCATCAATCTTGAAGAACCTGCGGCCTTCAACGCGCAAGTTGAAGCTTTCTTCAGCGCCGTCGAGCGAGGGAGCTGGGGTCATCTCGATCGGCGGAAACAGTCCGTCTCCGGACATGAGAAGTCAACGGCCGCTCGATTGCATTTCGACGGAGCGCTTCCATGAAGCCGTGGATCGGTGTCTACCTTTCCGAGTCCGTCGCCGCGCGGCTCGCAGTCGCAGCGCAACGTCCTGGGGCCACCAAATCGGCGATCATTGAGACTGCACTCGCTCATTTCTTCGATCCGGATCGTGACATCAAAGAGCCGTCGGTTGATCGCCGGCTGAGCGCCATCCACCGGAACCTCGAACAGCTTCATCATGATTTGCGGATTGTGAGGGAGGCTATTGCGCTTCAGGCTCGATTTCTTCTCGCCGTTACGCCGCCACTCGCAGCTGCCGAACAACCTGCCGCCTGTACCCTGGGACTCGCGCGCTTCGACGAATTTGCTGCACAGGTGACAAGGCGGGTCCATCTAGGAACGTCGCTCATCAAGGAAACAATCGAGCGGCTGAATTCGACTGATTCGGAGCATCTTGCAACACGACCGGTGAGGCAAGAAGGGACAACGCGCTCCACACACCCGGAACTAAAGGGCAATGCGGCGACTGTCGCCAGCAACAAACCACAATGTCCGCCTGCTGGCCGAGACGCAGCTTGCGAGCGCGGACCCGATACAAGAGCAGAGCGAACAATGGTTGGCGCGATATTGCGGCCGCTTCTGGCGCCATGGCGTGCTACGGGGCCGCAGCGGTCACGAGCCTTCTTCCCAGATTGGCTTTTAGTTTTGCGCGTATTCTTACCGTTCGTCGCAGCTTACTACCTTTCTTTTCTCTTTCGCACCATCAACGCGACCATAGCTGGACCACTGACCTATGAGTTTGGTCTGGGTGCCGATGACCTCGGTCTCCTGACGTCCATCTATTTCCTGACCTTTGCGGCCGCCCAGATTCCCATTGGGGTGTTGTTGGACCGATACGGTCCACGGAAAATCCAGGGTGTCGTGCTGATGGCAGCCGCCGCCGGGGCAGCGCTATTTGCCATCTCCGACAACTTTTTGCTTCTTCTTCTCGGCCGGGCGTTGATCGGTTTCGGCGCCTCTGCAGCATTGACGGCCGGATTGAAAGCCGTCGTTTTCTGGTTTCCCGCCGAGCAGGTCCCGCTGCTCAATGGCCTGATGATCATGCTGGGTGCCTTAGGCGCCGTGACGGCAACGTTGCCAGCCGAACACCTGCTCGTGTCGATCGGGTGGCGGGGATTGTTCGAACTCCTAGCCATCGGATCCGTTGCATGCGCCCTTGCAATTTTCCTCGTCGTGCCAAAGGGCACGTGGTCCTTCGCAGCGAGGGGGACCACCATTGGACTGCGAATGATTTATACAGATCCTCGCTTCTGGCGTTTAGCTCCGCTCTCTGCGACCTGCATTGGTACGGCCTGGGCGCTACAAGGGTTGTGGGCTGCCCAGTGGTTCTCCGATGTCGAGGGCCTGGGCCGGTCGGAATTGCTTCGCAATCTCTTTGTCATGGCAATCGGATCGAGTGCGGGCGCCCTGGTTCTAGGCGTTGCGACTCAAAAGCTTCGTCGATACGGGATAGGTCCACGATCGCTCTTGGGCTTGGTCGCAGTTCTGTTCTTCGTGGCCCAATTGGCAGTGATCCTGCGGGTACCTCTGCCATCATCTGTTCCGTGGATGATCGTCGCTGCCGGCGGGGCAGCGACCGTCCTTAGCTACGCGATTTTGGCCGAGTTTTTCCCAAAAGAGCTTGCTGGACGTGCCACCGCGGCGCTCAACGTCTTTCACATCGGTTGCGCGTTTCTGGTCCAGTATCTGATGGGCTTCGTGGTTCAGCACTGGACGCCTCAGCAGGGCCACTACCCGGAAGTTGCTTACCAGACCGCCTTTGCAGTGAACCTTGCAGTCCAGCTCGGAACGTGGTTCTGGTTTATTGTCCGCGTGCCTCTATCGGCGAGACGAGGCACTGGTGCTGGGAGCAAGGGGTCGCTCTAGCAGCTCTGCAAGATGTGGACAAGAGCGGCACTACCGAGACCCGCTGTCCATGTGGCCGCACTTCAACGTGACGTGCCCGGCTTTGCCGCGAAGTTACTCATTGCGTTCGGTGGGCGACGGGTGAAGCCACTCAACTCGAGTCGTTCACGTGGAGTTAGTCGACTTCCTTCTTGCGTCAGCCATGTGATAAACTGTTCAACACTTCTTGCTTTGCGCGCTGAGGGGTTGAATAGGTCGTAGAACCCAGAGCCAATGATGCGTGATTGAGGAAGAAGAATTCCAACGCGCCGCTCTGCAATGTCCAGCGAAACGTGAGCCTCCAGCACAAGAGCAATATCATAGCCGTTGATTGCTGCCTCTATGCAGAGGAAGAAGTGGTCAAAGACTTGGCCACGTGGCGTCTGGCCGATATCTATACCAGCCTTGCGAAGCCAGTCTGGCCATGCCGAGATACGGCTTTGGCTGTGCTGGCGGGACCTCGCGCGACCTGGTAGGCCGAACAGTTTGCTCGCCAAAGGCGAAAGTGAGGTCATGTGGAGGTACGGCGACTATGTTCAAATGGTAGAGCCGGAATGAGCCCGGTCGAAAGCATCTTCCAGGAATTTATCGATGCAATCCAAACCGCAACCAACGCGGATGAATTCGAGCGTGTCGCAGCGCGGCTGACGCAAAGGCTCGGCTTCCAGCGATTTGCCTATCTGCGCCTGACCGGCGACACGCCGATGTTGATCTCGTCCTATCCAAAATCCTGGACCAGCCGCTACTTCCAGCTTGGATATCAAAAGCTCGATCCTGTGGTACGCCGTGCGCGTGTCGAGCACGCATTGTTCGGTTGGGGAGGAGAGGGCTCAGCCCCAGTCGGAAACCGCGAGCAGCGCCGCTTCTTCGATGATGCAGTGACCTTCGGCATTAGATCCGGCATCACTGTGCCGATCAGGGGCGGATTTGGACGGATGGCCGCCTTTACGCTGGCCACGGACGACCGCGACGTTCACACCGAGCGGCTCGTGGCCGACTGGAAGGATCTCGTACAACTCGCCGGGTTGTATTTCCATAGTCATGTCGCCAGCAGACCTGAGGTACCCTCTACCGATAAGATTGCCGGAAGTGTACTCACTCGGCGCGAGCGCCAATGCCTTGCATGGGCCGCGCAGGGGAGAACTGTCGCGGATATCGCGGTGCTGGTCCAGATCGCGGACGCGCACTGTAGTCTTTCACCTTGAGAACGCGCGCCGCACACTCGGTGCAGCATCTATTGCCTAATGCGTCGCGGAGCCTTGCGACGCGGTTTGTTGTCCTAATCATCCACACCCTCCCATTTCGCGCGAGATGCAGAAGAGACCTGGCGCTTGTCGCGCCGGTCATTAATGTGTTCTGTCCGAAAAGGTCTAGCGTGATCAAACTGAACCAGAGTGACCTGTAAAATCTGCCAGGCGATTAGCAACTCTCTTTGTGGTTTTGAGGCCTCCCGATAATTTCAGGAGGTCGCTATGCATGCTATCGCACTTCACACCTCTCAATTTGGTCGTCATCTGGAGTTGCTCGCGGCGATGTATCGGCTGCGGCGCCGTGTCTTCAAGGACAGGCTCGACTGGTCAGTGTCGGTCTCGGGCGAATTCGAGCTCGATCTGTATGACATTCTCGGACCGACTTATCTCATTCTGGTGGCAGACGCCGGAGAGCCGATTGGTTCGGTTCGTCTGCTTCCGACGACCGGACCAACCATGTTGGCCGACACCTTTTCCGTTCTGCTCGGCGGGACGCCAGCGCCACGCGACGAAAGAGTTCTCGAAAGCTCGCGCTTTTGCGTCGACACCAGGCTTGTCGCCGAGCAGGCGGCCAATAGTCTCAACCGCGCAACGTTTATCCTCTTCGCCGCCATGATGGAGGCGGTACGCGGCGCGCGCGCAGATAGCATCGTGACAGTCACTGATACCCGTATGGAGCGCATTCTCCGGCGAGCGGGCTGGCCATTGAGACGGATCGCTGCGCCGCAGCAGGTCGGATCGACCATGGCGGTCGCCGGCTTTCTCGACATGTCCGAACACACGCTTCACAGGATGTACAAACAAGCCGACGTCAACGGCCCTGTGCTTGTGTCACCGGATCTTGCTAACGCGGCCGCCTGATGCCTTGTGAGCAGCGTCCAGCAAAAGTAATTTGACACGTAGATGTTCGCAGACTCACGCCATAGTCGGGTGGTTTTGATCAATCTGACGCGCGGCGAGACGCCGGCTTCGGCCGATCTTGCCGCGCGACACGTCAGTTTCTCATTGCTGCGGACAGGCCTGGAGATGTTCGCCGTCGCGTTGACCCTCATCGGCGAATGCCAGCCGTTCGGGATTAAGGGTGGTCAGCAACTCGTGAACTCGATGACGCAGCTGGACGTTGACGCCTTTTCCATTTGGCAAGATCGGCGGTTTACGGACGATCTGGCTTCACCCGAAACCGGTATCATTTTCTTCGGAGGAAGTTGGCTCGAAGAGGAGATATTCATTGCCGCACTGCAGGCGGCTGAGCGTGGATATGACGTACGCTTGCTATCGGACCTCATCGCGGCGCGGATTGACGCGGACCGATCACTCGTCTTCGATCGGCTGGCGCTTCATGGCATCTTGGCGACTACCGTGCGGCAGACGCTGCTGGAATGGGCGGTGTATCTGCATGATCCGGTTTTGACGCAAACAGTGCAGCAGCTTCTATCGTGATCTGGGTTACCCTCGGGCCCTTGAGGCGGGGCACCGGGGTCCTCGTGAACCGCCCCGGGGTTGGCTGCATACCGCAAAGCACCAATCCGGTGAGAGAGCATCGGCTTGGCGGTTGCGTCATCGAGATCCAGGTGGTACCCGGCCAGGAAGCGGACCAGATTCTCTAGCTCGCCTTGCTTGCTCCGAGAGCAGGTGCGAGTCAGTTCGCGGTGGCTTCGTACCTGCCATCACAAACCACCAGAACGCTATCATGGCGCAGACGGCTGCCGCCGTCAGCGCGACGAAGATTGCGGGCTCAAGGCCGGGCAGGATCGTAGTGCGTCCTTCACAGACGATCGAGGAAGCCTTTTCCGTGACCTCACTGCAGATGGTCGCAGGATTGTCCAACGACGTCAGAGCGCGCCAATCCCACATTCCGCCTGGAATACGCACCGGCTGCGGGTCGGTCGTGACGAGCTGAGCGCTAGCTGCGACTCGCCAGAAATGGATCAGCGTCAGGGCTGGAATAAGCGACAATAAAACCAGCATCACGGCTTGGTAGACTTTGGCTTCGACCTTGGTCATGTCAAGCTGCTCGAAGCCGACAAACGGAATGCGGTCGGCCCAACGAGGCCCATTTCGGCGTGCGAACACGATGCCGATCAAGGACGCAAACAGCAGCAGAAATGAACAGATTGGAATCGCCAGAAAGCCCGCCGGCACGCGCGACTTCACGATGAGCGTCGCGCCAAAGATGGTTTCTCCTCCTTGCGTCACGAGATACGAGTTTAAGGCATAGTAGAGAAGGAACAGACTGACGACGGACCAGACCTTACTCATCTGTGACGGTGTCATGGCGGCCTACTTGTTCATCATATCGAGAAGGGAATTGAAGGTCTCGCTTGTCATGCGTGCGTTGCCGTGCGCTCGGATCAGCAGGGTGCCGCCGTCACTTGCGAACGACGCATCGGTAATCGAGCCTTCAAGACCGGGAAGGCTCGGTAGCTTGGCGCGTGCCTCTTCCGTACTGAGGGCGTTCGTCAAGGCATTGGTTATTGAGGCGCTGATGTCGCCAGTGAATAGTCGGATTGCTTCTTGAGTTAAGGTGCTGCCAGTTTTGACCGTGACAGGCCCGGCGAGTTGAAGGCCAAGCTGCTTTCCATCAATAACGGCGACGCGCACCTTGGCGGAGATTGATACGCTGTCACGTGGGCCTTCGGTTTTCACGGTAATACCTGCGGGCTTGGCGCAGACCCAAGCCGTCACATGGCCCTTAATGGCGACGACGGCCGTATCCCCGCTTGGTGCGATCGAGGCTTCATCGATACTATTGACGACCGGATTGATACCCTGGCGGTCACAGTTCCCACGCGGTACAGGCAGGGCGCGGGCAATCTGCAGCGCGTTGTCCTGGAGGCTTTTGAGGCTCGCTTCGGCGCCGAGCTGGAGCGCAACAGCATCGCCTTCGGTTTTCATATCGAAGGCGATTGTGACTGGAAGATCGCCTTGTATCCCTAACATCTTTACCGGAAAGGTCTTTGGCTTGAGCGTCACAGCGCAAAGACTGGCGGCCGAGACGGTTACAAGCCCTAGCGCTAGCGAGATCTTGCCGACAAAGCCGGCTCGTCTATAGGCGACCGACATAGTTGGCCTTCTCCCATTTGAGCTCAATATCGTCAGCAACGTATTTCGGCGCCTGCGGCGTGCTTTGATCGAAGTAATGCTTGAAATCCACGTGAACGCGCATGTTGTCCGGACGATAGTCCTCCCTTCGGTCGTACAGCAGGACTGGCCCCGCGTAGAACCGCTGATAAACGGATTTATGCATCGGTGAGGTGGACTCGCCGGTCTCTGGGTCCACGGGGAGATGACGCACACCGGCCTTTAGAAACCCACCCGCCTGCTCGTTGTGCTGGGGACCGGTCGGATCAGGCGAAAGCCTCAGAACACTGCCATCATGCTTGAGCCCATCTGGAATTAACGATGCGCCAGCGACCATCCATTTGAGAGCCACGTCCGATAGCCTGGCTTCGTTTTCCAGGTAGCCACCGCCGATATCGGCGTGCACGCCCGGAAACCATACCTGCTCGAAATACAGGTTTTCGCGAGCGTCTCGTTCGTCCTCCTTCTCCGCCGTCGGTGACCAACCGACCCGCTTGAAATCGGCGCGATTCTCATCGATCGAAATCGCGTGCTTGGCGTAGCCGACATTCCGATTCAATGTGGTGTCGTAGAACTTGTGCTTGGGTGGCGCCAAGTGCAGCGTCCTCAACCGTTTGAAGAAGCCGTAGCCTGGCAGGGGCGGTGCGATCTTGAGATAATTCATAAGGAACGCGATCAGCGCCGCCGCAACGCCGACGCAACTCAGAATCCAGGCGGCCCCTCCCGCCCAGGGGAAGACGGGCTCAAGCACGCCGCCGAGCCAGTACAGGCTGATCAGCAGCGCGACGCCAAATGTCACCAGCGCCAAACCGAGATATTTGTGGCCGAGCGCCGCGACCGTATCGAAGACGCCGATGAAGTACGGAAACACGTTCGCCTGTTCGACGCCGTTTACGGTCTGCGAACTCCCATGTTGGCGCCGAAACTGCGCCGCGATGGCGTCCCGCGTCTCAAGCAGGAACTGACGGTAACCCTTGGTATCCTTGCGACTATAGGACGGGCAGAACTGATAGACATCCTTGACCGCGTGCTCGGCGAGCTTGTGGATGCTCTTCGGGTCACGTCGCAAGGGAGAGCCGTCAGGCAGATGTCGCGGGATCCCGCAATATCCCATGACGCCTGCAACCGAGCGCGCTGTATAGGCGCCGCGGCTGAAGCCGATCAGATAGTTACGATCACCTTCTTCGTAGAGGCCGATGATCGCGGCGTAACAATCGACGATATTCCGGGTAATTCCGAGACCGGTCGCCATGCTGGCGAGGTTATAGAGCCACCGCATCCAGCCGATCTTGAAGTGGCCGCCATCGGAGGCCGAGCCGAGACCGGGATCGTAAAAGGCGACCTGCTCTGATGGCTCGATCTTGGTGTCAGGGCCTACGCGGCAGGCTCGGTAGAACTTGTAGACGTTGGTACGTGCTTCGTCGAAATTGATGCCGCCGGCCTGGCCAGTGCCGTCGGAGAAGATGACGATATTCTTCTGCATTGCACGCTATCCCCCAAAGTGCGCCAACGAATAATTCATATCATAGATTGTGCAGGCCGGAATGTGACCTAACTTACTTTCAGAGTTGTCTCCGCGGCGTGGCAGCGTCATTTGGATCCTGGAGTGGGATGCGTCAGCGCAGCTACGTCCCGGCAACAATATTGACGCCGATCCGATCAGCGAGGCCTAGGAGGTCCGCGTAGACCGGGATATCAGTCAGCACAAGACGTGGGTCTCCCGTTGGCGAGAGATCCGTTGTGGCGACGCGATCCCCGAAGAGCATCACCGCCAAGACGCGATCGTCCTGGCGCGACACCCAACAGAGTCCATCGGTCGTACACCTGGTCGATACAGGGCTCCATATCCCGCCTGATTCGTACTACGCGGCAACGGCATCGTGGTACCCGTGGATCCGTCGTTGGTGTCGCGCCTCAAACTTTGTGTTGATCGTTGGAGCGACCGCGTTCCTGCCGGTAGGTCGCCTGATTGCTTCGCAATAACTTTCTCTCTTACAATCTGCGGCGAACGCGGGATCGCTCAAATGCTCCAACTTTGGTTGCCCATTTCATTGACGGGCACGCCGTTCCGGCAGATATTCCGCTATCGGCCGGATGTGCTTCTCAGGGGCACCGCAATGAGAACGAATGATCGAAGTGTGATGCGCGACATGCGAAGCTGCATGCCCCATCGCGGCGTCTCGGCGGTGACCGGCGTCTGTTGTTGATCGTACTGACAAATCCAAACAATCGACAATCAGACAGGAGCGCCGAGGTTCGGCGATTGAGCACTCATGTCCCAAGCCTACGTCATCGAAGTATCGAATCGAACCGCTGGCATCATCGTCCGCGAAGAACGCGGCTTTCGTTTCTTCTCATCAGAGCGCACTTTTGACAGCCTTGATGGCGGTCATTTTCGCTCCGCGCACGCCGCGGAGCGCGCGGCGAGGGCACTTGTCGAGCGGCGCGCGCCTGCAAGCGGGCGGCATTCACTCTGGGCGTCGAAGCAACCTGAAACGTGGGTCTTTCAATATCCCCCTCTCTCAACTGGGTACGAGCGTGGAGCCGATGAAACTCCCTCATGCGAAAGAGTGGGTAAGGTACTGCAGGTTCGGCTGGCGTGGGGAAAGTGTAGCACCCGCGCTACCATCTGTAGAGCCGGTAAATCCGTCACGTCACGGGAAATTCGGTCGGGCGCCTCCTAAATGATACCTGCCCCCCAGCTTCTGCTTCCAGCATAATTCGCGCTAGACCGGACGACCAAAGGTCGACGTGCCGGATTTACACCGATCAAAATCCTGACCGTAAGTCACGGCCTTGCTGCGTAAGGCTCCAATAGTGGCTCTCGCCATGATCCTCGTCGGTGCGCTCACCGCGTAGGAGGGAACGAAAGGCTCGCCCAATACGCGCGCGTTGAGACAAATTTTGGGTGATTGCCAGCTTGGTCACTAGTACCTCGACACAGAGGTTTTGACTGATTGGTTTGGGATTTCCAAGACGGGTAGCTGCTCAGCAGGGACCAGCACTTCGATGCGGCGCGGCGAGCCGGGCTGGCGCCTGATGAGGCCCGCGCGCGCGAGGGTCAACCCCATCAGGTGGACGGAAGGCGGAGACACTGTGTTTCGGCTTCAAATATTCGGCCGCAGCTCAGCAGCCCCGGATTGCCACCAGGGCCACCAAATGCTCCTGGGTGAACCCTAGCAGGGACATCCCACAGGTCTTGCATGTGACTGGGCGATGCCCCGGTGGCGCTTCACGGCCATGTCAGCGCTTGGAGCAAGAGACCGCCCAAAATGTGCAGGGCGGAAGCGTTGGGGGTGGATTGCGGAAGCGCGCAGATCCGGCTGCCTGCGTCGCGTGCTCCTGTCCGAACGCAAACGTGCCTGATGTCTGTAACCCGCCAAGTAGTTTGCAAACGTGACATTGGTCTCGAAAAGCTGGCAGCGTTCCTCCGCATCGCACTGGCCCAAATCCTGCACCGCGCGCACGTGCGAGAGAAGACAACCGAGGACGACAGAATGGAGGTGCGTTTGAGTCGCGATCTGCCAAGTGGCAATGCGATCGCCGTTCGCCGTCTGCTATGGGCGTCGGCTGCATTATTACCTGCGCGCGCCACCTCTTCGATGGTAGGCGATTTCCGCTCGACTCGGGAGCCGACAACCGTGTCCAAGTCGATCCGGGCAACGACTGGACGCGGCCGCACGCCACGATGATTGCTGGCTTATTCCGAAGTGAGGTGTCACTACATGATCGACGAATTGGATTTGGGATTATTCAAGCTGCATCCGGAGCGCGAGGCCGTGCTCGCCGAAGTGCATGCGCGCCCATTCACCGGCCTTGTTTCATCACTTGGCCTGGTCCGCTTCGTGTTTCTCGCGCAGGGCGAGCCGGCTGCGTGCGATCGCCGCCGCTTCGTCGATTTCTGCCGGAGGCACAAGCTTCCGCCGCCGGAGCCGCCCGCGAAACATCATCAGGTGGGGATCGGGCCAGTGCTGCTTCGCTGGGAGCAACACTCGGAATTTGCAACCTTCACATGGATCTGGAGTACCGCGAATAATTCTGCCGCTCGCCAATTCGGCGATGTCGATGATACCGCTAAATCGTTGATCTGTGAGTTGTCGCAGGCCGGACAATTACTGGTCGCAATCAAATTGGAGGTGGAACGATGCGCTTCTGCAACCGAACGCGCCGACCAGATTTTTGACAAGAGCAGCTTAGCGATGGTCACGGTGAAGGGCGACGCAGGGGTTGTGGCCTCGGACTTTCGCGTGGACGAGAAAGGTTTCAGCAGAATTCTGGTCTGCGATCTCGGATTGACGCCGTACGATCTCGGCGCACTGGTGCAACGTCTCCTAGAAATCGAGACCTACCGTCCGTTGGCGCTGCTTGGTCTGTCGTCAGCGCTTGAGCTTGCGCCGTCTGTCGATCGTATCGATCGCCGTCTCGTTGAAGTGCTTGAGGAGATGAAAGGCGCGGAGGGGCTAAAGGTCAACAACCACCTGCTTGACGAACTGACGGCGTTAGCCGTCTCCTTCGAAAGAGGTGTGGCCGGCAGTCTATTCCGCTTCGGTGCCAGCAGAGCCTATAACGAGCTGGTGCAATCGCGACTGTCCATCATTGAAGGCGACGATGTCGCGGGTTACCCGACCTGGTCGTCGTTTCTGGCGCGCCGCATGGCGCCGGCGATACGAACCTGCGCGACGATGGAGGAACGTCAGGCAAATCTATCGGCCAAGCTGGCGCGGGCCGCCGACCTGTTGCGAACACGTGTCGATGTCGAAATCGAGCAACAGAATCGTGACCTATTGCGGTCAATCAACGAGCGCACGAGACAGCAGCTCCGACTGCAGAGCACGGTCGAGGGATTGTCGGTCGCGGCTATCGGATATTATGTGGTCAGCCTGTTCGGCTACCTCGCCAAGGGCGCGCAGGAAGTCGGACTGCGCGTCGACCCCTCGTTCGTAACCGCAGCCTTCGTGCCGATCGCGGTCGGCGTAATCTGGCTAGTCAGTCACAATGTCAGGAAGCGACACCTCAAGACCGACGAGGCGCCGTTCAGGGCTCGCGACTAAAGTGCCTTAAGCAAGATCACGACATTTGTGCCAAAAGCTCGCAAAGACACCAGCAAGATCCAGCGAAACGGCGTCTTTTGCAGAAGGTCAGCCGCTGTCCCTATTTGACGAGCCGATCTGATCGCATGACTAATGTTCTCTTCAGATCGCGGTCCTGAAGGCAGTTGAAGAAGAAAAGCGCCCCTCGACTTGTTGTGTTGAGCGCTTCTGCCTCTTGGGCCGCAGGCGTCAGCTTCAACGGTTCTCATGAGAACATCCCTCTTTAATCATTGGCGGAAAGTGGACCGATCGCCCGATCAGCTGGCATGAGTTTCTCGAGGGTGGTGAGGACAGCGGATCCGATGGCTCGTCCGCGTTCATCCATGCCGGTCCAACAGGCCTCGCGTCCGCGCGGATCGATCTCCAGCAATTTTACGCGAGCTGGCACGCGCGAGCCGTCCCGCACAATGCCGCGTAGCACTCCATCGACTGGTGCCCGTACCGGCTTGTCGCCGAGAGAACCAAGCTGCTGGCCTTTGTACACCTGGGTGCCAATATCGAGCGGTGTGTGCCTGACACCGTCGCGGTCTGAATAAGCGAACCGCTCGCGTCCCACACCGCCGAGCTCGCGGCTCGGCCGTCCGCCATTTTGGTGATGCCTCGCGAGACGATTGCACCGGTCTCCACCGGATGGGTTTCTATGGCGATATCGCAGTTGATGCCTACCTCGAACCTAGGCCCAACGCCCACAGTAAAGCGTGCGACGCCGCGGAGGTCGGGTGTGACCCGATGCTTCTGCATGCGTGAATCGACAATGACCAAAGGTGAACGCAAGCCCATTATCTCAGTGAGGTGCATTTCGGTCACCGCAACCTTGTGCGGTTCCGCGTGAATGCGTGCGATCTCCCTTAATGTATCGGCCCGTTCGCCCACAACGCCGTCAACTTCGCACAACTCGTCGAACAGCGAGCCATGGAATGACATGCCGCGGCGCATAACCGGCGGAAAGGCGTCGTGGCTCATCACGACTGCAAACGTCGCTTCGGTCAGCTTCGTCGCGATGGCGGAAGCGATTTCGTCCGTTCCAAGCACTAGCGTAAAAGGCCTTGGTGCCCGCGGATGCCGGGCGATAGCGGCGACTTTCATGGGCGGACGAGCCTCGCGTTAGCGAGAGATCCCTAGCAAGCACCGCGCCAATCGCGAAAATGGGTTCAAGTTCAAAAGAAGCAGATAGTTCGTTCTAGACTCGACAGTGCAGCCGTATATTCCAAAATGTCGTGCTTAATGGTCGCGGGTATCACAAACTCAGGTCGACGACACCGACCAGGGCTCGCAGTTCATGGGCGCCGCGTTCACCGGCGTGCGCGCCAACAACGGCATTGCGATCAGCATGGACGGCAAGGGCGCCTGGCGCGACAACGTGTTCGTCGAGCGGCTGTGGCGCAGCGTCAAATATGAGGAGGTCTATCTGCGCGCCTACGACAGCGTGTCCGACGCCCGCGCCTCGATCGGCCGATACCTCGACTTTTACAATGGCCGGCGCCCACACTCGAGCCTTGACAGCGGCACGCCGGATCAAGCCTACTTCAACTCGCTGCCGCTCCGCGTGGCAGCCTAACCCCGGTGGATGCTCCACTTATCGACGCGGAGATGCTGTTCAGACAACCGGGACCAGCTCTGTAGTCGAGGCGCTGCCGTACTCGTATTTCTTTTTGAATGTCCAGCCAGCGCGGGCAAGTCGGGCGATGCACTCGGCACTTCGACGATCCGTAGCAGAGTTGAAAGTGCTGACAGCGCTCATGATCGAGGCCGATGCGCCGACCAATCCGATGAGCACGGCCACCACCGCACCAATCCGAGTAAAGCCGCGAATGAACCGAGCCCCTGCGCTCAGCGGCGCGGACTGGCGTTCGTGGTATGGTCGTAGATCGGTCATTGCCGTCCCTCTGCTCGGGAGCATGAGTCAGGACCGACGTGCAACATTGTCACCGATGGCGACGATGTTGCAAATCTCGGTGATCGCGTTGGGTTATGCCGCTTCCGGCTCGCGGGTGAGGGCCTTTTCTACGGCCTCATGGTCGCGATCGATAACCGTCAAATACGCGCGCGCAGTAGGGTCCGGCGAGAACCGGCCTTGCTCCCAATCGCGCAAGCTCGACACGCTAATAGCATAGCGCATGCTGAACTCTTCCTGCGTTAGGCCAGTCCTGCGTCGGATCGCCTTCACGTCGATCTTCGCGGGTACGAAGACCTTGTAGGTTGCGGGGTCGGCCTCGCCACGCGCGATCGCGCGGCCTTCCTTCGCGGCCTTGATCAACCTCTTACCCAGGGTGCTCATCACTGTCTCTCCATTCACACATGCACACATTCAAACATTCAAAACGCACACCCAGCTAACCCTTGCGCATTTCAGCAACCTTCGCTGCAACTCCCTTCCTGTAGTCGTCCGCGTAACGTTCCAACTCGACACGCAATGCGTTTCGTTCTGCCTTGCTTAGATTGGCGCGCTCGCCCTTGTTGATCAGAGCCAACAGCAGGACGGGAACGTCATCACCCGCAAAGTAGTGTACCGTTCGATAGCCTCCGCTTTTGCCTCTCCCTCTGCCGGCGAAGCGAACCTTGCGGCAGCCGCCGGTACCTTCCATGATATCGCCAATGAGCGGATTCTTGGAAATCTCGGCGACGATGTGATCCTGTTCGTTGTCGGACAGACCCGCGCCTTTGGCGTCGGCTAGAAAGGTCGGGGTGCGGATGACCGTTTGCATACCCCTATAACTACGGGAAACACGTAGTAGTTTCAAGGGGGCGCGAAAATTATTTTCTCAAACAAAATCAGCTATTTAATGCCGGCACCGGCATGGCGGGGCGGCGTATTATGCACTGCGGAGCGGAAGGGCCAATTGCACGCCGATCGGCCGGCCGATGTGGGTCTCGATGAACTCCCGCAGCGCCTCGGAGATTTCCCGAGCTTCCGCGTCGACGCGCCGGCCAGCTCAAGCGCTACCTCCGCTGAGGCGTCCTGCGACCATCCCTCGATATGCCGACTCCAACGCAGCGATCGCCGCCGCCAGAGCCCGTTTTGAGCCAATGGTCGGCATAATCCAGAAGTCGGCATAGTACAGATTGCACATCCTCAGTCCTCCGGCGGCGCGTGGCGGGGGCGCTGCGTCAATTGCAACAGCGTGGCAGCCGCCCGACCGCCGACCTTAGCACACTTGCTGCACCGAAGCCTGCCGACCAGGTCATGAACGAAGGTCGTGGAAACGTGCGACAGCGCCGCAAGGTCGACGTCGCGGAGCGTCCTGCAACGCGAGCATTCGATCTCGAGCCAAGGATAGCCGAGAAGCGCGGTTATCTTGCACGCAATGGAGGATACGTCGCCTTTGGAGGATGCGCCGCAACGGCCGAGCTAGGTGCGCTCCGCGAATTCAGGAGTGGCGTCTCCAAGCAGGCGCGTCTGGCTAGAGCCCGAGCGAAGCGGGTCGAGGACTATCAGGAACTCCTGCGTAGCCGTTGTGCTCGCAGAAAGTACGACGGCGCTTTCCGAGTCGATCTCTCCGAGTATGAACGGTGGCTGCCAAAGCATCTGACGGAAGCTTTCAAGCTCTACGATGAAGGCGTCCCGCTGCTGGTGATCGAAAACGAAGCGGTCGATTTAGTGCCTTTGCTGGACGATCGACAGTTGGCCGACCTCATCTATCAATTGGATCGAGACGTCGAGCGGGCGGAGGCGGAAATCGATCGCCAAGCGTTGGAGCGTTTCTTCGACTTGACGGGGTAGTCCGGTCTCGTTCAAGGCCGACCATCAAGACGGCACACGTCCCTAACGAGCATTGCCGTTCCATGTCTTGTTGCCGGAAAGCTTTAGATTTGGTAGCAACGAGTCGGGTTCGCCACCTCCGACCTGTCGCCGGGTCAAACGGCTTCATCCTTCTCGACCACCATCGCCGATCCTTTTGGATCCGGGCATGTGGCGTAATCGGCGAACCCCGTGCCCTACCGAGGATCGAAGATGAAGTTGACCATCACGATCACCGATGTTGAGCATATCAAGGCCGTCCTTCGGACGGCGCTTCCCGATGTCAAGTCGTCCCATAGGGTCGAGGCGCTTGCGCGCGGTCTCGGCTGGCGCACCAACGCGCCATGCGCGCCGCTCTGGCCGCCGGCCCAGTAGAAGTCGGCGCCGACGAAGCCGCATTTCTTGGCTATTTGCGCGAGCACTCGTTTGAGGCGCCGCCCGACAGCTTGACGCGTTCGCTTGCCAAATCGGGCGTTCGGCGGGCGATGGATCTAGAGCCCGCTCACAGCCGGTTCGGATACAGGTCGTCCGGCGACCGCGACGAGACCGTCGAGGAGCCGATGCGCGTTTCCAGACGAGCCGGGCGGAGATGCTGGACGACCAAGCCATCGCCGAGTTCATTCGCGCAGTCGAGTTCCTTTCGAGGTATCCGCGTCGCAAGACGATCAACCGCAAGAGGGGCAGCTACGGGCTGAAGCACGATGCTGAGCGAGCGACGGGCGACTATGTGGCAAACGGCATGCCGATCGCAGCCGCACTGGCCATGGGTTTCTCGGCGGTGCCTACCCATTCGGGTTCGCCGAACGCCCACTTCAACTTCGGCTCCAAGGCGGCATGAATGGCCGCCGCAGGTAGCCAAAAGTTCCCGGTTTCAACAGTTTGGCCTGAATCTAGACGAAACTGTTGAAACCATTGATTATAAATGCTAAATACGGTTTCAACAGTAACGACCCATATCAGCCCTAAGTGTTGAAACCATGGATTTTCAAGAGCTTAATAATGATCAGCGCCGCGAGGTGGTCAACAGCCAGCAGCGCTTTCAGGCCCTGCGGGACGCCAAGGAGGCGTGCGACGCGCATCGTGGTTCCCTGACCTGGGTGGAGTCCAAAGGCCACGAATACCTCGCCCGGAGCTACTACGACAAGGCCGGCCTCCGGAAGCAAAGCTCACTCGGGGCGCGCTCTGCCGAAACCGAAAAAATGAAGACCGACTTCGAGGCTAAGCGCGCTGCGGCGCAAGCCCGATTGAAGAACCTGCGTGACACGATGGAGCGGCAATCCGCGGTCAATCGTGCACTCGGCCTGGGTCGCGTACCCCTGATCGGAGCTCGGATCATGCGAGCTCTCGACGGCTTTGGGATGTTGGGCTCCGGCATTCGGATTCTCGGAACGAACGCGATCTACGGTTATGAAGCTTCTTCCGGCGTCAGGATCGATCCAGGCCTGGCCACGACGGAAGACATCGATCTTCTGTTCGATGCGCGCGGCGGCCTTACGTTCGTGGCGGACGACGACGTCTCAGAGTCTTCGCTCCTGAAGGTACTTCAACGCGTCGACACCAGCTTCGAACGCGCCAAGCAGACGTTCCGAGCTGTGAACCGGGACGGCTATCTCGTCGATCTGATCAAGCCTATGCAGAGCCCTCCTTGGAGGAAGGCTCCGGACAAGATCGGCTCAGACCCCGAAGACCTGACTGCCGTTCAAATCGAAGGTCTCGATTGGCTGCAGAATTCTCCGGCTTTCGAGGCGGTCGCTATCGACGAAAGGGGCGAACCGACGCGCATCGTCGCTCCAGATCCGCGGGTTTGGGCCGCCCATAAGCTTTGGTTGTCCCGTCGTGCGGACAGGGAGCCGCTCAAGCGCCAACGAGATGCAGCACAGGCCGAAGCCGTGGGTGCTCTGGTCGCGAACTATCTCACTCACCTGCCGTTCGACGCAGAGCAGCTAAGGATGCCCCCGAAAGAAGTGGTAGACAGCGCGGCGCCGCTTTTCGTTAAGAAAGACACTGCGGCGCGGGCCTAGGGGTCAGGCTCGACAAGAACGAGGCCGGCATAGCCGGTGCCGATCATCGGCGGCACCATGATGATGATCAGCATGGTGCTGCTGCTCGTGGGCATGATGGTCACGCCATAGTCGGCATGACGACGATCATCATCACCAGCATCATCGCAGCAGCAGCACCACCAGCGCCCACACCACCAGCTTCGCTATCTGGGCCGCCGGCAATGCCGGCGGCCCAGCGGCTGCTGGCGACTTGACATCGATCAAAGATCGGTTGGGATCGTCTTTCGGAAGAGAAGACGCGCTCGCCGGGACCTCGGGCCTGAGACCAGCTGAAACCCAAACCGCGCAGCGCGTCAAACGGAATCTGAAAAAGCGCAGGCATGTCAAAGACTTGCTGGTGCAGCTTTTCAAGGACTCGTCTGCCGGCACCCTCGGCTAAGTCAGCTGAATCTCGTGATTTTCCGGAATCGGGTTTTAGGCGTTAACCGTCCGCGCGCCCAAACCCGCTGTCGGCGGGGGTGGGCGAGAAACTTGAATTCGGCGATGCCGGACGGCTCCGGGCCGCTTGGGATATCATGGAACAGGCGGCGAGAGAGTTCCTGAAGCAGAGGAAATCAAGGAGAACACCCTGAAACTCCTCCGTTTATTCTTGCGGTTGCGCGGGCGTGGCGGTTCAATCGGCCGGCTGAAGGACCGATAGATGAAGCTGTTTAGTTATCTTCCGGAGACTCTTTTCAAGCCCTTGTCGGGGCCGAAGAAGCACGTCTAAGGCAGCCGTTCGCGGTGCAAGTTCCCAAGCGGGAGTATGTTAAATGCCGGGTCCGTGACGAGAGACCACGAGATCGTGCGCCCCATCGCCAGGCCTTCAGCCTTCGTCCTCGCCTTAATGGTTGCCGCTCGCATACGGCAGATTCAGGAATTTCGGCAGGCTTAGCTGCCTGCCTGACCAGCGCGGAGAGCTGCCGCTAAAGCGTCTTCCAGCCTCGTCTTCTCCAGCAGGAGATCGGCGACAATCTTTCGAAACCGTTGGTTCTCGAGCGTAAGCTCCTCCAACACACGCGGCATGTCATCCATCGTTCGCGCGTTGGGTAACATCATTCTATCCTCGAGCGCAGCACTTTGCGCGAGCGCAGCATCACTCTTATGCAAGGGCAGCTTCCGCCAACGATGAAGTGTCATCACGCTGACCCCGAGCGCTTTGCAAATCTCCGCCTGGGTATTGCCTGCTCGTGCAAGCTCATCCGCTCGGACGAGCTTCGACAGAATCTCCTCCTGAGAGTGCTTCTTCATCTTCCTCAAATCCGCTCGAGCAGCTACATCTGTGGTGCTGCTGCCTGGAATCAAAGAAGGCGCCTGGCAAAACTGGGGCCACCAGCTTTCGACACTCGACGGGACTCCGGCACGACTCTATTGCTGCGAACTTGTGACTCAGGAACTAGCTCGGAGAACACCTTCTTTGAGATCGTACAACCTGACGCTACGTACGATTCAAGCTTCTTCGAGGATTCTCGCCGAATATGTCCGAACTGCCGGCTTGCAGAAGTAGTCTTCGCCCGCATCCCCGCCCAGGAACAATCCGCACGCCATCAGCTGCAGCCCAAAGGCCCGCCAGATGCGCTGCACGCTTGAGACCGACAGCCTGCTTTCTTCGGCATGCTGCGCGAGCTCCAACGCGTGGCATTCTTGGAACGTGGACGAGAAGTCCCAGATTCAGGCGCTCGA
Source organism: Bradyrhizobium cenepequi (assembly GCF_020329485.1). GTDB lineage: Bacteria > Pseudomonadota > Alphaproteobacteria > Rhizobiales > Xanthobacteraceae > Bradyrhizobium > Bradyrhizobium cenepequi. The sequence continues at coordinate 182,009 of NZ_JAGKJI010000008.1, forward strand.
CCGCAGCCAGCCGATGCTGCCGATGCGGCCGGCCAGCCTGCGCGGCGCAGCCATGACTACACCCGCCACGGAACGACTTCGCTCTTCGCAGCCCTCGATATCGCGACCGGGAATGTCATCGGCAAATGCTATTCCCGGCATTCGCGCCGCCGAATTCCGCAAGTTTCTCGATGGGCCGCTGTTCCGCTGACCTCGATGTCCATCTTGTCATGGATACCCGTCGGGGAGGATCGGGTCAAACGTCCCATAGCCGGTCCATATTGGCGTGACGAAGATAGAAGATGGGATTGGTCGGTGACATGATGACCTGCATGAAGCCGCCGAGGCCGTTGTAAGCGCCACCAACAGTTGTGCACGAGGTTATGCGGTTGACTCTCGAGAATAGCGAAGCCGGGGGATGAACTGTGATTTAGGGCTTTCGGGCCCCCAAACGATATGAAATAGCGTGGTCCCAGCGCGTCGAGAATCGTCGGCTGTGAGCACCGACTGCTTTTCAGGGGTCTATTTGGGATCACCAGATCGGGCTGTGCTGCGTGAGGCCGCGCGCATGGCCGCGGTCAGAAAACAGGGCCCCCGCTGGACTATCAATAATGTCGAACCACAGGCCTTCGGGGAAAAGAATCGAACGGGTGAGCATCTGGATGTACTGCGGCGACGGACTTGGGTTGCCATCCGCATCCTTCGTCATCGCCCAGTAGTTTGAATTGGCGATTGCATCCTGAAACTGCTTTTTGAAGTCGGCCGCCGAAGCGATGAAACGCATCGTTGTTTGGGTCGAGAACATGTTCGAACATGACCTTGGGGATGCGAGGCTCCGCCGTCCAATCCCAATACGGCAGTGCAAATTCAGGATCACCGCTGAGCTCCCGACAGATCTGCTCGAACCACCCGATGTAGGCGCGATGCAAGGGCACCAATTGCCATGCGGACAGTCGATCGTGTGGATGAGGCCGTACCGATACCAGTTACGCGCATCGGTTGGCGGCAAGGCCAGCATAGCCGTGATGGCCTTCTTGTAGCTATCGATCACGCGCCAGGCAATTGGGATCGGAAATATTCCAGCGGCGATATTTCGCTGCCGCCTTCGAAGGAGTTGGAAGTACGTGGTAGCTGCAAGCGCAGCTCCTCCGGTCAGAACCTCCCGTCGCGAAAGTGATGCGTTCGCCAACATTGACCTTGCCCCACTATCTCGTTGAAGTAGAAGACGGACGGTGACACGCGCATTGATGGTTATACTACATTGTGGCCAGAGGACAACCTGACCGTCCGTGTTGTTGTGTTGAGCTGTGTCCGGTTGAAGACGTCAATGTCCCAAGCCCAACAGTAAGTCGGCAGGATTCCGCCGGCGCGCCGAGAAGCGCATTGTTTCTTCAGGAAAAACTTGCAGAACGTCATTGGCACGTCGGTTGCTTAAGATGGGGGTGGATCCGTTACGACCATCACGGTCTCGCAGCCCCGCCCAAGAGTTCAGATGAAACTTGCTCGATTGGTCCAAAGCAGTGCCATGATGTTGCCGCCGGCGCTGGATTGGTATCGTGCAAATCGCGACATCATGTTGTGTCAGCCGGACGATATGTTTTCGCCTTTGCCGGACCAGGTTCGATGGAATCGTCCTGCCGGCGACTTCTCTCTGTCTTTCGATCTTCCTTTCAGAGTTGACGCGGACACCGCGGACGCGTGCGCAAGGCGTGACAATGTCATTGTTATGCCGATGAGCTTCTTCGCATTGGATAACGACTGCCGGATCCGATTGGCATTCAGCGCGGTTACTCCCGAGCATCTCAACTGGTTTGAGAAGGTTAGGTCGTTATGTGGCGCGGCGGGTCGGGCGGGATTGCCCAGGCTACGCGACGACTCGGCGGGAGCGTGAAGATGGCCCATCGGTCTCCTCCGGTGCACGCCGGCGTGTCTTGGCCAAACGCTCGGGCGCGTCACATGCGACCACGTAGACCGCTAATTGTCGCAGATCGTATGGGTCCCTGTGCGGGTTTTGTGGAGTTCGGCGGTTAATTGCGGGACCGTTGAAAGCGGCGGCTGGCCACGCGCGTCACACACGTGGAGGTTTTGTCATGAGCGTGGGGTACGAACATCACGACACATGTGTGTTGGCCTCATCAAGTTGCGAACTCGGCGATTGGGATGGGCAACGACCTGCAGCCTCACCAATCGGTTCTTCCGTCTTTGTTGGTAGTGGTAGGCCAGCTATCAGGTGTGCTGAGCTTGCAAGGGAAATGGGCCACGACATCCGCGCGGTGCTGTGTGCCGACGCCATATTCTCGGATTGGGCGGCGCGCGCCAATATCCTGTGTGTCGCGACTGTTGAAGAACTATCAAGCTTGCTGAAGGCCGAACCGGTTGACTGGCTATTTTCCGTAGGAAATCCGTTCATGTTGCCGGCGGATGTGTTGGGGCGAGTGCGTCAAGGCGCCTTCAACTACCACGACGGTCCGTTGCCACGATATGCGGGAGTTCATGCGACGTCTTGGGCGCTTCTGGCCCAAGAAGCCGAACATGGCATCACGTGGCATCGTATCGATGGTGGGGTTGATACTGGTGACCTGGTGGTGCAACGCCAAGTCTTGATTGCGCCCAGTGATACGGCGTTAACCCTGAACCTCAAATGTTATGAAGCCGCGATCGAGGGCTTCGGCGAGCTGTTAACTCGCCTAACAAATGGAGAGCTCAGTGGCCGTCCGCAGGCGCTAGCGGACCGAAGCGTTTTTCCGAAACGTAGACGCCCAGATGCTGCGGGCTGTCTGCGATGGGATCGATCCGCGCAAGCTCTGTCAGCGATGACACGCGCCTTAGACTTTGGGCCGTATCATTCCAATCCGTTGTGTCTGTCCAAGGCTCTTGTAGCCGATGACGTTGTCGCCGTCAGGTGCTTGGAGGCGGCGGCTGGACGCTCGGGTTTTCCGGCAGGGTCCCTGGTTGAAATCCACCCCAGCCACTGGCGTGTGGCGACCGGTACAGAGGATGTCGATGTTTGGTTTGGCAGCTCGGATGGTCAGGCTCTGGACGCGCGGGCGCTCGCGAGGCGCTCAGATCTCGATGTAGGCGATCGCCTCCCGATTCTAAGCGATGACGAGGCGCGGAGCATAACTGTTACGCATGAAATGTTGGCGCCTCGGGAGAGTTTTTGGCGACAGCGGCTTGAGCAATTTAACATATTGCAGCTTCCTTTTCTGTCGCCTCCACAAGCTGTGGCTCCCCCGAGATGGCAGTCGAGTTCATGGCTCATTCCAAGTGCTTTGGCCGAGCTGCCGCCAGTTGATCGCACTGAGTACTTGCTGAGTGCTTTACTGGTCTATCTCGCCCGCATCACGGGTGAAACAGAGCTTCAATTGGGTTGGACACCCGCACCAATCAAATCGCGAGCCGGGTCGAAAGCGGTGGAGGTGCTTGTCGCTTCTGTCGTGCCAATGGAAATTATCGTAGATCTCGGTCATGATTTTGCAGAGGTGCGCAGGGCGGTGGCGGCCGAGTGCGCTCAGCTGAGGGAGAACGGTAGCTTTGCGCGGGATCTTATTGCGCGCTACCCGACGTTGCGGGGTGCGGAGGTGCTACGATCGCGCCGTCCCTGGCCGATTGGCGTTACGGTTACTGCAAATAGCGGGTCTGCCGCTGGTGATCTTGCGTCAAGCCCGAGTTTTGAGACGCCCCTATCCGGTGATTTGCTGACGTTTGAGGTTTGCGTTCTGGAAGGGAGCTTTCGATGGCACTTTGATGCAGGTCGCTTGGCGCCCAAGCAGATCGACCGCATGACGCAGCATTTGCAAAATTTGTTATGTGCTGTGATGGCCGATGCGGAGCAGCCGGTAGGACGAATTGGCCTCTTGTCGTCCGATGAGCGCACGTACCTTTTGGAGGAGCTGAACCGGACAGCGGCTCCCTATCCTGCGGAGCGGTGCATCCATGAGCTGTTCGAGGCGCAGGTGCGGAAAGAGCCGGATGCGGTGGCGGTGATCCAAGCGGACGTGCGCTTAAGCTATGGCGAGCTCAATGTGCGGGCCAACCGCCTCGCGCATCATATGATCGCGCTCGGAGTGAAGCCGGGGGATCGCGTTGCGATAGTGCTGGATCGCTCCATTGCCCTTGTGGTGGCGCAACTCGCGGTTCTGAAGGCGGGCGGGGTTTATGTGCCGATCGGTCGCGGTCTTCCATCTGGGCGACAAAGCTGGATGATCGCCGACTGTGCCGTGCGCCTGGTGCTCACAGCGACTGACAATGATGGCGAGCTTGACGTTGCGATTCCTGTTTTGGGCATTGAGCCGATCATGGCTGGAGCAGGATGTAATACCGATCCTAGCCTGGCATTGACCGCCGAGGCTGCCGCTTACGTGATGTACACCTCCGGGTCGACCGGCGTTCCTAAGGCGGTTGCTGTTCCTCATCGTGCTGTCAACCGGCTCGTGATCAACAATGGGTATGCGGAGTTCACCTCGAGTGATCGTGTGGCCTGGGTAGGCAATCCCGCCTTTAGTATCAGTACGCTGGAAGTCTGGGCGCCGCTACTACACGGTGCGCGTCTGATTGTGATTCCATACATTGGTGTGCTGCAGCACGAGGTCTTGCGCGGGTTTGTTCAGCAGAACGGCATTACCGTGCTGCATTTGACAGCCGGTCTGTTTAGCCAGAGCGCCGATAATTTGGTTCCGGTGCTGGCGAGTTTGCGATTGCTATTAGTTGGTGGTGGCGCGGTTGATGTGGCGGCAGTAGCACGGGTTTTAAGGCAGAGCCGACCGCAACATCTCTTGCACTGCTACGGTTCAACTGAGACGGCGACCTTTGCGACGGTCTGCGAGATCACCGCGATTGACGAGACATTCCGCCGGCTCCCGATCGGGCGTCCGATTGCGAACACGCGTGTGTACCTGCTCGACGGTCATGGTGCGCCCGTTCCGTTTGGCGCGGTCGGGGAGCTCTACATCGGCGGGGCGGGGGTCGCGCGGGGGTATCTGAACCAGCCGGAGCTGACGGCGGAGCGGTTCATCGCCAATCCCTTTGTGGCAGGCGACCGGCTGTACAAGACCGGCGACCTTGCGCGCTATCTGCCGGACGGCAATCTGGCGTTCTTGGGCCGCAACGACGACCAGGTGAAGATCCGCGGCTTCCGGATCGAGCCGGGCGAGAT
>NZ_JAGKJI010000071.1 GCF_020329485.1 Bradyrhizobium cenepequi
GGAGGATGGCGGCGAGCTTGCCGGCACCTTGCGCAGGCACGTGAGCGCGCGACTGCCGGAGCACATGGTGCCGTCCGCGTTTGTGCGCATCGAGGCGCTGCCGCTGACGCCGAACGGCAAGCTGGACCGCAACGCGTTGCCGGCGCCGCAGGATGAGGCGTATGCGCACCACGCCTATGAGGCGCCGCGGGGCGAGATCGAGACGGCGCTGGCCGAGATCTGGGCCGAGCTGCTCGGCGTGGCGCGGGTCGGGCGGCACGACAACTTCTTCGCGCTGGGCGGCCACTCGCTGTTGGCGATGCGGCTCTTAAGTCGAGCGCTAGATCTTGGGATGAAGTTTAGCGCCGTTGATCTCTTTCAAGCTCCTACTTTGAAGGTACTCGCAGCGAAGGTTGAGTTGGCATCGCACCGCCATACAGCTGGAGTGCTATCCATCCGTGTGACGGGATCGCAACCCCCGCTCTTCTTTGTTCCTACAGGTTTAGGGGACTGTTCCTACGTCCTTAGCTTAGTGAAGGAAATGGACGTAGACGCGCCGGTGTATGCACTGCCATGGCCGTCTTTCAATGAAGTTCATCCACCAACAATTGAAGCGATAGCGGCGCAAGTAATCTTAGCTATGAAAAAGATTCAGCCGCAGGGTCCATATCGCTTTGCCGGATATTCCTCAGGGGCAATCTTGGCTTACGCGATTGCCCAGCGCTTACTGAGCCTCGATGAAACTGTGTCATTCCTGGCTTTCATCGATGTCACGCTATTTGCAAATCCATCGAGCGTATCACCAACCCAATGGGTACTAGAAGCTGCATTAGAATCGCTCGAACCCTTAGATGATGAGCGGTTCGAAATGTTGGACGGCCTTGCCGGACAAAGCTCAGTTCGTGAGTGGCTCGAAAAGGCGCAGCAAATCGGGGCGATACCTTTGGATCGAGATCTCCAAGATGACTTTTTGACGTATGAAAGAATTGCCCAATTTCAAAGGGCGCTGCAGTTGTATCAAGCTCCAACCCTGCCAGTTGAAATACATCAATTCTATGCCACTGAGCCTCCCCTCAGTGATCGGCGCCGACCAGCCGAGAGCTCAATCGGTCCAGAGGCAAGTTCGCCTATGCGGGGTTGGGACCAAGTCTTGAGTGCGGCGGCGATTCATGCCGAACCAATTCGAGGCAACCATACGACGCTGATGAGCGCTCCAGAAAACCGCCGGGTTCTGGCGCGATCCTTATCGAGAGCCTTAAACAGCTCGCCGACCTTATTCCTGCAACAGTAAACGCTTGGACGTGGTCATGATGACACCCTTACTCCGTCCCGACTCTTACCTGCCGTCAACTCCCGAACTGCTGATCGCGGGAGGCGATGAGCGCATCGAGCTCGACCCGCGAGAAATGGCCAATAAATACGGGTGCCGACCGAGACCCGATAACCGACTAGTTGCATTTGGTTCTGCAACGGCATCCACGATCTCTGAAGCTGGATTTTCCGCCGCTGAGCAAGTCCGTGATAGGCTCTTGAAGACCCTGCAAAACGGAAACTCGACCGAAATCTATTTGGCGGAAGTCTGCAGAGTACGCCGCGAATTCATTGATCTCTGTGGCCTGAGACAAGTTTCCGGACTTGAGGTCATTGTGTCTCCGTCTGGAACGGACGCTCACATGCTCGCTGCGAAGCTGGTGGCTGCAAGCCCTCCGGCAAAGACGCTGGCCATTATGGTTCAATCGGCGGAGACCGGCAGTGGTGTCGCGCATGCCCTCGCTGGGACCATGCGTTCTCCGTATGTGGGTAATCTTCACGATTCTATCGATGTCAAAACGATAACGATTCGCACGGAAGACTGTAGCCTCCGATCAATTGCAACCATTAATGACGAACTCGAGGCAATGGTATCGACTGCTGTAAAGCAGTACGATCGCATTCTAATAGCGTTGACCGACGTTTCAAAAACCGGAGTGTTGTCTCCCAGTCCGAATCGGACGCTGGATCTAAAGCGTCGCTGGCCTCATATCATCGAAATTCTCGTCGATGCAGCCCAGTTCCGGCTGGCACCGAGCACGCTACGAAGTTACCTCACAGCGGATTGTCTGGTAGTCGTCACTGGATCAAAATTTGTGAGCGGTCCCGCATTTTCTGCGATGCTACTGGTGCCCGAGGCTGCGGCATGTCGGTTGATGAAACAACCGATGAAGCCCGAGCTTAATGTCAATAGTGCGCGCGCAGAGTGGCCGCAACATTGGAATGGGGTCCACTCGCTTTGCAATGTAACTAACTTTGGGCTGCTTCTACGGTGGGAGGCGGCGCTTGCGGAGTTGCGCGCCTTCTGCGCTATTCCAGAGGAAAATGTCGGAAAGGTCGTGCAGTCTTTTCGTAATGCGATTGTCTCCTGGCTCAACGACGCCCGTCAATTTGAGCTCCTAGAACAGCCGACCTTGCATCGCCTTCCGTCGGAGACGCGCGAATCATGGGATCAGATTCCGACAATCTTTCCCTTCCTTCCGTTGCGGATCGATCAGGGAGGAAGACGAAAGCCGCTCCCTGTGGAAGAAGTCAAAATAATTTACAATCAGATAAGGGGGGATCTAATCACGAGACCGGGTCTGCCGAAGCGCTACGAGGGAATATCGTCAGTACGTTGCGAATTGGGACAACCGGTTCTCTGCGGCGAGCTGGAAGGAACGCCGGTTGCCGCCTTGCGCCTGTGCCTTAGCGCGAGATTAATCGTTGAGGCCATCAAGGCGGGAGATCGAGGTATCAACTACCTGATCGAACGAGGGCTCACAGTGTTGGAAAAAGTGGCTTTCCTGGCCAGAAACACGTCCACCGGCTCATGACAGAAAAATCTGTGTAGATGCTCGTGACTTGGCGCAATTCGCCGAAGATCCATTCGAAGCGGAAAAGAAGCAGTATATGCATGCTTGCGCGCGGCGCATTTCAGCTGTGGCGCTAGTTCTCACACATTCGGCGCGGCACAGCCAAAGACCCTGGCCGATGACGCACATCCGATGGTCGTTACGCTCGACTCGTTCTTCATGATGAGCCCGCAGCCGAGCGCAAGCATTCTGGACAAGGCAACGCGCTTGGCGGACGAGGAGGGCGATATAACGTCGGAAGATCGCCGCTACATCATCTATTGCCCGATCTAGGCGCTTGAGGAGGTCCTGCAATGCGGCCACAGGGATACGCTGCTCGCGGCCCTTAAGGCGGCTGGCGAAGAGAAATACAAAGGCTGGATGTTCCGCGAGGTGTTTAGAGCGATTACCAAAGATATGGACTTAGGGCCACCGCAGATGTTTCCATTCGACCTCGATCCCGTCTCGATATCCCAGCGAATGTCCACGACCCGGGATCTCGCGACAAGTATCGCGCGGTTCTTCTGACTTTCCGGAACTGTCGCCTAATCGAATGCGCGAAAGATTTCTGGACACTGCCACTTTGCAGCTTCAGGCTTCCCCGGCTCCCTTGCGCGGCGTAGTTTCGAGCTGCGCCGAAGCCTTTCGTGATTTGTAGCCCTGTTCCTGGCTAGACGCTGAGCGTCAGTCGTTGCTTCACCAAGCCGCCGTAGCGCAAAACCGGACGAGGATATCCTCCGCGAGGCCGAGCTAACGGCGCTCGCCGTTGTCATGACCACTGATCCTGCAATTTTGGTGTGGCCCGTTCACACATCCTACAAAGCAGAGAGCCACTCGCTCCGTTCATTCGATCGACGATCTGGCGAAAACCTGGCCCTTCGAAGAGATCTTCGTACTCGTCGCGCAGAAGGTTCCCCAGAACGTGGCGTCTCTCGAAATCCATACAGCAGAGTGTCACGTCGCCGTTTGGCAGAAGGACATTGCGATACTGTCGTTTCTCAGTGCATGCCAGAGCTCCTGAGATCGGCAATGGTGGTTTAGCAATCTCAGGAACAACGCTTCCAGCCCTGCTAATCAATGATCGCGTGCGAATGAGCGCCTCGGCGGGGATTATAGCGGCGAGATCGGAATGGACATCACCCAAGGCTAGGAACTGAATCGACGGAATGTCGGCGTTAACCAGTTGACGGACCAACTTGAGCTAGGACTTCCTCACAAAGCGGCTATTCATGTATTCGCCGCTATCGAAAACATGGACAACAAACGCTCTAAAACGCAGTGCTTGTAAGCGTCGTAGGTCACGCTCGTCCATTCCAATGAGTGTCGTATAATACCAACGGCCACGGCGATTGACTCGATTTGGGATTCCCAAATCAGAGAAAGTCTGACTCGATGCTGTTCTCCTGCGAGAGGAGTGGCATCGATGGGGGCAGTGGTAACAATCACACGGCTTGATATGACGGCATCGGAGCTTCGTGCAGCGACGAAGCGGGCAAAGGACGGTTCGGCAGCGCGGCGGATGCTATCGCTTGCGATGGTGTTCGACGGAGCGGATCGCAAGACGGCGGCCGAGACCTGCGGCATGGATCGGCAGACCTTGCGAGACTGGGTGCATCGCTACAATGCCGAGGGCCTGAGCGGCCTGTACGATCGCCAGCTGCCGGGGCCGGCGCCGAAACTCTCGGCCGAACAGCTGGCCGAACTGGCTGGTCTGGTCGCGGCAGGTCCCGATCCGGCCCGTCACGGGGTGGTGCGCTGGCGGCGCGTGGATTTGCGCGACGAGCTGGAACGGCGCTTTGGCGTCGCGTTGCACGAACGCTCGGTCGGCAAGCTGTTGGCCAAGCTCGGCTACCGCCGGCTCTCGGTGCGTTCGCGCCATCCGCAGACGGATGAAGAAGCCCAGGCGGCGTTTAAAAAAACTTCGCTGCGACGGTTGCGGCAAAACTCCCCAACCACGCCAAAGACAAACCCATCGAAATCTGGTTCCAGGACGAGGCGCGCATCGGCCAGCAAGGTACGCTGACCCGGGTCTGGGCCAAGCGCGGAACGCGGCCGCGCGCACCACGCGATCAGCGCTACGAATGGGCCTACATCTTCTGCGCCGTCTGTCCACAACGCCGCGCTACCGCAGCCCTCGTCGTCCCAACGGCCAACACCGAGGTCATGTCATTGCATCTTGCCGAGATCGGCCGCCAGGTCGCACCAGGCAGTCACGCCGCGCTCGTCTTCGATGGCGCCGGCTATCATGTCGCCAAAGATCTCGCCGTCCCGGACAACATCACGCTCGTCCATTTGCCGCCCTATGCGCCTGAACTCAACCCGGTCGAAAACATCTGGGAGTATCTGCGTGGCAACAAACTCGCCATTACCGTCTTCGACAGCTACGACGACATCCTCGACAGCGCCTGCAGCGCTTGGACCTTCTTCGCAGATGATCCAGACCGTATCGCCTCCATCACTAGCCGATCATGGGCCGCGGTCAGCCCCTAAGGCCGTTGGTATAAATCCGGATGCCATGGCCATCCACGTAAGCGTGCTCGACCATTTCGGTGCACTCCCGATTGGGCCAGGGTTCGGAATAGCCGGAAAACGCCAAGCGAGCTTTAGACTTCCGCCGGCCTCCGACAGGATGCCGGGACTCTTTGGTGCCACAAAACCGCTCTGGTAAACCCGAACGGTTCAATCGGATGAGCAACTCTCCACCGAGAGCACCCTTGGCAGAAAAACCTCCAGCCACAGCGCACGACCGGAGGTCTGCGGGCGCAGGAGGTGGGCTTCAGTCGCGTTCGCCGCTGCCGCCAGTTGCCGAATCGTCAACAGTTGCTTTGGATGGGGCGGTGCCTGTGGTGCCGGTCGCACCCTTAGTGCTCTTGGTTGACTTCATGCCCGCTTTTCCGCCCACAGCGCCGGGGTGCGTGGTCAAAACCTCGTCATCGCTCATGGTGCCCTGTGTTTTTTTGCCTTGCAAGCCGCTGCGGAGCTTGGTGGTGTCAGCAGAGAGTCCTTGCGCGAGGACGGGGCCGACAAGCAAAGCCGAAAGGGCGCACGCGATCGCAGAGGTTTTCACTAATCTCATCCAAATCTCCTGAATCTCATCCAAATCTCCTGGATTGGTTCGCGATGAAACGATTCGGTGATTTCCGCGCCGTTCGCTTGCACCGGACCGTCGCATCGCATTAATCGGTGCGAACGGCGCGCGCGTCATCAATTCGCTTCGTGTGGTCATCGTATAGGAATTTCGGGGCGATTTCGCGGAATTGCCCACCTCATGTGCGGCAGCATGGAATGCGTATGTTAATGTGCTCGGCGTTTGGCGAACGTGGCGGCGCTTTATCGAGCCCTTGTCCGGCAGCTCGATTGCGATGGTGTGCTCACGGTTCGACAGCACGAGGCGACCGATCGCCATCTCCATCTTGGGCATGATCTTGCGGATTGCCGCGAAGGCGTCATAGCCCGGCCTTGCCGTCGAGCGGAGATAGTACGGCCGGACAGGTAGCAGATCGATATCCGAAAATGTGGGCAACGTCGTCGATCTCGATGGTCGGCCGTGCAGCGGGGGCAAGCGATTTCCGACGTCACAAACTCATAGGTGAGGTTTTGAGCGGTCTGCCCACTTGTCGGGCGCGTGCTCGCACGATTTGAGTCAACGAGAGCCACGCCAAAATGGGATTGCAGATCCGTCACGTCTCTGCTGCAGAACTGTTCAAGAGGACGCCATGACGCTGCGCTGAATGATCAGCGACAAGGACCGGCCATACGAGGCGGGTTGCAGAGAGATCAACCTAAGCATTGAGACCCTCCCCGCATTCGCCTGAGAATGTTGCTGCCCGCGCCAGACTTCCGGATGCCGTCAGATTGACGATCCCTTCCTCATCCGCTCTAACTGCGCACAGCGTCAGCTCCTCGGCAGCTTGATTGAATATCTTCGCAGCAGGGCCTTTGGGGGCGCAACGCCTTGGGGGCGCACAGGGTGCGGAAACGTACGACCGAAGCGATAGGCGAATCACCATGTATAATCATCGGCGGGGTTCTGTCCCTCTTCAAGGTGGTGCTTGGGCCCCTTTTCACGTGGCTGAACGGCATGGTTGATGCCGACAAGCAAATCCAAATCACGACGACTCAAACCGTCGGATCGGTCGCGAATACCGCGCTCGGCGGCCTTCAAAATGCGGACAACCAGAACGCCGCAATCCGGATGAAGGAAGGGACGTGGGGGCCCACTATCATCATGATGTCGATTATCCTGGCTCCGTTCGTCTGGCATGAGTGGCAGGTGGTGCTCGATAGCTGCCGATGGCTGCCCGGCCTGAATTGAGATTGGTACATCCCGCTTCCTGAATTGGTGAGCCACAAGCCGGGCTCCTGGGGCGTCCCTTCGATCGGCAAGCCGGGCCTTGATGGTCAATCGGCGTGGGACCGAACCGAACAATCAATCTTCACCTCGTTTTTCATCGGTGCGTCTACGGCGGTTGCCGCGGTCGCCGCAATTCGGGCGATCAAGAAATGATTGCGACCAGCTCTGTGGTGATCGATTACACCATATCCGTCGGAAACATCATCGAAATCATCTCCATCATCGGAGGCGGTCTCGGGGTATTTCTGACGCTCAAAAACAACGTCGCCAATCTGAAGGATGACGTTGCGGTGATGCAAAAGGAAGTCAAGAAATTCGGGGAAGTTCTGATCGGAATGGCGCGCTTCGACGAACGCTTTTCGAATCTCGACAAGCGGGTCACAGTTCACGATCGCAAGATTGATGAAATCCAGCACGGTGACGGGTTTGTGCGCAATCCACGTACCAGATTGGACGGTGAGTATCCCTAATGGAGGCGTTGAGGGGACCCGGTGCGGCGACCGGCCGGTAGGGCCGGTTGCGGTGCGTTAAGACCAGACTACGGTGACCTACAGAGGATATTCCGGCATTTTCTTACGGATTTCATCTGGAGTCAGGAATCGTAGGCCAAATCGATCCAATAAGATCGTCTCCGTCATGTCCGCGTTGGCATAGTTGGCATAAGCGACGATATTTTCATCGGCCGGCACTTCCATGCGCTCTGCCGGGGCACTCATCTTATTGATGGCTTCAAACAAGCCGCCGGGAGTGATTAAAGCGATCGAATGAAGCTCATCGGACCCAATCCGGAATGCATGGGGCACTCCGAGCGGAAGAAACATGGTGTCTCCGGTCGTGAGGCTAAAGGTTCTGTCCCCGACATACACCGTCACCTCGCCCGACAAGATGTAGAAATATTCATGCTCTCGCGCATGAACGTGGGGCGGCGGCTCGTCGCCACGCCTCATCCTGACGATAACGAAGTCAAGCGCTCCATTATTAATTATCTTCGGTCCCGGCCATCAGGCTATTAAGGACGCCCTTGTACCACGTCGAATTGCTCAGATCGGGCGCTCGCTTGTAGGCTTGCAGCGTGCTCACAGTATATCCCCGGTGCGTTGCTGTTGTTGATGCGATTGCATCGCCGGCACGGTTCGCAGCTTAATGTTTCAGCTTTGTTTCACCGAAACAGCTCCCAATTGTTACAGGTTGTTGTCGGCTGAACGTTGGCTTAAATCAAAAGCCCAATTGGCGTGCGCCTGAGCCTCGGGGAAGACAATGAAGCGACGCGAGTTCATCAAACTAATTACAAGCTCGGCTGCCACTTGGCCGCTCGCTGCGCGTGCACAGCAGCCTGCGATGCCGGTCATTGGATATCGGATGCGCGCCACATGCCTCGCGGTATTATTGCTCCTATCGTATATTTTCGCGGTAGTTGCTGCGCGGGCCGTTGAGGAAGACACCGGCGTCGGTCCACCGCCCGCGCTCGCGCCGGGACAGGCACCGCACCTGCCCAAGCCAGGCCCGCTAGCCGAGTCGCCCACATCAAATCAGGTCGGATTCCCCCAGGTCTTGACCCAGTATGTGATCTCGCCGGCGACCCTCAGACCTGCCAGAGTCGCATTGGGTCAGAAGCTGTTCTTCGAGCCTCGGCTTTCAGGAGACGGCACCGTCGCCTGCGCCACCTGCCACGATCCGGCTCGCGCCTTCACCGACGGCAGACCGGCGTCAGTCGGCATCCATGGCCGCGTCGGCCAGCGCAACGCCCCCACCGCGTTGAATGCGCTCTACAATAAGACGCAGTTCTGGGACGGCCGAGTCAATACGCTGGAGCAGCAGGCGGCACTGCCGATCACCAATCCGTTCGAGATGGGCGCCGCCAGCGTCAGCGACGCGGTGGCCAGGATCGCCGGCGATAAGGACTATCAGAGACAGTTCATGGAGGCCTTCGACCGGGCCGTCAACGAGCAGGATATGCTGAGCGCCATTGCCCAGTACGAACAGACGCTGGCATCTTTCGATTCGCCCTTCGACCATTTCATCGCCGGAGACGCCAACGCCATCAGCGACCAAGCCAAACGCGGTTGGGAACTGTTCAACGCCAAGGCCCGCTGCCACCTGTGCCATGCTCTGGCAGACAACCAGCGCGATGCCACCCTGTTCAGGGATAACGACTTCCACAACATTGGCATCGGAATCATCCGGCATAACGTCGTCCCCTTGGCGCAGAAGGCCGAACGCGAGCTGGCGCAAGGACAACTGGCGGCCATCGATACCGCGGCGATCACGAGCGATCTGTCGGCCCTCGGGCGCTTCCTCGTTACGAGAGAGCAGAAGGATATCGCCTCTTTCAAGACGCCGGGGCTGCGAAATGTGCTCGTGACCGGGCCTTACTTCCACGACGGGTCGATGCAAACGTTGTGGGATGCCATGGATCATTACAACAAGGGTGATGGACTCAATGACCCTTGGCTCGACAAGGACATGCAGCCGCTGGCGCTGACGGAGCCGGAGATCGATGACTTGGTGGCGTTTCTTGCCTCGCTGACAAGCCCGCAATACAGGGTAATCGGTGACCAGGAGTATGCGCGGCAACTCGCTCTGTCCAAAGTGAGCCGCCCTCAGCGGGATACGGCGCGGGCTTTCGGCCCGAAGCCAAAGCAGCCAGAGCCGCCTCCGTTCTAATCGTTATCCGCTTAGATTGCCGTAACTCTTGCCATCTGAGCCGGGCCACGGTGCAAAGAGTCCGCTCGTGTGCCCATCGCGACAATCGCACCGCCACACGACCTCGGTCGCTTACGGGCCAAAGCAGAAATCGACAGGCCACCATCTATCTCAGTGGACGACGCTCGTGACCCTGGTTGTGTGAAAACGCTGCGCTTAACGTGATTCGCGCGATATGATTCCCGCACGATTTGTGGGGGGATCGGATGAAGCGCTTCATTGAGGGTGCGGATCGAGGGCAGAGCACTTTGTTTCCTGAATGCGTGGAAGACTGGATCGGCGAGGACAATCCAGTTCGCGTCATCGACGTCTTTGTCGACGAACTCGATCTGGCCGAGCTTGGATTCGGCGGCGTTGATCCGGAGGCAACCGGCCGGCCTTCGTATCATCCGTCGGTACTGCTGAAGCTCTACATCTACGGCTACCTCAACTGGGTTCAGTCGAGCAGTCGGCTCGAGCGTGAGGCCGGACGCAACGTTGAGGTAATGTGGCTCACCGGCCGCCTTGTTCCCGATCACAAGACGATTGCGGATTTCCGCAAGGACAACGGCCGTGCCATCCGGCAGGTCTGTGCTCGGTTCGTTGCGCTCTGCCGCGCCATGGGCCTGTTCGCGGAGGAAGCCAGCGTTGCGATCGATGGCAGCAAGTTCAAGGCGGTGAACAACCGAGACAAGAACTTCACGCGCGCCAAGATGGAGCGGCGCCTGGCGCAGATTGAGGAGAGCGTCGCTCGCTATCTGCACCAACTCGACAGCGCGGATCGGCAGGAGCCGTCGCTGGCGCGCACAACCAAGACGACCCGGCTGACGGAGAAGATTGCGAAGCTGAAGGAGGAAATGCAACGCCTTCATGCACTGGAGGCGCGGATGATCGCCACACCGGACCAGCAGATATCGCTGACCGATCCTGATTCCCGTTCGATGGCGACGAGCGGCCGGGGCTCTGGCGTCGTAGGCTACAACGTCCAGGTCGCCGTGGACACCAAGCATCATCTGATCGTCACGCATGAGGTGACCAACGTCGGCACCGACCGGTCGCAGCTCGCCAACGTGGCCAAGGAGACGAAAGCGACGCTGGAAGCCACGAGCCTCGATGTCGTCGCCGATCGCGGCTACTTCAGCAGCGAGCAAATCCTGGCATGCGAGGAAGCTGGCATCACGGTCACGCTGCCAAAGCCGATGACCTCGAACTCAAAGACGGAAGGGCGCTTCGGCAAGCAGGACTTCCGCTACGCCGCTGAGGAGGACGTTTACATTTGTCCGGCGGGAGAGCGGCTCGCCTACTCCTTCACGACCGAAGAAAACGGATTGGTCCTGCGCCGCTACTCGACCAACGCCTGCCAGCGCTGCGCGATCAAGCAGAGCTGCACCACCGGCAAGGAGCGGAGAATCACCCGATGGGAGCATGAACACCTTCTCGAATCCGTTCAGCGGCGACTCGACGAGCATCCGGAGAAGATGCGCCAGCGGCGCGAGACGGTCGAACATCCCTTCGGCACCATCAAGGCCCGGATGGGAGCAACCCACTTCTTGATGACGACGCTGCCACGGGTTGCCGCCGAGATGGCACTTCATGTGCTGGCTTACAATCTCACGCGCGTCATGAACATCATGGGTATCCAACCGCTCATGGCGGCGATGAGGGCATAGTCATCGCAGACATGCGTTCGTCTGCCCGTGAAGAACCGCCCAAGACCGCTCATATCCGCATCAGGAGCGCTTCCATGTCGAAAAAGCCGCCAAACTCGGCAAAATGACTGCGCCTCACCACGTCGCCAAGCTCGTGACGCGTCTAGGCTTCCGCTAAGACGTTTTTACACAACCAAGACCCAATGCAGACATTACTAGCGCCACTGGAGGGCCCGTTGAGTTCATAACCTGGCTGACCGGTGACGTTTACGAGAAAGGGGAACGACCGATACGAATCCGTCACCTTGGATTCCGCCGTTCATTACGAAGTTCTAAGGAACCGGCCTCTTCTGGCCGGCTCCTGTGCCTGTTAAGCTGGCCGATATTGAACCAGAACCGGCCATTTCAAGGCTCAGGTGACTTGATCCGTGACGGCATTCGGTAAGCTGATCCGAACCACAGCGTTCCGGCTGACGCTGGTCTATCTGTTCCTGTTCGCGCTGTTCGCGGCGTCGCTGCTTGGCTATTTCGCCTTGAACACGCGTCGGATGATCACCGAGCAGATCACCACGACCGTCAGCGCCGAGGTCAGCGAAATCACCGGCATCTATGACCGTCGCGGACTGCGCGGCCTGTTCTCCAAAATCGAGAGGCGTGCGCTGCGGCCCGGCGCCAATCTCTATCTCGTCACCACGCCGACGGGTCGGGCGATCGTCGGAAATATCGACTCGCTCGCGCCGGGCGTGATGGGTACGACGGGCTGGTCCGAGACCGCCTACCGGCGGCTGGATGAGGAGGACAATGCCTATCACCGCGCGCTGGTGAACGTGACCCAGCTCTCGGGCGGCTTGCGCCTTCTGATCGGGCGCGATCTGGAGGAGCGGCGACGGCTGTTCGGCATCGTCGCCAAGGCGGCGCAATGGTCGATTCTGGTCGTGGTAGTGCTCGGCATTGGCGGCGGCATCTTTGTCGCGCGGCGGGTGCTGCAGCGCATCGATGCCATGACCGGCACCGCCCAGCGCATCATGGCGGGCGATCTCTCCGACCGCTTGCCGGTGGGGCGCAGCGGCGACGAACTCGACCGGCTGGCGTCCAACCTCAATGCGATGCTCGAGCGCATCGAAGCGCTGATGATGGGGTTGAAGGAAGTCTCCGACAACATCGCGCATGATTTGAAGACGCCGTTGACGCGCCTGCGCAACCGCGCCGAGGAAGCGCTGGCGAAATCCGGCTGCGAGGCCGACTACCGTGCCGCGCTGGAGCGTACCATCGAGGAGTCGGACGGGTTGATCCGCACTTTCAACGCGCTGCTCATGATCGCGCGGGCCGAATCCGGGCAGGCGCGCGGCAACATGGATGATTTCGATGCGGCCGATGTTGCCGAAGGCATCCACGAGCTCTACGAGCCGCTCGCCGAGGACGACGGCATGAGCCTGCATGTGAAGACCGCATGCAGCCCGCTCTACGGCAACCGCGAATTGATAAGCCAGGCGCTCGCCAACCTCGTCGAGAACGCGATCAAATATGGCAAGCCGGTGGTGCGGCCGATCGACCCGGAGGCGGTCGCTGCGACCAAGCAAATCCTGATCGAGGCGCGGCGCGAGGGCGACGCCGTGCTGCTCAGCGTCACCGACCACGGTCCCGGCATACCCCAGGCCGACCGCAAGCATGCGGTGGAGCGATTCGTCCGGCTTGAGGCAAGCCGCACGCTGCCGGGTTCTGGTCTCGGGCTGAGCCTCGCCTCGGCGGTCGCGACGCTGCACGGCGGCGAGCTCAGGCTCGGCGACGCTCATCCCGGCTTGGTCGCGACGCTGGTGATCCCGGCCCGGGCCGGTGCGGCCGACAGGCTTGCGGCCCAAACACAGGGTGTGCCACAGAAGGCCGCATGATTGCTTCCGCGCCGGGGCGCCGCGGGACATCGTCTGGCCGCGACTGGGCGTGACACGTCAGCTGTTGATGCTGTGGACGGCTCCTCCACCGGCGCGAGAGCGCCAAGGATGGGCGCCATTTTGAGGCTCCCACGATTCGGAGGAGCAACCTATGCAGTCAATTTCGACAATCGGTCTGGATATTGCGAAGTCGGTCTTCCAAGTACACGGCGTTGATGCAGCCGGCCAAGTGGTTATCCGCCGTCAATTGAAGCGCCGCCACGTCCTGGCGTTTTTTCAGAAGCTGCCGCCATGTCTTGTGGGGATCGAGGCTTGCGCATCATCGCACCATTGGTCCCGCGAGTTGCAGGCGTTAGGGCATACGGTGCGATTGATGCCTCCGGCCTATGTGAAGCCTTACGTCAAGCGGCAGAAGAATGACAGCACCGACGCGGAGGCAATTTGCGAGGCGGTCACGAGACCCAACATGCGGTTCGTGCCAAGCAAGACGGTCGAGCAACAGGGCTGTCTGATGCTTCATCGAGCGCGCCATCTCTTCATTCGCCAGCAGACTGCCGTGATCAATTCAATCCGCGCCTATCTTGCCGAGTTCGGGATTGTCGCCCCTGTCGGGCGCAGGGGTGTCGAGCAACTGCTGGAAATCGTAGCCGATAAAACCGACTACCGGCTCCCCGAGGGGGCCCGTGCGTGTCTTGCTGCTCTCGGCAGTCAATTGCGCGCATTGAAGGCCCAAATCCTGGAGTTCGACCGACGCATCATCGCCTGGCATCGATCAAGCGCGACGAGCAAACGGCTGGACGCGATCCCCGGCGTCGGGCCGGCGCTGGCCACAGCGCTGGTCGCCAGCATTGCAGATCCTAAGGCTTTCCGATCGGGACGAGACTTCTCGGCCTGGGTTGGGCTCGTGCCGAAGCAGAACTCGAGCGGGGGCAAGGACAAGCTGGGCAGTATCAGCAAACAAGGCGATCGCTATTTGCGCAGCTTGTTCACGGCTGGCGCGCTCGCCGTGATCCGCTATGCCAAGATCCATGGTACCGATCATCGGCCCTGGCTCACTCGATTGTTGGCCCGGCGACCCACTAAGGTCGCTGCCATTGCGCTCGCCAACAAACTCGCCCGGATGGCCTGGGCGATGACGGCCAGGAACGAACGTTACCATGAACCCGCCGCTCTCGCGGCGTAACGAGACGAGATCACACCGGACATCCGGTGTGACGTAACGGTTGGGAGGGCGAACAGCACCTAATGCAGCGCCGGTCGATCCGGCGATCAGGACAACCCACATGGGCCATGGCATCTTCGAATGCGTGCTTTTGATCGGGACCTGATCCGCGGAGGGCATTATGGCCAGCGGTCATGTGAACCGCGCAAACAGGCCGAACACATGGCCGCTCCGACCAACGCCGCAAAGTGAAGATTCTCCTTGCCAACCCGGAGCCGTCCACACATGGCCCATCGCGTCGATATTGGCTTGTCTGCTTTTGCGCTGCTCTTGGGGGCTGAGCTGACATGATCAATTTATGAGGTAACACGGCCTAGATAGTCGCGGCGGCGGCAAAAGCGTGGATTGCTGTGGTTCACTGAAAAGGAGTGTGCTGGCGGCGATGTGTGGGCGTGCCGGTGAAGTAGTTTAATTCCAGTCCTCGCCGCGCTGCATGGCCGGATGGTCGGGGTTTTTCGCCTCGACCCAGTGCGGCGACCGGCCGGCGCGATAAGGCCGCTCTCAGTGCTTCGACACCATTCAACCTTGATGCATTGGGATGGCGAGGGAGAACCGGCGCTCCCTACATGTCTCGTATGTCCAGCCAAATCAGGCCAATAACGATGCATACGATCGGCCACGGGTGGCGGTTCGCGAAGTCGGCGAGGGCTCTACCAATCGCGACTACCCCCACCAAAAAGCACGAGAGGTAAGCCAGCCAAGGCCAGTACCTGTGCTTGGTCTCGGCCTTCGGCTCCAGCACCTTTAGCGCTGTCGATTTGACTATGCTGTTGTTCATCCCTCGTGCCCCAGACTGTCTTCATGAGAACGAATCCTTCACACGCTCGAAGCTCGGGTGCGTCCGATTCTTCACCTTGATCCAGTGGTCACAACGACCAGCGCGGTAAGGCCGCTCCTTTTGCTTGGAAACCAGGCCCTCCAGCCCAATTTCGCAGGCCGCCCGGAACAGGTCCGGGCCGATCTCTCCCTCCTCGAAGGGTGCCGCGTGAATGCCGTCCACACGCCTCGCCAGTAGCTGCGCAAGGCTCGCCTTCTGCATGCTCAGCGGCGGCTTGCGGATGTCCTCGCCGTCGGCGACTAGAATATCGAAGGCGTAGAACTGGACCTCGTCGTCATGTTGCCGGCTGTGCAGTCCGTCGAAATCGGATCGGCCATCCACGCCCAGCAGGACCGCTTCCCCATCGATCACAAACGAACTTTGACGGTTGCGGAGAGCGGCCTCCTGGATCAGCGGAAATCGCTTGCTCCAGTCGTACCCGTTCTTCGTCCATAGCCGCACGATCTTGCCCTCGCGCTGAACGATCAGGCGATACCCGTCGTGCTTGATCTCGTGAATCCATCTGGCACCGGTAGGCACCCGCTCGATCGCGGTCGGTAACGCCGGCTCGATGAAGCCCGGATAGGGGACCTTGGTGCCGAACTCGGCCGGCTTTCGACGCTGGACCGACATGGGAACTCCACGCCACACACAGAGGATTCGAGCTGCTGGAGGGGAATCGTTCCAGTTCTAGCAAGCTGGCTGAACCCAGGTAGTCAATCCTTCCCCGAAAACATCACGTAAGCTTCTCTTACTCCCTTTAATTCTGATGGAGCAAAAGCTAAGCTCTGTAGGGCTGGGGGACACTGTCATGCCGTTTGACAAGCCAAAACTATCTGAACTTCTCAATGAAAGTGATGTCGAGCAGAAGCTTGTTCTGCCGTTTCTTCTCGCCGAAAAGCCGTACGGATTGGGCATCGCGAGCGAGAGCATAATAACCAAGCGCAACGTCCGTAAATTCGTGATCGACAAGGGCGCAAAGCAGAAAAGTTACTTTCCCGACTATCTCATCGTGAAGACAAATCTTCCGCTGCTCATCATAGAAGCCAAAGAACGCGGTGCCGACCTTGACGAGGCATTTCGAGAAGCACGCCTCTATGCAGCAGAAATGAATGCGATGTTCCCGGCGAAGCTGAATCCACTTGGCCGGGTCATCGCGGTGAATGGTGATCACCTGTTCGCCGGCTATCATGATCAGGCAAAACCTCATCTCATCTTGTCGTACGCTGACATCGACGCGTATTCTGATAAGCTGTCCGCCCTATACGATTTTCTGGGCAGCGACGCACTTGAGAATGAGTGCGTCCGCTTAAGTGCCCTCATAAAGCCAGAGCGATACTGGAAGCCCCGACGATTGGTCGGCGGTGCTTCCGTTCAGTCGGATGTTGTGGGTAACAATTCGTTCGGCGCAACGATATCAGCGGACCTCGCTCACGTATTTAATCCCGTTCGTCGTGCGGACGGAGCTTATGTCGCACGGGAAGGTTACGTTCCCTCGATACGACGCGATCGCTACGTCGAACCGATCGATCAAGTGATGCGTGCATCGACACCAGGGTTTTACGCGGATGCGAAGCTTATTAATACGGGCGATCCTTCGGAAATATCGCGGACGTTGTCGGCGCCTCGTCAGCTAGAGCATCAAGTACTGTTGATCATTGGCGGCGCGGGAGCGGGCAAGACAACTTTTATTGATCGTCTTCAAGAAGTAACGCTGAGCAAGGAGGTCCGGGATCGGACGGTGTGGGTTCATATAAACATGAACACCGCGCCCATCTCCAACACCGAGATTTACAACTATCTACGGCGAGAGATCGTAAGTGGCTTGCGCGCCGCATATCCAGAACTCGACTTTGAGAAGTTCGACACGCTGCAGTCGGTGTACAGCGTCGAGGCAAACCGGTTTAGAAAGGGCCTTGGCAAACTTCTTGAAGGCGATCCTGAACGGTACAACGCGGAACTTTATAAGACCCTCAAGGAAGCTGACGCGGACCTTCATTCAAAAGCGATATGCCACTGCAGCCACTTTGGAACTGAGCGTAACAAACTGGTGGTTCTGGTCCTGGATAACTGTGATAAGCGGACCCTAGATGAGCAATTGCTTATGTTCGAGGCCGCGCAATGGGTCCAGACGGAGTTTCGGGCTCTGGTTGTCTTGCCGCTTCGAGACGAAACCTACGACAATTTTCGCGAAAAACCTCCGCTAGATACTGCCCTTATAGTTTTGGTACGTCCTCGCAGATCGCCGGGATCGCGCATGAAGTCACCGAAGACCCATCTGTCTATTTGCTCAGCTTGCGCTTCCCCGAAGCATGGCCCGCACACCAAGTCGCAACGTCCACCTCCAATGGAATGACCACTCTCTTCGATCCCAACTATGGAGAATTCGCTGTCACATCAGACCAGATGGGTGACTTGCTCAGAAGTCTCGCCGATGATTACACCAACGACAGCGGCCGTTATGTCGTGACAGTCGTCACACAAAGAATGAGCTGAAATACAGACCGCAGGCAGCGACTTCGAAGGATCGAGCCTACGATTCTTAAGCGGCTCGGCGCGGACTTCAAACCTGATCACTTCGCCTCCTTTCTCGAAACCGCGGGCAAGCTGAAGGCGCGCGCGATCCTCGTTGCCGGAGATGATCCGGACGAAGCGCGCCTGACCGACTCGTTTGCGAAATTCTGCCGTGCGGCTGCGCCTTACGGCCTTACTGCGGATCTTGAATTTATGCCGTGGACCGCGGTGAAGAACGCGAAGGCCGCTCTACGCATCGCGACCAACGCCGGAGAGCCGAACGGGCGCGTGCTGGTGGACGCGCTGCATGCTGCGCGCTCGGCCACAACACTTAACGACATCGCAAGCCTGCCCCGGCACCTCCTCAGCTATGCTCAACTCTGTGACGCGCCGGCGGGCATTCCCGCAACCCATGAGGCACTCATTCACACCGCGAGAGGCGCCCGGCTTCTTCCGGGGGACGGCGGCATCGATCTCCGCGGCTTGGTGCATGCATTACCGGAAGATCTGCCGCTCAGCCTGGAAATCCCGAATGACGAGTGGCTGCCCGAGCTTGGCGCGGAGGAATGGGGCCGGCGTGCGCCCTTGCCGCGGCTCGCCGGATTGTCGCCAAGGCCGCAGAAGGAAGAGCAACAGCATGACTAGCCTCGATTTCTCAGCGCGTATCGCCGTCATCGCAGGTGGCTACGGAGGTATCGGCCAGGCGGTTCGCGCACGGCTGGTCTCCGCCGGCGCATCCGTGATCATCTGGGACCTGGCTGACGGTGCCGACGAGTGGATCGATCTCACCAGTGAAGCCGCGGTGAACGAGGCGATGGCGCGCCTTCTCGGGCGTTTCGGCCGTATCGATGTGCTGGTCAATGCCGCAGGCATTACCGGCCCCGCGGTCAACATCGAGGACTACAGCCTAGCAGAGTGGAGGCGCGTCCTCGACGTCTCGTCAGGGCGTCCGGCGAAGAAACCGTCGTAGGACGTCGTGGTATGAACGGACGCATAGAGGCACGTCCTGCCGAGACCGTCACTGGCGGCGTGAAGCCGGCTGCTGGGTAGACGAGAGACGCCGTGTGTTTCGTGGCCGCCGAATTCGTTCAGCGCGCCCGCTAACTTCCCCTCCGCCATCGTGCCTCCCTGCAATGCTGGAGCGCATGAAACGTGTAGGGCCGACCTCCCGCTCAACCATCCTTCACATCTCGGTGAGCAGCGCAGGTCGTTGCGAAATGACTCACTTCGTCGCGGTCTCCAATTGCACAGCCGCCTAGAGGGTAACGGTAATCAACTGTCGGTTGCAGGTAATATGCTCGTGAATATCGATAAAGATTTGTGATCCAGCATGCCGCTTTGCTTCCTCATAGTTCATATGACGAGGGACGTCGTCATCGCGGAAAAGAGCGCTCTGATCCGGTCGCTGCGGTTGAGCGGTCCGCTACAGGCCGTTGAGGAAATTGATCGCCATGCAGCACATCCATCCCGACATCTACGCCCATATCCGCTTCATCGTGGCCATGGTGCTCAGTCTCAGCCTTGCACGACTGCTCAACGGCCTCGCGACATTCGTTCAACATCCAATCAAAGTTAAGATTTTCTGGATTCACATAGGATGGGTGCTGTCGATGTTTCTTTTCGTCATTCATCTCTGGTGGTGGGAATTCCGCCTCAGAGAGGTCGCCAGCATCGACTT
The DNA here is from genome assembly GCF_020329485.1 of Bradyrhizobium cenepequi. Classification (GTDB taxonomy): domain Bacteria; phylum Pseudomonadota; class Alphaproteobacteria; order Rhizobiales; family Xanthobacteraceae; genus Bradyrhizobium; species Bradyrhizobium cenepequi. The sequence goes on from NZ_JAGKJI010000071.1 coordinate 19,649, forward strand.
CCCAACCTATTTCTTTCTACTCGTCTTCTGCAGCCTGTTCTTTTTTCTCTGCGCCGTTCTGTTTCCGACCTCGATGGAGGAATACACCGGATACGAAGACTACTTCATCTCCAGACGGGGCTGGTTTTTTGGCATTCTTGCAGTCCTCTACGCCGCGGACTTGGTCGACACGGCGATCAAGAGCCCGGCCTACTTCGCTTCGTTCGGGCTCGAATATCCGATACGGAACATGGTCTACATCGCGCTGTGCCTCGTCGCAATCGTCGTCAGCGATAAGCGGTTCCACGGTTTGTTCGTGGCGTTAGGTCTTGTCTACCAAGTAAGCTGGATCATTCGCTCGTTTAGCTAGATCAAATAACAGCAGGTCCTTCAGACAACGCGAAATTCACAGCGAGCACTTTCACCTGCTCGCTCCACAAAGCCCGTACGAGCGTACGCACGCTGGAATTGTCGATGCCCGTTGACGCGCGACGCGCGCTCTATGAGGCGGCCTTCGGGCTGCTGACGCGCTTTAAACGCAAGGACAAGGTAGAAGATGGTACCTCAGATGACATGTTGGACGCGAAGCTCTTGACGCGGTGATCGCCGCGCGTTGAACGATGGAACTCTGCGACAGCGGAAGAGGCTTGGTGCGGATCAAGGACGACGGAATGGCAATCCGCAATCTGGTCCGCACTGATGCAGAGCGGGGCCGAGGACGCGATCGGACGGCTCAGTCCGAGCGTCACGCCCAGGCGCTCAAAACATTCGCCAGGCAGCCCCTCAGGCGGATGCGGACTAACCGCGGTGGCTACCGCCGCGACCACCTGGATGCGCTCGCCCAGTGCATCGAAGTCGATGCGAAAGAAGGTCGCATCATGGGGCCCAGAAGCGTGCTCCTACGCACGCTCGTCGCCGCATCAAACGCAAAAACGGCAGGTTTTGGATTGCCCAGTTTGTACCGAAGTGGCGCGCCCGACACGATTCAAACGTGTGACCTCCACCTTCGGAGGGTGGCGCTCTATCCAGCTGAGTTACGGGCGCATCTCTTATTGCCGCCTACTCCGAGCGACCCGCGCAGGTCAATGGATTCGGCTCACGTCGGGAACATTCGTCTTGCGAGAGCGATCGCCGCTCGGCCCTCTACACGGTTACGCGTGTCTATCCAATCGCTTCCGAAATTACCCGTCTCACTGCTTACGCAGTGCTTACGTGAAATTTTCTTCGATTGGATCGCCCAGCGCCGATCTCACAAGTCCTTGTCTTTCCGGCCTCTTCCAAACCCTCTTTTCCACCAATTGGTTTGGCATCTGCCTTCGGAGCAATTTAGGCTGCCTTCGACGAAGTTCGGTGGGGTACGCTGTGGTTCGATATGCTACTGGATCCGAGGCATCAGCGTGGTCAGTCTTCGTCAAACAGTCGGATCGTGTTCATCCTTTGCTGAGCGAATTGCGCCTCAACGGCTTCCCGCGTCAGCCACCCGTCTGGATCAAACCAGCCGCCGGTCCCAAAGGTACGGAGGAACGGAAGCACCACCCGACGCAGTGCTTCAAAGTAATTGTCACGCAAGGTCGCCCACTCAATCATAACGTTCCTCGCAAAGTGGTCATCGGCCAGTGCCCCGCCGCCGGCTGCATGCCGAAAGCGGTCCCATGCCAGCATGCGGCCTTTCAGGCCGCGCCATTCCATTCGAACCACCACTTGGGCGACACCCGGAATTTCTTGCCCGACGAGGCGAGCATGAGCGAGCAGCGAGTGAATCGTGATCAGTATCGAAGACAGCGTGAGGTGCGGTGGGGCCTTCTCACCCTCGCGCCGCCAATCGTCGCGGAACGATTCGACGCTCACACCGATTCCGCATTCATAAATCCGCCAGTAGTCGAAAGCGCTGCTGATCAGGTCGGTGTTCTCGACCCGCATTCCTTCAAGATACGTGACCTCTTGCCCGGCAAGCGTGGACATTCGAACTTGGGGAGCTCGCTCAGGCACGTTCAGGGGCAAGAATGAGCCCCGGCCATAGTGCGCGTATCGGTGCATTTCGACCGAGGCACGGTCGTTCACTGAGCGCGGATTGGAAATCTCGACAGGATCTCCTTCGCTGTCGACGAGTGCATATCCGAGAGCAGAGTAATTCGTGCCCGCTCGGATAATGTCATCGCGATGCTTGGGTTCAACCTTACCGGCCAAGAGCTGCGTCTGTGCGGTGAAGTCCTGAGCCGTGTCATCAAGGATGGCTTGTAGGAGAGCGATCACCTTCTGATCAGGTCTCGCCTGATGAGCAAGCGATCGCCGGAGGACTTTGCCTAGCAGGTCGCTCCGATGAGAAAGGCAGCGATCGAAAAGTGTGTTCCAATCGTCGGCGCTTCGGATCGGCGCGCTCTCTGGCCCTGCCATCCTGATGTAAATCGTTCCGAGGGATACACCGACCGGTCGACCGCGGTCGTCCTGCGGACCGTCGGCAACCGCAACAACAGGGCGCGCGCCGTGCGAGGGGACCACGACGACAGGATACGTCACTCCTTCGTGTTCTATGTGCTCGACTAGGACCTGAACTCGCGGTTCAAGATACTTTTTGACGATGCTCGAAATCGCGTCTTGGCCGAATAGAGCGAGATCGAGCTCAGTCGCGCCGAGAGGCTTCCTTGTCTTGTCGTCCACTCCAAAGATCAAATATCCACCACCATGATTTGCGAGCGCGGCAATATGCCGGGCAAGCTTCGCCCGGGCCTCATGGTTCCTTGTGTCCATCCATGCCTTGAATTCGATGCCAAGGTTTTCATTTGCCCCCGCCAGAAAGTCGATAAGATCAAGAGAAGCCATCATATACTCACGCCGTAGGTCATTCCGACGGGCAGCCGAAGGAAATCGGCAGCTCAGTCCCATATCGATAAGCCATATCGGCGTTAGTCACTGCCAATTTACAAGTCGACCCTGTCCCCGTATCCCGTGCTGAGCTGAAATCCGAGCAAAATCGCGCTGTTGGCCGAGATGGGGCAGTCCTTCCTGATGTTGGCTGTGTATCGGCGTGTTGGTGTGGACGGCCCCCGACGGCATCGCGTGTGCCAGAATGGGGTCGTTGCAGATCTCATTGAAAGGGGACCGCCGGTGGAACAGATTAGCCGAATTGGGATGGATACGTCGAAACGTTTCTTCCAACTTCACGGGGTGAACGCGGCCGAGACGGTGGTGTTGCGCAAGAAGCTGAGGCGTAAGGAGATGGTCGCGTTTTTCGAGAAGCTTGCGCCGACGGTAGTGGGAATCGAAGCCTGCGGCGCTTCCCACCATTGGGCGCGGCTCTTGCGGTCATTCGGCCATACGGTGAGGCTGATGCCGGCTCAAGTGGTTAAGCCGTATGTAAAGCGTGGCAAGAATGATATGGCCGATGCCGAGGCGCTATGCGAGGCGATGAGTCGGCCAACGATGCGTTTCGTGCCGATTAAGACGGCCGAACAGCAAGCAGCCCTGATGCTGGTCGGCCTGCGCGACCGGCTTATCCGCAATCGCACGCAGCGTCCAACGCCATCCGCGGCTATGCCGCCGAATTCGGGGTCACTGCCGCGGTTGGGGTGGCGAACCTTCGCCCGCTGCTCGAACGCATTCAAGCCGATGAGAGCGTGCCCGACCTGGCGCGCGAACTGTTCGCGACCCAAGCCGAAGAGTATGCTCAGCTTGAGGAGCAAATCGCCGAGATCTCCGCCAAACTCATGGCCTGGCACAAGGCTGACGAATGCAGCCGACGTCTTGCCAAGATCCCTGGCATCGGCCCGATCGGCGCGGCGTTGCTGATGATGAAGACCCCGGCGCCGGAGCTATTCCGGTCAGGGCGTCAGTTCGCGGCATGGATCGGATTGACGCCGAAGGACCATTCTACGGCCGGCAAGGTCAAGCTCGGCGTCATCACGCGGGCCGGCGATGAAGCTTTGCGCGCCGTGCTGGTGTCGGGGGCGACCGCGGTAATCAGGCATGCCGTTGGCTGCAACGGACGCGCGTCGCCCTGGCTCATCGACCTTCTCAAGCGCAAGCCGCCGAAGCTGGCTGCCGTAGCGTTGGCAAACAAGTTGGCCCGCATCGCATGGAAACTGATGGTCACAGGCGAAACCTACGCGGCGACATCCGCGCCTATTGCTTCGCCGGCCACGGCGTAAGAATCAGCCCGACACGGGGAGCAACCTAACTGCAACCGTGCTGAGCCGATGTCAGAACTTGCAAGGTAACGAGCAGATGGTGTGATCAATCGATCCTAGACGCGAGATACTCCGTGGACCCCACTGGCCGCAAAGGTCGCCGGCGTGTCTGGAACTCGCGTTGCGGAAACCATCTTGGCCAGCGTTCCGGTGCGAGCGCCCCCAACAGGCCGGACATATGGACGCAATCGATCTGATCAAATCACTGCAACGACAGGCTTGCGAGGAGGGGGCCGTCCACATATGGAGTCCCGACGCCGATACACAAACAGTAAAACGGACTGTGGCAAGATCGTCATTCACGGGCACACACCAGTCGAAAAGCCTGAGGTACTTCCCAACCGAATTAACGTGGATACGAGGGCATTTGCGAGCGGTCGCTTGATCTGCCTTGTATTGGAGCGTGCCGCTCGGAGGTGCCTGCAGGCGCGCTAATTTAGGCACCGCCATCTACGATGGCAGCGCTTTGATAGTTTCCCGACCGGACCAGCAGACCGCATGGCGCGGCGACCGGCTACCGGCCGATCCGCTCGGGCTGGTCGAGCGCGTCCGCGGAGCCGCGACCTGACTGGCGCCGCCGCTCAGTCCTCGTTGGCGGCAATCGATTCCATAAAGGACACCAGCTGACGTTGCACGGTCTGGTCCTTGATCTTGCTGTAGGCGCGCAGCAACCGCAGGCTGAAGGCGCTGTCCAGGAACAGCAGGCTCTCGACCTCGCGCGCCTTGTTGTCGCCGTCGTAGAAGAAGGTGACCGGCACGTCGAGCGCGTTGGCGATCTGCTGAAGACGGGCAGCGCCGACGCGGTTGACGCCCTTCTCGTACTTCTGGACCTGCTGGAAGCTGACGCCGAGCTTGTCGCCGAGTTCGGTCTGGGAGATCTTCTGTTCCACACGCCGCAGGCGAATCCGCTTGCCCAACTCGATGTCGGATTTGCCAGCACTGCGCTGTTTCATCTTCTTTGCGGCTGATCTGCTCATTCTGGTGACCCGTCCTTCAAATCGGGAACCCCGGGCCGCCAGGTCCAGGGATTCGTCCATGATGTACCGCGTTACAGTTCTTTTGGATCGTCAGTTGGTCGTGTGAACCACGGTAACCTCAGAAGATCGCAGGATGGTATCCAGACGCATTTGCGCGCTGGAAGCAGCCATGATGCCGACGCTGCCGACTACCTAAAGTCGACCACGCCAAGGCGTCTCTCGACATCCCGCCTCCACATTTGGCAAATTATTGACCTCACTACAACTACCACGGGTTTGGATCGTCACAGATTTCGCGCGCATGCTTGGATACTGCGCGTCGATCCCAGGCGTGGGCGCGCAAATGCCCAAAATCATCATTCGTTATTCCGCGCCGGCTGGATCGCGGGCCGGCACCTGACGTGGGCCTAACCGTTCGGACGGATCGCGACCCAGCTTCGGCTTCAACAGTGCTGGGTCGATAAATTCGTCCGCCTGTCGCCGAAGTTCGTCGGCGATCATCGGCGGTTGGCTCGCGATGGTCGAGACCACCGTCACCCGGACGCCGCGCCGCTGCACGGCCTCGACCAGTGACCGGAAATCGCCGTCGCCGGAAAGCAGCACCATCTGGTCGATATGTTCGGCGAGTTCCATCGCATCGACCGCGAGCTCGACGTCCATGTTGCCCTTCACCTTGCGGCGGCCGCTGGCGTCGATGAACTCTTTCGTGGCCTTGGTGACGACGGTGTAGCCGAGCCAGTCGATCAGCGGCCGGATCGACGAATACTCCTGATCCTCGATGATCGCCGTGTAGTAGAACGCGCGGAGCAGCGTGCCGCGGCTCTGAAACTCCCAGGCAAGTGGCGCCGCCGATTTTTGACGGATCGCTGCGATGGCCTGCTTGACGAGGCCCGCCCTGGCCGCCCTCGCACCATTAACGACGATCAGGTTGCCGCCGTGATCGAGCGGACGCTGCGTACGACGCCGGTCGACGCGACGCACTGGTCGATCCGCTCAATGGATGCGAAAACTGGCTTTTCCCACACCACGATCCGCCGAATGTGGTCGGCGTTCGGCTTGCAGCCGCACCGTAGCCAGACGTTCAAGCTGTCAAGCGATCCGCTGTTCGTCGACAAAGCTGCGCGATATCGTCGGCCTTCCTATCCCCACCGAACCGAGCCCTTGTCCTCAGCATCGACGAGAAAAGCCAGATTCAGGCACTCGATCGCGAGCAACCGGTCTTGCCGATGATGCCTGGCGTGCCGGAACGTCGTACGCACAGCTATGTGCGGCATGGCACGACCTCGCTGTTCGCCGCGCTCGACGTCGCCTCGGGGTTCGTCATCGGCAAATGCTACAAGCGTCACCGGGCGGTCGAGTTCTTGAAGTTTTTGAAAGAGATCGATGCTCAGGTTCCTGGAGGCCTCGATGTCCATATCGTCATGGATAACTACGCTACCCACAAGACACCCAAGATCAAAGCGCGGCTCGCCCGCCGGCCGCACTATCATGTCCATTTTACGCCGACTTCCGCGTCATGGATCAATCAGGTCGAGCGCTGGTTCGCTGAACTCACCAGAAAACAGATCCAGCGAGGTGTCCACACCTCCGTCAGGCAACTCGAGGCCGACATCCGAACCTTCATCGACCTGCACAACAAAAACCCGAAGCCCTTCAAATGGACCAAGTCCGCAGACCAGATCTTGGCTTCCGTCAAACGCTTCTGCCACAAAGCCCAGCGGACTTTTTGTGGCGAACTTTAGATTCACCTGACTAGGATGTCAGACATACTGCACCAATTTGAGGTAATCGTCTGTGACGACTGGTGAGCGGATGGAAGAAGCTGCGGCTTGAAGGAAGGTATTCAGAGTCCGACTAGCGCGACTGCGGCCTTCGAAAGACAGCCGTGCCGGCGCGCGAGTACGGAGAGTTGCTAATTCGGAACTGACTAGGTCAGCCGCGGCTGCGGCACAATCTGAGGCGGAGAAGCAATCAGCAGACATGACAGCTTGTGCCAGTCCTAGCGTGGTGAGCCAACCCGCATAGATTAGCACGGCACCGTCTGTCTCATTGAGCCCAGAGAGTTCCTCAATTGCAGCAGCATGGACTGACGCCGCACCAAGAGACAGAAAAAGATCGGCTATTTCGTCACGCGTGGCTCTAGAGAGAAGGCAGCGGCCGAGATGTGATAGGAGCGTCTCAGTCGGACCTTCGAAGATGCGGAGAATGCGAGCGTCTCGATAGATTTTAGCTACAGGCGTTCCCTCATCGTAACCACGGCCACCTAACAGTTGGACGCATTGATCAGCGACGAGGCCGCACCACTCCGACGACAAAACCTTCGTTGCCGACGCAAGGTGGACGTTGGGCGCGCCCTGCGCTGAGACAAGTCGGCAGGATGCACCCAGCATTGCCTTCACTACTTCCCGCCGGAGTACCATCTGCTCAAATAAATGCTCGATATAGCTGTTCTCAATCATGCGCAACTTACCCAGTCGACGATGGCTTGCATATGAGGCTGCGACCTGGATAGCGCGCTCAAGGGCTCCAAGACCCATAGCAGCCACACCGATACGTCCGCGGTTCATACTAGATGCCGCTGCTCCCCAGCCGTCTTGATCGCGAGAGAGCACGTAAGCGCTCGGCACCTCGACATCCTGGAACTCCAGAGTATTTTGAATAATGCCACGTAGACCGAGTGTGCGATGCTCGTGCGTGACCTTTAAGCCCGGAGCCTGCCTATCAACTAGTACACCAACTAACCGACCTTTCGCATCGGGACCAGAGGCCCGCGCAAAGCAAACGATCCAACGAGCCCAGTCAGCGAGGCCGATCCAAATTTTGCGGCCAGAGATGCGAACTCTATCTTCGTGCATGAAAGCCGAAGCCTCTATATGCCGCGGGGCAGAGCCAGCTCCAGGCTCTGTCAAAGCGAAAGCGCAAAGCTCGCCGCGTGTTGCACCCCACACGACATGCCTTTGTTCAGGGATGTGCGGTGCCGCTTCGATGCAGGGCAAGGCCAGGAAGTTATGGATGACGAGGGTAGAGGCAGCCGAGACATCGAAGGATGCAGTGGCGGAGATGAGGTCGATGGCCTCTTGCAAGGGAAGAGCTAATCCGCCGTGCTCTGCTGGTGTAGTGAGCCCGAACAGTCCATGCCTTGCTAATATGCTGTGTAGGGTCGGAGGGAATGCTCGACGGTCATCTGCGTCTGCGAAATTCAACTGACTCAGGTCATCGATCAAACTGGAATATAGGGTAGGTGAACCACCTTCAGTTGTGCGTTCCTGCGCCTCCCCGAACAGGGAGTAAACTTGGGTGTACATAGCCCCCTCGAATTATCTGAACAATATAAGGCCATAATGATTGCGCCCGCGCTTCCTGCCAATCATCCCTGTGGTTAGCTCGATTACACATTGGTATAGGTGGATGCGAGCGTAGTATAAGCGGGTTTGCCCCTGATCGGGATTTATCGCGAGCGCTGCGCGGGCTCACATCAAGATGCGGCTTGTCGATATGAGCTGCTGCCGGTCTGATGGACACCGAGTTAAGCTAATCTCACCTTGCGTTCGAATGTCAATCGGCGTTCAAATTTGGCTCTACGTATTGCCTCGGGAAGGAATGTTACCCGGGGCAGATGATGGATCGTGGACTGGACACCCAGACTGGCATCGGTGTCGAGGCCGGCTGCCTAGAAGGGCCTGTGGGCGGGGCGGAGTGCTCATCACACGCAGCGCCGTCCACAGGCCCGGGCCGCATGTCCGTTGTTGGTTGCGCAGGCATGGATGCGATGACCGTCTCCGCCGCCCTGCGCCGGAAGGACCGAAGCAGGCGCTGAACGATCGAATGCTGCTTGTCGCCGAACGTCGACGGCTCGCCCGCTCCCGGCTTTGCCCTCTCGGCAAACGGCGTCTTCACGCAAGCCCAGGCGGTTGGAACGGTCATTCCTGCGGATTCCGAGATGATGGTGCGCACCGTACCGAGTTGATGGCGCGCAGGGTTCCGAAATGATCGCGCGCAGCATTCCGAGCATTCTCCGCGCAGCATTCCGATTTGATCGCGCGCAGTTTCGGATGGTGTGAGGCCTGATCGTTGGGTCATTTCTCCGGCTGGAATCAGCTTGGAGAATTGGATGCCGACGAGGAGGGTTATCATGCGCCATGTGCGCGAGATTGTGAGGTTGAGCCTTGAGGCTGGGCTCTCGACGCGCGTGGTTGGCGAGCGTGTCGGCGTCGGGCCGACGAC
>NZ_JAGKJI010000072.1 GCF_020329485.1 Bradyrhizobium cenepequi
CGAGAGCGAGGAGACCGCGCTCAACAGCCAACGCGACGGGCTGATCGCGGCGTCGGCCACCGCCAACCAGCAGCGCAGCCAGCAGGCGACCGGCCCGTTCGACAATCTTTCTTTGCTCGCCGACCGCCTCGATCAGTCGCGCATCGAGATCGTCACCGGCGGCAACGTGATCTTCAAGGGCGGCGCGTCGCAACAAGCCGGATCGCTGACCATGGCGCAGGGCGGGCAGGTGGCGGTCTCCGCCGGTGGCCGCATCTTCACCGAGAGCGGCGCCACCATCGACGTCTCCGGCGTGCGCAACGTGTCGCTGGCGATGTCAGCCAACAACATCATGATCAACATCCAGGGCAATGAGCTGCGCGACTCGCCGCAGAACCGCGACAGCGACGCGCTGAAGAACGCCGACGTCTGGATCGATATCCGCGACCTGGTCTACGTGCCGTCGGGCACCGGCGGCTACGCAGGCGATCGCTACTACACGCCGGGCGGGCTGCTCGAGGTCGGCGGCTATCTCGCCAACACCTCGCACAAGATCGGGGAATGGAGTGCGGTCGGCGGCACCATCACGCTGTCGGCGCTGGAAGTGATCGCGCAGGCCGGATCGGTGTTCGACATTTCGGGCGGCTCGGTCCATTACGAGGCCGGCTATATCCGCACCACGAACTTCCTTGGGGCCGACGGCCGGCTCTACAACATCAACGACGCCCGTGCCGACATGACCTTCTATGGTCTCGGCCAGGGCTTCATCCGCCCGCATGATCGTTGGAAAGGCGAGAACTGGGACCTCACCGAGGTCTGGACCAGCCCGTTCGGTCGCGGCCGCGAGAGCGTGCGCTGGGAAGAGGGCTACACGGTCGGCCGCGACGCCGGCCAACTGATCCTGTCGACGCCGACCGCGATCTTCGAGGGCGATATCCTGGCCGATGTCGTGCAGGGCGAACGGCAGTCCACTGCGCGATCGGATGGAGCTGATGACGGGTACAAGCTCGCGCAGAACGTCGTGGCACAGGCCGGCACGCTGGCGCTCGGGCAGTATACGGCGATGGGCCGCGCCAATGTCTATAATACGGACGTGCGCATCGCCGACGTCGAGGGCGTGACTTCCGGCCTTGATGCAAAAAGTGCGCTGCCCGCAGGGCGTACCAATACCCTTTGGCTCGACGCCGGCCACCTCAATGACCGGAAGCTTGGCGGCATTGATCTCGCCACCGGCGATAAGATCAGCGTCGACGCCCCGCTGTCGGTGGCCGACGGCGGCTCGGTTTCCCTCATCGCGCCGATGGTCGACGTCAACGCCACCATCACTGCAAGGGGCGGCTCCGTCACCTTGACCAATGTGCTGAATAGCGCGACCGCCAATGGCGACACTATTGAGATAGTACTGTTGCCCGCCATTGGCAGGGCCGGCATCACCCTGAACCCGGGTTCGTTCATCGATACGCGCGGGGTGTGGACCAACGCGCCGCTCGATCCGGACGGCGATCTTTCCGGCCTCGCCTTGATCGATGGCGGCGACGTCGTCGTCCGCAGCACCGGGGACGTGACGCTCTCCGTCGGCGCGCGCATCGATGCTTCGGCAGGCGGCGCCATTCTGGTCAATGGAAAAACGAAGGGCGGTGCGGGCGGCGACATTAGCCTGATTGCCAACTATGGGCCAGAAAACACCACCATCGTCACCCCAAACGATCACGGCAAGCTGACCCTCGACGGCGAGATTGCCTCCTACGGCTTCACGCGCGGCGGCAAGCTGACCCTGGGCAGCGACGGCATCGTCGTGGTGGGCGAGGATTTCAACCTGGGAACATCGATGCAGGCGGGCCAGGTGTTGCCCGTGGATGTGGTGCTGACCAAGGAGGTCGTATGGCCGGCCGGCGTGCCGCTGCCCGCGCCGGCGGTGGCGCCGAAGGACGAGACGATTCCGCGAGGCTTGCTCACAAGCGACTGGGTCGTCGCGGCGGGCGACAATATCGTGTTGACCGCGGACCTCTTCGTCGGGCCGAATGCAATGAATTATCGGGATGATTATGCCGGTTATTACTACATAGACCCCACAGGACAATCGGCGGGGCTCTTCAAATCCGCCGGCGGACTCATCGCAAAAGGCAGCACGCTGGTGACCGCGGTGACCTTCCTCGCCAATCTGGTCGAGGTCCGGAACGGCGACCTCAACTACACGCTCGTCAGGACCTGGGCCCAGGGCACCGTTGTGTCTGCTCCCGTCACCTATCACGCTGGCGACGTGCTGAAGCAGGACAGCTATCTCGCCGTTCCGATCCAGTTCCAGCCGGTCAACCAGCTCAACCTGTCGGCCGATCTCCTCAGCAGCGGCTTTTCGAGCTACAATATCCACGGCGATTCAGCCCTCGTCATCGGCAAGCAGAATGTCGAGATTCATGCCACGATGCCGGTGTTGCGCTTCACGCAGGAGAGCTACGGCATCGCCACCAACAGCGACCCCTATCCGACGCTGCAACACTATCTGGCGCCGGTCTACGCGGAAGACCCCTCGACCGCCACGCTGACTCAGCGCCCCGGCGTCGACCTGAACCTGAGCTCGGGCCGGCAGAGCATCGCGGAGACGATCGGCGGCTGGGTCTACGTCCCCGAGGGCGCCTCCATCGAGGTTGATCCCGGCCACTCGGTCACCCTCAGCAGCGGCCGCCAGATCACAGTCGATGGCCGCATCACGGCGCATGGCGGCAGCATCTCGCTGCTCGATACCTACAAATTTGACCCCGCCGACGATTTGGTCGCCAAGGACGGCCCGGCTGCGGCCTCGTTCTGGATCGGCGGCCGCGCGGTTCTCGACGTGTCTGCGGTTGCGCATGTCGCTGTGGACGCGCAAGGCCGCCGCTACGGCGTGCTGCCCGACGGCGGCAGGATCGAACTCGGCCGTGTGCCCGGCGACGAGGCCTCGGTCAATCTCGCCAACGCGGCCGACGCCTACATCGTCATCCGGCCGGGCGCGCTCCTCGACGCCTCCGGCACGCAGGCGGTTATCGATGTGGTGTCGTCCGGGGGCATCACTCCTGGCTTCACGCCCACGCTCGTCGCCAGCGACGGCGGCAGCATCAGCCTGCACTCCTATGATGGCATCTATGCCGAAGGCGCGCTGAAAGCTCTCTCTGGCGGCGCCGGCGCCTCGGGCGGCGTGCTCGAGCTCGTGCTGGAATCGCCCTATTACCCTACCGGCTCGACGGCCGCACTGATGGTCGGTCGCGTGCTGCGCATCGGCCAGGATACCGTTCCGGGCGCGCTGGCCGATGGTCTTTTGCCTGGGCAGGTCGACGATACGCTGGCGCTGGGCCAAGGCCGCATCAGCGCGCGCCAGATCGAAGCCGGCGGGTTCGACAGCATTTCGCTGTGGGGCCGCAACGCCGTCGTCTTCGATGGTGACGTCACTCTCGCGGCCGGACGCAGCATCACCCTGGCGAAGGGTGCCCCTTATGCGGGAGCCGCCGGCGGCAATGTCACGCTGAACGCGCCCTATGTCTTCCTGGACGGCAACGTCGGCGTTACAGTGCCCAAGGGCTATGACGCCGCCTCGACCCTGCTGCCCGCGCTTAGGAGCGTCAGGGGCGGCAGCTTCAATGTCACCGGTGCCGGCCTGATCGATGTGCGCAACACGGTCACGACGCATTTTGCCGATACGAACCTGACCAGCACCGGTGACATCCGCTTCCTTGCTGGCACGATCCCGGATGTCTCGACGCCGGCGACCAATCTGAACGCCGCCGACGGCAACCTTTTGCTCACCGCCCAGCAGGTCTATCCCGCCAGCGGCGCCGACGTTACCGTCAGTGCCGGCTATGTGGCCAGCAGTGGTGCCGTTGTCGCCAGTCATGTTGCCGGCGCCACGCTCACCATCGCCTCGGTGGACGGCTCTACGCCGGATATGCCCTATTCGGTGTTCGGCAAGATCAGCTTCTTGGCCCCCACCGTGCGTCAGGGCGGAGTGGTGCGCGCCCCGCTCGGGTCCATCACCCTCGGCGTCAATGCCGACAGCGGCGACACGTTCAACAGCCGCACCGAACTGCTGCCGGGCAGCATTACCTCCGTCAGCGCCGCCGGCTTGGTCATCCCCTATGGCGGCACGATCGACGGCGTCACTTACACGATCGATGGCAGCAAGGACAACACCGTCGCTGTCAACCTGCTGACCGGGGAGTATTACCAGGCTGATAGAAGCGACAAGATTCTGGGCACCCTGGGGGTGGCGCTCAAAGGCACGCAGGTCGTCGTCAACTCGGATGCGGTGCTCGATCTGTCCGGCGGCGGCACGCTCATGGGGGCGGCCTTCATCTCCGGCCGCGGCGGTTCGGTGGACGTGCTGACCACCGCCCTGGCCAACGCCAATCCCGGCAATTCCTTCAGCGATGCCGGCAACAAGGTCTATGCCATCGTGCCGGGCGTAGGCGTTGCACCACCGGTCGGCGGCTACAGCGCCAAATGGACGGGCGACGCGCCGGCGGTGGGCCAGCAGATTACGATCCCGAACGGTGTACCGGGTCTCGCGGCGGGCACCTATACGCTGCTGCCGGCCAACTATGCGCTGCTGCCCGGTGCCTACCGCGTCGAACTCGGCACCACCACCACCTCGCCGCTCGCGGGTGCCGTGTCGCTCGCCAACGGCTCTTACGTCCTCTCCGGCTACCAGGGCGTGGCCCACACCGCGATCCGTGACGCGCTGCCCACCCAGCTCATCGTGATGCCGGGCAACAAGGTGCGTGCCTACTCGCAATATAACGAGCAGGGGTACGCGGACTTCATGTTGAGCAATGCAGCCACGTTCGGCACGTTGCGCCCATTGCTGCCTGATGACGGCAAGTTCCTCGAAATCGACTTGGGATCGCTGGCGACCGGAGCCGACAATGCCGCTGATTTTGCCGGTGCGGCCTTGACCTTCCATGGCCAAGCTCTCTTCGGTGGAGCGCAGGGCGCCTACGACGGCAGCCTTGCAATTCTAACCAAAAACCAAGACAAATATGGCTCGACGCCCAATGAGCTGTTCATCACTGCCGATGGCAGTACGGTTCAGCGCAGCGCCGAGTTGACCCCAGTGGCAGCCTCGGCGATCAACGCCATCGGTGCCCCCGCTCTCTACCTGGGCGGTGTCCCCAAACTCGTTGCCGGAGGGGAGCTACTGATCGGGATCAGCTCGGCTTCTTATTATGTCCAACCGAAGTATGTGGCCAACCCGATCACTGTCGAAAGCGGAGCCGTCCTGCGCAGCTCCCAGGTCATCTTGGCGGGTGGCGACATCACCATTGAGAACGGGGCGTCGATCAATACGCTGGGGTGGGGCGTGCACACGCCCGATTCGCAAGCGACCGGCTATAAGTATGTCATCGACGACGCAGCGATAACGAATTTCGTCAACTCCCTGCTCGCGGTCTCCAACGGCTATCTGCAGGTTGGTTCCCTCAAAACGAATGGCGGCATTACGATCGGCGACGGCGCCAGCCTTTATGCCGAAGGTTCTATTGGTTTCGTCACGCAAGGCGTGCACTTTGCGGGCCGGCCGCTCCTGGCCGCCCGCCAACTGACATTGGCTTTGCCGTCGATCAATATCGGCAACGAGGCCGCGCTGGCTGCGGCCCGCACGTTGCCGGCGGGCCTTGCGCTCGATCAGCGCCTGCTCGATCTGCTGCTGACCGGCAATTCGGCCATCGGCGCGCCGGCGATTGAAAGCTTGATCCTCTCGGCGAGCCAATCGCTGAATTTCTACGGAAGCGTCGATCTGAATTTTAGCGGCGCCGGCCAGAGGCTGGGCCAACTGGTGCTCGAAACTCCGGCCATCTATGGCGCCGGGCGTACGGGCGACGTGGCCAGCATCACGGTGGATACCCTAGTGTGGAACGGCTTGCTGGAGAACAGCACCAGCGCCACGCCCGGAGCGATCTTGCCGGCCGGGCTCGGCACCGGCAGCTTGACCGTCAACGCACGCAATATCGTGCTGGGTTATCCTGCCGACGGCAGGCCGACAACCGCCGTCACGCTCGACCGGCTGGCGCTCGGCTTCTCGACCGTCAACTTCAACGCCAGCGAAGCCATCACTGCCAACTACAGCGGCGCCTTGTCCGTCTATGCCACGGGCGCCGATCCTTCCAGCGGGTTCAATCCCAAGACCTACGCCGGCACAGGCGGCGTGCTTAACCTCGTCACGCCGCTGCTCAGGGGCGAAGCCGATTCCGTCTTGTCCCTGTACGCCGGCCAGGCGGTCAGCCTGGTCCGGCCCGTCGGCGCTTCGCCGTCCGCCGCCACACCTGCGGCGCTGGGCGCCAGCATCGACATCACCTCCGGCGGCACCGTCAACCTCGATTCAACCGTCTACCTGCCTAGCGGCCGCTTCTCGGTGGTTGCGGCTAATGACGTTCTGCTGGGGGCCAACAGCCGTCTTGATCTGTCCGGCCAAAGCGTCGGCTTCTTCGATGTGACGAAATATACTTGGGGCGGCGACGTGCTGCTGGAAAGCACTTCCGGCAACATCGTCCAGAACGCCGGGTCCGTCATCGACGTATCGGCCAAGGGAAGTGACGCCGGTAGCCTGACGCTCACCGCAACCGGCATGGGCCAGGGCGCCGTCCTGCTCGGCGGCACCCTCCTGGGCAGCGGCGGTCCGGGTGCTTATGGTGCTTCCTTCGATATCCGCGCCCAGAAGATCGGCGCAAATGTGGGCCAACTCAGCAGCGACTTCGCGGCCCTGAACATCCGCCTCACCGACGCCGGCTTCACCGAGAGCCGCCGCTTCACGCTCAAGCAGGGCGACCTGACCATCGGCAATGAACTCAAGGCACACGATATCTCCGTCTCCGTCGACGGCGGCGGCCTTGTCGTCAACGGTACGGTGGACGCCAGCGGCGAGCGAGTGGGCCGCATCAGCCTGGCCGCGCAGGATGACGTCATCGTCAATGGCGCGCTCGACGCCCACGGTACCGTGCTCAGGGTCGATAGCCAAGGCGTCGCCATCGGCGCCACCAATACCGCAGAGATCGAATTGAGCACCCGCGACGGCCGCCTGGTGCTGAACTCCGGCGCTGTCTTCGACATCCGTTCGGCCGACGGCGTATCGCGCGGCAAGCTGACGCTCAACGCCCCGCGCCTCGGCTCCACCGATGCGAGCGCCACCGGCGCCGGCGCACCCACCAACGCCACCGGCAACGACATCGCCATCGACGCCGCCGGCCCGCTGGACATCCGTGGCGCCAAGAACATCATGCTCAACGGCGTGGCCGTCTACGCCAACGCGCCGTATCAAGCCGGCAGCACCGATACCCAGGAGATTACGCAAGCCTGGCTCGGTCTGATCGATCAGGACAGCCAGAAGTTCATCGAAAATGTCTACGGCGGCGACGTCACCGGCGGCGTGCTGGAGGCTGGCCTGCGTAGCCGGTTGCAAGGCCTATTGGCCTATGGCGACGCAGTCCACCTGAGCCCCGGAGTGGAGATCGACAGTGCCACGCCGGATGGCAACCTTGTGGTCAAGGGTGACATCGACCTTGCGGGATACCGCTACGGACCGCAGGCGGATCGCGACACGGCATCGGTCAGCTACGGCGCTGGCGAAGCGATGGCTCTGGTGATCCGCGCGGGCGGCAATCTGGACATCAACGGCAGCATCTCGGATGGGTTTAAGGCATTACCGGGAGTTCCGGCGCAATATTCCGGTTACGTGACGGACATCAAGACCGACAGTTACTTTAGCCATCTCGCCCCGCTCGGAGGCTTCTATCGCACCCTGAACACGGTCTATCTGACGGCCGCTTGGACCGTGCCGGCGACCACACTCTACAACAACTCGGGCTTCAGGCCTAAAAAAAGTGGCGCAACAGATCCCTATAACATAGGGGACACGATACCCGCTGGAACGGCCCTGAGCGGGATCTCGGTGCCGGATTCGCTCATTGGGACGGCTGATGCCCCGTCCCTCGCGAAGACATTGGTGTCGTCCGGTGTGGCCGCTCAGCCTGCCACGTCGCCTGATGCGCTGGCGCTGGCGGCAGGGTCTTCATCCTCGTCAATCCGTCTCGTTGCCGGGGCCGATCTGGCTGCCGCCGCGACGCGCACGCTCACCGCAAGCAGCGCATTGGCCGGTTCGGGCAATCTCGCTCTCAGCGACTATCACATCGTTCCTGGTTCGGTTCCGCCAGCCAGTGTCCTGCGCACCGGCGCAGGGGATCTCGATATCCTGGTCGGCGGCAACCTGTCACAGGGTTCGATCTACAACGTCTCCACCAGGGGCTGGGGCGACGAAAGCCCCGCCAACCTCTATGTCGCCGTCCAAGGGGATATGACCAGCCTGATCTATAGCGGTTATGATTCGAACGCGGCCAATACCGACACCATCCGCGCCTGGGCGAATAAGGCCACCGGCTTCGTTGGCTTTGGCGCGCTCGGCGGCGGCAACGTCACGATCCGCGTCGGCGGCAATGCGGGCAAGATGTCCGCATCGACCCTAACCGCGTTCGACCAAGTCACCTATCAAAGCACCGGATTGGTGGTTGGGGCGCAAGGCGGCGGCGACGTCATGGTTTCCATCGGCGGTCATCTCAACCCCGCTATCGGCGACGCCTATGCCGACGACGGGCTGAACGGTGTGTTCACCAACCTGCGTGGCGATGTCGCCATCAGTGCCGGTGCCATCGGTTCGGTGCCGTTGCTCTACGGCGTCAACGAACTCAACGATCCGCGCGCGCCGGACCCGACCCGCGCCATGATGCTGGGCGCCGAGGGTCCGCAAGGCGGGCCGATCGTGATGCCGGGTGACGGCTTCGTGACGTTGCGCGCCCGCGGCGATCTGGTGCTCGGCGGCGTCGGCAAGCTGGCCGGGGCGGAGACGAGCCTTTGGCAGGCGGACACGGGTATCGAGCTGTTTTCGGCCGGCGGCAATCTGGTTCCCTATAATACGAAGGACTGGGCGAACCAGAACGAAAACACTGGGAACGCAAACACGTTCACCTTGCCACCCAGCTTCTACGCGACAGCGGCGAGCGGCAGCATCTATTACAGCGGCCTGCGGGATGTCCCTGATGTTATTGCCGGGAATGGATATGGCTCGATCATCTTCAGGCTCGCGCCCTCGCCCCAGGGACAGCTCGAACTGCTTGCGTGGGATTCGATCTACGGCGCGGCTGACAGGTATATTACTGCCCCCAATCAAGGTGCACGCTTTGAAATGACCGGCGCCGACGCCGATCCCGCGCGCTTTGCAGATCCGGCACGCCTGCACGAGGGCGACAGAAACCCGATTCGGGTCTATGCCGTGGAGGGCGACGTGGTCGACGTCACGCTGGGGCAGGTGGGCCAAAGCAGCAATTTAGCCACGGTCTATGCTGGCGCAAAAGCGGTCGCGGTACGAGCCGGACGTGACATCGTCAACTTCGGTCAGACCAAGGGCGGCGGGGTGAATTCCGCCGGCGGCACCATCCCTGCGCCCAGCTTCATCCTCAATACCAATGAGAATGACGTGTCCGTCATCGAGGCCGGGCGCGACATATGGTACGCCAACGTTCAGATTGGCGGCCCCGGCAGCTTGGAAGTCACGGCCGCGCGCAACATCTACCAGGGCAACCTGGGCAGCATTACCAGCATCGGACCGGTGGCCGCCGGCGATACCCGCCCCGGGGCCAGCATCGTCATCCAGGCCGGTGTCGGCGCGGCCGGCCCGGACTGGGCGGTCTTTGCAGCACTATATCTCGATCCGGCCAACCAGGCCGACCTGACCCCGGGCCATCCGCTGGCCGATCAGCCCGGCAAGGTGGCGCACACTTACGAGGAAGAACTCACCGAGTGGCTGACGAAACGCTTCGGGCGGGACACCGGCTTGCGGTTTGCCGATGACGGCACGCCGGTCGTCTTCGACCCGGCCAGCATGGACGCGCGAGCCTTCTTCGCCCGCTTGGCGCCGGAGCAGCAACGCGTATTCCTGCGCGAGGTCTACTATGACGAGCTTCTCGCGGGCGGACGTGAATACAACGACGCGAACGGCCCGCGCTACGGTTCGTATCTGCGCGGCCGGCAGGCCATTGCCATGCTGTTTCCGGAGACGGACGCGGCGGGGACACCCATCGCGCGCGACGGCGATGTGGTCCTGTTCGGTGGCTCGGGCCTGCGCACCCTGTTTGGCGGCGACAACATCCAGTTTGGCAGCAATATCCAGGTACTCAACCCGGCCGGCCAGATCGTCATCGGCGTTGAGGGCGAGGTGCCGCCGGCGACGGCCGGCGTCGTCACCCAAGGCTCGGGCGACATCCAGATGTATTCCAAAGGCTCGATCCTGCTCGGGCTGTCGCGCATCATGACGACCTTCGGCGGCGACATCCTGGCTTGGTCGGCGGAAGGCGACATCAATGCCGGCCGCGGTGCCAAGACCACGGTGGTCTACACGCCGCCGCGCCGTGTCTACGACAATTACGGCAACGTCAGCCTGGCCCCGACCGTGCCATCGTCCGGTGCAGGCATCGCCACGCTCAACCCGGTCTCGGAGGTGCCGCCCGGCGACATCGACCTGATCGCACCCTTGGGCACGATCGATGCGGGCGAGGCCGGCATCCGCGTCTCCGGCAACGTCAATCTCGCGGCGCTGCAGATCCTCAACGCCGCGAACATCCAGGTCCAGGGCACTGCCACCGGCATCCCCACGGTGCAGGCGCCGCCGGTCGCGGCCTTGGCCACCAGCAGTAACATGACGGCAGCGACGCAGCAGGCTCAGCCAGCCGCGCCCAACACTAGCGATCGTCCGTCGGTCATCATCGTCGAATTCCTCGGCTTCGGCGGTGGCGAGACGATCTCGCCGGATGGAGGTGAAGAACGCCGTCGAGGTGGGCAAGGTCGACAGAGCTACGACCCGACGAGTTCAGTCCAGTACGTGGGCGTTGGGCAATTGACGGACGATCAACTGCGGAAACTGACGCCGGAGGAGCAGCATCGGCTCGCCCGCCAGTAGTCGGCATGAGTGAAGCTGCGCGGAAAGCATCGTGGGTCGAAACAGCTGAAAGGAGCTGCCCGGTTTCTTAACAGTCGCTGCGGCGATGCTCCTCGGGCGGCCTCTGTGAAAGGTGTTTTTGGGCTTGAAATGCACCTTATGGTTTGAAAGATGTTGGCAACATATTGAAATCACAGCAAAACGCGACCGCCCTCCGAGCGCACCAAGCGTAACGCGTTGAAATATAAGATATTTGCTTTTGAAAGTTACTCGGAAGCGCAGCTTTGGGCGAGCGTAACTCGCTGAGATTGCTAGAAGGTGGTGCGCCGCCTTCGAAATATAGAGCGGCTGTTTCGGTGGCTTCGCCACAGCAAGTTTTCTTATTCTAAGGCCGCCGAATCCTCGATTAAAGCTTCATAGCTCTGGCGACGCCAACACGCCGCGTTATTTCAATATCGACGATCTCGGATAACCTTCGGCGGCAGGGATCATACGGTTTCATCGGACCGCCAGGCAATTTGGATTGTCCCATCAAGAATCTCAATTGCCATGGCAAGGTGAGCCCAGTCCACACGTCGCGTCCGTCTGCTGAAAATAACGGCCAGTTTTGCCAACTCGTGAAGGCTCGGGCCCTGACGTCATCATACGGCTTGAGTTCACAGACCTTGGGCGGTGTTCGCGGACGCCGCCAGCCACTATGACAAGCTCTATTCCAGATCTGCTTCTTCGTCTTGCCGGGAAGCAGGGCGAGGATTTCATGCATCGGTCGCCCCCTCAAGGTCGGCGCCAGCCTAGATGGATGGAGAAATCGAAACGAGCAGTTGAAGGATCCACTAAAGCGCGATGAGATGAGGATGAATCATCATAGTGCTTTAGGTTATTGTTTGAGCATGATCTTTTCGGAAAACCGCTTCACACTTTTCCGGATCATGCTCTAGGAGTCGCCTCGCCGTCTGGCTTGCAGCAATTGCGGTAAGATCATCAACTTGATTGTGGCTTTCGCCGCCGACACTGCAAACTGCTACTGATTCAAGAAGCCCTCATGCAATGTCGCAAATACGGCTCTGCCTTTCTTGAGCAGGTCGTACTTCCGTCCGTAGAGCAGCCACACGGCGGTGACGTGGCACATGCCGCCCATGAGGAGGGACATCGCCAGGTAGGGATCAAGGTTCTTCCGGTATACACCGGATCGAATGGCCTGCTTGATAAGTTGCACGTAGCGCAGGGCGTATCGGTCCACGGATTTCTTGATTCTTGGCTCGGCTGCGGTAACGCTTGGCCAGATTTCCAGGAAGAACACACGTCCCCAGCTTGGGTTCTCCCGGATATATTCGAAATTCGATAAATAAGTGATCCTGAGTTGCTCAATGGGGTCGGCGCCGCCCTTTACCAGGAGCGGCTCCGTCTTGTCATAAAGCGCAGCAAAATTCTCCTCGGGCACCTCGAGCACGAGGGCCCGCTTGTCTTCGAAATAATCGTAGATGCTCGATAACGGCACCTTCGCGGTTGCGGCGATTTCGGTCAGCGACGTGCGATCGATACCCTTTTCGCCAAACAATTTTGTCGCGGCGGAAAGGATCTGCTGACGGCGATCGCGGCTCCGCTGCTGCTTCAATTTCAAAGTCGTTCCTGCCACCACTCCAGCCTCCTTCAATCCGACGGACACTAGAACTCCGGCGGCGGCAGGCCAAGCCAAAGGCGTTCTCAAATTTTCGAAGAATGTTCGAAATTACTTGACGGGCGATTTCCCCGCTTCTAGCGTGCGCTCGAAGCGGTGCGGGAAAGGCACGGGCAGGAGAGGGAGTGAACCATGGCTGGAGGTCTGACGCGCAGGCGGCTTGTCAAAATGATGGGCGCAACTGCTCTGGGCGCAACTGCTCTGGGCGCTTGCGGTGGGCTGTCCGTGCGGCGTACCGCATGTTTCCACGCTTGAGGCAGCGCAGAAGCAATTCGGGAGCGGCGCTGTCGGGTGGTGAGCAGCAAATGCTCGCCATTGCACGCGGCCTGATGTGCGATCCCAAGCTGCTGCTGCTGGACGAGCTAACACAAGGATTGGCGCCGGTCATCATCGACGAGATCGTCGATGCGTTGAAATTGATCCGCGACCGGGGCACGGGAATGTCCATCCTGATCGTCGACCAGAACATGGATGTCTGCCTGTCGCTCGCCAGCCGGCACTATATCCTGGAGCAGGGGCGGATCGTCCATCAGGCGAGCTCGGCCGAATTGGCCGGAGATGCGATCGCCCAGCAGCGGTTCCTTGGCGTCGACGCTTAGAGGACGACAACTTTTCTCGCGACCCTCTCGTTTCGCGTGCTTTGCCGAGCATAATCGTTCCGGAAAAGCGGTTCCCACTTGTTTCGGATGACGCGTTAGCCGTGCCCGCGCCTCCGGCCGCCGATGTCAGTTCGGCGCGTTCTTGTGCTCGTGACGCCGGAAGGT
Source organism: Bradyrhizobium cenepequi (assembly GCF_020329485.1). Lineage (GTDB taxonomy): Bacteria > Pseudomonadota > Alphaproteobacteria > Rhizobiales > Xanthobacteraceae > Bradyrhizobium > Bradyrhizobium cenepequi. Next base: position 13,367 of record NZ_JAGKJI010000072.1, read on the forward strand.
ATCGCGTGCAATGATCTGCCGCATGATCTCCGACGTGCCATCGAGAATGCCGACCACACGCGTCTCGCGCCAGATGCGTTCGATCGGCAGGTCTTTCGAGTAACCCGAGCCACCGAATAGTTGAAGGGTCGCATCGGCAACGCGCTGGACCATCTCGGCCCCGGTATATTTGGACAGGGCGGCGGCCGCGGTGCGCGCGGCGGGATCGCCTTGATCGTAGCGCCAGGCAGCTTCATAGGCCACAAGGCGGGCGGCATGAAGCGCCGCTGTCATGTCGGCAATCTCCCACTCGATCCCCTGATGGCCACGCAACTTGCGGCCGAAGGCTTCGCGCTGTGACACGTGGTCGAGGGCATAACCCAGGAGCTGCGAAGCCGCGCCGACGCAATAGGCACCCCAGTGCGTTCGTCCGGCATCGAGGCAGCGCATCGCTATGCCGAAGCCCTGGCCTTCCTCGCCGAGCAGGCAGTCGCGCGGCACGCGGCAATCCTCAAAGATCACCTCTGCATGGGCACTGCCGCGGCCGGCGGCCATTTCGACGATACGTCCGATCCGCAGGCGCGGTGTAGTGGCGTCAACTGCGAAAGCGGAGATGCCCTTGGCGCCCGCACCGGGATCATGCGTTGCGAAGACCGTGAATACGCCGGCGACTGGTGCGTTGGTGATGTAGATCTTCTTTCCATTCAGGATGTAATGAGCGCCATCACGCCGTACCGTTGTCGTGATCCGGGCAGCATCGGACCCAGCTCCAGGCTCCGTCAGCGCAAAGGCACCGATCATCCGACCGCTGGCAAGCTCGGGCAGCCACCTGTCGCGGATTCCAGGGCGGGCATAGAACTCGATCGCCTTCGAGCCGATATGCACATTGACGCCGCTGAGATAGTAGAAGGCCGTATGCGCCTTCGCGAGTTCCTCGATGGCAAGGCAACTTCCCAGCATGGAGAGCCCAAGGCCGCCGTACTCTTGGGGCGTATTGGTGCCGAACAGGCCCATCCTGCGAAGACCAGCCATCGCAGATTCGGGGACGACGCCGGTTTCCTCAATGGATGCATCGTGAGGCTGCAGTTCCGTCCGAACGAACTCCCCTACGCGATGTTGCCAGATAACGAGCTCGTCGGGCAGTTGAAAGTTCATGACGTCACCAAATTCGAATAATCTTCGAAAAATGTTGCGCCGCTCCAGCCGAAATGTCAAGCTTCTCCGAAGAAACTGCAGGAGAGGTTGGATGCTGACCGGGTTGATGCAACAGGTCCCGTTGACGCTGAATATGATACGCGAGCGTGTGGCTGTGCTTTATCCGGACAAGACGGTCACGACGCGCTTCCCCGACCGGCTTCACGTTGCGACCTACCGCGAGATAGTCGAACGGGCAGGCCAGCTGGCAAATGCCATCAGGGAATGTGGGGTTGATCGTGGTGCGCGCGTCGCTACGCTCGCCTGGAATTCCCACCGGCACCTTGAACTGTACCTTGCCGTGCCCTGCATGGGCGCCGTGCTGCATACGATCAATGCGCGGCTTTCATCGGGCGATATCGAGAAGCTGTTGGCTGACGCCGAGGATGAGCTGTTGTTTGTCGACCAGTCGATCTGGCGCACCATCTGCGCGGATATCCGCGTGCCAGCCTGCGTCAAGCGGGTGGTCGTGATGGAGGATGAGCATGTCGATGAAGCAGCGGCTCCATCGACCGATCAGGCGCGCCTATGCGCCCTCTACGAGGCCTTCATCGAAGCCCAGCCGCCGAATATTGATTGGCCCTCGCTCGGCGAAGACGAGGCATCGGGCCTGTGCTACACGTCCGGGACGACCGGCGATCCCAAAGGTGTTCTTTACAGCCATCGCTCGACCACGCTGCATACATTGGGATGCTTGTTCGTGGATGGCATTGCGATGCGCGAGCGTGATGTCTGCCTGCCGGCTGTTCCGATGTTTCACGCCAACGCGTGGGGCTTTCCTTATGCAGCAATGATGGCCGGCGCCGCTCTTGCCCTGCTGTGCCGCCAAACCGATCCCGCGAGCCTAGTCGAGCTCATCAATGCAGCCGGCGTGACAATGGCCACGGCAGTGCCGACCGTCTGGTCCAATTTTCTCGATCATCTCCGCGCCGAACCCGCATCGGCAGCGCGCATCGCCTCGATGAAGCGCCTGCCGGTCGGCGGCGCCGCCGTCAGCCGATCGCTGATCGACGGCTTCGCCCAGTTCGGGATTGAGGTCATGCATTGCTGGGGGATGACGGAAATATCGCCATTGGGATTGACCAATGTCGAACGCTCGGATCTCGCCCCGGAGGAGAGGCCGCACACCCGGACCGCGCAGGGGCTGCCGATTCCTACCTGTACGGTTCGCATCGTCGACGAGCACGGCCGTCGGCTGCCGTGGGACGGAACGGCGCCTGGCGAGTTGCAGGTCGCCAGCCCGTGGGCGGCTGCGGGCTACTTTGGCGGTTCGGCCGGTCCGGATGGAAGCAGTCGATCCTTCACGAGAGATGAAGGGCGCGAGTGGCTGCGGACCGGTGACATCGCCACCATCGATCCTCACGGCTATGTCCGGATTGTCGACCGCGCCAAGGATCTGATCAAATCCGGCGGTGAATGGATTTCGAGCCAAGCGATCGAGCTGCAGCTTGCCAATCATCCGGATGTACGCGAAGCGGCGGCGATCGGGCGCCCCGACCCGAAGTGGCAGGAGCGCCCGATCGCCTGCATCGTCCTCCAGCACGACACGCCGGAAAACCGCAAGCGCTTCGAGATGCAGTTCAAGCCGTATATGTCGCAGTTTTTTCCGAAATGGCAGATTCCCGATGAGATCAGCTTTTGGAATGATCTCCCAAAGGGAAAGACCGGAAAGATCGACAAGATGGTCCTTCGCCAGCAATTCATGCGTAACCGTGAGGGTTAGACGATGATCGAAGGACGCGAATGAAGCGCACGCGCAGCGTCTCAATAACGCCGAGGCAAGTCACAACCGACCGCGAGTGAATCGCTGATCCTGCCGGCCAGTCGTTTTCAGTGCGGAAAACTCGATTCCACGTCGGTCCTGTGTGCGCTTGTGTAGGTCGAAGGCTCGTAAGTCCTTATCTAGTGCGGTGCGAAAAGAGCCTCATGGGCGCGGCAAACCGCGCCACTTAGCGAAACTCGTGTCCATTTTGCGATACTGAATGTCGCTGAAGCGGCAAGGCATTCGCCATCAATTTGATAGCCTCCGAAAAAAAGCAATCACATCGGAGGAAACATGAGCACGGAAGCCATCAGTGTTCCCTTGGAGGAAGCGCCTACCCATCGTCCGGGCAACGTTCGGTCGGTTATTCTTGGAGCGGGCATAGGCAACGTCCTGGAGTGGTACGATTTCGCCGCCTACGCCATTTTCGCTCCGTTCTTTGCTCCTCAATTCTTCAGTCCCACCGACAAGACTGCCGCGTTGCTTTCGACGTTGGCCATCTTCGCGGTGGGATTTTTGCTGCGACCGCTCGGCGGACTGTATTTCGGTCGGCTGGCCGACCGAAAAGGACGACGCTACGCAATGGTCGTGTCTATGACGGTGACCGCAGCAGGCTGCCTGATCATCGCAGTTTCTCCAACTCACGCCGCAATCGGAACGCTTGCGCCGCTCTTACTCGTCATCGGTAGATTGGCCCAGGGTTTTGGTCTCGGCGGCGAAATCGGAGCGTCGTACACGTTCCTGGTCGAAAGCGCACCTACAAACCGTCGAGGCCTATGGGCAAGCTCGATGTTTATCGCGTTGATCATGGGATCTCTGCTAGCGACAATCGTTGCTCTCGTGCTCAACGCAGTGCTTCCGGACGGAGCCATGCAGGCGTACGCTTGGCGCATACCATTCTTCCTCGGTGCACTTCTGGGCGTTTACGCCATTTTCCTCAGGAAGGGGTTGGAAGAGCCTGATGCCTTCAAGATCGCCGAAACCAAGGGCAGCACCGATGATCGATCGACGTGGAGCTCAATCTGGGAGAACAGGATCGCCGTCTTAACGGTCATTGGGCTAACTGCCGGTCCGACCGTCAGCTACAACACTTGGGTGTCGGGCGCGACATCGTATTCGATCAACTTCAAACATATGCCGGCAAATGGTGCGCTGTGGGCGCTCTTCATTGGCTGTGTAGTTTACATTGTCGTGCAGCCGCTTTGGGGCATGTTGTCCGATCGCGTAGGACGAAAGCCGAACCTTCTCGTTGGTGCAGGGCTCGCCATTATCCTTGCCTATCCGATGGTGACACTCATCCGGGGCGAGTTCTGGCAGCTTGCCGTGGCGATTTCTGTATCAATGTTCGTGCTTGCAGCGTGGACCTCGATCTGCCCGGCCGTGTATGCGGAGCTTTTTCCGACGCGCATCCGCGCCACCGGAACCGCCATACCCTATTCGTTGACGGTGGCTCTGTTCGGCGGCACTGCACCATACGTGCAGAATTGGCTTGCGAGCGTGGATAGAATGGATATCTTTTCTGGCTACCTCGCACTGCTGAACTTGCTGACTGTCGCGACAATACTGGCGATGCCGGAAACACGTGGCCGTCCTCTCACGTGAATCAAACTTGCTAGACACTTACGCGGCGGTCGGCGAACCACGAGAGGCGCGGCGCTATGCCCCTATCAACCTTGAGTGCGGCTACGATTGCCAGCTGGGAAGCAGAGACCGGTCCTTCACCGATACACGGACTTGGCCTCGAGCTGGAGTCTGGCGGCACCATCGAAGCGCACCGTCACCACCGGGGCCAGATCATGACGGCGCCGGCCGGCGTGGTGACGGTACGAACGGGCGGGCGGCCGTTCGTGATCGCAGGCAAGAAAGGTGTGTGGGTGCCCGAAGGGACGCCTCACGAAGTGGTCGCGTCGACCGAAGTAAAACTGCGCAATCTCCAAGTCTCAAGAGAGCTCGGGCCCGACTTGCCGACTTCCGTGTGTCCCATAACCGTCTCACCTCTCTTCAGCGAGCTCCTGCATAGCGCCGTCCAAGGTAGGCAGTGGTTCGCGAGCGGTAGCCGAGAGGCGAAGGTGCTCGATCTCCTGGTCTTGGAGTTCATGCCCGCCGACGACGTTGTCTTCAACGTGCCCGAACCCAGGGATACTCGACTGAGAAGGATATGTGCAGAGCTGCAAAAGAATCCGTCGGACAACAAATCGCTTGCTGAATGGGCCGACACCGCGGGAGGGTGCACCAGGACTCTCGAGCGGCTATTCAAGAAGGAGACCGGCCTCACATTCGCTCAATGGCGTCGCCAAGTCAGGATTCAGGACGCCATCGTTCGGTTGCATCTCGGACAGTCGGTAACTTCCGTCGCGTACGACGCGGGATACGAGAACACCAGCTCCTTCATCGAGATGTTCCGCCGCGTGACCGGGCGGACGCCCGGTCAATTTCTTGACGCCTGATCGCTAACGCGTGGAAAGCGTCAGGTGGGGCGCACCGGATTGTTGAGGTAGGCTTCCAATATCGTGCGTTTAAGGGTCTTCCCAGCCGCGTTGCGTGGGAAGTCATCAAGTATGACAAGATCGGTAATTCGCTGGAACTTTGCGCCGACGTTTTGATTGATCCAGCCTTTGAGTTCGTCAATTGCGGTGCGCCTCGCGTCGGGATTTAACACGACGGCGGCAACGGGTGTCTCGCCCCATTTGTCGTGGGGTATTCCAAATACGGCAGCTTCCTGAACAGCCGGATGCCTGACGATTACCTCCTCGATGTCGCGCGGATAGACGCTGACGCCGCCAGACTTGATCATGTCCTTCTTCCTGTCTGACAGGTACAGGAAGCCATCCTCGTCGAGGTAGCCGACGTCACCCGAATGCAGCCATCCGGCGACAATTGCCTTACTGGTCAAGTCCGGGCGCTGATAGTAACCCTCCATCATAATCGGACCGCGGCCTACAATTTCGCCGACGGTGTTTGGCGGCACGTCGTTTCCGTCTGAGTCAACGATCCTTATCTCGAAGAAGGGAGGGGGCGTTCCGACTGACGCCAACTTGGACCGTGCCGTCGTCTTGTCGAGGATGGTCATGAATCCTTCGGCCAAACCATACATCTCGTAGAAGCGGTCGCCGAGATGTTCCATTAGTCGGCGCTTCTGGGACAAGTGAAGCGTGGCGCCGAGGGAAATGAGAGCCTCGAGCGATTTAAGACGCGCAGGATTGAATGACGGGCAGTCGAGCAGGGCGATGATCTGAGACGGAACCATGACCATGTGAGTAACCTTCTCCTGCTCGATGGTCTCGAGAATGTGTTCCGGGTTGAATGCTTCGTGCAGGATGTACTTTCCCCCGAGGAAGAAGCTCGGCAGCAACGTCATGAACGCGCCGTTGAAGACGAGAGATCCCGTATGCAATGAGACGCTCTCCGGCGTCATTCGCCAGGCTATGGAATAGAGCGTGCAGTACATCGATCTCGCATGGTGGCTGAGCACTATCCCTTTGGGCTCTCCGGTCGTTCCGCTGCTATAGACGATCATCAAGGGGGCAGACCCATCAACATCGCATCGCGGGGACTCTGTTGTCGGAGCGTTAGATACGAACTGATCGTAGCTCTTGTGATCCTCTAGGCGCGCCCCGACCACAATCCTGTGTGTCATCGGGATCCCGGGACTGTGAGGGCCCGAAGGCCTCAACTCTCGGGCCGCCTCCGGCGAAAGTAGCGCGAAGACCGAGTCCGAGTGATCAATGAGGCCTTTGAGCGCAATCCCATTGAGTAGTGGGCTCAATGGAACGGCCACTGCCGCAATCCTTGCCGTTGCCCAGTAGAGGTCCACCATCTCGAGGCAGTTGGGAGTTACGCAAGCGACCTTATCACCTTGCTTGACGCCCAGAGCGAGCAGCGCGTTCGCCAGCCGGTTGATCCGCCTGTTGAAGTCGGAAAACGAAAGCCGCTGCTCACGGAAGACGATTGCCGTCCGGTCAGGGTTAAAGCGGGCGCGGTTGGTGAGAACGCGAGCGAGATTCATGGGGTTCCTCGGCCAGGTTGTTTGCAGAAGCTTCCCAAAAAACGCGGGTGCCTTCTCAGCCATAAACGGCAATCAATACGGCGTAAGGGACAACGCCAACTTGCCGTGTTTGCCGTAACGTTTGTCGCACTCGCCTCAAGAGGGAGAAGATGCAGTGCGCTAGCGTGCGGGCATGAAAAGCGCAACCGCTCCCACGCCGGCCACCGACACAACCGCACGATACAAGCTATTTGGATCGATCGGATCACCATACGCGCTCAAGCTCAGGTCGCTGATGCGATACAAGCGGCTTCCATTCGATTGGATGCCGGCGACCCTGGACTGGATCCCGGAGGACCTTCCCCATCCGCCGCTTTGCGATGCCTCAAATCGGAAGCTTGCTGGGTTGACGCCACGTGTCGTGCCGGCGGTCTATTTGCCGGGAGACGGCTCGATCCGAAACGAATCGACCACGCTCGCCTACCTCCTCGACGAGCGGCATCCGGAACGAGGAGTGGTGCCAAAAGACCCGGTGGTCGCGTTCTGCTCCGACCTTCTCGAAGATATGGCGGACGAATGGTTGGTGAAAATCGCTTTCCTTTATAGGTGGGGCAACGATCTGGATGCAGCCTACAAGAGCCGGATCGTCACCGGTGAATTCCTTGGTGGTAATTATCCGCAAGCGCTATTCGAGAAGGCCGCAAAGCATTTCGCCTCTAGACAGCAGTCGCGCATGCCGCTCGTAGGCGCGACAACCGAGAATGCCGCGCTGATACTGATGAGCTTCGGTCGCCTTCTGAGCGCGATGAACCGCATATCGGAAAAGACGACGTTTATCTTCGGAGACGCCCCCACGCTTGCAGACTTCGGCTTCTATGGACAATTGCAGTCGCTCGCCACTGATCCGACGCCCTGGACGGTGATGCGACAGGAAGGACTGGGAGTGTTTCCTTACCTCCAGCTTCTGGAGGATGCGTCAGGCATCGAGCCGACTAACATGAGCATGGCAGCCCTAAGCGCGGGAAGCGTCGAACTGCTTCGGCTCGCCGCAGAAGTGTATCTTCCATATCTGCGAGCGAATGACAAAGCCGTCGCAGCAAACGAGCAATCGTTCGCGCTCGAAGTCAAGGGGCTGCGTTACATGCAAGCACCCTTCAAATATCACGCGAAATGCTATCGCATCTTACGAGAGAAATTTGCTGCTCTCCAACAGACGGCTCGCTCTCAGGTCGAGGCCACCCTTGGCAGCGTCGAACTCCTATCCTGACATAAGTGGCTGAAGAAAAGCGTAGACATGATTGATCTCTATTATTGGCCCACACCGAACGGATGCAAGGTCACCATTCTGCTTCATGAGCTGGACATCCCCTACAGGTTGATATCGCTGAATATCGGCAGAGGCGATCAGTTCAAGCCCGAATTCGCCAAAATCAGCCCGAACAGGCGCATGCCCGCGATCGTCGACTTGGAGCCCGCAGACCGTGGCGCCCCGATCTCAGTATTTGAATCTGGCGCGATCCTGATCTACCTCGCGGAAAAGTATCAGCGGTTCCTGCCGACATCTCCGCGCGATCGGTACGCTGTCCTGCAATGGGTGATGTGGCAAATGGGCGGCCTTGGTCCGATGTGTGGCCAAGCACACCACTTTCGCCAGTACGTCAGCACTCCGATTCCTTATGCCTCCGAGCGCTATACCAACGAGGTGAACCGTCTATATGGAGTGCTGGACGCGCGCCTGGCTGACTGCGAGTTCGTCGCGGGAGAGTATTCGATTGCCGATATGGCTTGCTGGCCCTGGATCAAGCCGTACAAAGGACAGGGCCAGAATCTCGATGACTTCGCTCACCTGAAGCGCTGGTTCTTGGAAATGAATAAGCGCCCCAAGGTGCGCAAAGGATGGAACGTCGGCCGGGAATGGTTGAACGGAGGTCCAGTCGTTACCGAAGAATCCAAGGCGGTTCTCTTCGGTCAAACGGCGGCAAAAGGCCAGGCGGTGGAGGGTTGAGGCGCCGCCATGGTTACTTCGAACGCCGACCTGGTGGTGATCGGCGGTGGATCGGGCGCGTGCGTGCAGCGCGCATAGCCGCCGGACATGGTGCGCGCGTGTTGCTCGCGGAAGAATACCGCATGGGCGGCAGTTGTGTGATCCGCGGGTGTGTACCCAAGAAGCTGATGGTCTATGCCTCGCACTTTCGTCGCGAGCTGGATCACGCGGCGGCATTCGGCTGGACCATTCCTCCCGCAACGCTCGACTGGACGACGTTGATCGACAACATGGACGGCAAAATCGAACGGCTTGAAGCGGCCTATACAAACAAGTTTGGTACGCGGGCCGAGGCGTAGGCCCGGTAAGTGGCGGCGCCGTTGTCGTCAAACCGTAATATTGCCTCACTAGCGTGCGCCACGGATGTCGACCCCAGCCTTGGGAATGCGACATCGTGTTTTTAACCGTTAGTAGGCAGGCCGTCCGGCATTTCTAGACCTGAAATCGCCTCCTGAGCCGTACGGGTGGGCGGCACTGATGCGTGGTAGCGCGAAGAACAGAAAATGTAGGAGCAAGCGTACCGCATTTACCTACCTCTGTTACGGATGGGCCGTAGCGCTTATGTTCGCGGCTTCGATCCTTCTTGCCGAGACGAGCGGGGCGTTCGCGCAGGTATCCGGCTCAGCTACAGAATACCAATTCGATATTCCGTCGCAGCCGCTCGCATCGTCGCTCAAGGTCTATAGCATCACCACTGGTTTGGAACTCTATTACGAAAGCAGCTTGGTGGATCGTCATCGATCGCCAGCTCTTCGCGGCTCATTTTCGCGGGACGCGGCCTTGCGGCGGCTCTTGGAGAGCACCGGACTCTCGATCGCTTCATTCGAGCCGGGCACAGTCACGATTCTTTCACCCGCGCAGCCAGCGAACGGGCACGATCTAGCCGCGCTCAAGAGCAAAGCCGCTGAATTCACGCCTTACTTTGCCGTCATCCAGGCCGGTCTGCGTGCAGCGTTTTGTCGGGTGTCAGCGATTCAGGTCGACGCCGCGGAGCTCATCATTCGGCTTTGGATCGCTCCGACCGGTGCCGTCGCGCGCGCTGAAATCCTTTCCAAAACGGGCTCGGAAGAACGGGATCGCGCCTACGCCGCGGCCATCCGCACGCTTGCAATCGGTCAGGCCCCGCCGCCGGCAATGCCGCAGCCGGTGACGCTGATGATCCTGCCACGGACATCACCGACGGCGGCGGAATGCGCGCAACCTCGTGGTTCGAGTCCTGTTCGGGCGTCGACCTATGAGTGACTCGTCCGTAGCGGCACTGCGTCAGGCGCTCATCGGCCAGTACGATGAGTTGAAGAGCGTATTGACGCGGCGCCTCGGGTCCGAAGACCTGGCTGGGGAAGTCCTGCAGGAAACCTATCTGCGTCTCGAGCGGCCGGCACGCATCGGGCGTGTGGTCAGCCCGAAGCACTATCTTCTGACGATTGCCACCAACATCGCCCGGATGGGCTTCCGCCGTGATCGGCGAGCGGTGAACCTGTCCGAACTTGACGCTGTGCTCGGCTTTGTCGACGAGATGCCAGGTCCTCTGCAAACTCTCGAAGCACGTCAGGAGATCGAAGCATTGCAGCGAGCGTTTGACGAACTGACACCGCGACGCCGCCAAATCATCGTTGCCGTGCGGGTGGCGGGCAGGCAACTCTCTGATATCGCGGAGGAGTTGGGCATTTCGCAGCGTCTTGTCGAGAAAGAACTGAAAATCGCTCTGATGACGTGTGGGGCGCGTTTGAGCCGTGACGTGATTCAACGGTTCGGTCCGGGGGCATCTCAAGCATCCAAAGGATACGCGGCCGCGATTGCGGCGCGTGACGGGCGCGATGACGAAACGCGATGAGTCCAATCCAATGACCCTGTCGGCGGCAAGCACGGACGACGAGGCCTTCGGTCTCGATCCTGTTCAACGTGAAGCCTATGAATGGATCAGCCGGTTCATGCGCGGAGACATGACGTCGGCGGAGGTCGAGGCCATGAAGACCTGGTACGGACGGAGCCAGGCTCACTCCGCAGCCTATGCTGACGCACGCCGAGCGTGGAATGCGCTGGGACCGATTGCAAGTGCGCGGATGCAGGAAAGCACCGGTTCAGCGCCGACCGTTCAGGCAAACAGTTCGCGAACCAGGCGGTCAGCGCCTATCGGTCGCCGCGCGTTGATTGGCGGGGCCTTGGCGGCGTCCACCGCCTTTGTTTTGGCCAAACCACCGCTCGACCTGTGGCCATCCTATTCCGAGTTGATGGCGGATTATCGCACCGCAGCCGGCGAACAACGACAGGTGACGCTTGCCGATACGGTGTCGCTGGATCTTAACACCAAGACGAGCATCTCAGTCCGATCGCAAACTGCCGATCAGACTCAGATTGAACTCATTGCCGGAGAGGTGGCGTTCTCGACGAGCGCTGCATCGTCCGAGCTGACAGTATTCGCCGCGTCGGGTCGCATCGTCACAACTCGTTCCGACTTCAATCTCCGATGCGACGGTTCTCACGTTTCAATCGTCTGCCTCGATGGCAGCCTCAACGTGATGTGGAATAATAACATCACGCGGCTCAATGCCCGTCAGCAGATCAGTTACAGTGATCAAGGCGTCAGCGGCGTCATGGCTGCTGATCCTGAGAATGTGATGGCGTGGCGACACGGACAGTTGATCTTTGAAGGAACGCCGGTCGCGGAGGTGGTCGCCGAGATTAATCGCTATCGGTCAGGCCGGATTGTGCTTGTGAACGAAGATATCGGGCGACGGCTTCTGACTGCGCGTTTGCCGACATCGCAAACGGACAGGATTGTCACACAGATCGTGCACATTTTCGGTGCCAAGGCCCGCTACCTTCCGGGCGGGATCGTTCTTCTGGCCTGACGAGCCGTTGGGGCTTGTCGAATGAGTGCGGTGAAAATTTTCTGTCCGCAGCAAGAAAATCGTTCGGTCGTCGGCTCTGCCGTTCATCTCACGGGTGAGGATCGCCGTTCACGGTATCCCACCAGTCCGATGTCTCCTGCTGAGAGAGAACCCGATGCTGAACTGCGGCTCAGACTTTCGCGCCACCCAACCCCGTCGCAAGAGCCGTCGCGTCGCGTTGCTGACGGGGGCGAGCGTCATTGCGCTGACCTTCGCGTCCTCAGGGGCGTGCGCCAGGCCTCTCGGCGGACAGGCGCCGACACCATCGGCGGCGGCGATTGCGGCAGCGCAATCGGCCCAACAGGAAGCCGCCCGCGCCGCGAGCCAGTCCTCGGATGCGCTCAGGCGGGCGACGCTCGCTATCCAGGCGCAGCAGGCCAGCCAGCAGGCGGCCCGTGATGCCGCGCGCGCCGCGGCGAATGCCTCTTCGGTCCCCAATGGTCTGGGCGTGGGTGGACTTCAAAGAACAGCTGGCGCCGTCCCGGGAACCGACCTGTGGCAGGGGGCGAGCCTGCCGACACAATTCACGGACGGCGATCGCGTCAAGGTCAATATCGGGCAGACCCAGCAGAAGGCCATCCTCACCTGGGACACCTTCAACGTCGGCGCCCGGACCGACCTGCGCTTCGACCAGCAGGGCAACCGCGACTGGGTCGCGCTCAACCGCGTGCTCGGCGCCGACGGGCGGCCCAGCCAGATCCTCGGCAATATCAAGGCCGACGGCGCGGTCTATGTCATCAACCAGAACGGCATCATCTTCGGCGGCGGAAGCCAGATCAATGTCGGTGCGCTGATCGCCTCCACCGCGAAGATCTCGAACGATCAGTTCCTGAGCGGCATCTATTCGACCCAGACCGGCTCCACCTGGACGCCAAGCTTCACCGATGCGGCCGCGCTGCTCGGCAATGGTTCCGGGGGTGGTGTCGTCAGCGTGGAAGCGGGCGCCCAGATCCAGACCCATGCGCCGGCGTCCGTCACATCCGGCGGCGGGTTCGTGCTGCTGATGGGCGGGCAGGTCATCAATGCCGGCGCGATCACCACGCCCAACGGCCAGACCCAGCTCGCGGCGGGCGATGACTTCGTGCTGCGGCGCGGCTATGGCACGGACGCCAACCAGCCCTCGACGACGCGTGGCAACGAGATCGCGCCGTTGTTCGACGCCGGCAGCCGCGCCGGGCTGGTCCGCAATGACGGCATGGTCTTCAGTTCGCGGGGCGACATCACGCTCGCCGGCCGCACGATCGAGCAGAACGGCATCCTCGTCGCCTCGACCTCGGT
>NZ_JAGKJI010000073.1 GCF_020329485.1 Bradyrhizobium cenepequi
TGAATGGGTGGCACATCAAATCACGGAGGCATTTCCTTGGGACAAGGCTCCGCACTACCTGATCCGCGATCGCGACCGGATCTATGGCGGCGTCGTTGCGCGGCGGTTACGCGCCATGGGCATCCGGGACAAGCCCACCGCACCAGCCGCGCCCTGGCAGAATGGGTTTGCCGAACGGCTGATCGGATCGATCCGGCGTGAGTGTGTGGACCACATCATTGTCTTAGGCGAGGCGCATCTGCGCCGAATCCTGCGAAGCTATGCGGACTATTACAAGCGTGTCAGAACGCATCGATCCCTGGATAAGGATGCGCCGGTCTGCCGCCTGGTTCAGCGAACCGGTGTGATCAGTTCACGCGCCATCCTGGGCGGTTCACCATCAATACGTTCGGATTTAGTTTTCGGTACACACAACACCCGCCAGGATCTCGAAGCGGCGCGGCGCGCCGGCGAGATGGTGCACATCAATGTCCTCGGCCTGGCGACCATCGCCCAGGACGTCACGCCAAACCTGGCACGCGCCACCATCGCTTCGGTCTCGGTGCTCGGAGCCCTCCATGCCACTCCCGCGGTCAAGGCCGCTCTCGCCGACAGAACGAGGTGATGCGATGCTGAATCGGAACACAGTTCTCGAGGCCACGCGTCTCACGCGTGCGGGTCAATTGGTTGAGGCAACGGCTCTCCTGCAGCGCATGCTCCGGGGCGAGAGCACCGCGGAACCGTTCGGTCGCACGACCCCTGTCGCGCCGGCGCGGCTCGAGCCGCCGACCATCGAAGTGAAGGCCAACGTTGTCGAGGAGAAGGAAAGCCGCCAAACCGCGCAGGCCGCCTCCGCGCAGCGGCGCACGCGCTCCGTGCCGTTGGACAGCATGCGTGGGTTCTCCGGACTCAGTCTGCGGGGTCCGGTGTTGCGCGCTCCGCCCTCCACGCCGGATATCGTGCCCGACGGAACGTAATTTATCGCGGGCACATTTCCGCAACGCGGCCGGAGTCCGAGCCTACAAGCTTTTCATCCCTAGCCGCTCTCAGGGCGAAGCGCTTCCCCTGGTGGTCATGCTTCACGGCTGCACCCAGTCCGCAGACGATTTCGCGGCCGGCACCCGCATGAATTTCCTGGCCGAAGAACGGAATTGCTTCGCGGTCTATCCAGAGCAACCTAGCGGAGCCAATCAGTCGAAGTGCTGGAATTGGTTTCGTACCGGCGACCAGCAACGGGACGGCGGCGAGCCTTCGCTGATCGCTGGCATCACCCGCCAAGTCATGCGGGATTATCCGATCGACAGGCAGCGCCAGAGAAGCCCATACACCGGCCTTCCGAAGCGGTGAACCCCTTCGCAATCGAGGACACCCCGCCCAATCGCCTCCGTAGGCGGCGCAAAGTGGGTTCTACAGTCGACGCGAGATAACAAGTTCGTCTTCGGTGCGATGGGAGGCCTTCACGCCGCTTCGAAATACACTCGCTGGGAAGTTCGGGAAGCCCTGATGCACCGCGCAGTCGACGCCGGGGCTTCTTGCATTTTTGATACGGGCAACTGGATCGACGGCGAGACGTCGTTCAATCGATACGATCTCGAAGTCTCCGGCCTCGCAAATCAGGTCAACGTCCTGGCGCAACGCTATCCCAAGGTCAGGATTCCAACCTATGCCGTGACCGGTGACGATCACGAAGGCTGGTATATCAAGCGCGAAGGCATCGACGTGGGCCGTTTCCGGAGCCGAGCAAGCCGATGCTGAACATTGGCCCTGGCGATCATACCTGCCAGCGATGGCATCTGACGATGGAAGACTTGCGCAGCCTCGTCCTCGACCCGCTGCCGCATGTCGTGAAATGAAATCGGCCCCTCTCAGATGACGCGGGAGCGGTCGGAGGTTGGGCAGTATCCGCCCCCGCGTCTTTACGGCGCCATGTTGGGCACATGGCCGAAACTTCCATTCAGCCTCTGGGGGAAGCTTGGGGAAGCGGAAGCATAAGGCGCATGACAAGGCTGTTCTCGCAAAGCAACAAATCCTGATGAACCCGGCACTCGCGATCACGAGAGCGCGTCCTTCACGCGATGAATCGCCGGGTGCTTGGGGTTTGTCACCTTCACCCAATGCGGCGAGCGGCCCGAGCGGTATGCGCGATCCTGGTGTTTGGAGACGATGCCCTCTAGCCCCATCAGGCAGGCGTGCCGGAATAGGTCCGGGCCGATCTCGCCCACCTCGAAGGGCGCCAAGTGGATGCCGTCCACACTCCGGGCAAGCCGCCGCGCGAGGTTAGCCTTTCGTATGCTGAGCGGCAGCGGGCGGATGTCGTCGCCATCGGCCACAAGCAAGTCGAAGGCGTAAAAATGGACTTCATCGTCATATTGCCGGCTGTGCAGGCCGTCGAAATCCGACCGGCCATCCTCGCCCAGCAAGACCGCTTCCCGTCGACCACAAACGAGTCTCGCTGGTTGCGCAACGCGGCTTCGCGGATCAGCGGAAGCCGTTCGCTCCAATCGTAGCAATTCCGGGTCCATACGCGGACAACCTTGCCCTCGCGCTGGACGATCAGGCGATAGCCGTCATGCTTGATCTCATGGAGCCATTCCAGCCTGTCCGGAACTTTCGTCCCGCTGGTAGAGATGCAGGGAAGGTACTTCGGTTTGAGCATGCTCTTTACATAAGCAACTTGTTACGGGATTGCGAATCGACGTCGTGGTACGCTGGCTGCGGGGTGAGAAGCCGAGATACGGACGGTACGACGAGTTTCGCGCGGTCGCGCGCGGGCGGCGGTTGGGTACGTTCGCTCGATGCCAGTATGACATTCGGAGGAGCTGTAGTGACTGTTGCGACCATCAGGCGCATTGCTGGCGTGGCTGTTCTCGCCTTTCTCGCGGGTGCGACGGCGCAGGCAGAAACGGTAACCGCGAGCCCCCATGAGGATATGGTCTGCAGCGCTGATGCTGCGCGAGCGGATCGCGACATGGCGTTGCATGAGCAGGTCGCTCTAACGGCGAACGGCCCCATCGGGTATTACCGGTTCGGTCAGGGCAGCCCGCTTGTGTTGATTACGGGCTATCGGGCCGCGCTTTCGGAATGGAGCGCCTATTTTTTGACCGAACTCGCGAAGAAACACGAGGTGATCGTTTTTGATAACCGCGGCATCGGACGATCGGCATCGGACATCGCAAGCTATCGTGTCGACGATTTGGCTCGCGATACGTTGGCTCTGATCAAGGCACTCAATTTCGATTCGGTGTCGGTCCTGGGGTGGTCAATGGGTGGCATGATAGCGCAGCGGCTAGTGCTGGATAATCCCGGGTTGGTCAAACATCTGGTTCTGCTGAGTTCGCAGCCGCCCGGCCGTGCAGGGATTCCGGTGCCGAGCCATGTCGAAGAAATCCTGTCCGGCAGTGAACATGGCAGTTTCAAGCGTATCATGGGCGTTCTGTTTCCCGCCAGCGTCGAGCAACTAGCGGAGCGTTGCTTTGTCGGCGACATGTTCAAGCCGCAGGATTACCAGTCGTCCAAAGTTTCGCCAGCGGTGACAGCGGCTCAAGAGCGAGTTTTGCAAGACTGGCAAAGCGATGAGCAATCGTTCGAACGACTGCGTCAATTGGAGGTCCAGACCCTGGTACTAACTGGCACGGAGGACATGGTGCTCGATCAGCGCAACTCGGTAATTCTGAGCGAGACCATTCCTCACGCCAATCTCGTTAAGACCTTATCGGGCGGTCATGCTATGATGTATCAATACCCGAAACTGCTGGCGCACGAAATCGACAGTTACCAGTAGCTGAAGTCGGCTCGACTGTCGCGGCAATTTGCCGTTGCCGCCAACGACCTATCTCCGACAGGTCTATCTCGATACGGTCGTGTTCACCTATCACCAGCTCGCATACCTGCTCGAGGTATTTGGGCCGGATCGGATCATGATGGGCACCGACTATCCCTTTGATATGGCGGAGTTCAATCCGATCGGTCATATCGCCGGCGTCAGCGGCATGGACGAAGGCACGCTCGCGCAGCTCGTAGGCGGAAATGCCATCCGGTTGCTGGGTCTGGATCTGTAGTACAGTGAGAGCGGCCGCGAGCCTCGCGGCCAGATTACGCTGCTATCCGGCATTTATCGCGGGCTGGCATTCAAAGCGAAACACGCACCATGATGCTGCCGGGACGCTCAGGCGCCATCCACTCTCGTGGGCCGTTGCGGCCGGGCCTTTCTCCGGCCGCACGCGTTGCGGAGCAGCGGTGTTGGTCGCGTTCAAGTCGTCCGACATCATGATGTGGCTTTCGAGGAAGCTGCTGAGTTCGAAGCCGCGCAGATTGATCTCGGTATCGATGGCGTGGTCGAAATTCCGGTTGATGCAAAACAGGGTAAGGCTCCTTCCGTCCTCGGCCAATACGCGGTGCTGACGAGGTCGGGGAAATGCTCGCCATCGCCTGCCACGAAGGTCCCACAGGTCAGGCGCATATCGAGGACCGATCCTCGCGCCCATCGGGCCGCGTGCTGGAACGGGTAGAAGATCGGTTGCCGCCAGCAGCGTCCCCTGTTTCCGTCATGATGAGCCCGGATGACGTTGACCAGCTGAGCCACGCACGCGGCCTTTATCCTCGCGACGCGCACCGATGTGCTCTCGCCGCGCATGTTGCGCATCATCGAGGATCTGGCGGGAGACTGGCGCCGGCTGGATGCGCGTATCGAGGGGCTATCCAGCGAAATCGAAACGCTGGCCCGTCAAGATAAGGCCTGCGAGCGACTGATGACGGTGCCCGGCATTGGCCCGATCATCTCGAGCGCAATGGTGGCCGCGATCGGCACTGGAGACGTGTTCTCGAAAGGCCGCGACTTCGGCGCCTGGCTTGGACTGGTGCCGAAGCAGATATCGACCGGCGACCGCACCATCCTCGGCAAGATATCAAGGCGCGGCAATCGCTACCTGCGCGCGCTGTTCGTGTAAGCCGCGTGGGTTGTGCTGGTGAGGGTCAAGCGTTGGGAGCGCTATGGCCTCAAATCATGGATCGAAGCCGCTAAGAAACGATTGCACCACAACGTGCTGGCGATTGCGCTCGCCAACAAGCTCGCCCGGATCGCCTGGGCGGTTCTCAACAAGGCACGCGCCTTCGAGTGCGTCAAGACGGAGGAGACTTCGTCCCGACCTGCTTGATCCTCGCGCCGTGCTCGGGCCGTCAAGGCGCAGCCTGGCAGCGGTAGAGCAAGACGTCGGGACAGCACGACGGCCGGCCTTGACGGCCCTTGCGCGCGGCGCGTCTGCACGCGCAGGCCGGGACGAAGGAACGACCGCCAGGCACGAACAAAGGAACAGCGCGACGAGGAGCTATCGATGACGTAACATCCCTTACCCCGCCGAGGTCTTCGAGAGGATGAGACGACCATGGAGGATCGGTCTTCCCGGCGCATGCGAAAACTGGTGACCCGAATGGCCCGTTCGAGGCCTGTCCGCTAATTAGCTCGAATGCGCGCTGATATCCATGATGGCCCGGAGTACAACACGCTCCAATCAGAGGCCGGATACATTGATGCAAGACCGCATCTGCCAGGTTGACGAAACCTCTTGCAACGCACGGCCGGACCATACATTCGGAGTCACAACAAGCGTAAACGTGACTGACATATCGTGGAGTCCAAGTAGATATGGAGAGTGCAAATAGAAAAACGTGGCGGGCTACATGAAATCGGCATAACGTCTCAGTTCGCTCTGTTGGAACTCGAATACTGCCATGGAGCTGAATCATGAAAAACAAATCATTCGCAGTAGCCGCTATAGCGGCGGCAGGACTTTTGCTCGCGCAACCCGCATTGGGACAATCGGACGAGAAGCTCGGCATCGTCAATTTCGAAACATCGTGCAAACCGGAAGCTCAGAAGCTTTTCGATCGCGGGATGCTGTACCAGCACTCGTTCTGGTACCGCGCCTCGCAGAAGGTTTTCGAAGATGTGCTGAAGGCTGATCCCGAATGCGGTATCGCCTATTGGGGCATAGCGCTCAGCCTGCTATTGAATCCTCACGTGCCGACACCTGCGAAGAACCTCGCCGAGGGCGCAGCCGCGATCGCGAAGGGAAAGAGCGTCGGCGCCAAGACCCAGCGCGAACGCGACTACCTCGATGCGCTCGAGGTCATGTATGCCGATTACGACAAACTCGACCATCGCGCGCGCATGCAAGCTTACGCTAAAGCCATGGAGCAACTAGCACAGCGCTACCCCAATGACGACGAAGCGCAGATCTACTATGCGCTCGCCCTAAACACTTCGGCTTCGCCTGCCGACAAAACCTATGCCAACCAGCTCAAGGGCGCAGCAATCCTGGAGCCGATTGCAATACGCCAGCCGCAACATCCTGGCGTGGCGCATTACTTGATTCACCTTTACGACTATCCGCCGATCGCCGCGAAAGGCCTCGATGCCGCCCGACGCTATGCCAAGGTCGCGCCAGCGTCGGCACATGCCCAGCACATGCCGTCACACATCCTTACGCGCGTCGGCTACTGGCAGGAGTCGATTGCTTCCAACCTCGAATCCTCGCGCGTCGCCAGCGCGGACAAGGAGGGCCACGATCAGCTGCACGCCATGGATTACCTGGTCTACGCCTATCTACAGCTCGGACAGGATGAGAAGGCCGCCGCCGTTATCGACGAGATGAACGCGGTCACCGGCTTCAGCGAGACTTTCCTCGCCGGGCCATACGCGTTGGCCGCTTCGCCGGCACGCTACGCAGTGGAGCGCGGCGACTGGACGGCGGCGGCGGCGCTTCAGGTCCGCCCCAGCCCGCTGCCACACGTGCAGGCGATCACTCATTTCGCGCGAGCGCTAGGCGCAGCCCGCTTGGGCAAGCCTGAAGCCGCCAAGGCTGACATCGCAAAGCTCACCGAGCTGCGCGACAAGTTGCGCGATGCCAAGGACGCATATTGGTCGCAACAAGTTGACATTCAGCGGCAGGTCGCCACCGCCTGGCTGCTCTACGCCCAAGGCAACCGTGACGATGCGCTGAGGGCAATGAGTGCCGCTGCTGATGCCGAGGACGAGACCGAGAAGCATCCCGTGACCCCGGGCGTGCTCAGACCGGCGCGCGAACTCTATGGAGTCATGCTGATCGAGAGCGGCAATGCCAATGAAGCACTTGCCGCCTTCGAGGCAACGCTGAAGAAGGAGCCAAACCGGCTCGGCGCATATGTGGGCGCGGCCAAGGCCGCGGAAAAGTCCGGTGAATCCGCCAAGGCTCAGGAATATTACGGCCTGGTCGTCGCGATCGCCGATGCCGCCGATAACACCCGGACCGAGCTCGCCGAGGCGCGTGCGTTCCTGACGAAGCGCTGAGAAGCCGGCGGCAGGCAAGGGAGCACATCGTTGAGAGCAGTCTTTCTGCTGATCGCTCTGGGCATCCTTGCGGGCGCGGCCAGCGCGCAATCGCTCGAGGTCGTCGGATATTCCGGCCATTTGGGCGAGTGGGAGTTGACCGCCACCGTCACGGAAACGGCTTCCGGCCCTATAAAGGAATACTCCGGGCCTTTCACGATGAAGCACATCGGGGTGTGCACTCAGGATGGTCCGGAGGCGAAGACGGGTGAAATGCGCTTGCTGGTATCGGCCTCATCATCCCAATTAAACGCGACATTCTCTGTTGCCGGCGTCGAATGTACCTACAGTGGACGGCTGTCAGACTCCTCTACGGGCACCATGAAATGCCCCGATCGTCAGGCGGTTCCCCTCAAGCTGTGGCTGAGATAGTTACCTGCCGACAACCCCCTTCTGGATAACAAGCGCCGAGAGCTACGGACAGAAGCGAGCTGACGAGATTCTGTGGGCGCCGGGTCCGTTTAGTCCACACGCACTGACGCAGCAGAGCGATGGCCGCACGGCGGGCTATCGGCTTGAACCAGCGCAAACTGATCGATTTGTTGGCGAGGCCAAGCGGCCGTTAAGGGATGTCTGCTATGTCGCTGCTGTAAGGGGATAAGCAGACACCCGGCGAATAAGCCAAAAATGACGCGAGTGACCCAAAGCGGAAGTGCAGATTTCAGCCGTTTCTACTTCGGAACACCCAATCGGGTACGGGCGATATCGCCAACAAGGACTGTGTCGCTGGTGAGCGCTGCCAGACTGTTTGCTAAGAGATTCCAAATCAACTACATCTGCAACAGTGGGCGCGCGCTTCCGCTGCCCCACGAACAACTCGTTCACTGAAATTTAAATTTAATCAGGCGTGGCTCGCGGAGAGTTGAGTAACGAACTCATCGAAGCTGATCGCGATTCTCCAAAACGATTCCCACGTCCAAAGCGCGGTCCTGGTTGGGAGGGATATCTCCGACGGAGAATTCAGTATGTTGCGTCAGACAGTGATCGCGCTATCGGCAGTTGCGTCCACTGGCCTGGTTTCGCCAACGATGGCGTTGGCTCGTGGTGGTGGCGGAGGCGGAGGTGGCCACGACGGCGGCACGGGCGGCGGCGGTTTCCATGGCGGCGGCATCGGCGGCGGTATGTTGAAACGCGGCGATTGAGGAATTTACCTTATGAGTGATGAAACACCCGTCGAACAATGGAATGTGTCCGCCGAAGGCTGGGCGCACTGGGCCGCTCGGGCCGCGGACTACCTTGTGCCCGCGACCGAGAAGATGCTTGATCTGGCCAACGTCAAATCGGGTTGCCGCGTGCTGGATGTCGGCTGCGGGTCTGGGGAACAAACCGTCATCGCCGCGCGCCGAGTTGGCGATACCGGGCATGTGCTGGCCATCGACATCGCAGCGCCTATGATCACGGCGACTGAGAAAACCGTGCGAGAGGCCGGGATGCGGAACGTCTCGACCCGTGTCTGTCCGGCGGATGCGCTGGTGGGCAACGGGGAACGGTTCGACGCCGCGATCAGTCGGCTGGTTCTGATGCTAATTCCCGACCCGGTCGCGGCTGCGCGCGCCGTGCAGACTGTGCTGCGCACAGGAGGGCTGTTCGCAGCAATCGTTACAGGTGATCCAACGAAGACCACTTTCAACGCCATCGCACTAGACATTCTTGCCCGGCATGGCGGCAAGACAGACTGGGAGGACAGGCCGGGCAGCATTCGTTCCCTGGTCGATCCGGCACGGCTAGAGGCCGTGATGGCGAACGCGGGCTTCACCGATGTCGCAGTGAGCAGTATAGCAACCGTACAGCGATTGGAGAGCGCGGCAGCGGCAACAACGATGATCCGCGAGGGGTTTGCCTTCTACAGAGCAATGATCGCTCATCTGCCACAACAGCGACAGGACGCCGCTTGGAACGAATTGGAACAGGCGCTAAGACGCTTTGAGGACGCGGACGGCTTTGCTGGACCCGGCGAGTTGAATTTGGTGGTCGGGCGCAAACCTTAGGTCGATGCCATTACCCTGGCGGGGGTGATACGCATTATCCAAACCTCATATCGCTGCTGCGCTGCACGAGGCTGGTTCTGGCCCGACTTGGACCTCCAGCGATGTCCGCTTTCGCGCCGCTGTTGGGGGCACAGCAGACATCAAAACGTGCTCTGATCTTCGCGTCTCGATTTACGAGCACATGCCCCCAGGAGCGGCAGATTTGTCGCGTCCGCGATCGTCTCGGCCTATGATCACGCCGGGGTTCTTTTCGAGGGCGTGAAAGAGTTCCCGCCGGGCAGCATCGTCGCCAGCGCGACCTTCTGTGCGAGCTCCAGCGCGACGCGCGGTTACTTCTCCGCTCTCGACGTTAAGAGAATGGCGTGATTGGTCGATCTTGCAGCACCCCATCGATGTACAGGTCGACGCGCTCGTTGTAGAAGCTGAGCAGGTTTTCGATCTTCGGGCACTCGGGAATTGGCGCCGGATAACTCCACACGATGTCCTTGACGAGCTGGTCGCCCACCCGAGCCGACCAGTTGCGTGCCACTCCTTTATACGGGCAGCGGGTGACAGACTCGGAGGGCTCGAGCAGATCCAAGCGCACGTCCACCTTCGGAATGTAATAACGGGTCGGCAGTCCAGTCTCGAACAGGAGCATGGGTCGACGAGTTTCACCCATTGTCACTCCGTCGATCTCCACGCGCACGTGCCTCGAGCTGTGCAACGTGTCGACCCTTGTGTACGGATCTCGAGGATGAACGAAGACTTGCTCATCCTCCTCGAACCACGCGTCCATCTGATCCCAGTAAAAGGTGAGGTGGCCCTCCAGTGCGGCTCGATGACCAGCTGGCTTAAGGTAAGCGCGAGCCGCGTTGTGAGTGATGCGATCCTTTACCACCAAGTGCCACCGAATGGTGTCCTCCGCTTGCTGTGACTGCTCCAGACACTCCATCCGGACATCCGCAATTGGAAACCAGTAGGCCGGCGGTCGCCTTGTTTCGTAGACCAGGAGAACGTGCTCGCTGTCGGCGATCAGCTTGTTACCAAAGTACGTCCGTACCCGGCGAGAACTGCGCTCGATGTGTACTCCCTCCTTCAGCCTGGCCCGCTCCTCGGCGGCTGGAGCGACCGGTCGTGCGAGTGTCTCAGTCATGTCGAAGCTCCTTTTTTTGGACCATTGATCAGGCGTTTGTGACTGACGTGAGACCCTTCTTTCCGAGTCTCGCGGCGACGCACTCGGGTGCGAAGCATCGCGTGGGAACACTCAGATTACCTCCCCCCGAGCGGGTGCGGTAACACTCGTTGATCAAGGGTGGCAATAAGATTTATTCTTGCGATAAGTCCGGGCGCGAGATGGCGGATTTCGAGAGCCCGCGCTCGTTCGGCCGCCCATCGCGTAACTGCCGATTGTGCCAAGCCCGGTTACCGCGGATATCGAAACGCCGTATCTATGGACCTTGATTAATTGCTGACCAGTGCAGCGCGGGCGAGCTTGTGCGTGCGTGATTAACTTGTGCTGTCCGGTGCTAACGGGCGCCGAGAGGGGAGTCTGATTGTGAGTTTCGATCACAAGGCCTACGATTGGGTAGCGTTCTGGAAGCGCCGCCCGCCCCGGGGGGGACCAATGTGCCCGTTCCTACTCCACGTAGGCTTGGCACTCGATCTCGACCTTCATACGCGGATCTACCAGTCCTTTCACCTCAACGAGCGTAGAGACCGGTAGGTTGTCGCCGAAATACGCGATGCGGTGCAGGTTGATCTTCGGTCGCTCCGTAATGTCGGTCATAAACACCTGCACCTTGACGACGTGCTCAGCGCCGGCACCAGCCGCCTTCAGGCACTTGTCTATGATGGTGATGGCGACATCGAACTGATAGACGACATCGGCGGCGATGCTACGTCTTGCGCTTGGCCGACGATGCCGGCGACCCAAACGTGGGGCCCGGCACGCGTCACGTGGCAGTAATGGCTGACCGGCGGTCGGATGTCAGGAACGATGATCCGCTGAATTGGAGGCATGGCTCACCTGGAGTTGAATTTACTCGAGGCGCAAACTAAGCACACCTGCCTATGCCCTGCCAGCACGCGTGTCTCAGCAAGGAGTAGGTTGGCACCGGGTCGACGAGCTGTTCAGATCACCTGTGTGTACCGAAAACGTTATTCGAGGTGCTGACGTGATGGAATCGCCTAAGCGGGCGGAATGTTCGGACTCCTGTGTTTCGTGGTGGCGGTCTTGGCCTCACCATTCAAGTCGAAGATCCGTGTGTGTACCGAAAACCTGATCCGAGTGTGATGCCGCGTCGGAATCGCCTAGGCTGGCGTGATGATCGGGCTGTTCTGCTTCGCTCTGGCCGTCCTGGCCTCGCCATTCAAGTCGAAGTTGCGGCTTCAAGCCGAGAACGCGGTGCTGCGACATCAAGTTGATGGTCTTGAGGCGCAGGCTGCATGGTCGCGCCCGATTCGCGAACCAGGATCGCTGGTTCTTTATCCAGCTGTATGGATGGTTTCCAGCAATCCTGAAGGTTCTCACCGGCCCGAGACCCTCGTGCGTTGGCACAGGGCCGGATTCCGCCGCTACTGGCGTTGGAAGTCGCGCTTACTGGGAGGGCGGCCGCAGATCGACACCGAGCTGCGCGCACTGATCCAACAGATGAGCATGGGGAATTCGCTTTGGGGAGCGCCTCGCCTCCACGGCGAACTGCTCAAGCTCGGGTTTCAGGTCGCGCAGTCGAGCGTCGCCAAGTACATGGTCAAACGGCGTGGGCGGCCCAACCAGGGGTGGCGGACCTTCTTGCATAACCACGCGCCAGACATTGCTGCACTGGACTTCTTCGTTGTCCCGACAATTGGCTTCAAACTGCTCTATGCCTTCGTCATCGTTCGGCTAGACCGCAGAGAGCTTGTCTGGATCAACGTCACCGCACATCTCACCGCCGAATGGGTCGCGCGTCAAATAACCGAGGCATTCCCCTGGAACGAGGCTCCGGGCTACATGATCCGGGACCGGGATTGCATCTACGGTGCGGTCGTCACACGCCGACTGCGTGCCATGGGCATTCGAGACAAGCCGACCGCACCGCCCTCACCCTGGCAGAATGGCTTTGTCGAACGGCTGATCGGATCGATCCGGCATGAATGTGTGGACCACATCATCGTCCTGGGCGAGGCACATCCGCGCCGGATTTTGAAATCTTACTTCGCTACTGCAATGAGACGCGGACGCACTTGGCCTGGACAAGGATGCGCCGGTTTCTCGCCCAGTTCAGCGAACCGGTGTGGTCAGGTCACTTGCCATCCTGGGCGGACTTCATCACCACTACGCCCGAGCTTAAGTTTTCGGTACACATAGCCTGTTCTGTACAGTCGATATCGAGTCGGACAGTTATCGGTTCCCGCTCACAAGACCGAACGAATGATACCAGATCTCGAGGGCAAATCCCCATACTCAGCGTCTGGACGAACGGATGAAAATTAAGCTGGTGCGCGTCGAACAGCGTGGCATCGACCACTACGCCCACCTTTCCCGCGTCGTCGTTCATCACTGCGAACGGTGTTAGAGCGCCGGGTTCGACCGCGAGAATCTCCCTCATCTGGTCTCCGCTCGCGAATCCGACCCGCCCGCTCGCGCCGATTTTCCGATGCAGGGTTCGAAGGTCGATGACGCGATCCTCATGAGCAACCACCAGATAAAGCCGGCCTTTCTTGTCCTTAAGAAGTAGGTTCTTCGTAAAGGTGCCCACCATCACACCGCGAAGCATTTTGCCCTCTTCGACCGTCTTATGCGCGGGATAAGGCACAACGTCCGGGCTCATACCGAGCGAGCGAAGCCGATCGAATAGTCGGGACTGCATCATATCCATAATTGTCACTCCGCGAAGTCGACGCTGC
The DNA here is from genome assembly GCF_020329485.1 of Bradyrhizobium cenepequi. Taxonomy (GTDB): domain Bacteria; phylum Pseudomonadota; class Alphaproteobacteria; order Rhizobiales; family Xanthobacteraceae; genus Bradyrhizobium; species Bradyrhizobium cenepequi. Next base: position 13,201 of record NZ_JAGKJI010000073.1, read on the forward strand.
CGAGGTCGCCGCCGCTCGCATCTCCGTAGATCCGATTGAAGGACGTTTTATCGAACGCCGCGACTCTGACGTCGGTAACGACATTGCCGTTGGCAAGGCCGATAACACGGTCGGCATAAGCGCGCGCCAGATGAACTTGATGTAGACTGCAAACGACGGCGACACGCTCGTTTTCACAAATGCCTCGCAAAAGGTCGAGCACGCTGCGTCCGGTTTGTGGGTCTAGGCTCGCGACCGGCTCGTCCGCCAAGACTATTGCCGGACGCTGGGCAATGGCCCGAGCGATAGCCACACGCTGCTGCTGGCCGCCCGACAACGTATCGGCCCGCCGCTCCGAATGCGCGAGCAGGCCGACGCGGTCGAGACATTGAAGTGCCCACAACCGATCGTCCCGGGAAAAGTGACCGGTCAACCCGCGCCATGCAGGTACATACCCGAGCCGCCCTGCCAGAACATTGCCCAGAGCGGACCGTCGTCCGATTAGGTTGAACTGCTGGAAGACGACGGCGATCTGTCGCCGTTTGCGTGTCTTTATGTCCCGTGGACAAGTGTCAAAGACCACGACGCGACCTTGCGAGGGGGCGATCAGACTTGCCATGCAACGAAACAGAGTTGTCTTGCCTGCGCCGCTCGGTCCGAGCACGGCGACGAACTCGCCTTCCTGGATGTTGAAACTGACGTCTTTGATGATCGTGCGCCCGCCAAACGATTTGCATAGCCCCTCAACGTGAAGAATTGTCGGACTCGTTGGTGGCAGCGGCGTCTCGGAAAAACCAGCGTCAGGCGTCATCGATAGGCCACCGGGCGAGGTCTCATGATAGCCGAGCCCGTAACCAGCCGCTCAACTGGTCGACGATGCTTACGACAATTACGATGATGGCGATGATCGTAAAGAGACGTCGAAAATCCAGAAGATCCATGCTGTTCTTGAGTTCTTGGCCGATGCCGCCGGCACCGACGACGCCGAGGACGGTTGATGCGCGCACATTGAACTCCCACCAGAAGAGCGAGACGGACAGCACGATCGGCCCGATTTCGGGCAGCAGGGCATAGACGATGGCCGTGGTCCGACCAGCCCCGGTGGTCTCGGCAGCCTCCAACGGAGCGAGCGGCAACGTCTCGATCTGATCGGCCATCAGTTTTGCAGCACTTCCCCAGGTATGGAGGCCTACACCGAGTACACCCGCGAAAGGGCCGAGTCCCACCGCGGCAACGAACAGCAGCGCAAAGACAAATGAATCAATACCGCGAAGTATGCTGAGAAAAAGTCGCACAGGACGATAGAGTGAAGGCGCCGGTGTGATGTTGCGGCTTGCCATTATGGCCGTTGGAATCGCAAGGATCGAAGCCAGCGTCGTGCCGAGCGCCGCCATTGAGATTGTCTCGGCCATTCGTTGCATGATCAGCCGTAGATCGTCCAGCTCTGGCGGCCATGCTTTGGAGAGCCAATAGGCTAGACGCGGCAGACCGGAAACCAGCCGGCGTAAGTCGACCTGCGCGAGTTGCCAACTGGCTATGTAAAACGTCGCGATCAGGAGCGTAATCGTAGACACCCGGATTCGACGCCAAATCCGACTCGGCTGACGTGCTTCGATCGGGACGAGGCTTTCGGTGACCGAACGGCGGAAAGTCATCAGGGTGCCTCGTCTTCCGATGACTACGCCCTGGCTTTGATCTTCCCTACCGCCAAACCAGCCTTTTCGATCGCGTCGTAGAATGCGTGGTTGGAGACGACGAAGCCCGTATAGTGTGAGGGTAACAGTGTCTTTGCTTGGTCCGGTGTGATGGAGGAGAGGATAGCGGCAATATGGCCGGAAAGATCCGAAGAGGTTCCTTTCGGCACGACGATGGCGTCGTTGGGGAGGGGGGCTGACGTCCATACAATCATGTTGGCATCAGGTTTGACCTTACCGCTATCGATCATTGCTGTGCGGTTGCGGTCAAAGTCCGTAGCTAGATCGATCTGTCCACTTGAGACAGCAACTTCATTTGCGGCGTGGGTTGAACCTTCATGATATGACCAGAAAGTCTTCGGGTCGATCTTCCAAACCTCCTTGGCGTAGTAGGTTGGTACAAGCCAGCCGGAGGTTGATCCAACATCGGCGAATGACATGGTCATACCCTTGGTATCGTCAGGAAACCTGTCGATCTTCAGGCTCGGCTTTCCGATAATAATCCCGAGATAGGTTGGCCTCTCTTCGTATTTAACAGTGGCGATCGCGGCGCAGTCTGTGCTATTGTTTGCGATGATGTAACCCCAAGGGCCCATCCAGGCTACATCAAGCTCGCCCGACCCCATAGCGACCGCAATGCCAGCCCAGTCCGTCGTTGACACCAACGTGTATTCGACGCCGAGCCGCCTGGCGAGATGATCGAAGACGGGCGTATACGCGTTGATAGTGTCGGTTGGATTCGGGAGCAGCGGGCCAACGCCGAAACGCAAAGTCGTCTTCTGGGCGAGGAGGGGCCGCGAACTGGCCGCGGCCGCAAAGATTGCCGACGCCACGAGCAGTTTGCGTTTTGTAAGTAGCATGATGGTCTCCGATGGAAGGGCCTCAGGACGCGGCCGCTCGTAGGGCCTGATCGAGATCGGCAATGAGATCGTCCGGATGCTCCAGACCAATCGATAACCGGACGTAGCCCGGCGAAACTCCAGCTGCGAGCTGGTCGGCTGCGCAGAGTTGGGAATGCGTTGTACTCGCTGGGTGGATCGCCAAGCTGCGCGCGTCGCCGATGTTGGCGACATGATAAAACAATTTCAGTGCGTTGATGAACCGGCTGCCGGCGCCCACACCACCGTGGAGCTCAAAGCCAATCAGACCGCCCTTTCCATCCGGGAGATACCGAGAACTCCGCTCGGCGTCACGTCCCGTCATGTGGGCTGGATGGATAACCTTAGCGACTTCCGGGCGTTTGTTGAGCCAGTCGGCGACCAAGCTCGCGCTGGACGAATGTTGGCGCATTCGCAAAGCTAGCGTTTCCAACCCTTGGAGCACTAGAAACGAGTTGAAGGGACTAATCGCCGGCCCCAGATCACGCAGCAATGTCACACGCGCTTTGAGGATGTAGGCGATCGGACCGAGGGGCTTGGCGGCTTGTGTCCAAACGGCGCCGTGATAGCTGGAGTCCGGTGTGTTCAAGCCAGGTTGACGCGAACCGTGCGCCTCCCAATCGAAATTGCCGCCGTCAACGATCAAGCCGGCGATCGAGGTTCCATGTCCGGACAAATACTTGGTCGCCGAATAGGTGATTACGGCGGCTCCATGATCAAATGGACGGACGATGAGCGGGGCAGCGGTGTTGTCCATGATAAGGGGTATGCCGAGCGATCGCCCGAGCGTGGCGACCTCCGCGATCGGAAATACGTTCAACTTTGGATTTGGTAACGTTTCGGCATACCAGCAGCGAGTTCGCTCGTCGCTGGCTCTAACAAAGGCCTCTGGGTCAGACGGATCGACAAAACGAGTCTCGATACCCTGGTTCTTCAAGGTGTTGGCGAAAAGATTCCAAGTGCCTCCATAAAGCCCCGATGAGCTTACGATATTATCGCCGGCTTTCGTGAGATTCTGTACCGCAAGCGCGCTCGCCGCCTGACCGGAGGCAACCGCAAGCGCAGCCGCACCTCCCTCTAGTGCAGCGACGCGCTTTTCCAATGCGTCCGTCGTGGGGTTCATGATGCGGCTATAGATGTTGCCCAGCTCCTTCAGGGCAAACAAATTGGCCGCGTGCTCCGCACTGTCGAACTGGAATGCAGTTGTCTGATAGATCGGCACGGCCACAGCACCAGTCGCTTCGTCGCGACGCCACCCAGCATGAATTGCCATCGTCTCTAAATGCAACGTCTGACCTCCGAAACCGGGTACACAAACCTCCGCTGGCCGCGGCGATGGCGGTCAAGATCCAAACATTTGACCGTCGTGTAACGACGAGCCTCGATCATCTCAAGCTAGGTGCGTTTATGGATTCCATAACCGTGAGCTATGGCCAGCTCGAAGGTCTCCGGATAAGTCGAAGCAAGCGAGTAGAATGGCCCGAAAGCGATCAGGCTTACCGACTGCAACGAACTTCGTACCGCTCCCATCGTGGGCAACCCACGGCCATCTCGTCGAGGTGACCATGCTTTTAATCGACCGAAATAACTGTGACGACGGAGTCGGCGACACCCGTCATCCCCGCACCGTGTTAAGCCCATACTCGACCGTCATCGAGCCGCGACCTTCGATCTTTAAAGGCAACCTTTAAAGACAACGCGAGGCTCCAGCTCACGACCCTTGCTCACCAGGCATGAAAACGATAATGGCAACGCCACACAGGAGGTTCTACCGTAATGGCGGAAAGTGACGGCGGCGCTCCGCCCATCCTCGCGCAGAAACATTATTCGCAGCCGTCCGCATTCACTCCGGAAAATCTGCTGCGCGAAGCGCGCCGGCAAAAGCAGATCGCGCATTCCCGCATTCCGGACATCTGCATCCTCGATCCTGATGGCGACATCGTGCGCAGCCTGCTTGCGCGCGGCGAGGCCCAGCTTGAATCGGGATGGGCCTGTTATCACACGCAGCTCTATTCCTTTCGCCACGACGGAATTGATTTCGGAATTGTCGGCTGCGCCGTCGGCGCGCCCTACGCGGTGCTGATCGCCGAGGAAATGTTTGCTTCAGGCTGCAAGCTTCTGATCAGCGTCACGTCTTCGGGACAGATCCTGCCCCTCCATCGGGCACCTTATTTCATCCTGATCGACCGCGCGCTGCGCGACGAAGGCACCAGCTATCATTACACGGCGGCGTCGGATTACTCGCATGCAGATACCGGCCTGATCTCGGCGCTCGATCGCGCATTCGTGCAATTTCCAGTCCCGGTCCTCACCGGCGCGACCTGGACGACGGACGCGCCGTTCCGTGAGACCGAACAGGCGATCGATGCGATGCGTGAAAAGAAACTGCTGGCCGTCGAGATGGAGGCCGCTGCTCTCTACGCATTCGCACAGACCCGGCACAAGCCTGTGCTGTGCTTTGCTCATGTGACGAACCAGATGGGCCGCGTTGACGGTGATTTCGAGAAGGGCGAAGCGGACGGCAGCCATGATGCGTTGCGACTGATCGCGATCGCCGCCAATCGCCTGCGGCCGCGGCTCGGGCTATGAACGGCACCGCGATCGGGATCATATGCAAGGCGCCGCAGCCCGGCCGCTCAAAGACACGGCTGGCGAGAGCCATCGGGACGTTGCCGCATCCGAGCTTTCGGCGCGCTTCCTGCGCGACGTCGCAGCCGCGATCGAGGCCGTGCCGGAGGCGCTCGGCCGCCGCGGCTACGGCGTCCATGCGCCGGCGGGAACGGAAGACATCATGCGGCTGCTGCTTCCCTCGGGGATTTCGGCTATTGCTGCAGACAGGCGATGATCTGGGGCAAGTGCTGCTTGGGGCGACGCGTGCGCTTCTAGTCGCCGGACATGACGGCGTCCTGCTCGTCAATGGCGACAGCCCGACCTTGCCGCCTCCTGGTGCAGGCGATCGAAGCCCTGCATCAGCCCGACGACGGAATGGTGCTTGGGCCGGCAATCGACGGCGGCAGCTCGACTGGGATTTCTACATTCCGAGAATGGTGACCAAATCAATCCTGTTCGGAAGCCTCTTGCTGGCTTTGGCCCTTACCGCCTGGAAGACAACCCGCATGGAGCGGACGATGAACGCAACGTTATCGCAATGAGCCTTTCCGGCGACGCACCAGGCGCGGCCTCTTTGGATCCTCGCCGCTATCACGAGTCGGTTAAGGGCGAGCGTTCCGAAGTCGCTCTGCGTGCACCGGTCTGTTTTTATCTGGAAGTGACCAACCGCTGCAACCTGCTGTGCACCACCTGTCCTCGTACCTATGAGGAGCTTGAGCCCGCGGCGGATATGAGCTGGGAACTGTTCACGTCGATCGTCGATCAGGCGCCTGATCTGGCACGCGCGGTTCTGCATGGGGTCGGCGAGCCGATGCTGGTCGCGAACCTGCCGCGGATGGTCAGGTACCTGAAGGATCGCGGCGTCTATGTGCTCTTCAATACCAATGGGACGGCGCTTAGCGAACGCAATGGCCGCGGGCTAATCGACGCCGGGCTCGACGAGCTGCGCGTTTCGCTCGACGCGTCAAACCGCGAGAGCTTCAAGGCGATCCGCGGCCGGGACTATTTCGGCCGCATCACCCGCAATGTTCGCGCATTTCGTGAACTACAGGAGCGGGAGGGGCACACCGCGCCGCGGGTTTCTGTCTGGCTGACGGGTCTGCGGGAAACCGTCGAAGAGCTTCCGGCTTTCGTGAAAGTCGCGGCGGAGATCGGCGTTAAAGAAGTCTATCTGCAGCGGCTGGTGTTTTTCGCTGAAGCTGCGATCGGCAGGGCACAGCCCGATCAGGCCCTGTTCGAGCGCCTGACCGAAGCCGAAGCGGCCCATCTGAAACAGGCCGAGGATCTGGCGCGTTCGCTCGGCGTGACGTTCAGCGCCTCGGGTGCCGCCTCCGAGCCGGGATTAAGTCTGCAGGGCAGCGGTGACAATTCTCCGTGGTCGCACTGCCGGCGGCCGTGGTCGTTGATGTATTTCACGGCCAATGGCCGCGCCTTGCCGTGCTGCATTGCGCCGTTTTCGGAGCATGGCTACGACAACTACACGCTCGGTCATGCAGGGCAGCAGTCTTTGGCGGAAATCTGGAATGGGCGCGCCTATCGGGATTTTCGCGCAGCGCTGCTCTCCGACAACCCGCCCAAAGCTTGCGCCAATTGCGGCCTGCGCTGAAGCCTGTGACTGTCGTGAGCGACGAACTCGCCGAGCCGGCTGCGCCGCCCGGCCCGCTTACTGTTTCCGCGATCATTCCGTGTCTCGATGAGGAAGTGGCGATCGGTCCGGTCGTTGTATCCGTGCTGGCGCAAGGGGTGAACGAAATCATCGTTGTCGATGGCGGCTCGCGGGATCGTACAGTGGAGCGGCTAGAGGCCGCTGGGGCGCGCGTGATTGTCGAACCGCGCCGCGGCTACGGTCGCGCCATCCAGGCTGGCATTGCCGCGGTTCGCGAAGATGCCGACATTCTGGTGTTCTTCGGTGGCGACGGCAGCGATCCCACCGAATTTATTGCTGCTTTGGTGTCACCGATTGTCGCCGGAGACGCGATCTTTGTCCTCGGCTCGCGCGTTCGCGGTTCACGTGAGGCCGGTAGCTTGGCGCCACAGCAAGTCGTCGCGGGCTACGTCGGAGGGGGATGCTGCTGCGTCTGGTTTATGGTGCAAGGTTTACCGATCTGTCGCCGTTTCGCGCCGTTCGGCGCGATGAACTCAAACGGCTCGGCATGAAAGAGCTGACCTATGGCTGGAATCTGGAAAGGCTGATGCGCGTCGCCGCCGCTCGCTTGCCTTCGCTGGAGATCGCCGTCGGGCAGCGCCGCCGGGTCGGCGGCGTGTCCAAGGTCTCCGGCAATCTCATGGCCGGCATCAAAGCGGCTTGGTCGATTTCGACGACATTTCTTCGTCTCGCAGTTGAGCTGCGATATCGGGAAACAAGCCGAGGATAGCTTGGCCTGACCGTTGGGCTGTCCATCACGATATCCTGATCGTAATCGGGCGGCCCGACTTTGGTCGGTCACGCTGCATTAAGGGTGTGGTCTGGGCAGGTGCAGCGAAGCACCGTGATCGCGCGACGAATGCCCGTTTTCGGTCGGATAAGCCCAGTGGTGCGACCAGTAAGGCTGTTTTCGGTAACGTCTTCTCGCGGAAAAGCTGCCGCCGCCACGGCTACCACGGTGAACAATCCATGCCAGCCCTTAAAAACCTCAAATGGGAACGCTTCGCCCAAGAACTCGCAAAGGGCAAAACAGCCGATGAAGTCTATCAATTGGCCGGCTATCGCGAGAACCGGGAAAACGCTGTTCGCCTGAAAGCAAATGAAAGCATTCAGGCCAGAGTTAACCAACTCCACACGCGCATAGCCGAGCGCACGGTCGAGAAAACCGCCGTTACGCGCGAGTGGATCATCAACGAGCTGGTGAAGAACGTGGCGAAAGCGTCGCAACAGCGTCGAGCCACGAATGACGATGGCGAGGAGGTTGGCGAGTTCAAGTATCAGGGCAACGTCGTCAATAAGGCTCTGGAACTGATTGCGCGCATTGAGGGGCACATGGTCGACCGCAAGGAAGTCGGGAAGCCTGGCGACTTCGCAGATATGACTGACGATGAACTCGATGCCCAAATTGAAGAGCTTATCTCGCGCGGAAAAGCTGGAGTTGGCGAGGGCACTCAAGCAACGGCAGCTATGCCGCCTCCTCGCGCGACAACCGCCGTGATTCGCAGCCGCTAAGTCTCGAGCCATGCGAATGCGCTGATGCGTGTATCGAAACGATAACCACTTGGAATTGGTGAAGTTGCGGCGGATGCATTGTATTACGCGGGCCGACTTCGCCGACGATGCAATGAGCACCAGCCGTTGGCAACCGGCCTCAAACGAGCTTTCGCCCGTACATCCAGGGCTGTCGATTTCAGGAGATCGGAAACTTGAAGGTTCGCTTTACCGCCTACAGCAATCCCACCAACTTCCTGCACATTGCCGCGAAGCTACTGCCGTGGCCGTGGGGCTTGACGGTGTTAGTCTTTGCGGTCGGCCTCTTCGGTGCGTTCGCGGCGCCCCCTGATTATCAGAGCAGAGCATAATGAGGTCTGCACATCAGCACGGAGATATTGGACCAATTCGTCATGTGAATATGCGTCATATGAGTCCTGTCATCACACGGATACGGGTCATGGGCATGTCGGAAACGGCCATGTAGCTATGGTTACAGATTTCCAGAATCGCTCTGGGTTTCAACGATCCTTACCGTTCCGTTCCTCGCTTTGTCGCCGCGCGTCCAGGACTTGCTCAGCCTGCACGAGCCGGTGTGGCCTACCCGTGGGGGGTCGTCATAAGTCCAGCTGTCGACGCCGCCCTCATGTCGGCGAGCACGATCATCGTCGCCATCAATGCGCAGTTGCTCGTGCGTGCCCGAATCTTGGTTGCGAGCGCCGGCAGTACTGCGACACAACCGCGAAAGTAGCTGGGCGGCCTCCACGAAGATACGATTTCGCTCGGCGCCTTCGGCCGGCCTAGGCGACCCATCATCTCAATCTGCACGCACAGGGCAGAATCATGATTTGGAATTCAGTTCCACTTATGACCGCTATCGATCTCCTGATCATCGCGGCCACCAGCTATGGCATATGGTGTTGTCGACTATTCATTCCTGGTAGGCGATCTTCGGCCTCGCGAATTGGCGTTTGGTTGATCGCCTCAGGACTACTGGTCGTCTGTCTGTTTTATGCTGCTGATCTCATCTCCATGCACGCCCTGCCCGCCATTACGTCGGAGCAAGAGGCAATGGCGCTGATGGGTGCTCTCCATCGCCAACTCGGCTGGCTGGTCGTTCTGTTGGCCGTGATCACCATCTCCACCGGATTTGTCAAACTTCTTAGCGAGCTTCAAGAACGGGAGGGGAGGGCGCGGCGCCTGGTCGACTCCAACATCATCGGCGTCTTCATCTGGGGTCCCGGCGGTAGGATCATCGATGCCAACGAAGCCTTTCTCAGCATCGTGGGATACGGCCGCGACGATCTCGTTTCGAGTCGACTGCGCTGGAAGGAGTTGACGCCAGCCGAATGGGGGGATGCCGACGACCGACATGCAGCGGCGCTGAAGGCGATCGGAACCGCCCAACCGTATGAGAAGGAATTGTTCCACAAAAATGGCAACCGGGTGCCGGTGCTCGTCGGCGCCGCAAACTTCGAAAAAAGGGGAGATGAGGGTGTAGCCTTTGTCATCGACTTGACCGATCGGAAGAGGGCAGAGGCGGCAGTGCGTGAAAGTGAGCTGCGATACCGCGAGGCACAGATGGAACTGGCGCACGCGAACCGCATCGCAACGACGGGGCACCTGTCGGCCTCGATTGCTCACGAGATCAGCCAGCCGATCGCAGCCGTAATTGCCTCCTCCAAAGCCGCTTCGCGTTGGCTGGACCGTCAACCGCCAAATCTGGAGGAGGTCCGGCAGTCGCTCGGTGATATCGAGAAGAGCGGCACCCGAGCCGGTAAAGTGATCGATCGGATCCGCGCCCTCGTCAAAAAAGCGCCTCCGCAGAAGGATAGATTGGAGGTCAACGAAGTAGTCTTAGAGGTCGTCGGGTTGACCCGAAACGAAATGGCGAAGAACTGCATTTTAGTGCGGACGCAGCTAGCAGAGATCCTGCCAGCTATTCGGGGAGATCGAGTGCAACTGCAACAGGTAGTTCTCAATTTGGTGATCAACGCCGTCGACGCGATGAGTGGAATGAGCGAGGGAGTGCGAGAATTGCTGATCAGCACCGCAAAAACCGACCTGGAGGGCGTGCTCGTCGCAGTGCGGGATTCGGGTCCAGGATTGGCTCCCGAGGGCCTCGAGCGACTGTTTGAGGCCTTCTACACGACCAAACCGGGCGGCTTGGGAATGGGACTGTCGATCTGCCGTTCGATTATCGAAGCTCATCAGGGGCGATTGTGGGCGAGTGCAAACGTGCCCCGCGGCGCCGTGTTTCAATTCACGGTGCCTGCCAGCCCAGATACCGGGTCGTAATGCGGCGCGCCGAAACGATCAAACGATCGGCTGGAATGTCCGAGTCTGACCCTAAAGCGACATCGTCCGTTCGCGGCACCAGTTTCGCATGGCGATGTTTCACTTCGCATATCCAGCAGTCAAATATGCCGGTAGATTAGCCATCCGACCAGCACGAACGCCAGAACCCAAATCAGGACGATAGCGGCCGCTCCGGTCATGCTTGCGGGCCGATCTTGGACGGCGGCGGCCAGTTCCCGGTGTTCGGCCATCACATCTGCGGGTATTAATTTGACCACTAGCATGATCCCGAGCGGCAGGACGATTAGCTCATCCAGATACCCAAGAACGGGAATGAAGCCGGGTATGAGGTCGATTGGCGACAAAGCATAGGCGGCGACCGCGATCCCCAGTGCCTTTGCGTACCAAGGCACGCGAGCGTCACGGCACGTGAGATAGATTGCGTGAACGTCGCGCTTGATTGTGCGTGACCACTGCTTCAGTTGCGCAAGCATCGGCGGTTTTTCTTGGGCCTTTTTTCGCATTGTCATCTGATAGACTATCACGCATTGTGCGGACCGTCGGGCGCGGCGCGAACATCGTCGCTAGTCTGGCGCGGCACTTCTTCACCTATTTCCTGCACGAACCAAGTCGCTTCGGGCGTCCTTGATGATAGCCCACGCGGAATGCAAAAAGAGCCCGGCGATAACCAAAGCGACGATTAGGTCGGGCCAATGGGTGCCAGTCCATGCGACCAATGCGGCCGCAACAACCACTGCCACGTTACTCAGCGCATCATTCCGGCTAAACAGCCAGACCGCCCGCACGTTAGCGTCCCCTTTGCGATGAGGGATAAGTACGACGGCTGCCGCCACGTTCACCGCCAACCCGATAGCGCCCAAAACGCCCATCAGCTCGGCCTGCGGCTGGTACAGCGCCAGTACTCGGTAGGTAGTGGAGGCAAGGACACCGAGTCCAAGCGCCGCAAGAAAGAAACCCTGTAGCAATGCTGCTTTGGCACGCGCAGCCAAGCCCCAACCCACGGCCATTAGGCCGATCCAGGAGATCAGGCCGTCGCCAATGAAATCGAGCGCATCGGCTTTGAGGGCCTGCGATCCTGCAATAAACCCACCGACGATTTCGATAATGCCGTAATCCAAATTCAGGAGCACCACGATCCAAAGGGCACGTCTATAGGCCGGGGTGACGTGGCTCAATTCTGGAATTTTGTCGTTATCTTCGGCACTCAGGCGGGCGAGCTGATAGCCCAGCCGCTCGATTGTGCGCTCCACCTCCGGCAAGCGAGCCGTTGGATTGTCAACGTGCAATTCCATTTCCTGCGAGGCGATAGATACCCTGACTTGTTGGACGCCTCGAATCTTGCGCGTCGCAACCTCAATTTTTGCGGCACACGATGAGCAATCCATTCCTGTAACGCGATACCGCACCGTCTCGGCGTCCACCGCTGCGTCTGTTGTCATGATCGGCGTCCTTGCATCTGGACTTACAACGTTACATCCTGATGGTCGCGGCCCCAAACGCGCCTTATGTCGCTTATTGGCCCATCGCGACGGATCTGGCAGGTCTCGCTCAGGTCTCTTTTCGGAGGCAGAGCTGACGTGATTTGCTGGCCGTGAGCATTACGGCTTGTGACCCTGGGCAGACCTCACCGGATGTCCGCTCTTGCGCCGCTCTCGGAGGAGCGGACAGGACTGAATCGAACGTCCTGAGTTGCGAATACCGGGACCAAGCGGAGTTCGGCTGCGGCTTTTGTTTTCGTGGCGGCGCTGCGCCGTCTCGAGCCCGGCGCCCAAGCCAGCAATCGACCGCGAGCAATGGCCACGGTAGGCGCGGGCTCACGTCACGCCGAGCGGTCGTGCGAAGATGGGGCGCGTCTTGTCAAAGGGGCGATTGGATAAGGGCAACCTCCAATGCTGTCGCGTTCATCCGGACCAGACAAGCCGCGGACGCGAAGGATCCAATCACGATGTAATGTCCGGCTGGGCAGATACAGTGAATTCAAAGGTGGCGCCGCCGTGGGGCACGTTCGTGCTGGCCACAGCCGTCCGCCATGCGCTTCAATGATCGACCGGCAGATCGACAGGCCCATCCCCAAGCCGCCGGACTTTGTCGTGTAGAAGGCGTCAAAGACGCGCTCAAGCTCCGCCGGCGCCAGTCCCGGACCCGAATCTCGCACCCCGACGAGCACGCCGTTCGGCTCGGCCTTCCGGGTACTGATCAGCAACTCCCGCGCGCCCTCGCCGACGCCGCTCATCGCTTGGATGGCGTTGACAATCAAGTTGAGAATCACTTGTTGCAGTTGGACCCGATCTGCTCGAATGAGTGGCAAGCTC
>NZ_JAGKJI010000074.1 GCF_020329485.1 Bradyrhizobium cenepequi
TTCAAGCTCCGGATCGGACAGTCCATACCATTGCTGCAGCAGCAGCGCCTTGAACATCACCAGCCGCGGGTAGGGCGGCGCGCCACGCTCCGGTTCCGGAAGGCCGCGCAGCACAAGCTCCACAGCCGCCCAATCGACCAGCTCGCCGATCCGCTTCAACGCTGGATTGCCTTTTCCCCGCCGCGATACCAGCGCATCTGCGAAGCTCGGTTGTCCAACCCGCCGATATGTCACTCCAGCCCCCTCTCCGATCCTCTCTTAGAGAATCGCAGATTCGCCCATTATGCAAAGCTCTCGTAAGCGGGAGAGGTGAAACACCCCTCACGCCTTGCGTTTCGCGGCTTCCTGCAAATCAGGCGCGTTGACGGCAGGGATCGCGACGCGGCCGGGGCCGGTATGCGCGAGCGCGGCGGCGGCTTTGTCGTTCTCCATGATCTTGGCCATCACGGCCTGGCCGGCGCGTTCGAAGATCGCGCGGTTCTCGATCACGAATTTCTGCGACTTGCGCAGCCCGTCGATATAGCCGTTGATTTCAGGGATCACGTAGCGCGCAACCATGTCCCAGCTTCGCCTGGTGTTTTCCGGATTGGCCCAGTCATGGACGAAGCCAACGATGGTGCCGACGCCGCCGGAAACCTGCACCAGATTCTTGATCATCTTCACGAGATCGTCGGGCGTGCCGATGGTGGAAGCGGCGCCCTCCACGAAAGCGGTCTTGTCGACGGCTTCGTCGGGCGAGGAGAACGCGGTCAGCCCGGGCCGCATCAGGGTGCCGACATTATATTCGTTGTGCCAGCGCATCAGCCCGGCGCCGGCCTCGCGCCGCGCCTGCTCGCGGGTCTCGGCGATGTGCCAGGAGAGCAGCACGCGCCAGTTCGACCGGCTCACGGTGGTGCCCGCCTTCTTGGCGGCGTCCTCGGCGAATTGCCATTGCTGCGGCAGCGCCATCAGGCCCTGGGTCGACATCGAGCCGAGCGAGATGATGCCGATGCCGTATTTGCCAGCGAGCGTCATGCCCGAGGGAGAGATCTGCGAGGCCACCACGAACGGCATGTCCTCCTGCAAGGGCAGGATCTGCAGCGCGGCATCATTCATCACGAACCAGTCGCTCTTTGCGGTGACGCGCTCGCCGTTGAACAGGCGGCGGATGATCGCGATTGCCTCGTCCTGGCGGTCGCGCTGGGTCATCGGGTCGATGCCGAGCGTGTGAGCGTCCGAGGCCAGCGCGCCAGGGCCGGAGCCGAAGATGGCGCGGCCGCCGGTCATGTGGTCGAGCTGCACCATGCGCTGGGCGACGTTGAAGGGATGGTGATAGGGCAGTGAGATCACGCCGGTGCCGAGCTTGATCCGCTTGGTGCGCTCGCCGGCGGCGGCCAGAAACATCTCCGGCGAGGCGATCATCTCCCAGCCCGAGGAGTGATGCTCGCCGCACCAGAACTCGTCATAGCCGAGCTCGTCGAGCTGCTGGACGAAATCGAGGTCACGGCGGAATTGCAGCATCGGATGCTCGCCGATCGGGTGATGCGGGGCGAGGAAGGCTCCGAATTTCAGGCGCGCCATTGGGTGTTCTCTCCAGGATTATCGTTGTCGTGAGCGTCGCGCCAACCTACGGGCAGGGCAGGTCCGGCGCAATCCTTCGGGCCCGCGGGACCTGCATGGTTGTTGCGCAGGAGGCGCGGCATGCCGCCGCTCGGAATTTCACCAGGGCTACAGACTTACCTCGGAGGTAATCGCGGGAATGAGCCGAATCTGTAGCTTGCGGGCACAACAGATTTTGAACGGAACAGCCCGCCATGCATCAGATCGTGACGACGCCAGTGGATTCCTCGCGGCGCTGGTGGGTATTGGCGACGGTGGTCGCCGCGCAATTCATGTTCGGGGTGGATGCTTTCATCGTCAATGTCGCGATCCCGACCATGGCAGTGGAATTGCATGCGAGTGCGGCGCAGATCGAGGCGGTCCTCGCGATCTACCTGATCGGCTATGCGACGCTGGTCGTCACTGGCGGCCGGCTCGGCGATATCTACGGCACCAGGAATGTGTTCGTCGCCGGCGTCGCGGGTTTCAGCCTGGCCTCGCTGTGGTGCGGGCTTGCGCAATCCGGACCCGAATTGATCATCGCGCGACTGGCGCAGGGCGCGACCGCCGCGCTGATGGTGCCGCAGGTGCTGGCGACGCTACATCTGTTGTTTGCGGATTCCGCGCGCGCCCGTGCGTTTGGTATTTACGGCATCGTGCTGGGTTTGGCGGGCGCCGCCGGCTTCCTGCTCGGCGGCGTGCTGGTGACGCTTGATCTTGCCGGTCTCGGCTGGCGCGCGGTGTTCTTCGTCAACGTGCCCTTCGGCATCGCTATCATTGCCGCGGCACTCAGGATCATGCCGACGGTGCCGCGTCGCGCGGGTACGCGGCTCGATATTCCCGGTGCGGTGGTGCTGTTTGCGGGACTATTGTGCCTGATCGGTCCGCTGTTGTTCGGCCACGATGTGCACTGGTCGGCCTGGATATGGCTGGTAATGGCGGGCGGCGTCGCGATCATCGCGGCGTTCGTCCGACTCGAGCGCATGGTGGCGCGGCGTGGCGGCATGCCGCTGATCGATCTCGCGCTGCTGGCGGACTCGGCTTTCATGCGCGGACTGGTCGCGGTGTTCTTTTTCTTCTTCGCCAATCTCTCGTTCTACCTGGTCATGACCATGTTCATGCAGAACGCGCTGCATATTCCGCCGCTTCAGGCCGGGCTGGTGTTCGTGCCGCTGGCGCTGACCTTCGTGGTCGCCTCGCGCCATAGCGGTGCGCGGGCCAAGCATCGCGGCACGCTGGTGCTGATCGAGGGCTGCGCGCTGCAGATCATAGGCCTTGCGGCGATCGGTGCGATGGCCTCATTGATTGAGGCGCCTTTCGCGCTGTTGCTTGCGTCGGTGCTGATGATCTTCGGCTACGGGCAGGGATTGGTGATGGCGCCGCTTTCGAGCGCGGTGCTCTCGACGGTGAAGCCTGCGAGTGCGGGCGCGGGCTCCGGCATGTATGGCACGACAACGCAGATCGGCAATGCGGCCGGCGTGGCCGCAATTGGCGCTGTATTTTTCGCGATCGAAGCAGCAGGCTCAGCGCGGTTGGCGCTCCATGCGGCATGCGCATTGTTTGGGCTGTCGATCATCATTTGCGCCGCATTCCTGTCATGGATGCGGCGCGCAACATGATCGCAAATTAATCTCGGCATCACGAATTTACCGATGAGCTCACGATTTCGGGGGAATGACAGTATACGGACTTTTTATTTTGCGCTGCAGCAACTATGTGATGAAGCCGACGCTGGTCGAAATCACCTCAGGAGTTGCTGTTGTCACTCGCCAAGAACATCGAGTTCCTAAGCCATCTGCCCCGGCTGAATGGATTCAATGGGCTTGCCGCCGTCTACGGGCGAAGGCTTGCACCCGCGGTCGATAGTCCGCTGGTCGAGACCGCCGATTTTGGCTCGAATCCGGGCGCACTGAAAATGCACTCGTTCGTGCCGGAAGGGCTGCCGCGCGGTGCGGCGCTCGTCGTCGTGCTGCATGGTTGCGGCCAGAACGCGGCTGGCTACGACCTCGGTGCGGGCTGGTCGACGCTTGCCCGTCATTATGGCTTTGCACTCCTGTTGCCAGAACAACAGCTCGCGAACAACGCCAACACCTGCTTCAATTGGTTCAATCCGCAAGACATCGAACGAGGCAACGGCGAAGCTGGTTCGATCCGTCAGATGATCGCGCGCATGGTCGCCGACCAAGAGCTCGATCCGCGCCGTATCTTTATCACCGGGCTTTCCGCCGGCGGCGCAATGACCTCGGTGATGCTTGCGACCTATCCGGAGGTGTTCGCCGCTGGCGCGATCATTGCGGGCCTGCCATTCGGGATCGCCACCAATCTGCGCGAGGCGCTCGGCGGCATGATGCAGTCGGGATCGCGGCCGGCGCACGAGTTAGGCGATCTCGTGCGTCACGCCTCGAAGCACAGGGGTACATGGCCGAGAGTGTCGGTGTGGCACGGCAGCGCCGACCGCACTGTCAATCCCGCAAATGCGGACGCGATCGTGAAGCAATGGCTTGACGTCCATGGTTTCCCCGAGGCGCCGATGGCGACGACCACAGTCGACGGCTATCCGCGCGAAGTCTGGTGGAAGGAAGATGGCGAGACGGTGATCGAATCCTACACCATTACCGGCATGGCGCACGGCACGCCGCTTGGCGTGGCCGCCAACGACGAGCGTTATGGCGAAGCCGGCGCGTTCCTGATCGATGCCGGTATTTCGTCGTCCTATCACATCGCGAAATTCTTCGGCCTCACTGAACGGGCGAGCAAGCCCGCCGCAAAGCCGGTCGCGAACGAAGCCGTCAAGCCGACGTCGCGAGCGCGGGCGACGCAGCCTCGTCCGGCGGCAGCACCGCGCACGCTCCGCCGCCGCGCGGTTGAGATCGGCGACGCGATCACGCGTGCGCTGACGGCCGCCGGCTTGATGAAGTAGCCTCGGTGAGCGCCGCGGCCACAAGCTGCGGCGCAGCCTACAGCTCGCCGGTGATGAACGGGTTGGTCATCCGCTCCTGACCGATGCTGGAGCCGGCGCCATGGCCGCAGATGAAGCCGACATCGTCGCCGAGCGGCAGCAGCTTCTCCTTGATCGACCTGATCAGCGTTTCGTGGCTGCCGCCGGGCAGGTCGGTGCGGCCGACCGAGCCGTTGAACAGGACGTCGCCGACATGGGCAAAGCGCAATTCCTTGTTGAAGAACACGACGCTGCCAGGCGAATGGCCGGGGCAATGCAGGATCTCGAAGGTGAGTTTTCCGATCGTGACCTGATCGCCTTCCTCGAGCCAACGGTCCGGCGCAAAATCGCGCACGCCGGTCATGCCGAAGCGCGCGCCGCTGCTGACGACATTGTCGAGCAGATATTTGTCGGCGACATGCGGACCCTCGATCGGCACCTTGAGCGCGTCGCGCAATTCGGCCGCGCCGCCGACATGGTCGATATGACCATGCGTGATCCAGATCTTCTCGACGCTAACGCCGGTCTGTTTGATCGCCTCTTGGATCTTCGGGACGTCGCCGCCGGGATCGATCACGACCCCCTTCTTGGTCGGCTCGTGCCAGAGAATGGTACAGTTTTGCTCGAACAGCGTTACCGGCACGATGATCGCGCCGGCCTTCGGCTTTGTCTCGGTCTTGTCATCCATCGCGGCACCATATGCCTTCCGAAAATCGCGTCAACACGTCCTGGGAACGCCGTGCTGCCGCGGGCCGGACTGTGATAGGATCGCACAGTTCTTCATTTAGTGGTGCGTCACCGAAATGGCATCCACCGTAACGGAACCATCGGCGAGTCAGGCCTCCAGATCGCCGCTCGGCGGGACCCGGATCACGGCTCGCGCCTTTTTTGTGGCCGAGCGCCTGAACACGTCGGGGCTCGAGCGCAGCGATGTGCTGGCAACGACGCCATTGGCGTTCCGCGTCAATGAGAACGGCGTCGCCATCTTGTTCCGTTATGGCGTCGTGGTTCTGATCGGGCTGAATGCGCTGGAGGAGGATGAGTTCCTGCGCGGGCTGCAGTCGCGCCTGGTTGGGTCGTTCGCGCGGCGCGAAGAGGAGAGCGCCACCATCGAGCTCGCGTCCGAGAAGGACGATCAGATCCCGCCGGGCGGCCCGATCCATCTGCAGAGCTTGTCGCCGGAGCGGTTGATCCTCGTCGGTGAGGCGCTGGCGAAGAGCGTCGTGCTGGCCCGGCACGAACGCGAAGTCGCCGCCGTGTTCGACACCACCGAGCCGTTCGCGCGCGAGCTCGCCAAGAGCGGGCAGATCCATCGCGGCCGCCGCGCGATCCTGAAGCACATCGGCAATGCGTTGTCGGTCCGTCATCGGGTCTCAGGACCGGTCGAAGTGTCCGAGAAGCCCGACATCCTCTGGGACAAGCCGCAGCTCGAGCGGCTCTATGCCAGGCTCGAGGACGAATATGAACTGAAGGAGCGCGCCGAATCACTCAACCGCAAGCTCACGGTCATCGCCGAGACCGCGCAGGTCCTGACCGATATCATCGACACCCGCCGCTCGCTGCGGCTCGAGCTGATCATTGTCTTCCTGATCCTGTTCGAGGTGTTGATCACCATCTACCAGCTCGCGACCGGCCGCCACGTCTGAGCGCTCAGTCTTTCCCTCTCCCCGTTCTTACGGGGAGAGGTTGGGGTGAGGGGCTCTCTCCGCGATCACGGCGATAGTTGCCCTCGCGGAGGCTCCCCCTCACCCGGATCGCATCTACGATGCGATCCGACCTCTCCCCGCAGGCGGGGAGAGGTGAAGCGGAGCTCGCGGCTTGCTTCGATACGAATCATTGATGCGCGGCGCATCGAAATTTTCACGCAAACCCGTCACGCGTTAGCACGTTGCCACGTTCAAGCCTGAATTGAAGGGTCACGTGGCCACATGGGCGATATGGGCGGCATTGACGAAGATTGGTGGCGGAGCGGCATCTTCTATCAGGTGTATCCGCGCTCGTTTCAGGATTCCAATGGCGACGGGGTCGGCGATCTCAAGGGGATTTTGCAGCGGCTGCCCTATCTCAGAGAACTTGGCATCGACGCGGTCTGGCTGTCGCCGGTCTATCCATCGCCGATGGCCGATTTCGGCTACGATATTTCCGACTATACCGGCGTCGATCCGCTGTTCGGCACGATGGAGGATTTCGACACGCTGGTCGCGGCAGCCCACGACGCGGGGCTCAAGCTGATCCTCGATCTGGTGCCGAACCACACCTCGGATCGGCACCCCTGGTTCGTCGAATCGAGAAGCTCGCGCGATAATGCCAAGCGCAATTGGTACATCTGGCGCGATCCGAAGCCGGGCGGCGGTCCGCCGAACAACTGGTTATCCGAATTCGGCGGCAGCGCCTGGGAATATGACAGCGAGAGCGGGCAATATTACTACCACGCCTTCCTGGCCCAGCAGCCGGACCTGAACTGGCGCAACCCGGAAGTCCGCCAGGCGATCTATGACGTGATGCGGTTTTGGCTCGGCAAGGGCGCCGACGGTTTTCGCGTCGACGTCATCTGGCATCTGATCAAGGACGCCAAGTTTCGCGACAACCCGCCCAACCCGCATTATCACGAGGGCCGGCCGCCGCATGAGAAATTCCTGACGCAATATTCCACCGACCAAGTGGAGGTGCACGAGGTGATCGCCGAGATGCGGCGCGTCACCGACGAATTCGAGGCCCGCGTGTTGATCGGCGAGATCTACTTGCCGCTGCATCGACTCGTTGCCTACTACGGCAACGATCTTGCCGGCACGCAGATGCCATTCAACTTCGCGCTGGTGTCGACCTTGTGGAGCGCGCGCTCGATCGAGCGCATCATCGAGGATTATGAGAAGGCGCTGCCGCCGGGCGCATGGCCGAACTGGGTGCTTGGCAATCACGACCGGCCACGGATCGCGAGCCGGGTCGGACCTGAGCAGGCGCGAGTTGCCGCCATGCTGCTGCTGACGCTACGCGGCACGCCCACGCTCTACTACGGCGATGAGATCGGCATGCGCCAGGTTCCGATTGCGCCCAATGAAGTGCGCGATCCCTTCGAGAGGAACGTGCCGGGCCTCGGCGTTGGTCGTGACGGCTGCCGCACGCCGATGCAATGGGATGCGGAGCCTAATGCCGGTTTCTCGACCGCAAAGCCCTGGCTGCCGCTCGCCCACGATGCGCTGCACGAAAACGTCGCCAGCCTCAAGGCCGACAAGACGTCGATCCTCAATTTGTACAAGGCGCTGATTGCGCTCCGGCGCGAATGGCCCCAGCTCGTGACCGGCAGCTATGAACGGATCGCCGCGCAAGGCGACATCCTGCTCTATCGTCGGCGTGGCGAGGAGGGCGCGCTGATCGTGGCGCTGAACTTAGGAGCCGATCCGGCCGCCGTCACCTCGAGCGCGATCGCCTTCGGCAGCGAGATCCTGCTGTCGACCTTCCTCGACCGCAAGGGCGAGACGATCGAAGGCGTGCTCGAGCTGCGCGGCGATGAAGGCGTCATCATCGCTCCGCCGCGCTAGTTCGATTTGAACGTCGCTAGCGCGGCGAACTCCCATCTCTCCCCTTGTGGGAGAGGTCGGAATTAAAGCGCAGCTTGAATTCCGGGTGAGGGGTTTGCCTCCGCGAGCGCAAGTCCCTCGAGAGACCGGGAGACCCCTCATCCGGATCGCATTCCGCTTCGCTGCATGCGCTCCGGCCTCTCCCACAAGGGGAGAGGCGGGACGGAGCGAGCGGAAGCGATGTCGATAAACTCTGCAAAATCGGCTACGCTGTTCCGATGGAATCGTCCGCCCGCCACATCGCCCTTGTCCGGCCGCCGGACCGTCGCCAATCGGAGACGGCGCTTGCGATCGCGCGCGGGACGGCGCGGCTGTTGCGCTCGCTTGGCTTCTCCTGCATCAGCGAACTGTCGCTGCCGTCGGGGCGGCGTGCCGATCTGGTGGCGCTGAACGAGCGCGGCGAGATCTGGATCGTTGAGATCAAGTCATCGGTGGAGGATCTACGCGCCGATCAAAAGTGGCAGGACTACCGCCTCCATTGCGACCGTCTGTTCTTTGCCTTCACGCAGGATCTGCCCTGCGAGATCTTTCCCGCGGATACCGGCCTGATCATCGCCGACGCCTATGGTGCGCATCTGCATTGCGAGGCGCCGGAGCATCGCCTGCCGGCGCCGACCCGCAAGCTGATGACGGTGCGCTTTGCGATGGCTGCCGCGCAGCGGTTCAATCGCCTGCTCGACCCGCAAGGACACGCGGAGTTTTGATGTGGTGATGCCGTAGGATGGGCAAAGCGCAGCGTGCCCACCACTCACGATCGGTGCAAGAGAAGGTGGGCACGCTGCGCTTTGCCCACCCTACAAGTCAGCTGCGAATTCGGAGAATCACCGCGGCGCGCGCTTGGCCAGAATTCGCTGCAGCGTCCTGCGGTGCATGTTGAGGCGGCGTGCGGTTTCCGAGACGTTGCGGTTGCACATCTCGTAGATCCGCTGGATGTGCTCCCAGCGCACGCGGTCCGCCGACATCGGGTTGGCCGGCGGTTCGGATTTCTCGGTGCCGCTGGCGAGCAGGGCTGCGACGACGTCGTCGGCGTCCGCGGGCTTCGAGAGATAATCGATCGCGCCCATCTTCACTGCGGTCACGGCGGTGGCGATGTTGCCATAGCCGGTGAGCACGATCGCGCGTGCATCGGGACGCTTGCGCTTCAGCGCGGAAACAACCTCGAGGCCGTTGCCGTCACCGAGCCGGAGATCGACCACCGCGAAGGCGGGCGCGGCCTTGCCAATCTGCGCGAGGCCATCGGACACGGTGTCGCACGATGTCACGGTGAAGCCGCGGGTCTCCATGGCGCGCGACAGGCGCTCCAGAAACGGCTTGTCGTCCTCGACGATGAGCAATGAGCGGTCAGCTTGATCGTTCAGTTCGGCGATGGCGTTCACGGTTTTGCTATCCCTGTGTCCAATCTTCAACATATGGCGCGTGACTGCGGCGATGCCAAGGCCATCGAGGAAGGCCGGTCGGGAAGGCCCGGCTAGGCCTCGTTCAAGATCGAATGGTTATGCGTCAAATTGTCGAATTGTGCTCAGCCTGCCATTTCGCCCGCAGCTTCGCTCGACTCGAACACGCTGCGCGGCCATACGATCTGCACCACGGCGCCGTGATCGGGAAATACCCGGTTGGTGAAAGTGACCTTCGCGCCGGTACGCTCCAGCAGCGTCCGCGCGATGAAAACGCCAAGCCCAAGCCCTGTGCGGCCGTTTTGCGCCTCATCGTCGCTGCGGCGCCGCGACAAATAAGGTTCGCCGATCCGGTTCAGCATATCAGGAGCGATGCCGGGACCGTCATCGGAAATGACGATTTCGACGGTGTCGACGTTCCACCACGCATTCACCTCAACGGTCTGGTTGGCGAAATCCACCGCATTTTCCAGGATGTTGCCGACGCCATAGAGGATCGCCGGGTTGCGGGCGCCGACCGGTTCCGTGGCGGCTGCGACAGCTAGCCGCACCTTGATTGCAACGCCGAAATCCCGATGCGGTGCAACAGCCTCCTCGATCAGCGTCGACAGTTTCATGCGGTCGAACGGCGCTCCGGTGGAGGAGAGCTGGGTGATTTTGCTCAAGATGTCGCGGCAGCGCTGCGCCTGCTCGCGCAGCGTCTTCAGGTCAGAGGCGATCTGGCCGTCCTTCACCGTACCTTCCAGCTCGCGCGAGATCAGGAAGATGGTCGAAAGCGGCGTGCCAAGCTCGTGTGCGGCCGCGGCCGCGAGACCGTCGAGCTGGGTGAGATGCTGCTCGCGCGCCAACACCAGTTCGGTCGCCGCCAGCGCGTCGGTGAGCTTTCGCGTGTCCTCGGTGACCTGGAACGCGTAGAGGCTGGTGACGCCGATCGCGAGCAGGATCGAGAGCCAGACGCCGAACAGATAGATCGGCGGCAGCACCAATGGATCATCGGTGTCCCAGGGCAGCGGCAAATGAAAGAACACCAGCGCGGACGCGCAGGCGACCGCGAGACAACCGAGCGCGATCGTCAGCCGGACCGGCAGCGCGGTGGCGGAAATCAGGACTGGAGCCAGGAACAGGAACGAGAACGGATTCTGCAGGCCGCCGGTCAGGAACAGCAAGGCGGCGAGCTCGACAATGTTGAGTGCGAGCAGTGCCGCGGCATAGATCGGCTCGAGCCGCTGCATCGGGTTGAAGGCGATCTGCAAGGCGAGATTGAGCAGCGCCGACAGCGCGATGATGGCGATGCAGGGGATGACGGGAACGTCGAATTCAAGGCCCTGGGCCACGATGAAGATCGCAGCGAGCTGACCAAGCGCGGCCAGCCAACGCAACCGCAGAATCGTATCCAGACGGACATGGCGGCGCGGTTGGCGGAAATCGGAGGCGACTACGTCGGTCATGGCGCTACTCTAGCTACATGACACCCCGATCACAAACGCGCGTGATCTGGCTGTTGTGGCTCCGTCATGGCCGGGCAGGACGACCTCCTTGCGCTCGGGGACATGATGCCTCAATGAAGCGGACTGCATGAACATCGAAGACACAATTCCGCGCAAGTCGCCAGCGTCCGCTTCCGATCCCGCAGCTTCGGCCGCGATCGATGTCGCGCATCTGGTGAAGGTGTACAAGGCCACCCGTGCAGTCGACGATGTCTCGTTTCGGATCGCGCGCGGCAGCATCACCGGGCTGCTCGGCGGCAATGGCGCCGGCAAGACCACGACGATCGCCATGATCATGGGCTTGGTGCTGCCGACCTCCGGCCGCATCCATGTGCTGGGCTTTCCGATGCCCGAAGAGAGCGCCGAGGTGCTCGGGCGGATGAATTTCGAGAGCCCCTATGTCGACATGCCGATGCGACTCACTGTGCGCCAGAACCTCACGATCTTCGGCCGGCTCTATGCCGTGCGAAATCTTGCAGACCGGATCGATCGGCTCGTGGCCGACCTTGATCTGCGCGACTTCATCGACCGCGCCAACGGCAAGCTCTCCGCCGGCCAGAAGACGCGCGTGGCGCTCGCCAAGGCGCTGATCAACGAGCCAGAACTCCTGCTCCTGGACGAGCCGACTGCTTCACTCGATCCCGATACCGCCGATTGGGTCCGGCAGCATCTGGAGAACTACCGCAAGAGCCATAATGCGACGATCCTGCTCGCCTCGCACAACATGCTGGAGGTGGAGCGGCTGTGCGACCGCGTCATCATCATGAAGCGCGGCAAGATCGAGGATGACGATAGTCCCGACCGCATCATGGCCCGCTACAACCGCGACACGCTCGAAGAGGTGTTCCTGGATGTCGCCCGCGGCCGCACCCGGGAGAGTGCGACATGAGCGAGATCGCCGTTCATCACGGGCTGTCGCTCAACCGCATCAACGCGATGGTGCTGCGCTACTGGTATCTGTTGCTGTCGTCGTGGCCGCGATTGTTGGAACTGGTCTACTGGCCGGCACTGCAGATCATCACCTGGGGGTTCCTGCAGAACTATATCTCGCAGACCTCGGGCTTCTTCGCGCAAGCCGGTGGCACCCTGATCGGCGCCGTCATCCTGTGGGACATCCTGTTCCGCGGTCAGCTCGGCTTTTCGATCTCTTTTTTGGAAGAGATGTGGGCGCGCAACCTCGGCAACCTGATGATGAGCCCGCTGAAGCCGATCGAGTTCCTGATCTCGCTGATGATCATGAGCGTGATTCGGCTCGCGATCGGGGTCATTCCGATGACGCTGCTCGCGTTCTTCTTCTTCGGCTTCAACTTCTATGCCATCGGCCTGCCGCTGATCGCCTTCTTCTGCAACCTGATCTTCACGAGCTGGTCGGTCGGCATTTTCGCCTCCGGCCTGGTGCTGCGGAACGGGCTCGGCGCAGAGAGTATCGTCTGGACGCTGATGTTCGCGCTGATGCCGCTGGCCTGCATCTATTATCCCGTCAGCGTATTGCCGCACTGGTTGCAGATCGTCGCCTGGATGCTGCCGCCGACCTATGTTTTCGAGGGCATGCGGTCGCTTTTGATCGACCACGTCTTCCGCGTCGACCTCATGGTCCACGCCCTCGTCATCAACGCGGTGCTGCTTGTTGCGTCATTTTCGATATTTCTTGCCCTTTTGCGTAGCGCCAAACGCAATGGTTCGCTGCTCGGCGGCGGCGAATAACCTTCACTTTCCCGTGGATTCTCGGTTGTTTAGGGCTTTTTCGGCCGTAGATGTAGTGACAGGTGCATTGACGCATTATTACGCATTCGACAGTATGTTGCGTCGCAAACGAGGATTTTGAAGCAAATGCCAATTGGTGAATTTGGCGGCGCCCCGCCGCTGGCGGCCGAAGGCAGTCCGGCGCTCACGACGCCACTGTACTGGATGTACGAGATGGGGCATGCGTCGCTGAACCCGGTGCGCGCGGTGACCGACGCCACCAAGATCCTGTTTCAGAATCCGCTCAATCCGTGGACGCATACCAAAGTCGGCAAATCCGTCGCTGCGGCCTGCGAACTGTTTGAGCGCACCACCCGCCGCTACGGCAAGCCGGAATGGGGCCTCGACGAGACCGAGGTCAATGGCGTGCGTACGGCAGTGGAGGTCCACTCGATCTGGGAAAAGCCGTTCTGCCGGCTGCTCTATTTCGATCGCAAGCTCACCCGGCCGCTGCGCGCGCCGCAGCCGCGCGTGCTGATCGTGGCGCCGATGTCCGGGCATTATGCGACGCTGCTACGTGGCACGGTCGAGGCCTTCCTGCCGACCCATGAGGTCTACATCACCGATTGGGCCGATGCGCGCATGGTGCCGCTGTCCGAAGGCCGCTTCGATCTCGATGACTATGTCGATTACCTCGTCGAGATGCTGCATGTGCTTGGCGGCAACATGCATGTCGTCGCGGTCTGCCAACCCTCGGTGCCCGTGGTGGTCGCGGTTTCCCTCATGGAAGCGCGGCGCGATCCGTTCGTGCCGCTGTCGATGACGCTGATGGGCGGTCCGATCGACACCCGCCGCAATCCGACTGCGGTGAACAACCTCGCTGCCGAACGCGGCATCGATTGGTTCCGCCAGAATGTCATCACCAAGGTGCCGTTCCCGCATCCTGGCATGATGCGCGACGTCTATCCGGGATTCCTGCAGCTCAACGGATTCATCAGCATGAATCTCGACCGCCACATGGACGCGCACAAGGCGCTATTCGCCAATCTGGTGAAGGGCGACGGCGATCTCGTCGACAAGCACCGCGAATTCTATGACGAATATCTCGCGGTGATGGACCTGACCGCCGAGTATTATCTGCAGACCGTCGACCTCGTCTTCGTCAAGCATGCGCTGCCGAACGGCGAGATGACTCATCGTGGCGAGCCGGTCGATCCCTCCAAGATCCGACGCGTTGCGTTGATGACGGTGGAAGGCGAGAAGGACGACATCTCCGGCCTTGGCCAGACCGAAGCGACGCATGGTTTGTGCACGTCGATTCCCGATCATCGCCGCGTGCACTACGTGCAGAAGGGCGTCGGCCATTACGGTGTGTTCAATGGTTCGCGTTTCCGCGCAGAAATCGTGCCGCGCATCTCCGATTTCATGGTCTCGGCGGCCAATACACGACTTTCCCTAGTCGCAGCCGCTGAATAGCGTTGCGTCTAGGCCAATTTCAGTGGGTTCATAAGCCGCTGAATTGATTAAAAGAATCCGGATTCGCCGATCGCTCAAGGAATGAGTTTGAACTCGTTCCTTGAGCGGCGAATTCGGACCGGCTCGGCCCAAATTTTTTGGGTTCCGACCCCCGTATGTAGAGGTCAAATCGCGGCCAACCTCTGTATGTTGGGCAAATGATTTGTTTTTGCGCCGAGCGATTTCCCTGGCGGCGGATATGGCAGAATCCGGGCGAACTCCTCCTCCCCGGACTCTCAGAAATGGCTACTCGCGCGCTCCTTTATCGGCGGCCTACCGAACCCTCGACTCTTCTCATCAAGCACGGCTCCCAATATTTCGCGATCAGACTGCGGCGGCATAGGCGCGCGCGCCGTTACACGCTCCGCATTCATCCGACCGACCGCGAAGCGATCCTCACGATGCCGCCACGTGGTACGATCGCTGATGCGCGCGACTTCGCGCAGCTTCATGGTGGCTGGATCGCCGCGCGTCTCGGCCGCCTGCCGAAGGCGGCGCCGTTCCAACCCGGCACAGTGGTGCCGCTGCGCGGCGTGCCGCATCGGCTCGTGCATCGCGCTGGCGAGCGCGGCACGGTGTGGACCGAGATCCGTGACAGTGGCGAACGAATCTTGTGCGTGGCCGGCGAGCTGGAGCACATGGACCGTCGCGTGCATGACTTCCTCAAGCGCGAGGCGCGCAAGGATTTGCACAAAGCCTCGCTCGCCTATGCTGCGGAACTCGGCGTGCGCGTGCGCCGTGTCTCGATCCGCGATCAATCGAGCCGGTGGGGTTCCTGCACCTCGCACGGATCGCTATCGTTCTCCTGGCGTCTCATCCTCGCGCCGCCCTACGTCCTCGACTATCTCGCTGCGCATGAGGTCTCGCATCTCGTCGAGATGAACCACTCGCTGCGGTTCTGGAAGACCGTCGGCCGGATCTGCTCATCGGTCGATCGCGCCAAGACCTGGCTCGATACACACGGCAACGACCTGCACCGTTACGGGATCGAGGATTAGCTCAACTATCGCGTTTTCTTCGCTGTCATCGTTCGCGAAGGCGGACGATCCAGTATCCCATTGACGTTGGTGCTTATTCTACGAGGTCGCCGCGTACTGGATGCCCCGCCTGAGCCTGTCATCGGGCTCGCCGAAGGCGAGACCCGGTGGCGGGGCATGACGGCGAATGATGGTGGCTGCGCCATCGGAGCTACCGATTTCCGCCGAACAGGCGATCCACCAGCCAGCCATCCAATCCTGCCGCCGCTTCCGGACGTGCATTGGGATTGGGTTGCGTGGAGGCGCGCGTCGGCGGCGGCCGGTATTGACCGCCGGATGGAACGGGTGCGGGCGGTGCGAGTGACTGTGGCGATGGCGGGCTCACCTGCGACGAAGCTTGCACCAGATTCGATAGCGCCCAGCCGACTTGCGAATTCGGCAGGCTCGCGACCGGCACGCCCTGATGCGCCGATCGCATGAAGCGGGTCCACACTTCCACCGGCAGGCCGCCGCCGGTCGCCTTCTTGGTCGGCGAATTGTCGTCATTGCCGAGCCAGACGCCGGTGACGAGACTGGCGGTGTAGCCGATGAACCAGGCGTCGCGGAAATCCTGGCTGGTGCCGGTCTTGCCGGCGGCGGTCCAGCCGGGGATTTCGGCCTTGCGCGCGGTGCCGGAGATCAGCGTCTCCATCATCATCGCGTTCATCATCGCGACATAACGCGGCTCGATCACCCGGGCGAGCTGATCCGCCGGCCGGACATAGAGCAGCTTGCCCTTATCGGTGCGGATCTTCGTCACCACATGCGGCGAGACGGCCATGCCGCCATTGGCGAACGGCGCATAGGCGCCGACCAGTTCGATCACCGAGACCTCGGAGGTGCCGAGCGCGATCGAGGGATTGGCGTCGAGCTTGGAGGAGATGCCGAGCCGGTGCGCGGTCCGCACCACGTTCTTCGGCCCGACCTCGAGCCCGAGCCGAACCGCGACCGTGTTCAGCGACATCGCGAGCGCCTGCGTCAGCGTCACCGAGCCGAAATATTCGTGGGTGTAGTTCTCCGGCTTCCAGCCCTTGATATCGAGCGGGGCGTCGGTGCGGATCGTCTCCGGCGTCAGGCCGGCCTCGACCGCGGTGAGATAGACGAACGGCTTGAAGGCCGAGCCGGGCTGGCGCTTGGCGGTCACCGCGCGGTTGAACTGGCTCTCGGCATAGTTCCGTCCGCCCACCATGGCGCGCACCGCGCCGTCGGGCGTCATTGCCACCAGCGCGCCCTGGGTGACGTTGAACTTCACGCTCTTGGCGGCGAGCTCGTCGATGATGGCCGCTTCGGCCACGTTCTGCAGCTTCGGATCGATCGTGGTCTCAACCACGATGTTCTGGTCGATCTGACCGACAAGGTCGTCGAGCACTTCACCGATCCAGTCAGCGACATAATTCACGGTGCCGGCACCCGCCGGCTTCACGTTGTAGGAGGGATGGCCGATTGAGGCCTTCGCCTGGGCCTCGGTGATGAGCTTGGCGTCCGCCATCGCTGACAGCACGATCTGCGCGCGCTGCTCGGCGCCTTCAGGATTGCGGTTCGGCGCCAGCCGGGATGGCGATTTCACCAGGCCCGCAAGCATTGCGGCTTCGGCCAACGTCACGTTCTTCGCAGACTTGCCGAAATAGCGTTGCGCTGCCGCCTCCACGCCATAGGCGCCGGAGCCGAAATAGACGCGGTTGAGATAAAGCTCCAAAATCTCGTTCTTGGAGTGCTTGCGCTCCAGCCACAGCGCGAGCTCGGCCTCCTGCAGCTTGCGTTGCAAGGTGCGCTCCTGCGTGAGGAACAGGTTCTTGGCGAGCTGCTGCGTCAGCGTCGAGCCGCCCTGCGACACGCCGCGATGCAGGAGGTTGGTCACGGCCGCGCGAACAATGCCGATCGGATCGATGCCGTAATGCGAGTAGAAGCGGCGGTCCTCGATGGCGATGAAGGCTTTCGGCAGGTATGGCGGCAGGTCCTTCAGCGCGACATTGGCGCCGGCCATTTCGCCGCGCTGCGCCAGTACGCTGCCGCCCATGCCTACGATCTGGATCGTCGGCGGGCGCTTGGGGATTTCGAGCGATTGGATCGGGGGCAGGTGCGCGCCGACCCAGACCACGACGCCGACGACAGCAATCGCAGCCCACAGTCCGAGCACGACGCCCCAGTAGAAGAGGCGGCCGATCGAAAAGCCGCGGCGTGATTTCCGCCGTTTTCCGCTACTCGCGGCAGGCTTGCGCTCGCGCGGCGGTTCCGCACCGGCATCACCGCTGCTGCGCTTGGCGGATTTCTTTGGTCTGTCCTGGGGATTGGGGATGCGATCGGCCGGCGAGAGCCGCAAATCGGCGAGCGCGGCCGGAAGCCCAAATAGCGGCTCCTTGCGCCCGCCGCTCTTTTTCTTTCCGAAGGCCATCCAAAACGCTGCTCACACCACGCTCCGCGCACGCTAGCGTTCCCGGTTTAAGGCTCGGTTACACAAAGCTTAACGCGGGATTAGGAGGTGAGGCAGGGCGTGGTAAGGAATGGGGAACCAGGCGCAGAAAACGCGTCAAACAAAGAAGGGAGAGCCAAATGGGCCATATCGATCCGACCAAGGAAGTGTTCGCGCAGTTCAGGGAGAATGATCGGCCGGGGCCGATCCACATGCTCAACCTGGTCCGCCTGCGCGCTGAGGCAGCGTATCCCGACGGCCGCAAGGCCACGGGTGCAGAAGCCTATGCTGCCTATGGCCGTGAGAGCGGGCCAGTGTTCGAGCGGCTCGGTGGCCGCATCGTCTGGCAAGGCCGTTTCGAATTGATGCTGATCGGCCCGCAGGACGAGTGCTGGGACCACTGCTTCATCGCCGAATACCCAAGCGTCGCCGCCTTCGTCGAGATGATCCGCGATCCCGTCTATCGCGAGGCGGTGAAGCACCGCCAGGCCGCGGTCGAGGATTCGCGGCTGATCCGCCACGCGGTGCTGCCGGTCGGGAAGACGTTTGGGGAGATTCCGAAGTAGGTGTGTTTACGCTCCGCTCGTCATGCGCGGGCTTGACCCGCGCATCCATCAAGAAATGAACTCTTCTTTTGCGATGGATTGCCGGGTCAAGCCCGGCAATGACGGTCGGACGGCACGGCATCAAAACGAATCGGCGGCCCCGAGGCCGCCGATCGCTTGCCTTGCGAGGCTCGTCACTAGCCCGCCGGGCCGGCGTCCTCGAGGATCGGGCCGAACAGCTCCCAGCGCTCGCCGTTGAAGCGCATCATCTGGAGCTGCTTGTTGACGCGGTAGTCGGTCGGCGACGTACTGTTGACGATGCCGGGCAGCGACAGGTCGAGCTGCACGTTCTTCAGGCTGGAGGCCTGCTTCATGACGTTCTCGCGCGTCAGGTTATCGCCGCACTGCTTCAGCACGTGGATCAGGAGCTGCGCGGTCGAGTAGCCGTAGGTGTTGAAGTTCGAGTCCTTGTCGCCTTCGGGATAGTACTTGGCCATGAACTCGAAATACTTCTTCATGCCGGCATCGTCCTTCCAGGTCGGATCGAGCGGATCCTTGCCGTAGTTGACGCTGATCACACCCTTGGCCGCCTCGAGGCCCGCGGGCTTCATCACCGCGCCGACCGAAGTCGCGTTGATGTCGACGATCTGCACCGGCTTCCAGCCGAGCTCGGCGATCTTCTTGATCGCCTGTGCCGCCTGTTTCGGCGTCGAGGCGCTGAAGAACAGGTCGGCGCCGGCGTCCTTGATCTTGAGGATCTGGGAATCCACGGTCGGATCGGACACCTCGTAGGAGGCTTCCGCCACCACCATGCTGGCCGCCTTGTCGCCGAGGCCGGCCTTGATGCCGTTCAGGTAGTCTTTGCCGAGATCATCGTTCTGATAGAGGATGCCGATCTTGGCCTTCGGATGGTTCTTCAGAATGTATTGGCCGTAGACGCGGCCCTCGACGAAATAGTTCGGGTTGAAGCCCATCGTCCATGGGAAGTTCTTGGGATCGGTGAACTTCGAGGCGCCGGTCGCGGCGAACAGCTGCGGCACTTTCTTCGAGTTGAGATATTTCTGGACCGCGGCATTGGACGGCGTGCCAATGATCTGGAAGGTCAAAAGCACCTCGTCGCTTTCGACCAGCTTACGCACCTGCTCGACTGCCTTCGGCGGCGAATAGGCGTCGTCATACTGGATCAGGCTGATCTTGCGCCCGTTCACTCCGCCCTGGTCGTTGATCATCTTGATGTAGGCCGCCTGGGTCTTGCCGATCGAGGCATAGGCCGACGCAGGTCCGGAGAACGGCACGGTTTGGCCGACCTTGATCTCGGTGTCGCTTGCGCCGGGGTCGTATTTCTTCTGGGCATTGGCCGCTGAAACCGACAGCGCGAATGCCAGCGCCGTCCCTGTGACCAGATGCAAAAACCCGTTCCTCATTCGCAGCTTCCTCATGTGTTGTGATTGTGCCGATGATCTTCTGCGCCGAGTTCAAGGCCCGGTGGATGCCATCGCTGGCGGCGATAGTGGAGGAACCCTTGTTGCAATGCAAGGTGGAGTCGTGCCGAAAAGCCCAGCGATTTCAGTCGACCAAAGTAGGGGTGCCGCGCGAACGCAGCCGACGCCATCCCCGGAAACCGGGTGGACGCCAACGCTCGGCGGATGGAAGATGCGCGCGCTCATCGATGTCAGGAACGAAAGATGCCTGTTCGCGACAAGCTGACGAAGCCGGCCACAACGTTCGGCCTGGATCGGCTGGAAACGCCGATCGGGGTGGCTTTGCTGGTCACCGATGATGCCGGCATGTTGCGCGCGCTGGATTGGGAGGATTACGAGGCTCGCATGAACGCGCTGCTGCGCCTGCACTACGGCGTAGTGGTATTGAAACAGACGTGTTCGCCGAAGGAAATCCGCGCCGCGCTGTCTGAATATTTCAGGGGTGATCTCGATCGCCTCGGCAGCATCCAGTGGCGCGTCGCTGGCACGCCGTTCCAAAAGAAGGTCTGGACCGCGCTCGCCGGAATCCCCGTGGGCACCACGATGAGCTATGGTGCGATGGCGGCAAAGCTCGGTGCGCCCAACGCCCAGCGCGCGGTCGGCCACGCCAACAGCTCGAATCCGATCAGCGTCGTGCTGCCCTGCCATCGCCTGATCGGCGCCAACGGCGCGCTGGTCAAATATGGCGGCGGGCTCGAACGCAAGCGTTGGCTGCTCGCGCATGAAGGCGCGAAGATTCTTTAATTGCCGATATGCCCTAGCTGATGACGTGAGGCGGTGAGGCTTGTGCCCGCGATTGGCCGGCTCCGCGCGATCCAAGCACCATTTCCGTGGTCCAATTCATCAATAGCGAGGTGTAGGCGTGCTGGTGTTCCGGCTGGGAAAGCGCGTGATCTGCCCCGCTGATGACGCGGTAGGTAAGTGAGTGAGCCGCGCTGAACGAGAACCGGTAGCTGAGAATGGTTTCGTGCGGAATCAGGTCATCATGCTCGGACTCGATGATCAGCACGTCGCCGCGGAACTGGGTGCAAGCCCGCAAAACCCGATTGTCCCGCGGAGACACAAAGCTTCGGCGGTACGCCGCAAGCACCTGCCGGTCGAGCTGCCGCTTCGCGACATTCCATTCGTCATCCCTGTAAAGCGCCGGGACGCGAAACGCCAACCACCGTACGGCCCTTTCCGAGGTCAGAAGGGCGGCCAGATACGCGCCGTAGCTGCTTCCCACGATCGCGATTGCCGAACGATCGACCGCGGGGTGTTGCACCAGCGCGTC
Organism: Bradyrhizobium cenepequi; assembly: GCF_020329485.1. Taxonomy (GTDB): domain Bacteria; phylum Pseudomonadota; class Alphaproteobacteria; order Rhizobiales; family Xanthobacteraceae; genus Bradyrhizobium; species Bradyrhizobium cenepequi. The sequence goes on from NZ_JAGKJI010000074.1 coordinate 20,899, forward strand.
GTAGGCTGCGATCAGGTCATTGAGGTTCTGCTCGCGGGTGACGCTTTCGAATTGAGATTTTGTTCCCGCGTGGCCGCGCAGGTCGAATGTCAGGCAAACGCACCCCAGCGCAGCAATTTCGCGGGCGCGAACCAGATCGGTTTCCTGGCTTCCGCCCCAGCCGTGGACAAACAGGATGCCGGGAAATGAACTCGCTGGAGTTAGCAACGTGCCTGCCAGACGCTGATCCTCGACCTTGACTTCAATTGCCGTTTGCTCAGGGTTCATGCGTTACGTAGATGCGCGTATTTGGTGATTGGCCCGACCTGCTGGTCGACACCTTCAAAGTAGATAATCGCGTTCGTTGGCTTCGGCGGGCAGGTTCCGTACGCCTCAACCGCCGACACTTCGACAATCTTCAAATCAGGATCGGCAGCAAAGGCTTCAAGCGCAGTGATCTCACCCGGCGTTGCGCCACCAATCCGCCACGACTGTTCAAGCACACCGGAACAACGGCGTCCCGTCGCCGACGTTCCGCAAATGATATCGTAATTCCTTCGCGAAGCGATGATTTCCGGAAAATGCCGCCTGGCCGCAGCGTCGTAGCGCTGGGCCTGCGCGATCGCATGCCGTACTTCGCCCGGCGGATCACTCACGCTCACGAGATCGTCGAAGTCGCCACGCACGACCGAAAGGTCGGAGCCTCCGTAAGCGGTCTGCCCGAAATTGTCGCGTACGAGATTCTGCACGCCATAGTAGCTCGCGACCTGCCCTTCGAGCCGAATCTGCCCGACGCTATAGGTGAGCGGCGCTGCCAGATCCTCTTCGAGAACGAGCCCGAATTGCGAGAGCTGCGCCTGATCGAGCTTTTCCAGAACCGCTTCGAATTCAGAGGCCCTGCGTATGATCGATTGGCCGCGACCTCCGGTCGCCTTCACGGGCTTGATGCGGACCGGCCCTTCCCGAAGCAAACAGTGCATCGCGGCCTGCGCATCTTCGATGCAGAAGGCCGTATAGCCTCGAGGGACAATGTCATAGACCTCCGTCGCGAACTCGGACGACCAGTTCGCAGGTGACAAAGCACTGTCTGAGATCAAGCCATGGGTTATGGCTTTGGTACCGATGAATCCGTAGGGGACAACACCGCCAAACAGATCATCCTCTGCGACAATGCCGAGTTCGCGCGCAAGATCAATTCCGACGATCGTGTCCGTTGGCAAGAAGTACGGCCGATCAGGATGGCGAGAGGCGGGATCGAACTGCCCGCCGAAGCTGCCGCCCTTGAGGGCGGCAATCCTCTTGGCGATCCTGATGTGAGCAATCCTTTCGTGCGTCGCGCAAAAGCGCGTGCCGGGTGGCGTATGAACGACAACTGTCCGCTTGCCGGAAGATTCGTTTGTCATACAAGCTCCCCAAGCCTCTCTTTCACCAGTCCCTCTCGCCAGTTCTCTCTCCAAGTCTTTCAAGTTGCGCCGCGGCTCGCCCCGCAGTCAGGGAACGCCATCGAGACGGGCGCGTTCCGCGACATTTCAATGACGGGCTGGGAGATGGCAGGTAAGCACAGCGGCATCTATCGCCGCTTCAAATCAAAGCAGGCGCTTGCGACTTCTCCGGTTCGAAGGGCGTTAGCCGGGCCGGCGACGGATCAGAAACTTCTGCATGCCTTCGAGCACCAGTTCGCGGCGCTGGTTGAACACGGTGGAGCGCAGCGCCACGACGCCGGTGGTGCGGCCGGGCACCAGCTCGGTCACTTCGAGCGCGGGATAGATGGTGTCGCCGGCATAGACCGGCTTCAAGAAGCGGCTCGACTGTTCGAGAAAGCCGATCATGGATTCCTCGACGATGAAGGGGAACAGTCCGGCGCCGGGCGCGGTGTGGATCAGGGTCTGAAAGCCGTGCGCGAGCAGATCCGGCATGCCGCGGGCGCGGCAGTATTCGACATCATAGTGGATCGGATGGGTATCGCCGCTGGCGGTCTGGAACGCCGCGAACACGGCCTCCGTCTGGGTCCGGCTCGGGATCACGAAGCGCTCGCCCAAGGCGAAATCTTCGAACCAGCGCTGTGCTTGCACCGTGCGGTGCCGGGCGGGGTCGAAGTCGGTCATATCCGGGGTTTCCTCTGATCGTAATCTTGTTCACTCCACCGCTAGCGCAGCAGGAGCGCTGCGACAATCCGTGCAATTCGTCAGGTGCAGGCTTGTCCCTGACAACTATGTCTTTAAAAACGGATCTGCCATGACGAGAATGGCCGAGCGTTGGCGTCCGGCCATGCTGCCAGCAAGAAACATCGCCCGCCTGATGAGCCTGTTCGCAAAACTCTCAGCCCACGATGATCGCTCCGCCCGGCTTACCGGCATCGCTCTGATGCTGCTGTCGATCTTCATGTTCTCTTTCGGCGATGCGATGGGGAAATTCCTTGTCGCGACCTATTCGGTCGGACAGCTATTGTGGCTGCGCGCCTGTGCGGCGCTGGTCGTGCTGTTGCCGATCATCTGGAAGCAGCGCGCGGAGTTCTTCCATCTCGAGCGTCCCTGGCTGCAATTGCTGCGGGTGACGCTGTCGACGCTCGAGGTCGCCGCCTTCTTCCTTGCGACCGTCTACCTGCCGCTCGCCGACGTCATCACCTATTATCTCGCCGGCCCGATCTTCGTCACCGCGCTGTCGGGCCTGGTGCTGGGCGAGGAGATCGGCTGGCGGCGTTGGAGCGCGATCCTGGTCGGCTTCTGCGGCGTGCTGATCGCACTCAGGCCGTCCGCGCAAACCGTGAGCTGGCCGGCGGTGATCGCGCTCGGCGGCAGCCTGTCGTTTGCAGTCCTGATGCTGATCACGCGCTCACTGCGCGCAACGCCCGATATCGTGCTGGCTTCGTCGCAGTTCGGCGGCACGTTCCTGCTCGGCGCCGTGCTGTCGCCATTCGGCTGGGTGACGCCGGATGCCGGCAGCCTCGCGATTTTCTTCGTCGCCGGCCTCACCTCGGTCGCCGCGCTGTTGTGCGTCAATCGCTCGCTGAAGCTGGCGCCGGCGAGCGTCGTGGTGCCCTACCAATATTCGATGATCGTCTGGGCGGTGATCTTCGGCTTCGTCGTGTTCGGCGACGTGCCGTCCTGGGCCACGATCGTCGGTGCCGCGATCATCATCGCCGCCGGGCTCTATATCTTCCTGCGCGAACAGAAGCTGGGGCGGGAAGAGCCCGTGGTGAGCCCGCCGGTGTAGCTCCAGGGAGGCTGCGATGAAGGGTGGGCAAAGCGAAGCGTGCCCACCATCCGCACTCGGCCCGTGGCGGTGGGCACGCGGCGCTTTGCCCACCCTTGTATTAGCGCGTTGGAGTAGAGTGAGATCGTTCCGTGAGGAATGGCCCAGCCCGGGTGGCCGCCCGAGCTGGGCTGCCGATCGATCGGATCGCTGCCCACCGAAGCCTTGAGGCTGCCTTGTAGCAAGATCGCGGTCGGCGCTTCATCGGGACCCGAATGGTTGAACGAACTTCAGGTTCGCATCACAAGGGAGGGTCGACGAAGATGGCCAAGCCTATCACAATCTGCGCCGGGATCGATACCGGCAAACGGAAGCTGGACGTGGCGCTCGACGGCAGCT
>NZ_JAGKJI010000075.1 GCF_020329485.1 Bradyrhizobium cenepequi
GAGCTGCCGTCGAGCGCCACGTCCAGCTTCCGTTTGCCGGTATCGATCCCGGCGCAGATTGTGATAGGCTTGGCCATCTTCGTCGACCCTCCCTTGTGATGCGAACCTGAAGTTCGTTCAACCATTCGGGTCCCGATGAAGCGCCGACCGCGATCTTGCTACAAGGCAGCCTCAAGGCTTCGGTGGGCAGCGATCCGATCGATCGGCAGCCCAGCTCGGGCGGCCACCCGGGCTGGGCCATTCCTCACGGAACGATCTCACTCTACTCCAACGCGCTAATACAAGGGTGGGCAAAGCGAAGCGTGCCCACCATCGAATTCTCAGCAAGTGATGGTGGGCACGGCGCAAGTGCGCCTTTGCCCACCCTACGATCCGAGCACAGGACAACCGCCAGCGCCTACCGGCAGCGGGCATCGAGGGAGCACCACATGGCCTTCAAGAATTTCAAGTTCGAAACCGACGCCGACGGCATTGCGCTCGTCACCTGGGACATTCCGGGACGTTCGATGAACGTGCTGGACGAAACCTCGATCCTCGAACTCGAGGAGATCGTCAAGCAGACCACAGCGGACGCCGCGATCAAGGGCGTCGTCATCACCTCGAGCAAGGAAGCCTTCTGCGCCGGCGCCGATCTCTCGATGCTCGAGGGGATGAGCCGTACCTATGCGCAGCTCCTGCAGGAGAAGGGTGAGGTCGCGGCCAACCAGGTGCTGTTCGAGCAGAGCCGCCGTTTCTCGCTGGCGTTCCGCTCGATCGAGACCTCGGGCAAGCCGTGGGTCGCTGCGATCAACGGGCTCGCGCTCGGCGGCGGCTTCGAGATCACGCTATCCTGTCACTATCGCGTCGCCGCGGAGAATCCGAAGACCCGGCTCGGCCTGCCCGAGATCAAGGTCGGCCTGTTCCCGGGCGCCGGCGGCACCCAGCGCGTGCCGCGCATCGTGCCGCCGCAGGATGCGATGCAGCTCCTCTTGAAGGGCGAGGCGATCAATCTCGCAAGAGCCAAGCAGCTCAACCTGATCCACGCGATCGTGCCGCCCGGCGAACTGATCAAGGCTGCGAAGGACTGGATCAAGGGTGGTGGCAAGGCTGTCGCGCCGTGGGACGAGAAGGGCTTCAAGCTGCCCGGCGGTCCCGTCTTCTCCAAGATGGGCATGCAGATGTTCCCGGCCGGCAATGCAATCTACCGCCGCGAGACCTACGACAATTATCCGGCCGCGCGCGCCATCATGAGCTGCGTCTACGAGGGCCTGCAGTTGCCGATCGACGCCGCGCTTCGCGTCGAGTCGCGCTACTTCACGCAAGTGCTGCGCTCCAAGGAAGCGGCGGCGATGATCCGTTCTCTGTTCCTGTCGATGCAGGAACTGAACAAGGGCGCCCGCCGACCCGCGGGCGTGCCACCGACCAGGGTGAAGAAGCTCGCCGTCATCGGCGCCGGCTTCATGGGCGCCAGCGTCGGCTACGTCTCGGCCAAGGCCGGTATCGAAGTCGTGCTTGTTGACCGCGACCAGGAGAGCGCCGACAAGGGCAAGGTGCACGCCAAAAGCGTGATCGACGGCCTCATCGCCAAGGGCCGGGCGAAGGAGGCCGAGCGCGATGTGCTGGTGTCGCGCATCACGGCGACCGCCGACTACAACGCGCTAAAGGACTGCGACCTCGTCATCGAGGCGGTGTTCGAGGACCGCAAGGTGAAGGCCGACACCTATGCCAAGGCGCAGCCGCTCTTGAAGGATGATGCGATCTTCGCCTCCAACACCTCGACGCTGCCGATCAATTCGCTGGCGGAGGAGTTCAAGGACCAGGGCAAGTTCATCGGCATCCACTTCTTCTCGCCGGTCGAGAAGATGATGCTGGTCGAGATCATCCTCGGCAGGAACACCGGGGACGTCGCGCTCGCCACCGCGCTGGATTATGTCCGCACCATCGGCAAGACGCCGATTGTAGTGAACGACTCCCGCGGCTTCTTCGCCAACCGCTGCGTGATGCGCTACATCGCGGAAGGCAACGAGATGTTCCTCGAAGGCGTGCCGCCGGCGATGATCGAGAACACGGCCAAGATGGCCGGCATGCCGGTCGGGCCGCTGTCGCTGTCGGACGAGGTTGCCCTCGACCTCGGCTTGAAGATCATGAAGGCGACCGAGGCCGATCTCGGGCCCAACGCCATCAACCAGGATCACAAGAAGCTGATGATGGAACTGGTCGAGAAGCAGGGCCGCTTCGGCCGCAAGAATGCCAAGGGCTTCTATGACTATCCGGAGAAAGGCAAGGGCCAGAAGAGCCTGTGGCTCGGGCTTGCCGGGCTGCAGCCGAAGCACCTCGACCCGGATACGCTTGATGTCGAGGAATTGAAGCAGCGTTTCCTGGTGGTTCAGGCGGTCGAAGCCGCGCGCACGGTCGAGGATCACGTCATCACCGACGTGCGCGAAGCCGATGTCGGCTCGATCCTGGGCTTTGGCTTCGCGCCGTTCACCGGCGGCACGCTGTCCTATATCGACTTCATGGGTACGAAGAGGTTCGTCGAGCTCTGCCACAAGTTCGAGGCCAAATACGGCTCCCGCTTCACCCCGCCGAAGCTGCTGGTCGAGATGGCGGCTAAAGGCGAAACTTTCTACGGCCGCTTCCCGCCAAAGAAGCAGGTCGCGGAAGCCGCGGAGTAGGGGCTCATCGAGCCGTGCATCCTAACCTCCCCTTGAAAAAGCGAGGTCGGTTCGCGCAAAGCGCAAACCGGGTGGGGATCATCTCTCCACGCACACCTGCGCCCGTGGCTGACCCCCATCCCGACCTTCCCTCTTTCAGGGGGAAGGAGAAGCGGGATCACGCCGCCTTCAGTCCTTCCTTGGCCAGCGCTTCCTGCACCTTCGGCCGGGCGGCGACGCGGGCCTTGTAGGCAAGGAGATTGGGCAGGCCCGACAAATCGAACTTCATCCGGTCAGCCCAGGTCAGCATCGTGAACAGGTAGCCGTCGGCGACGGTGAACTGGTTGCCGAGCAGGTAGTCGCGCCCGGCAAGCTGGCTGTCGACATATTTGAACTTGCCCATCAGGCGATCCTTGAAGAAGGCCTTGGTGTCATCGGACAGGACCGGCGCGAACAGCGGGCTGAAATTCTTGTGCAGCTCTGTGGTGATGAAATTGAGCCACTCGAGCAGCTTGTAACGTTCGGCGCTGCGCTGGGCCGGGGCCAGGTTCTTGTCCGCGGCCTTGTCGGCGATCATCTGCACGATGACCGGTCCCTCGGTGACCAGTTCGCCGGAATCAAGCCTTAACGCCGGGACCTGGCCCTTCGGGTTTACTTGCAGGAAATCGTCACCATTTTCGAGTTTCTTGGCGCGCACATCGACCTTGACCAGCTCGTAGGGTAGGCCGGCTTCCAGGAGCGCGATATGGGGCGAAAGCGAGCAGGCGCCGGGTGAATAGTATAATTTCATGGAGGTCTCCTCTTCGAATTTATTGTTGGCCTTGGGCGTCGGACCGATTAAATGCACCTGCATGAATAGTCAAGATTGATGCAGCTGCATTCAGTACGGTACACTTTACGCCGACGATGTTGGACTATAGGCCATGAAACGCAAACCATCGACCGAGGCGACCGCCGCCTGGATCCGCCTGATGCGGGTGCAGAGCCGGGTGCTCGACGCCGTGGAGCAGGATTTGAAGAAGGCCGGCTTTCCGCCGCTGGCCTGGTACGATGCCCTGCTCGAGCTGTCGCGCGCGCCGTCGGGTGAGCTGCGGCCGGTGGAATTGGAGCGGCAGATGCTGCTGCCGCAATATTCGACCTCGCGGCTGATCGATCGCCTGGTGGATGAGGGGCTGGCGGCCCGGCGTGAATGCAAGGTCGACAAGCGCGGCCAGTTCGTCGAGATTACCGAGGCGGGCCGCGAATTGCAGAAGCGGATGTGGGGCGCCTATTCGGCGGCGATCGAGAAGCATGTCGGGTCGAAACTGTCTGACGCCGACGCGGTCAAGCTCTGCGCGCTCCTGGACCGCCTGGGATGTTCCTGCAGCGACGCCAAGTCGCCTGCGATGAGAGACGGCGTGACTGCCCGATGATATTATTGTTGCCACCAGCATCCGCGAGCCGCCCGGTTCGCGGGTGCCCCTGCCACCGCGCGCATTCGATCGAAGCGCTTCAGTATCGGAATTCGTATGGCGCGTGACCAGATCGATATGACGCCACTCCAATCGCGCGACGAACTGGTCGCGTGGCTCGAGGCCGGCGTGAAGGACCCAGCCGATTTCCGGATCGGAACCGAGCACGAGAAGACGCCGTTCACGCTGCAGGGTCATCAGCCCGTGCCGTATGAAGGCGCGCGCGGCATCGGCGCGCTGCTGGAAGGCATGAAGCTCCTGCTCGGCTGGGAGCCGATCATGGAGAACGGCAACATCATCGGCCTCTACGACGTCACCGGGGGCGGGGCGATCTCGCTCGAGCCGGGCGGCCAGTTCGAATTGTCGGGCGCCCCGGTCGAGACCGTGCATCAGACCCAGAGCGAATTGATGGCGCATCTCGCGCAGGTGCGCGAGATCGCGACCCCGCTTGGCATCGGCTTTCTCGGCCTCGGCATGACACCGTCCTGGTCGCGGGCACAGATTCCGGTGATGCCCAAGGGCCGCTACAAGATCATGACCGGCTACATGCCGAAGGTCGGCAAATACGGCATCGACATGATGTATCGCACCTGCACTGTGCAGACCAATCTCGACTTCTCCTCCGAAGCCGACATGGTGAAGAAGCTGCGCGTGTCGCTCGCCTTGCAGCCGATCGCGACCGCGCTGTTCGCCAACTCACCGTTCACGGAAGGCAAGCCCAACGGGTTCCTGTCGTTCCGGTCCGAGATCTGGCGCGACACCGACAATGCGCGCTCCGGCATGTTGCCATGGGCGTTCGAGGACGGCATGGGGTTCGAGCGCTGGGTCGACTATGCCCTCGATGTGCCCATGTATTTCGTCAAGCGCGGCGACAACTATATTGACGTCTCCGGCACCTCGTTCCGTGATTTCTTCGAGGGCAAGAATCCGGCGTTGCCCGGCGAGCGCCCGACCCTGTCCGATTGGGCCAATCACCTCTCGACGATCTTCCCCGAGGTGCGGCTCAAGCGCTATCTGGAAATGCGCGGCGCCGATGGCGCGCCATGGGTACGGCTGCCGGCATTGCCGGCTTTCTGGGTCGGGCTGCTCTACGACAGCGATACGCTCGATGCCGCCTGGGATCTGGTGCGGAACTGGACCGCACGCGAACGGCAGTCGCTGCGCGACGACGTGCCGCGCTTCGGCTTCAAGGCGCGGATCAAGGATCGATATCTCTTCGAGATCGCGAAAGAGTGTCTCAAACTGTCGCACGCCGGGTTGCGGCGGCGTAATCGCATCGACCAGATTGGCCGCGACGAGAGCCGCTATCTCGAGCCGCTGGAGCGGATCATCGATTGTGGCCGGACGCCGGCGGAAGAATTGCTGGACAAGTTCAACGGCGCCTGGAATGGCTCGATCGAGCCGGCCTATGACGAATGCGCGTTCTAGCGCTGTCGCGTCTTATCCGCTTGTTTTGATGCATCTTCCTTGCGCGCGTGGCGTTCACTCCACACGCGGGCAGGCAGTCACAACAATTGGTGTGCCAGCTTGCCGCATTTTTGAGCCGTTCATCCGGCGTACAGGTTGGCGGCGCTCAAATGACCACCCGTGGTGAGCGCGGGGGGATGTCGAAAGCGTTGGATATGAGAATTGGCCGCCTCGTCTGGGCGTGTGTGGTGACGTTCGCCTTGTTGGCGGCCGTGGCGACGTCACGGCCGGCACTGGCGCAGATCAACTTCGATCGTCCCGGCGGAGATTACCTGAGCGCGCCCGTTGCCTCGGGCGATCCCGCCGATTGCGCGCTGGTCTGCGAGCGCGACCGCCGCTGCCGCGCCTGGAGCTTCAACTATCCGACCGACATCACCGCCGGCGCGGTGTGCTGGCTCAAGAACAGCGTGCCGCCGCGCGCGCAGAACAGTTGCTGCGTCTCCGGCGTGCGCGGTGCCGGCGTCGTCGAACCGCGCAACGGCACCGTCGAAACCTCGATTGATCGACTCGGCGGCGACTACAAGAGTTTCGACTTGAAGCCAGGCGAGGGCGACGAGGTCTGCAAGGCCGCCTGCGCCGCCGACAACAAATGCCGTGCCTGGACCTATGCGCGCCCCGGCTATGCCGGGCGCGAGCCACATTGCTTCCTGAAAAAGGAAATCAAGCCGCCGCGACGCAAGGCGGGATTCACCTCGGGCGTGGTGCGGTAACGGGCAGCACCGTGATCTCCGGCCACAGCGCCTTCCAGCGCGCCGCTTTTTTCTCGTAATTCGCTGCAGAAAAATTCGGTGCCGGATTCGGCCGAACGATCATGTTGGCGACGTCATCGAATCCGTTGGGTGCGTAGACATCGTAGCCTTCAGGCGTGCGGCGGACTCCGAGCTGGGTGTTCCTCGTCAGAAAGCGGTCGATGCCATCGGTCGAGCGCATCAATGGCGGGTAGCGCAGGCCGTGCTTTTCGGGATACCAAAGGTGGACGCGCGCCTGGTTGCGGACTTCGATGCTGACGCCGAGGGGGCCGACCGCATCATGCACGCGTTTGATGATCCGGTCCTCCGCTTCCCAGGAGGTATCGCGATCGAAATAGAAAATGTCGTAGTCGCTGATGCCGTGATCGACGGCACGATGAGTCTTCACGTTTCAGACCGTCTGCACCAGGCAGCCCGCTACGATCCACGCGTCGGGCAGTGCCAGCCGCAGCAGCTCATCAGCGATGGTGGCATTGGCGGGATTGCGCAGCACTGCTGCAAGGAATTCGTCTCGGTTCATGAGGTCCCGTAGGGTGGGCAAAGCGAAGCGTGCCCACCATCACGAGCGGAGTGCTAGAGCATATTCGGTTCTGATTGAATCAGAACCGAGGCTCTAGATTGTTGTTTTGACGCGTTTTCTTCACGCGAACCGGTGTCCACTTCGCTCGAAAACGCTCTAGCGGTGGGCACGCCGCGCTTTGCCCACCCTACAATTGGCAGCCGACAGATTAGTGCACCGAGGTGAAGAACCGCGCGAAGCGCAATCCTGACGGCCAGGTCCACACCGGCTGGCTGCGCATGCCCATGTCCCAGGAGCCCACCACGGCATCGGCGCGGCCGATCAGGTTGTCGATCGGCAATAGTCCGACCCCGCCGTCGCGCACCGAGACGCGGCTATCGGCGGAATTGTCCCTGTTGTCGCCGAGCACGAACAGTTCTCCCGGCGGCACGGTGACCTCAGGCGTGTTGTCGAGACGGCCGTTGTCGCGCATCTTGAAGATCGCGTGGCTCACGCCGTTCGGCAGCGTCTCGATGTAGCGATGGGCAGTCTCGGAGTTGCCGCGATCGTCCTCGGCATCGCCGATACCGTCGGGCTTCAATGTCGCGGGATGGTCGTTGATGAAGAGCTGGCCTTGACGCATCTGGATGCGGTCGCCGGGCAGGCCGACCACGCGCTTGACCCAGGCCTGCGAGCGGTCGCCCGGCCAGCGGAACACCACGACGTCGCCACGCTTCGGCGGCTCGCCGAATAGCCGGCCGCTCGTTTCCGGCAGCGTGATCTGGATCGGCAGTGAGGCCGTGCCGTAGCCGTAAGGATATTTTGACGCGACCAGCGCATCGCCGATCAAGAGCGTCGGCTCCATCGATCCCGACGGCACGTAGAACGGCTCGGCGATCGCGCCCTTGGCGAGGAACACGACAGCGACGATCGCCGCGAGTTGGGCTGCCTGCGAGCGCCAGCTTGTCGGCTTGCTGACCGCCACTTCGTTGTTGCTCACTAGCCGGTTCCTCCCACGGTGATCCGCTCCATGCGCAGTGTCGGCTGGCCGACCCCGACGGGCACGCCCTGGCCGTTCTTCCCGCAAGTGCCAATGCCGGTGTCGAGCGCGAGATCGTTGCCGACCATCGTGATGCGGTTGAGGTCGGTCGGCCCGTTGCCGATCAGCATCGCGCCCTTCAGCGGCGCGCCTAACTTGCCGTTCTCGATCTTGTAGGCCTCGGTGCACTGGAACACGTATTTGCCCGAGGTGATGTCGACCTGGCCGCCGCCGAAATTGGCGGCATAGATGCCGTTCTTCACCGAGGCGAGGATCTCCGCGGGATCGCTGTTCCCGGCCAGCATGTAGGTGTTGGTCATGCGCGGCATCGGCACGTGGGCATAGCTCTGCCGCCGGCCATTGCCGGTCGGCTTCATGTTCATGAGCCGCGCGTTCTGGCGGTCCTGCATGTAGCCGACCAGCACGCCGTCCTCGATCAGCACGGTGCGGTTAGTCGGCGTGCCCTCGTCGTCGATCGAGAGCGAGCCGCGGCGCGAGGCCATCGTGCCGTCATCGACCACGGTGACGCCCTTGGCGGCGACCTGCTGGCCCATCAGGCCGGCGAAGGCCGAGGTCTTCTTGCGGTTGAAATCGCCCTCGAGCCCGTGGCCGACGGCTTCATGCAGCATCACGCCCGGCCAGCCGGCGCCCAGCACCACGTCCATCTCGCCGGCCGGCGCCGGCACCGATTCCAGGTTGACCAGCGCCTCGCGCAGCGCGCCGTCGGCGGCCTCGCGCCAGGCCTTGGTCTCGATGAAACGGGCGTAACCTTCGCGGCCGCCATGACCCTTGCTGCCGCTCTCCTGCCGGTCGCCCTGGCCCGCGACCACGGAAATGTTGACCCGCACCAACGGGCGGATGTCGCGATAGCTCTCGCCGTCCGGCCGGACGATCTCCACCACCTGCCAGCTCGCGGTCAGGCTCGCGGAAACCTGCCGCACCCGCGGGTCCTTGTCGCGGACATAGGCGTCGATCTCGCCGAGCAGCTTGACCTTGGCCTCGAAACCCGGGGCATCCAGCGGGTTCTCGTCGCCATACAGCTTCACATTCGTGTGCGCAGGTGCCGCGGCGAAGCTGCCGGAATAGCTGCCGCGCACCGCATGGACCGCATCTGCGGCGCGAATCAGCGCCGGCAGTGAGACGTCGGAGGAATGCGCGTAGCCGACCGCGTCGTCCTTCACGGCGCGCAGGCCGAACCCCTGGCTGGTGTCGTAGGTCGCCTGCTTCAGCCGCCCATTGTCGAACACCAGGGCCTCGGTCTGCCCGAATTCCAGGAACAATTCGCCGTCATCCGCCCCTTGCAAGCCCCGCGCGACCTCGCGGCGTACGGCATCGCGGTCGAGATTGGCGCGGTCGAGCAGGGAGGTTGTGGCGGGACTGGTCATGACGACTCCGAATTCAACGCAATTACATCCCGTTCATGTTTGGCTTGGCCGGGACAGTCATGAAGATAGGCGTTGTTGCAGCAATTCGGGAGAGGCTGCTTCACGGCAACTTGTCATACCCCTCCGCTAATCCGTTCAGGCTGAGCGGAAAGCCGATGCCCTCTTCGGGCGTCTCAAAGATGATGAACGTCGCGGTCTTGGCGTTCCTGAGCTGGCCGAGCAGTTTGTCGTCCATCACGACCTCGGCGACGCAGCCGTTGGGCAGGCAGCGGACGAAGCCGGCGCGGCCGACGTCCTGGTTGTCGAGCTTCAGGCCGAGTCCGGAGGGCAGCAGGACGCCAAGCGGCGCAACCACCCGCATCAGGCGGCTCTTCTGGTCGGCGGTCTTCAGCACGATCACGGTCAGGCCGGCGTTGGAACGGTCTTCGGCGACCACGCTCTGGATCAGCGCGCATTGCTCGCTCTGGGCGCCCGGCGGGGTGTCGCAGCGGATCTGCCAGTCGCCATGGACGGAGCGCACCGCACCCTGGGCATGGGCCGCCTGAATCAGGCCCAACATGAACGTGAGCGCCAGCAGGCCGCCCAGCCAGCTGGCGGCACTCCAGCTACGTCCACTGTGATGTCTCAAAGCGCCCATCCGATCCTTTGATATCCGGCCATGCCGGATTGGTTTCCCGGCCGAGAGCCGGTGCATGGCCCGGCAGCCGGCGGCACGCAAAACGACTGATACCGCAATGACGGCGCCTTGAAGGCGATCCCCAAGCAAATCTCGCGCCGTGGTGGGGTCTACGCGCGAATCAGGTTCCTGCGGAGCGCCCAGCCTGTGGGTACATCCAGCAACCGCCCTGTCAAGCGGCGTGGCCTCTCAGGCGTGGGCGCTATTGCCTGATTTATCGAGAAAATGTCACATCACGGGATTAGCCGGTCGCGCATGGCTCGGGGCGCTACTACTGCATTGCGACCGCCTGCGAATTATGGTTTGAGAAGCTGGATTTCGACGCGTTCTAACGATCTGGCCCCGTACTTTCCGAAGGTGCGTCCGGCAGGCCGTTTGTCAGGGCGGATCGTGCGGCATCTTTGCCATCTGGCGGGGATGCTTGGGGATAAATCATAGGGAGCGCGAACGGCATGAGGATGTCGATGGGCCTGATGGGCCGGCGGTTGCTGGGGGGCGCGGTGGCGGGCGTGGCGCTCGCGACCAGCGGGACGGCATTCGCCGAATTGGGGCAGCCGGCGCCGTGGGAAGCCACGCTGCAGCAGGCAGGCTCCCCGGTGATGGAGAACATCGTCTGGTTTCATAACTTCCTGCTGGTGATCATCACGCTGATCACCCTGTTCGTGCTGGCGCTGCTGGTCATCGTGGTGATGAAGTTCAATGCGCGCGCCAATCCGGTCCCCTCCAGGACCACGCACAACACGATGATCGAGGTTGCCTGGACACTGGTTCCGGTGCTGATCCTGGTCTGCATCGCGGTGCCGTCGTTCCGCCTCCTGTTCCTGCAGCTCGACGTGCCGAAGGCGGACCTGACCGTGAAGGTCACGGGCAAGCAGTGGTACTGGTCTTACGCCTATCCGGATAACGGCAAGTTCGAGTTCGACTCGCTGCTTGCCCAGGACAAGCAGCCGCGGCTGCTCGGCGTCGACAATGAGATGGTGGTGCCGGTCAACAAGGTGATCCGGATCCAGACCACCGGCGCGGACGTTATCCACTCATTTGCGGTGCCGGCCTTCGGCATCAAGATCGACTCGATCCCCGGCCGCCTGAACGAGACCTGGTTCAAGGCCACCAAGACCGGCATGTATTACGGTCAGTGCTCGGAGCTGTGCGGCAAGGACCATGCATTCATGCCGATCGCGGTGCGGGTGGTGGACGATCAGGAATTCGCGAACTGGGTAGACGCCGCGAAGAAGAAATTTGCCAGCAACCCGGCGAATTCATACGCCTCTGTTGGTCAGGCGGCGCAGTAGGCTGCAAGCCCGAGCGGCGGGCTTCGCACATCGGAACAAGGGCGACAGGACCGCAAAGGTCCAGAGGGACTTCTTAAGGATCTGAGACATGGCAACAGGTGCAACGACACACGACGATCACGCCCATGATCACGCTCATCCGACCGGATGGCGCCGCTATCTCTACTCCACGAACCATAAGGACATCGGCACGATGTACCTTATCTTCGCGGTCATTGCGGGCATCATCGGTGGCGCGATGTCGATCGCGATCCGCGCCGAGCTGATGTATCCGGGCGTGCAGATCTTCCACGAGTCCCACACCTACAACGTGTTCGTGACCTCGCACGGCCTGATCATGATCTTCTTCATGGTCATGCCGGCGATGATCGGCGGGTTCGGCAACTGGTTCGTGCCGTTGATGATCGGCGCGCCCGACATGGCGTTCCCGCGCATGAACAACATCTCGTTCTGGCTGTTGCCGGCCTCGTTCGCGCTGCTCTTGATCTCGACCTTCGTCGAGGGCGAGCCGGGCGCCAACGGCGTCGGCGCCGGCTGGACGATGTACGCGCCGCTATCGACCTCGGGCCATCCGGGGCCGGCGGTCGACTTCGCGATCCTGTCGCTGCACCTCGCCGGTGCCTCCTCGATCCTGGGCGCGATCAACTTCATCACCACCATCTTCAACATGCGCGCGCCGGGCATGACGCTGCACAAGATGCCGCTGTTCGTGTGGTCGATCCTGGTGACGGTGTTCCTGCTCTTGCTGGCGCTGCCGGTGCTCGCCGGCGCCATCACCATGCTGCTCACCGACCGTAACTTCGGTACCGCCTTCTTCGCTCCCGATGCCGGCGGCGATCCAGTGCTGTTCCAGCACCTGTTCTGGTTCTTCGGCCACCCCGAAGTGTACATCCTGATCCTGCCCGGCTTCGGCATGATCAGCCAGATCGTCTCGACCTTCTCGCGCAAGCCGGTGTTCGGCTATCTCGGCATGGCCTATGCGATGGTTGCGATCGGCGGCATCGGCTTCGTGGTGTGGGCGCACCACATGTACACGGTCGGCATGTCGTCGGCGACGCAGGCCTATTTCGTCGCCGCCACCATGGTGATCGCGGTGCCGACCGGCGTGAAGATCTTCTCGTGGATCGCCACGATGTGGGGCGGCTCGATCGAGTTCAAGACGCCGATGATCTGGGCGATCGGATTCATCTTCCTGTTCACGGTCGGCGGCGTCACCGGCGTCGTGCTGGCGAACGCCGGCGTCGACCGCGTGCTGCAGGACACCTATTACGTGGTGGCGCACTTCCACTACGTGCTGTCGCTCGGCGCCGTGTTCGCGATCTTCGCTGGCTGGTACTACTGGTTCCCGAAGATGTTCGGCTACATGTACAACGAGACCATCGGCAAGCTGCACTTCTGGTTCACCTTCATCGGCGTGAACCTGGTGTTCTTCCCGCAGCACTTCCTCGGTCTTTCCGGCATGCCGCGCCGCTACGTCGACTATCCGGACGCGTTCGCGGGCTGGAACCTGGTCTCCTCGCTCGGCTCCTATATCTCGGGCTTCGGCGTGTTGATCTTCATCTACGGCGTGATCGACGCCTTCGTCCGCAAGGAGCAGGCGGCTGCCAACCCGTGGGGCGCCGGCGCCACGACGCTGGAATGGACGCTGTCCTCGCCGCCGCCCTTCCACCAGTTCGAAGTGCTGCCGCGCGTGCAGTAGTCAAGAAACAGCGGCGCGCCCTTCACGGGCGCGTCGCGCTCTCTAGTTTGCTTTAAGGGAACGAGATTATCGTGTCGGTTGTCGACCACAACGCCATCGACCTTGGCCCCCGGATTTCCGAGGCTGAGGTCGGCGACTACATCGCGCTCTTGAAGCCGCGGGTGATGTCGCTGGTGATCTTCACCGCGCTGGTCGGCCTGATGATCGCGCCGGGGCACGTCCATCCGGTGCTGGCCTTCACCTCGATCCTCTGCATCGCGGTTGGCGCTGGTGCCTCCGGCGCGCTGAACATGGCCTATGAAGGCGACATCGACGCGCTGATGACCCGCACCGCCAACCGGCCGATCCCGCGCGGCCGCATCACAAGTGGAGAAGCCACCGCCTTCGGCCTGACGCTGGCGTTCTTCTCGGTGATCACGCTCGGCATCCTTGTCAACCTGCTCGCGGGCGCGCTACTGGCCTTCACGATCTTCTTCTATGTCGTGATCTACACGATGTGGCTGAAGCGCTGGACCGCGCAGAACATCGTGATCGGCGGTGCGGCCGGCGCGCTGCCGCCGGTGGTGGCCTGGGCCGCCGCAACCGGCTCGTTGTCGGTTGAGCCCGTGCTGTTGTTCCTGATCATCTTCTTCTGGACCCCGCCGCATTTCTGGGCGCTGGCGCTGTTCCGCAGCGACGACTACGCCCGCGCCGGCGTGCCGATGCTGCCGGTGGTCGCTGGTCCCGACGCGACACGGCTGCAGATCCTGCTCTACACGATCGTGCTCGTTGCGATCGCGGTGGCACCGTGGCCTCTCGGTTATTTCGATGCGGTCTATGGTGTCGCCTCGCTTCTGCTCGGGGCGGGCATGCTGTGGCTTGCGGTCGACGTCTATCGCCGCCGCGAGCGCGTCGAAGCAAACCGCGCCTGCCGCAAGCTGTTTGCTTTCTCCATCCTTTATCTGTTCGCGCTGTTCGCGACTTTGCTGATCGAGGTTGCCTTCCGCACTGTTGCATCATGGGGCGCGTAGGGAGCGCATGGGCACGCAATGGATGACAAACGCGAGCCAGAAGGGATTGTCCTTACCGAGGCGCAGCTCAAAAGCCGCCGCCAGCGCTCGATCGCTATTGCGCTCGCGCTCGGCGTGCTGGTCGTGCTGTTCTTCGCGGTCACCCTGGTCAAGGGCCCGGCCGTCCTGGTGCGGCCGATCTGAGATGTGATCGAGATGGCGCAAGAGACGACCACGCCCAGGCAGCCCGGCCCGAGCCAAAAGGCGTCGCGCCGCACGCTGACGCGTGACGCGATGGTTGCCTCGATCTGTGGCCTGGTCGTCGTGCTGATGGTCGGCGCGTCCTATGCGGCCGTGCCGTTCTACAACTGGTTCTGCCGCACCACCGGCTTCAACGGCACCACCCAGGTCGCGACCTCGGCGCCGGAGAAGGGGCCGCTCGCGCGCAAGATCGAGGTTCGCTTCGATGCCAATGTCGCGCCGGGCCTGCCCTGGAAGTTCGAGCCTGAGCAGAGCGAGATCGAGGTCCGGATCGGCGAAGTCGTAACCGTCCTTTACACCGTGACCAACCAGTCGGCGCGGACCACGACGGGTCAGGCGGCCTATAACGTCGCGCCGCTGACGGTCGGGAGCTATTTCCAGAAGATCAACTGCTTCTGCTTCACCGAGCAGACTATGGCGCCGGGCGAGACACGCGAGATGCCTGTCGTGTTCTATGTCGATCCGGCGCTGGCGGCCGACCACGAGAACGACAGCCTGAAATCGATCACCCTGTCCTACACTTTCTATTCCGTGCGCGATCCGGTCCCGAAGCCGGTGGCTTCCGGTGGGTCAGACAAGCGTAAGGGCAATCTTTGAATTTCTGAGACGAATACGTGCCTGACGGCACGCGATGGGAGAGACTGCAATGGCTGAGGCGCACGTCAAGCATCACGATTACCACCTCGTCGATCCGAGCCCCTGGCCGGTGGTCGGCTCGATCTCAGCCTTCATCATGTGCTTCGGCGCCGTCGGCTGGATGCACCACATGTTCACGGGCGCGCCGATCGTGTTCGGCATCGGCGTGATCGGCGTGCTCTACACCATGGCGAGTTGGTGGGGCGATGTGATCCGCGAGGCCCAGTACAAGGGCGACCACACCCGCGTGGTGCAGCTGCACCACCGCTATGGCATGATCCTGTTCATCGCCTCCGAGGTGATGTTCTTCGTCGCCTGGTTCTGGGCATTCTTCAACGCCGCGCTGTTCCCGGCCGATCCGGTCCATGCCGCCCGCGACGCGATCTTCGGCTGCGGCGCGGGCACGCAGATGGGCGCCTGCGCGGTGTCTGGCACCTGGCCGCCGCACGGCATCGAGACCTTCGATCCCTGGCACCTGCCGCTGCTCAACACGCTGCTGCTGCTCACCTCCGGCACCACGGTGACCTGGGCGCACCATGCGCTGCTCGAGAACGACCGCCAGGGCCTCAAATACGGCCTGATCCTGACCGTGCTGCTTGGCGCTGCCTTCACCTGCGTGCAGGCCTATGAATACGCCCATGCGGCGTTCTCGTTCGGCGGCAACGTCTACGGCTCCGTCTTCTTCATGGCGACCGGCTTCCACGGCGCTCACGTGATCATCGGCACCATTTTCCTGCTGGTCTGCCTGTTCCGCGCCTATGCCGGTCACTTCACGCCGAAGCAGCACCTCGGCTTCGAGTTCGCCGCCTGGTACTGGCACTTCGTCGACGTGGTCTGGCTGTTCCTGTTCATCTGCATCTACGTGTGGGGCCGCGGCGCCGAAACCATGGCGCACGCTGCGCATTAACCCGCAGCGACGTGCTACAAGGGGGCGGCCAAGGGGCCGCCCTTTTGATTTCTGGAAGCGAAGTTCGAACAGCCGATGCCTACCGATACTCCCCCGACGGTCACCGAGAGCGCGCTCCGCGGCATTGCCTGCCGCTGTCCGCGCTGCGGCAAGGGCAAGCTCTATGCGGGCTTTCTCACGCTCGCTCCGCGCTGCGAGAGTTGCGGCCTGGACTATGCCTTCATCGATTCCGGTGACGGGCCGGCGATCTTCATCATCATGCTGGCCGGCGCGATTGTCGTCGCCTGCGCCCTGATCGTGGAGGTCAAGTACCAGCCGCCGTTCTGGGTGCATGCGGTGCTCTGGCTGCCGTTGATCATTGTCACCACCCTGCTGCCGCTGCGTTCGATGAAATCGCTTCTGATCGCACTCCAGTTCCACCACAAGGCGGCAGAGGGCCGGCTGATCAAGCGCGAGCAGAAATGACTGCGCCATCCTCGCAACGGCGCGGTGCCGCCGGCTTCGGCATTTTCACGTTGATCCTGGTGGTGGTGTTCACGGGCCTCGGCGTCTGGCAATTGCAGCGTCGGGTCGAGAAGCATGCGCTGATCGCGGCCCTCAACGAGCGCCTGGCGACGGCGCCCGAAGCGATGCCGCAGCCTTCGCAATGGGGCGCGCTGCGTCCGGTCAGCGACGAATTCCGTCGCGTCACGCTGACGGCGACCTACGCGAAGCTGCCGGATGCGATGGTGTTCAGCTCCGGCTCCGCGGTGCGCGACGATATTTCCGGTCCCGGCACCTGGGCGTTTCTCCCGGCCCGCCTGGAAAGCGGCGAGATCGTCGCGGTCAATGCCGGTTTTGTGCAGAACACGATGCAGGATCGTGGCCAGCAGGACCGCGCGGTCGCTCCGCTGGTCACGGGTGAACCGGTCAAGCTGACCGGCTATCTCCGTTTCCCTGAAAGCGCCGGCCCACTGACGCCGAAGGAAAATCCGGCAAAGCGCCTGTGGTTCGTCCGCAATCATCTCGCGATGGCCACCGCGCTCGGCTGGGGCGAGGGCAAGTCGATCGCGCCCTTCTACATCGATCTGGAGTCCCCCGTGCCCGACAGCGGCATTCCCAAGCCGGGACCGCTGAAGGTCAATCTCAAGGACGACCACATGCAATACGCCATCACCTGGTTCACGCTTGCCGCAGCGGTGCTGATCGCGTTTGCGTTGTGGATGCGCGGCCAGCGCCGCGCGTAAGATGGGGCTCCCTCTCCCGCTTGCGCCGCACGCAGCGAGAAGGAAGAGCCTTCAGGTTCTGAACGACGCCCTGAACAGCGCCGGATAGCGCAGCGCTTCCAGTCCACCGCGAGCGGCGTAATGCACCAGCAGCGCGGTCCACAGCCCGGCATTGCCGAACGGACGCAGCAGGAACCAGGCGGCGAGGAAGATCACGAGCGACAGCACCATCAGGTTGCGCATGTCGCGCGCCCAGGTCGCGCCGATATAGACGCCGTCATAGGCAAAGGCGAACACCGCCAGCAGCGGCGACAGGATCACGAACAGCAGGAACGCGCGTGCCGCCTGCCGCACCTCGGTGCTCGCTGTCATCACGTCGATCAGCGCCGGCCCGAACAGGGCGAACGCGGCCATCACGGCCAGCGCGAATGCAAAGCCCCAGACCAGAACCAGCCGCACCGCGCCGGCAAACGCATAGCGGTCGCGCGCGCCATAGGCGCGGCCGCAGAGCTGCTCGGCGGCATTGGCGAGGCCGTCGAGGAAGAAGGCGCTGACCAGCAGGAAATTGTTGAGCACCGCATTCGCCGCCAGCGTGACGTCGCCGGCGCGGGCGCCTTGCGCGGTGAAGAACAGGAACGCCGTGATCAGCGCAGCTGTGCGGATCATGATGTCGCGGTTGACCGCAAGCATCCGCATCAGTTTTGCGCGCGCAAACAGCGTGCCCGGCGGAATCTCGAGCTTGCCGCCGGTGAGATGACGCGCGATCAGGATGCCGAGCACAAGCCCGGCCGCTTCCGCGATCACCGCGGCGGTCGCCGCGCCGGCGATGCCGAGATCGAACACCAGCACCAGCAGCATCGTCGCCGCCATGTTGGTGACGTTGATCGCGATCTGCGTCGAGAGCGCCAGCGCCGCCCGCGCCTGGCCGATCAGCCAGCCGAGCACGACGTAATTGGCGAGCGCGAGCGGCGCCGACCAGATGCGGATCAGGAAATAGGTCTTTGCGGCTGATGTGACGCCCTCGCTGCCGCCCATCGCGCCGAGCAGGATCGCAGCCAGCGGCAGTTGCAGCGCGATCAGCGCTGCGCCGATGACAGCCGCGACAATGAAGCCTCGCACCAAAATTGCACGCAGTTCCTGCGTCTCGCCGGCGCCGAGCGACTGCGCGGTGAAGGCAACCGTGCCCATGCGCAGGAAGGCGAACAGCCAGAACATGCAGTCGAACAGCACCGAGGCCATCGCGACGCCGCCGAGCAGCGCCGCATCGTTGAGCCGTCCGATCGCGGTGGTCGAGACGATCCCGATCAGCGGCGTCGTCAGGTTCGCAATCATCGCGGGACCTGCGATGGCGAACACCTGCTTGCTGGTGACCTTGGTGAGAGGCGCGTGCATCTCCTTAGAACACCACCACCATGCCGTCGCTGGCGGCGACGTAAGGCAGCTCTTCCACGCGCGCGAGCATGTCGTCGCTCATATGGGTCAGCACCAGCCGCTTGGCGCCGATCTCGGGCAGATGCGCCTCCAGCGTCTTCAGGCTGAGGTGGTTCTTGACGACCTTGTCGTAGGTATAGGCTTCCGCGATGAACAGGTCGGCGTTTTTCGCCGCCGGGACCAGCGCGTCCGTCCACTCGGTGTCGGCGCTGTAGCTGATGATGCGGCCCTCGGCCTCGATCCGGTAGGCCAGGAACGGCCCGCCGGATTCGCCGTGCACGACCGGATACGGCGTCACCTTCACCGCGCCGAAGCTTCGGCTCTGTTCCGGCACGAGAGGAACGACAGACAGATCGAAACGCTGCTTCGTCTTCGACGAATGCTCGAACAGCGTTTCCGTCACCTCCGGCAATCGCGTCTCGATGCCCTGAGGCCCGGCGATCACCAGTGGGCGGCTGCGCCGCGAGAACTGCGCATCGAGCAGGAAAAACGGCAGGCCGGCGAAGTGGTCGCCGTGGAAATGCGTGATCAGGATCAGATCGATCTCATCGCGCACGATCTCAAGCCGCTTCATGGCCGGCAGCGAGGACGCGCCGCAATCGATCAGGAAATTGACGCTGTTGCCGGTGACGTGGAAGCAGGTGTTGGAGCGGCCGCCGGAGCCGAAGGCGTCACCAGAGCCGACAAATCGCAGTTGCATCGCTCGGCCCGCAACAGCTAGCGGCCGCGCGGCGCGCCGAACAGCCGCGACAACAGCCAGACCGGGATCACGATCACGGCGCCGAGCAGGAAGTAGCGCCACAGCCAGTTGATGGCGTCGAAGCCGAGATCCCACAACCGCTGGAACAGCATGCGGATGCTGTGGATGATGTTCCAGGGGTCGAATCCAACAGCCGCGAGCACGACGCCGACCAGGATCGACAACAGGATCAGCCGGAAGGCGACCGACAGCGGCGAGCCGCCGAGAAAGCGGTACAAACCGTCATTCTGGCCGGCCGGCAGGTCACGGACGTCATTCGGCATTGCCGTCTCCTCGCGGGTATTCCCAGCGCATTATAGGCACCGCAGACCACATGGGGAACCCGCGGTGCGCCGTCAATAGCTGTCATACGCGGGAAGGAACTTGCGTCTCGGCCTTCAGCATCCGCGCCAGTGTCTCGAGCCGGTCGGCCTCGCGCGGCGGCTTGTCCCAGCGCAGCCGGTTGATGCGCGGAAACCGCATCGCGACGCCCGATTTGTGCCGCGTCGAGCGCGCCAGTCCCTCGAAGGCGACTTCCAGCACCAGGCCCTGATCGGGCTCGTGCACGACGTGGCGGACGGGTCCGAATTTCTCGGTGGTGTTGCGGCGGACGAAGCGGTCGATCTGCAAGAGTTCTTCATCGGTGAAGCCGAAATAAGCCTTGCCGACCGGCACCAGTTCGTCGCCATCATCGCCATTGGTCCAGACACCGAAGGTGTAGTCGGAATAGTAGGACGACCGCTTGCCGTGGCCGCGCTGGGCATACATCAGTACCGCGTCGATGATGTGCGGATCGCGCTTCCACTTCCACCATTGCCCCTTCGGCCGGCCCGGCAGATAGGGCGCATCGCGCCGCTTCAGCATCACGCCCTCGACCGCTTCCGCATCCCACCCCGCGCCGGCGCCGGCGGGATCGGCACGCGCCGCCGTCAGCGCGGCCCAATTGGTGAAGGGGACGGTCGGCGACAGGTCGATGCGCGGATCGGCGAGCTTCTTGATGAAGCTTTCAAGATGCGCGCGGCGTTCCTCGAACGGCAGCTCGCGCAGATCGTTTTCGTCGTCGCCAAGCAGGTCATAGGCGCGCAGATGGATCGGATAATCCTTCAGCAGTTTCGGCGAGACCACCTTGCGGTTCAGCCGCTGCTGCAGCACGTTGAAGGTCTGCACCCGTCCGTCGCGCAGCACGAGCAGCTCGCCGTCGATCGCGCCGGGCAGATGCAGCGACGGCAACAGGTCCGGAAAGCTCTTGGTGATGTCCTCGCCGCTCCGCGAATAGAGCCGCACTTGCAGGTTTCCGCGCTCGTCGCGGCCTGAGACCGCCTGTACGCGGATGCCGTCCCATTTCCATTCGGCGATGAAATCGGCCGGATCGAGACCCGCGAAATCCGCATCTTCGATCGCATGCGCCAGCATCACCGGGCGGAACGGCGCCGGCTCGCGGTTGATAGGTTTTTCCGCACGGCCCTCCAGCCAGCCGAACAGATCGAGATAGGGCGGCGCCAGCCCCGGCCACATCAATTCGATCTCGTGTGGGTCCTTGTCGCCAAGGGCCGCAGCCGCGGTTTTCGCCAGCCGCGCCGAAATCCCGATCCGCATCGCGCCGGTGACAAGTTTTAGCAGCGCCCAGCGCCCGGTCTCATCCAGCTCGTCCAGCCAGCGCGCAAGCTGCGCCGGCAGTTCGGTCTTGCCGAGCGTGCGCAATCGGGTGACGACCTCGGTCAGCGTCGGCGGAGGGGGATTGTTGTGCAGGTTGCGAGGTCGAGATTCATGTTGAGAATTGAGCCTGCGGTACCCCCCTCCCTGTCCCTCCCCCACAAGGGGGGAGGGAGCGGAGAGAGCCGAGGCTGCGGCGGCATGATTGGTGCGAGATGGTTGCGCAGAATTTCGCTGCGCTCCCTCCCCCCTTGTGGGGGAGGGCTGGGGAGGGGGGTAGCCCCGAAAAGACTCGTCATGATTGACTGAATGCTTCGGCCACATCAGCGCCACCGTCTCGGAGAGGTCGCCGACGTAATCATAGGAGAGCCCGAACAACACCGGGTCGGTGCGCTCCATGATCAGGTCGCGGATCAGGCCGGGCTTGGCGTGCTTGAACGACAGCGCGCCGGTGAGCGCCGCCAGCGCATAGCCGCGATCGGGATCCTCGGTATCGCGCAAATAGGCCGTCAGCAGTTTCAGCTTGTTGTTGCGGCCGGGCTCGTAGGCGAGGCGGTCCAATAGTTCGGCGAAACGGTTCATGCCCCGCTTTCCTCGCCTTCGATCACGACCTCGGTCTCCTCCTCGTCGCCATAGCCGACGAGATCGAGCGGCCGCGCGGCAAGCCCGCGTGACCTGCACCAATGCACCAGCGCGTCTTCCTGGCCGTGCGTCACCCAGACCTCGCCGGCGCCGGTTGCGCCGATCGTCGCGGTCAGCCCGTCCCAGTCGGCGTGGTCTGATATCACCAACGGCAGCTCGACGCCGCGCTGCCGCGCGCGAGCGCGCACCCGCATCCAGCCCGAGGCAAACGCAGTGACCGGGTCGGGAAAGCGCCGCGTCCAGATGTCGGAGGTCGCCGTCGGCGGCGCCAGCGTGATGGTGCCGGCAAGCTCGGCCTTCTTCATGCCGCGGACGGCGCGGAGATCACCGAGCGCGCTCCCCCGGCTCTCGTAATAGCGTGTGATCTTCTCCATCGCGCCATGCAGGTAGATCGGCGCGTCATAGCCGGCCTCGCGCAGCAGCGCGATCACGCGCTGCGCCTTGCCGAGCGAGTACGCCCCGACCAGATGCGCGCGCTCCGGAAACAGCGCCACCGATGCCAACAGCTTCTTCACCTCGTCCGCCGCATTGCCGTGCCGGAACACCGGCAGGCCGAACGTCGCCTCCGTGATGAAGACGTCGCAGGGCACGAGCTCGAATGGCGCGCAGGTCGGATCCCCCGCATCTTTGTAGTCGCCGGAGGCGACGATGCAGAGATCCTGGCAACTCACCGCGATCTGCGCCGAGCCCAGCACGTGGCCTGCGGGATGGAATTTCACTGTGACATCGCCAAGCCTGATCTCCTCGCCATAGCGGATGGCCTGTGTGCTTCCGGCAAAGCCATCGCCATAGCGCAGCCGCATCATGTCGAGCGTCTCTTGCGTCGCCAGCACCGCGCCGTGGCCGGCCCGTGCATGGTCGGAATGGCCATGGGTGATGACCGCGCGCTCGACCGGGCGGACCGGATCGATATGGAAGCCGCCCGGCTTGCAGCAGAGACCGGCGGCAACTGGCAGCAGGATGTCCTGGGGGCGCATCCGGAATATATAAGCCGGCTTAGCCCCGTTTTTAGCCGTCATGCGCGGGCTTGACCCATGCATCCATCCCTCTAAAGATTTTTTCTTTGATGGATTGCCGGGAGCCCGGCAATGACGGATCTGGTTCCCCAAGCAATGCCCGCGCGCCTTTTCCTGTCGTCCGGTGATCTCGTTGCCGACCGCCGCTATGAATTCGCCCGCGACCTGCAACTGAAGGGCGATCTCGCTGCCGCCGCCGATTTGCTCGAGCAGGCGGTGGAGCTCGCGCCGAAATTTGCTACCGCCTGGTTCACGCTTGGTGAAATCCGCCACAAGCTCGGCGATCGCGATGCGGCCGTCGCGGCATACCGCAAAGCGCGCGCGGCGGATCCCGAGGATCGTCACGGCGCCGGGCTGCGCTTGATGCGGCTTGGCGCCGAAGCGATCTCGTCGATGCCGGCAGGCTACGTGCGGACGCTGTTCAATCAATACGCGCCGCGGTTCGAAGCGTCGCTGGTCGGCGATCTCGGTTATCGCGGGCCAGCGTTGTTGTTCAAGGCGGTGCGGTCGGTCCGCGCGGCGGCCAGGAAACCGGCCTGCTTCAAGCGGGCGATCGACCTCGGCTGCGGCACGGGCCTTGCGGCCGCTGCCTTTGGCGCGAGCGTCGATTCGTTCATCGGGATCGACCTATCGCCGCGGATGATCGAGAAAGCGCGTGGGACCAGGCTCTATGCGGAGCTCGAGGTCGACGACTTGCTGCAGGGCTTGCGCCGCAAGCCTGATGCTTCGGCCGATCTCATTGTTGCCGCCGACGCGATGGTCTACGTTGCTGAGCTCGCGCCGGTGCTTGCCGAGGCCGAGCGCGTCCTGGCGGTCGGCGGCCTGTTCGCGTTCACAACTGAGACCCATGACGGCGAGGGCGTCGTGATCGGCGAGGGACTGCGCTATGCCCATGCCGCGGCTCATGTGCGCGACGCTGTCGCGGCCGCGGGCCTTCAATTGTCGCGGCTCGAAGACCTCTCCGCCCGCAACGAGGACAACGCTCCTGTACCTGGTCTCGTCGTCGTCGCGGACAAGGCGTGATCTCTCTTAAACCTCTCCCGCTTGCGGGAGAGGTCGGATCGCATCGTAAGATGCGATCCGGGTGAGGGTTCTCTCCACACGGAAAGTCCCATCGTGGAGACACCCTCACCCCAGCCCTCTCCCGCAAGCGAGAGCTTTGCATAATGGGCGAATCTGCGATTCTCTAAGAGAGGATCGGAGAGGGGGCTGGAGTGACATATCGGCGGGTTGGACAACCGAGCTTCGCAGATGCGCTGGTATCGCGGCGGGGAAAAGGCAATCCAGCGTTGAAGCGGATCGGCGAGCTGGTCGATTGGGCGGCTGTGGAGCTTGTGCTGCGCGGCCTTCCGGAACCGGAGCGTGGCGCGCCGCCCTACCCGCGGCTGGTGATGTTCAAGGCGCTGCTGCTGCAGCAATGGTATGGACTGTCCGA
>NZ_JAGKJI010000076.1 GCF_020329485.1 Bradyrhizobium cenepequi
GCACCCGTGGGCCCCGTGCAACAAAAAGCACGGGGGTAGGACCACAGGTCAACCGGAGCAACACCGGCTTTCCCTGCGCAGTGGTTTACGGCTTACTTCGTGCTCTTCCCGGTGACCGGGCTTTCTTGCCACCGTCGCCTCTCGCGCAAACTTGTTCGCGCAAAAAACTTAGCGCCAGCGTCGGGGCGCCAGAACCACACGACTTCGCCGTCCACGGATAGTCACGCTCGTCAGTCGCAACACCCGCGTCCACCGCATCTCACCGCAACGTTCGTGACGATCGCGAGCCGCCCCTCATCTGCGGTGAGACGCGCGGAGTTAAATCACTGATTTGCCCGACGACGGAAGCGGAATATTTTTCGCGCGAGGGCTGGACCGAGCAAATCACGTTGGAATTGCTAGCGAATTTTTCTCCGCCGTCATTCCGGGCGTCCGAAGGACGAGCCCGGAATCCATTCAACCACAGAGCACGCGGCAAAATGGATTCCGGGCTCGCGCTTTGCGCGCCCCGGAATGACGGAGAGTGAGGTGCCCGTGGTCATCCCTCGAGACGCCGCTTGCGCGGCTCCTCGGGATGAGGTCGGTACTCCCAGCGATCACGGCGCAGGCGGCGCGATGTAGACTTTCCAGCTCACCGCGGGGCCGGGATGGCCGTGGACGAAGCGGCGTGTGGTCATGATCAGGCGCTCGGCGTGCGGCGCGTTCTTGTCGATCCAGTCCTCGAACGCCGGCAAGCGCCCGTCATTGGGATCGAACACGCCGATGAAGCCGAGGCGCTTGGCTTCCGCCTCAGTGGTGAGTCCATTGCTCCAAATCTCGCCCGGCGTGAACGGTGCCGGATGATCGGGGCTGTAGAACACCAGCGGCATGATCACCTCCGTGGTGCCCGCCACCACGACCCAGCGCGAGGCGGCTTTGCGGTGCCAGGTCTCGGTGAGGTCGCGCGCGAGCTCGGCGCGGGCGGCGTATTGCGCGACACCGTTCGGATTGGCCGCGAGCTCGCGTTCGGCGATGGTCGGCGAAGCAAACAGCGTGACGATGCTGATCACGAGCCAGATCGCGCTGATCCGAAACAGCGCCATCCTGGGGATCCGCAGCCAGGGTATCGCGACCAGCGCCAGTGGCGTCAGGAAGAACAGCGAGATGCCCCAGTCGGTCTTGATGTAGATTTCGAAGAACAGCGCGCCGAGCGGCGGGCCGATCGCGACGATGATCTGGATGATCCAGACATTGAGCGCCTGCGAGAAATTCACGCCGGGATTCGGCCCGCGCGACCAGTTCCGCATGAACAAGGTCGACGGCCGCCGCACCAGCGCGCTCCAGCCGAGCGCGAGCGCTGCCAGCACGATGCAGGCGGCGAGCAGTCCGAGATTGTGGCCGATATAGCCGTTCACGAGGTACAGACTGACCGCGCGATTGTCGATGCTATAGACATCGCCGGCATAGGTCAGCGGCGCGAAATGGACCTCGCTCAGCCAGACGATATGTGGGATCATCGCCACGATCAGCGTTGCGATCGCAACCCACGGCGCCGGCGAGGCAAGGAAGCGCATGCGCTCGGGATGGATCAGCGCCGCAAGCCCGATGGCGCCGATCATGGTCAGCACCCAATATTTGGTCATCAGCGCCAGCGCGCCGGCAAGGCCGAGCCAGATGCCCGAAATGACGGTGCGTTTCTCGAACGCGTAGAGATAGGCCAGCACGACCGGCGGCAGGGTCGCAAGCTGCAGCAGGTCCGCGTTGTACTTGTAGCCCTTGAAGTTGAAGATCGGGTAGAGCGCGAGCATCACCACGACGAAGAAGGCGCGCCGGCGGTCGACGACACGCAGCGCGATCAGCCAGCAGACGACGAGGCTCACGGCGATGACCGCCATCGCCAGCGCATAGGTCGCCCAATCCGTCACGGGGAAGATGCGGAACCAGAGGCCGGCGACCCAGCCCGACAACGGCGGATGCTTGCCATAGCCGAGCTGGAATTTCTGGCCCCAGGCAAAGGCCTCCGCGACATCCATATGGATGTCCTGGGCGGACTTCAGATTGACCAGGATCAGCGTCCACAGCACGGCATGGGCAAGCGCAAAGCCGGTGACGAACCATAACCCGTTGACGGGATCGGTTGCGCGCGCCACCAGCCACGCCGCCAGGCGCGAGATCGAGAATTTCCGGCGTGTGCGCGCCGCAACGGGCAGGGTTGATGCAGTAGGCATGGTGCCTGCGTAGCCTGTTTTTCGGGCGAATGAAATCAGCTTGGCGTGAGGGAACGATGCTGCACTCCCGCTCCCCGCCTGCGGGCAGGGGCTATCGCATATGAAAGAGAATTTGGTGGGCGGTCCCGTCGCGGCCCATCCTTCGAGACGCCCGCCGTTGGCGGGCTCCTCAGGATGAGGTCTAATTTCGCGGCGGAATCTTGGACCCTCATGGTGAGGAGCGCCGCTGACGGCGCGTCTCGAACCATGAGGCCCGCAAGCGGGAGAGGTGAAAACCGTCTCAAAATACCGCAATATGGTTGCTGCTTTGGGGTGCGAATGCTATCTCGCGCCCCATGACGACCGTCCCTATTCCGAACATCCGCAACTTCTCCATTGTCGCCCATATCGACCATGGAAAATCGACGCTGGCCGACCGCCTGATCCAGATGACCGGCGGGCTGTCGGACCGCGAGATGGCGGGCAAGGAACAGGTGCTCGATTCCATGGATATCGAGCGCGAGCGCGGCATCACCATCAAGGCGCAGACGGTGCGGCTGAAATACCGCGCCAAGGACGGCAAGGATTACATCTTCAACCTGATGGACACGCCCGGCCATGTCGACTTCGCCTACGAGGTCTCGCGATCGCTGGCGGCCTGCGAAGGTTCCCTGCTCGTCGTCGACGCCAGCCAGGGCGTCGAGGCGCAGACGCTCGCCAATGTCTACCAGGCGCTCGACAACAACCACGAGATCGTGCCGGTCCTGAACAAGGTCGACCTGCCCGCATCCGAGCCTGAGAAGGTCAAGCAGCAGATCGAGGACGTGATCGGCATCGACGCCTCGGACGCCGTGATGATCTCGGCCAAGACCGGCCTCGGCGTGCCTGATGTGCTGGAAGCCATCGTCACCCGCCTGCTGCCGCCGAAGGGCGACAAGGACGCCACCTTGAAGGCGCTGCTGGTCGATAGCTGGTACGACGTCTATCTCGGCGTGGTCGTCTTGATCCGCGTCGTCGACGGCGTGATGAAGAAGGGCCAGCGCATCCGCATGATGGGCACGGGTGCTGCCTATGACATCGAGCGCGTCGGCTTCTTCACGCCGAAGATGCAGCAGGTGGACGAACTCGGCCCCGGCGAGATCGGCTTCATCACCGCCGCTATCAAGGAAGTCGCCGACACCCGCGTCGGCGACACCATCACCGACGACCGCAATCCGGTGAAGGAAATGCTGCCGGGCTTCAAGCCGGCGATCCCGGTGGTGTTCTGCGGCCTGTTCCCGGTTGACGCCGATGATTTCGAAACTCTGCGCGCGGCGATGGGCAAGCTTCGCCTCAACGATGCCAGCTTCTCGTTCGAAATGGAGACCTCGGCTGCGCTGGGCTTCGGCTTCCGCTGCGGTTTCCTCGGGCTATTGCACCTGGAGATCATCCAGGAGCGGCTGTCGCGCGAGTTCGATCTCAACCTGATCGCGACCGCGCCGAGCGTCATCTACAAGATGAAGCTCACCGACGGCAGCGAGATCGAGATTCACAATCCCATCGACATGCCCGACGTGGTCAAGATCGCTGAGATCGACGAGCCATGGATCGAGGCCACGATCCTGACGCCGGACGAATATCTCGGCAGCGTGCTGAAGCTGTGCCAGGATCGGCGCGGCGCGCAGAAGGAGCTGACCTATGTCGGCAGCCGCGCAATGGTGAAATACGACCTGCCGCTCAACGAGGTCGTGTTCGATTTCTACGACCGGCTGAAATCGGTCTCCAAGGGCTACGCCTCGTTCGACTATCATTTGACCGACTACAAGCCGGCCGATCTCGTCAAGATGCAGATCCTGGTCAATGGCGAACCGGTCGATGCGCTGTCGATGCTGGTGCATCGCACCCGTGCGGAAGGCCGTGGCCGCGCCATGGTCGAGAAGATGAAGGAACTGATCCCGCCGCACATGTTCCAGATCCCGATCCAGGCCGCGATCGGCGGCAAGGTGGTCGCCCGCGAAACCGTTCGCGCGCTGCGCAAGGATGTCACCGCCAAATGCTACGGAGGCGACATCACGCGTAAAAGAAAACTTCTGGAGAAGCAGAAGGAAGGCAAGAAGAAGATGCGGCAGTTCGGCAAGGTCGACATCCCGCAGGAAGCTTTCATTGCCGCACTGAAGGTGGATAGCTGAGCAACTACTTCTTCGTAAAAAGATCCTCTGAAACTTCCATATCTCGCGTTGCGCCCTCGGCTCTCATCTTGTTCTGAAGATCATTGATCTCGCTTTGAAGGACTTGCCTGGCTTTGTCTCGTGCCAAGACAAATATCTCGACGCATTCGTTCAGCTCGGCACTGGATAGCAAGCCGTAGTCACCACGACGCCAAAGCTCCGACTCGCGAACGTTTTCATATTCAGCTCCGGGCTTTCGAGTCGCGCTCTTCGGAAAGAACAACACCTCACCCGGCGAATTCTGATAGTCCGTTAGCGAGAAGAAAGCATCCTCATAGATTGTCATCAACAGACGCCGCTGTAGCGGCAGCAGCGGATTGTTAGCCCACCCGCAGAGAAAAACCGGCACGAACTTTCCCTTCTCTCGAATAATGGAAAGTGGTGCAATCGGCACAATTACATCCCTTGAAACTCGGAAAAATTCCCTATCGAATTCGATCGGATTTGATGCAGAATACTTGCGGCTCTCATCATAGTCGAAAAACGCTTCGACCAATTGCCGGTTCTGCGTCCAGCCTGCAGGAGCACCCTTGCCAGTCGCGACCTTGATCGCTGCATTGAGATCAATTCCAAGTTCAATACGGTCCCTAATCGCGCGGTAAGCGGCTTGATAACCGAAAGCGGGCTGCCCCTTAGCAAAGCTAAGCATTGCTTTTGCGGTGGACGCCACGTCATCGAAGATAAAGCGAACCCAATTGGGCCCCGCAGGCGGGAAATCCAGCTTCCGCAGAATTTTGAAACGCCTCGCTAGCTCAGCATTGTAGTCGACCATCAGTGCCTCGCCGCTCTAGCGTACCAGTTCATGATCAGATCATCCGAGATGTGCATTGAAGCGTTCACTCGTGAACTATGATTCCAAACCTGATCCCAGGGGGCCCCCGGCTCGTGCGACATCGATACTAGAGAGCTTGCAGAGAACGACACAAACCTCCGGCCAAGCTCCTCCAAGAACTCGCGTTCATGTTCAGGCAAAGCCGACTCACAAAGTTCTCGTTCACCAGTAGTAGCATTGATTCGATAAACTCGCGCTTTGATCGGCCTATCCGCAAACGGCTTGAATTCGCGGTACAGTTCGCGAAATACTGGGCCGTATTCCCAAGCCTCGATCTTTGCCGAAACTAGCGGTTTTCCAAACCGAGCCAAAAAGTAGGCGTGCAAGAAAAAAACGATCTTATTGATGCTCAAATTGGAGACCGCCCGATCCCTTTGATCGGCTAAGTCCAACACAAAGTTTGCGATAGCGCGGACATCATAAGGCATGTTGAATTCGATACGATATTCACGATTTGTTCGCAATATTCCTGCTATCGTTTCCCCCAACATTTAGCTCAGCAGAATCGGTTAAGCCCACCTCCAGGGAAGTCGTTGCTGCCGCGCTGAAAACCGATAGCCGACCTTGAGTTGGGATAGAGACTAGCATTTGGGTAACGTGATTCGCGTTGACGCTTGGCGGGGTTCGGAGGCGGCTGATGAGTTTATTGAGAGAGATACAAGCTTCTCTCGTCGAAGGTCAGAAAATCGGACCTATACTTCTTAAACTTCGCCTTTTGGCATCGCGGCTAGGCAGTGAGACCCTTGAGGAATGGGTCAAACATGAGTCGGAGGGATATCCTCCCCACGTTGACCTACCCGACTATCGGAAAATTCCGGTGTCGTACACCGGCACGTTCAGTGGCGCTTTTGGGTCCGCAATCAAGAACGCTCCGATACCGTCATACCTAGTCGAGAAATTCGCTGGGCCGCATTGGAACTCATTTCAAATGCGCCAGAGTGTTGCTGCGGTCGACGAATTAATAGGGTCAGGAAAGGAGTCGGGAGGCAGTCTCCATATCAACGCATCAAACTTGATTCTCTTGCTCCAAGGCAACGTTTACGAAGATTATGCATGCAACAGCGTGACCGGAACGATTTCCGCAGCGGCGCTCACAGAAATACAGAATGCAGTTCGCACAAAGATTCTCGAGCTGACAATTCAAATCGAGAAATCAATTCCTAGCGCTGTTGAGATAGGCTTGGGCTCTCCAACTACCAACGAGTCCGCAAAGGATCCGGAAAGAGTGACACAGATTACCCATCAAGTGATCAACGGCAACGTAACTTCGATTTCCAATGTTGGAGACGGAGCGCAATTCTCCTTCAATAATTCGGCGGGAGACGGCGATGCGTTCGTGAAGGCCCTCGTCAAAGCTGGCATCGCGAAGCCGGATGCACAGGAATTTGCCAAAATCGTCGCCTCCGAGAAACCGGAGAGCAACACGGAGCCGTTTGGCGTTCGGGCGAAGGCATGGATCGTAGATAATATCGGCAAAGCCGCAAACGGCACTTGGAAAGCGGGAATGGCTGTCGCCACGAATGTTCTGACTGAGGCCGCTTTGAGATATTACGGCCTTAAGTGACTTAGTTTGTCTGGCAAGAGTGTCGACTCACCCATAAGTTTGGGCCCGTGAGCCCGGAAATCCATTTTTCCACCACTGCATGCAGTGCCTTGGATCCGGGCCTGCGCCTTGCGGCGCATCCCGGAATGACGGCCGCGGGTGGGTCGACTAGCTTGCCCTCTCCCCACAGATAAGCCACCATCGCGTTCCCGCTCAACAAAACAAGAACAGCGAGGAAACGCATGAGCAAACCGGAAGGGTTCGATCTCGCCGACAAGGCGCGTGCGCTGGCGCCGTTGATCACGGCCGATGCTGACGAGATCGAGCGGACGCGGCGGCTGACGGGCGCGGTGACATCGGCGCTGATCGAGAACGGGCTCTATCGCGCGCTGCTGCCAAAACGCTTCGACGGCAGCGAGGCGACGCTGGAAGCGTTCATGCAGATGCAGGAGGAGGTCGCCAAGGCCGATGCCTCCACCGCCTGGTGCCTCGGACAATGCAGCGTCTGTGCGATGACCGCGGCCTATCTCGAGCCGGAGGCGGCGAACGAGATCTTCAACGTCGCGCCGGGCATTCTGGCCTGGGGCGCGATCGGGCATGAGGTGAAGGCGGTGCCGGGCGGCTATCTCGCCGATGGACGCTGGGATTTTGCGAGCGGCTCGCGGCAGGCAAGCTGGCTGGGGGCGCATGTGCGCGTGGTCGATGCGGACGCCACGCAACGCAAGAAGGCGGACGGCTCGCCGGAAATCCGCACCATCCTGTTTCCGGCGGCGAGCGCCACGATGTACGACGCCTGGGACGTGATCGGACTGAAGGGCACCGGCACCGATTCCTATTCGGTGGAGAATCTCTTCATCCCGGAGAAATTCGCGGTGCTACGCGACGATCCTTCGGCGCTGCGCGAACAGGGCCCGCTGTACCGGCTCTCGACCAACATGGTATTCGGCATGGGCTTTGCCGCGACCGCGCTCGGCGTCGCGCGCGCCACGCTGGATGCGGCGATCGAGCTTTCGCGCGGCAAGACGCCGCAAGGGTTGAAAGCCATGCGCGAGAACAATGCGGTGCAGGGATTGATCGGCCGCACCGAGGCGAGCCTGCGCGCCGCGCGCGCCTATGTCTATGCGACCGCGGCGGAGGTCTGGCGCGATCTCGAGCGCGGGAATCCACTCACGGAAGCTCATCGCGTGGCGATCCGCGTCGCCGCGACCTGGACCATCCACCAATCGACATCCGTGGTCGACACCGCCTATCACATGGCCGGTGCGACGGCCGTGTTCGCCGCCAACAGGTTCGAGCGTCGCTTCCGCGACATGCATACGATCGCGCAGCAGATCCAGGCCCGCGACGTCAATTACGAGGATGCCGGCCGCGCGATACTTTCAGGCAATCTCGCGGGAGCGCCGACGACGCGGTGAGCAAACCATCACTGCGAGCTCGCGAAGACGGCTGAAGCTGCGTAGGGTGGGCAAAGGAGCGCAGCGACGTGCCCACCGTCAAGCACGCTGCTCGTGATGGTGGGCACGCTGCGCTTTGCCCACCCTACGATTCCGTTCACGCCACCAACGCGGCTTCGTCGTCGCTGGCCTCGCCACGCTGGGCCTGCAGCAGGCTGACGATATCGCAATTGGGCCTGGCGCGGCTGAACAGGAAACCCTGGCCCTCGTGGCAGCCTTCGGCGCGCAGGCAGCTCAGCTCGGCTTCGGTCTCGACGCCCTCGGCGGTGATGGTGACGCCGAGGCCCTTGCCGAGGCTGATGATCGAGCGCACGATCGCCTGCGCATCGCGGTTGGATCCGAGGTCGCGCACGAAAGACTGGTCGATCTTGATCTTGTCGAACGGGAAG
Source organism: Bradyrhizobium cenepequi (assembly GCF_020329485.1). Lineage (GTDB taxonomy): Bacteria > Pseudomonadota > Alphaproteobacteria > Rhizobiales > Xanthobacteraceae > Bradyrhizobium > Bradyrhizobium cenepequi. The sequence continues at coordinate 8,612 of NZ_JAGKJI010000076.1, forward strand.
CTGCGCAAATAGCTGAGGCTCGAATAGCCGGTGCCGAAATCGTCCATCGAGATGCGCACGCCAAGCGCGCGCAGCGTATGCAGCGTGGCCAGCACCTGGCTGCTCTTCTCAAGCAGCAGCGTTTCGGTGATCTCGAGCTCGAGCCGCCGCGCCGGCAGCCCTGACTGGCGCAGCGCCTCGGTGACGAGCGACAACAGATTGCCGGTGCGGAATTGCAGCGGCGACAGATTGACGGCGACGCGGACGTCGTCAGGCCAATGCGCCGCCTCGTTGCAGGCACGCCGCAGCATCAGGCCGCCCAGCGGATTGATCAGGCCGGTCTCTTCCGCGACCGGGATGAACTCGCCCGGCGAGATAATGCCGCGCTCGGGATGCGGCCAGCGCACCAGCGCCTCGAAGCCGGTGATGCGGCCGCTCGAGAGATCAACCAGCGGCTGGTAGAACGGCCGCAGCCCGTCGTTCTGGATCGCGTCGCGCAAATCCATCTCGATCTTGCGGCGGGTCTGGGCGCGCGCGTCCATCTCGGCCTCGAAGAAGGAGAAGGTGCCGCGGAATTCGGCCTTGGCGCGCGACAGCGCCATGTCGGCGCTCTTCAACAGTTTCTCGGATTCGTCGCCGTCGCCGGGCGACATCGCAATGCCAATGCTGGCGCCGATCACGATGGAATGGCCGTCGAGCAGATAGGGTTCGCCGATCGCCTCCAGGAGCCGCTTCGCCAGTAGCGCCGCTTCCTCCGGTCGCGATACGCCGCTTTGCACGATCGCGAATTCGTCGGAGTTGAGGCGGGCCAGCGCATCTTCCTCGCGCAGCGTCGAGCGCAGGCGCTTCGCGACGCCACGCAACAGCTTGTCGCCGACGCCATGGCCGAGCGTGTCGTTGACGACCTTGAAATTGTCGATGCCGAGCACGAGCACCGCGACCTTCTCGGCGCTGCGGCGGGTGTGCAAGAGCATGTCGTCCATCTGCTGGCGGAGCAGATTGCGGTTGGGCAGCCCCGTCAGCCCGTCATGCTGGGCCATGAAGGCAAGCCGCGCCTCGGCGCGCTTGCGCTCGGTCATGTCCATCAGCGCCAGCAGCACCGCCGGCTGATCGCCATGCATCAATTCGCGCGAATAGATCGCAAGATCGATCAGCGTGCCGTCGGCCCGCACATGCTTCCAGGTCCGCGCCGCCTGCTCGTCGCCGTCGCGGCCGCCGATCCAGGGCAGCTCGGTATCGAACGCCTGCAGGCTGCGGATGGTCAGTTTCTCGAACTCGGCGCGGCTGAAACCATAATGCTCGGCTGCGGCATCGTTGACGGAAAGGATGCGCTCGCCATCGAGCGAGCAGACGATCATCGGCACTGGATTGCCGTCGAACAAGAGGCGGAACGAAGCCTCGCGCTGCTTCAGTTCGGTGATGTCGACGCGCAGGCCGACGACGCCGCCGTCCGACGTCAGCCGCTCCTCGATCAGGACGACGCGGCCGTCGGCGAGCTTCTGCTCATGCCGCTCGCCGGGCTGATAAAGCTTCTGCAGCCGCTCGGCGATCCATGCCTCCTCGCGGCCGACCGCCTCGGGGTAATCGCCGCGCGCAACGCCGACCCGCAAGGTGTCCTGTAGCCGCGCGCCGGGCTCGAACTGGTCAGAGCTGCGGCTATAGATCTCCGCATACTTCTTGTTCCAGAGGATGTAACGGCCTTCGGCGTCGAGGAACACGATGCCCTGCGGCAGGATGTCGATCGCCTCGCGCAGGCGCTCGTTGGAGCGGCGCGCATCCGCGATCGCGGCCTCGGCCTCGGCGCGCGTGCGCACGATCTCGCCAATCTCGCACGGAGCACACCGTTTGCGGCCCGAAAGCTTTGGACTGGGCTTGATGGGACGACCGGGAATTCTCGCCGTCAGTTTGCGCTTCAATTTCTTGGCCGTTCTTGGCCGCATCTTCGGCATCGACTTTCGCCCCGCACGCACTCCCGCCGGCGATGTTTCTCCGATAAGTGTCTGAAAAAATGGTATCTTCCGTCGGCTCCCGGAATCGAAGCAGACTCCAGGATGCCTGTTTAGGAGGCGACTCTGCACGTCCCTCAATACCGTTGGACGATTCGGACGGAGTAAAAGGCAAATCCGAACGGCAAATCGCCCATGCGCGCGGGGGAATTTTCCCGCGCCGCGCGTAGCGATACGGTGGCTGCACCAATGCCGCGTATCCCGCACGAAAATGCGTCATTGCACGACAGGGTTAGTGTCCGGTTAAGCCGCGAGCTTGCATCGAACCGCTCAAGCGAACGACGATCGCCGAAACGCTGCCGGGATTCGAAGCGGTCCCCTGGTACGCGATCACGGCGCCGCCCGGGACGCCGAAGGCGATCGTCGAGAAGATCAATGCCGACGTGAACGAAGTGCTGGCTCGTCCGGACATTCGGACCAATTTCCGAAAGCTCTCTGCGGAAATCTATGGCGGGTCGGTGGAGCGGACGGCCAAATATATGCGCAGCGAGGTCGACCGCTGGGGCACGGTGATCAAATCAGCCAAGATCGAGATGCAGTGAAGCGATGGGTTCCCTTTCACCTCTCGTCTTAAATCCAAGATTTGCCGCGACGGAGCTGTGGGAGATCAAACAATTGCGATGGCACCGCGGCTCGCGGAAGGTCGAATCCATGGTACGGTGACGTCATCCGAGTGAATCCCATGACGTCCCGCCCGATACTGATCCTGCTGCTTCTTGCGGCCTTATCGTTTGGTGCCGATGTAGCGTCGGCGCAGGACAAGGGCTCGGTCAATCCGAAGCCGCTGCCGCCGCTCGCCAATCCCAACGACCCCACGCTCGGCGCCAAGGAATTATTCGCGCGCAAGGTATTGCCAACGACGATGCCGTCGCGGGCGATCGGCTCTTATACCAAAGGGTGTCTCGCGGGCGCGGCGCAGATGCCGATCAATGGCGAGACCTGGCAGGTGATGCGGCTGTCGCGCAACCGCAACTGGGGCCATCCCGCGATGATCGCCCTGTTGAAGCGCCTGTCGGTCAGGGCGCACAAGAATGCCGGCTGGCCGGGCATTCTGGTCGGCGACATCGCGCAGCCGCGCGGCGGGCCTGCCTTGAGCGGCCATGCCAGTCACCAGATCGGACTCGATGCCGACATCTGGCTGACGCCGATGCCCGACCGCAGGCTCTCGCGCGAGGAGCGCGAGGACATGTCGGCGGTGATGATGGTGCGCGAAGACAGGCTCGACGTCGATCCCAAGGTCTTCACGCCCGGCCATGTGCTGGTGCTGCGCGACGCCGCGCGGGAGCCCGCCGTGCAGCGGATCTTCGTCAACGCCGCGATCAAGAAGGCGCTCTGCCGCGAGGCCAAGGGCAACCGTAGCTGGCTTGCCAAGATCAGGCCGTGGTGGGGCCACGATTATCACTTCCATATCCGCATGCGCTGCCCGGCCGGCGCCACGGAATGTAAGGGACAGCCGTCGCAGCCGGAGGATGAAGGCTGCAAGCCTTCCGATCTCGCCTTCTGGTTCTCGGATGCGGTGCTGCATCCGAAGCCGCCGCCGATACCGCCAAAGCCGAAGCCGCCAATGACGCTGGCGCAGATGCCGGCGGCCTGCAAAGCGGTGCTGAATGCACCGAACGCGAAGCAGTAACATCTTCGCTAGGGCGCTATTCCCACGGCGCCATGATACGCTATTGTGTCGCTGCTCTGCGCCGCAAGCGCAAGGCGTCTGCCGCGGGACGATGGCCCCGCTGATTTCAATCAAAGGCCACATCAGCGCGGCATCCCCGCGCGCGTTCAGCCATTGCGAGGAGCGACCATGCGTCTCAGTGCACGTAACCAGATCAAGGGCACCGTCGTCGAGGTGAAGAAGGGCGCAACCACGTCCCATGTCCGTGTCGATATCGGCGGCACCGTCATGACGTCCTCGATTACCAACGAAGCGGTCGACGATCTCGGCATCAAGGTTGGCGGCCAGGTCATCGTCGTGGTCAAGGCCTCCGACGTCATGATCGCGGTGGATTAGTCATGTGGCGGACATCTGTTCTGGTTGCGTTGCTGCTGCTCGGCAGCGCGCCTGCTTTTGCGGCGGAGGAGCCGAGCGGCTGCGACAAGTTCAAATGGTCGATCGATCGCGAGCGCGCCGCGCTGACCGCGCCCGATCGTGCCAAACTGACCTCAGGCAACGAACTCGCCGCATTGCCGACAGGCGGATTCACGCTGGCGCTGGCGGCCCCGGCGGATGCCAAATTGCCGAGACCTCCGGAGCGGGCACCGAAGGACGGCACCTTTGCCGGCTTCGCCGGCTTCAAGAACGAACCCAAGGCGGGGCTTTACACGATCAGCCTGTCATCCGGCGGCTGGGTCGACGTGGTGCAGGACGGACATTTCCTAAAGCCCAAGGCGTTCAGCGGCGCGACCGACTGCGAGGACATCCGCAAGACCATGAAATATGAGCTCGCGGCAAGCCCATTCGTGCTGCAGGTCAGCGGAGCCAAGGAGAATTCGATCTCGATCGCGATACTGCCTACGGAATGAGCGGCGCATAGGCCCGGGCAAATAGACAAAGCATCGTCTTTACCCGGGCTGCCGCCCTGTTTATTGTCTGCTCATCGCGATGTCCCAACCGACCGTCAGTCCGTCGGGATCACCGGAACGGCGCTTCCGTCTGTCGCAATTCCCTTACCGATTCAACCAACGCCCGAATTGCGCGTGCAATCAGCGCGCATCGAGCGTGATGGAGCGCCTGCCATGAACCGCCTTGCCGGAATCGTCGCCGCCTTTGTCCTTGTGCTGGCTTCAGCCGCCCCACCCGCGAGCGCGCAGGACAAGACCTTGACCGTGTTCGCCGCCGCCTCGATGAAGAATGCGCTCGACGACGTCGACGCGGCCTACACCGCCAAGACCGGCGTCAAGGTCACCGCGAGCTATGCCGCCAGCTCGGCATTGGCAAAGCAGATCGAGCAGGGCGCGCCGGCCGACGTGTTCGTCTCCGCGGACACCGACTGGATGAATTACGCGATCAAGCAGAAGAACATCAACGAGGCGACGCGGGTCAATCTGCTCGGCAACAGCATCGTGCTGATCGCGCCGAAGGATTCCAAGATCGACAACGTCAATATCGGCCCCGGCTTCGATCTCGCCAAGCTCGCCGGCGACGGCAGGATCGCCACCGGCGACGTCAGGGCCGTGCCGGTCGGCAAATACGCCAAGGCGGCGCTGGAGAAGCTCGGCGTCTGGCCGGCGGCCGAGCCGAAATTCGCGATGGCCGAAAGCGTGCGCGCGGCGCTGACGCTGGTCGCCCGCGGCGAGGCCGTGCTCGGCATCGTCTACTCGACCGACGCCAAGGTCGAGCCCGGCGTCAAGATCGTCGGCACCTTCCCCGCAGACAGCCATCCCGCGATCATCTATCCGGTTGCGGCGACGACGACGGCGAAGCCCGAGGCCGCCGAGTACCTCAACTTCCTGAAATCGTCGACGGCAAAGACGATCCTCGAGAAGTACGGATTCAAGTTCCTGATCACGCCAACGACCTGAGCCGCGTGTTCGAGATTTCGCCGACCGAGTGGACGGCGATCCTGCTGTCATTGCGGGTCGCCATCGTCGCAACGCTGGTCGCGACTCCCTTGGGGATCGCGCTGGCGTGGCTGCTTGCGCGACGTGACTTCTGGGGCAAGTCGATGCTCGATGCGTTCGTGCACCTGCCTTTGGTGCTGCCGCCTGTTGTCACCGGCTATCTCTTGCTGCTCGCGCTTGGGCGACGCGGCTTTCTCGGCGCCTGGCTTGCCGATCATCTCGGCATCGTCTTCGCATTCCGCTGGACCGGCGCGGCGCTCGCCTGCGGCGTGATGTCGTTTCCACTCTTGGTGCGGCCGATCCGGCTGTCGATCGAGGCCGTCGACCGGCGGCTCGAGCAGGCGGCAGGAACGCTGGGCGCAGCGCCCTGGCAGGTGTTCCTGACCGTGACCTTGCCGCTGGCGCTGCCGGGCGTGCTCGCCGGCATGGTGCTCGGCTTCGCCAAGGCGATCGGCGAGTTCGGCGCGACCATCACCTTCGTCTCCAACATTCCGGGCCAGACCCAGACCATCTCGTCGGCGATCTATTCGCTGATCCAGACGCCCGACGGCGACCTTGCGGCGATGCGGCTCGTCATCATCTCTACCGTGATCGCGATGGGCGCGCTCGTTGCATCAGAGTGGTTTGCGCGGCGCGCGACAAGACGGCTGCACGGAAACTGACCATGCTGCGCGTCGATGTCACCAAGCACCTCGGCGAATTCACGCTGTCGGCCGCATTCACCAGCGAGGGCCGCGTCACCGGCCTGTTTGGCGCCTCAGGTGCCGGCAAGACCTCGCTGATCAACATGATCGCAGGACTGCTGAAGCTCGACCGCGGCATCATCTCGCTCGACGGCGAGACACTCGACGACACCGAAGCGCGCGTCCATGTGCCTCCGCACCGGCGCCGCATCGGCTATGTGTTCCAGGACGCGCGGCTGTTCCCGCATCTCGACGTGCGGCAGAACCTCGACTATGGGCGACGCATGAACCGCCTGGGCGATGATCCGGCGCAACGCAGTCGCGTGACTGACCTGCTCGACATCGGCCATCTCATGGATCGTCGTCCGGGAAAGCTTTCGGGCGGCGAGCGCCAGCGCGTCGCGCTCGGACGTGCGCTGCTATCGAAGCCGCGCCTGTTGCTGCTTGACGAGCCGCTGGGCTCGCTGGACGAAGGGCGGAAGGTGGAGATCCTCCCCTATCTGATCCGGCTGCGCGACGAAGGCATTCCCATGGTCTATGTCAGCCACGACGCCGCCGAACTGCGCCAGCTCGCGACCCAGATCGTGATGCTGCGCCGCGGAGAAGTGACCGCGTTCGGCGGCGTGAAGGTGCTGACGGGAAGCGCGAATTGATTTCGCCTTTTCCCTTCTCCCCTTGTGGGAGAAGGTGGCGCGAAGCGCCGGATGAGAGGTTGTCACTGCGGGCACGCGCGTCGAGAGAGACCCCTCACCCAAGCGAGCTCGTGCCGACGCCGAAGTAGCCCTCTCCCACAAGGGGCGAGGGCGCATCAAGCAGCACCTCGCAGGTTTATCGGTCAACGTTGAGCACCGCGCCGGTACGGGCGTCGACATCAACTTCCATGTACCGGCCCTCGATATCCCGTCCCTCAATTTGCCACTCATACCCCGCAAACTCAGTGTCAGACACCGTTACGAGGCCGAGATCGGTCGCGATCGCCAGTGCTCTCTGCATTGAAATGAGATCGCCTGAATCATAGGCCTTGGCCTGTGTCGCGATTCCAAGAGTCATAACCGCGACTATTGGAAGAATGAACTTTCGCATGGGTTACTCCTGGTGAAGGTGATCTGCCGTTACGGCAGTTATCCTTCCCAAAGCCCTCAAGCCTTGCTGGTTCCCATTTCACAGCGAAACTGCGTGACAGGCAGGAGTTCCGATCGCTTTCTGGCCGCCACTTGGTGATAATATGACGATTTTGCCACATGACGGGACAGATTCGAGCAAGGGCCAGAACATCGAGGCCCACTTCGATCACGCATCCGTCGGCTTGAAGTGACGAAGCGTCGATTTGCCAAATTCGCCCGGTCACGCCAAATTGTCGCCGGAAGAAAGGCGTGCCATGCGAATTGCTGGTTGGGTTTTGCTGCTCGCAGGATTCGTCCTGTGCCTCTCGGTGGCTTGGGCCGCTCTGGGCTTTCTGTTGATGGGCATCGGTTTGGTGTCGCTGCAGGTCGCAGAGCGGAAGCGAGGAAAGGCGGAGAAGGCGGCGGTTGTTGCCGGTCTCGATGCGCACCCAGAGACGGCTGCCGCAGCTGCCGAGGTATCTCCGGCCCACGCGGAACCGGTCGCTTTGGCACCTCCACCATTGCCGGCATCGGAGGCGACAGGGCACGCTGATATCTCGACTTACGACGGGGCGGCCTGGCGTCGCCTGGTCGAGAGCGATCCCGATCTGGCGCGATTGGCCGCGGTGCTGGCCGACTACGGCCAGCACTATGTCGACGAATTCGCCGAGAGCTATCTTTCCAAGCCCGACAAGAGTCGCCTCGCGACGATCGTCAACGAGATCGTCGCCAAGGCAACACGAAAGCAATCGGCGCCGACAGCGGAGGCGCCAGAAGTGCATCAGCCATCGATCGATGCAAATCAGGCGCCGAGATCAGCGCATGCGCGGACCGAGCCGGATCGCCGCCCTCCGAAAATCCACGCGCCGAGGGTGGCTGTGGCGCCGCCCGCAGAACCCGAGATCCGCAACGGGGCAACCGCCATGGCTCCGCCCGTTCAGGTCGAGCGCAACGAGATTCGTCGCGAACCAAGTCCGGAACACGGAAACGAGAAGATCACCTCGCCGGACGACGACCTCAGCGAACTGATCAGGAAGTTCGCGAACGATACGAGCTTCCCCAGAAGATAAGCCGATGATGGTGGCCACCTCCCTTGAAAAGGGAGTCGATTTTGCGCGTGCCAACGCGCAAAATCGGGTGGGGATCCTGCCTCCGCGAACGCCAGCGCCCCGGGGCTGACCCCCACCCCGCTCTGCCCTTTTCAGGATGAGGGCGAACAGAAACCGTGCGCGTGACTTTAAACCCCCGCGACCGATGCCCAGATCTCGGCGAGCTTGCGCTTGAACCGCTTCAGCCTAGTCAGCGGCACGGCCGGCTCCTCTTCCTCCGGCAGGCGCAGGCCGACGACATTGACCCTGCCGCCGCCGAGGCTGCGCGCGACCAGGACGATGGCATCGAGCGCAAGCTCTGCGCCTTCCTTCGGCGCACGGTCGAGATGGATGTCGAAATAATCCGACAGCGTCAGCTCCTTCTGGTCGTCATCGACGGTCACGCCATAGATCTCGGCGAGCTCGCCGAGCGTATGTTCGCCGGAGACCACGAAGTCGCCGAGCAGATGCGGATCGGGCGCGGTGCTCGGCGGCATATCGACGAAGAAGCGGTCGAGCGCCTCCGCCCGCTCCGGCGGCGCCAGCAGATAGAGGTAGTCGCCGGGCGCAATCGGGTCGGCCTCGGCGGGCGAGAGGATATTCTCGTCACGGATCACCAGCGTCGGCCTCGACCAGGACGGCAGCAGTCCGCGGCGGAAGTAAAGGCTCTTGGCGCCCACCGGATAGCCGACGAGCTGCTGCTCGAGCTGGCCGGGCAGATCCAATTCGACGCGCCGCGGGCCGCGGTCGAGGCGCGGCAGCGCCACATGCAGCCGCCGCGCCGCCGCCGCCAGAGTCCATCCCTGCAACAAGAGCGAGATGATGACGACGACAAAGGCGACATCGAAATAGAGATAGGCCTTCGACAGGCCCACCAGCATCGGGATCGAGGCGAGGAAGATCGCGACCGCTCCGCGCAGCCCGGTCCAGGCGATGAATAGCTTCTCCCGCCAGTTGAAACGAAATGGTGCCAGGCAGGCGAACACGGCAAGCGGCCGCGCCAGCAGCATCAGCGCCAGCGCGATCACGATCGAGGCACTGAGGCTGTCGAGCAGGCGATGCGGCGATACCAACAGCCCCAGCAGGACGAACATCACGATCTGCGCCAGCCAGGTGGCGGCATCGAGGAACGTCACCACCGAGTTATGCGCTCGCGTCGGGCGGTTGCCGATGATGATGCCGGCGAGATAGACCGCGAGGAAGCCGGAGCCATGGGCGATCTGCGCCGCGCCGAAGATCACCAGCGCCGCTGTGGTCACGAAGGGCGCGTGCAGCCCCTGCGGCAGTGCGACGCGATTCATGGCGATCACGACCAGCCGACCGCCGATCACGCCCACAATCGCGCCGAACAGGGCTTCTCGAACGAACTCCAGGATGATGTGCGACGCCGAGCTTTCCCCGAGCGAGATGAACTCGACCAGCATCAGCGTCAGGAAGATCGCGAAGGGATCGTTGGTGCCGCTTTCCGCCTCCAGTGTGGCGCCGACGCGCGGCCGCAGGCGCAGGCCCTGGGTGTGGACCAACAGGAATACCGCCGCGGCGTCGGTCGAGGCCACCACGGCGCCAACCAACAGCGCCTCGGTCCAGGAGAGGTCGAGTGCATATTTGGCGACCGGCGCCGTGATCAGCGCGGTCAACAGCACGCCGACGGTCGCGAGCACCATCGAGGGCGCCAGCACGGTACGGATGCTCTGGAAGCGCGTGCGCAATCCACCATCGAACAGAATCAGCGCCAGCGCCACCGAGCCCACCAGATAGGTGCTGCGGAAATCGTCGAACTGCAGATGGCCGGGACCGGAATCGCCCGCGAGCATTCCGATCAGGAGGAAGACCAGCAGCAGGGGGGCGCCGAAGCGCAGCGCCAACAGGCTCGACAGGATGCCGGCCATCACGAGAACTGCGCCAAGCAGGATGGCTATGCTGACCTGATCGAGAGAAGCCATACGCCGTGAGGAAAGAGAGAGTTGCAATGCATCCTTACCGTCGCCACAGTTCGACGCCAACCCATTTTCTGAGAGCAGCGTGCACTTCACCTTTCCTCCTTGGGTCGAGGGCTCTCTCCATGGCAAGGCTTTTTGTGCGGAAAGAGCCCTCACCCGGCGCGGCGCGCCGACCTCTCCCACAAGCGGGAGAGGTGACTCCAAAGACGCTTCGCGGCGAAGTTGCCGAACGGGAGGCGCGGTTCTCCCTCTCCCGCAAGCGGGAGAGGTGACTCTCAAGGCGCTCCGCGGCGAGGTTGCCGGGCCTGCTTGAGCTGGCTCTTGTAGCAATGGTCCGCGCGCCGCGTTTGTGGAATTGTGCCGATTGTTCGAATCAAATTCGCCTGAATCTGCGCTTCATGAGATTTCGCCGATGGAAATGGACCTGAAGGACGTCATCGAGGCCCTGCAGATGGCCGCGCGGTCAGTCGGCGCGGAGGTCACCTCGCCCTGGTTCTACCTGCAGCTCGGGATCATCCTGGCCGGTGCCGGCATCGCCTATGCGGCCAACGCCGCGATCCGCGTACGGGTCGACGCCGATTCGCTGGCGTCGCACTTGCCGCTGCCGCTCAGGCATTTCGTGCGCGTGCTGGTCGACAGCGCATCGACCGCGGTATTCGCGGTCCTGATGATCGCAACGCGCATCACGATGGCGCATTCGACCTGGCCGAGCCGCAGCTACCTGATCGCGGTCTTGGCCAAGCTGGCGCTGGCCTGGCTCGTCATCTCCTTGGTGGCGTCGGTGATCCGCAATGCCTTCATCGTCCGCCTGGTGTCGGTGGGGGCCTGGATCGTCGCGGCGCTCAGCATCATCGGCGAGCTTGAGGCAACCGCGGAGGCGCTGGATTCCGTCGCGATCGAGGTCGGCGGCCTGCGGCTGACGCCGCTGCTTCTGATCAAGGCCGGCGCGCTGGTGATCGTGGCGCTGTGGCTGACAAACATCGCGAGCAATTTCGTCGAGAGCCGCATCAACCGCGCCACCGACCTGACGCCGTCGATCCAGGTGCTCCTGATCAAGATCATCCGCATCGGGCTGATGGTGGTCGCGATCGCGATCGCGCTGAGCGCGGTCGGCATCAACCTCTCGGCGCTCGCGGTGTTCTCCGGCGCGGTCGGCGTCGGTATCGGTTTCGGCCTGCAGAAGATCGTCGCCAACTTCATTTCGGGCATCATCCTCTTGGCCGACAAGTCGGTGAAGCCCGGCGACCTCGTCACGATCGGCGACAGTTCGGGGCGCATCAGCGCGATGAAAACGCGCTACATCTCCGTTGCCGCCGGCGACGGCCGCGAATTCCTGATCCCGAACGAGGACCTGGTGACGCAGAAGGTCGTCAACTGGACCTATACCGACAAGAACACGCTGGTCAAAATCCCCGTCGGCACCAATTACGACGCCGATCCGCGGCTGGTGTGCAAGCTCGCCATCGAGATCGCCGCCACGGCACCGCGGGCGTTGAAGGGCAAGCCGCCCAACTGCATCCTGACCGAATTCGCCGAAGCAGGGATGAAGTTCTCGCTGACCTTCTGGATCGGCGATCCTGACGGCCTCGACAACGTCAAGAGCGACGTGATGCTGGCGCTGTGGGACGCTTTCAAGCGCGAGGGCATCCGGGTGCCCACTCCGGTGCGGGAACTTCGGGTCCGCGGCGCCCTGCCGGTCGAGCCGGTGATCGAGACTTCCGGCTAAATCCATGGCAGGAAAGGCCATTTCGGCCCCAACCTTGGCTTGCACTGGCCGCCCCGATCATTAAATTAGGTGAATTAACCGCTAGTCTAACAGCCCCCGCCAAATGATCTGACCATGAGCTATATCGAAGCAACCGACACCTCCCTCCGCAAGACCGGCCAGATCAAGCTGCACGGACAAAGCGGCTTCATCGGCATGCGCAAAGCGGGTGCGCTGGTGTCAAAATGCCTCGACGAGCTCACCGACATCATCAAGCCGGGAATCCCGACCTCGAAGATCGACCAGTTCGTGCGCGAGTTCGCCTTCAGCCATGACGCCTATCCGGCGACGCTGATGTATCGCGGCTATCGCTATTCGACCTGCACCTCACTGAACCATGTGGTCTGCCACGGCATGCCCGGCGACCGTCCGCTGAAGGAAGGCGATATCGTCAATATCGACGTTACCCTCATCGTCGACGGCTGGTATGGCGATTCCAGCCGCATGTATGCGGTCGGCCCGATCGCGCGCAAAGCCGAGCGGCTGATCGAGGTGACCTACGAGGCGATGATGCGGGGCATCGCCGCGGTGAAGCCCGGCGCCACCACCGGCGACATCGGCCATGCGATCCAGAGCTATGTCGAGCCGCAGGGCATGAGCGTGGTGCGCGATTTCTGCGGCCATGGCCTCGGGCGCATGTTCCACGACGAGCCCAATATCATCCATGTCGGCCGGCCCGGCGAAGGCGTGGCGCTGAAGCCCGGCATGTTCTTCACCATCGAGCCGATGATCAATCTCGGCAAGCCGCATGTAAAGATCCTGTCCGACGGCTGGACCGCGGTGACGCGCGACCGCTCGCTGTCGGCGCAGTTCGAGCATTCGGTCGGCGTCACCGCTGACGGCGTCGAGATCTTCACCCTGTCGGAGCGCAACGGCGAGAAGCCGTGGACGGTGGTGTGATCTGAGCGTGATCCGATCAGATTGAAACGCAGCCCCCGGTGAAGCTGTGCTCCCTCTCCCGCTTACGAGAGCTTTGCATAATGGGCGAATCTGCGATTCTCTAAGAGAGGATCGGAGAGGGGGCTGGAGTGACATATCGGCGGGTTGGACAACCGAGCTTCGCAGATGCGCTGGTATCGCGGCGGGGAAAAGGCAATCCGGTGCTGAGGCGGATCGGCGAGCTGGTCGATTGGGCGGCTGTGGAGCTTGTGCTGCGCGGCCTTCCGGAACCGGAGCGTGGCGCGCCGCCCTACCCGCGGCTGGTGATGTTCAAGGCGCTGCTGCTGCAGCAATGGTATGGACTGTCCGATCCGGAGCTTGAAGAGGCGCTGGATGACCGCGCCTCGTTCCGCGATTTCTGCGGTTTTGTGCTGGACGACGAGACCCCCGACCACGCGACGATCTGGCGCTTCCGCGAGGCTTTGCAGCGGGCCGGGTTGGACGAGACGCTGTTCGGTGAGATCGTGCGCCAGATTGAGGCGCGTGGGCTGGTGCTGCGGCGGGGCACGCTGATCGACGCGAGCCTGATCCCGGCGGCGGTGAAGCCGCCGAAGCCGCCGGAAGATCCGCAGCCGCCCGGCCCGGACGGTCGGGCGCCGAGCAAGCTGGTCAACAGCAAGCGCGATGCGGATGCGCGCTGGACCAAGAAGGGTGGCAAGCGGTACTTCGGCTACAAGGCGCATGTCGGCATCGACCAGGGCTCGGCGATCATCCGCCGCAGCAAGCTGACCGACGCTGCGGTCAACGACACGGTGCCGGCCGACGAGCTGATCTGCGGTGACGAGGAGGCGGTCTATGCCGACCAGGCCTATGACAAGCACGAGCGCCGCAGCGGGCTCGCGGCGCAGGGCATCAAGCCGCGGCTGATGTTCCGGCCCAACAAGCATCATCCCCTGACCGAGCGGCAGAAGCGCTTCAACGACGCGGTGGGCCGGCGCCGCGCGCCGGTCGAGCAGGTCTTCGCGCGTCTCAAGGGCGTCTACCGCTGGGCGCGCGCCCGCTATCTGGGCCTGAGACGCAACCAGACGCATCTGCGTCTTATCTGCCTCGCCATGAACCTCAAACGATGGGCGGTGCTGCAGCCCGTGGGAGCTGCGGCGTGACCGCCACCGCCCGCTGCCATCGGACGGCCCTGAAAACGCGGCCGTCAACCCTCGCGTA
>NZ_JAGKJI010000077.1 GCF_020329485.1 Bradyrhizobium cenepequi
GCTCGTACTCGTTGAGACTTCTCTTGAGCCCGAGCAGGAGACGGTCATTACCGTGTCGAGGCGCATAGACCGTCTCTTGGTCGACGAGCACCGTGTCGACCACACGGCACATCTCGATCAGTTGTTGCCAGTCGCGGCTGTTGCGAGCAAAGCGCGAGACTTCACGCGCGCAGACAGCCCCGACCTTGCCGAGACAAACTTCGGCCACCATGCGTTCGAAACCGGAGCGTTGCATGCTGCCGGCCGCAGAGCGGCCGAGATCTTCATCGATCACCTCGATCTCCGCGAAGCCCAGTGTCACCAGCCGATCCCGCATCGCGTACTGCAACGCTCCGCTCTCGCGATTATGCAACACCTGGTGGGCCGAGGATTGGCGCACATAGAGGATCGCCTTCCGCCTCAGATGTTGCGGGCCGATCTTGTCAGCGTTCATCGCCGCCCCCCACCTTTACCGGCAACGTGGCCGTCCGCACATGCTCCAAAATCAACCTCCTCATCAGGTCGATCAGCAACTCTCGTGTCTCGTCGGGCAGCTCGAGCCAATTCGGCGTCCCGACGACCGCCCCGCTTACGAACATTTCCATCCGGTCGGCAGCGCGCCTTTTGTGCCGCTTGCCGATCGCCGGCGCCGTCATATTCTCGGTCATGCGTCTTTCCCCGATTCTGTTCGTGGGAGCTTCCACATGCACCAGTAGGTTGGGTATTCAATGATGGCCCAGCAGCCTTCAACACCTGGTGTAGCAGGGATGATAAAGCGTTGAGCGCTTCCGGGCTGACAAAACGGGTCGACCGCGAAGTGTCCGTCACCCGCGCACCCCCGGCGATCGAACATCCATGCGGGAATCTCCAGACATCGCTCGATCTCCGAGCCATCCAAGGTGCAACGAAAAGCCGAACAGGTCGCCGATTTGTTCACCACCTCATGGACAAAGACGTTGCGCCCGAACCAGGGATGAAGCCGATAGAGAACTTCCCGACGAACAATCCTGTGGGTGTCCTCGAACTTCGTTGTATAATTTCCAGCGCCCTCATCAGGCGCTGGAAAACTGCGCGCCGATGGCGGTCTGGCAGGCCGGTGTCACCGGCGCATTCGGCGAAGAGGCTGTGGATATGACGCTTCTCGCAAGCGAGAAGCTTGGACAACGCAGCGCGTTGCCCACATCCCCACAGCCACAACAGCAGCAGGCAAGAGTAGCGTAAAGTTATTGGGAAGAAGGAACGGCAGCGGCTCCACTTAAGAAACTGGACCCACTGGTCCTCAGCACAGGGTCCACTTCACCCATCCCAATCTGTTGGCAAATTGTTTGGATCTCCTCCCGCTTTGCCGACAAGATCAGAGTTGAACAGGACCGCGGGAGTCGCCACACCAATCGCGGCTCCATAGATTGCTTTCCCCACCCGGCCTTTTTCACGCACCACCGGGCTTGCTCTTGCGATTTCGAGTTCTGGGTTGGCCGCGATTAAGGGGTCGAGTTTGACGGCCAGACTGCGCTCCGCATATAGACGCTGACCACTGCGGACCACGATCAGATCGGGGAGTGGTTGGCCGACCGTGGCCCGGCGAAGCAGATCTTGCGCGAGCTCGTCATAGCTGTGTGGGCCTGGGAATATCTTTACCTTCACGTTTGGGTTTTTGGCGTTGAAGACAGTCCCAATCGCCTCAAGCATCGTCACGTGGTCGCTTGCTGTGCCGATCTCCAATGTTTCTGCGAAGGCTGCAGACGCACCGAACAACGCAGCGGCAAATGATAATGTGGATACTAGTTGTCTGAGTGGGCTCATAGCGTATTCCTTCTTGGAATTTATTTCACGCCGCCCCTGGTCATTCCTTCGACGAACCACTTCTGTGCGGCGAGGAAGGCGACGACGAGGGGCAGTACGACGAGGGTGGATGCGGCCATGAGGGGGCCGTAGTCGTTGCCGGCCTCCGTGTATTTGAAGGCCACGATGCCGAGCGGCGGCGGCATCAGCGACTGGTCGCGCACCGCGATCAGCGGCCAGAACAGATCGTTCCAGTGGCCGACCACCGAGAAGATCGAGAACGCGATGACGGCCGGCAGCGCCATCGGCAGCATGATCTTCCAGACGATGGCGCTTTGAGATAAACTGTCGAGTCGGGCGGCGTGTACTACGTCGTCTGGAATAGTCTTGAAGAACTGCCGGAACAGGAAGATGCCGAACGGAGAGACGACATAGGGAAAAATGGGTGCCGCATAGGTGTTGAGGATAGCGATCTGGTAGCCAAGGATGAAGAGCGGTAGTGAGAGCACCTGCGGCGGCAGCAGGCCGATCAGCACGAGGGCGAATAGCAGGTTGCATCCGGGGAAGCGCAGCTTGGCGAGCGCGTAGGCGCACGGTGCACAGACGAGGATCTGCAGTGCCAAAATCAGAGCGCAGACGATCAGCCCATTGCCCATGTAGCCCGGGAGCGGCGCTTCGGTCAGCGCCTTCGTATAGTTCTCGACGCCATAGAATTGGGTTGGCCAGAAGGAGAAGGAAGCGCGGAAGATCTCGCCAGGCGGCTTGATCGACAGCGACACCATCCATACGAACGGGACGAGAATAAGCGCCCCGGTGACAAGCAGCACGGCATGTCGAAGAATGGCGGTCGGCGGCGACACCATATCCCGTGCGCAGATACACGAAGCTCTCCCGATAGAGGGTATAGAGCAGCACTTCGGAGGCATGGCCGGGGCCGCCCTGGGTGATGATCTGGATCGTATCGAAAGCTTCGAAGGCCCTCAGCGCCACAACGACAATAACGAACATTGAGACGGGCCCGAGCATGGGCAGGGTGACAGTGCGCAGCCGGTCGAGCCAAAGGTCAGCACCGTCGACATCGGCAGTATCATAGAGATCCTGCGGGATGCTCTTGAGA
Organism: Bradyrhizobium cenepequi; assembly: GCF_020329485.1. Classification (GTDB taxonomy): domain Bacteria; phylum Pseudomonadota; class Alphaproteobacteria; order Rhizobiales; family Xanthobacteraceae; genus Bradyrhizobium; species Bradyrhizobium cenepequi. Next base: position 2,879 of record NZ_JAGKJI010000077.1, read on the forward strand.
CCGGCGAGAAACAGGACGATAAGTAGCCAAGATTCTGCCAGATGCCGATAACGGCCAGGACCCGAAGGACTGTATCCTCGTCGCGCAGCCAGTTGGCAGTGGGCAGGCCAATTGCGGCGAGCGCTTGCTTGACAAGGCCGACGTAGGATGCAGGAGCGCCTCCCAAGCGACCGCCATGGCCGTGAGCGTCGCCATGAAAGATAGGAAGTGGATGGCGCGATAAAATGAGCGGCAAGACTTTCCGCTTTCGATCAGAAGCGCAATGAGGAGACCCAGGACGACGGTGCCCGGGACGACGATCAAAGCGTAGACGAAGGTATTGAGGAGCGAGGCTCCGAAGCCCGCGTCGGCGAAGAGTTCGCGGAACTTTGCGAGGCCCACGAAGGAAAGGGAACGCGCCCCGAACTGCCAGTCGGTGAGCGCGATGATGAACACGCCGATCACAGGCAGGAAGAAAAGGAAGAGCAGGAGAAAGACGGCGTTCAGGCGGCCAGCGCTTCCCTAAAGGCACTCCGGCGGGCCGCGGAGGTGGCGTGGAATGGGAAGATTCGAAGGCCACCGGTCGCGGACGACTGGTCCGAGGCGGAGTAAAGAGTAGGAGGCTCGATCATCGCGCGATCTCCAGGATCGGCGTGACCGATGTTCGGCCACATTCCACTTCCCGGCGCAAACGCCGCCCATCACGGGTAAAGAGAAGCACGCGGTCCGGCCTGACGCCGACATGCAAGGTCTGACCGGGGGCAATATGAGGCGCCCGTTCGGCCAGAAGCCTTGCGACCAACGGATGATCAATTCCCGCCAGATCGAGGTCGACGAAGAGATCGGAGCCCATATGCTCCATCATGCGCACGGAACCGGTCAATGCGTCCTGTCCGCCGTGGTCGGCGAGATGAAAGGCCCGGGCGAATGCCCAAAGTGAGAGCTGCGCCGGGGAGTGCATCGGCCTCGATGGTGAGCGTCGATCCGGCCACATCGATCAGACCGCGTTCGCGCACTACGCCATCGAGCATGTTGATCTTGGGCGAACCGATGAATTCGGCCACGCGGCGGTCGTCCGGATCGGCATAGATGTCCTGCGGCGGAGCCACCTGCAGCAGCTCGCCGTCCAGCATCGCCGCCACCCGGTCCGACAGCGTCATGGCCTCGGCCTAGTCATGGGTGACATAGACGAAGGTGACCCCGAGCCGCTGGTGCAGCTCCTTGATCTCGCGCGCATCTGCACGCGTAGCTTGGCGTCGAGGTTGGACAACGGCTCGTCCATCAAAAAAACAGCCGGATGACGCACCATTGCCCGGCCGACCGCCACGCGCTGGGGCTGGCCGCCGGAGAGCTGCCCCGGTTTGCGGGCCAGTAGGTGGCCGATGCCGAGGGACTTGGCCGGACGGGTGACTTCCAGCTCGATCTCGGCAGCGATGCGCGCCGTTCCTGGCAGCAGACGGCCGAGAAAAGGAAGCCTTCGTAAGCGCGAGAGCCTGCGCATCCGAAGCGGTAGCGCTATGTTGGAAGCGACCGTCGTATGCGGAGAGCGCGTACGATTGGATGCGGAGAGCGCGTACGATTGGAACACCATGGCGATGTCTCGCCGCTTCGGCCGCAGGCCGTCCACGACCCGTTCGCCGATTGAAAACCGACCCCGCGTCCTGCACCTCGAACCCCGCGAGAATGCGCAGCAGCGTCGACTTCCCACACCCAGATGGCCCCAACAGCGTCAGGAACTCACCATCGGCTATCGGCAGCGAAACACCACGCAAGACTAACGTCGAGCCGTAACTCCTTTGAACGCTGTCAATCAATACGGATGCCATAGGCGCATACTTTCATGTCGTCATGGACATTGCACAGCACGGCAACGAGATCGCCCATCTCGTTTGGACGTGTTCGCTCACGTGCGCGCTTAAGAAACTCGAGTTGCTACAGAAGCGGTAGGCTGTCTTGGTATTCGCGCAATCCTGACAGACGAGCGGAATTCTTTGTCCCATGGCGCTTCCGTAACGTACGCATCCGGCTTAGGCCGCGGCCTGATTGGATTATTCGGGCGGCCAGCGCTTAAGCAACTGCGGGCTTTCTTTGTACATCCGGACGAGCTCGATCAGGTTTTCTATACCGAAATCGGTGAAGGCCTGGACGCCATCTTCCCCGACGCCATAGACCCAGATGACGCCGTCTTCGATCTCCATTTCATTGGCGACATCTCGGAGCCAATCTTCGTCTTCGCCAAGGTCCTCGGCAACACGGCTGATCGTGGTGACGTGATGATGAACCTTGTTAACGTGCGTGGTCATGCGGCTTGGGCGGCGATGGACTCTACCAATTCTTGGAGGAGATGGCGGGGCTCAGGTAAGTTAGAAGCGCCTCGAGGCTAATATGCATTGGAATGGGCCTCCAAGCTGCCAGGAAGTGGCCTAATGCCAAGAGATAATCGCTTTGCCAACGGAAGAACGCTGTCAGTTTTGCTGGATCGGACTTTGCTGCCTCTGTCGGCCCTAACCACAGCAATCCTTTTCTTCTGGCTGCTATACTACAGCAGTTACGGTTTCCATCTCAGCGCCGAAGGTCTCTACCTCAACTCAATTGCGAACCCATTCGCCTACGCGATCAATAGTCCGCCGACGCTTTTTGGCTTCGTCTATCACTGGCCATATCAGTGGGCGGGTGGCGACATCGCAGTGCTTCGCATGGCAAACGTCACGCTCACCATGGCGCTGGCCTGGATTCTCAGCTTCCTTGTGATCCGGCGCCTTTGGACAGTGGGCTGGCCACATGCGGCGGTGCTATCGGCAGGAATCGCCTGCCTGGCATTAGTCGCCTTTCACCTCTGGACGATGCTCACGCCCAACTACTACACACTGACCTTTCACTCGCTCTTGATGGTGATGATCGGCTTGCTGCTGGCCGATCGGCCAGGGCGCATCCGCCAGGGCTTGGGCTGGATCCTGGTCGGCGTTGGCGGCTGGTGCTGCTTCATGGCCAGGCCGCCCACCGCTGCGGCCATTGCCCTCCTCGTTATGCTCTATGTCGTCGTTTTGCGTCGAAAGTCGCTGCTGCCCATGCTTGGCGCGGCGCTGGTCGCTCTCGCTCTATTGATCGTTAGCGCCTACTTGATCGGCGGCGGCATCACCGGGCTGGTGACCCGTATGGTCAACAGCGCTGATTTGGAAATCTTGCTGGGTGCCCGGCACGAGGTATCTTTCATGTTTCGGATCGACTGGCTCGAAACCAGTAGCGGGCAACTCGCTATCGCTGTGTTAATGGCGATGGCCCTTCTGCTCAGCATTCTCATGAGGTCTACGTACAAGTTGGTCCCATCGCTGGCTCTCGCTGCGGTGTTGATCGTGACAATAGCGATTGCGCTGCTGGGGACCGATCCGATCAGCATCAAGCTCTCGACCCTCTTCCTACTGCCGGCCTTCATATGCCTTGGCGCGATGTTCAATCGTGAGGGCTTGGTTCTGCGCACCCAAGCTCCCACCAGCATCGCTCTAGCGCTAACCTTTCTGGTCTTGCCGTACCTGTTCACACTGGGCTCCAATCTCAATTACTGGTTCGCCGGTTCGCAGGCGGCCTTGTTCTGGATGCTCGCGGTCGTTGCCTTCCTGAGCCCTCTTTCGCAACAGGGACGCAGTGTCGCCACCCTACTGCCCTTGACGGTGTTGGCACAGTTGCTCACTGCAACAGTGATCAATACTGGCATGCTTAAGCCGTGGGGTGAGGTGAAAGATGTGCGCGCTTATACCGCTGTCACGCCCCTGCCGGGTGGTGGAAAATTGATGCTCGCGCAATCCCTCCACGACTATCTGGCCACGGCCAAAGCCCAGGCTCGTGCGGCCGGCCTTGAAATCGGTACCCCGGTGATTGATCTCTCTGGCCGCTCGCCGGGTCTCCTGTATGTGCTCGAGACGCGAGCGCTCGGTCTACCATGGTTGGTCGGGCCACATGACACTAGCCCAGCTCACTTCGGTCAACCATGGCCGATAGTGCCATCTCCCGGCAGTAACGCAGCCGCGGTGGAAGCCCTCGCGCTTGAGAACTGCGCGGATCTGGCCAAAGCGTGGGTGCTGATCGAGCCGGAGGGCCCCCATCATCTTGACCAAGCGAGTATCATGGCCTCCTTTGGAGCCCGCCAGGCGGACTACGTCGCCGCTGCTGCGTTCGACACCCCCATCAATGGGAATGATCCGGACGTTTACAGGCAGTCTTTGCTCAAGCCCGTACGCCCCGCCGCGCTGGCGGAACAATTCTGCCGTGAAGCCACGCGACGACGGCCGGCTAGCCAGAAATGGAGCCCATCGTGAAAGCTGTGATCCCCGTGGGGATGGCCTTGGAACCCGAATCTCCGAGGAATCCCAGCTTCCGCCAAAGCCCATGATCGAGATCGGCGGCCAGCCGCTTTGCTCAAAATGTACTCGCGCTATGGCATCAACGTTTTTGTCCTCCTTTGGTTACAAGGGCTGTCTGATCAAGGAATACTTAGCGATCTACTTCCTGCACGTGTCGGATGTCACCATCGACATGACAAATAGCCGTATGGAGGTTCACCACTCTCCTGCGTTTTGGAAGCGGTCGAGCTCGCCGAGGGGATTGACAAGCTGACATGATGCGCGAGCTTCGTCCGGGGGGCATTTTCGTCTCTATCTGTATCTGTTTTGCGGATTTCCCGCCGGTGATGGCTACTTTGACCAAACTCGTCGATCTGTCGAGGCGGCTGACGGCGCAGTATCGTTACCACGAAATCTTGATCGTCGTCGTTGCCGACGCCCCCCTAGTCTTACGGCGTCACGAACTGCGGTGTAGGTAGTGGGCGAACTTGATCGCGCAACAAGGACATCTCGACAGCGTTCGGACGAGCCCTTGTTCGAGCCGCATTCGCATCGTCGCGATCGAATTTGGAATGTGACGTTGGGTCCGCAGCGGCAGATCCGCGGGGTCTGTAATCTGCGGGAGCGCGAGCGAACGGGATTGGCCGGGCGCGCCGCGCGCCTGAGGGGGGAATCGTCTCCCGTTCGGAGATCAGGAATCCGTAGGCCGCAATGCACATTGTTGCGTGATGATGAAAGCCGCGCCAGCCGCGTCCCTCGAAGTGGCCGAGCCCGACCTCCTGCTTGAGTTCCTGATAGTCGCGTTCGATGCGCCAGCGCAATTTAGCCGTTTCAACGAGCGTCCGGAATGCCACTTCCTCCGGCAATGTCGAGAGCCAGTATTTGGTAGGCTGGTCCTCGCCTTTCGGCCATTCGATCAGTAACCATTCCTCCAATCGCGGAGTGGTTTGCCAATAATCACGATGCGCGGCACGGACCCGCACGCGGGCAAAGCGCGAGGTCAGCTTTTCGTTCGTTCCTTGCCGCCACGTGATGGTGCGCCAAGCTTTGGCCGGCAGGTCGATCGCGAGCGCCTTGACGGCGGCCGGCTGATGCTGACGGTTGCGGCGCAGCAGTCTCGGTGGACGGCCGCGGCCCGACCATGGCTTCGGCGGCAAGGGACCGGTGCCGGGCGCCCATACCTTGTGCTCGACAGAAGACCCGCCACATAGGTCAATCCCAGCGCCGTGATCCCCGTGCGCAGGTCGCTGTTGTTGCCATAGCCCGCGTCCATCAGCACGACACCGTGCGGAAGGCCGGTCGCACAAGCCCATCGCAACTGCTCCAGCGCGATCTCCGGCTTGGTCCGGAAGCCGACTTCGGCAGGAATGCCTACCTTGCGCCGCCGATCGCCATCCTCGGTCCATTCCTTCGGAAGATAAAGACGATAGGCGACAGGCAGGCTGGCGTGGTGGTTGGCAATCGACAGCGACACCGCCACCTAGCAATTATCCTGCTTGCCCAGCTGCCCGCAATATTGCCGTGCAACTCCAACCGAATGTCGCCCCTGCTTGGGAAATCCGGTGTCGTCGATGATCCAGGCTTCGATGGGGCCCTGGCGTTCAATCGCCGGCAGGACCATCTCGCGTACCTTCCCCAGCACCTTCTCATCCGACCAGGCGCCGCTGCCGACGAAATGCAGCAGCGATTGATGCTGGGCGGCCGTCCGTTCCGGAGCCGTCACCGCCGCCATCGGCTCCACGCTCTTGCGACCGCCACAGGCCATCCGCAATCCTCTCAGACAGGAGCCTGTTTTGCGATCTCTCCTCAATTGCCGCGCCAGCGGCTTCGTTCAATCTTGATTCCGGTAAAAAACACCATGCTCTAAGATTTCGGCTAAGCGCTTCTATCGAATGTTATCCATGGGTGCGCCGATCGCGCCGGCCGACCCTACTGGCGGTCGCAACAATGGTATACCCGCGAGATTTAGCCAGCCTGCAAGGTCTCCTCAACGAGACAAACCTTCTCGTCGTAACTCCATCGGCGCCGACGTTCAGCGCCCAATACCTTCACCTGCATTCGCTACAGGACCTCAAGGCTAGCCTCAAGGCCACATCCTCAAATCAACGGTAAGACCACGCTAGGCGGTCGCCGCCGGAGGGAGACGAGCAAAGGGGCGCAACCTTTCACTCGGCAATGGATATCGGCCGCATACACCCGCACTGCCACAGCTGCAAACCAAAAACAGTCATAAAACTTCAGCAATAAGCGAAAGAGCCGCAAGGCTCTCAGGGCTGCTCTGACCTAAAGTTTACCCGCTCGGCTTCAATCACATGAGGCATGTTTGCTACATGTGTTTGTACTGATCCCAGATATTCTCCAATTAGGCCCAAGAAAAGCATTTGAACGCCGCCAAAAAAGAAGATTCCAATGAGGATTGGGGCGAGACCGAGCTCGAACCAGCTCCAGAACAGAAGCTTGGCGCCAAAATAACCAAGAGAAATAGCTAGACTGACGATCGACACGAGAAAGCCGAGCATAGTCATCAGACGAAGCGGCACTTTGGAATGCTTTGTCACACCCAACATCGCCATGTCGTAGAGCGAATAGAAGTTCTGACTGCTAAGTCCTCGATTGCGCCGGGGTTGATGAAAGGAGACGGTGGCAATCTTATAGCCGATTTCGCAGACAAGCCCGCGAAAGTAAGGATAGGGATCGTCGAGCTTGCGCAGCACATCAATGATAAAGCGATCGTAGAGGCCCGAGCCCGTCGCGTTCTGTACCAAAGGCACGTCAGAAATGCGCGAGATCATCCGATAATAGAGTCGGCGCAAGTGGAACATGACCGGCGATTCCTCACTCGCCGGCTTGACGGCCATGATGGTCTTGTAACCCTCTTCCCACTTGGCGATGAACTGGGGAATCATCTCCGGTGGATCCTGCAGATCAGCAGCGATCAACACCACGGCGTCGCCACTAGCCTGCAGTACGGCGTGGAACGATGAGCGGATATAGCCGAAGTTTCGGGTGTTCACGATGAACTTAACCCGGACATCTCTAGCGGCAATGCCGCGCAAGATGTCCAAGGTTCGGTCGGTGGATGCGTTGTCGATAAGGATGTGTTCGTATTCATAGCCGGTGCCGGCCATCACTGTTGCGACACGGCTGCACAGTTCAACGACATTGTCCTGTTCGTTAAACACGGGCGTGACAATGCTGATGGTCTTAGTCATCTCTGACAACGACCTGGCTGTTCAGCAGGATGTTGACGGCGCCGACGACAAAGGAGTTGACGGTGCGATTGCGCGCTCCACGCCACGAACCTCGCAACAAAAAGGGAGTCCAAGATTTGCGCCATAGCGGGTTCAAGACCGAAGGCTCGCCAGCGTTAACCCCGCCGTAGCACGCAAATAGTCTTGGCTGCCAGCGGTGCCGATGAAGCAATTCGGAATGGCTATGCGCCTGACGCGAGGCATGGATGGCAGATTGCCGACGGCGTACATGTCGCTCAGCGCTTCGACGATGGAGCTACCAAAACCGCCGTTGAGTTGATGTTCCTCCATGGTCACCAGCAGACCGTGTGCTTGGGCAATCTCCCGGAGCTGAGCAGGATCATATCCGCCGACAAAAGGTACGCTAAATACTGACCAGGATTTTCCGGCAGCCCGCACCTCCAAAAGGGCATGAGCCACGATAGCGCCGGTGGCGAGGATCGCAACATCGTTTCCCGCCTGCACAGGAAGCAACCGGCCGGGTGCAAAGTCGAGTGAAGTCGCTGGATCATGGATCGAAGCCTCACCGGTCTTGTTGATGCGCACATAGCCGGGGCCACAATGGGAAGCCATGAAGTATGCGGCGGCGCGAGCCTCAACGGGATCTGCCGGCGCACAGACAGTCAGGTTGGGGATGGCACGCAACATGGCGATGTCCTCGGTAGCATGATGGGAAACACCCTGCGGACCGTAAGCATAACCGGCGCCTACAGCCACCACCTTCACGCTGGCCTCGTGATAGCAGACATCATAGCGGATTTGCTCCATTGCCCGCAGCGTGGAGAAGTTCCCAATGGAGTAGGTGAAGACGTTGTAGCCTTCGCGCGCCAAGCCCGCAGCAACCTCCGTCATATTCTGCTCGGCAACTCCAACATTGAGAAAACGATCGGGGAAACGATCGGCAAATACCTCCAGAACCGAGTATCCGAGGTCACCGCACAACAGAAAGATGTCGTCGCGCGCGGCCGCCAGCTCATACAAACTATTGATGAAAGCGTTGCGCACTATAGCTGCCCCAGTTCGACGCGCGCCGCATGCAGATCGGCGTCAGAGGGAGATTTATAGTGCCAGGCGAGCTGGCTTTCCATGAAGCTGACGCCCTTACCCTTGACTGTATGAGCGATAATGCAGTGAGGGCGACCCTGTCGACCAGCTTTCGCAGCGGAAAGTGCGGACTTAAGGGCGGACGGATCGTGGCCATCGACCTCGATGACCGACCAGTTGAAGGCGCGGAACTTGCCGGCGAGCGGCTCGAGCCCCATCACGGCCTCCACGGCGCCAAAGCCCTGCACCTTGTTGTAGTCAACGATAGCGATGAGGTTGTCCAGCCGGTTGTGGGCGGCGAACAGTATCGCTTCCCAGTTCGAACCCTCGTCCATCTCGCCATCACTGAGGACAGCAAACACCGAATAAGGAAGATTGCGACGCTTACCTGCCAGCGCCGATCCACACGCGACGCCGAGCGCGTGGCCAAGACTGCCTGTTGACAGTTCGACCCCAGGCAGCCTGTGGCTGACGTGGGACGTAAAGTAACTTCCATCCACGATGAATCCTTCTTGTAACGCTCCCGCAGGAAAGAAGCCGCGAATATCGAGCGCGGCGTACAGCGCAGCGCAGGCATGACCCTTACTATAGAACAGTCGATCGCGCGCCGGGTCGTTCACAATGTCCGGCGCGATATTCATGACATCACCATAGAGCACCGCCAGGATATCGGCGACCGAGAGAGCTCCTCCGATATGAGAGGTGCGCTTGCGATGGCAGAGGTCAAGCGCCGCAAGACGGATACGACAGGCGAATTCGTCAAGAGCAATGGTCATGGGTGCTGCGCCTCCAGTAGACGCGGCCGATACCATTCGATGGTGCGGTCCAAGGCAGCGTCGAATGGAATGCGGATCGAAAGGCCCAGTTCGTCGCAGGCACGGGCGATGGACGGTACATAGCGTTCCGGCGGACGATCAGCCTGCGGCGCGCTCTGAATTTCAATAGCCGGCTGCGCTAAACCCGCGGCCCTGGCAATGGCCGTTGCTAGGCTCGCAATCGAAACGGGCTGATCGGATCCCACATTATAGGCGCGTGATGGCAAACCACGCAAGAGGATGGCTAGCAGCCAAATTACCAGATCAACTGCGTACATGTAGGAGCGCAGCGGTGTCCCATCGCCGCGAATGACGATCGGTTGGCGCAGGATGGCGTCACGGATGAAATTTCCAGCGGCGAATTGCCGGTCGAGCGCGAGGTAGGGACCTATCTGGGCAAAGACCCGCGCCGACTTGCATGACAGCCCGGCTTCCGCACCATAGGCGGTGCCCAGCCATTCAGCGGCACGTTTGCCTAGCCCATAGGCCGCACCGACTACAGATGGGTCGGGTGCGCCCAGATAGTCTTCGCACACAAGATCAATGTGGGCGGGTATGGGACCGTAGATCGCGCCGGAGGACAGCAGCAGCACGTCGGTGATGCCCGCCTCTCGGCAGAAGTCGAGCAAGCGCCGCGTTCCGCCGACGGTAACGTCAAAGGTGTGCAATGGCGCCGCGGTCGCGATAACGTCCGTGGCTCCATGGATTGCGTGTGTGAAAGAACCGGGAGGAAACAAGAAATCCCGTACATCGCCGGCGATGAGCTTCACGGCCGGATCGGCGCCAAGGTAAGGATGAGTGGCGGCGAAACCATCCGGATCACGGCTAAGAACTGTTATCGATAGCCCCAAAGACAGAGCGCGATCGGCATGGAGCAGAGCTTCGAGCAGCCATCGGCCGATATAGCCGGTGCCGCCTGTGATAAAAATACGCGCGCCAGCAAGGGCTCTGAGGTCGGCGCTTGCGTGCTTGAGTACAAGATCCAGATCGGTTTGCGGAACGGCCAACTTGGGCACCTCATTGGTTCTAAGCGAAAGCGACAATTTCCAGGATGCGGCGATTGACGTCGAGGTCGTTGCCCCCATGAGTCCCGAAAAGCACCGAAAGCCACGATTTGAGCACGATTATCAGAATCAAAACCGCGATCTCTACTTCCTTCTGCCAAGGTGTGTGCCCGAACATGGTGGGTGAATAATGCGGACGCTGGGCCATGAAGGTCAGCCAGTAGAGATAGTCATAACCTTCGATTCCCCAGAACGCATCTTCCCAATCGATGGCCACGAGGCCTTTGCCGTCGACCATCAGGTTGCGAGCGCCGAGATCACCATGGCAGGGAAACGCAACGAAGCGATGCTTTTCGTACTCCAGCAGATCGAGGCAGGCCGACGCCCAGTCCTGCGCCTTCCCGCTAACATGAGCGCCCGAAATTAGACCACTGAGAGCAACCCGGCCTTCGTGCAGTAGCGTGGCAAAATCATCGTGAGCCGCAATAGCTGCGTTCACCTTGGGATCGTTAAGCCTATTTGACCAACTCACAATCAACGCACGCAACAGGTCTCCAGTGGGCGGACGTAGCGGATGGGACAAGGCATCGGTCACCAGCCAATAGCGGGTCCCAATCTCAACCGTTTCGACGTGGAGACGATCGCCATACAGGGCGGACAGCAACGCAGCCTCCTTGCGCAGCGCCGGTTCACCATCAGCGAATACGCTCGTCTTAGCAAAATGCTGATGTCCGTCGATAAGAACGAGAAAAGTCGCGCCGAGCGTGCCGCCCTTGACGGGCGTCGCAGCGCTACTGCCGAGCAAGGCGCTGAGCTGAGCGACATCTCGCGGTGGTATAATTCCGCCAACTGTGCCGGACCGTGAGATACGGGCGTGTCGCAGCTTGCTAAACATGATAGTACTGCCTGAGGTAGTCGATCTCATCGAATTTGAAATGGCGGGCCAGAGCTGTGCTACCGGCTACGATCTGGGCCTTCTCGGCATCATTTAGTTCATCGACCATGGCTCGGTTGTAGTCCGCCGTGCTTTTGAGCACCGTGCCCCAAGGAGCGATATCGTCGGATATCTCGCGACCGTTCCAGCTCGGATAGAGCATGCTCGGCTCAAAATTGACGCCAATGAAGCGAGATACGTCTTCCATGAAAGCCCGCTTGTCGCCCACCAGATCCTCATAGCGGAAAATACGTACATTGCGTGGGTACATGTGCGCATACATCTCCACGGTGGAATGATAGACATTCCATCTGATGAGATACCCGCTCAATGGCTGCGGAAACGGACGGCGCTTGGTGTCTCGATAGGCGGAGAAAGGATTGCGCACGATGTGCATGATCCGCACGTCGGGGAAGTCGCGAACCATCCGGTCGGCATCGATGCTGATGGCCGGTGAATAACCGACATAGACCTTATCGTCGGTGATTTCGGTGTAATAGTTTTCCCACGCCACGAAAGTGGCACGGAAGAATGCCTCAATGGCCTGTCTGCGGCTGTAAGGACGAGCGCCCAGAAGCTGCTCGAACGCGGCAATGCGATGAGATTCGTTGAGTTTGAGGTCAACATCGCGGAATTTCGAGCTGCTGTGTTTGCGCAGGAACGTCTTGAGCTCCTCGTCAATCATCTGCTCATAGAGCTCGAGCGCTGTCAGCCCCTCGGGGAACTCCGGATAGCGGTACTGCACCCGCTCGACTGACGCGAGAAAGTCATTGAAATTGCGATTCCCTAGCTGAGACTCGAAGGGATAGACCAGCAACTGCGGATGCCCGTCGAGGTGACGATGGGTGACGTTGCCACCGTGCTCAAAGCCGGCCGAAACCATAACGAACTTAAAGCGGCTCATAGGGGCGCCTTCCTAGTTGATGGATTAACGATCGGCGTCGACGCTCTACAGCTTTGTGAGTTCACTGCAAAGATGTTTGCTGATACCGATACTGATCGACCGGATTTTGCACGACCTTTTCCATGAAGATAGCTAAGAGGATGCTCCCCGCCAGAAAGACTACCAGACGCGGTGGGTCCTTGAAGCCCATAAAGCTCATCACCACCACCAGGAGGAGATGGTTGAGGTAGATGCCATAGGAGATGTTGCCTAGAAAAGCATCGAAGCGACTAACCGCTCGGGCAAAGAGCATGATGGAGGCGACTGAAAAGACGACGATGTAGACCGTGTGATGCAGCACGCCGCCGCACTCAAAGCTGGATTCGCAAAAGCTGAAGGTCATGACAACGATAGCCAGCGTCAGCACGTGACGAGCCGGCCAGATCTGCTGTCGAAGAGCATCAAGCGGGCCGGTATTGAACAGGAGATAGAGACCGTAGCTCAGCGCGAAGTAGCCAAAGTTTCCGAAGGGCAGGAAATAAGCGAGACGCCAACTCAACCCCAGTAGCCAGCATTTGACCCCCATGAGAACAACGAAGGCTAAAAGGAACGGCTGCCAGGCGCGAAACCGATACAGAACCGGCACAAACAGATAGAACAGCAGTTCGGCAGCGATCGACCTGCTTTGCGGCACGGGAAGCATGAAATGCAGTACCTTCCGAACCGACGCGACATCCTGCCCGAACGGGATGATCGAGAGCACAAGCATAATGCTGTTGGTCGCGGTAAGCCCCTGCTGTTCTAGCACGTAGAACAGATTGAACAATTGGAGTTGATCCCCCCTCGGGCGACCTAGAGCGAGGTAGGTGCTGGCGGTCAACGCCAACAACACGAGATACGTCGGCCAGAGGCGCAACACGCGGTTAGCGTAGAAAAGAAGGGTACCATTCGCCATCAACCCGTACTTGCTGTGATAGGCTGCGGCCATGTAAATTCCGGACAACACGAAGAATGCTTCCACGCTGGCCAGCGCGCCGATGCTCGTGGCGCCATAACCGGAATGGGCCAATAGCACCACGAGCGCCAAAGTGAATCTTACAAAACCCATCACACGCTATCGCCGCGATCTCGTCGGGTGCCGGTAAAATCGATAATATCTGCGAGCGTGCGCGCTGCCATGTCGTCGCCAGCCAGCCAAGCCTTGTGCCAGGATACGATACGGGTCAGCGCGGTGGACAAGTCCCAGCGCGCATGCCAACCCAGCTTCTGGCCTGCCTTTGCGCAATCGAGCCGCAGATAGCGGTCCTCGTGCGGTTGCGGTGCATTGGTGACGGTCCAGCGGGCTTCCGGCGACCACATGCCGGTCAGGCGATCGGCAATCCAAGCCACCGAGCGGGCGTCGGCTTCGGTTGGGCCGAAATTCCAGGCATCAGCAAAAGCCAAACCATCGGTGAACAGGCGCTCAGCTAATGCAAGATATCCCGAAAGCGGTTCGAGCACGTGTTGCCACGGACGAATAGCGGTCGGCGAGCGGATTTCCACCACCTCCCCCGCTGCAACGGCGCGCAGGATATCGGGGATCAAGCGGTCCTGGGCCCAGTCGCCACCGCCGATCACATTGCCGGCACGGGCCGTGGCCAGCGCGACCGCGTGGCCCACATGCCTGCCGAGCTGAAAAAAAGAGTCACGGAAGGCTGAGGCCGCAAGTTCGGCACAGGCCTTGCTGTTGCTATAGGGATCATGTCCGCCGAGCCGATCGCTTTCACGATAGCCCCAGATCCATTCACGGTTCTCGTAGCACTTGTCGGAGGTAATGTTGAGTACGGCGCGGACTGAGTTCGCGTGCCGAACGGCCTGCAACAAGTGCACCGTTCCCATGACATTGGTGCGATAAGTCTCAACTGGATTGGCATAGGAATAGCGCACCAATGGTTGTGCGGCCATGTGGATAACGATGTCGGGCTCAGCGCTACGAAGCGTGCTGATTAAATGATCGTAGTTGGTCACGTCGCCCAGAATCGACTCCATGCCAGCCCCGACGCGGGCGACTTCAAATAGGCTGGGCGTTGTGGGCGGCGGAACCAGCGCGTAGCCGGTCACCCGGGCGCCGAGATGTTGCAGCCAAAGTGCAAGCCACGAGCCCTTGAAGCCCGTGTGTCCCGTGAGAAAGACGCGCTTGCCGGCCCAGAAGACGCTCATTTCTCCCACACCTTCCACGGAGCCTTGCCCTCAACCCAGAGCGCTTCGAGGAACGTCTTGTCGCGCAGAGTATCCATGGGCTGCCAGAAGCCGTGGTGCTGGTAGGCCGAAAGCTGTTGCTGCTCAGCCAAGGCCGCGAGCGGCTCGCGCTCCCAAACTGTGGAGTCATCCACCAGCAGGTCAATTACTTTCGGCGAAAGCACGAAGAAGCCACCATTGATCATCCCCCTATCACCCCGGGGTTTTTCCTTGAAAGTGGCGACACGGTGATCAGCGCGAATTTCGAGGGCGCCGAAACGGCCAGGCGGATAGGTAGCAGTTAGAGTGGCGAGCGTACCCTGGCGACGGTGGAAGGCGATCAATGCGGTTACGTCGATGTCTCCGACACCATCGCCATAGGTGAAACAGAAGGCGTCGTCATCAGTCAAGTAATCAGCAACTCGCTTGAGCCGACCACCAGTCATGGTCTTCTCGCCGGTATCGATGAGCGTCACCTTCCAAGGTTCGGCATGGTGCTGGTGAACCTGCATGCGGTTACTTGTCATGTCGAAGGTGACATCCGACACGTGCAGGAAGTAGTTGGCGAAGTATTCCTTGATCAGATAACCCTTGTAGCCGCAGCAGATGACGAAATCGTTGATGCCATAGTGCGAGTAGATTTTGAGGATGTGCCACAGAATCGGCTTGCCGCCGATCTCGATCATGGGCTTGGGCCGGAGGTGGGTTTCCTCGGAGATTCGGGTTCCAAGGCCTCCCACGAGAATCACAGCTTTCACGATTGGCTCCCTTTACGGCTGGCCGGCCGTTGTCGCCTGGCTTCACGGCAGGATTGCTCCGCCAGCGCGGCGGGGCGTACAGGCTTGAGCAAAAACTGCCTGTGAGCATTCGGATAATCCCCGTCATTGGCGGGGGTTTCGAATGTAGCGGCGGCGACGTAGTCGGCCAGCCCGGCTCCAAAGGATGCCATGACATTGGCTTGGTCAAGATGACGCCGGCCCTCCGGCGCAATCAGTACCCACGCTTTGGCCAGATCGGCGCAGTTCTCAAGTCCGAGCGCTTCCACTGCGACTGCGTTACTGCCGGGATATCCTCCGATCAGCCATGGTAGACCGAGCGCTCGCGTCTCGAGCACATACAGCAGACCCGGCGAGCGGCCAGAGAGGTCGACTACCGGGGTGCCGGCTTCAAGGCCGGCCGCACGAGCCTGGGCTCTGGCCGTGGCCAAATAGTCGTGGAATGATTGCGAGAGCACCAATTTTCCACCCCCCGGTAGGGACATGACAGCATTATAAGCGCGCAGATCTTTCGCTTGAAGGAGCGGCTCGAGGATGCCAGCATTGACTACCGATGCAGTGAGCAACTGTGCCAACACCGTTAGGGGCAGTAGGGTGGCGACACTGCGTCCCTGTTGCGAAAGAGGGCTCAGGAAGGCAACGACCGCGAGCATCCAGAACAAGGCGGCAAACGAACCGATGAGCCAGTAATTGACATTGGAGCCCAATGCGGACAGGTGCGGCAGGACCAAAAAGGTTAACGCTAGAGCGATGCTGGTGGGAGTCTGGGTGCGCAGAACCAATCCCTCACGATAGAACGTCGCGCCAAAACATGTTAAGGCCGGCACCAGGAACAGGGTCGAGTACTTGATGCTGATCAGATCGGTCCCCAGCAGCGCAATCACTATTGTCACGATCAACACTGCAGCGAGAGCCAGCGATGGGAGCAGCTTGTGCGTAGCCCCCCTGAGAATGCTGAGCAGAAGGGCTGACGCCATTAACACAGCAATAGCGAGTTGCGAGCGACTGGTGGCGAGCCAGTCGATCCGAAACATGAGAGATACCTCGTGCCCGGCACCCAGCAGGGCTATCACCTCAGCGCTGCTGACCATACGGGTCACCAGCCCGGTGATGCCGCCGCCGATCAAGTAGGCGCTAACGATCAATAGAGCGAGAGCGACCAGCGCCGCGCCAAGCATGGGCAGCAGTGACTTTCGGCGCAAAACGACGACATAGAGCATAACGAGGAGGGCAATGGCCGCAGCGGTGGTCGGCCTGGCCATGAAGCAGCACCACCCGCCAACGCCCACAAGGATCGGCCCCAAGACCTGGCGGATGCGCCCTGGCCGATCGGCTAGCAATAAGCCGATCATCACCATCGAGACCGATTGAATGTTCAGTGTGTAGTAGCCGGGGGCGAGCGGCAGCCAAACGTGAAAAGCGCCTAATCCGAGGCTTGCGATCCCTGCCGATAGCACCGCAGCATGCTGCCAGCCCACTGTCCAGAGCCGCCGGATCACCAGGAAGCTGAGAATCCAGCCCAGCGCCATGATGAGCGTGATGTTCGCCATGCGAAGCACTGCGATGTCACCACCCGCCCACTGATATGGCCAGTGATAGACGAAGCCGAAAAGGGTCGGCGGGACATTGATTGCATAGGCGAATGGGTTCGCAATGGAGTTAAGCCAGAAACTTTCGTCGCTGAGATTGAGACCGTAACTGCTGTAGTATAGCAGCCAAGCGAAAAGGATTGCTGTGGTTACGGCGGACAGAGGCAGCAAAGTCCGATCCAGCAAAACTGACAACGTCCTTCGGTTGGCAAAGTGATTATCTCTTGGCATAGACCCCTTCCTGCCAGCTTCGTGGAGGAGGCCCATACCAATCGATATCAGCCTTAAGGGGCTTCTAACTGACCTGAGCCCCGCAATCTCCTCCAAGAATTGGTAGAGTCCATCACCTCAGTGATTTGAGGTCGGCAAACTGGACCTATTTTGGTTAGAGTTTGCGCTGCCGTATCCCGGCTGGGAGGGGCGGAAGACGATCGAATCTAAGAATTCTCAGAGTGCAGAAGGCGCTCTTTTTGGATCAGCCGTAAGGCCGGGATCAGCCAGGCGACCTATTTCAACCGAAGAAGAAGCATGGCGGATTGCCGCCGACGGAAATGCTGCGGTTAAAGCAATTCGAGGAGGAGAACAGCAAGATAAAGAAACTGCTGGCTGACCGGTCGCTCGACAAGGAGATGCTGCAGGATGTTGACCTGCCACCGAACTTTCATCCAGCGGCAGTTAGAGTCTCGGGGTTTTGTACGCCGAGTGGCGTGGGTGGAGCAACGGGCGATCGGCGGAGCTGGTCGGGGTTGCGCAGCCGACCGTTGCGGTGAATGTGGCGGCGTAGGCCGCAGGGTGAAGTGGACCCCTTGCCGAGGACCACGGGGTCCGGTTTCTTAAGTGGAGCCGCTGCCGTTCCTTCTTGCCAATGACATTACGCTACTCTTGCTTGCTGCTGTTGTGGCTGTGGAGAGGTGGGCAACGCGCAGCGTTGTCCAAGCTTCTCGCTTGCGAGAAGCGTCATATCCACAGCCCCTTCGCCGACTGCGCCGCTGACACCGGCGCGCCAGACCGCCATCGGCGCGCGGTTTTCCAGCGCCTGATGAGGGCGCTGGACATTGTAGAATTCGATCCATCGGGCGATTCCGGCTTTGGCCTCGTGGCCGTCCGAATAACCCTTGAGATAGACGTCCTCGTATTTGAGCGAGCGCCACAGCCGCTCGATGAACACGTTGTCCATCCAGCGCCCGCGACCGTCCATCGAGATCCTGATGCCGGTGGCGGCCAGCGTGCCAGTGAAGGCGGCGCTGGTGAACTGGCTGCCCTGGTCGGTATTGTCGCGACGATGCTTCGCATCGCGCTGAGCTCTCAGGCCGGCCGAAGCGCGCCAAGGCCTCTTCGAGCGCAGACACGCAGAACGGTGTGTCCATCGTGTTCGACAGGCGCCAGGCCAGCACCGCACGGCTCGCCCGATCGATGATCGCCACCAGATACAGAAAGCCCTGGCCGATCGGCACATAGGTGATATCGGCCGCCCACACTTGATTCGGCCGGTCGATCACCCTATGGCGCAGCAGATACGGGAAGATCTTGTGCCCCGGCGCCGGCTTGGTGGTTCTGGGCTTTGGTCCCAGCGCCGCGATGCCCATCTTGCGCATCAACCGCTGCACGCGCTTGCGATTGATGCCACAGCCTTCGCCATTGAGCATCGCCCTCATCCGCCGCGAGCCCAGGAACGGCCAGGCCGTGAACAGCTGGTCAATCCGCCGCATCAGCGCAAGGTCGTTGTCATTGGCCGGCCGCGGCGGCCGATACACGCTCGATCGCGCCACGCTCAGCAGTTGGCAT
>NZ_JAGKJI010000078.1 GCF_020329485.1 Bradyrhizobium cenepequi
TGCCAGCCATAAGACACCAGCCGTAAAGCGTTGGCTCAAGGCACACCCACGCTTCCATTTGCACTTCACGCCGACCTCGGCCTCTTGGCTCAACATGGTCGAGCGCTTCTTTGCCGAGATCACCCGAAACCGCATCCGCCGCGGCGCCTTTGAGAGCGTCGCCGAGCTCAAGCGTGCGATCATGGAATACCTGGAAAACCACAACGCCGCCCCAAAGCCCTTTATCTGGACCAAATCCGCGGGTGAAATCCTCGAAAAAGTCCCCCGCGCGAAACAAGCGTTAGAGTCACAACACTAGTTGTTGATCACAGGCGCGACTTGTTTCGTCGTTCCTATCGTGAGGGTGAACGACTTTCAAATCGATCGCGGCATCGGTCCGATCACGGCGCTACTGCAGGGGCACTACGCCGTGCAGGCCAAGGCAATGCGCGACGCGCAGCTGATATCTGTCAGGATCGTTCGTCATTCCGGGCTTGTCAGGGGACGGCCCTGATCGTCGATCGCCCGGCCGCGATCGTCGATATAGGCTCCATCGGGGAAATGAGGACGGTCGAGCGTCTTGAGGAAGTAATCCCTGCTGGGAAGGCCGTTGGCAAAACGCTCTTCCAGGCTCGGATAATCCGCTTCCGGGCTGTTCAATGGGATATCCTGTGGAATCCGTGTGTCCACGCCCTTGATGAAATTGATCCTGAGATGCTCAGCGACCTTCTTGTATCGCACCACGCGCGGATCGTTCAGCGGAATGGGAATATCCATCGGCTCGCTAGGGTCGACGATATAAGCGCTGACAGCTTTGACGGAGTAGGCCGTCGAGAGCCCATCGTATCCAGCGGCGTCTTGTCGAACATGCCATCCGCATTTCGCCGTAACGGTGCCGCGCCTGGCGGCAGTGCCGTATTGGCGGCTTCGGCGGCCTTGGCCGGCGGCACCATCGGCAGAAGGTAAGATCGTATGTCCGCGGCTGCGCGGGATTCGCCTGCGGCGACGCGCGAGCAGCGGACAGCCTTGCGCCTGCTGCGAAACTGGCGTTCGCCGCAGAATATCAACAGGGCCGCAGTGGACGGGACCGATTTCCAAATCGTCCAGAGTATTATTCTTCCGGCGATCAAACTTACGGGGGCCCGCACACCACGGTCTTGTCGATGCAGTTACCCTGGTCGTCAATCAGGTTACCGGCCTCATCCATGCCGACGCCGTCCGGATAATGCGGACGATCAAGAGTCTTGAGGAAGAAATCCTTACTGGGAAGATCTTTGATGGTTCTTTCGAGACGGGGATAGACCGCTTCAAAGTTACCCGGCGGGACATCCTGGGGAATGCGAGTCTCGATGCCCCTGATGGTGTTGGCCTTGATGGCCTCAAAAGCCTTCTTTCGCCACAGGTCATATGCGTGTATCGGAATGTTCATCGGCTCGTCAGCTTCCACCACAAAAGCAGCAGACATCGTGATACGGTAAGCCGTAGAGATCCCGTTATATTTTCCGCTTTTCTCTTCGTACATTCCGTCAGCGTTGCGGCGGAGTGCGAAATAAAGGGCCACATGATCCTGATGGCGGCCAATGTCTTGCTGACCAGCGTTATTCCAGAGACTAGCCTCGGCATAGAGATCGCGCCAGTTACGGTATCCGCCGATCAGACCTGTACCGCTTAACCCATCTGGGGCGATCTTCAGACGGATCTTGCCTTTGCTGAAATTGGCGTCACCATTCTGACTAAAGACCCATGCGATACGTGGGGCGTGCAGATGCTCGACCTGTTCCGTCTCCACTACACCGTTTATGATCTTTGCTCTAAGCTTGGTGTATTGGGCATTTTTCAAAATGCGGTAGGAATAATCTGCCGCAATGCCTCCACGGGCGTCCTTTACAATCTTGTCCGGCGAATAGCCGATTTCCACTATAGCGTCGCTGTCATTCATCGGGTCTTGGTTGCCCGAGATGCGCAGAACCATCGTAAAAAGACCGAATCGCATACTATCGCGGACCCGCAAGTCGAACTCTGCATTGCCATCGCCGCGCCAGGGCGCGTCACAGCCCCAGGCGCGATAAAGCGCATTGTCGATGCCCATTTCGCCAGCGGGGCTGACGAAATCGCGGGCACCGACCTTGCCGTCGAGATTGAATCCCTCTCCAATGCGGCTCGTGACCTCTGGCTGACCCGGATCTTCAGCGGCCCATGGATTAACGTAGGTGGCAATGCCACGCTTGTACGCGCGATAGGATACAGCACGGGACAAGATATCGAAGCGGAGGCCCTGCCGCTCTCGAACTTGGTCCAGCCCAGGAGGCGCGATGATCCAGTCGATCTCTTGCTGGGAGCGCCATTTCTGGCGCCCCAGTGCGATTCGGAGCTGGGCATCTGTGGTGAAATGTGACGACCGGCCGTGCGGGCAGTCCACACCTGGCTCGATTTCCGAGCCGCGCGTGAAACCCGGGCGACCGCCATACCGGAAAGCATATGCATAGGTGTTCACCACATAACCGCGGACCCATGGTTCCGCCGCGGCGGGCGCGGCCACGCCGGTGCTCAGGGCCACCGCCGCGCCACAAATCATCAGACGCCTTTTCAGCATCATGACGTCCTCCTTTCGATGTCAGGATTCAAGAAACCACGACCGTTCCGACCATTCCCATGGCCTCGTGGAACTTGCAGAAATATTTGTAGGTGCCGTTTTGCGTGAACATATGGCTGAAGGTGGTGCCTTCCTCCATGGCACCAGAGTCGAACGGTGCCACGCCCGGCGGCAGCGCCGCATTGCCGACGTCCGCGGCCTGAGCCGGATCGAACGTAACCGAGTGCGTGATGAAGCTGGGATTGGTCCACTTCACCGTGTCGCCCACGCGGATATTGACGGTCGCGGGCGCAAAGATTGCCTTGGGGCTGTTCTTGACCAATACGTCGACGGTTTTGCCTTGGGCGAGTGCGCGTGAAGCGACGATCATTGCGCCAGCGCCGGCGAGCATTCCGGTAAAAGTGCGGCGGTCTATCACAGCAAGTTCCTTGTTATTCGGGGGGGGAGACCTGGTTGATCAGAAGATCGGCGACCGCTTGGGCCTCGAACGCCAGCGGATCGGCGCCGTCCATCGCGCCCTTGTGGAGCACGATGTCGGCGCTGACCTCAAAATCGGTGATGCCCTTCGGATCGGCGATGAAGGCCGCGCCCGAAAAGGGGCTCCAACTCACCCAGGCCGGCGCGCCGCCGGCCTTGTAGCGCCAGGCGGGCCGGAAATAGTCCATGCGAAAGCTGTAGCGGCGGCCCGTGGGGTCGCTCCTGGGCTCTGGAGCTGTGTCGCCCTTGCTCCGTGCTTCGATGAATGTGAACCAGCTCGCCTTCTGCTCGAGCGTCAGCTCGGCGGCGCGGTAGGCGAGATATTTCTCGATCTCGGCGCGTGTGTTGAACTTGTGGCCCGCGACGACCAAATGAAACCGATCGCCGTCCCTCTTCTGCACCGTAACAACCCCCGGCTTGGCCAGCGGCACCATGGGCAGCACGTCGCCAGCCTGCGCGGGATTGGCTGGTGCCGACGTGGGAGCGGCACCGGGCTGTGCGTCCACTGCGAAACTGACGCTCGCCGCGGCGCCAAGTGCAGCAAGCGTCAATCCAATGCCGAGATTGCGGTTCATTCTAGCCTGCCTCATGTTGTCTTCCGTCATTCAGAAATAGAATCCGTTCGATACTGCCCATACGAGCGCAGCCGCGATGACCCCGCCAATCGCAAACCGCGACAGCGGTGCGATCTTCATTTCCGCTTCGCCTCCGTCGCCTGGGCGCTTGCCGGAAAGCATGGGACCAACGAGATTTTGCTGCTTATAGATGAAGTAGAAGAAGACGGCGGCAATATGCAGTGCGATCACCCAGAGAAGAACGTCGAGCCACTTCTGGTGCAGATGCGCGAGATGCCGGCCTTGTTCGAAGGTGACGTAGCTCGATAGGGCGCCCGAATAGAACCCGTCCACATCCACGGAAAACAGGCCAAGGATCACCACTGTCAGGACCAGGCCCAGCATTATGATGATGGCGATCGCTCCCAGCGCATTGTGTCCATGGCTGGGCGGGGTGTCGCGCCGGTGCAGAGCGCTCGCATAGTTGACGATCGCCTTCGGCCCTCGGACGAAATTGCTGAAACGCGCTGTCGAGGACCCGACAAGGCCCCAATAGAGACGCATCAGCACGGTCCAGAGGATCACGTAGCCGCTGTAGAAATGATACTCGAGTTGGTGATTGGCGCCGGTCCACCAGCATACGCCGATTGCGATCGCCAGTATCCAGTGCATGATGCGAACCGGCAGGTCCCAGACCTTCAGGTCTGTCGTATAGGCGTGAGCCAGCTCCATACGGTAAGCCTTAGACAAGTCGTGGAACGGTTTACTCGTCATTATCTCTCTCAGGCGAGCGATAACTGTCGTGACAGGCCTTGCAGGCCTTACTCATGGCTTCCGCCTGGGCTCTCAGCGCGTTCCGGTCCTTGCCGAGCGCGGCCTGATTCAACTTGACGGCTTCGGCCTCCGCCGTCTTGCCCAGCCTCACGAAGTCGTCGTTCGTCTGCCAGATAGCGGGGAGCGCGTGGGTCTTGACGCCGCCTTCCGGGCCGGTGCCCTTGGGAAACCAGTTGATCAGGTAACCGCTGCGATCCTTGATGGTCTGGGCGTTGGGCGCGACGATGTTGTCCCAATCCACCGTTTGCTTTCTGAGCTCGTCAACGATCGCCTTCAAGGCGCCGCCCATGTCGCGGAACTTGTCCTGGCGGGACTTGACCTGAGCAACCTCAGGTGGTCCAGCGGCGGCTTCCATAGCCCAGAGACTGAAACCGGCGCACACCGCCGCGACAGCAATACGAAAACCTGACGAAGACACGGTCCGAACGCTCCCAACCGATGCGATGGAGAAAATTGCGACGGATGAAGCACATCCAATTATGCGAGCAAGTCAGTGAAGGGTTGCCTGACCGCCATGGAGCCCTTGCCCCAGACGTCGAGTGACACGCCCATCGCCTTTTGGATTGTCAGGCCGACGCGCGATACCGGACTGCCGTCGCCGGCGATATGATAACCCGTCTTCATGCGGCCGCTGGCGCCACCGGCCACGAAGATCGGAAGACCATCCACGGCGTGGATCTTGGCAAAGCTCTGGTCGGTAAAGGCGAAGACGAGGCTATGGTCGAGAACGGTGCCGTCGCCTTCGGGAACCGCATCCAGCTCCTTCAGAAGCATGGCAAACAGTTCCATCGAGTCGACATTGTATTGTGCCACGCGCGGCTGATAACCGAGTACCGGATCGATGGGCTCTTCATGGGTGGTGTTGTGGTAGGCCAACGAGTCGCCCGGCATGAAGATCTGCGACGTGGGCTCCGAGACGCTGAGATTGAACACCCGGGTTTGGTCGGTGGCGAGAGCCAGCGCCCCCAGCCGCGCCATCAACGGTGTTGCCTTGCGGAGATTAGGGAGTGCATTGTTGCACACCATCTCGGCGGGCGCCGGGGGAATGGTGACGTTGGCCTGGATTTCGGGACGCTGCAGTTCGGCGGCCAGCCGCAGTTCAGCTTCGCGCACCGAGGTGAAATATTGATCCATGCGTGCGCGATCGGCGGGACCGAGGTTCTGCATGACCCGCTTGCGGTTGTCGGCCACCGCCGACAGCACGCTTTGCTGGATCAACGTCTGGGGATCCGGTTTCCAGTCGCCCTTGGTAGGGTCCTGGAAGCCCGGCCCGAACAGGCGGGTGTAGAGCGCTAGCGGCGAAGCTTCCGCCGGAATGGTGTTAGCACCCCCTAGACTGGACAAACTTTGCTTCGGGTCGCCAGCGCAGGACGCCGAAATCGATTTGAACCGGGTACCACGCGAGATGACATCGGCGATCTGCTGGTCGATGGTCTTGGAATCGAACTCGTTCACCTTGGTAGGCGAAATGCCGGTGGCAGCGGCCGCTGCGCCCGACCAGTGCTGGTGGTTGGGGTTGTCATCAAGCGGGACACGCAACCCGCTGAAGACGTTCAGCTTGGCGCGATAGGCCTCCAGCGGTTTCAACTGGGACGTCATCTCCCAGTCCTTCCCGCCCGTCTTGGGAATCCACAGTTGCGAGGTCAGGCCCAGGCCGAAAAAGAAGGTGTTGAAACGCGTGGGAAGCGGCTTTCCCGTCGCGGCCAGCGCCTCGCCCTTGCTGTCCAAGAAACAGTCAAGGAACGGCAGGCCCATGACGGCTAGAGCGCCCTGGCACGTGCCCCGGAGCAGAGATCTGCGATCGATCTTCATGGCGGGCCCCTATCTATTGGTCCGCGACGCTGGGCGCGGAGCTGGTTGTTTCAGGGGAAGGCGCAGGCGCGCGGAAGTAATCCTTGTCCTCGACTAGGCTCTTCAGCAAGGAACGCATCCGAAAACCGGAATCCGCGAAGGCCTGGTGGGCGGTCTTGAAGGCGGAGGCAGGGACATCTTCGCTGTTCACGCCACGGGAATACGCATAGACCTTGCGTGCAAGACAGGCCGTGTATTTGGGATCGTCGTGCAGGAATTGTCCAAGCCCCGCGGCGCCGACAAAATGCTTGCCCTTTATCGTGGCCGAAAGATCGATCAGCTTGCCATTCTCCATGGTGCGGCGCTGACCGATCGTGTCAAAGCCCTCAAGGGACAGCCCGATGGGATCGCTGTGGTTATGGCAGGATGCGCAGGTGCTATTGTCGGCATGCGCCATCAAGCGCTCGCGCACGGTCTTCAATGGGCCGCTGGTATCATTGACCACCGAGAAATCCACATTGGCGGGCGGCGCGGGTGTGGGCTCGCACAGGAAGATATCCATCACTGCCACACCGCGCTTCGTGGGTGAACTGCGACCGGGATGGGAGAACATCGCCAGCATGCTGGCCTGGGTCAGGACGCCACTGCGCCCGGAATCGGACTCGAATTCATACGGCATCCATTCACCCGTGACCTGAAACGGCAGCTGATAATCAGCCGCCAAATTGCGGTTGAGGAAGGTCTTGCGCGTCGTCATCAGGTCGCGCATGTCGCCGTTACCATGCAATGCCAGGTCAATGACGGTGCGCAGCGTCTCTTCTTTCGCTGAAGCGGCAATGCCTGAGCTCCACTTGGGATAAAGGATGCTGTCCTTGGAGACAGTGTCGAAATTGTCGAGCTCCAGCATATCGTTGAAAAAGGCGCGCATCCCAACGATGAGGCGCGGCGAAGACATCAAGCGGTCGACCTGCTTCTCGAGGCCGGCGGCGGTGTTCAGGTCGCCCTTCTCGGCCGCCTGCAGCAGCTCGGCGTCGGGCGTTGAATCCCACATCAGGTAGCTGAGGCGGGTGGCCCTGCTGTAAGAGTCGAGCGCCCATTGCTTGTTGCCGGCCGGCACCGCAGTTTCCATGCGGAATACGAAATCCGGCGCCTGGAGCAAGCTAGCCAGCCCATAGCGCAGGCCGGCATAGAAGTCGTTCTGCGACTCGGCGAGCCCGTGGCTCAGATTGACGGCGCTTTTGATCTCGTCCTCGGTCAATGGCCGGCGGTACAGCATCCGTCCATAATGGCTCAGCACCTGCGCGGTGCAGGCATCATCGGGCTCTTTGGCCGACTTGGGCACACAGGAAAGCTTGGCGCGGTATTTCTCCCCTGTCACCTGGGTAGCGATGCTGTCCGCCAGTTTGGTGAAGGATTCAAAGCCCACAGGCGTTATCGAAAGCACCGAAGTGCTGGCTGCCTGCAAGCCGCCAACTCGGATCGTGGGCTCGAAGCGGCCGCGCACTTCAATCTCGGTGCCGAAGATATCGGCAATGGAGTTGCGATATTCCTGCTGGGTTAGCCGTCTCATACTAACCACTTCCGATCCGATCGCAATTTGATATGAAGCAAAGCCGAAAGCGGCGGAGGCAGATACCAACGCGATAATGGATACATTGCGCATGAGGGGCATTCCTAATGAGCGCCTTAGCGATGGCATACAGGCAGGGTCACTCGATTTCGATAATCACGGACTCATGTGTTTGCGGCGGTGCGACCTGCAACAACTCGCCATCGAGCATGCCTGCACCCGGTCACCGATAACGTCTTAGCCTCGGCCTGATCATGGGTGATGCTGTCGATCAACATGGATGCCATTGTTGTTATTTCCACATCGCCTATCCTGTTTGATTGCGCGAGATCTTAAAAACTCGAACTGCGACAGATGGATGACGATCATCGAGTAATCCGATGTATCCATGCGTAACTGCGATGGTTGATGGCGCTCCGGAAGAATAATGCTGGAAGGGTAAGAGCTATCGCTCAAGACGGTGCAATCAACCACGCGCACCGCTTGTTCGCGTACGCGCCTGCCACGCGCTCCATGAAAGACGGCAGATCGTTCTGTTGCTCGCGGCAGTCCGCCAACACCTTCCGGTATGCACTTCAGGCGCGGCAACTTGCCCCAAAGTGCCGTGCATTTGAACGCAGCCGACTTGTACGCATCCGGGGGCAACCGCCTTGCAGAGGTTGGCTATTGCATGATTGCAGCAGTATGGACGCCGTATCGACTACCAACAATGTTAGAGTCATGGAGATCGTCGGGTGGCGACGGCTGGCGCGAAGCCAACGAGTAGCGAAGGGAGGCGCCATGCCCGCGAGATGAAGGCGGCCGAACGTCGGCTGATGCCGAGGTCGTTTTCTCCTGCGTATCGCTGATAGAGGAGTGTCAACGTGTCAACGCACCGCCCTCAACGAGAGGCCACTGCTTGGCCGCTGCTCTTCTGACATCATTCTGTCCCCGCATCATCGCATGTTCGCATGTTTGCATCGAACTATTCGATGGACGTCATCCGATTGCAGTAATTCCTGCCTTTAAGGTCTCCCACACAGCGAACGCGTGTACACGATCTCATTGCGTGTTCCGCAAAACTTTCCTGACGATGTGAAAGTAACGGCAATGGCATCCGTTTTACTCGACAGCATCAATAAGAACTACGGTCAGACGTCAGTCTTGCGTGGTGTTTCGCTGTCGATTGCGGACGGTGAGTTCCTGACTCTGTTGGGACCGTCGGGGTGCGGGAAGTCGACGTTGCTCCGTATACTGGCGGGGCTCGAGATGCAGGACGCGGGCACGGTCTCGATCGGGGAACGGGTGGTGGATGGACTGCGGCCAAAGCGTCGGGACGTCGCGATGGTGTTTCAGTCCTACGCGCTCTATCCTCACCTGACCATCGCATCGAACATGGCTCTGCCGCTGCGGATGCGCCAGCTTTCTGCCTTACAGAGACTTCCACTTCTCGGCGGCCTCCTGCCAGGAACGGAGCGGATAGTTGCCGAGATTGAGACGGAAGTGACCCGTACAGCCACGTTGCTCGGCATTGGCCACCTGCTGTCGCGTAAGCCGGGGCAGCTCTCCGGGGGGCAGCGTCAGCGCGTGGCGGTTGGTCGGGCGATGGTGCGCCATCCGGCTGTCTTCCTGATGGACGAGCCGCTGTCTAACCTCGACGCCACGCTACGTGTGCAGATGCGCGCCGAGATTAAGGAACTGCACCAGCGGCTGGGGGTCACCTTCGTTTATGTCACCCATGATCAGGCCGAGGCCATGACGCTGTCGGACCGCGTGGCGGTGATGCTCGACGGCGAGTTGCTGCAGGTGGCTCCGCCACAGGACATCTATGCCGATCCCGACGATCGGCGCGTCGCCGAATTCATCGGTTCGCCCAAGATCAATATGCTCGAGGGCGTGGTGCGCGAACGGGGCCTGATCGACGTGGCCGGATCGACGCTTCCGATCGAAGCCGATGCACTGGCTGGCGCGCATCTCACCCTCGGCATTCGCCCGGAGGCTTTTCATCTCGCCGACCATGGCGGGCAGGGCGCACTGACCGGCTCCGTGCGCATGATTGAGCACATGGGCTCCGATCTCTTCGTCCATCTCGATCTGGCGGGCATCGATCATCCTTTGATCGCGAGGCTGCTGGCCGAACGGACGCCCGATATAGCACCCGGCCAAACCTTGCACGTCGGTGTGAGGCCGGACCGCGTGCTTCTCTTTGCCCGTGATGGGCAACGTCTGCTCTTTGCCCGTGATGGGCAACGTCTGCGCCGGGAGGTGGAATCTGCAGGGGCATCGATCACGCCAATCCGGGAACTCGCCCGATGAGCGAGCCTCTTGCTCTTTCCAGCGGATCCGAAGCGCCGTCCGCGACAGATGGCGCTCGAACGCTTCCATCCCTCACCGCCTCATTGAGGCGAAGCCGTACCCTTACAGAAGCACTGACGGCCTGGACGCTGGCCGGGCCGGCAGTCTTCTTTCTGCTCGTGCTCTTCTTTCTGCCGGTAATCGGTGTCTTCGTCATCGCACTCACCGACTGGCAGTTCGGCGCGCGGACGCTCTCCTTTGTCGGCCTTGCCAACTTCCGTGAGGCCTTTGCGGACGGCGGCTTCAGGACCTCGCTTTTCAACACCGTGATCTACGTTCTGATCGTCGTGCCAGGCACTCTCGTCCTCGGCCTTGTGATTGCGCTTCTGATCGAAAGCGGAAAGTCCTGCCGCCCCTTTTACCGTGCCATCCATTTTCTACCGTTCATGGCCACAATGACGGCCATGGCGATCGCCTGGGAGGCGCTGCTGCACCCCACGATCGGTCTCGTCAATCAAACGCTCGCTGCCATCGGTCTACCGACCGCCAACTGGCTGCGCGACGAGAATACCGCCCTACCGGTGCTGGCAGTTATCGGCATTTGGCAGAACCTCGGCTACGCGATGATCTTGTTTCTTGCTGGCCTCAAAAGCATCCCGAAGGATCTCTACGATGCCGCGGACGTCGACGGTGCGGACCTCTGGCTTGATCGGCTATGCACCGTCACGTTGCCCATGCTCGGGCCGGTGTCGATGTTCGTCGTCATCGTCGTGGCGCTGAGGGCCTTCGAGT
Organism: Bradyrhizobium cenepequi; assembly: GCF_020329485.1. Taxonomy (GTDB): domain Bacteria; phylum Pseudomonadota; class Alphaproteobacteria; order Rhizobiales; family Xanthobacteraceae; genus Bradyrhizobium; species Bradyrhizobium cenepequi. The sequence goes on from NZ_JAGKJI010000078.1 coordinate 10,865, forward strand.
GCTTCGACACCGTAAAGGTGCTTACCCAAGGTGGGCCGGGCCACGCTTCCGAGGTTCTGCTCTACACGCTGTATCGGGAAAGTTTCGAATACCTGCGCACCGGATATGGCGCTGCCATTGCCGTCGTCTTTCTCGCGATCGTCGTGACGCTCACTCTGGTGCAGACCCGCGTTATGGATAGGAAGGTGCACTATCAATGAGCTTCATCACCTCCGCCAATTTTCTGTGGCGACCTGCCGCAATTCTTCGGCATGCCGTATTGATCGTCACCGGAGCGCTCATTCTCGCCCCCTTCGTATGGATGGTCTCGCTGTCGATCAGGCCGCCCGGCGAGATCTTCCGCGCGTCCTTCACCTTCTGGCCCGCACAGTTCTACGGCGTCGAGAACTATACCAAAGCGTTGACTCAAGCGCCGCTGCCTCGCTCCATGGGCAACGGCCTGATCGTATGCTCTCTAATCCTAGCGCTGCAGATCCTCGTCTGCGCTCCTTGCGCCTATGCGCTCGCCAAGCTGCGGTTTCCCGGCCGCGACCTGCTCTTCGGTATGGTACTTATCGGTTTGCTGCTGCCGCACCAGGTTCTCTCGCTGCCACTATTTATCCTCGGCTACCAGTTAGGCATCCTCAACACCTATGCGGCGCTCGTCTTCCCTTACGTCGTCTCCCCGTTCGGGATTTTCCTGTTCCGTCAGTTCTTCAAGACCATTCCTGACGACGTGATCCATGCCGCTCGCCTCGACGGTCTCTCGGAGCTCACCATCGTCTGGAAAATCATGATGCCGATGGCGCTGCCGGCGATCCTCGCCTTCTCAATATTCTCGGTCGTCGGCCACTGGAATGACCTGTTCTGGCCTTTGATCGCAGTACAAGACCGGTCGCTCATGCCGCCGCCGCTCGGCATCATGGCCTTCATGAACGAGGAGGCCGGCAACGACTACGGTCCTCTCATGGCCGCGTCAACACTTGTCGTCCTCCCGCTCCTAGTCGCTTTTCTCGCTGCCCAAAGGTGGTTCGTTGAGGGGCTGACCAGAGGCGGCATCAAGTAAATTCCGAACTCAACGGATGATAATTATTGTGAGCGCGCTCAAACAACTGATGTGCGGCTTGTCCCTTGCCGCAGTCCTGTTCGGTACCTCTGCAGCTTACGCGGAGACATTGGAGATAGCCTCTGGAAGTGACAACACAAAGATGCTTGATGCAATTGGGGCCGGCTTCGAGGCGGAAAATCCAAGCGTTAAGATAAAGGTCCCCCCGGGACCACGCAGCTACGACGAGCTCCAGCAAGACCTGCTTCGCCGTGTCACGATAGGCCAATCCCTCCCTGACCTGGTGGTGGTGGGAAGCGGTCAGCGTCTATACGCCGAGCGCGGCCTGGCCGTTCGACTTGACCCATTCATAGCGGCCAACCCAGAGCTCGAAATAGCAAGAGCGAGCCCCGTGGTGCGCGAAAAGGGGCGGGTAGGGAAAGCAATATATGGCGCCGCGTTTGGTGTGGGCACTCCCGTAGTCATATTCAACTCTGATCTCGTTCGCAAAGCAGGAGGTGATCCAAACAATCTGCCAACCGATTGGGATGGCGTGTTGGCCCTGGCACAGAAAATCGATCGCCTCGGATCACCTATCATCGGGGGCTATTTCGAAGCAGATGGGACAGGTGCCATCTCGCTGCTTTGGCTTCTGCAGTCGTTCGGCGGACACTTCATGAACGGCGACGAGACAAAGCTTGAGATCAACACGCCCGCAGGCCTTGAGGCGATGAACGTACTGAAGGGGTTTGGCGAAGTCGGGCAGGCAAAGGCCGCCATGACAAGGGATCAAGCTCGCCAAGCATTTGCCGCAGGAACAATCGGTGTGTTGGCCGGAACGAGTTCGACGATCGCTCCTGCGGAAAAAGCTGCGGGCAATCGCTTCAAAGTGCTCGCGAAACCCTTTCCTGTGAAGCCACAAGTTGGAACGATTGCGACTGTGGGACCGATAGCCTCGATCATGACCAAGGATCCAGAACGACAGAAGCTTGCCCTGAAGTTCATTGACTTTGCCGTTGGACCAAAAGGGCAACAGATAGTCGGCGAAAACAGCGGCTATTATCCGCTGAACCAGCGGGCGATTGGTGCGTCGCCGGAATTGAAGTCTCTGCTTGCTCAGCGTCCTAACGCAAATGCGGTACTTAATCGTCTTGATGTTGCTACGGGCTGGTATGCACCGCCCGGACCAAACGGGCCCCGAATTTATACGATCGTGACCGATCATCTGCTTCGCGTCGTCGGACTGAAAGAAGCACCGGAAGTCGCGGTCAAAGCTCTAACGAAAGAAATCGAACCGCTGGTAAACGTCAGAAGGTAGTGCCTCTCAAGACGCTGACCAATGCCGTCGCGCTTGCAGGCAGCACAGAGACTAAAACAACACTTACGCGTACTCAACGCGCAACTGCGCGTGATAGGAGACAAGACCGTGACAACGGCGAAATCTGATGAGGGAGTCGTATACCCGCTCAAATGCCATCGTCCGGACCACCGGCACCGAGCAACATCGCACTGATTGAGCATCGGAACGGATTGATCGGTCTTGCGACGAGCGCCCCCAAACGACTCGTCGCTGCCCACCGCGTTCAGCTGGTGACGGGTTGGTTCTCGTCATCCGGCGACAGAACTCCATAATCACGACGAATATCGATGCCTACAGCTTCCTCACGGCTTCTTAGAGACAACATTATGCAACAGTGCTTTCAAGGCTCACAACGGGGCTCGACGGTAGCCTGCGCTAGGAACAAAACCTTGTTAGGGACATCCGGGTGGGACGCAAAGGCTAGCAGCCTGGGAGCATCGCCGGCAGATGTCCACAATCCGGCGTAGGTCCCGCACATGTTCGAAGCCCAGACGCAACCCACCCTGTTCGCCGGAGAGGAACGCATCGAGCGCGCTACTATCACCGGTCTGCGGTACCTCAGGCAAGGAGATCCCCATCGCCCGCTGTTGCTCTTTCTCCCCGGCGGTGGACATCTCGCACGCATCGCCTACGGCGACCCCTTCTCAAGCCGTGCGGATTTCCTGGACTATTGGCTCGAACGGCACGGGATCGGATTGCTCGGCCTCTCCTATCCGAGTGATCATCCCGTCATCGGCGCTGCCCTTTCCGATCTGACTATCACTGCTTGGGCAGACTGGGTCGGTTCCATCACATCGGTCGTTTTGCGCGAGACCCCGGGGCGCCAGGTCGTGGTCGCCATGTGGAGCATGGCAGGGCGCTCGGTATCGGCCGTGAATGCCGCTCTAATCCGTCGCGGTATCGACGCGATCTGCTTTCTCTCGCTCGCCGCTGTGCCGCCGCTTCCCGGTCTCATTCTAGTTGGATCGGGCGGCGAACCCTTGACTTCGCGGGGTCTGTGGGCGCGCACTGTGGCGGCGGCGCCCGACGGAATCTGCGACGGCCATATTCAGGGGTTTCTTGCTGGGCTTACCGACCAGGGACGTGACAACGGTCGTCCAATTATAGAGCAAGAGATCTACTTGCGGCACTACATGTGCAACACGCCAATCATGCTTCGCGGAACGGTGCAACGCTACTCGCCTTCGGGACCGCGTTGGGATCTCGAAGAAGCTCAAGACGACATGGGCGCCACGCGGTTTGCCGAGTTTCCCCTGACAGCGATGATCGTGCCCACCAACCGGGCCGATGAGAGACACGCGCTGAGCGATCGAACCGCTTGGCATTTCTTGAATGCCCAGAGAATACGTGCCGAGGCTGCGCCTCGCGATCTGCGTCCCGATCAGTGGATGAATTTGCGCACGCTTGTTGGAACATTGCCGCTGCGGCTCTACCGGGAGATACGGGGAGGACATTTCTTTTTCGTCGGTGCGCGTGGTGCCGAGGCGACAGTTGCCCACATTGCCAGCCTTATTGATGAGGCAAGGGACTTTCGTACCGAACTTGAGACGATCTGCGGTTCGCGCCACGCCGCATCACTCGGACCAAATGCATAGAACCGAACGGCAGTGCGTTACAGTTTGTGGCGCCCTGGCCAAGACAGAGTAGCCGCGCGCCGATTGGCTCAATAGGAGAACTAATGTGGTAGTAGCAAAAAGGGATGTGATGGGTAGCGAAAAGCGGATTTCAACGCAAAGAGATCTTCTGGTCTCTCCGACTCGACCGAACTGGGTAGAGGTCGACCTCGGTGCCCTCGACCACAACATGACCGTCGTAAGACGGATGATCGGTTCGAATGTAAGGCTTCATGCCTGCATTAAGAGTGGCGCGTATGGCTGTGATGTCCTTGAAGTAGCCAAGCGCTTTTCTGATCTCGGCGCCGATGCATTGTGTTGTGGCTCATTCGATGAGGCGGTGATGGTTCGAGCAGCGTTACCCAATATGCAGCTCATTATGTTCGGGGCTACTTTGCCGGAGGGCATTCCTCTCTATTTGCAGCATGGCCTCACTCCCACCATTCACAATATCGAATTGGCCGGGGCGGTCTCGGTCAGCGCAGACAAGCCGACGAAGGTGCACATCAAGGTTGATGCGGGTGGGGGGCGTATAGGGTTTCCACTCCACCAAGCCAAGTCCGCCATTAGCGAAATCGCCAGCATGAAGAACGTGGTTGTCGAGGCGGTGTATACGCACGTGCCGTTCACTGACCTTTCGGGCAAAGACTTTGCGCAACAGAAGACCACGGAATTTTGCGACATGGTCGAAGCTCTGCGCAGTGAAGGCCTCGGCATTCCCGTGACACAGGCGCGAGCAAGCAGCGGCGTCATTTTTGGGCTCCAAGACAACTGCAACGCAGTCGCTATCAGCAGTTTGCTGTATGGAAAGGCATCCGCGCCAAGGGATCTGGCCGACTTCTCTTCTCTGCGCCCAGCTCTCCGGGCCGTCAAATCGCAACTAATACATGTGCTTCCTGATTTTCCGGGAAAGACAGTAGGCAGAACCACCGGAGTTCACGGTCGTCAAGCCGCGCCGTTTTCGGGCGCAACCGGCGTAATCCCGTTCGGATGGCGCGATGGTTACGCCCCATCGACATCTCGTCAGACGGCTTACGTGCTGATGAGAGGCAAACGCGTGCCAGTTTTAACTGTCAACTCAGAGCTTTCAGTCATCGACCTGACCGATCTGCCGGATCCGCGCATAGGTGAACAGGTAACGATTGTCGGAACTGACGGCGACGAGACGATCACGCTAGATGATTTGTCAGAGTGGCAAGGCTCAGGTCAAAGCGCTGTCTTAGCCAGAATGAACAACCGGTCGCCCAAGGTCTTCGTAAACTAGATTGCCATCTAACAACCAAGTCGGCGGCTCACATGAAAATTGTTCTTCTCCCGGATCTTCACGTTACGGAAAAAGGTGGACTCGTGCGCGGCATCGATCCCATCGCGCGATTAGACTCTTGCGTGGCTGCAATCCAAAGGCTTGTAGCTGACGCGGATCTGTGCGTAACGATGGGTGACAATGTTGAGAACGGCAGAGAAACCGAATATCTCGCTCTGCTGGACTGTCTCAAGCCGTTGAGAATGCCCATTCGCTTCCTCGCTGGCAATCATGACGACCGCGATACTTTGCTCAAGGTCATGCCCGAGGTTGAGCAGGACCAAAGCGGCTATATTCAGAGCGCCTTAGAAACCGAGCGCGAGGTGCTTCTCTTCCTGGACACTGCTAAAGCCAGAGAAAATTCCGGGGACTACTGCGACGAAAAACTGACCTGGTTGAATCAACAACTGAAGCAAGCAGGCCAGAAGTCCGTCTATCTCTTTATGCATCATCCCCCGTTTAGGACGGGGCTCTGGAACGACCATTCCAGGGTGCGCGATGCCGACAAATTCTTGGCGGCCGTAACTGCAGCTCGGAACGTCAAACATATTCTTCTGGGGCACACCCACCGCGCTTCGTCGGGGAGCTGGAATGGACTTGCGTGGACGACAATCGAAGGCACGTGCTACGCGAACGACTTCGAGCTTCTGCCGGCTAAGCCAAACTATCTCGCAGGTCCCGCGCAAATAGGCATCCTGCTTTTGAACGGCGGCGAATCCGTTCTTCATTTTCAGGAGGTGTTGGGAACCTATCCGCTGATCGAATATAGCGGCCGGTCAATACGCGACCCTGAGCTATCAGCCTAATTCTCTGCTCGCTGTAAGGCGTACGCAAGCAACGGCGAACCATCAGACAAGGCAGCCGGCCGGTCGCAATAGCGAACCGCACGGCGAGACGGGATCACCTACAATCACGATCAGAACGGTTGGAGAATCCGATGACAACAGACAGCATAATTTCCGATTTGAATCCGCCGGCCGCTAAATCGCCAACGTCGACCCTTCTCGTCAGTACGATATCACCAGTACTTGGTGCAGACGTGAACAATCTTAAACTGTCGGATCCTTCGCGTGACATATCCGATGTACGTGTTGGTGAGATTCGCGAGGCGCCGGATCGTATCTGGCCCTCCGCTTCCGAAACACTGGGCTCGACCTGGATGGGGTCGTTAACTTCGCATCTCTATTCGGTGAATTGATCAGTGATGCTCCGGTAGCGCCGAATCATTGTCTGAGAAAGACAAAGGACTTTGAAGAAATGAACAGAACGATCTTTCTTAATGGTGACTTTGTCGGCGGCGAGTTCGCCAGGGTATCCTTATTTGAACGAGGACTTCTTTTTGGCGACGGGATCTACGAGGTAACGGCCGTCGTGAAGGGCCAACTTGTTGACTTCGATCTTCATATCGACCGGCTCTTTCGGTCGGCCGCTTCAATTGGCCTGAGCGTTCCGCTTTCCAAACATCAGTGGCGCGAACTCCATGAAACGTTGATTTGTTCAAACGAACTCGTCGAAGGCATTGTGTATATTCAAGTAACCCGAGGTGCTGCCGAGAGAGAGTTTACTTTCGATCAGAACATGGCCCCGCTCACATTTGGCTTCACTCAGGAGAAGAACTTGTGCACGGCAGAGAAACTACATAAGGGCATCACCGTTGAGATCGTCGATGATCTGCGCTGGAAACGACGAGATATCAAGTCGACGTCACTTCTCGCGCAAGTTCTGGCGAAGCAACAAGCTTTCCTAAAGGGGGCGGGAGAAGCTTTGCTGCATGAAAGCGGAGTGATTACCGAGGGCGGATCGACTTCGGTGTTTGCCGTTGACCAAGATGGTGTTCTTCGCACCCATCCACTCGGACCATCGATCCTTCCCGGTGTTACCCGACACGTTGTTCTCCAACTTGCTCGTGGGGAATCAATCAAAGTTCTAGAGCAAGCGATAAAGATGGATGAGCTATTCGAAATGGGGGAAGTATTCGTGACCGGCGCTACTTATTTTGTCGTACCCGTTGTAAAGATTGGATGTGTATCTATCAATCAGGGTTCAGTGGGGCCGGTAACAAAAAGGCTTCAGAAACTTTACATTGATCGTGCGAAAGCTCTCTGCGTTCCTGGCAGGTAGCGGGGCTAGCAGCGCTGAAACAGCTCGAGATGATCAGCAGTAATGAATCGGGCAGTTTCAATTAGGTGGCAACGCCATTGCCGCACTGCCGTCGTTCCGGCACGGCCATATCGGCCGCGACAAGGGCGCAGACTCATATTGCGCCTGACCCACTGAATTTTCATCCAGCAGCGGTTAGAGTCTCGGGGTTTTGTACGCCAAATGGCGCGGTTGGAGCAACGGACGATCGGCGGAGCTGGTCGGGGTTGCGTAGGCGATCGTCCGTTGCGGTGAGTTGGGCGGCGTAGGCCGCGGGGGTGAGGTATTTCAGCGACGAGTGAGGCCGCCGCATATTGTAGTCGACGACCCAATGGGGGAGCTTGGCGCGGGCGTCGTCGAGATCGAAGAACAGAGTCTCGTTGAGCAGTTCATCGCGCATCCGACCATTGATGGAGAAGACGGCCCCGCTCCCCTCGGAGCCGGCAATATGCTAGCGATGTACGGACCACCAACAGGAGCTATTCACTGTGGAAGTCGCGACAATTGGGTTGGATATCTCGAAGCATGTATTTCACGTCCATGCAGTTTTTCGTCAGTTACGTAAAGAAGTCCGATCATGAAGCGGGTCTCGACCCCGGGCCAGCCGTTCTGCTGTAGAGCGGCGCGATCTCGTCGTCGATCCAGCTCCAATCGATCTTGCCGGCCAGCAGAACCAGCTTGTGCTTCAGATTGATGATCCGGTCCAGCCGCGCCCGCACAGATCGTTCGATCCCGTCGTCTTGTGCTTCTTCGGCCGCATTGCCCCCTCCGACGCGGACACGGAATCATGGCTTGCGATTCGACAAAACCCTGAAAATGAAACTGCAAGGTTCTGAGGCTCGAACCGTCAAGACCTCGCAATTGCAAGACAGCCTACAGCAACAAATTACGATTCCTGATCAGTCGCTTGGCCAGTTCTTAACATGGCGTAATCGCGGCTGACGGCTTCTCGAAGACACGAGGTTGGATAGGATCTGCCTCCGCGGAATAGCGAAAGGGAGCAGCTCTATGAAGCAGTACGTTGGTTTGGACATCTCAATGGAGGAGACCAGCATTTGCGTCTTGGACGAGAACGGCGGCGTGACATTCGAAGGTAACGCACCCACCGATCCAGAGGCCATCGCTAAACTCTTGCGGCGGCATGCCGGCAATGCTGAGCGGATCGTTTTTGAAACGGGCTCGTTATCCAATTGGCTTTGGCACCAGCTCAGGGCGCTGGGCTTTCCCGTCATCTGCCTTGACGCGCGTCATGCCAACGCAGCGTTATCGATGCGCATCAACAAGTCGGACCAGAACGATGCCAAGGGATTGGCCGAAATGGCCCGCATGGGATGGTACCGGGAAGCTGCCGTGAAGGGGGCGGAGAGCTGGAAAACCCGTTCGATGCTGGCGGCTTGAACCAAGTTGGTGAATCTGCGGCGAGACCTCGACAACCAGATGCGCGGTCTGTGTAAGGGGCTCGGAATAGTGCTCGGCAAGGCCAGTTCGACCAACCTGGCTCGCAAAGTCGACGCCGTGCTCGCTGAAGCACCGGATTTGCAAGATATTTTCGCGCCGCTGCTCCTTGCCCAATCCTGTTTGACCGAGCAAATCGAAAAATATGATCGACAACTCCTGGCAGTGGCAAAGGGCGACCAGACTGTTCGGCGAATGATGACCGTTCCTGGTATCGGTCCCCTGACTGCCCTGTCCTACGTCGTTACCATCGATGACCCCACTCGCTTTAGACATTCCGCCGACGTTGGCGCCTATCTCGGCCTAACACCAAGACGTCATCAATCCGGTGAGATCGATCGCACTGGCCGCATCTCCAAACGCGGCGACCACCAGGTTCGAACTTATTTGTTCGAGGCCGCGAACGTCCTGCTGACCGTTGTCAGACGAGGTTCTGCGCTCAAGCGCTGGGGCAGCAAGCTGGCCAAACGCATCGGCGCCAAAAAGGCGAAGGTTGCCGTCGCGCGCAAAATGGCTGTCATCCTCCATGCCATCTGGACCGATGGCACCGAGTTCC
>NZ_JAGKJI010000079.1 GCF_020329485.1 Bradyrhizobium cenepequi
CCGCGCGCCGGTCGAGCAGGTCTTCGCACGTCTCAAGGGCGTCTACCGCTGGGCGCGCGCCCGCTATCTGGGCCTGAGACGCAACCAGACGCATCTGCGTCTTATCTGCCTCGCCATGAACCTCAAACGATGGGCGGTGCTGCAGCCCGTGGGAGCTGCGGCGTGACCGCCACCGCCCGCTGCCATCGGACGGCCCTGAAAACGCGGCCGTCAACCCTCGCGTACCGCCTGAGGCAGCGCAAAAAAATGCCTGACATCGGCTGCCACTCCCGCTCAGCCAATTAAGCAAAGCTCTCGCAAGCGGGAGAGGGAGCGCAGCGCGACTGGAATTCGCAACTTCGAGCAGCAGAGCTAATCCGCCCTGCGCACCTACTCTGCCGCTTGCTGCAGCGGCGGCGTTTCCAAACCCTCCAGCACCTTCGGCGGCGACATCGGGAGCGCGTAGAACCGCTTGCCCACCGCGCGGTAGATCGCGTTCGCGACCGCGGCCATCACGGGCACAAGCGGGACTTCGCCGACGCCCTTGACGCCTTGCGGATGTTTCGGGTTCGGGACTTCGACCAGCACGGTGTCGATCATCGGCAAGTCCGAGCAGACGGGCATGCGATAGTCGAGGAAGCCGGGGTTATCGACCTTGCCGTCGCTGCGATAGATGTATTCCTCGTTCAGCGCCCAGCCGATGCCTTGTGCGACACCGCCCTGGAGCTGGCCTTCGACATAGCCGGGGTGGACGGCGCGGCCGACGTCCTGCACCGCGGTGTAGCGGATGACGCGGGCGATGCCGAGCTCGATGTCGACCTCGACGTCGCAGATGTGGGTGCCGAAGCCGCCCTCGGCGCCTTGGGTGTTGAGCTGTACGCCGGCGCCGATCGGGCCGCCCTGCATGGGGGCCTTCTCGGCGAGATCCTCCAGCGTCAGCGGCTCGAACTGGCCGGCGTTGGGGCTCGCGGGATGCGCGGCGCCGTTCTCCCATTTCACTGCCTCGGGATCGATCTCCCAGATCTTGGCGGCGCGCTCGCGCAGGGTGTTGATGACCTTCTCGGTTGCCTGCGTCACCACCATCGCGGAAGCGAACAGCACGCGGCTGCCGCCGGTGAGATTCGAGAAGCCGACGGTCTGGGTGTCGCCGATGATGACGGAGACGCGGCGATAGTCGATGCCGAGCAGCTCGGCGCAGACATTGGCGATGCCGGCGCGCGAGCCGCCGATATCGGGGTGGCCGGTGGTGACGACGACGTTGCCGTCCTCGGTGATGTTGACTTGCGCGGAGGATTCACCGCCGGCGTTGAACCAGAAGCCGGAGGCGACGCCCCTGCCCTGCAGCTTGCCGAGCGGCGCGCTGTAATGCGGATGGTTCCTGGCCGCCTCCACCGTCTCGACATAGCCGATGCGGGGAAAGACCGGGCCATGCGCGGCCTTGGTGCCCTGCTTCGCTGCGTTCTTCAGGCGGAAGTCGAGCGGGTCCATCTTCAGGCTTTCTGCGACCTCATCGAGCACGCATTCCACCGCGTAGGCGCCGATCGGCGCGCCCGGCGCGCGATAGGCCGCGACCTTGGAGCGGTTGGAGCAGACATCAAAGCCGACCGAGAGCACGTTCGGAATGTCGTAAGGCGCGAAGCTGCACCCCGCAGCGCCGCGGATCGGCGAGCCCGGGAAGGCGCCGGCCTGCAGGTAGAACGTGCCTTGCGCGGCGACGATGGTGCCGTCTTTCTTCGCGCCGATCTTCACGGTGCTCTTGGAGCCCGACGTGGGGCCGGTGGCGCGCATCACCTCCTCGCGCGTCATCACCATCTTGACCGGGCGGCCGGATTTCTTGGCGAGCAGCGTGGCGAGCGGCTCCAGATAGACGATGGTCTTGCCGCCGAAGCCGCCGCCGATCTCGGCGGGGATGGCGCGGATGTCGCTCTGCGGGATGCCGGTGAGATAGGCCGTCATCGCGCGCACCATGAACTGGCCCTGGCTCGAGCTCCAGATCGTGGTCTTGCCGTCGGCGGCGACCGAGATCAGGCAGGCGTGCGGCTCGATATAGCCCTGATGCACCGGGCGCGTGGTGAAGGTGCGCTCGATGACGACATCGGCCTGCTTGAAGCCTTGCTCGATGTCGCCCTTCTTGTGCTCCAGCGTGCCGACGATGTTCGACGGCTTGCCTTCGAACTTGTTGAACTCGTGCAGGATCGGGGCATCAGGCTTGATCGCGTCGTCGATCTCGATCGACCAGGGCAAGACCTCGTAATCGACCTCGATCAATTCGCAGGCCCTTGCGGCGATCGCTTCCGTGGTGGCGGCCACCGCCGCGACGGGATGGCCGGGGAACAGCGCCTTGTCGCGCGCCATCACGTTGCGGCACATCCAGCGCATATCCTGGATGCCGAGCATCACGGATTTCTCGATCGGGAAATCGACGATGTCGCGCGAGGTGACGACGGCCTTCACGCCGGGCAGCGCCTCGGCCCTGGAGGTGTCGATCGAGCGGATGCGCGCATGCGGGTGCGGGCTGCGCAGCACCTTGCCCCAGATCATGCCGGGCATGGCGGTGTCGGCGGCAAAGGCGGCGCGGCCGGTGACCTTGTCGACGCCATCGGGACGGATGGTGCGCTGGCCGATCCACTTGTTATTGACGACGATGTTCATTGGGCGGCCTCCCGGATTTCAGTTGCGGTCTCCAAGACCGCGCGGACGATCTTGTCGTAGCCGGTGCAGCGGCAGAGATTGCCGGCGAGCCAGAAGCGGACTTCCTCCTCGCTCGGGTTCGGGTTCTTGCGCAAGAGCGCCTCGGAGGCGACCAGCATGCCCGAGGTGCAGATGCCGCACTGCAGGGCGGCCTGCTCCAGAAATTTCTCCTGCAGCGGATGCAGCCGGCCGCCGCGCGCCATGCCCTCAATGGTCCTGATCTCGTGGCCCTCGGCTTCTGCGGCGAGCATCAGGCAGGAACAGACCAGCCGATCATCGAGCGTGATCGAGCAGGCACCGCAATCGCCCGACGCGCAGCCCTCCTTGGAGCCGGTGAGCGCGAGCTGGTTGCGCAGCGCGTCCAGCATGGTCTCATAGGGTTCGCAGAGGAATTCCAGCGGCTCGTCGTTGACGGTGGTCGTCACATGCACTTTTGCCATTTGTCATTTCCCTTGCGCGCGTTCGGCGGCGATCTTCGCGGTGCGCTTCAAGAGCACGCCGGCGATCTGGGTGCGGTAGGCGATGGTGCCGCGCTTGTCGTCGATCGGACGGCAGGCGGCGCGGCAGGCATTGGCGGCAGCATTGATCGCGGCGTCATCGAGGCGGGAGCCGATCAGCGCCTGCGCGGCCGGCTCGATCAGAAGCGCGGTCGGCGCCACTGCCCCCAAGCCGACGCGGGCGTGGGTGCAGACGCCGCCCTTCAGCGTCAGGCTGACGCCGCAGCCGACCACGGCGATATCCATCTCGGTGCGCGGGATCATGCGGAGGTAAGCGTCGCTGGAGCCCGGCGGGCGCGGCGGCAGCGTGAAGGAGACCAGGATCTCGCCGGGTTTCAGATTGGTGCGGCCGGGACCGGCCGGGACGTCCTCGACATCAAGCTCGCGGCGGCCGTCCGGGCCCTGCACGGTGACGACGGCGCCGGCCGCGATCATCGCCGGCACGCTGTCGCCGGCCGGCGAAGCGTTGCAGAGATTGCCGCCCGCGGAGGCGCGGCCCTGCACCTGGGTCGAGCCGATCAGGTTCACCGATTCCAGGACGCCGGGCCAGACCTTGCCGAAGCGCGGATGCTCGGCCAGCACGGCGCCCGGCACCGCCGCGCCGACGCGGAAGCTGCCGCCGGAAAGCTCGTCGATCGCAGTGAGTTCCCTGATTTTCTTGATGTCGACGATCAGGCCCGGCTTCACCGCGCCCGAACGCATCTGCACCAACAGATCCGTGCCGCCGGCCAGGATGCGCGCGGCGCTGCCCGCCGCGGCATAAGCGCCGACCGCTTCATCAAGCGTCTGCGGCGCGACGTATCGGATATCCGTCATGGTCGTGTCCGATGCCTCCCATCGTGCTTTGTCCGTGCCCTCTGCCGGGGCTGTCCACGACAGAGTACACGCCGGCACGCCATCGGAACAGCCTCCGGCCCCGGACGAAGTGGCGCCCTCCCATGCGCAAAGGGAATTTGCACATGAGCGAGCTGCCGCTCTCACACAAAACGGTCATGATCCGCGAGGGCTAACGCAGCGTTCCCTCTCGGGCTTCGCCGTTCGTGGAGACAGGATCCCCACCCGGTTTGCGCGTTGCTCGCGCAAACCGACCTCCCCTTTTCAAGGGACGCTGCCGCTGGCGCCGCTGCGCTCCTTCCCCCTGCAAGGGGCTGCAAGGGGGAAGGCTGGGATGGGGGTCAGCCGCGAGTCACGCTGTTCGTGCGTGGAGAGAGCTCTCGCCGTTGCGCGCATCGGTCGCGTGCGTGCCCACACTTCATGCAACCGCGGCTAACCGCCCATTAACCCTGTCAGCCGTAGGGTTTGCCCGCGCCGGAAGGCCGGTTGTCGAGTGGCGGTGATGTCGTTTGCACAAAAGAAACCTACGGTCTTCCCGGCACAGGAGGAGCGGCGGCGCTTCCAGCGCGTCAAAGTGCACCTGCTCGGCCGGTACATGCTGCCCGATCGGCGCGAGTTTCCTTGCCAGATTATTAATATGTCGCCCGGCGGGCTGGCGCTGCTCGCGCCCGGCATCGGCAATGTCGGCGACCGCGTGATCGCCTATCTCGACCATATCGGCCGCGTCGAGGGCAAGATCACCCGCATCATCGACAACGGCTTTGCGATGACCATCATCTCGACGCCGCGCAAGCGCGACAAGCTCGCCGCCCAGCTCACCTGGCTCGCCAACCGCGACATTCTCAATCTGCCGGAAGACCGCCGCCACGACCGCATCGTGCCGCGCAACCCGATCGCGCTGCTCACGCTGGAGGACGGCAGCAAGATGACCTGCCGCATCATCGACCTCTCGCTGTCGGGTGCTGCGATCGCCGCCGAGAACCGGCCGCCATTGAAATCGCTGGTCATGCTCGGGCGCGTGCAATCGCGCGTGGTGCGCAACCTCGACGATGGCTTCGCGCTCGAGTTCGTCCACGAGCAGGCCGCCGAGACGCTCGAAGACGCGGTTACCGCGCGGTAAAGCTCGCGAGCCTCGAATCCCGTGATTTTCGACGCCCACAAGGCGGCATCCGCGATGGCGGACGCCGCCTTTGCCTTGTCTTGCGCCGACCACACGCGGTTAACGCGCGCGGATCTCACGACGGGAAAGACACGCCGGCGTGGCATCAGGTCGTTAATACGTAAAATTTGAATCAATTGCAGTTGTCTCAAATTTTAGTCGAGTTTGCGTCAAGTATAGATCGAATTTGCCGCCAGCTTTACTTGCATTCGCGTCAAATCACCTTTGCTGACTTAGCCGCACCGCAAAACCTTTGTGCGAAACGTGGTCCCAACAAGAAAAACGGGGGCCGCAATGGTTTTCAGGGGACAGGGGAAAGGATGGGCAGTTGCCACCATCCTGTTCGGGTTGAGCGTCACAAGCAGCGTCGCGGCGAAAGCAGGCGACGTGGTCTATGCCAGCCTTGGCGACGCGACGCGGTCGCCGATCGGCTGGGTCGAATTCTGCGCCGAGAACGCAGGCGAATGCCGGCCCAGCGCGACGCAACCGCGTGACATCGTGCTGTCGCAGACGGCGTGGCGCGATCTGGTGCGGGTCAACAAATGGGTCAACGAGACCGTCAAGCCAATGACCGACATCGATCATTGGGGCGTGATCGAGAAATGGTCGTTGCCGACGGACGGCTACGGCGACTGCGAGGACTACGTGCTCTTGAAGCGCAAGATGCTGATCGACGCCGGCTGGCCGCGCGAGGCGCTGCTGATCACTGTCGTGCGCGACAAGAAAGGTGAAGGCCACGCGGTGCTCACCGTGAAGACCGACAAGGGCGAGTTCGTCCTCGACAACCAGAACGAGGACGTCGTCGCCTGGACCGAGACCGGCTACCGCTTCGTCAAGCGGCAGTCGCAGAGCGATCCCAATGTGTGGGTCTCGCTCGGCGATGGCCGCCCGGCCGTCGCCACCGCCAGCTCCCGGCAATAAGCAAAGGGATATCGAACCCGCGACCCGGTCACATCCCCACCCCTCCCCGTCCCAGACCGGTTCGCGCGCGGCCAGGCTCCCCCAAGCCTGGCCGCAACTTTTTGCGGCGCGTGCGGGACGTTCACGAAACAATTGGTGCGGGAGATGAAACCATTTTCCGGCGTTTTCGAAATTCTCCGGAAACGGGCGCTCCATATCTTTGTCGTGGGTGCTGGAGAACGACGATCAGCAGGAATTGCGGGGACCGCTTTTTGAGGTGCGCCATGCGTGAAGAATTTGCCTCTTACAGCTTTCTCGCCGTCACGATTGCCGGGATCGTCCTGTTGTGCTCAGGCCTCGTCGCGCTTGCGTTGACGTGATTCAACCCGTTTGTGGCCTCCGCCGAGCTCAACGGTGGTGGCATGCCGAGCAGGCTCAATGGCCGTCCATCGGCCAGGCCGGCAGTGATCGGCCCGGCATGACCCGTGAAAGCGCGGTGTCGCTGTCATGGCCCGGGCAAATCCACCCGTTGGGAACTCCAGCCGGTTGTCACCGCGCCTAGTATTTAATGCACGTTATTTAATTTGACTTTAATTCATATTTAAATGATGTTTTTCTCATAACGAGATGGGGCACCGCGATCACCCGAGTTGCTGCGGCGTCATTCCGATTGCACGTGGTCTGATTGAATACGAAGACACGCGAAGGCGTCATTCATGCGCCAGCCAATTGATACTGCACCGAGGGACGGAAAAGATATCTGGGTGCTTTACGAACAACCGAGCGGTCTGCTCCCGGCCGGTCGTGCGGGCCGAAGGCTAACGGCCTCTTTGATCGCTGTAATCCTCGCTGCGGCTGCGCTGATCGCTGTGTTCGAGCCATTCAGCGAATACGAGGTTTCGCAAACGACCGAAGCTGGACGCGACGTCGGGCTCAATTCGAAGCCTGCGGTCGCTGGGTGGCAAACGCTCCTTCAGCGCGAAACAGCAGCAGTCCTCACGGGGGACGCCGACCTTTCGCGACAGGTGCTCTTGGCAAGCACGGTGCAGCGTCGCCAGGCGCCCGAAGAGGACACGTCGCACAGGGACGCACCGGCAGGCGAGCCGGCGGCGGCCGCGTCCGCGCAATTGCAGCAGTCGCTCCAGCAAGAACGCGAAAGATCCTCCGCACTGACGGCCGAACTCACAAGGGCCCGCGGCGACTTGGAGACGATGCTGGGACTGTCGCGCAAGTTCCAGGACGACGCGATGCAACGCTGGGAGGCAGCGGAAATTACAGCGGAGGAGCTGCGGCAGTCCCTGCAGCAGGAACAGGCCCATGCCGCGGCGCTCGCCAACGACCTTACCGGAATGCGCCACGAAATCGAGGACAGGGACGCACAACTGCAGCAGGAGCAGGACAAGACCGCTGCTCTCAGCCGGGAGGTCGGCGCAGCGCGCCAGGCGATGGCAGCGAGTGCCGAGCAACAGCGCGGCGCGCTCGACCAGGCACAGATGCGTGCCGCGGCACTCGCGAGCGAACTTGCCGGAACGAGCAGCGAGATCGAGACACAGGCAGCGCAGTGGCAAAAGGCGGTCGATGAAGCCGTACAACAGAAGCAGACGGCGGAGGCAACCATCGCCGAACTGCGGCAGTCGCTGCAGCAGGAGCGGGAAAAGACCACCGCCCTCGTGAAGGAGGCCCAGACCGCGCACGAGGCAACGGCAAGCGCCGAGCAACAGCATCGCGCGCTCGAAGAGGCGCAGGCGCGCGCCGCGGCGCTCGCAAGCGAGCTTGCCGAAATGCACCGCGAGATCGAAACCCGGGACGAAGGCCCGGTGGTGCCGGCAACACGGACCGTGTCACCGGTGACGCAGACCGTGGCAGCGGCCGTATCGGAGCCGCCAACAGCCGCAGATCAGGACAAGGCTGAGGCGGCCCGATTGATTGCGCGCGCCGGCGCGTTGCTCGGCCAGGGCAATATCGGCGCGGCGAGGATAGTGCTTGAGCGTGCCGCCGAGAACGACAGTGCGCGGGCAAGTTTCATGCTCGCGGAGACATATGATCCCGTCGTTTTATCCGCCTGGGGCACCTATGGAACACGCGGCGACGCGGCCAAGGCGCGAGAGCTCTACGCGAAGGCGCATCGTGGCGGTGTTCGCGAGGCCAAGGACCGGCTCGACGCGTTGCCTCGGTAAGGGAATGAGGTTGTCGTGTTCACACATGATGACGTTGGCTGCTGCAGTTGATGATCAAGAGGGGTGCCGACATGAACACTCTGCCAAGGCCACGCTCCCTGCTCCTGCTCGCCACGTTGATGCTGGTCGCCATGATGCTTCAGCCGGCTGACCTGGAAGCACAGACCGCACAATCCTCCAAGGGCAATGCGCAAGTGGTTCGACGGTCCTTCCCGCAGGAGGCCGAAAAAGACCGCATGAACGCCTGGACCGTTGGGCTCGCTGGCGGCTTGCTGGAGGGAGCGCCGATCCGCCTGGCCGCGGAAATGGCCCGCGTCGTCGACGATGGCGCAAACCTGCATCTGCTGCCGATCGTCACCCGCGGCGCCACCGAGAATCTGAACTCGCTGCTTTATCTGCGCGGCGTCGATACGGCGATCATCAATTCCGACGCGCTCGAAGAGTACAGGATTCAAGCGCCGCAGATCCGAAGCCGCATCACCTACCTGCTCAACCTGTTCCCGTCCGAGCTGCATGTTTTCGTCCGACCGGAGATTACAAGCCTGCAGGATCTCGCCGGCAGGAAAGTGAACTTCAACACGCAGGGCACTGCGGCCGCCTATTCAGGACCGCTGATCTTCAGCCGTCTTGGCATCGAGGTCGAGAAGATGTTCATTCCCCATCAGGTCGCCCTGGAACAGATGCGCAAAGGTGAGATGGCGGCCGTGGTGTTCATCACCTCGAAGCCAGTCGACGCCTTCGTGCGTGGCCGCTGGGAGGCGGGATTCAAGTTTCTCCCGGTCCAGTACGACAGCAAATTCGAGGACTACTACCTGCCCGCGACGCTGGAGACAAATGAGTATCCCAATCTGATTAAGCAGGGCGACCGGGTGTCGACCATCGCGGTGCCGACCGCGCTTGTTGCGTTCAATTGGCCGCCGCGGTCGAACCGCTATCAACGCGTCGCACGCTTTGTCGACTACCTGTTCTCGCGAATCGATCGCCTGCAGGCCCCAGGCTTTGACCCGAAATGGAAGTCGATCAATCTCGCAGCGACCGTCCCCGGGCTGGCCCGCTTCCAGGCCGCGCAGGAATGGTTGGATCGCAAGGCGCGCAGCGCACAGGCGCCGCCATGAAGACCGCTGCTTTTCCCATCGCTGTCACCTTCAAGATGGTCTGCGGCATCGCTTACGCACAAGGCACAAACGATCCGATGACAAATCTTCGGGCGTGCTCGGTGATGGAGGGACCAGCCCGGCTGGAATGTCTGGAGGATCTATCACGCAAGATTGCGCCGCCCGGTCGCCCCGCGCCGTACGATAACTGGCGGCTCAGCGAGACCACCTCGCCGGTGGACTATTCGCCGATCGTCACCGCCACCACATTCGCCCGCGGCGGCTCGGAGGGCGCCGCGATGCAACTGGTGATCCACTGCCGCAAGGGCCGCACCGAACTCCTGCTCGCGGGACCGGCGGTGTCACGCAGCGCCGCGGAATACGCCATCTCCTACCGCGTCAATGAGGACTCGCCGGTGCAGCTTGCGGCCGCCTCGCCATCATTCGGGTCCGGCGTCGCCTTCCGCGGCGACGTCGTGCGTCTGCTGCAATCGTTACCCGACGAGGGCGGCATCGCTGTCCGCCTTTTCACCCGCACCGGCGCGGCTCAGGAGGGGCATTTCCTGCTCGGCGGATTGAAGACCGTGCGTGAAAAACTGGCGGCGGCGTGCAAATGGCCACGTGCCGTCGCCAGGCCGGGAGAGTGATGGTCATGGGACGGGGAGAAGCAAGATGATCAGAATTGGAAATCTGGCGATAGCCGCCATTGCCGGCTTGGCGATGTCGCTCCTGATCGCGCCGACCGCGCAAGCGCAGATGGACGATCAGGTGAGGCCGCAAGCGAGGAAGTCGTACCGGGTGAGCAAGCCGAAGCCGCCGAGCAGGCAGACGCAGGCGAGCAGGCAGAAGGACGATCAGACGAGCAAGCACGACCGGAAGAGCGATCAGAAACTGGCGCTGGTGACAAAACCCACCGAGATCGCCAGGAAGCCGCATCAGCTGCTCCTGCAGGTCAATTCCAACGAACCTGCAATGATGAATCTGGCGCTTAACAATGCGACCAACGTTGCGCAATACTACCGCGATCTCGGTGAAGACGTGTCGATCGAGGTTGTCACTTTTGGCCCTGGGCTTCACATGCTGCGCGATGACACCTCTCCAGTGAAGGCGCGCATCGAGGGGCTCGCGATGAGCAACCCGGAAATCTCCTTCAAAGCCTGCGGTAATACCAAGGAAAACATGCGTAAGGCGGAGAACAAGGATATCAGCCTGATTCCACAGGCGACGATCGTGAAATCCGGCGTCGTCCGCGTCATGGAGCTGCAGGAGCAGGGCTGGACCTACGTCAAACTGTGAGACTCCCGACCGATTCTGAGAATGTCCCCTATCGGTGAAGACCGGAAGTGATCGGCGGACGGTCAAATCGACGCTGTTGACCCAACAGCGACATCGATCGTTTTTTGCTGCGACGCCCAATAGGGGCCCCATCCCAATGATCTCCCGACAGGCCCCAGGGCGTCGGTCTCATAAGGATTCTTCATCCGCAGGACGATGAAGCATTCGAGACCATTCTTGATCCTGTTCGCAAGCCAACGCCGCATGCCGCGGTCGATGGTTTCCTCGAGCAACGATTGACGAAAGACGAACTGCAAACCTTGCGCCCCGCTATCGAGGGCAGCCAGCCTCGAGTGCTTCCCTTTTCATTTACAAAGCGACTTTCGCGGCAGTTTGTAATTTACGGTTAGCAACGTATCGTTCGCATAATCAAAAATTAAGTTGTCAGCCTCTGTCATTTCAGCGCGCATGGCGTTACAGCAGAAGACCATCCATGGGCTAAAGACCGGGCGCTTGCACAGGGCATGATAGAGTTCTTTGGCATCGATGATAAGGTTGCGGCATCCCCGAGCAGCAGCCACCTCCAATCGAGATCGAATCTCCTGTCTGAAGCGATCGGTTGAAATCATCGCTCACCTTTCCGAGCTAAGTCGCCGGTTTGAGAACGACGCCTTAGCCGTGGCCATCCGCTCGTCGCACCTTCGGTGACACTATGGACGAATACCGTTGTTCCCGGATATTTCAACAACCGCGGCAGATGTTCTTTAGCTTGGCGGCTGTTCGGGCGTCTTCCGCGATGAATGGGTCTTTGTACGCAGCGCGCGATCCATCGTTTTCAACACCAACGGGCTTTTTGGCTTTTGGAGGAGACGCCGCGTCGTAACAAGCCAGCCGTTCGCTCGCGGGTTCGATCGCGCTGCAATCTGGTCCCATGGCGAAAGCGCTCTGTGCGACTGCGCAGAGCACGAATACTGCGAGAATCCTCTTCATCCAGTTTCCTTTTGCGGGTTACATCGCAGACTCAGCTATTTGGCGAGATAACGTCTTCGCCCTTTATGGCGCGGTCCAGCGCGTCGATCAGCGTTTGAATCTCGGTGAACTTGGTGCGTGCTCGCTCGGCCTTGTCCCGGTCAAAGGGAGCGGCCAGCACCTTCGCATGGGCGTCCCTGTCTTCGATCATACGCGCACGGGCTTTTTTCAGCGTTTCGAGTCGTTCACTCATCTAGGGCCCCTTTGTTCGTTTTTACCCATCAAAGATCTCAGTCAAAGGCAAAAGGAAATTGGCCGTTGCGGAAGATGACCGTAGGCTCGTCATCATAGTCGCCCATTTCCGGATCGCCTGAGGATGAAAAGGCAACCACCCCGAGTTTGTTTAATGCCAGTCGTTCCGCCGTTCGGACGGCGGCTGTTGCCGATTTGCAGGCTATTGGAGCATCGGCCTTAAGGTTTCTGCCTTTTCCGGCATTGAATGACTGGACGAAATAAATTGTTTCGCGGGCCATCAAGTCTCCTTACGTCACCGGTCGGAGGCACGGACATTCGCACTTTGTTTTAGTGGAGATGGCAACTCACCTTGCATCGCTTGCATAAGCGCCGAAATCTTGATGGTCGCAAAATTGGAGAAGGTATCCGACACCGCGTACGGCAAAATGATCTGGTCGTGGTACCTCATGGCGCCGCATGTATAGACGACATTAGGGACGTAGCCTTCGCGTTCGGAAGGTTCTGGCCGCAATAACGGTTCGCTCGAACGCGCCAGCACTTTGGACGGGTCGCGCTTGTCGAGCAGCGCTGCGCCGATCGAATACTTCCGAACCGGACCGACACCGTGCATGAACAGCAGCCAGCCGTCATCCAGTTCGATCGGTGACCCGCAGTTGCCGATCTGCACGAACTCCCAGGGAAACTGCGGCTTCAAGATCGCCTGACCGCCTTCCCACGTGTACAGGTCGTTTGAGTAGACCAGATAGAGGTTCTCATTGTCCTGCCGGGCGATCATGGCGTACTTGCCGTCAATCCTGCGCGGGAATAGCGACATGCCCTTGTTGCGCGCGGCCGCGCCATGCAGCGGAGACATTCGAAAAGACAGAAAGTCGCTGGTCTCGATCAATTCAGATCGGATCGCTGTGCCGCTGTACGCGGTGTAGGTTGCGTAATAGGTCGTCCGGCCGCCATCGGTGAATTCGACAAAGCGGGCATCTTCGATCCCGTGCGACTGGGAGTCTGTAACCGGAAAGATGACGCGTTCACTGATGTCCTGGTCCGGTTCAAAGACGACCCCAACCTCATCGCCGATTGGTCCGGGTATCGTGTACCCGATCCGGGGACTTGAAGCGAGCCGGACCGTCGGATCGACGGCAAGGCTGCCGTCGGTTGCGATGGTCCCGGAGCGAAACGTCAGCGACGACACGTGTCCCTCGCCGACGGCACGCAGGCTGAGGATAAAGCGCAGGCTGCCGGTCGCGGTCCCCGACTGATCAGGATGCGGGACGATACTGGGATTGAACAGCGCCGATGCTTCGAACGAATACTCGTTAAGAAAATAGGCGCCGACCAGCTGGCGCTGGGTTTCTGAAAAATTGCCATGCGCCGCGAACGCCTCCTCCATCTCGTCGGCACGCAGCTCGAACGTCTCCAGCAGGTTGCGATGCCGACCCTGGAAGTTATCCAGCACATCCTTGAGCTGGCTGGCCGCGGCCTTCGGGTCGAGCGCGAGAACGCGTTCGACGATATGGTTGGCGCGTGTCTTGTCGGTCGCGTTAAGATCGCGCGGTTCCGTCGCCGGCTTGAACGGACGCACGATGACGCGTGCGGGGTCGGGGCGCAGATAGAGCGCTTGGCGATGCACGAAAGTGGCTTGCGACAACGTGCCCTCGATTGGCCGGAGTGAGCGTTAGATCAGGCGCCGACGGCGCGAAGCGCCACGGGATTTGTCGGATTGACGTTGACGTGGGCAAGCTGCCGAATCTCGGCAAGGCCCAACAGATAGCACACAACCGACTCGCCCCCGCGATTTTCGTTGGCACGGTCGGGATGCAGTCCGTCCCGGCAACTGCCGCTCTCGGGATCGACGAGCGCGACCGACAGATCGTTGCTGCCGAGAAACCAGGCGAAGACGTTCGCTGCGACAGATTTCCATTCGGCATCGCCGGCCGCGCGCCACGCGGTCAGGCTGGCGGCAATCGTCGCCGTCGCCTCCACCGGCTGCTGATCGAACGCACGCGGAGGTTTACGGAGTTCGGCAAAACTGGCTGTGCCGACCGGTCGGAAATGGCCCGTTGCTGCCGTTTGTTGTGTCATCAGCCAGCGGAGGGTTCTTAGACCGGCATCGACATAGCTGGGTGTTTGCGTCGCCATGCCCGTCAGCATCAAGGCCTGCGGGAGGCGCGCGTTGTCATACGCGAGCCCCTCCTCGAACCACGTCCAGTCCGGCGTCTCGACCGACGCGAGGCTGGACATCAGTCTGTCGGCGAGCGCGCGACGAATTTCCCGGGCGTGGCGATCGTTGGGATCCAGAGCGCAATAAGCGTCCAACCCCAGCAGCGTGAAGGCCAACGCACGGGGCGAACCAAAGGTTTTCACGGTTGGCAGTGCCTGGGCGAACAAGGCGGCCGCCCATCGACGCCGTGACGGACTGGCATCTTTAAGCGCGCATTGACCCAACGCCCACAATGTCCGTCCGTGACTGTCTTCGGAGCCTTTGTCTTCAAGCCAGGTCCGGTTGAAGCCCATGAAGTTGCGAAATCGTCCGGTGTCGGGATTCCAGGCATGCTGCACAAAAGCGGCAAATCGTGCCGTCAACATATCCGCCAGGGGCTGCTCGCCCGGTTCATTGAGGGCACAGGCCAATAACAGCGCGCGAGCATTGTCATCCACGCAATAGCCATGCGAGCGATCCGGCACCGAATGCACGGCGTGCTGGAACAAGCCGGTATCATCACACATCGACAGAAAATGGCCTGTCTGCATGCTCGGCGCCGCGAGCTCGTTTGGCGCGACCAGGTCTCGTTTGCCGCGCGTAATGACCTTCAGCAAGTGACCCTGCTGCGCATTCTCGAAAGCGGTCATGTAGCGTTGGGCGGTACGCTCCCATGTCATCGATCGGCTGCCCGCGTAGGCTCGCTCGCGCATGGCCTGCCCGCGAGGATTGTCGGTAAGCAATTGCGCAATTCCGTTGCCGATCCCTGCCACGTCGCCAAAGGAAACGAGAACGCCGCGCCCATCGGCCAGCAATTCGCGCGCGTGCCAATAAGGCGTTGACACAACTGGTTTTCCGAGGCCGAAGCTATAGGCCAGCGTGCCCGACGTCATCTGCGCTTCGTTGAGATAGGGCGTGACATAGACATCGCACATCGAAATGAATTCGAGCAGCGTGGCCTGATCAACGAACTGGTTGAGGAATATGACGTTGTTCTCGACGCCAAGCTCCTGCACCCGCGTCATCAGGCTCTCGCGATAGGCTTCGCCCTCATCCCGAACCAGATTGGGATGGGTCGCACCGAGCACGACGTAGACCGCGTCCGAGCATCGTTTGAGAATCGAGGGCATGGCGTCGATTACGACCTCAATGCCCTTGCTGGGGGACAGCAGGCCGAACGTCAGAATGACGGAGCGGTCGCTGAATCCGAGTTTGGCTTTTGCTGCGTTAGACTCAACAAACGGAAAGTCAGGAATGCCATGGGCAATGACTTCGATCTTGTCGTCCGGCACACGATAGACGCTGTGCAGCAGCTCGCGGCCCTTGTTGGCCATCACGACTATCTTTGAGGACCCCCCGACGAGGTGTTCCATCACCGCGCGCTGAACCTTGGTCGGCCTGGCCAGCACCGTGTGCAGCGTTGTCACTATCGGCATAGTAAGGCGCGACAGCAGCTCGAGGATGTGGGCGCCGGCTTCGCCGCCAAAAATTCCGAACTCGTGCTGCAGGCAAACCACGTCGAATCGGCCGGCGTTCAGAAAGTCTGCTGCGCGAACATAATCCTCGATCGCGTCATCTTTGACCTGGAAGGCGACGGAAGCGGGATAGCCATAGGCCTGACCATGGTCGGTCATCGCCACGATGCAAGTCTCGAGATTTGGCCGGGAAATCGAGATCGCGCGTTGCAGATCGGTCGTAAATGTTGCGATACCGCAGCGGCGAGGCAATGAATTTCCGATCACCGCGATCCTGCGGGGCGGCGTCACGTCTGCACCTCGGCAAGGCCCGTCAATTGCGGAACAGCTATGGCGGCTTGTGAAACAGGATTGGCCGATGGCTCGCCGAGCCGCTGAAGCAGGGAACCGACCGGAGCAGCCGCCGGATAGGCGACCAGGGCCGCCAATCCGTTGACGCCGACTTCGATGCTGGTACGGCCGCCACCAACGAAGATCGCCTGTCCTATCGATGCCATTGCCAATCCGATCGCCGCGTGGCCGTCGAGAACAAGGATCCAGGTCTCCGCTTCAGCGAGCAACGCCCAGCTTGAGCCCTCAGGCAGGTCAAGTCGCTCGAGAACGAAATATCGGCTCGCGACGAGAGCTGTTCGTTCATCCGTAAGGCGGATCGGATTGATTGCAGATCGGAGTGGCCAGGCGTTGGCCACCGCTACGCCGTTGTCTTCGTGCAACTCGCGTTGCCTGCCATAGTCGAACAAGCGGAATGTGGCATCGCTTCGCTGCTGAATTTCGGCGAGCACGATGCCGGCGCCCAAGGCATGGATAGTGCCAGCCGGAATAAAGATGACATCGCCCTTCTCAACAGGACGCCATCGAACCAGTTCGACGATCGAACCGTTCCGGATCGAGGCCCGTAATTCCTGTGGCGTTACCCGCCGCTCCAGCCCGACGCCGATCCGTGCGTCCGGTTTCGCCGAGATGATGTACCACGCTTCGCTCTTGCCGTTCTGCAGCCCCATTGCCCGCGCGAAAGTATCGTCGGGATGAACCTGGATCGACAATGGCGCACCGGTGAACAGCAGCTTGAGCAGCAAGCCAGGGATCGGCGCGTTTTTGTCGGCCCGCTCGAACCATAACTCCCCCACGGCATCACCCGTACCATCGATGCTGCTCCAGGGCCGGAGATCGCTGACACCCCAGGGCTTCTGTACGGCCCGCACGGAGGCATGTTCGACGGGCATAAGCTGTCCTGACTCTAACGCGCACGTCGGAGCGACATGCCGTTGGCTGCTAATCGTCCATAATATTGTGTGGCTGGGCGTCGCGTTTCGGGACACGCCTACGACAAGGAAGTGCTTACGCTATCTTACCATATGGATACTTCGGCACCTGATATCAACCTTTGAGCGGTGCGCGCCATCGATATGATGGAAAACGCCGTCTTCTCGCGCAAGCGTGTCATGAGGGCCGCATTCCCCGGTCATTCCTTTGCGATTTCCCTCGACATCGTGGCCGAAAGAGAATCTCCCGCACAAAAGACGAAAAAACCTGTTCTTTCAATTGACGAGCCAGAGCCGAAGAAAATTGTACGAGCCGATCGGTTTTCCACCGAAGGATTCGCAATCATCGTCGACGGTCATTTCAAGTCGGAATTTGACACTGTTGAAGCCGTTGAAGCATCGGGTCGAAAACTGAAGGCGGCTTATCCGATGCTTCAGATCGAAATCTATGACGCCGACAAGGGGATCCGCACCTTGTTGAGCGAACCAACCTAGCGGGCCATACCCGATGCGCCCGATTTAGTTGATTACTATGACCGCGTAGTCTTCTATATTGGACCACACCCTTTTAGGCGCCAAGGCGAACAATCTTTTTATTCACCCACCGACGAAATTCGTGCTCGCGACCAACCAAGCATTGCGAAGACGCTCGGTCTTACGATTCTGCCAACATTGCTTGCCGGGGGCCGACGAGGTGATCGATAGGTAAGCCGACAACCTGCCCGACGCTAGGGATGAAGGCCCAGATACGGCGCCATGGTCGCGGAGTTATCCTCTTGGAAGCTGTTGATGGTGAAAAGGCAGCCAAGCAGTATGGCTGCAATCACACAGTATCCGAGGTAGGGTCGCGGTCGAGACCTGATATCACTCGTTTGTCCGGAAAGCCTCATTGCTTCTTCGAGCCGATGCTGAACTTGGTCGACACGATAGCCTTCGCGCTCGGCGCTGCCGCGACGATCTTCGGCTTTTCCTTCTTCGGCTTTTTCGCTTCTCGATTGCCGTGTCGTTCGCCTTTGCTCATCGTCCCAAGCTCCTCTGCGTCTCTGGCACAATCGAACTGGCGCCCCTATCTCATGGAGCGTGCGGGCGGGGCTCGTCAACTCTTCGTCGCTGTCTTTGCGAGCTCTGTTTCGATACCGGATGCGCAAGCCTTGGCGAACGAGTAATCCATGTTCGTGGACGCCACGTCTTTCACGAATTCGCGGACAATGGTGTCTCGGGAATAAGAGCTGGCCGCCTTGAACTTGGCGACAGCACCGTCCGCGGCTGTGAACTGCGCGACGCACATCGGCACCAGAACAGACATCCGGCCACTGGTCTCCGCCGTAGCACTCATGATTCTAGCGGTCTCTCCAGTGACCCAGCCGCCCCAGATAAAGCCAATTGCTACGGCCGCGACGGCGCCGAAGGCGATCCCTTGAAGGAAACGGGTCCGGGACTCGCCTTGCAAGATTGCAGGAACTCTCATGAAGGTCGCCTTTCTTGCGCATCCACAGATGCGCGCCAGCGCCGCTGACACGCCGACGCTGATAGTAAACGTCAAATTATGATTTGCGCCGTCCGATGGCACTCGAGCTGCTGCTACGACAATGAGCGGCGACTTCGGAAGTCGCTGCTTTACGGGCAGCTCCAAGGTGAGCCGTCTGCCGACCTGTCGTGGAACGCTATATCGTTGACCTGATAGTGTAAAGCGTATTCGGTTCTGCTGCGGCTTCACGCTCAAGCTGCCGCTCGTATTTTGGGCAGTTCGCGTACTGTCGATGAGCGATAAGCTCGATCCGCCAGACGCAATTGCGCTTGCACCCCGATGCAATCGGTCCATCAAGCCGCATGCCGGTTTCGCGAAAGATGACAGGCCTCGCATGCCTATTATCGGAGGCATCGCGTCCCTGTGCCATCAGCACGCGGTTAATCCGGGGCACGTTGTTGCGCGGATCGAATGTGTGCCAGCGCCCGCTGATATAGGCTTCAAACGACCCAGCAAAGTCGCCTGGGCCATACGCTATATTCGGGACAAGCTGTTCCCAAAGGGGCCGTAACACAACGGCAAATGCCACTCTGTCTTGCGTTGCTGAATATTGGGTCGTCGTTCGCTTGCGCCCGCCGGCGTCCAAACTGAGGCAGTCGCAGCCGCCCGATCAATCCGGCGTCAGATCGTAGTCGCGGCGGAGGGCCTGCTGGACATACATCGCTGCCCGAGCCGCCGTATTTGGATCGGCAGCGCCAGCAGATACCACGCAAATCGACCAGTCACTTTCTGCACGGTCATCGGTGACGCGATTTATTGCGATGCTCGTTACACTCGAACAACCGGGTCGCTGTCGAATTTCCTCCAATGCCCGCCACCGCAAAGTTTGCATCGAAAGCAGGGTCTTCGCCATTTCGCGGCGTTACTTCGATGCGTTGGCGATTTTGTGCTGCAAGTGGCCGGTCTCATGATCACGGCGGAGCTGGCTCATCGACGTTTCGTTCAACTGAAGCAGAACTTCACTCAGCTTCTCGGTTTCAGGATAACCGGCTGCGAAGCCTTGTCCGTAAATCTTGCGCAACGTGCGGATGAGGGTGTTTCCGTGCTTGTGGCTGATTTCGCCATCCTTGTTGCGGTGGCGATTGTCGAGACCTGCCTTGCTCATGCTTGCTCTCCATCGTGCCCGAAGCCGACAGCATCCTCCCCCCGGGGTCGGATAGCAACTTAATCATGCGGTGCCGCGACGCACGCCGCATGATGGGTCATTTGCTGCGGTGCATGAGTCTGTTGTTGGCCCATCGCGACAGATTTGACCTGTCGCGATGGGGTCCGCTCTCAGAGGCAAACCGGGCTCGATTTGCTCTCCGCAAGTATTACAGGTTTTGACCCGTACCGGTCATCGTTGAACGGGCACTGCGACGCAATACATTCTTGCTTTGGTTTGTATCTAGGGGTGCTGGGACCTGGTAGCACGGCTGGAAGAACTAAGCATCTACGACCTGCCGATTTTAAGCGCCATGAATGACCCCCGAAAAGTCGATATCTACTCAGCCGCCCACAAGCGTGACCCGTTTCCGCTCTATGCGTTTCTTCGCGGCGAGGCGCCGGTCTTCGAAGTTCGCGTACCCGTCCTGAAGCGAGCGTGGCTGATTACACGTTACGATGACGTAGTCTTGTGCCTGCAAGACAGCGACAGGTTCGTCAAGAACCCGCGCAATGCAGGGCTGAGCTCGCCCAAGTCTGTTCCGTGGTGGACACCAGTGAGCCTTAGGACGCTGTCAGAAAACATGCTGGACCTGGACGACCCCGCACATCGAAGGCTGCGGGTCCTGATCAACAAGGCGTTTAGTCGTGCACGCATCGAGCAGTTACGAAACCGCGCCGAAGTGCTGGCTGAGGATCTCGTCGATCGGATGCGCGCAAAATTGAAGCCCGATATTATTGAGGATTTCGCCCTTCCGCTTCCGTTGACCATGATCTCGGAGCTGCTGGGCTTGCCCGAGGAGGCCCGGACGCGCTTTCGGAGGTGGACGAATGTTTTTCTCGGAGCGCGATCGGAA
>NZ_JAGKJI010000080.1 GCF_020329485.1 Bradyrhizobium cenepequi
CTCTAAACCCACCCCCTCCAAATCCGCCCCTCTGCGCGTCGGCCGCTGTGGCCGCTACCATCGCCCCGACGAAGCTGATGGTTGCCAGTGCGATCATCACTTTGCGTACCATAACAACTACTCCTCTCCAGCGAACGCGGCGGCCTGCTATCTGTGAAAACGTGAAGTTGGACCCGGATGATGAGACACGTGTGCGGATCGCTCGGGTGAACGTGGCAGATCTCCGAACTCTGAGGAGTGATAGGCGCGTCCTTCCGGTGTGATGATGTGGACGTCGTAGCACCCAGTTTGAGACATCTCCCGAGCTTTCCTGAGCGCAGCTTCAGGGGTCCTCCCGCGGTGGACGATTTCGCCGTGTTTGCACTTTGCTTTGACGGAAAAGCTCATTGTTTTTTCTTCTTCTTTTTCCTCTTGATCGCTTCGGCCTGGGCTTTGAAGGCATTGGCCAGCGATCGCATCTGGTCCGCGACGTACGCGTCCGCGGTGCTCGCCGCCATGCGCTCGGCGGTTGCTGCCTGCCTGCGAATTGCCTTGGCCATCTTCATGGAGAAGCAATTTGCTCGCGCTGGTGTCGTTCCATCCTGCGGTCCCAAGTCCTAGTGGCTTGAAATCTGTTCTTGAATTGTTCACGTTGGTCGGCCTTAGCTCTGGGGGCCTCCATGCCGGATCTCGACTTCGTCCGCCGCGAAATCGAATACATGCGCGTCCAGATCGGGCGCCAGCGAAAGGACATTTTGAAGCTTCAACGCGCGGGGATCTCCACCGCCTCGGCTGAGATCCTCTTGCAGCGAATGCTCGCGAAAATCGAAGGGCTTTGTGCTGAACGCGACAGGCTCAAGAAGGAGTTGCCCGGCCCGACGGCGGGCAAAGTGCTCGGAGGCCGGAAGTGGTGAAGCAGCGCAAGTCGAACGGTTGGGCTACTTCGCTGGCCTGTCCGAACTGCTAAAGTCTGTTGGTCCGCGGTGAGCGCGGTAGTCCATTGCGAATTTTACGCCCCCGATGCCGCACAAAACCGCGCCCAGGAGGGAGAGCGCGGCGAAAGCCAAATCCCACTTTTTCACGTCGTGCCCTCATCCGATCAAGACAGCAATACGCCGCGGAAGGTGGCAGCGCCAGCGTCTGCCGAATTTCGAAGCGAGTGGCAATGCGCCGCTGCAATTCGTGATGGTTACCTAACGCATGTGGCAGCGGCGCGAGCCCGTGCGTTGTTTATTGGGGCGGCCCCTGCGCGTCTGTGCCGTGCGCCTCATTGCCCCCTTAGGTGCGGTGCGCTCGCGCGCGCGGTGGCGGTTGTCCCTTGTCGGCCCTGTGCGCCTTAGGTGTGCCAATGGTGCATCCTCCCCCCGGGCCCTGAGAGGTGCGCTAGGGTGCACGGTGCGGGAAGGAGGGCGGCATTTCTAAGCAAACAGCTCGGCGTCTTCAGGCGTGACCTTCACATAGGTCCCCGCCCAACGCAAAGCCGCCCATAGGGCACGGTCCGTCGGTCCCGCAGAAAGGAACCATCAGACTCTGCGCCCGTTATCCATGCCGGCCTTAGGAGGACGCATGGTGAAGATCGGTCTTGCCATGGTTGCAGTCTTAGCGATGCTCGTCACTCCGGCCAAAACCGAAGGCGTCAATATGGCCCAGGTCGATATGCGAACCGGGCTGCACTTCGATGAGCGCAACCCCACCTATGACAAGCAACGTCGGGCGTACGAGCCCGGCGCCACCGTTGGCGTCAGTCCAGACGCCAGACCTACTACAGGGCGCCGCGCCGTGCGGCGTTTGCCGGCCGGTGCTTCTGAAAGCAGGCGGTAACCCGCCGTGGACAGCCACCGAACAGCGTTGATCCTATTCGCCGTCGCGTTAGCCATCGCGATATTGGTTGCGTCGGTGACGACGCTTGAGCGCATGAACACGCGGCGTGTCGCTAACGACGTGCCACCAGGGACAGCGGGCCTTGCCCGTCCGCACCCGCCGCTTGATCGTGCGCCCGGTGATCCCGTCCGTGAGTAAGCGTATTCGTCCGCGGCACAAGCAGGTATCGATCTCATCGAATCGAATGCCCCGGCAAAGACGATCGACGTTAACAGCCCTTGCGATCGGCGCTTATGATTCGCCTTGTCAGCAGATTTCAGCCTCAGAGCCGATACTATATTTTTGGGCTAATGCTGACGGAGGCCAGTGCAGGCTATCGAGCACATCGGGAGGGCCACACGGTGGGGCACGGTTTTCTCGGTCTGAAAATATTCAATGAAATCAATTACTTAATGCGATGTTCTGGCGGAAGGGTGCCCGCCCGAAACGGCAAGAGGTGAAAATCGCGGCTTAGCTTTGCACATTGCAAGGCTGCGCCTCTCGCGCATCACTCAATCGCTTTATGCGTGCTTTGGCATTGAGGCGGACCAGGAGCTTGCGGGCGAGGGCAATGCGGATGACCATTTTTTCCTTTCCGGCTGCGACCAACCTCTGGCGGAATTCGGCCAGGCTCTTGTCGTAGCGCGCGACGATGGCCGCGACGAGGAACAGGATCGGAGCGAACGCCAGCGCGGCCGCCGCGGATGGAGCGCCTGCCTTTGCGCTTTCCGCTGTCATCGGCGAGCGGGGCGAGACCGACCAGCTTGGCAATGGCCTTGTTGGACAGGGTGCCGATCTCCGGCAGTTCGGCATGCAACCGGGCGACCGTACGACCGGCGATACCCTTGAACTCGCGCCAGGTCTCGGCGAGCTTGGCCCACAGCGGATCGTCGTCAATCATGGAAGCGATCTCGCCCTCGAGCGAGCGGGATTGGCGCTTCAAGAGCGCGATGACCTCGTCGAGGCTGGCCAGCATCTCCGGGTTGTCGAGCAGACCGGCACGACGTTGCTTCTGGACGGTCAGGTCATCGGTGACCTGCCTGAGCCTTGTCACCAGCGCCTTCAAGCGCTGCTGGGCCTGGCTCGGCAGCGGCGTCGGGGCCAGCTGCCTGGCGTGGGCGAAGCGGGCAATGACAGCGGCGTCGATCCGGTCGGTCTTCTCCAGAAGACCCATCGCTTCAGCATAGCGGCGGACGCTGCGCGGGTTGGTCAGGCCGCAGGCGACCTCCATCCCCCAGAGCTGCAGGAATGCCGCCCGCTCATAGCCGCCGCTGGCCTCCATCACCACCAGCTTCACGGCATGCTCTCGGCAGAACTCGGCCAGTTCCGCAATGCCTGCCGCATTGTTATCGAAGCTCGCAAACTTACCTCCCGGCTCAATGCAGGCGTCAAGCTTGGCCTTCGAAACATCCACTCCACAAATAGTTCTCATCACGGTAACCTGCCTTGTTCGTGCGATCGCAATCCAGCGACTGTTCGGTCGTGCGTGACACGGCGAAGATCCCAGGGCTCACCCACGGTTGTAGCCGGAGGGCTGACGGGCGACATCGCCGCGCGCTTTGGCCGGTGGCCACCGGCCAAAGCGCTCAGTCGCTTCCATCGCACAAAATTGGTTCCGTGCAGATACAAGGGACGAGCGCCGATTCCGCTGCAGCTCGTTCCACTAACGGTAGGGCCGGTCATCGACGCCGGTGAATTTGCAATCTTCTGCTTTCCGGTGCGCCACCCGGACACCGATAGTTTCGGCTTCTCCTTCGAAAGCCGAGCCCGCCGTCATCTTCGGCCGGACCGCCTCGCGGCCCTCGGTGTGCCGGACGGTCCGGTGCGGAGGGAGTTGGCGGAAAGGGGGCCGGTGACACTGGCGGACGGCAGGACGATTGCCTCCGAAGACGTCATCGGGCCGCCCGAGGGGCAGAAGAATCTGGTCATCGTGGGCGACACCGAAACCACCGAGGGCTTGGCCGAGCACGTTCGCGGCGCCGACGTACTGGTGATCGAGGCCACCTTTCTGGATCGCGACGCGGCCATCGCGCGCGACTACGGCCATCTCACCGCGGCGGAAGCGGCGGCTGTCGCGGCAACGAGCGGCGTCAGGCTGCTCGTCTTGACGCACATTTCAGGGGCGCTACCACGATGAAGAAATCCTAGCCGAGGCGACGAACACGTTCGCGAACAGCCGGGCTGCGAGAGATTTCGACCACATCGCGATCTAGCCGGAGGCGCAGGAGGGCAAGCGAATGGCGAGGAAGCTGAAGACGTATGAGACTTCGCTCGGTTTCTTCGATCTGGCAATCGCAGCGCCTTCCATGAAGGCGGCTCTGGAGGCCTGGGGCGCGGACAGCAACCTCTTCCATCAGGGCGCGGCGAAGCAAAGCGAAGATCCCGATGTGATCGCCGCGACCATGGCGGCGCCGGGCGTCGTTCTGAAGCGTCCCGTCGGCTCCAGCGGGCCCTTCAAACAGCACGCCGAGCTGCCGACCGATCTTGCCGGCGACGGCGCCTCTAAAAGGACGCGCCGCAAGTCGGCGAGCCTAAAGCCGCAGAAGCGCTTGAAGCGAACTGAAGACGACACCGCCAACAAGGCCGCACTCGCTTTCGAGAAGGAGCAAAAGCGCCGTGAGCGTGAACACGCAAAGTAAGAGGCTGCCCGGCAGAAGGAGCGCGAGCAACGACAACGAGCCGTCAACAAAGCCCAAAACGCCTTGGACGCGGCCCGCCGGAAACACGAAAGGAACGCTTCGGACATTCAAGCCGAGCTTGAGGCGCTCGATCTAAAATCGCGGGCGAAGAAGCCCGCCGGGAGAAGGAGAGGACACGGCTGGGAGCCGCCTTGCAACGGGCGCGGAGGTAGCTCCGCAAAACTGAGTGCAGGCCGGACGGTCCTTTCCGCTCTACTCCTAACAGCAGACGTTAGCGCTTGCGGTCGGCGGGTCTCCGAAGGGCCAGTGGGAGACATTGACCAAGGACGAGTGAGCCTCGTGAACGGCCACCAGTGAAAATCGCGTCAACTGGCCTTGTCGATGCGGCAACTACTCGGGATAGACCTGAACGTCCTCCGGCCCCGGCTTGTTGAAAAGGATGAATACCAAGGGATTGCCCGGCTCGGACATTGCATCGCTGCGCTGGCCCGTTATCTCTCCGGCCACGCCGCTTGTATACTCCGCAACCACCTCACCAAAGCTATCGCGCTGGATGGCAACCTTCTGTCCGGCTTTGACCTTGTCGTTGAGTTTGACCAGATGCTCAACGAGACCGCCTGCGGTGGCCAGGATCGGGTACGCGCTGTTGCCGACAAAGACACTCACATCCTTGCCTGTACGTCCCATTGGCCCGGCAACGATGCCGTGATACTTGAGGACGTTCATTGTGCCTTCCACGAAGAGCGAGATCATCTCGGGGTCCAGGACGCGCGCAGCGCCGATTTCCGGCGTGAAGGACGGGATGCCCACGTCCATAAACGCGTTGTGCAGGACACCGGGATAGACATGATTGTCGAAGATCTGGCCGACGGGATAGAGCTCCACCATCGCCTTGACCTCGGGCACATCCATGCCGCCAATATTGAATGCGGTGACTTCGAATCCGGTTGTCCCTGTGTGGAAGTCGATCGCGAAGTCGGCGTTTGGCCGCAGCAGCCGGTTGAACAGAAGCCCAGCGTGTCGGCCGGGTGCGGTGGCGCCGTTCTCGTTCCCGGGCCACTCCCGATTCATATCAATCAGATCGATGCCTCTGCCCTGGTTGGGCCATCTGCGCTGCATGCTTTCCAAGGCCGGGCGGGACACGTCCGTGACCGCCATCACCGTGCCCGACATCTGCGCCGGGTCGAGTTGGCCCATCACGGTCTGGACCGTATGCACGGAACTCACCTCGTCGCCATGCACGCCACTGGTCAGGACGCCGCGCTTGCCCGGCTTTGCTCCCTTGGCGACCGTCACAGACACGTACCAGTGCTGTCCGGTTGGCATCTCAACGCCCTGAAAATACAAAAGGTGCTTCTTGCCGGGCTCTAGATCGTTGATGTCAAGTGCGCTGACGATCTTCTTTCCGTCTATTGTGTCTCCGGTAAAAGCGGTTCCTCGTGATGAAGTCGCGGCGTGCGTGCTCAGGTCAGCGCTGGCCGCGAGCGCAGTTGAGGCACCGATTGCGGTGACCATGAAGTGGCGGCGATTAAGGGTGTCCGGTCCCTGATCGTTAGACATCGCGGAGACCCTTTCTCGTTAGGTGTCCTTACCCCGAGCCGGACACAGGCTATCACAAAATTCAACCAGGAAGTCGGCTCCGGGTCACAAGCCGCACTAGTATGCCGCGCTGAGCGAAGTCCGGCCTACCGCTGCGAGCCGACGTAACGATCTTCAACGCGGTCTTCAACTATGGGCCAATACCGGTCCTACCTCCCCGGACATCAATGGATCACACCCCGCGCCGAATGACTTTTCACGTCAGAGCGCCGGCCGCGAGAAATGACATGAAGCAGAATGCGACAGCCCCCCAGATGCGGGCATCGAGACGTGTCTCATTCAGCCACACCAGTGCGGCGAGGCAGAGGAACACCGGGATGGTGCACGCTTGCGTCGCAACATACCGACGGCGCAACACGTGCGGTGCGCGGGAGCTCCAAATGAACCCATGAACCTCGAACCTGCGGGAAACGGTGTCCACTGGCTTTCGCGGATACCATTTGCTCAGCTCCAACATAACGGACTGGAAGCCCCATCCGGCAACGCCGATCCACCTTGTATCGCATACCACTCCGCGCCAGCATGGCAGCGAAATTGGACGGCGTGAGCGTTTGCGTAAGCCGCCCCGCTTTGATTGCAAGCCCGTCGGGGGAGCCGTGCGAGGTGAGAATCAAGAACAAAACATCGTTCTCGGTGTCCATCCCCTTGGCCGCCTGCAAGGACCTAGCCAAGCTTTCAATCGTTGCACCTCAGCCTTTCTTCCAATTGTATTGCACGTTGACCGGGCCGCTCCCGAAACGGCCCGCTACGACCCGTGCTGCGCCGATCGCCTCGTTTCTAAACACGCTCTGGTCGCCGAAAAGGCCGAAGGACACCACGCTCACCTTGCGAGCATCCTCAAAGGCGTGCGCCGGCGAAACCGACAGCGCAATTGTCAAAACAAAGGCGATGAGCGGCGCGCCGAACCGGCTGATCCAACGTGGATGCACAGCTTCACCAGGCCATTTCGTTCAACAGGTCACGTGAAAGAGCCCGATCCTCCTGGCGTGCGACCGGTTGAACATCCGGATCGCTTCGGGTGTTGGCCTCAACAGCACCTCGCAGCCCTTCCTTTCGAAATACGCTTCAGCTTCCGGTGACAGGTGCACGTTGCCCGTTTGACCAGAACCAATGACAACCTGGTCGCACCCCTTCTCGAAGAGAAACTTGGCCTCGTCTTTTGAAAGCACGTGCGAGGTACCATAGAGCTTCTTTGATAGCTTCTTCTTCCGCTTCACAACTTCGCCGGAAAGACGAACGACCACGTCGTGCTGATACGTCGTCCCGTCAATCGTAATCGCGCCGAATGTGGTGCTGTCAATCTTCATCGTGACCTCCTGATCAGACTTCAGGTCCAATATGCAGCAGTGAGGCGCCTCGACCTCGGCATCATCTCCCTCAAGAGCGTTCCAATAGGACACGTCGATCTTATAGCCGCATACAGCGCTTCAAAAAAATCCCGTCTCGTAAGGGCTACTGCGTAAGGGCCCTTGACCAAAAGCCCGCCGTTCGAGGAGCCAGCCCTCGCCAAAATACAAAGGCAAACAAGGCGCTTGTGAATCCCATTCGGTCGCGTTTTGTGTTAAGCTTCCAGCCGTCCATACCTTGAACAAAGCGAAATTATTAAAACAGGAGGATGGGCGCGACACACACAATCATCAGATCCTACGGTGCAGTCTGCGGTTTCTCAGCGAGGTCAGTTTTGCCTGAGACCGTGCAAGGGATCTCCTAGGAAAGATTTTCTTGCTCACTTCGAAGACACGCTCATGACGGCTCCTGTAGGAACACGGAGAGACGATCATGATCAAGGTGAAGATTAATGGCCAGGAACAGAATTGGGATGGCGATCCCGATCTTCCGCTACTCTGGTTTATCCGTGATGAGGTGGGCCTGACCGGCACCAAGTTCGGCTGTGGCCAGGCGCTGTGCGGCTCATGCACCGTCATCGTCGACAAGCAGGCGGTGCGCGCCTGCATCACCTCCGTGTCCGACGTTGGCGGCCGCGAGGTCACCACCATCGAGGGCCTGCATCCGACCGGCGACCATCCGGTGCAGAAGGCCTGGCGGCAGCTCAACGTGCCGCAATGCGGCTTTTGCCAGACCGGCCAGATCATGCAGGCGGCGGCGTTGTTGATGGATAATCCAAAGCCGTCGCACGACCAGATCCGCGAATCCCTGTCCGGGAATATCTGCCGCTGCGGCTGCTACCAGCGGATCGAAAACGCAGTCCATCTCGCTTCGACGGGGGTGTGACATGAATATCCTCACCAATCCCAGCAAGCTTCGCGGCTTCGAGAAGCACATCAAGGTCGAGAACGTTTCCCGGCGCAGCATCCTCAAGGGCCTCGGCCTCGCCGGCGGCTTCGTGCTCGCCGCACCCGTGATGATGCGGCCAAGCTTCGCCTACGAGACCGGCGCGGGGAAGATGCCGCACGGCACTGTGGTCGATCCGCGCGTCTTCGTTTCGATCGCGTCGGATGGAATGGTCACCATCGTTGCGCACCGCTCCGAGATGGGAACCGGTGTGCGCACCAGCCTGCCCCTGATCGTCGCCGAAGAACTGGAGGCCGACTGGAAGCGCGTTCGCGTCCAGCAGGCGCATGGCGACGAGGTCAAGTTCGGCAACCAGGATACCGACGGCTCGCGTAGCACGCGGCATCATCTGATCCCGATGCGCCAGATCGGCGCTTCGGCCCGCACCATGCTCGAGCAGGCCGCCGCAAAACGTTGGGGCGTGCCGGCAGCCGAGGTAAAGGCCGTCAATCACGAAGTCGTCCACGGCGCGAGCGGACGCAAGCTCGGCTTTGGCGAATTGGCCGCCGATGCGGCCAAGGAGTCGGTGCCGAGCGCTGAAGGCCTGAAGCTCAAGGATCCCAAGGATTTTCGTTACCTGGGCAAGGGCGAGATCAGCATCGTCGATCTTCACGACATCACGACAGGCAAGGCCGAATACGGCGCCGACGTGCGGTTGCCCGGCATGAAATATGCCGTGATCGCCCGCCCGCCGGTGACTGGCGGCAAGGTGGCGTCGTTCGACGGCGCGGAGGCGATGAAGGTTTCCGGCGTCGAGAAGGTGATGGAAGTCAAGGGATGGCCGTGGCCCTCGAAATTCCAGCCGCTTGGCGGGATCGCCGTGATCGCCCGCAACACCGGCGCCGCGATCAAAGGTCGCGACGCGCTGAAGGTCACCTGGGAGGACGGCGCCAACGCCAAATATGACTCGGTCGCCTATCGGGCCGAGCTTGAGGACGCCGCGCGCAAGCCCGGCCTCGTCGTGCGCAAGGAAGGTGACGCCGAAGCCGCGCTGAAAGGTGCCGACAAGGTGATCGTGGGCGAGTACTATTTGCCCCACCTTGCCCATGTCGCCATGGAGACGCCGGTCGCGGTCGCCGACGTCAAGGGTGACAAGGCGGAGATCTGGGCTCCCGTGCAAAGCCCGGGCGGCACCCGCGAGGACATCGCCAAGACGCTCGACATCCCCCAAGAGAATGTGACCGTCAACGTCACCCTGCTCGGCGGCGGATTCGGGCGCAAGTCGAAGTGCGACTTCGCGCTCGAAGCCGTGCTGCTCTCGAAAGAGCTCGGCGCACCGGTCAAGGTGCAGTGGACCCGGGAGGACGATATCCGCAACGGTTTCCTGCACACCGTCTCGGTCGAGCGCATCGAGGCGGGCCTCGACAAGAGCGGTAAGGTGATCGCCTGGCGGCATCGCAGCGTCGCGCCAAGCATCGCCTCGACCTTTGCGGCCGGCACGGTGCACCAGGCGCCGTTCGAGCTCGGCATGGGGCTGATTGACAACCCGTTCGAGATCGCCAACCTGCAGTGCGAGAATCCGGAAGCAGCCGCGCATACCCGCATCGGCTGGTTCCGTTCGGTGTCGAACATCCCGCGTGCCTTCGCGGTGCAGTCCATGGTCGCCGAAATCGCCCATGCCACCAACCGCGACCAGAAGGACACGCTGCTGGAGCTGATCGGTGCGCCACGGATCCTCAACCTCACCTCGGTGAAGGACTTATGGAACTATGGCGAGCCCTATGACAGCTACCCGATCGACACCGGACGGCTGCGCAAGGTGGTCGAGCTGGTCGCCGATAGGGGCGGCTGGGGACGCTCGGTGCCCAAGGGCCACG
This sequence comes from Bradyrhizobium cenepequi, assembly GCF_020329485.1. Lineage (GTDB taxonomy): Bacteria > Pseudomonadota > Alphaproteobacteria > Rhizobiales > Xanthobacteraceae > Bradyrhizobium > Bradyrhizobium cenepequi. Next base: position 10,187 of record NZ_JAGKJI010000080.1, read on the forward strand.
GCCTTGGTATTGCGGCGCACCGCAGCTTCGTCAGCTATATCGCGACCATCGTTGAGGTTGCCATCGACGACAAGGGCAAGTTGACGGTGCCACGGGTCGACACCGCCATTGACTGCGGCACCTATGTCAACCCCGAGCGCATCCAGTCGCAGATCGAGGGCGCGGCGATCATGGGGATGAGCCTCGCCAAACATGGCGAGATCACCTTCACGAATGGCAGGGTGCAGCAGGGCAATTACGACGACTTCCCGGTGATCCGGATCGACGAATCCCCCGCCGTGACCAATGTCTATATCGTGCCGCCCGCGAGCCCTGATACGCCGCCGAGCGGCGTCGGCGAACCCGGCGTGCCGCCGTTCGCGCCGGCCCTGATCAACGCGATCTTCGCCGCGACCGGCAAGCGCATCCGCGCGTTGCCGATCGGCAAGCAATTGGAGGCGTGAGGCGGAACGTAACTTCGCAACAACCGTTTCATCGGTCTGGACAGGAGACGGACCGATGAAACAGATCTCGGCGGCGCTCGCGGTATCGCTACTGTCGGGCGCTTTTCTTGTGAGCGCGCAAGCTGCGAGCGCTCAGACTAACCCGCCGCCGGCCACTGCTACACGGCCGGCAAAGACGCCGAAGGATCAGAGCTCTGTACCAAGCAATGCGCCGAAAGCCACGCGAACCCAAACCACTGGCGAAGGCAGCCGCGATCCGACGGTGAAGGAAATGAACGTGAAGGAGAAAGGCAAGGTCGAACGGATGGGCAAGTAGTTTGGCCCATGACATTTGACCTTTTCGCGCACGGTTCGATTCCACCTCGCTCGAAACGCTTGAGGGCTTGATCCGGCAAGGTGGGAGCCGATGAGAGAGGATGACGATTCGAAGAAAGTCATTGCGCTGAAACGGAAGCGGCGGACCTTTCGGTCCGCCGCTTTTTTGCGGCCGTTCCCGCGCGGCTATTTCTTGACTGCGAACACCCAGACGACACCGCCCTGGGGAACATTGTTCTCCACGCCGATATTCTGGGTGGCCAAGGCATCCTGGATGCGTTGCGCATCGACGCCCCAGCCGGACTGGATCGCAATGTACTGCGTGCCGTCAACCTCATAGGAGACCGGCATGCCCATGATGCCGGAATTGGTCTTCTGCTCCCACAACAGTTCGCCGCTCTTGGCGTCGAAGGCGCGGAAGTAGCGGTCGTTGGTCCCGCCGACAAAGACCAGATCGCCCGCGGTCGCCAGCACCGAACCGAACAGTTGCGATTTCGGGAAGGTGTGCGACCAGACCTTCTTGCCGGTGGCCGGGTCCCAGGCCTGCAATTCGCCGATGTGTTTGCCGCCGGGACGGATCGTCAGACCGATGTCCTCCGGCTTGGTGCCAAGCCAGAGCTGGCCTGGAACCAGCGCCACCTTCTCGCCAGAGAAGCCGCCGCAGGTGTTCTCGAGGGCCGGCACATAGACATATTTCGTTTTCTGGCTGTAGGCCGCCGACGGCCAGTCCTTGCCGCCCCACAGTGACGGGCAGAACTCGACCCGCTTGCCAACCACCGGCTTGTGCGCGGGGTCAACAATCGGCTTACCGCTCTCCGGCTCAATGCCTTTCCAGACATTGGTGTAAACATAGGGCCAGCCGGCTACGTAGCTGATCTTGTCCGGCTTGCGCTCCAGGATCCAGAAGATCGCGTTGCGTCCCGGATGGATCAGACTCTTGACAGATCGGCCATCCCTTTGCAGGTCGACCAGCATCGGCGCCTCGACCTCGTCCCAGTCCCAGGAATCGTTCTGATGGTACTGGAAATGTGCCTTGATCTTGCCAGTCTCAGGATCGAGGCCGAGCACGGAGGTCGTATAGAGATTGTCACCGGGATGAGCGTCCCCGGGCCACGGCGCGGCATTACCAACACCCCAATAAATGGTCTTGGTGTCCTTGTCGTAGTTGCCGGTCATCCAGGCCGATCCACCGCCGGTCTTCCAATCGTCGCCCGTCCAAGTATCATGGCCGGGTTCGCCGGGGCCGGGGACAGTGAAAGTCCGCCACAGCTCCTTGCCGCTATTGGCGTCGTAGGCGGCGATGTAGCCGCGGACGCCGAATTCACCGCCGGATCCGCCGACGATGATCTTGCCGTCGACAACCAGCGGCATCAGGGTCAAATACTGCCCCTTCTTGTAGTCCTGGACCTTGGTGTCCCAGACCACCTTGCCAGTCTTCGCATCGAGCGCGACCACGTGATCGTCCGTCGTGGCGAGATAGAGCTTGTCCTGCCACAGGCCGACGCCGCGGTTGGTCGGGTGCAATTGGAACAAATCTTCCGGAAGTGACCGCTTGTAGCGCCAATATTCCTCGCCGCTCTTGGCATCAAGCGCGATCACCTGGCCCATCGGCGTCGTGACAAACATCACGCCGTTGTTGACGATCGGCGGGGCCTCATGGCCTTCGATGACGCCGGTGGAGAAGGTCCATACCGGCATCAGGCTCTTCACGTTCTGTGTGTTGATCTGCTCGAGCGGGCTATAGCCCTGCCCATCATAAGTCCGCCGATACAGCATCCAGTTGCCGGGTTCGGGATTTTCAAGGCGGGCTTGCGTCACCGGGCTGTAATTTTCGATCGGACCGGCAACTGTAGCGGTTGAGATAAGGGTTGTGAACGCGACACAACCCGACACTAACCATTGCTTTCTGGTCATGGACGCATCTCCCTATACTCTTCTCTTCCACCCCTATGGTGGGTGGTGCGATCGTCTGGAGCACGGGAATCGGATGCGACCGCGCCCCATCACCCTGGCTGTTGAGCACCTACCTTTCCAACGAAAGTTGCAGTTATGGTGAGCGAGCCGTCGGCTATCGCCAACGGCAGTGCCGGCAAACGCCGGGGCGCGGGCCCGAACACGACTTGCGCGCGTTCCCGGGGATCGAATTCGGAGTTGTGACAAAAGCATTTAAGAACGTCTTTGTCGCCCGTCTCGGACTTCAGCCAACCCGTGACAGAACATCCGGCGTGAGTACAGATCGCCGAATAGGCGACGATGCCTTCAGCAGAGTGTGATCGGGTCTCCTCATCCATTTCAGCGAGATCAAGCCTTATGATCAGAATCTCGTTCAGGCGCGAGCCGTTGCGGACTACCGAAGTCTTGGGGTCCTTTGGCCAGGCGTGCAGCGGAGGGTCGCCGAGTTTCAAATCATCGGGCTTGATGATGTCGCCGGCACGCTCGCCTTCGGAGATAACAAGGAGATCCCCTTTCTTCGGCCGGTCGCTGCTGCCGGGCTGATCTTCCTGCGCCGCAGCGAACCTGTTCGCCGCCAGGAACGCTCCGGCCGCGAGCGTCGTCAAGAGAAGCGAGCGTCGCGTTTGGTTCGGACACAGCATTTGTCTTCTCCAGCTCCGCCACCGAGCCTGAATTTCAGTCGCGCGTAACCTCCCTGCCCAACGGCAAAACGCTTAAACCAGCACGAGAGGCGACGCGGTCACATGCAGGCTTGCTACCCTCTACGAGGCTCAACGCGGCCTTTCAGGGCTGCCAGTCGCCCCCGTCGAGGTGCCGGTGGCTGAGCCCGTTGTCGGCGGAGCAGTGTCAGTCCGCCCAGGAGGGTGGGTGGAAGCGCCCGGCTTTTCCTGCTCACCGACATAGCCTGACTCACCGGACTGGCGGGTCTTGGCACCCTTGTCCGCCTCCTCTTGCACCTGCTGCGGGTTGGGTGCCGTCTGCTGCTGCGCCAGCGCCGGCAGGGCAATCATGGTTCCGCTCGCAACAAGCATCGCAACGATTATGGTTCGCATGGAGGGTCCTCCCCATCGTAGCGTCACTTTGTACGAATACGAACGCGCCGGTTCGCGAAGGTTCCTAGTTCAACCTCATATTTTCAAGACAAGGATGCGGCGCAGCCGCGCAGCTGGGGAGATAAGCGAGATGGAAGCAAACTCGCCGACTCGGCTTAGTGTGATCTCAGCGCCTCAGGGATCTTAAGCCATCTGGACCGCGCCACTGTTTCGCTCCTCTTGCCGGGACCGCCTGATGTCCGGCGCGATGCCAATTCACCGTTGAGCTGTTGCCACGGCGCGCCGAGCCATCCCGGACGCCAGCATGCTCTCGTCGCGCCAAGCAATGGCGCGCCCGGATCATCTGTGTGCCATGGAGGCTCTGCGAATACGGAGCGCGAGTAGCCGCGCTGTTCGATGATATCATCGAGTCCGCGAGGAACGCGACGTCGTAGAAGCACAGCTTTTGGCGCAAACCGTCCCTAAAATGCCGACGCTACGTAGCACGGCGGGATCTCGCGCGCGAAGAGCTCTTTCGCCAGCGCGCGCCTAGGCATCAATCAGGACGCCCGGATTGAGCATGCCTTCCGGATCCAATTCGCGCTTGGCTGCCCGCAATGCGGCGGCGAAAAGCTCTGGCCGCTCTCTGTCGTACCAGGGTCTATGATCGCGACCAACGGCATGATGATGGGTGATGGTGCCGCCTGCCGTGATCAGCGCGTCGCTCGCCGCGTTCTTGATCGCCTGCCACTGCTCGAGAAGCGCGCCGTGTCGACCGCGCGCGTGGAAGGAGAAATAGGGTGCGGGCCCGTCCGGGTAGACGTGGGTGAAGCGGCAGGTGACTTCACCTTTGATCCCGGTTGCTTCCAGAATCGCGCGTTCGGTTGCTGCCTTGACCTTGTCGTGAAAGCTTTCGAACCGATCCCAGGTGATGGCGCTCTCGAACGTATCGTTGATGAGGCCGGCGGGCGTCAGAAATTCGCGCGCATAGGGCATGCGAATAAATGCGTTGCGCCAGACGCCTGCCGCGCCTTGGAGATGCGCGTCGCTGGCTGTCGCGGGCTCCGGCGTCCCGCAGTGGTCGGCGCAGCACTCAAGTGCGCGCGCGAACCAGGCGTCCAAAGGATGATCGCCCGATTCGAATGCGAGCACCATGACTGCAGCGCTGCCGTCAGCCGCACCCGTGTTGAAGGCCTCCTGCGGGTCCAGGATCCGGCAATTGGATGGATAGAGGCCGGCTTGCGCGACCGCACGCACAGCGCACGCGGCATCGAAGAAAGAGGGAAAGCGAACCGATGCGCCAGCGCGGAACGTTGGACGGGGCTGCAAGCGCATCCAGGCACGCGAGATCACACCCAGAATTCCTTCCGAGCCGATGAACATGCGGTCGGGACTCGGTCCGGCACCCGAGCCGGGAAGTCGGCGCGTCTCCAGCACGCCGACAGGCGTCACGACGCGCAGGCTTTCGACGAAATCGTCGATATGAGTATGAAGACTGGCGAAATGGCCGCCCGATCGTGTCGCAATCCAGCCGCCCAGGGTTGAATATTCAAAGCTCTGCGGAAAATGCCGTAAGGTGAAGTTGTGCGGCTTGAGCTGGTTTTCCAGAGACGGACCATAGGCGCCAGCTTCGATCGATGCGACGCGCGATAACGGATCCACTTCGATGACGTTGGAAAGATTGCGCAGATCGAGGCTGACGGCAGCCTTGTGCTTGATGCCGTCAACCCGCGGCTCGACGCCGCCGCACACGCTCGATCCGCCTCCAAAAGGTGTCAGCGAAGCGCCAACAGCGCCCGCCCAGTCCATCACAGCGGAAATCTCCGACTCGTTACGCGGATAGGCGACGACGTCGGGCGCACTATCGTAATTGCCAAGCATTGCTCTAACGTAATCCGGATAGGACTTGCCATAGGTGTGCGCGGCACGATCGTAGCGTTCGCTCGTGCAGAAGGGCGTGAGGGAAGCCGGCGGCACCACGCGCGGCTCCCGCAAGGAGAGCTCTTCAAGGCCCGGAACAGCGACCGTGTCGAATTCGTCAGTTCCAAATTTGACATGATAGCGGTCGAGGACAAACTTCCGTTCCTGTTCGCTCATGCCTTCGCCTTCGCGTCCCCAGCCGTAATGTTTCAGCCTTGTGTCGGTCATGAGCGTTCCTCGTGTTAGTTTCGATAGTTGCTCGGATCGACGAAACAGTGAACACGCGCGCCGCAGATTGAGCTCGTTCGATCGAAACAATACGCCTTCGAGGGGAGGGATGAAAGATCGCGCGGTTTACGTGGGCTGTTTCTTCAGCGAACGGCGCGACCGCTCGGTTCAGCAAATCGCAGCCTTGCCGCGTATAGCATGACGAAATGGCAAACCGCTGCGTTCCGCGCGGAAGGAAATTCCGCAATGCGACAACGGTTACAGGTGTAGGTACCGCAAACCTAAACCCGCGCATAATGGTGATGTAGTCCGCCGAGTATGGGGAACGATTTGATGCTTCCGGTCCGGTGAACCGGGCGCGAGACCGGCGCATCTTTGTCCAACGACCGATGTGTTCTGATGTCATTGTAATAGCGTGCGTAAGATCGCAAAATTTGGCGTAGATGCGTCTCACCAAAAACGATGATGTGGTCCAAGCACTCGCGGCGAATCGATCCGATCAGCCGTTCGGCAAAATCATTCTGCCAGGGCGAGGCTGGCGCGGTCGGCTTGTCCCGAATTCCCATGGCCCGCAATCGGCGTGTGACGATAGTGCCATAGATGCAATCCCGGTCTCGGATCATGTAGCCCGGCGCCTCGTCCCAAGGAAATGCCTCGGTGACTTGGCGGGCAACCCATTCGGCCGTCGGATTTCCTTGCGACGTTGACCCAGACCAGGTTTCTGCGGTCCAGTCGGACGATGACGAACGCATAGAGCAGATCGAAGCCTACGGTCGGAACAACGAACAAATCCATGGCGGCAATGTCCGGTGCGTGATTACGCAAGAAGATCCGCCATCCCTGATGGGACGGTCCTCGCCGCTTGACCATGTATTTGGCAACGCTCGACTGCGCGACCTCAAACCCGAGCTTGAGCAGTTCGCCGTGGAGGCGCGGCGCGCCCCAAAGTGCGTTCTCGACGCTCATCTGCCGGATCAACGCGCGCAGCCCCACCGCGGTCGGCGGCCGCCCTCCGAGTGAGCGCGATTTCCAACGCCAGTAGCGGCGAAACCCGGCCCGATGCCACCGCACGAGCGTCTCGGGCCGGATGATGGTAAGAACCTGAAGGATAGACGGGGAACCAACGATACAGCCGGACAAAGAACCAGCGATCACTGTTGGCGAATTGGATACGGCCGGGCAGCCTGCGCCGCAAGATAATCAACTGATGTCGAAGCGCCGCGTTCTCGGCCTCAAGCCTCGTCTTTGACTTGAATGGCGAGACCAAGACGGCCAGGACGAAATACAGAAGCCCGATCATTCCGCCAGCTTAGGTGATTCCGTCGCGTCATCAACTCGGACGAGGTTTTCGGTACACACAGCAGGCAACGACCGCGCGCTGACCGCACCGGTGATCCTCGCCGTGTCGGATCTCTTGCTCGCGCATCCCGGCTGGTTTGGCAGCGACTGGCTTATTGCCCTCGACAAGATCGATCTATCCGCTCTGCATGAGCGCGTGAAGCCAAATCGCAAGGCCGTCCAGCCCCGCGCTGCGATTGCAGCGTTTTTGTTCGAGCAGCTGCGGGACAAGCTGCCGGTGTCGCGGTGCATGCTCTATCGACGATCCAGGCGTGGCCCGGCTCTAGTGATCAGAGCAAGTTCAAACTGCGCGTCATCAGCAAAAGGGAGACGCCGAACGGGGCGCTCTCTCTTACGTCAATCAATTTCCTGAACCACGGTGCGCGTACCCGGATCCACCAGCATCACGCGGTCGCCGGAATAGACATAACGATACTTCGTGAGCGACGGCCCCCAGTCGGACGGCACCGCTTCGAGCTCGATATCACGCGGCAGCGTCCCGCCGACGACAATCTTTTCCTTAGTCGTCACGGGACGAATCTTATGCTCGGTGATGTAGGTCTTGATCCTGGTGCGGTACTCCGGCTCGATCTGGACCGTCGTACCTGCGGCCCCGGTCGTGGTCGTGACGGTGCTTTGCGCCAACGCACCGCTTGCCATCAGAGCGACAGCCGCGGAAAGCAAAAGCATCTTTCTCATCTGGATTCTCCTCGCCGCGACATGCGACGTTCAAAGAACTTCATGCATTCGTACAAGTTCCGAAGCGCAGGGAACCAATTGCCGCTCTATCCCGTTATTAGATCACTGACGCAGGCCACCGTCGGCGACTTCCCTATCGCTGCTCTGCAGGTAGAAGGCAGTGAAGAAGGTTGGCAACAGCCGCAAGCGAGGTGGAAAAGCGGCTCGCGCGCAAGAGATAGGAAGACCGGCTCGGGCCAGAGTGCATTATTAGCGCATTCAAACCGTGCCAATTCGAACGGCCCAGGCAGCCGTCAGCTACGACTTAGCTGAGGCCCTACTTCCATGAGAGGACGAGCGTCCCAAGTCCAACCCCGATTGCATCTTTTTCCCGAGCTGCGGGAATGGAGTCGTTGCTGATTTCTTTCTAGGGTCGTGCGATTCCGGTGCGATGACGATGGAAAGATATGCTTCAACTTGCCTTGGTTGTTGTCTTTGCCGCGGGGTTGCTGGCGACTAGCGTAGCTTTTACGCACTATCGATCGTCAAGAAACGCCGACGTGCCTGCTGCAGTGATCCTGCGTGCGGAGAGGCCGACGTTTCCTCCTATCTGAGCATGCCCTGGTATCAAAGGAAAATGTCAGTCCTGCTTCCTGCGGCGCGTGATCAGCCAGTAGACGCCATAGCCAATGGCAAGGATCAGAAGACCTGCACCAGCGATCGGCCCGGACTCCGCTGACGTGCTTGTTCTGGCCCGGAGCATTTGAGCAATTTCCCCTGGCCCAGACCCCGACGCGAGATTGATTTTTCCGGCCACATCAGCGGATTGATGCTAGTCAAGCAAACAGCTTGGCGCCTTCCGGCGTGATCTTCACGTAGGTGCCGCTCTCGTGCATCCAGAACCAGCCGCGCTCGAAAGTCGGTCACGGCATTAGCGCACTGACCATGGCCATACCAACGAGGGTTGCGGTTTTTTGGCTTGCGGCTGGGCCGGGGTTGGCGCCGGCTTTGGCTTTGGCGCGCGGACGACATTAGCCGACTGCCGCGGACGCGGCAGTGGTATTTCGGGCATAAGCTTTGGCTCCTCGGGGCTCACCTTTGGCTCTTCAGGCATTACCTTTGGCGCTGAAGCGTTGGCGATGACGCGGGCGAGTTGTTCCTGGCTTGCGTTGAGGCGCTCGGTGAGCGTCTGGCTTTCGCGCGCCATCTGGATCTGGGTCGCCTTGATCTCGTCGATGATACTGTTGTTACGTGCCATTTCTTCCTGGCTCGCCTTGAGTTGGCGCGCGACATTTTCATTGTCGCGGACCAATTCTTCTTGCCTCACCTGGAACTGTTCGACCGCTTGCCTCAAGGCAGCGATATCGCGCGTCATCGGCTGGAGCTGCTGCGCCAAGACGGAAGACAGGTCGACAACAGACGGCGCCGCGTTTTTCGGCGCGACTGCTTCCGGCGGGGCCTGCGCCAGAAGTGCTGGGTCCGAGGGGGCTATCATCGCCGTATGAGCGGAGGACGACCACCACCAAGCAGCAACACCAATGGATGCTGCCAACAGAGAGCAGACGAAAGCCACGTGGCGCCAATTCGCCAATTGATGAGTCGTTGCCAGCGGGGCACGAGACGTCTTCATGCTGGTCGGCGGGGCCGAAGGACTGACTCCCGCTTCGCGCGCCAGGTTCGAAAGCTGCTCCGCGATCTGCCGTTCCGCTAGCCTGTCGTCCAGCGTGGAATCCATTTGGTGCTCCGTATCCAAATACAATGGCACCCCGCCTGAGAACGATCCGCGCATCTGCGCTACATCGAGCAAACGGGACGCAGACGGTTTTTGAACCTACGAAGGTTCCCAGGGATGGGCATGCAGCTGCATGTCACGTTCGTCTTTTTTACCAGCTCGCCCCAGAACCGTAACAACTATGTTCTCGGCCGGAACTACGGACATGAA
>NZ_JAGKJI010000009.1 GCF_020329485.1 Bradyrhizobium cenepequi
TACCCATCCTACAGACCCATACATCACGCGCCGAGATAAGCCTTCTGCACCTGTGGGTCCTGCGCCAGCGCGGCGGCGGTGCCTGACAGCACGCTCCTGCCAACCTGCAGCACGGTGGCGAAGTCGGAGACTTCGAGGGCGAGCTCGATCGATTGCTCCGCAAGCAAGATCGTCAGCCCATCGCGATGCAGCCGGCCGAACGTCTCGTACATCGACTCCACGACGGCCGGCGCGAGGCCGAGCGACGGCTCATCCAGCATCAATAGCTTCGGGTCGCTCATCAGCGCGCGACCGACCGCCAGCATCTGCCGCTCGCCGCCGGACATGGTGCCGGCGCGCTGGCTGCGGCGCTCCTTCAATCGCGGAAAGATCTCGTAGACGCGCTCGAGCAAGGTCCTGATGCGCGTCTTGTCCTGCAGCGGAGTGGCGCCAAGCAGGAGGTTGTTCTCGACGCTCTGCTGCACGAACAGCCGCCAGCCCTCCGGCGACAGTGCGAGCCCCTTGCGCACGATGGCGAAGGCGCTCTGGCCCGCGATCTCCTCGCCGTTGAAATGGATGCTGCCGGCATGCACCGGGATCAGGCCGGCGATCGCATTCAGCGTCGTGGTCTTGCCGCCGCCATTGGAGCCGAGCAGCGCGACCACGCTGCCGGCGGGCACTTCCAGCGAGACGTCGGAGACGCCGATCAGGTCGCCGTAACGGACCTCCAGATGTTCGAGCTTCAGTAGCGGTCCGGTCATGTCGCGGGGCCGCCCATCAACTCGATCGGGGTGTGGCCGGCGGCGGCCTTGGCCGCGCGGGTGCCGAGATAGGCCGCGATGACGGCCGGATCGGACGTCACCTCGCGCGGGCTACCGCGCGCGATCTCCTTGCCCTGGTGGAACACCATCACCCGGCTCGCCAGCGACATGATCACTTCCATGATGTGCTCGACGATCACGAGCGTGATGCCGGAGCGATGGATGTCGCGCACCAGGTCGATCGCGAGTTGCACCTCGCGCTGCGTCAGCCCGGCCATCGCCTCGTCGAGCAGGAGCACCTTGGGTTCGGTCGCGAGCGCTCGCGCAATCTCCAGCCGCTTGCGGCCGGGGGTGCCGAGCGAGCGCGCCGGCGCATCCGCCAGGCGCATCATGCCGACGCGCTCCAGCACGGAGCGCGCTCTCGCCTCGGCCTCGGCGCGATGCGGCGTGCGCAGGAAGGCGCCGATCATCACGTTCTCCAGCACCGTCATGCCCTCGAAGGTCTGCGGCACCTGGAAGGTGCGCGCCAAACCGAGACGCGCGCGCGCCTCCGGCAGCAGCTCCGTGATGTCATGATCCTCGAACAACACCTGGCCCGACGTCAGAGCGAGATCGCCAGTCAGGCAATTGAAAAAAGTGGATTTACCGGCGCCGTTCGGCCCGATCAGGCCGAGGATGTCGCCCTGCTCCAGCGTCACCGACGCCGCATCGACCGCCTTGAAGCTGCCAAACGCCTTCGTTACTCCGCGCGCATCAAGAAGCATGGCTGGCCTCTTTCGAGATGCTTTCTTCCGTCGGTTTGGCCCGGCGCTTCGCCCACAGACGGTTGATCAGCGCCAAGATGCCGCCGGGCTGGAAGCGCGCGATCAGCACGATGATGGCGCCATAGACGACGAAGGTAAGACCGGCGCCCTTGCCGCCCAGGAGACTGTTGGAGATTTCCTCGAGCGGCACCAGGATCGCCGCACCAACGAATGGGCCGAACAAGAGGCCGGCGCCGCCGAGCGCAGCCATGATCAGGATCTTCACCGAGATCAGGATGCCGAGCCCGGATTCGGGATCGACGAAGCCGAATATCATCGCGTAAAGCGCGCCGGCGACGCTGGTGAGGCCCGCGCTCAGCATGTACGCGTAAAGCTTGGTGCGGCTCGCGGGCGCGCCCAGCGAACGCGCCGCGCGCTCGGAATCCTTGATGGCGCGCAGATAGAACCCCATCCGGCTGCTCGTCATCCACCAGGTGATGCCCAGCGTAATGATCAGGATCGCCAGGAACAAGTAATAGTACGGCAGTGCCGAAATGAAGGACATATCGAAGACGTTGCGCGGCACGGTCGGGCCGCTCAGGCCGACGGCCGCGCCGAGATATTCGGTGTTGGTGACGATGAGCCGTGCGAGTTCGGCAACCGCGATCGTCGCCATGCTGAAATAGTGGCCCGACAGCCGCAGCGTCGGCCCGCCGATCACGGCCGCGATCAGGACGGCAAAGACGATGCCGGCGGGAATTCCGATCAGCGGCGACAGCGCGAAATGCGCATACGCGCCCATTGCGGCATAGGCGCCGGAGCCGAAGAACACGACGTGGCCGACCGAGATCTGTCCGGCGTAGCCGCCGACGATGTTCCAGGCCGAGGCCGCGATCGCATAGAGCAGGACCAGCGCGCCGAGTCGCTGCTGGAACGGCGTCGTGAACACCAGCGGATAGGCGACCACCAGCGCGAGCGCGATCAGGAGCCAGAGAGTGCGCCGCATCAGGTCTTGCCCATCAGGCCCTGTGGCCTGAACCAGAGGAAGCCGAGGAAGAGCGCGTAGACCACGATGTCCTTGTAAACAGCGCCGATCAGATAGCCCGACAGCGACTCGATGACGCCGATCAGGAGCCCCGCGACCAGCGCGCCGGGCACGCTGCCGAAACCGCCGAGCGAGACCGTGACGAAGGCGACGATGCCGAGCGTCTCGCCGACCGTCGGCACGATGTAGAAGAAGGTCGCGATCAGCGCGCCTGCAAGTCCGGTGGCGCCGGCGGCGATCGCCCAGGCGATCGCCTGCATGCCATCGGGCCGGATGCCCATCAGCTGCGCGGCCGTCGCATCCTCGGCGACCGCCAGCATCCGCGAGCCGAGCGTCGTGCGCGTCAGCAGGAGATGCAGCCCGAACGTCACCAGCAGCGCGACCACGCCGGCGAGCAGGCGCGAAGCCTGGATGCGGATGCCGAAAATGTCAAAGGTGCCGCCGACGAGGTTTTCCGGCAGCGACAGGAAGTTGGCGCCGAACCACCAGAACACCGAATAGCGGAGCAGCAGCGCGAGCCCGAAGGTGCCAAGGATCTGCGCCAGCATCGGCCCCTTCATGATGTCGCGGATCAGGCCGAAATAGACGATGACGCCGAGCGTGGCGAGCAGCAGCGTCGCCAGCGGCGCGCCGATGAGCGGCCCGCCGCCGAGCAGCGTGTAGACGACGAACGCGACATACATGCCGAGCATGACGAAATCGCCATGGGCAAAGTTGACCACGTTCATCATGCCCCAGACCAGCGTCAGCCCGGAGGAGAACAGCGCGTAGACAGCTCCCAGCAGGAGGCCGCCGACGATCACCTGAACAAGTGTGAAGGTCATGAATTGGCGCGTGATGCCCCTAGTTGAATGAGTTCGCCGGGTGCCTCGGATCACCTCTCCCATCGGGAGAGATCGATTTGCGCAAGCAAATCGGGTGAGGGGTTACGCTCTACCGATAGACCTGATCCCCTCACCCGGCGCTTCGCGCCGACCTCTCCCGATGGGAGAGGTGAAAACCTCCATCACCAGCCCTTGTAAGGCATGATCGGCGCTTTCTCGGCGCTCGCCTTCGGCCAGACCGAGACGTAGTTCTCGCCGTCCTGGAGTTGAATGATGAGGCCGGACGCCAGGATGTTCTGGCCCTTGTCGTCGAACTTGACGCCCTTGTAGCCCATCATGATCTGATCGGGCTTGAGGTCGGTCGCCTTCAACGCGGCCTGGATCTTGGCCGGTTCCGTCGAGCCGGCGCGGTCGATGGCTTCGCACAGCACGAACAGCGCCTGCATCTGGCGCGCGGTGGTGTCGTCCATCTCGTCGCCGCTCTTGTCCTTGTACATCTTGGCGATGACCGCGGTCGGCGAGCCCGCAGGGCCGAGGCTCCAGGACGAGCGGTTGAACGCTCCTTGCGAGAGCTTGCCGGCCGACTTGATGAAGGATGGATCGGAATAGCCGGAGTCGTCGGCCAGCAGCATCGGCGGCTTGTAGTCGAGAGCCTGCATGGTCTTGGAGAACAGGATCGCATCCGACGTGTAGGAGATCATGATGACGACGTCGGGCTTCTTCTCCCTGAGCTGCAGCACCTGACTCTGCACGTCCGTCGCGTTGCTGGCATAGGCGACATCGAGGGCGATCGGGATGCCCTTCTCCTTGAATACCGTGGCGATAGTGTTGGCGACGGAGGCGCCATATTCGGTGTTGTCGTGGACGATCGCGATATTGTCGGTCTTGTTACCGGCGGCCTTCATGTCGGTGAGGAATTCGTAATAGACGCGCGCGAAATCGGTCGCGATCGGCGTGACGCGGAAGAACCATTTGAAGCCGCGCTCGGTGAGGTTCTGCGCCACCGACTCGCCGTTGACGAAGGGGATGCTGTATTTCTCGGCGATCGCACTCGCGGTCAGCGTGATGCCGGACTGATAGGCGCCGGTCAGCGCCACCACCTTCTCTTCCGTGATCAGCCGCAGCGCCTGGTTTTGCCCCGTCGCGGGGCTGCCCTGGTTATCCGCGTAGACGATCTCGACCTTGGCGTCACCCAGGCCTGCGAGACCGCCATTCTTGGCGAGTGGGAAGTTGCCGAGTTCGGGATGGGGATTGTTGATGATGTCGAGCGCGACGTCGAACGCGTGCTTGACGTGAACGCCGATGGTCGCGGCATTGCCGCTCATCGGGAATATTCCGCCGATCTTGACGGTCTTGCTTTGCGCCGCGGCGTTGCCTGCCAGCGCGACCGACATGACGGCAGCCGAAAACACCCCGATGACATGTGAAAATCTCATCTTCGAACGTCTCCAATATCCCTTGCCCGGTGCCGGGCTTTTTATGCATGGGAAGGCCAAGAGCCGTTGCAGCCCCCGCTCCCGCTGTTTTCTTGGTACACCACCATCGCATGGTGCCCTGACCTCGGCAAGCCGAGCAGACCGCGAGCGCACGTGCGCATCGCGTAACGGATCGCGCCGTCGCTGCTTCAACGCTAGGCAATCGCGCAATGCACGCACAGCGTGCGCATGTGAGTGCGAGGTGAGACGTCAGCGTCCGCGTCGCGCGCCATCAACGTGAACCCTGATGGCGACGGCCGCCACGCATGTTGCGCGCAAGAATCTGGGGCGCATCAAAGCCGGCGGCTGCTCGGCGCTGACCGTTCATCGCCTGCGGTGAAAAGCCAGTTTCGTATCAAGCCGTTGAGGTTAGCCTAATCTGGCTGGGGAACCTGGATTCGAACCAAGACAAACAGAGTCAGAGTCTGTTGTGCTACCGTTACACCATTCCCCACCTAAGCCATTGTTATTGCAGAGCTTTTCCTGAGAGTTTTGCAATAACGCCCAGGAGTTTTGCAAATCAAGCCTTCGGCCGACGTTCGTATAGCCGCGCTGACGTTCGCGGTCTAGTCCCTTTGCCCTCTCTGATCGAGAGGAACGGATAATGGCCCCGAGACCGAAGCCCCGATATGAGCGGTACGACGCGCCTAGCCCGTTCATGGGACCTCGCCCGACGGCGGACAGAGTTCCTGTTCCACGTCATGCGATTCGGCGAGACGCCGCTGCACAACATCCTCGCATCGGCCTACCTGCAAGGCTGCGCCGATGCCGGCGAGGCCATCCATCATCGTGCCGAGAAAATGGCGCCGTCCCTCATACCGTGGCAGTGCTGAAATGAAGTTCGACCCCAAAGAAGAAGCGCAAGGCTGCACGAACGAGCTGTTTTACCGTGACTGCCCGACGCCGAAGCCACTCGCGCTGACCGATGCCGTTTACATAGCGGAAACGATCGAAAACTCCCTTCGAGAGGCTTTCGAGGCCGGCAAGCGGGCCGCTACACCGGTATGGCCCGACGTCGCGGAGGACGACCCCGAGGTGCTCATAGCGGCCCGCGCGATCGCGGAGCACGGTATCGGCCGCCCTTGGGATGATTTCAAGGCAGTCGACGCCTACGGCGTGGATCATGGCGACCTAATCGAATACGGCCGCGCTGCGGTTGCGGCATTGCGCGCGCAGGGGACCAAGTCATGACCGACAACGTCCCCGAGGAATGGAAGGATTGCGAGCACTGCGGAGGCGAAGGCGGATTCGAAAAGCACTGCATGGTCTATGAGGCCGGTTGCGGCTTCCCTCACGACGACTCGGAATGGGTACGGTGCGAGGAGTGCGACGGGCGCGGCGGTTGGATTCAGGACTCGGAAGGCGATCCAGATCGCATCAGGCCGTGATCTTGGTCCGCGTCGTCGCGCCGCATTTTGTCGCCGGCCTCGAGACTGACGGCACGGTGCGGCGCGCGGCACCGATCCTGAAAAAGCTGGTTGGCATGACCGACGCCCAGGCCCGCGCCTTCATCGCCTCGAAGGGCTGGCGAGCGAGCATCGTGGAGAAGAGCCCATGAACGACGTCCCCGAGGAATGGAAGGATTGCCCCGAGTGTGGCGGCGAAGGCGGCTTCGAGCGGCACATTCGCGTCATACCGCGATCGTGGTGATGCCGGTCGCGCTCGACTTGTTTCTGCGGGATTTTGCGATGTCCCGGCGGCGTCCCCAACACAGTCCCCAACACGCGCGGGCCATCGGAGTGACCGGGCCTAGCCATAGAAAAGCCCGGCCAAGTCGCCTTGGCCGGGCCGCTCCCACGTGCACATGCCCTCTGAGAAAGGGCCGTGGATTTACTGAAGGCCGGTGTTCACAGCTTCCAGCTTAGTCTTGAGACTAGTTCCGATGTTCGTCAGAACACCGATGATCACGACGGCAATAAGAGCGGCAATCAAACCGTACTCAATGGCGGTCGCGCCGGACTCGTCCTTAATGAAACGGGAAACAAGGTTACGCAAGGCTGGTCTCCATGGGTGTTGTGTTGGTGTGGCCCGAACGCTGCGACGGTATGCGCACCGGCCTAAAGTTCCGTGAATCCAAGCTCGCGAACTCCCTTAAGACGCGTTAACCTGAATCGATCGCAATGCCCGCCGCCGGCTAACCGGCCGTTAACCAACGGTGCCGCGATCCCGGAGCCGGTGGCCGGCTATTGAGGCTGATGGAGCGCCGCAAGGTATCCCCGGAATCGGTGCAGAAACTCGCCAGCCCGGCGGCGTGATGCGTTATTTCGGGCCGGGCTGGACCCCCGCCGGCGGAAGGCCGCTCCACGGGCCCCGCTAGGCCCGCGTCCTACGGTGCCGGGAAAAGCGCCGCATATCGGCTGCGGAATAGAAGTTGACCGACCCGAACCCACCGCGCCATGCGCAGCCATCCATGCCGCAAGGTTCGCTTCGCCGGCAGAGGGAGAGGCAAAAGCGGAGGCTATCGAACGGTGCACTACTTTGCGGGAGATGACGTGCCCGTGCTTCTGCTGGCCCTGATCGACAAGGGCGAGCGCGCCAATCTAAGCAAGGCGGAGCGAAATGCGTTGCGTGTCGAGTTGGAAGAATACGCGGACGACTACATGTGAGCATGAACACGCTAACCCGCCGCCGCGACAAGGACAGCCGAGAAGAATGCTGGCACGTCTTCTATGGAGACGTGCACGTTGGAACAATTAATATCCGGGCCGGCGTTCCCCGAGATTCCCCGCGGTGGGGGTGGTCATGCGGCTTCTATCCAGGGCTAGAGCCGAACCAGCATCGGGCCGGTGAGGCCGAGACGTTCGAGGGAGCGCGAGCCGAGTTCGAGAAGGCATGGAACGATCTTTTGCCACGCCTCTCCGAAACCGCCTTCCAGGAATGGCGATTCAAACAGGCTGAAACCGCATGGAAACATCGCATGTGGGACGAGGGCCTTAAGTTGCCGACCCAGGAGCGTTCCGGAATCGCAAAATGCTTCTGCGGAGCCGTTATTTCGATCGCTGGCCTAGATGCCCACATCGCTGAAGCCCATAGCGACATGAGATGACTGCAATGAAATACGCCGAAGACCGTCCATACGCCGATCCGGAGAAAGCCGCCCGCCGCATCATGGAGCTAGCGCACGCCGTGGAGCCCGTCCAAGACGGGCGCATCCACGTCGAAAAAATCAACTACCCGTTTATCTTCCGAGACAGGGGATCGCCGGCCGAATATGGGGCTGGGCGAAAGCTGGCGATCGAGCGCGGCTGGCTCTGGATGCACGAAAGCGGCACCTACGTGAAGATCACGCCGGAAGGCGCCAAGCTGTTTGCCTAGCGACCTAGCTCGATGATCAGCAGGCCCAGCATCACGGTGGGCGCGCAGGGTCATGTTGTCGGCAAGAAGTGAATACTTGTTTGATATGTGTATATTGATGTAGGTACGCGCTCAGGTTGGGGGAGCATCACCATGAACATCTTGGAGCAAGTGGACGACTTTTGGCGCGAGGCTCTCCAATGGAGCGTGATCGACTGGAGTTCGCTCCAGAGCAAATACGCTGACCTTGTCCAAAGGATAGGAGATCAGGTCTCCCATCTGCCCGACGAGGAGCAAGCAGTGCTAATTAGGCAAGCCTTTGATCGTAATGCAGAGTACATCGCTTTGGCAAAGCAGGACCGAAACGCATTGAAGGTCAGATTAGGCCTGCCTGCTTCATCTGCCGTGGACCAATTGGACGACTTTTGGCGCGAGGCCCTCCGATCGAACGCGTATGATCAAACGAAATATACTGACCTCCTGAAGCGGCTGCACGATCAAGTCTCGCATCTGCCGCAATCGGAGCAAGATAAGTTCTTTCTGCCTTTTGTGGCTCGTAATGCGGAGTACATCGCGATCGCGAAGCGGGACAAAGACGCATTGAGGGTCAGACTGGGGGTGCCTGTTTCATCTCCATCTCCCGTCAACCCTGATCGGTTAGTTCAAGTCGCCGCTGACACGGTCGTTCGCGCGACCATATGGCAAAGCATTGCAGCGCTTTTCCGGGCCTTTCGATGAGGTTGATCATTTGCGCCGTGATGGTTTTGGTCGCTTGAGACTCGCATTCCACGGGCAAATCCCTACGTTCAGAAAATGAAGTGCTTACTGTGCGAGGATAGCGGCTGGGTTTGTGAGAACCACCCGAAGCGGGCGTGGGAGGGAGAACACGCCTGCGGTTGCGGCGGTGCCGGCGCCCCCTGCCCGGTCTGCAATGTCCCGGCCGCTGGCGAAGCGCCCCGTCTGCCGGAGGGCTTCAAGACAGACATCGATAAGGACGGTTGGCGCCACTGAGAGCCGCCATCGTGCAACCTGACTCGCGTTCCAACTGGCGATGACATAGCTTTGACTCCATCCAAAATGGAGTTTGGGTATGCGTACCTCGCCCTCGATCATCCCGACCGATCGGCTCGACCGGGACATCTACCTCGTATTAGAGGACTTCCGGAGCGGCCCAGCGTGGCGTGAGACGGACGAAGGCGAGACCGACTATCGAACCCTGATCGGTGACCTGCTCGCCGGACAGTACGATGAGCCGTTGCGCGTGGTGGCGTTCAATCCGGTCGAGGGATGGTCGCGGGACGCTTCCGAGGACGTTGCGCTTGATCTGGCCCGCCGGGTTGACGAGGAAGGGCGGGAGATTTCCGACGCGCTGTGGGAGTTCATCGAAAGCCACACCGGCCGGCCGATAGGCGTGCAACTTGCCCTGCCGTTCGGCTTGGTCAACTGAATGCGAATTCGGTATTATTATACCGAGGAACTGCAATTATATGTTGACAGTTGACCCCCACTGTACAAGTCTCTGTACAGAAACCCTGTACAGTTCCCTGTACCAAGAGGGTTGGGAGAGAACTATGGCATACGTTTCTTACACGGAACTCCGTGGCAACCTTGCTTCCTTCATGGACGGGGTTTGCGACGATCGTGCGCCTCTATTTGTCACCCGCCAGAACGCCCGCACTGTTGTTATTATGGCGGAGGATGAATACGAGGGCCTTATGGAGACCGTTCATCTCCTGAAGAGCCCGGCCAACGCTGCGCGCCTTCTTCGCTCTATTCGGGAGGCGAACGAGGGCAAACTAACTGAGCGCGAGCTAATCGAGCCAGCAAAGGCACGCTAGGTTGCGGCATGAAAACCGCATGGTCTGAGGATGGTTGGCAAGACTATCTTCATTGGCAAAAAGAAGACCCAAAAGTCCTCGAAGCCATCAACACCCTGATCAAGGACATCAAGCGCGATCCGTTTAAGGGGCTCGGGAAACCGGAGCCCCTTAAACATGATCTGGCGGGTTGGTGGTCTCGGCGGATCACGAACGAACATAGGCTCGTCTATCGGCTCAATGGGAAGGGTGAGACCCAGCAAATCGAAATCATTCAGTGTCGCTACCACTACTGACCTGATTCGCAATTCCCGCTCCGATACATATCTCCGGAGTATGCTCAAACCGAAGTACCTTCCCTGCATCCCTACCCGCGGGACCAAAGTTCCGGACAGGCCGGAATGGCTCCATGAGATCAAGCATGACGGCTATCGCCTGATCGTCCAGCGCGAGGGCAAGGTTGTGCGCCTATGGACCCGGAACGGCTACGATTGGAGCGAACGCTTTCCGCTGATCCGCGAAGCCGCGTTGCGCAACCAGCAAGACTCGTTTGTGGTCGACGGGGAAGCGGTCTTGCTGGGCGAGGATGGCCGGTCGGATTTCGACGGCCTGCACAGCCGGCAATATGACGATGAAGTCCATTTTTACGCCTTCGACTTGCTTGTGGCCGATGGCGAGGACATGCGCCCGCTGCCGCTCAGCATGCGAAAGGCGAATCTCGCGCGGCTGCTTGCCCGGAGTGTGGACGGCATCCACTTGGCGCCCTTCGAGGTGGGCGAGATCGGCCCGGACCTATTCCGGCACGCCTGCCTGATGGGGCTAGAGGGCATCGTCTCCAAACACCAGGATCGCCCATACCGCGCGGGCCTCTCGCCGCATTGGGTGAAGGTGACGAACCCCAAGCACCCGGCGATTCATCGCGTGAAGGATAGCTTTTCGTGAGTGAAGGCAACGCGCGCTGATGAAGCGCATATGTACGGGCCATGCTTATACAAGATCAATGGGGTTCTGCCCCGCTCAGGTTCGCGAAAGGAAACTTTGGATGCTCATCCCCCGCCAGAAAGCTCCGGCCCTTGTCGTCGAGACGCTCGGCCATGGTCGCTTCGATCTCGCAACAGAACGCCCAGAGCGCATGACGCTCGTCTGTTTCTATCGCGGCTTGCATTGCCCGATCTGCGCCAATTATCTCAAGGAATTGGACCGCCTGACCCCCGAATTTGCCGCGCGCGGTGTTGCGACCATCGCCATCAGTTCAGATGTGGAGGAGCGTGCGCGCCAGATGGCGGATAAGATCCAAGCCAAGGACCTGCGGGTCGGCTATGGTTTGAATTTGAGGGATGCTCGCGAGTGGGGACTTTTCATATCTGCCTCGCGAGGGAAGACCTCGATCGGCATCGAGGAACCACATCTGTTCTCCGAGCCCGGTGTCTTTTTGATCAAGCCAGACCAGACGATTTACTATCTCTCCGTGCAGTCTATGCCGTTCGTACGGCCTAATTTCGCTGAAATGGTCCAGGCTTTCGATTTCATCGTCAAGAACAACTATCCGGCCAGAGGCGAATACACCGGCACCGTATGAGATTCAGTGAAGCGCCCACTCTCGCATGCGCGAAGATGAATGGTGGCGCTCGATCAAATGACCCTGCGGAAATACATGCTGATAATCACGAAGGCTTGTCGCGAATTTAGACAGTACACTGCCTATCTCAGCAATGAGACTTAACGCGTTGGAGATGAGCCTACGGATGTCTACGCTTACGCTGTTCGTGATTATTTTCCTTGCGATCTGCGTCGCTGCCGGCGTTTTGTTCATAGTGTTTATCTTGTGAGAAAATAAAAAAGGCCCCGACTCCGATGAGGAGCCGGGGCCGATTTTCATTTTACGACGTGCGGCAGACTATCGAGCACAAAGCCCTTCAAGTCTTCCATCGTCAGATGCCACCGCTGGCAGGCATGGTCACCAGGACCGACGTTCAGTATCGGCTTGCCCGGCTCCGGAAAGGTGATCCGGGAAAAGCGAGCCCCTTGCGGCTCAGTCTGATTCGCGCTCGCGAACCCATCCAATGCGCTCATTTCGCGAACGGCAGGTGAAGGTATTTGGCCGCGAAAGAGGCGCAGAACCCCGCAAACGCAGCCATCCCGATAATCATCCACCGCACTCCTCTCGCCTGCATCAGAAGTTCGTACATGCAATTTACCTTCTTCTGCATGTCCGCGAGTTGAGCGGTGACAGCTTCGAGCTTGGTTTCCAGCCGGATAACCCGGTCCCGAGTATCGGTGTCGTCGGTCATTTCTTGATCGCCCTGATTGCGGCGACCGCGGCGACTGCCGTTGATGCACCGATAAAAAACGAGGTGAAGATGGCTTGTTCGGTTCGGTCCCAGGCGGATTGACCATCAAGCCCCGGCTTGCCGATCGACGGGACGCCCCAGGAGCCCGGCCGGTGATGGATCAATTTCGGCAGCGGGATGTACCAGTCCCAATTGAGGCCCAACAGGAAGGGACACGAGTCGAGAACAACCTGCCACTCATGCCAGACGAACGGAGCCAGGATAATCGACATCATGATGATTGTCGGCCCCCATGTCCCTTCCTTCATCCGGATTGCGGCGTTCTGGTTGTCCGCGTTTTGAAGTCCGCCGAGCGCGATGTTTGCGACCGAGCCAACGGTTTGAGTCGTGGTGATTTGGATTTGCTTGTCGGCATCGACCATGCCGTTAAGCCACGTGAACAGCGGCCCAAGCACCACCTTGAAGAGGGACAGAACCCCGCCGATGATTCCCGCGATCATTTGCCGGCATCCTTCCGGATGGAGCGCATGCGTGCGGCGATCGTGACGACGGAAACACCGATCAGGAAATAGCTCGCATACTGCGGATGATCCTTCAGCAACTCCAAAATCTGTTGCTTGATATCCGGAGCGCCGAACAGTTGCGCCAGCGGATCAAGGATTGACCAGACGGCCGCCAAGAAGGACAGGACGTAGCCCCAGAGCACGGTCGCGGACTTGCCGCATACTGCCCAGGCCTTGCGCCAGAACGTATCCGCGTCGTCGTAAAAGGCTTTGAAGGCCGGTATAGCGTGGAAGGCCGGACGCACTATGAGATACGCCGCGGCGAGCCCGCACGAGAGCAGGAACCACTTCATTTTTTCTTCCCGAAGACGGAGGAGATCGCCGCAGTCAGATCGGACAGCCAGGAGCTTTCCGGGGCGGGAGCCGGAGCGGGAGCCGGCGGTACCGGGGCGGAAGTCGGCGGCGCATCAGCGAAATACGGCCGGATATCGACATCATGGCCTTCGCTGTAAACCGGATGGCGGCTGCTGTTAACCGGGAACACCAGGACCTTGCCATTAGTGTTCGAGTACACTCCGGTTTTGAAAAGTTTCTGCTCAGCTTCCCGGCGCGGGATGATTTCCGGCGGGATTTTGTAGAGCATGATCGCATCGCCGATTTGATCGATTGTGCGATGGTGGCAGAGCGTCTGTAGATTGCTCTCGCCAAAGTTGTAGCAGCAAGACGACAAGGCGTCGTACTGATATTGGGTGAGATGCAGCCCGAGCTTGTCCACCGCATCGGTGTAGACCTTGATCTTGCGCTTGAAGAGGTCAACCGCCTGTTGCAGCGTCAACGTTCCCATCGTGCGCGGATCGATATCATCGGATTTCGTCTGGCCGATGCCGATGGTAGGGACACCGACGGAGTCCAAATACCAACTCAGGCAAATGCCTTCATGGGAGATGATATCAATCATTCCCTGTGTGGAGATGCTTAAGTTGGGCATGGCGGCTCGTACTCTCCGAACAAGGAAAGCCGTCCCTAAGAGCGGCTTAACCGTTGTTCTTTGACGAGCCGTTACTGCCGGTCGCGTTTCTGCGCAGCCGGAGCCACTAGCCGTTGAAAAGGTGCCATCAACTGCGCTTGCGAGAGCGGCACACCTTGCTTTGTCGCGATCAGCGCGAGCCGCCCGGACGCGCGAGAGAGCGACGCCGCGCGCTCCGGAGACATCCCGAGTCGCGCAACGCTCGCCGCCTTGCTCCAATTCGCCACTGCGCGCGCCGTTGCCGGCGCGGCCAGGAGGCGCGCGCCGATGGCGCCGCCGATGAGAGTCGCGATTGTGATGTACGGATGAGTCACAAGCCCAGCGCCAAGACCCACAAGGCCAGTCATCTTGCTTGTGCCGCTGGTGTTGCCGTATTTCTTCCCGACGGTCTTATTCCGCTGCGCGATCATCGCAATATCATCGAGCGCCTGCCGGTGAACAGGATCAGTGATAAGCAGCCGCTTCGCCGCGTCAGAATATTTGTTCCATTGCGTCACGAAGGCATCGAGCGAGAAGCCGCCTTCCTTTTGCGTGGTCTCGCCAAGCCGGCGGATCATCGCGCCAGTGAGGTTGCCGCGCTCCTCTTCCGGAATGGCGGCCAGGACCTTGCCGAGAGTTTTGACGTCGCCCGAGGCGCCCGAGCGCACGTAGCGGTCGAGCGTGGCGAACAGCGCTTCATCCGACTTGTTGCCGTGGCCGAGCACGGCATCAGCGAGTTGCTGCATCGGCCCGGCTTCCGGCTTCATCGCGGAAGGCTTCGTGATCTTGCCGAACTCCGCCAATTGTTCGCGCGCCGCCGCGCCCTGCCGCAACGTGTCAGCATAGGCGAGCGCGATTTGCCGCTGTGACGGCGTGAACAAGCGATTTGCGAGATCGCGGCCGGAGCCGTCGAAAAATTCGTGGATATCGTCCGCTACCTTCGCGGCATTCTTCCCGGTGACGCCAGCCGTGTTCTGCGTCAGCCGATTCCACACGCCGCCGCGGATGGCCTGCGCGGCCTCCGGATGGTCGCCCGTCGCTTCCATCACGCGCGCCAGGAGTCGCGAGGAAGTGCCCTTCGCGCCCACCTGCGTATTGCCGACCAGC
Organism: Bradyrhizobium cenepequi; assembly: GCF_020329485.1. Lineage (GTDB taxonomy): Bacteria > Pseudomonadota > Alphaproteobacteria > Rhizobiales > Xanthobacteraceae > Bradyrhizobium > Bradyrhizobium cenepequi. The sequence continues at coordinate 14,846 of NZ_JAGKJI010000009.1, forward strand.
CAATTCGAAAACTCTTGCGGCGTGACTTCGCCCGTCACCACCTTGTTAATCAGCTTGTCGCCGTCGTCGCGTTCGTTCCAACCGAACCGCGTGCGCCAGTCACGATTTGCCGCGCGTGCTCTCCGGAATGCTTCGAGCGCTTCCGGGCTTCCGGACATCAGATGATTGTCGATTGCGTCGTTTACCCAATCCTCATAGGCGCGAACAATTTGCCGCGCCGCCTCGCGATCGGTCGGAGTTGCAGCGTCTTGCGAAAACGCATTGAGACGCTTTCGCAGCCGTTCCAGGCCGTGAATGTTCACGGTGCCGACCACCTTCGGAGCTTCCGGAGCCGCGGCGCCAGCTTTCGGCTTCAGAGCCTCCGGAGAGATTGTCTCCGCCGTGCCGGCGCGCTTGCCCGAGATATCGACGATATCCGCCGGCTTGACCGGTTCGAGACCGAGCCCCAGGCCGGGCGCAGCCTCGACCTTCCCGGCTTCCTGCGCGTAGTGGCGGAGCGCCGTGGAAATCTGCGCGCTCGACGCCGCCCGCTTGCCGTCCGCGTCATAGAACAGCTTCATAAGCTGTTGAGACAGCGGAGATTGCTGCGTGAAAGCGTCTTGCTGCGCCAAATCCTCCGCCAGATCGCCGCCGCGAGCGCGGAGCCGCGCGGTGCGCTCGACCGCGTCAAGGAGATCGGCCGTAATGTCCATTTCCGGAGCCACATAGCCGGCAGCAACGCCCTCGCGTAGCGCCGCCATCTCCGGAGCCGCAGCGGTCAACGCGTTCGAGATCGACTTGATTGCGTCGTTCGTCGACTCGGCAATTCGAGACAATACCGGGCTGTCCCCATATGCCTTCGCCAGGATGGCGTTCCGGAGCCGCGTCGCGCCCTCCGCCGACAACCGCCCTTGCTTGTCGACGAAAGCACCCTGCTCCGTTTTTGGGAGCCGCTGCGCGAAAGAGCGGTGGAAATCCCGATTTTCGGGAGAGGCAATATCCGCCGGGTTTTTGATGCCGGCGAGAGATTCGGGAGTGATTGCGCTCGCATCCGCCAGCGCGCGCTCCGGCGCCGACATGGCGAGAGTCGCGGACTGGTTTGCGCCGACCGTGAAGGCCCGGCGCTGCTGTTCGGACATCGGAGTCGTGCGATCGCGGATCAGGACCGGCTCGCGCATGCCCGTCGTGTCAACGCCCTGCCCGGCCAGCCAGCGGCGATATGCATCCGCCGACTCGCCGTTCTCTCGATACGCCTGCCGGATCGCCTGCACGCGGCCGTTGCCGCTCTCGACCATGCCATCCGGCCCGACGATGGGCGCGCCACGGTCAGCCTCCGCCGAGCGACCGAGCCGTTCCGGGTTGAGATTGCGCGCGAGGTCTCGCACCTGCTGCTGCGACGCGGCGCGCGAGCGGTCGCGCGGCTGCAACGAAGCGTCATAGCCGTCATCGGCAGAGGTGAGGAGATCGGACGCCTCGACAACGCGCGGCTGCACATGAACCGGGTCCATGCCAGGGACCGCGACGGAATGCGCCTCCATCGTGCCGCCGCCAGGAGCGCCGGCAGCCGCCGCCGCTTCCCGCTGCTGTACCGCGGCGCTGACATCGCGAGCAATCGGCGTTTCCGGAGCGCCAGGAGCGCCAGGACGCCGCGGGACCGGAATGCTCCGGACTTCGTCAAGCATCCGCATCAATCGAAGCGAGACCGGCGTTAACGAGCCTTCCGAGACATCATCAAGGATAGCGCCCTGCTCATTCAGCCTCCGCATAATATCGGAGCGGAGTCCCGAAGCGTGTCCAGCATTGATTTCCGCATCATGCTCGCCGGCAATGTCGTAGAGCCGTTCTTTTTCAGCGCGCGCCGCCTGTTCGCCCTGCCGCAGCCGCGCAATCAGCGTTTGCCCCATATCCTGCGGATTCATGTTGCCGACGGCGTTGCGCGCCCTTTCGAGCGCGTTGCCTTCGTGAGTCGCAATCGCTTCGTCTGCCGCGTCTATATTGCGTTGCCACTGCGCTTGCAGCGCCGCATCGCCGCGCGCTGCCGCTTCCGTCGCTTCCGACGTTTCGGCCTGCGCCTGCCGCTGCAATTCCTGCCCGATCCGGCCCGCGACCGTCGGTCCCTCGCCCTCGCCGTATTGCGAGGCGATGTTGCCGGCGGCTTTCTGCAACTGCCCGGACATATTATCGATCGCGTTCGGTACCGCCTCGCCAGCGAGAGGAACGTTTTTCGAGGCTTCGGCGAGCCGCTGCGCCAGCGGGCTATCCGTCGCGAGCGCCATCGGCACGTCAATGTCTTGCCCCGATGCCTGCGCGATGCGTTGCGCGGCCTGCGCATAGTCGGAGCCAGGAGACGGAGCCGGCGGCGGAGTGGCAGGCGCCCGCCGGACATCAATGACCGTTTTCAACGCCTGCGCGTGCGGAGCCGTGATGTTCGGTAATTCCGGTCCGATCAAGCCAGGGCTGCGCGAAGCAAGCGCCGACATCGCCGTGTCAACGTCCTTCTTCGCCTGTTCGTACATCTCCCCTTGGTCTTGCGTGGCCGCCACCTTCGGATTGATGAGCGTGCCGATGAAATGCTCCGCCTGCGCCATCGGATGGCCGATCAGCGAGCGCGCCGGCCCGGTGACGAGCGCGCCAGGGAGCGCGAGCGCGGAGCCCACGCGCTTGCCGGTTTCGAGCAAATGCCCGACCGTACCTGGTTCGGTGGTCGACGGCGCCGTTACGCCCTGCCACGCCTCCGAAGCCGCTTTCTTGATTTCCGGCCCAATGTCGGTGAAGGCGTCAGTCCAAGACGGTTCGGACTGCGTTACCGGCGTGAATGGCTTGGACGGATCAAACGCGGGCTTGCCGCCAGCGGCGGGCGATGCCGGAGCGGCGGCAGCGGGCGCAGTATCTACGGGCTGAAACGGTTGCGACGGATCAAACGGCGGCTTATCCACGCCGCCGCCGTCCGCCTTCCGCGGTTTCTTGTCCCATGGTCTCTTGTGGGAGCCGATGCCGGCGTGCGCCGCTGCCTTCTCGTTGTGCTTGATCCGGGCGATAACGAGAGCTTTCCCGAGCTTCTTCACTTATATGTCCCGTCAGGCTGTAGTGTATACGTGAACCCGTTTTGCGTGACCGTCTTGGCCGGCGAAGCCGCACCACCGCCAGCGGGCGCCGCGCCAGGAGGAGGCGGAGCCGCCGCCGCACCAGTCGCCCCGGTGTACCGGTTCGCCGTGCCCGGCCCCATCTGCGCGAGGCCCGGTACCGCGTTCACGCGATAGCGGACGAGCCGCTGCACTTCATCGAGCGAGGCGCCCAACTGATCCACGCCGAAGTCGCCGTTAATCTGCTGATTTGCGAGATGCCAAGTCGCCTCAGTCGGCGCATAACCGCCCTGCGCGAGGTTGGCAAATTCCTCTTTCAGCGTGTTCAGTGAAGTCAGATAGCGAGCCGCAAGCTGACCTTCCGGAGAGTTGCCGCGCGTATTCACCAGAGCGGCGAGCTTGATCCGGTTGAGCGCTGGAATACCGATGTTTCCGAGTTGCTTCGATAGTTCGCGCACTTCGTCAATCGTGTTATCGACGCTATTCGCGAGACCGACGAACCGAGTCATTTGCGGACCATTGAGCGAAGCAATCTGCCGCTTGGCCGTATCCCACTCGACTTGTGCCTTGGACAGGTTGAAACCCTGCCGCTGCAACGACGCGCGCACCGCCGCGCTCTGGCCGTAGAGGCCCGTAAGCGTCGGCGGTTGATCGCCAGACTTGATGCCAGCCGCGATGTTCTCCGCAATCTCCGGGTTGTTCTTGCCGGTCGCATCCTTGCCCTGCACCTTGTCGCCCGCCTGCGGGGGCTTCTTGGTGACAGCATCAAGGATTTGACCATCGGCCTGATTCAGGACCGCAGGATGCACCTGCCCGTCGCCAGTCGTGACCGATCCGGCGGGAATGAACTTGTCCCGCTGGTTGATTTCGGCCTCTTGCCGCTTCACATCGAGATAGGCTTTGTTCGGGACCAAATTGCCGCTGGCGTCGCGAATGAGCGGAGCCTGCGCATTCGTCAAGCGCTGCTGATCGATGGTTTGCGCCAGCCGCCGGCCCTCCAAGTCAATCCGCTGCTGCTCCATCTTGCGCGACTGCGCCTTGTCGGCGGCTTCCCGCTCCTCCTTCCCAAGCTCGCCGTATTCGGCAAGCCCCTTCAGGCCGCCCTCACCGAGTTGCGTAAGAGCGAACGGCGATTTGCTCGCAGCTATGCCGAGACCGGCAGCAATGAGCGCCTGACGAGTCTTGTCGGACAGGTTGAAGGGATTCCAGCCGCCCATGCCGGGCGCGGACGGCGCGGGCGTCGTCAGCCGATCGGAGCCCGAGCCGCCGGCCAGGACATCATCGCCCTGCCCGCCGGCTTCCTCATAGAGGGAGCGCGCCGCCGCCGCACGGTGGCCCGTAGTGTCTGCCGAGCGCTCATAGAGGTGGTTCACGGCGTTCGCGGCTTCTTCCGGCGTCTTCGAGGCGCGGAGCGCCAGATATGCCTTGCTCTCTGGCCCCTCCAATTCCGACCGCATGAACGCCTGCTGCGCTTCCGTCGTCTGGTACGAGTCGGGGAACATGGCTTTGAGCCGGGCGAGCCGATCGCCGCGCCACTGCGCCGCGCCCTGCGCCGTGCCGGCGTCGCCGCTCACACCCCACGGCGTGATATTCGGCGTGCTCTCGTTCACGAGGTTGCCCACGATGCCATAGGCTTGATGTGGGGCGAGCCCAAGGCCACCCTGATCGCGTGGCCGCTGCGCGAAGTTCGCCCACGAAGCCGCGTTGTCGCTCATTGCAACATCAGTTGTCGGCTGATCGGCGCCGGCAATCTCGCGCGGAGGAAGCGAAACGTCCGCGCTCATGTCGACGCCAGCAATCGGCGGCAGCGGAGCGGACGAAATCGTGTCGTCATCCACATCGCCGCCGAGCGCAAAATGTCGCCCGCCGTTAGCATAGCCGGCGAAAGGGAGGTCGACAGTTACCGTACCCCCGCGCGCCTTCCGGATGGAGCGATGAATTTCGTTCACCGCATCGACGAACCCGCCGCGCTTGAAACCCTCACCGTAATCAGCCGCCGTCAGGCCTTCCAGCGGGCTTGAGGAGGAGCCGCCATAGGAGCCGGTAAAGATGTTGCCGCCGCCATAGGAAGCCCCACCCAGCGAGCCCTTGAGGCCGCCTAGACCCTGCGAAATCTGACCAAGGCCAAACTCGTCAGCCTGCGGCTTAGCGAACTGCAATTGCGGAGTCTGCAATGAAGTCGGGCCAGGAGCGCCGCCGCCCTTCCCAACCGGGACGTATCCGGGCGCATCAAGGATGGACATGCCGAACGGATAGACCGAGCCGCCGTCCGCGAAATTCTTGCTTCGCGCGGTCGCGAGATCGTAATTCACGGTCTTGATGCCGCCGACGTTGCCAACGGCTTCCGGATGAGACTGCTCGACATCCTGCGCCATCAGGCCCATTTGCGTGAATGGCGAGCCCTTGTAGCGGTAGGTGTAAATCGGCTGTCCATCGTGCGTCTCGCCGACGTGCTGGATATTTTCCTTCACGCGTTCGTCGGAGAACAGGCCGGCGCCGGCAATGCCGAGGCCGGCAATCTGACCGAAGATATTCGGGCCGGGCGTCGTTTGTGTTCCGAAGGTGTTCGTGCCCTGCCCGAGCGCGGCCGGGAGGCCGTACTGCGCCAGGAACGCCGCCGTCTGAAACGGATAGCCCTGCTGCTGCAAATACTGCTGATAGGCCGCCGTGTCGGCTGCCTGCTGCGTCTGCTGCTGCTGCCCGCCCACGCCCAACTGTGCGCCCGCGCCCTGCAACGCCGCCGTTTGGCCGGCAACGCCGAGATTGCCGAGTTGCGCCGCGGCCGCCAGCGGATTTTGCTGAAACTGCTGCTGCGCCGTCTGAAGCGCCTGCTGATAGCCCTGCGACTGGAGTCCAGCGATAACGGGAGCCTGCGCGAGTTGCTGCGCCTTCGCTGTCTCCGCCTGCGCGACCGCCTGCCGATCGCCGCCGAGCGCGCCAGCCGCCGCGGCCGAGCCCTTAACCTGATTCTGCTGTACCGCGTTCTGTTGATTGAACTGCGCCTGAGTCGCGTCAATCACGCTCTGCGTGTACGGATTCTGATACTGCTGAATTTGCGCAGCCGTGAGCGGAGTCGCCGCGCCGGAAGTCAGGCCGGCAGCCTGATTGATGAGCGGCTGCGCCTGACCAGCGGCAGCATTGATGTTGTTCGTTGCCGTCTGCTGCTGCGGATTCCAGCCCGCAGTCAATTCCCCGCTGTATGGCGTGAAAGGCGTGCTCGCCGCGCCCTGCACCGTGTTGTAAATCTGCTGCAACGCCGCCGGATTTGCCGGCGTAGAGAACTGCTGCGTTTGCGAGGTCTGAGACTTCGAGCCCATCACCGAGTCCTGTAGAGATGCCGAGGCGGATCGATATTTTCCGGCGGCGGATGCACGAAGAACGCGCCGGCCGGCGTCAATTGTCGCTCATAAAGCCGCACCTTCGCCGCCGCGCGCTTGGTCGAAAGCACGCCAATCACGAGCCTCACTTCCGGATGGTTTACGCGAAGAAGGTCAACCATGTGTTTCGCGTATGAAATCAGCGTTTTGGCATGACCTGAGTCGCGGTGCGCCGGATCAACGAAATTCAGATGTTCGTCGACCGTGATTTGATCGGAATACCAGGGAGAGCCGAAGGAGAGCATAATCACGCCTTCGAGGCGCGCGCCGCCGATGACACCAATCAAGCCGCGCGGCCCAGCGTCCTCCGCAACGATATTCTTCGGATCAAGAAGACGGTTGATATAAAAATCCGTCTTTTTCTGCGAATACGGCACAAGGCCATTTTCGGCCCAGCACATCTTGAACAGCCGCCAAACTTCGCTTTTGTCGTCGGGAGTGGCCGCGCGCACGATTGAGGGCTGATTTTTCATTTTAGTCTTTCCGTGGCTTCGGTAGTTTCTTCAGCGTCTTGATTGTGCGCTTGCGCACGTGCTGCACCATCGCATCAAGAATTGAATGACCTCTATCCAGATCGCCGCCGCCGACTTCCGCGACTTTCTCCGGCGGAATGACCATCTCGCCACTCGCCGCAACAATCGGCACCGGAGCGCCAGGAGATTCGATTCCGCCGCCGTCGGCTTTCGCATAGGGCCTGGTGATCGCCTTGCCGTATGGCTGCGCCTCCGCATACGGCCCCATCTTCAGATGAGACGCGACAGATGCCGCGCCAGCGTGCGAATTGCCTTCGCCCAGGCCCGAGAGGATATCGGCCGGAATAATGTAGGAGCCGGCGGCAACCGAGATATCTTTGTTGTCGGTTCGGCCGCCCGTGGTGCCCGGAATGTATCCGGAGAACACACCGCCGCCGGCCGCCTTCGCGATCCGAAGCGCCTTATCGATCGCGCCGCCGTTCTTCTTGCCAAAGCTGGATTCGGGATGCATTTCGTATTCCCCTGCCGTGCCCGGATAGTGCGATTCACGCACATCGAACACTTCGGAAAAGAACGGCTCTTTCGTGCCGCCGCGCTTGGTTGAATAGCCGACAATCGCGTCATGGCCCGCGCGCCGAGCCGCGCTACCTACCGCAGCCTCTTGCAGCGCATACCGAAGCTGGTTGCCCTTTTGGCTGTTGCTGAAAATGTAATGGGCGTGATCCTCTAATTCCGGAGCGTGCTTTTCGAGGAATTGACGGACCAATTCGATCTTGTCATCTCGCGGCAGATAGTACGCGCCGACCGACCGTTGGACATCCTTCTGCATGTCTTCGAACGCCGGCTTGCCCATCAACTGCTGATAGGCCACTTCCGGGGCCTTGCCGCCCGTCGCACCCTTGACGAACAGCGGCGCCTTGATCGCGGTTTCGCCCTTGATCGGCTGCGTCCCGCCGTAGTTCGTGGCGCCGCGATAGTGCTTCGCGTTCGGCGAGCCTTCCGGCAGATAGAACACACCGCCACGCGTCGACGGCTCCAATTCCTGCTCTGGCACCTGATTCCGCTGCATCGGCAGCACAAGCGAACCGTCCTCAATGCGCGCGCCCGGCGTGCCAGCGACCGCGCGCTGGAATGTCTCCGATTCCGGCAAGCGCGACTCGACGCCCTTGAAGGCCTTCCCGATATTGACGGGCACCACGCCGAGAGCAGTTTCGCCAGCGCCTGAGACGCTCGCGAACGGAGATGCCGCACCCATCATCGTGGTTGCGGCTTCCATCGGCGCCGAAGGGTCATAGGTGCCGCTATCGAGCGAATAGGCAGAGTTTTCGATCGCACGCCGCGGGAGCGTCGCCAGACCAGTCGCCGTGTTTGCGACGAGTCGGCTTCCGATATCTGCCGCGCGATTGCCGATATCGGTACCGGGCCAGGATGGCCCTGCCGAGACCAGAGGCGGCCCCACATCGGGCAAATCATCTACCGAGCCACCATCGGCCCTGCGCTTCTTGCGCGCATCACGGGCCACGCGGAGAGCCGCGGCGACCGCTTGATTCTGCGGATGGCCGGCGGCAATCATCTCACGAATATTTTGTGAGACTACGGCGCGAGATGAGCCTTTCTTTAGCGGCATGTCAGACTCCGTAGAGCGGAATCTTGAACGATTGCCCGGAGACCGTGATCGTTAGAAACGCCTTTGGATTGGGCGGCAGCGGCGGCGCGGAGCCGCCTGTTGCCGTCGTGCTGATGGAAGCACTGGCCTGCGGGAATGCCTGCTCAAGGACCGTCACAAGCCGCGAGAGCACCTGATTTCGGAGAATGTCGGCAGTGGTACCGGCCGCGGTGCCGCCACCAGATTGCGCGCTCGAAGCCGCGCCGCCGAGCGCATTGATAAAATCGTCTGCCATTATCGCCGCCCTGCTTTCGCCGCTCGCACGCGCGGATTGCCCATGCGCCAGAATGAGCCCAGATCGCTCGAAGTGAACGTGAACGAGATTTGCCGGCCGCGAAGGCGCAGGTTGATAAATTCCTGCGCGGCGTTCATCGTGAACGGCCCGAACGTGCGGACGGGCGAGTTCGGATAGGTCACAACGTTGATTATCACCTGCACCGACGCGGTTTGAGGTCCGTTAAAGAGGCCCCATTTCATATCTGGGAACAACCAATCCACGAACGGGAAATCTTGCGCCTCGGAAAGCACGAAATAGCCCGTTGTAAATGTCGAGATCATCGGCGCGCCGTCTGCATCGTTCGAAGTCTCATGCTGGAAGACGACACCACCCGGCGATGCACCAATCGGCTGACCGATGACGCTTTGATCCATCCACGCGGAGCGGCCGAGATTTCCATAGTCCCAGGTGCCATCAGTGACGTTCAGCTTGACGTACTTGTCGTTCTCCCCGGTACCGCCGGATTTCGACGGATAATAGAAAGCGACTTCATCGAATTGACTGTTCGCAGCGGCAACGCACTTCTCTTGGTTCGCCTCATCAAGGTCTTGGAAAACCACGTCCCAGACGGTGCAAGGGATATCCTGCACGCCGTTTCCGGAGAGCACGAAGAACGAGCCCGACGACATCCAATAGGTGTTGCCGCGAAGAGACGTGACCGCATGTGGGCCGATCAGGCCGCACCCGGACGAGAGCTTGTTGAAGCCGAAGACGAAGGGCGGCCCCAGGTATTGCATCGCGTAAACGTCAATATCCGTCCAAATAAGCGATTGCTGCGGACCCTGATAGCCGGCGACAACCTTCGATCCAGTCGGAATGCGGAATGAACCTGCCTGCGTTTCGGCAGTGACTTGCCAGTTCGTGAAGTCTTCCGAGTCGGACCAGCGCACGAGAAGCAAATCCTGCTGTCCGTTCGATAGCGTCGAACCCCACGCGACAAGGATTTGCTCAGGCATCGCCACGAAGATGCCGTTGTTGAATACAGGCCCCGTCGCGACAAGCTCCGCTGTCTGAAAGCCCGTGTTCGGTTCCCAGAAATAGATTGGCCCTCCTTGTGGGTTGGCGAGAATGTCCTCTCCGAAGTTATCGAGCGACCAATCGGCGGCGGAGATCGGCGTGCCGCGTTGCGCTTGCGGAAGCACACCCGTGCCAAAGCCGCCGAGACCAAAGGGGCCGATACCAAAGCCTGCACCAGGAGGTGGAGGCCCAAGCGTGATGAAATACTTCAATTGAACGGTTCCACCGTTCATTGAGAACGTATTTGCCGCGCTCGCCTGAGTCGGCGCGGTGATAACGAATTGGTTCGGATTCAACACATCAATGACGGCAAAAACGCCGTCAATAGTTACGCCGCTGACAGCATCAGTCGTCGGAATCGGAAAATTGAATGTGTCGCCGATCGCAAGACCGTGGCTTGGAAAGTTCACCGTGACGCGTGAGCTATCGACAATCGTTGTGAAAGTCGGAACCACGCCGCCATTTGTTACGGCAGTCGTCGCATTCGCGCCGGCATCAATATTGTAAGTCGAACCACCGCTGGCGAGCGTGATCGGATGCAATCCTGTCAGGACCACCCCACCAAGCGAAACCGGCGTGTTGAAGAAAATCGCGTCATCCGTCGTCACGTTCGCGATGCTGGGATCACTTACCGCGACCATCGAACTGCCTACCGTCGTCGAAAAGGTCGCCGAGGCATTCGGCGCCACCGGCGAGATGAGCGTTTGCGGCGTGATATCCTGCAAAGCGCCGTCAGTAATCACCGCGAGTTCAAGCGTGGTGCCAACGGCCAGATGGTTGCCGCCCCGGAGATCGGACCAACCATGAACAGCGCGCGGGATTCCCGGCAACGGATTCGGAAAGAAGCGCGACCAGCCGCCGAGCTTTTGCGGCAGCCGATCGCGAAACCGGATCAGATCGCACGAAGCAATTGCGGCTTGGTTCAGCGTCGGCGTGAAATCAGCATTCACGCCCGGCACAAGCTTGAGCGAGATTTCGGGCATTTACGCCGCCCGGATCAATCGAATACCGCCAATTGTGGTTGGCTGCATGTTGAGGTGCGCAGCGCCGGCAGTGCCGTTTGTAACAACGGTGATGCCGGCTGTAGCGCCGCCAAGCGCGCCCACACCTTCAACGAGGCCGGTACCTTGAGGGGTGATAAAGCCACCCGGACCAGCAAGACCACTAAACGCACTGGCAGGCGGCGCCGTCTGGAACAAGACGCGGCCTGGTACCGTGGTCACGGTAACGCCGACACCGCCACCCGTTGACACGATGGTTGGAATGTTGCCGGTGGCAAGTCCAACAACGTCAGCACCGCCGACCGAGAATAACGCGTCGCCATTCACGCTGCCGTTTCGGCCGCTGGCAATTCGACCCGTTCCTTGGTTCAGATAAGCCGGCGAGACGCCGCGAAAATCTGGCAAAGTCGGGCCGATCATGGCCGCGAGAATCGGGCAAGAAGCTGGGACTGGCGAGCCGTCGCAGTTCAGCCAATATGACCGCGTGTTCGCAGCATACCAGCGCGGAATCGCCGTCTGTGCCAAATCTAGATATGTGCCAATCCCAGGGAGATCGACAAATCGAACATGCGTGCCGTCACAGTAGATGGTCATGACGGCGCCGTATATGACGCTGACGATTTCGCCGACGCCGGCCGCGCGGATTTGCGTGACGGGCTGTCCGGCCGCGCCAGGGAAAAGCCCGATCGCATCCACGACGTACCGCCCAGGAAGCGGCAGCGTAATAATCTGATCGGCCACCGGAGCGCCAGTGAGGCGAAGAACAGCGTTGCTTGCCTGAAACGGGCCAGCGGCCGGAGCCGCAGCGCCGGGCGGAGCGGAAAGTGTGAGCGAGCCCGCTACCGCGATGTTGGCAACGCCACCCAAATATCCGTCGATGATTCCGGAATTGCCGTTTACCGGAATGTCCCACGTGCCAGGGTCAGCACCGCGCGCCGGGGTTTCGAGGATGATATTTCCAGTGGGCACAACTCACCTGCCGAAGCTAGTGCGTCCCCACGCGAGTCAGGATTTATCAACCCGGCGTTTCGGTCCCGTTACCGAGTCGGAGTAGCCGCAGGAGTCGGCGAGAGCGACGCCCAGGCGCCCGCAGCGTATCGCTTGCGTTGCTCCTCGATATTCACCGCGGCGGACAGCGTCTTGTATTGCGACTCCCAGGACTGCGCCATTTGCGGGTTATCGCTCTGCGAGCCGAAGTTCTGTTGCCAGCCGGTCATAAAAACCATCGTGGCCGCAAACCAGACTTGCGGGAGAAAGTTCGTCAGGAAGGTGGAAGTGTTCACCGTAGGATCGAGCGGAGCCGGGCGCACCGTGCCGACCACTTCGAGCAAATACTGCTGATCGGGCCACGCCGGCCCCACGATGATATTTTGGTCCGTAATCATCGCGTAGTTCGTCGGGACGCCGATGAAAGTGTTATCGCCGCCGACGGCATCGAGATAATCGCGCGAGGCCGGAACAAGCTGATTCCGCTTGCCGCTGCTCGCGTTTTGCGCGCTCGCTGGCGTAATCAGGTTGATGCCGTTCACCACGACGAAGCGGCCGCCCTGCGTCGGCAGCGCGAAATCGCGCTGAGCCGCCGCAATGTGCGTCGCGGTGCGGACCACCGTCGAGAGCAAATCCAACTCGGAATAGATGCGCTGTTCGGCGTAATCGATGCACGAAGGCAGTTGCGCCTGAAAATCCGGGTTTGCCGGATCATCGACGATCATTTCAGCCAATGCAGCAACCCAAGTGTCGTATGTGTAGCTCATTCTCGACTCTGTGATTTCAGTCCAATTGATTTCCTACGACTCATTGTCGTAAAGGCCTCCCCGCCCAATGGGCAGAGTTTGGAAGTGGAGGCGGGTGACATGGCCCGACTTGTCGAAGCATTCTTTTTTCTGCTCGCGATCATAGGCACGACAGCGCTAATTTATTTCCACAACCCAGCGCCCCGCGTTTGCTCCGGTCCTGTCGACGAGATTTTCGCTGACTGCGTTCACCCTCACCCGCCGAAGCCACTCATATGAACTTCGATCACGACGACGAGAGCGACTGCAAAGTATCGATCCTCCGTTTTGTGATCGGCTTCAGCTTTGTGATCGGCCTTGTTTTTGTCCTGACATCAGTGGTCGCGTCGATCTTCGAATGGATATTGAGCTACCTGCTCTAGATTCATCGAACGCCGTGCGGATTCGCCGGATCAGGAAGCGGCCCATCCTCCTCCGCTTCCCAATTTCCGACAGGTTCGGCGATGAATTGATGCACCATCGGGCCTTGCGCAAACGATGGGATATTTGTCGGCGTAGACGGCCCTACGAAGCCCGGCGGCATCGCGGCCGCGGCAGGAATGAACGTCTGCGCTACTGGCGTGGTGACATCTTCCTGCGAGAATGGTTCGGGGAACGGCCGGTAAACCGGCATCGGATCAGGCGGGATAATGATCGTTTTGAGTTGCTGTTGCGGCTTGTCGTAACACGTGCGCGTGCAGACGTAGAGTTCCTGATTTTGAAGCTGGACTCCCGCCCACTCGAATTGCGGGACAAGTTCGGCCCGATTGTACCAAAATCCGCAACGCTGGCAGACGCCAATCGCTTCCGGCTTCCGAGCGCTTACCCGAGCCCGGCCCGATGGATGCCACGGCCCGCTCATTGGTTGTTCACGTAGTTGTAGAGTTGTGGGACAATGAACATGGGCACATTTTCCGTGTCCTGCGTTGCCGCCACGTGCCACGCCTCCGCCGCGTCCTGCTTGCGGGCCGCTTCAAGTTCGGGCTTCCAGATACGCGAAAGACGGTGCGCCAGTTCGGCCACCATGCAGTCAAGGAAGCGGTAAGGCACTTCCGGAATCTCGCCGCCAGGAAGGTTTGCGTCCTGAATTTGCCTCGCGCGGTAGTAGTTCAGCACATACGCATTGGATGCGTCGGGAGCCTGCCAGAGCGTGATTGTCGGGTTGATGAGCCTATCGAACCAGAACACCGTGGGCACGGCCTGCGCCATCTTATTGGGATAGGAGGCGTATTCCGTCCGCGAGATCGGGAAGATAAGCCGATCGCCTTCCGGCTGCCCGACGAACGAAATGTAAGCGTCAAGAATTTGAATCGTGGACGGGTCAACGTCGTAAGTCACCTGTCCCTGAATGAGGGGCACGGACACGAGATCGACCGTCCATAGGTTCGGCTGCAAGTTCGAGAACTTGGACAGCATCAGGTTGGTTTCGACTCGCGCGTCTTCCATGTGTTCGGCGAGCAGAGCCGTTCGCCGAATCTGGATTCGCGAATAAGCGGATACGGCAAGGCCGGCGTTCGACAGGCTGAATGTCGTGATGCCGCTCGTTGGCATGATGGCCTCAGTGATACGTCCACGCGAACGCGGTGCCGTCTTCCGACGCGCATGCAACAAAGCGCGTCGCCGGCCCCGTCGTGGTTCCTACGGCCGCGCCAAACCCGGCATTAGCCGTAGTCTGTCCATTGTTGACCGTCGCGATTTTGCCGGCGTCAGCCGTAGCCGCGCACGTCCCCAAGTTTGCTATGGTTGTCGGAGACAACTGAATAATGCCACCGTTAGCAGAGGTGGCATTAAGAATGGTGACGACTCCGGCGCCCTTCGGCACAAGCCTTATCGAAGAATCAGGCCTTGTGCTGCCGGCTGTAATAGCCACCGGGTTCGCAGCGTTGCCGCCAGCAAGAATAAGGGTGCTGTTGTTGGTAGGGCCAGAGGTGGGATTGATGTTCACCGTGCCGTTCGTCGTGAAAGCGCCCGTATGCGTCCAAGCGCCGGAACCACTATTCGATGTGATGGCGCCGGCCGCAGCCGGGACGGTAAGCCCGGCACCATGCACCGCCGCAACCGTCGGATTCGGATAGGTGCCTGCGAGATCGCCGCCGGCAGTGCCGGAGGGCGGACCGCCACCGCCGCCACCGCCACCGCCGCTGCTACCACCACCGCCAGCCGGCGGGAAGATTTGCGCGGATGCCGGCGCGATCGTCAGAGCGACCGCGACCGCGAGAGAGACGAAGAAACGACGCATCATGGCATCAGCCCTCAAGCACCGCCACGCTCGACGGATTGATCGAGCAGACCCAGATTGGATTCGACGGAATGAAATCATCCTGCCAGAGGAAAAAACCGCCCTGCCCGCCCGCGGTGCCGCCAGGGGCCAAGATGATGCCAGTCTCCGGCGTGACGGATGAATCGAACCCGACCACGATGTTATCGCCGCCGATATTCTGAATGAGCAGGTAATTCCGCAGGCTATTACCCGGAACGGCCTGCACTGCCGGCGCCGCGGCCACGGTCGGTACTACCGTGAGCCTCAGTTCACCATTTGCCATGTGGCACCTTACTGTTGGGCCGGCGCGGCCGGCGCGGGCGGAGCAACAACGATCGGGGCCGGCTTGTTCAGCACGGCAATGTCGTTCTTCAGCGCAGCGATTTTCGCCTCGACAGCGGCAACGGCCGCCTTGATATCGTTCTCCGCCGCCGTCACGAGGTATTTGTGGCCCTTGAACCACGAAACGACCTTGCGGCCGACATTGACGAAGAAGTTCTTGAAGTGCCAGACCAACGCGCCGCCTACGAGGCCGCCGATCCAAAAGCCGATGTTAGCGGCGAACATATCTGCGGGGTCGAACATGATTACGAGCCTTTCTTGCAGTGGCCGAAACGAGCGCAAAAACGATCGTACCAGCGGGGGGTTTCGAGCTTGTTGACGGTGACCGGCGAGCCGTTCGGCGTGATCGCCGTCGGAGCGGGCTTTGCCGGGCTCGCGACGGGCGCGGGAGCGCGTTTCGCCGCTACTGGCGCTTTCACTACCGGCTTGACGGCATGAACCTTGCGGACGCTCTTAACGACCGGAGCGGGCGCGACGAAGTGCGAGGCCTGCGCGGTCGGCATGAATGACGGGCGCTGACCAGCGCAGCCGGCGAGCGAGAGGGCAGCGAGCCCCACGACAACGAGATGTTTCATTTTCCTCATTCCCTTGCGAAAAGGGCCGCTCGAAAGCGGCCCCGATCACTTCCCTATGTCGGGATACTTTCCATGGACTTTCGCGGTTACGCTTCGGTGTTCTGCTTCGGAGTTGCCGCCGAGGAGAACGGGGATTTGTCGGAGCCGACGCGGCCACCGCTGGCCTTGCGCGGACGTTTGTCGCCGCGTGCCTTGGCCTTCTTGCCTTCCGGCTTCTCAACTTCCTTCCAGACCCGGCCGCCGTGCTTCTTCTCCATCGCCTCTTTGGCGACGTTCGAACCGCCACCGGCGTAGACTTCGCCGCCGCCGGCCTTCTTCATCTTGTGTCGTGCGCGAGACATCGTGTGTCCCTTTCCTTGATTACGGGGCCAGCATGCCCGCGGTGCGAAGCGCCGCGAGCAGGTTGTTGAAATCCGCTTGTGTCGGCGTGTCGCCGATGTTGGCAAACGTCGCCATCTGCTTGACGCCGCCGATCGTCGCCGTGGTTGCCGCGGCCAGGGGACCGACGGGAGTCGGATTGGTCGGATCGCCCGTCGTGAAACCCTGATCGGCATGCAGCGGGGTATCGGCGACGCGTGTGTGTACCGGTTCAGCCATCGCTTAGCTCGTTGGGTTGGAGCCGTAGAGCGAGCGTGGCTCGTTGTACGAGTAGCTGTTGCGCTGGTAGCCCTTGACCAGGAGGTTATCCGTCGAGAACTCAACCATCATGTCGGTCTCGTAGGGCACGCGGTTCATGTAGACGAGACCGTCCTGGTTCGTCTGCAAGAACCAAGCGAACTGCGAAGTCAGGTAGTTCCAGACCAGATAGCCGTCCGGAATGCCGCCCTGAGTCGACAGGATGGCGTTGACATCGTTGTTCGCGGTGCCAGGCCGGAGCTCGGTCTTGAGCAGACGGATGGCCGTCGGTTCAAGCTGCGGCGGGATAATCAGCCGGCGAGCCTTCGCGTTCATGCGCTGGTTGGCGTTGTCGCGGAAGTTCGCGTTGATGGCAACCTGACCGTTGAGCAGCGAGGTCTCGTTCAGCGACGCGGCTGGAGTCGCGAGGTTCGAGAACGAGCCACCGTCGACCGGGTGAGCGGCCGAAAGCAACGGCTGACCGTCGCCACCAATCGCCGGGTTGAACACGGTCGCGCTGTTGAACACGTCCGCGGCAAACGCCTCGTTGGTACGGTCGAAGGCCTCGTTGAGGCCCATGACGGCCGGGCCGAACTCCGCCTTGTACAGGTTGTCATCGATCGCCTTGCGGGTGATCGCGAACAGCACAGCCAGTTCAAGGTGAGTCTGGTTGTACGTGAACATCTGCCGCATGGCGTTGTCGGCAGAGGTGGTGCCACCTTCCTGCTTCACGAACGCCTGCGCCAGATAGCGCATGCTGGTTGTCTGTTCGAGCGCCATGTTGGACTGACGCTCGCGGAAAATCTGCTTACGGACAGCCGGAAGCTGATCGTACTTGCCGGTGACGGCCCACAGGCCGGGCAGAAGCAAGTTGCGGATTGCGCCTAATGCGACGGGCATGGTCTATTCCTTTCCTATCGCTTAGGCGACGCCAGCGAGTTGCTTGCGGGCCCAATTGTTGGGCGCGACAACCACGAAGTTGTTGGGAGCCGAGTCGTCGATCGCCTGTTCGGAAGGCGAGACATAATCCGTCAGAAGGCCGACGACACGGAAGCCGGCACTTGCCAGCGCCGCGCCATCAAGGGCAACGCCGTTGGTGCTGTCTCCGGTAAACACGTTCGGGGCATTGACATCCGCGAGGTTTGCGCCCGATCCGACATGAGCATCAGTTGCCGGGCCACCGACCACCTGCGCCACAAAAAGCTGATCCGAATCATCGACGATATGCGCGATGACATCGGTACCAGGAACGATTGTGTTGTCGCCACCCGGCCAGAACGGCGAGAAAACCAGCTTGCCCACAGCCGCCGAAACGTATTCGCAGCTATAGAAGACGCCCGCGAGACCCTGCGCGGGAGCCGCGCCAGCCGGAGCCATGACGATGCCGCCGGTCGCGCCATCGGTCACAACCGGGTCGCCGCGACCAATCGGAGTCGCGAAGTTGGCAGAGGCAGCGAAGATTTTGCGAGTGGTGAGGCCAGCGGTCGGAGAGCCGCCATCCTGACGGCCGAACTGCTGGAAGCCGTTCGGAGCGAGAACGTTGGGCACGATTGGAGTGTCCTTTTGCCATCTCCACTTCGCGACCCTCGCGAATTAGAGCGAAAAGAACACCAGCGCGGTGCCCAATTAGAATGTCTAAACCGTCATAGATGGGAATAATGAATAAGAAGCAAATGGCGGCGGGGCATAACTCCCGCGTATGACGGCGCATTATCTGCGTACGGGCCGTGATCCTGACTCTGATCCACGCCAACCGATGAAACTGTACCGGTTATTCGGTCGGAACGTCAATCGGCGCTTCAATCGTTCGATTGAATACGTTCTTGGAGACCGCCGTCGGATGATTGGCCTCGAAGCCCGAGGACAGGCCAGGAATGCCGGCACCGCCCTTAATCATCTTCTCTTGCGCCTTCAGCGAGGCAACGCGCGCCGCGTTCTGTTCGGCCTTGGCTTCGAGCGTCAAATCCATCGGCCGCCACATGAGGACAAGGCCGGCGTGACGCACTTCGCCGCGGACGCCCTTGCGCAGGTACATGCCATCGAAAGCGCCGTCGAACATATCAGTCGTGACGGGCTCCCAGGCGTTGATTTCGTATTCCTGCCGCATCGCGGGTTCGTCTTTGTTTAGCACCTGATCCACAACCCACTGCAAATCCGCATCGTAATTCTCGCGAATGCGGGCAATGAGATCGGCCGGGAGATCAAGCGCCGAACTCTGCGCCTGATTCTTCCGGAGGCGCGTCTTGCCGTGGTGCGGCTTGGCGACACCATCGCCGGCGGGCGCATCCACGCCCTTGGCGGGCTTCCGAATTGCTGTACGTGCCATGTTGGTTCCTTACTGCTGTACGAAGTATTTTTCCGGATTGGCCTTCTTATCGGCCTCCATCCGCTTGACCTGCCGGGCGAACTCGACATCGGTCACGCCGAGCCGGCGCGCCATGTCGCGTTGTTCCGGATCAAGCTCGACAAGGCTCGAATTGCGCTTGCCATCGCCGTTCGGCTCTCGCCGGCTGACAGGAGGTGACACGTTGACATCCCTTTCGTCGTCATGGCCCGCATCGGCTTCCTTGAGGCCGGTCGCGCGCTCGATATGGTCGAAATAGGCTTGTGAACCGCGCACAAGACCGTTCAGCATTGCGCCCTGATAGGCCGTTTCCAATTTGCGATTGAAATCGGCATCGCCGAACGCCTTTTCGTTCCGCAGCATCCAATCCTTTTCCGCCTGCATCAGGCCGGGATTCGCATGGACGCTTTCGGAGAACGTCACCTGCCGCGGTGCAGCCGGCGCCGGAGCGGGCTTGCGCTCCGCAATCTCTGCCGCGCCGCCTTCGAGCGCCAGGACTTGAGCCGACGCACGGCCAATCTTGGCCTGCGCGTCCGCCATCGCCGCATAGTCGCCAGCCTCGCCGGCGCGGACGAGATCGGCTTTCGCCGCCGCGAGATCGGACTGAGCCGCCGCCAGACCGCCGGTCACGACGTCCTTTTCGAGCGACTCGGCGCGCGCACGGGCGGCGTCAGCCTCCATGCGGCGCTGTGCAGCCTCACGCTCTGCCCGAGCGGCACGCTCGCCTTCGGCCCTCTGCGCGGCCAGGGCAGCGTCAAGCTGTTCCTGCAAGCGCTTCGAGCCGTCATCCGTTTCCGGAGCGGCTTTCTTGCCCTTGTCGGAAGGCACATCGACGTCGGCCGCAATGTGCGTCATGCCTTCGGGCAGCTCGATCAATACGGGCTGATCCAGCGGAACAGCGCCGATTTCTTCGTCAGTCTTCAATGCGCGGAGCGCCATGTCACATTCTCCTCTTAGCCGCGATGGGTAACCACGCTGGGGTCGGCAACGACCATGTCCAGCAAGGAATCCTCGACCATGCGGCAGTCGACGCCTCGAATCTGGACGCGCCGAGCATCGCCCGGACGAAACACCACCCATTCGCCCGGCTTCACGTCCTGACCGTGGAAATCGGTATTGGCGTCATCCTTGAAGGCGGTCTTGCCCTTCTTCAGGACAAGTCCGACGGTCCCCTGCCAGATCGACTCCTTGATCGTGGAATCCGACAGGATAATGCCGCCGGCAGTCTTGCGCGGCTCGATATAGATCGCGACCAAGACCTTGTTGTGCAGAACCTCGACGTTCGACAGATCGCCGACCGAGGCGAGAATTTCCGCCCGCTGATCTTCCGCGCCGGCAAGCCGGTCAATTGTTGCTGTAGCTGTACGCATTGCCTCACTCACTCTTTCATCACGTCTTCCAAGCATTCCGCCAGGATGGTACGCACATCGGCAATCGCTCTGCGATATCCGACTCTGCGCTGGTATTGGCCCCAATCGGTAAGATTGCCTGCCGCCATCCCTTCCACGGTCTTATCATCGAGAGCGTCAACCTTGGCCTTGACGCTCGCGGCCAACTTCGTATCCAGAACTTTCGCGCTCATTTCCGCCCCGTTATATTTTCGACAAGCCAGTGCTTTGCCATCTCGCATTGAATGATCGGATCATTCCGACCTTCGATGTCGCCCCAGCCGAACAGTAGCGGATAACCATCCGCCTGCGGGATCAGCAAAATCGCGCTGCTTACCTTGCCAAACTCGCCGGCTTCAACCTGATCGGCCATCCGTCGCAGCATGCCAGGGATATCAGTCAGAGCCGGCCCGCCATCCCTGATAGGGACAATGTTGCTCATTCCCGCCCCGCAAATAAATTCCGCGCCCAATTCTTGCAGCGCCAGGAATGCAGCGTCATGAACTCGCGTGCGTTCTGCTTCCGCTTGGCGGCCTTCTTCGGCGCTTTCGGATCAATCTCGCGGAGCGTCTTGACCATCACGCCAGATTGCGCGCCGATCGCTCCGGCTACGAGCGCGGCCGCATCATGCAGCCCGCCGATCGCGTCGATAATCTGCGCGTCAGCCTTCGCCCGTTCATGCTCGCGCGCCCGCTGCGTCAGGTATTGCGGCCGCTCCATCAAGGCTTGGCCGCCGTATTCGAGCCACACCGAGTTGTCGCTCACGGATTCGGGATGGCGCTCGCGAGGTACGCGCCGCCATCCCGACTTTTCGAACTTCGCCACCTCGCTGAAACTCGCATCGCCGAGCAGAGCGGTGGTGACGAGCTGGTAATCCATCCCGTCAGGGACGCTATCCAGGGTAATCATCGCCTCTCCCTTCGATGATTATTTCTTTTTGGCGTTGGCGCCGTACTCGCGACCCTTTTCGAGTCGGCCCTCGCCCGAACCCGCGCCGGCATCCATCGACGGATAGGCCTTGACGCGGCCGCCGTTGGCGAAACCCTTCTTGTTGCTCATCTGCTGCCGCACTTCGGCGGAGCGACGCTGCGCCTCGCCGACATATCGCTGACCCTTCATTTACTTTGGCCCTTTCGTCGCCGGGGAATAAGCACGCGGCTTTGCCATCGTGCGTTCGAGCGGTACCGAGCCCTTCGGCTCGCCCCGCAAGATCAGATCGGAATCCCTGACGGCCGGATCGACCTTGATCGTTTCCGTCGGGAACATGGAATTGAACAGAGCGCGGTCTTGCGCTTCATCTGCATGCTTTGCCATTTACTTTGCTGCCTTCTTTGCCGGCTTTGCGGCGGGTTGCGGTGCGGGCTTTGGTGCCAGGGCGGCATTGTGTGCCGCCATGTCCTTGGCCCTATCGTGAGCCACGGCAGCGGCTTCCTGAGCCCTTTGGTGCGCTGCTGTGTCTTGCTGCATCTTATGGGCATGGGCTTGATGGGCCGTTTCCATATCGTGCGCCTGATCGTGCGCCTGCGCCGCCGTGTCGCCGGCAATCTTCACGTTCGCCGCGCGCTCCGCCGCATCCAACTCGGAAGCGTGGATTGCGACCGTGGACGCCAGCCGGAGCCGTTCCTGCGATTCCTCGATTTGCGCAATCCGGAGATCGTTCGCGCGATCGGCTTCCTTGTCGGCCAATTCGGCATGCTTGAGCGTCATCTGCGCTTGCGTGGCCTGACCCTTGGCCGCAGCGTCTATCTGCGCTTTCTGTTGCTTGTGCGAGATATCGGCCATCTTGGCTTGGACATCGGCCGCCTTGTTCGGATCGATTTGCGGCTGTTGCGGCTGACCGAGCGTCGGCGATAGCGTCGCCTCGACGCCGGTAATCCCCATCTCCTCCGAGTACTTGAGGAGAGCCTTTTTCGGATCGAACGCCTGCGGAGCGGACGTAACCATGCCCTTGTAGGCTTCCGCCTTCGCCATGCGGTGCATCTTGGTCGGATTGTTCGGATCAGACACGGGCGATAGCTCGTATTCTTCGAGCGCCTGTAGGAATTGATCCTTTTGCCACTGCATCGCCGGCTTGCGGTTGAAGCGCCAGAACGCTTCCGGGTCCTCACGGAACCGCTCTTTCAACAACTCGAACTCGCGCGCCTGCGACGCATGCAGCCGCTTGTTGACGGCGCCGACCGGCTTGCTCGCCTGCTCAATCAGCGCCAGCGTGGTACCGACCGGAGCATCCGCGCGCCCTTCCGCGACCGCCGTTTGAGCGGTACCGCCGAGCCGCTGGCCCAATTCCTCGACATGCTGCACGAACGCCGTGAACGCCGCGTCGGGCGATTTGTACGGCAGCGGCATAACCGCCTGCCGGATATCGTCGACAGACGCATCCAGGCCCACGCCAGAGCCCGGAGCCACGCGGAATTGGTTCGTCAATTGCCGGGCCGCACCCTTGAGGTACAGGAAGCCCGGGAAATTGGCGAACATGCCGGCATCAATGAACTCGCGCCACAGCGCCGTGAGGGCTTTCGTCGTATTGCCCAGGAGATGCAATAAGCCGATGCAATAAAACCCGAATGCGCGCATATACGGGAAATCGACAAACCATTCCTTGGCTTGGCACTGCTCATCATCTTCCCGCCAATTGCGCCTGATTTCCAGCACTTGGCGAGTCCAACGCTCAATCGAGACCTTATACGGGAGCGGAACGCCCTTGCCCTTGAATTGCTTTGGCGCGTATTCGTCCAAATCCAATTCACAATAACATTCGAATACCTCGTAATCCAAATCGCGAGGATCGGTCTGAATTTGAACGCCCGAGATTTCAGCCTTCGTTTGGTCAACCTGATTTGGCTGATCGGATTGCTGCGTCGGCTCGCCGAGCTTGATATCCCGATACGCGCCAGCGATTTGCATGCGGCGCATGGTCGATTTGGACATCTTTTGACGATGCGTGATGCGGCCAGCGTCGGCGAGATCGCTGACGTTCTTCGAGACGATGAAATCCTCGATATCGATCGAACGCGAAAGCGGCCGGCGCTTCAGCGGATCATGATAGACCTTCTTCACGCCGAGCCCGCCAAAGCCGACCTTGAAGAACATTTGATCCGAGTCAGGCACCCAGCCTTTATCCACCACCGTCAAATAGTGGTTGAAGTCTTTTTCGAACGCGTCCGCCAGTTCGTCGCGCTCCTCTTCTTCATCCGGCAAGACCGGCGGAGGAACGGGCATAGGAGGCGGAGCGCCAGCGCCAGGAGGCCCGGCGGGAGCCGCGCCGGGAGGCGGAGCACCCGGAGGCCCAGCCATCGGCGGAGCGCCAGGAGCGGCTTGCGGAGGCGGCTGCATCCCGCCGGCAGCGGGAGGAGGCGGGGGACTGCCGGCGGGAGCACCAACGCCCGGTGACGGTGGGGACGGCACACCGGGCGAAGCAAACGGATTGAGCCCACCATCCAAGGCCGGCCCGTTATTGTGCCCCATCATCTCCGCCAGCATTTCGGCTTGCGCCTGCTTCGGAGTGCGGGGCTTGTCGTCGCGAATCTTGACCGGGCCAGCGGCCGGGAGCAATTCACCGAGCGCGTTCGCTTGAAATAGCTGGCAAGCTTCGAGCAACAGCGGATGGCGAACGGTCGACATGCCGGTGAGAGGCGCGGACGACTCAACAGCCGTTGCCGTCGCAGTCTCGATCACCAGGCCGAGAAGCTTGATGCCTTCGGCGAGCATTTCCAAATGCTCAGAACGCGATTGATCGTCTCTCTCAATTCCTTCAAGCAATCCGGTCGCAATCTTATTCAATTCGCCATCGGGAATTGACTCGGCCAAATTCGAATTGAATTTATCGGCCTTCGGCTTATTCGAATCCGAGCCGCCCGATAGGTCGATCACCACCGACCCGTCGGGCTGTTCCGAGACCTTCGCGCCATCTTGAAACGACACGCCGCCGCCATTCTCGCCGCCGAGGTCGACAGTGAGAGCGGGAGGCAGCGCATTCTTGTCGTCATCCCGTCGATTGAACGCAATGACGGACGGCGCGAAGGGATTTGCCATTACTTCAGCTTTCGGAA
Organism: Bradyrhizobium cenepequi; assembly: GCF_020329485.1. Lineage (GTDB taxonomy): Bacteria > Pseudomonadota > Alphaproteobacteria > Rhizobiales > Xanthobacteraceae > Bradyrhizobium > Bradyrhizobium cenepequi. The sequence goes on from NZ_JAGKJI010000009.1 coordinate 39,064, forward strand.
CCGCGAAACGAGCCGCTGCAAGCCGATGCCCACAGCGACACAGAGCAGATAGAGCGAGACCAGCACCACAGCGTCAGTCATCTTTCATCTTCCTGCCCGTGCTGATCGTGTTCATGTTGAACAGGAGCAACAGAGCCCAGAACCCGTAACAAGTGCGCGTTGCAATCGCGACGCCGACCACAATCAACGCGATTATCATGAGCGTGATTATGTTTTCGATAACGAGCCACTTCACAACGCCAGCATTCATTTTCGCCTCACTGGTTTCGATCCGAAGAATTGTCGGAAATTCGCCCCGCGCGTAACCAGCAACAGATGCTCATTGTGGCGCATCATCGCCCGCGCCTGACGCTGTTGCATTTCCCCTACCGTTTCCTCTTGCCGAGCCGGCGGCTCATCGCCGAAGAACTTCGCCAGCTTGCGCGAAACATCTTCCTCCGGATGAAGCGCGGACAATTCATGACGGTCCGCGACTTCCGCAACGAGTTGCAGGGAAACGCCATCCGTCGCCGGATTGTAGACAAGGCCTGCATGCTTCACGCGCAGCCCGCGCACATGCTGCCCAACCATCGCCTTAACAACAGGGTTGAGATCGCGAGAGAGATCGGAACACCGGTTCATGTCCAATCCTCAGCCGCTTCCGCGATCTTGCTCAGCTTCTCCCCGATTTCTTCGAGCCGAGCGTTAATCGCTTCCATCGTTGCGACCGCCAATTCCAGGCCGTCGGCAATCCGCTTCATCGCCGCCGCCTGCGCGAACGCGAACACAAGCGCGGCTTCCTCACCGTTCAGCCTGTTCATGGGCGGGACAGCTTCGAGCCGCTGAAAGTCGAAATTCAAGTCAGCCATTTGCCTTCTCCTCTTTCACCTCGACAGCGGCGAACCGCGGCCACGAATACGAAGGGCAGGCACATTGCGCCTGCCGTTCCCCGTTCTTGAGCGTCACGATTTCCGGATAGGCTCCGCAGTGACGACAGCGGAAAGCCTTCACCGCCGGCTTCATCCCGCGCGCTCCAAATCGGATTGCTGCGCCTGTTCGGCCTTGCCGGCGTATCCCATCGCGATCAATGCGCGGGCGACCAGATGCCAGACGTGAACGGAGAGGCGCGGATAGTCCCTGACCTCGCCGCTCCGCTGCACGACTCGCCTATCGAACGCTTCCTTATCGCGGCCGCGCAGCGTCGAGACCGAATAATTGCCCTTCGTCGCGGTACCGCCGATGTTGCAGATATGCGCCCGAGCGAGTTCGGTTATACGGCCCGTGATCGCGCTATGGAGTTCAACCCGAACAACGATCATTCCGGCACCACCTGCTTTTTGGTGCGCTTCTTCCCCTTCGGCCATCCGGGCTTGCGCTTTTCCTGCGCTTGCGGGGCTTCAGGAGCGGCCGGCGTTTCGGCAGGCACATCGACAGGAGCAGCCGGCGCTGACGCGCTGGGAGCCTCCGCATAACTCGCAACAGACCACGCCGCGCCGATGATCTTGAGCCGGTCAAGGTGCGCCGTCAGAGCAACCCGATTGGCCGCCGTGAGCACATCGGTACCGCTGACGAAGTGAACCATTTCCTGTATGTTTTGCAGGAACAGCGCGCGCCATTCGGTTCGCGAGATCGCGAAGGTATTCGGCTTGTCGTTCATCGCACGTCACCGGAGCACGAGGGAGTTTGCCCGGATCGTGAGCCAGCGTAGCCAGGAGACGGACCGCCGACAGCCGCCGCGGCAGCGCGATCGACCGGACCGCCAGCGGCATAGTTCAGCCCGCGTTCTGCGGTACCGCCCACGCTCTGACGGTTCAGAGCTTCCAGAATGTCGCTCATCGAAGCGTCAATGCGCTTCACGCTTTCACCGATCGCAGGGAACGGTACCGGCCCCGATGGCGGAGCCGGACGAACAGCCGGCGGCGGAGCGGCAGTGAACGCGAACCGCGCCGCCCGCATCGAGTTGCCGAAGCACTTCACGCAAAGGTCAACCGGACCAAAGACCGTCGGCGCTTCTCCCTCCGCCTTCACAGTGCAGGTAACGTTTTCCTTGTGGCCGTCGCCCTCTTCCAGCGTCTTGAAACAATGGTCGCACGTGATGACCAGCTTACGCATGCCCGGCCCCATTCTGTGCGAGGAGTTTCTGCGCCAGCGTGAGCAGATCGGCGAGCGCAATCCCCTGATTTGGAATGACCTGCATCGCCCGATCATCCCACTGTTGCAGCATGAACCGGTCTTTCTTGCAGGTGACAGCCAGCGGCTTTCCGATATGCTGCGAGCACCACGCCGCGATAGCCATTCGAGCGGCCGGCGCTTCCACCTCATCCGCAACGCGCGCCGTGAATATGCGAACGTCCTTGCCCATCGCGAGCCAGATTTTGACGCGATCGACCATCGGCTGAATCGGCTCCCCGATATGGTCGACGCCGCGCCAATGGTCATAGAATGCAAGCGTGCCGTCGAGATCGACCGCATACCAACCTTGCGACTCGGCAGACTTCCGACCCGCCGAAATGAGGGAATCTACCATCTCACTTCCCCTCATGAATGCGATGCGCCAGGACAGCGACGCGATCCCAGCGAGTGCGAATGAACACCCGCAGCGCCTGCGCGTTCACGCCAGCGATTCCCAGATCGCCCATCACCATCCGAGCCAACAGGATTTCCGGAGCCGGCGTGACAGCCTGCCCGGTGTACGCCTGCGCGCCATAGGCATTGTCCGCGCTCGCCTGCGCGGCGTATATTGCCGGCACTTCCGCCGTGGACTTCGGCGCCTCTTCGAACCTCTTCACCGCTTCGAGCCGCTGCAATTCCAAGAACTCAGCGCGCTTGATTGTTTCGACCTCATGCGGCTGGTACCGCTTCAAGAGATCATTGACGGACAGGCTCCCACCTTCCGGCTTCTCGCCGTTGTCGATCGCTTCCGCCCGAGCCCGAGCCGCCTGCCGGGAAAGCGTGTCACGGTTCTCGTATTCGGCGAGCGTCTTCCGGACAGCGGCCAACTCCTCCAGCGCCGCTTTCGCCTTATCGCGCCACTTGTCGCGGCTTTCAGTTGCCAGATTCAACCTCTCCGCCAAAGTCAGTTCGTGCGCGTAACTTCCACCACCACACATTTTGCCTTCTCCTCATTGAATTGAAGTGAGAGTTACAGCCCCGACCCTTGCCGACACGGGACACACAACCTTGACCGCTATGAAAAACGCCGATGCCGACGCGCGCAGGGACGGAGGTTGTCTTTCTGAAATCCGACTCTCTCACCAGCCGAACGGAGTACCCCCTGCGCTAGATTTGAATTGCGCGAGGGTTATGGGCTTGGGAGGTTTCCGAGGACTAATTGAATGGAGCCGGCGGCAGGAATTGAACCCTGCATAACTTCGGCACTTCGCGCCGGCTAAGTGATTGCAGGATCAGGATTTGAACCCTGCATAAATTTGGAGCCGGCGGAGGGAATCGAACCCCCGACATTCGACTTACAAAGTCGCTGCTCTACCATTGCAGCTACACCGGCAATTGCTACGTCGGCGTCACGCCGCGCCACAGTCGATTCATCAACGCGGGAGCCAACCGCACGAATGAGAACCGCAACGCCGTCTAGCCGGACGTCTCCGGCCGCCGAACTTATCTCAATAGCCAGGAACCGGCGGAAACGGCTCGATTGGCTCACTCACGTGCGTGGCGACGTCGACATGCAACGTCACCACGCTTCCCGGCCCGACAGCGCCGGCCTTGATCGCATCGAGAAGGCTTGCGAAGCTTCGCGGCGCCCAGCCCTCGCAGCCGTTATCCGTCCACACGATGATTGGGCCGGCGATGTCCTGTTCCGCGCTCACATGACACCTTTTCGGGCAAGCCTCAACCGCTCTCCCGGCGTGGTCTCATGCCATTCGCCGCCCGCAGGATTCATTTTCATTGGCTGGGTTCCCGTGGCTGGTATGCTGCATCTAAATTGGACGGGCTCCGCTGCCGCATTATTTCAGTCTTGGGAAAACGATTACGATTGTAGTCTATTTCTCGGCTTCCCATGGCTGCCAATAAACCCGCTTGAGGATTTGGGCGCGCCCGGGACTGGCGATTGCTGCATTTGGCCGGCGGTTGCGATCGGGCCGAGGATTTCCTCGTCTCGGTCGACAACCCATTCCGGAAAGCGTGCCGGGAATAGCAGCTCGCCCGGTTCGGTCCGCGGATCACGGAAGCCGATGGACGTTTCGCAGGCCAGAACACGACAGTATCGGCCGGCGCGACCTCATCCCGAGCGCGAGCGTCCCAAAACCGGTGAATGAAATCCGGACGGCCGAACGCCCGCACCGCGGCGTGATATCGATCGTCCTTGAAGCCGATGAAATGCAGCATAGGCCGTTCATCGTACGCCGTGCCAGCGGTCGCATCGCGCCACGCCTTGGCAGTCAGCCGCACGGTACCGTCATCGTCGACCGCAACCACGCCTTGGCTTGCCAGGAGATGGAGCGCGGACACGTCAAACCTCACGAGTAAACGGCCTCTTGGGATTTATTGAGAAACCGATCATGATACCCAGCCGCGCGAGCGCGGCACCATTCTACGTCCCACACCGACTCCGGCTTTCCGCGCGCGCGCTCTCGTCTGCCGGCGTTAAAGTATCTGGCATGATCCGGATACGTATAGGGATTGGCCTGTCCGGGGACGGACTCCCAGCCAGCGAGCCACGCCTGCGCGTCCTTTTTCGTGAACTTCCGTCGCTTTCGCTTCATGGTGAGACCTCATGTGCTTATCGGTGAGAACCGGCATTTCACGCAACTTCCTTCCGCTGGCGCGGTGAGACGTCGCCATAATATTTCGTGGTCAGGTATCGTACAGCGGCTTTGGCTTGGACTTGTGCTCCATTGCCCGCGCCAGTTCGGCCGAGACCTCGAAATCCATCGGGAGGAAGCCGCGACGACGCAGCCAGCCGATCGCTTGCGTCGTCGTATCGTGAATGTCGTCGTTCTTGCCTTTGGGGAAGACTTCGGACGATTCAATGACGCGCTCCGCCCATTCGGAATCCGGAGCGTATACCATGCGAGCGGCGAACGTTGGCTCAACAGCGTGTGTACGCGCGACCTTGTCGACCTTCGGCGTCACCATCTCGATTGCCCAGCCATCTTCGCTGTACAGCCGGCGGACTTCCTGCGCCACCGTGATGCCGCTTGCCTTGGCCTCGATCAGGAGTTTGTCGACACGGAAGCGCCGGCAGGAATAGGCGACCCATTCCACAAGGCCCCAGGAAGGCATGGAGCGCTTGTCATATGCGGCTTTCGTCTCGCCCGGTAGTTTTTCCAGGGGAACGCCGTGCAGCTCGCATTTCTTCGCCCAGCCCCACATAAGCATGGCCCGCGGCCGGTCCATCTTGTCCCGGAATATGCCCCAGATCGTCAGAGCGCTAAAGTCGTTCTCCTCTTTCTCACCGTAAGCCGTGTCAAGCGATGCCAGGATGAACTCGACGGCCGGATATTTCTCGGCTTCCCATAGCTGCCAATATTCCCGCTTTAGAATCTGACCGCCGCGCGGGACGGGCGATTGCTGCATTTGCCCGGCTGTAGCGATTGGCCCGAGCACCGTTTCGTCACGGTCGACAACCCAGAGCGGGAAGCGCGCCGGGAATAGCAACTCGCCATCCTCTATCCGAGGATCACGGAAGCCAATGGAGGTTTTGCAGCGCCGCTCAGCATCGAACCGCATGGGCAGCATCAAATGCTCATAGCCCATTTGGTCGGGAGCCGAGAGGATCACGCCGCTTGTGTCATCTTGGTGCAAGCGCTGCATGATCACGATGATAGCCGAACGGTCCGGATTGTTCAGACGCGTTGTCAGAGATTCGCGGAATGTCAGGTTGATGGACTCGCGCTCAGCGTCCGACAGCGCGTCGTCGACCGACATCGGGTCATCTAGGATCACATAATCGGCGCGTTCGCCGGTCATAGACTTGAACGGCACACCCTGACGGAAGCCCGTCGCCGTGTTCTCGAACTTGGTTTTCGTGTTCTGATCGCCGGCCAGGGTGACGAGATCGCCCCAGCGCCGTTGATACCATCGGCTTTCAATCAGGCGACGGCACTTGACCGTGTCGCGGACCGCGTTGCGCTCATTGTGCGACGTCGCCAGGAAACGCTTGGAGGGCTTTGCTTTCGGCCCCCAGACCCACGCGGGAAAGAACACGCAGGTAAGCAGCGATTTCATGGTGCCAGGAGGCACATTGCCCAAGAACCGCGTTATCGGCTCGCAGTCCTCCGGATAGCCATGCTCGCTTAAATCCTCACCGCATTCACTGAGAAAGATCGCTTCGAGATGATCGGCCAGCACATCAATGTGCCAGTTGTGGGCATAAGGCTGCCCAGGCTCGACGACATGCCAGCCGCGCTTAATGAAGGTCGCTAGACTTTCCGCGCACGCGCGCCGGTCCTGACGGACTTGCTTTTCCTCGATCGCCGCCGCTATTCGCAGCTTCTCCGCCCGAGATAATTGCATCAAGTTCATCGTCACTCAGTCCCGCGAAGTCGCCCGGCTTGCCGACTTCCTTGCGATCGATGAACATGCCGAGTTCCTTGCCCAGCAGTTCGAGCGCCCGGTTAGCAACGCTGCCCTGATATTGATACTCGCCAGTCCCATTCTCGCCCGCCGGTATCGCCTGCAAAGCCCTTTCAGCGTTCTCTCGAAGTCGCTCGATTACCCATTCCTTGGTAAGCGCCGCTTTCTCGATCGCGATAGCCGTCGCTTGAGCGTGGACCTTTTCCCGCTCCGCCAGGAGTTCAGCCACCCGCTCTGAAATGCTTTGCGTCGCCTTTAGTGTGGCTGCATTACCGCTCGAAGGTTTATAGCCTGCTTCTACATAGGCTTTAGCCGCTGGCGTTCCCTTCGCTAGTTCCTGCGCGAACCTTTCGTGCTTTGCGTTCTTGAGGACGGGCATAGCTCACACTTTCCGCTTTCGGCGATGGAAGGTCGTTCCTTCTTCCTCGACCAGACTTGCAGCGTATTCGGCTTTCGAGAGCCATTTGCCGGTTGCCTCGTATTGGCTCATCATGGTGCGAAGCTTCTTGACCATCAGCGGCCCGAGCGCTTCAGCCATTCCAGGCCTTTGGAGCAGAGCCTTTGTGCGTTCGTATTCCTGCCGAGCGCTCATCTTGTCTCAGTCTTTTCAGTGAGAAATGGGAGAGGCATTGTTGTCCCCCATCGGGGTTTCGCCTCTCCCTGCTCTCTCACGGGTTATTGGTTAGATGCCGGCTCCGGATATGCCCGACCAGTCCATTCATCATGAACGACCGTATAGGCCAGAGCCGACGCCGGCCGACCGCACATCGATTCCAGCGTTGCGCTATCCTCATCATTCTCAGCAAAGAGCGTGATGGAATATTTCTTGTCGAACATATGAGAGACGGTCGCCTTCATGGTAGCTCCGGACCGAAGTTGAGTTTCTGGAATATCCAGCCGAAATCCCGCCGCTTGTCGTTGCGCTCCTCGCACCTGAAGCAGTTTCCGCCCTCGGTCAATTGCTCGCAATCGAGGAAGCAAATCGGGCAGCGAACCTTATTTGTGCCCAACCGGGATGTTTGCGGCCGCGTCGGGATACATGGCATGGTTCACCCAATTGTGGTGACGAGCCGAGCGCATGTAAGCCGTCAGGTTGATTTCTACTCGCCCAGGCGGCGCATGCTGGACAGCCAAAAAGCCCGATGCGTTCAGCATCCAGGCCGGAACATTGGAAAGGTTCGGCTTAATCTCAATCCAAAGATCGCCATTCGTGTCGAAACGCCCGATCATGCCGGCCCACCGTTCCCGTTCGTGTTCGGCGTAAGCGAGGCTTTCAGTTCCTCGATTTCCGCTTTCGTGTTGTCGAGATCGGTTTTGACTTCGGCCAGGACTCCCTTGGCCTCCGCGTCCAACGCCTCATGCTGCGACATCAGATTGCCGGTAAGCGCCTCACGCTCTTTTCGTGAGGCTGCAATCTTGTCGCGCAAATCGGAAAGCTTGCTCATTCGTTTCACCTGAATCGGTTGAGCCGCCGCCTGTATAGGCGACGGCATATCCGGAAGTGGTGTTGATGGCTCAGAGACGGGCGCCGGAGCGTCTTGGGTTGGCGCCGGCTGTTCTGTTGCCGGCGGGACGACGGGCGCCTGTATGGACGCCGCAAGCGAGGCAATCGCGCCCTTGGCCGCATCGGTCGGAACGGATTGCCGCGCCTTCTCCAATTCACGAAGCCGCATATTCATTTGCTGCGCCCAGAACTCGAAGTTGGTTTCCAGCGTCGCGATTATCAACGAACTCTCAAGTTGAGAGAGTTCGATTTCTCCAAACGACACCGCTGCTTAGCTCTCTGTTCGATACGCGAAAGAACTGAGTATCTGGTTACGATCAGAACCGCGGCAGCCATGAGGCCTGCCGATCCTTGATCGCCGACTCGACTTCGAGCGCGAGTTGCTTGGGCTGCATATTCTCATCGAACAGCGTCGGCCGCTGTTGATCCAGCCGAAGGTCCGAATACTTGTCGGACAACTCCCAGGAGATGAACGCCTTGACGTTCGAGAACGACAGCACGTCGCGAATGTAGGGACGCGCGAACGCCGCCACAAACGGGTCAATTACCGTCGGGTCGGTAACGCTGTGATCCAGCGCGCCATTGCTGCCGCCGAACATGCTGACATCGAACTCGGAAATGTGAACTTCGAGATTGCGCTTTTGCAACTCGCCGAGCAGCCACATGATGCCCTCATGCGAAACGCCGCCGGTCCACTTGATAATGTGGCTTTCGAAGCCGATGCCGTGGATTGGAACGCCCTTGCCAAGCAGGCTATCTACAAGATTGAGGAACGCCACCCGGTTCTTTTCCATGCCCCAACGCTCAATTGCTTGTTCGTTCATGAACAGCTTTGCATTGGGATCAGCGGCGTGCGCGAGATTGAATGCGCGTTCGATATAGGACGGACCAAAAACCTTTAACCAGGTTTTAGACCGCAGACAGTCCGCGCGACCGTGGGCCGGCTCAATCGGTTCATTGACCACATCCCACCAAGTGATTTTGCCGGCATATCGCGACACCGTTTCGGTGATATGCCTATCGAAGTCCGCCGCGGCTTCATCGACCGGGACATTCAGCACGCCGAAGTCTGGCGCAGTCGTGTTTGACGTCCACAGCCACGCCGGATTGCTTTCGTTCCAGGCGAGGTTATGGCCCTTCACCTTGATGCCGTTCGCCAGGGCGAAATCGATCAGCCTATCCGCATTCGTCCACACCGGGACCATGTCCCGCGTTGGGCGCACGCGCGACCATTTCAGCGCTGTGTCGGTTGTGATGAGACCACAGTGCTGCAAATAGAGCGCCTGATAGCTGGCATCCGAAAGCGTCGGAGTGTCGGCAGCGGCGCCGAACATCATTCCCTTGGTGAGCGCAGTTGCGTTCAAGCTGTCCATTTTACTTTTCCTCTCGCGGCTCATTCGCCGCGCTACAAGCGTTCGACGGCCGAGCATTGCTCGCCTCACGAACTAGTTACTATAGGACGTATTGCCCTATAGGATATTTCATCCTATACCTACATCCATCAACAACGAGGCACGGCCCCAACCGATGGAGACCAAAATGTTCAACGCAGCCAACTCCGCCCACACTGCTCGTTTCGGCCGCGGCGCAACCATTGTCCGCGCTCGGGGTAACGAACCACTTACCATCGAACAGCTTCGCGCCGCCGCCCCGTCGGTTTTCGCCGAAGAGGCACACAGCAGCCGCTCCGCGAAATATACCTACATCCCGACAGCCAACGTTCTGGCCGGCTTGCAGAAGGAGGGTTTCCAGCCCTTCGAAGTTCGCCAGGGCGGCAGCAAGGACGCGGAAAAGCGCTCTTTCACGAAACACATGATCCGCTTCCGTCACGCTTCGCTTGCGACGATGGGCGACTCTCACCGGGAAATCATCATGGTGAACGCTCATGACGGCACTTCGAGCTACCAGATGTTCGACGGCGTGTTCCGTATCGTCTGCGCCAACGGCTTGATTGCTTCTGACGGCCCGATGGACATGGTTCGCGTCCCCCACAAAGGCGACGTTGTCCATCAGGTGATTGATGCCGCCTATACCGTCATCGAAAAGGGCAAGGAGATCGCTTCCCGGCTCGACGTTATGCGCCAGATCGAATTGAAGCCCGCCGAGCAGGAGGCTTTCGCCGAGGCAGCCGCGCACCTGCGGTTTGAAGAAGAGACCGTTGCCGCGATCCAGCCCCGGATTATCAATCAGGCCCGCCGCCGCGACGACGTCGGTAACGACCTCTGGCGGACCTTCAACCGCACCCAGGAGAACCTTGTGCGCGGCGGACTGCACTACACCCAGACCAACGCGAACAACATTCACACCAACAAGACCACTCGCCCGGTCAACGGCATCGACGGCAATATGGCCCTCAACCGCGCGCTCTGGACCCTCACCGCCCGCATGGCCGAATTGAAGGCCGCCTAAACCAACCGGCCCCGCTCACAAGGCGGGGCCGCCCTCACTCTCTTGTGATGAAGATCGATATAGGTCTTATTGACCTATAGGACGTTTCACCCTATAGTCTCTTCATCAACAACAGGGAACGGCAATGTCCATCAAGATCAATTCGAAGTTCATCTCGGTCAACGGCAAGCGCGCTGGCGTCACCTACTCGGCTGGCCCCTGGATCGGAAACATCGATCCGACCACGATCAAGATTCGCCCGAAGAAGTATTCTTTCCCAGCCGAGTTCACGGAGGCTTTCGCGATCGAAAACAACAGCGACAGCATGACCGACTATTTCGAGAAAGATTGCATCCGCATCACCGCCGCCCACCCGCTCTATGCAGCGGTCAAGGAAGCCGCAGCCGCCTAAACCTCCCCACCATAGCCCACGGCCCGCGGGGAAAGCCTACGGGCCTTGAGGCGTCAGAGAGACCAGCCAGGAGCCGCCACAATGATCAAGGGACGCATCAATCTCAAAAAACTGAATTTGCTTGGCTACACGCCCGAAACTCAGGTTTTCATCGTGCAGAACGCCGGCGGCCCCAATGGCTGGTCAACCAACACCTTCCACTTCCTGAACCGGATTGCCCGGCACATGGACCGGACCACCGACGGTTATGCGATCACTGCCCCGCGCGTTGAGAAGTTCAAGGATTTTTGCCTCGCCCAAGGCTTCGAAGTGATCGAAGCCGGTTCGACCTCTTAACGACCAACGAGTCCCGCCGGCAAGGCGGGGTGCCACCCCAGGAGCCGCCCCGTGTTCACCGCCCCTTTCTCCATCGACATCGCCAAAGGCGCGATTGTCAAAATCAAGACCACCAACGGAGGAGAGACCACCGCCAAACTGCTTTTCGACTATCGGCGCACATACGACGCCGTTCTGTCCATCGGCGACGAACCCGCCATCATCCCGGCTTATCGCATCAAGAGCGTGGAGACCCTGCTCTTATGCATCCCAACCCGCCACAGCGAGGAATGACCATGACCAAAGCAGCACTCGCGCCGACCTCGACAATCGATGCAAATATCTCTGACCTGTTTTTCACCCGCGAACTCGATCACTGCACCATCACCAACAGCCGGGGACAATATCAGGGATACGACCGCCCCAAGCTTGAAAGCGAGGCCGACCTTTTCCTATCCTCCCTGTCCCGGCTTGGTGTAGATGTTCCGTCCCGCGACGATTTGCTGGCCGATTTCTTCCACCGGCTTTGAGACCGCCCAGCCCGCGCCAGACCATCGGCGCGGGCTTGCCCATAGGATCAATCAGGAGCCACACCGATGCCAAATGCAGAAGTTGAAGGCTGGAAGGCCGAAGTTGCGCGCTTGCGCCAGGAGAACGAAACCCTCCGCAACAAAGAAGACGATACCATGACCCTAACCCAAGAACTCGCCGCGTCGCTCGCTCGCGCGCTGCGCTACATCGAAGTTTCGCAAGCCTACCGCGGCGCCATGACGCCGGCCGAAGTGGAGGCCGCCATCATCCAGAACCGCGACGTCGCTACCGCGCAGATCGCCGCGAACTCAGTGACGACGCTCGCGAGCTTCAACCTGCACAAGGCCCGCGAGTTGATCGCGAAGGCGGAGGCCAGCCAATGAGCGCAATTTTCTGGGTAAGATTCGACAACGGCCAGACCGTTTCTGTATCCAGCGCCGACGCCAAGTCAATGAAACGCGCCGACCTCACCGCAGCAACACGGAAAGCCATCACCAAGGCAAAGGCGAAACTCGCCAGGCAAGGCGTGAAGGCCAAGCCCGTAGCCTGCAACTGCGTCGGATAGCCCAGAGGAACGCATTAGGGAGCCGCCCATGCGAGTATTCAAGAGAAGGGCATGGCCAGCCGCCCCCGACCAGCAACCCCGATGCCATCGCCCTCATTGACGCCGCCATGGCGAGTTGCCAAGGCTGTAAAACATGGTGGCGACTCAAGTCGAAATGGGTACACGGTGGACCGGGGAAACTCCCCTGCACCGCCATTGCCGAGCGCCAGGCGCTTTTAGAAATTGCCTTCAATAGGAAGACGACACCATGACCGGCCAGGAATTTGATGCAGCCCTAGACAAGGTTGGGCTATCCCAGAGAAGCGCCGGCCGGTCCGGTATTTTCGGCGTCGGAGATCGCCAAATACGGAAATGGGTTGCCAACGAATCAGCCATCCCCGAGAGCGCCGCGAACCTCATCCGGATCATGATAAAATACAAGATCAGCCCGGAAGACGTGGAGAAACTGGCAGAGCGCGCGGCGCGGAAATAACCACGCCGCGCGCCAGGATACTACCGATCGGCCGGAACCTTGCCGAAGAATGGCGACGCCAGCGTGATATCCGCCGCACATGCCCCGACTTGGAAACCAAGCGAAACCTGTACGGTTGTTGACGTATCAGCGGCAGCCAGCGGGGCAGTATTCGGCGGCCGAAGCACGCCAGACAACTCATCCCCAGGGATCACCTGCAAAGCGATAAGACCGTTCACCGGGAACGGAAGAACCGGCATTTGCGTGGTGTCGGACGAGCAGCCAATCGTTTCGAGGTTCTGAGACCCCGCGGCAAGCTGGAAATCCCACCACGTTTCATAAAGCTCGCCAGCCACACCGGAGTAAGTCACCGTGTTGCGGAGAATGACCGCCCGGCCCTTGGTGTCGTTGTTGCCCGAGACGACGATACGCTGAGCGTCCTGCCCGTTAAGCGTGACCTGCGAAACATCCACGGTAAAATTGCCGTTGGTTTCGAGCACCCATCCCGCAGCAACAGGCCCCGTAATGATGCCGGTGGCCGGCGGGTCAATCTGGTGTGTGCCCGTCGTTCCCGTCAGTTGCGGATTGTCCGCGGCCAACATGAGGTTGGACGCGTCGAACGAATGCGCGATAGGCGTATCCGCCACGATCAAGGAATTGAGCACCGGGGCAACGCCCTTCGCGATAGTGATCGCGCCGAGATAGTTCGGATGCAATCCGTTGTCTTGCGCCGTGTTGTTGGTTGTCATCGTCGCCGGGTCAAAGACCGATTCGAGGTCGACCACCAAGACATCATTTTGCGCGCGGATCATCGCATTGAGCGCCTGCCGATCAGCCTCACGCTGGGGACCAAGGCCCTGCCACTTCGGATCGTTACGCGGCAGAACGCAGATGTTGACGACTTGAGCGCCGGCCTGCCGATAGGCCGTTACGCACGTCCGGATGTTTGCAAAAATTGTCGGAACATCGTCGGACGTTTCGCCGAGATCGTTCGTACCAGCCAAGAATACAACAACCTTTGGATTCGTCGCGAGCACCTGCGCGATTTCTGCCGGCTGTGCCATCTGGCGAGCGGTTTCACCGCCAACAGCTTCGTTGTACCCGACCGGCGCATAGAAACGGCCCTGCGAAAACATCAGATCGAACTCGACATGAGTCGGCCCGTTGCTGCCGCGCGTGATGCTGTCACCCTCGAAGCAGATTCGCGAATGCAGTGGGAGCGGCGTGCCGACCGGCGGAGTCACCGGCTCTTGGTCCGGAGCGAACGAGATACCCGACGCCTTCGAGATTCCCTTGATAGCGTCCATAAACGAGATCGCGGTTTCTTCCGACACACCCTTGATTGAGATCGTTCCAGTCACTTGTCACCGTCCTTTTAGTTGATCGAAAGAGCCTGCCGAACCTTGAACTCGACGCCGCCGCCGGCAATCGAGGCGATGTTCACACGAACCGCCGAGATCGGGACAATGTAATTGCCCGTGATCGTATCGGCGGAGGCAGTCGGGAATTGAGGGTCGGTTGTCCACCGCACATTGGTATTCGGCGAGCCGTCCGAGTTGGACAGATCGTCAAGGGTGAACTCGACGCTATAAGCTACCGTTGTTCCGGCGGGGACGAACACCTGCACCGCAACGTTGAAGGGCGCGAGCATCGGATCAAGGTTGATCGCTTCTTTCGCGCCGGGACTCGTATAGGTGACGTTGCGAAACATGGTTTCTCTCTCACGCGTCTATGATGATTGCGGCCAGGATGGCGAGCGCGATAGCAACCGCGACCATTGCCCAAAGGCCTATGATTCCTTCGATCATATTGCCTCCAACTCCCTAAAGAACTTGTGATGCGTGCGGCCCTTCGCGTCGATCACGACAGCGAAATCAGCCGCCCCATATCGGCGAACGAGGCTGAAAATCTTGGCCGGGAATGGCCCCTTGGGGGAATGCGCGAGCACGTCTTGCCCGACTTCAAACGGGAAATTGACGACGCTCATAGCGCATTCCCCCAACTGCGCCCCCCGCAGCGCGGCGAACCTCCAAATGCCACGGATTGTTTAACGAGCACCTTCATTGCAGAGCCTCAGTTTCAAACTGAATCTCTCCGCTGCGGATTTCCTCGATCGCGTCAGCAATCGTTCCGCAATCATCAACCATCGAGATCGCCATCGCGAGCAGATTTTGCATCGTAATGCCGCACGACAGACGCGAGAGAATTTCAAGAATCAACTCCTCTGACGGCAAACGCAGCTCAGCGCCGTCCTTGATCGCCTCAAGACGTGCCCGGCCCACGGGACCAAGGCGGAAATATTCTGGCTTACTCACTTCCGACTCTCCTCTTGCAACCCTCTCAGAACAGCGACTCTCACGCCGCAATCTCCCCCGCGCTGGTTTCATCGAGCAGCACATAGCGACTCGAACCCGTGAGGAATTTCATGTCGGCGCGACCCTTCACGCCGGTTCCTTCGAAGCGCACCTTGCGAACGTGAATGTTCGTGACGTCAGGCCGCACCGGATCAAGATCGATCACAATCAAATGGTCCGGTTTGTTCAGCCACGCCGCGGAGCCGTCGATATCGTACCCGCCAGGGACGCGCACACGGCCGCCATCAACAACGTTCTTCGTCGGATGGGCGATAATGAAGAACAGCAGCCCGTACCGCTTGGAGAGCTTGCGAAGCTTGCGCAGCGCGCGGTTGATGTACTGCGTTTCCGACTCGGCGCGAGCGCGCCCGTGCTCGACTTCGTTCCAGGGATCAAGCACGAACACCCGGATTCCATGGCGCAGCACCGCGTCTATCACGCGCTCCTCAAGCCATTCGAGCGTCAAATCCTCATCTTCATCGCCGGTAACGTCATGGTCGATAAAAACGAAATGCTGCCCGATCCAGCTATCAGCGCGGCGCGCGTATTCCAGCGACAAGTCGTCAATGTCGGAGCCCGTCACCATGCGGCGCATCTTGTCGCGAATGTGCGGCACCACAGGCATTTCGGGCGAGAAGATGCACGACTTCCAACCGTGCAGCCGAGCGAAGTTGATGCACAGATTTAGAACCCATGTCGATTTGCCCGAGCCAGGAATACCCGTCACCACCACGAACGACGGGAAAAACGGCTTGTAATGATAATCGACCGTGGGCCAGCCCGTCGAATAGGTCTCAATCGGCGGCAATTCCGGATAGTCCGAAAGCGTATAAAGCCCCTTGATGGGATAGGGCTTGGCATCGCGGAGCACCGCGTGCGCGGCTTCCGGCCCGTGCTCCATAAGGACCTGATTCAAATCCTTGCAGCCGGCGGGATAGGTGACGAACATGCAGCGCGAGGCGCCGAGCCGCCGCACAAGTTCCTCTTCGAGATACTTGCCGGGCTTGTCGTTATCCACCGCAATGATGAAGCGCTTGATTTTCTTCAACCGCTCCCGGTTGATCCACATAAATTCGAATTTGCCCGTTGAGTCGTCCCGCTCCTCCCCATCCCGCTTTTCCCGATTCTCATCAGCCGGCGGAGTCGGCGCGCCATCGGGCACGGAAACCGAGATCGGGAATCCGACATCGATCGCGGTGAAGAGATCGGGCTCACCCTCAAGGATGGTTAGAGCGTTGGTACCGTCCCAGAGCGATGGATCGTCCAACACGTCGCCGTTGATGAATGTGCGCTTGCCGCCCGGTTTCTGGAAAAAGAACTTGTTCGGCCCGCGGTATTTCTCGCCGACCGTGACGCCGTATTCCGTAATCGGGAACACGAGAATGTTGCCCTCCGGATCAGGCTCGACATGGTCGATTTTCTGCCTTCCGGTTTGCTCATCCTGCACATAGACGCAGCGGCCGGAATAGGCACCGAGCCGCATCGCCGTTTCCGGATTGATGCCGCGCTTCTCCATCGCATTGATCGCGACCTCGCCCAGGACGTGACTCATCGGTAATAGCTCGCAATTGAACGTTTCGGCGGCGCCGGCTTGCGCACGCCCTTGTGGGAGGGCCGGGAAGCCCCCTTGGCTTGATCGAAGAACGCGCCGCCTTGGTGCGGACAGTTGTTGCAGAAGAACTGCACGCCGGCCGAATCGACCTTCACGCTAAGACAGGGCTTTTTCCGGTTTCCAGCCTTCCGCTTGTGCGAGCATTCAGGACAAGTCGTATAGAATTGACCGCCCCGGCTCGACTTCTCGATGATCTTGAACTCCCGGAAGATATCCGACGCGCTCCGCATCTTTCAGCATCCATTTGGTGGGAGCCGGCGGCTCGATATCGGCCCGCTTCCAATCGAAGAAACCAAGTTGCCCGACCACAGGAATCGGCTCGCATGGTTCCGGGTTGCGGAGCACGAAACCCCAATAGCCGAAGAACCACGGGCTATCGCTTTGCTTGACCGCGTCGACGATTTCGACGCTTCCGATAATGGCGCCGCGCGTGAGATCGATCGCCGCCGGGCAGCGCACGCCGAGTTGCGACATGAACCCGCGAGCCGCGTCGTAATAGGTGCGCGTCATCCCCTTTGACGCATGGATGGCGACGCGGCCGCGGAATTTCAGCGCCGGATTGTCATCGCGCCAGGAGCGATTCTCGATCGGCTTGCCGCCGTACACCACGGCCCAGGCCCAGGGCTGAATCAGGGAAAGGCATTTCGCCGGCAGCATCAATACCTCCTATCCATGACTTCGCGCGCGCCGTTCTTTTCCGCCTCGCGCTGGCGATACTCGACATCTCTTTCCACCCACGTCCGCCACGCCGCCGGCCAATCGGCATATTCCCGCGCGTTCGCGTGCGCGCCGTTTTGGAACTTCGTCCACATCCGAGCGATTTCCTGCGGAGTGAAGCCGCGATCCGCCGCATAGGCGACTCGATCCGCCGTCAAAGAGAACCCTTCCGGCCAGCGGTGCTTGACCTTGCGGGGCTTCGTGGGAGCGCCATCGGGAAAGAGCGTGGATTGTACCGGCTTCCTTTTCGAGCGCGGCGGAGCAAGCGTCATGGCCCGCGCAATGGCATCGTGCGCATCCCGTACCCGCAAGCCCCGTTCAACAAGAGCCTCGATCAGATCGCCGACCGTCGGCGCTTCGAGAATGTTCACAGCGACATCTCCATTTGGGGCTTAACCGGCTCGTTATAGGCAACCGTCCACCTAATCGCCTTGCGGCCCGCCTCAGTCGTTCCATAGAGGCCGCTTGGCTTCACCGCGCCGCGCTCGACAAGATGGCGAAGGTTGCCAGAGACAGCTTGGTGCGAGCGGCAAATGCGCGTCTCGATTTCCTGACAGATCAGGCCCCCCTCACTTGCCCTTGTGAGGCACTCCATTATGAGACGATCCAGCTCGGCCGAGACCGGAAGAAAATCGCGCCACGCTTCGCGCGACGTCGGCTGATACCGAATCTTGCTCATGCTTCCACCCGCTCAACAATCTCGCGGACTGTCACAAGGACTTGCGGAACCTCGCCATAGACCTTGACGTAAAAACCCTGCACCACTTGCGTGTCATCGACGAACACGACGGTATTGAAAGCGTCGTTCCAGGCCTTCAGGATATTGTCGATATCCGGCTTTTTCGTCGGACGAATAGCGCCAGCCAGGGCGAGCGCGCGCTTTTTCTTCGACCAGCTTTGCGGTACCGGAAACACGGCCCGCAGCTTCATCTCGCAAGGCCCGACGATCGGAGCGCGGCCGGCCATGACATCCATTGCTTTCGTCCGGATCATCCCCTCATAGGTGACCGTCTTTTCCGGCGTGTGGTGGCCCACGGCCAGCTTTCCGGTTTTCTTTTTCTTGTAGAGGAATGACCGAGCACGGCCCTTGCCCTGCGGAGCACCCGCAAGCTGAATCATCACCTCAAGCATTGTGGTGGACCTCCGACACCGAATACTTGCGGCGCGGCAGCATCTCGCCCGGCTCAAGACGGACACGAAGGAAATAGCCTTCCTTCCACACCGTGATGACTTCCACGTTGGACGACTCGATTTTCTTGCGCAGCTTGCACAGAAGAACGTCGACCGTTTTCCAGTCCGGCCCGCCGTTCGGATCATTCCAATAAAGCGCATCGAATAGTTTTTCGCGGGTTACAACCCGACCATTTTTCGCTGACTTCCACAGCACATCGAAAATGGTTGCTTCGCTTGGCGTGAGCCGAGTCGAATAGCTGGTACCGAGCAATTGCCGAGTATCGGGACTCCACGACAGCCCATCGCCCAGGTGCATAGATTGCCCGCAGCACGGGCACAGGATTTGTTTTTCGTTAGACACGGACTGTTCTCCGGATATCAGGCAGACGATTTGCCACCGTATGTTCGCGGAGCCGCAATTGCTTTGCGATCTCCGCCGTGTTCAGCCCGCGGCGCCACAAAGCGGCGATGAGTCCCTCGTCTACGAGACTCAGCGCCGGAATGTGCAGGGTGCGCGAGCTGCGCTCCCCCGGCTTAGTCGTCATCGTCCGTTGTCCCAGGAAGGTCCGGTTGATCCTTGTCCGCCTTTGCCGGCGCGCGTTCGCCGAGGTAAACCGTCGGGTCGGACAGGATCAGCATCGCCGACGAATTGCCGTGCTCAGCCAACTTCGCCATGCTGTCGACCAGGGCGGAGGTTTCGATTTCCATCTTGATCGAATCCTTGACGAGCCACTTGTTGAGCTTCACGACGATATGCGGGAAACCCTGCTGCGCCATCAGGCCAGCGGCGCGGCGAACAGCGTCGATCGCGGTTTTCTGGATGGCGTCAATTGCTTCCTGTTGCTCATCCTCCGCCAGCATCGCCCACGGCACTTTGATCGATCGCACATGCGTCAACAGCGCGTCGCGGATATCGCCCGACAACGTTTCGATCTCCGCCAAGTCGATGATTTTCTCCGGCGGCAACTCCGCCGAAACCGGCGGCTTGATGTTCTGACTTTTCGACACGTTCACTTCTCCTCTCGTTTATCGGCAGTTTCAGCCCGACCGATTTCATAGCGAGCCCGTTCACCGACCCACTGCGCGATAAGCATTTCGAGCGTGACGCCCTCCGCCTGCGCGATCATCTGGATTGGCTCTCTCAATTCCGGATCGACATGACGCAGCACCGCGCGCTCGTTGAGTCGCCGGCGTTTGCCGTCCCGCAGCCCGTCGAAATAATTCAGCACCGTTGTGTGGTTGCGCTTGAGGATTCGGCCGATTTGCCCCGACGTGAATCCCGCCTCGCGCAGCCGATGCGCGGCGTCGCGCCGAGCAGCGACCAGATGCAAATCGCGCCTATGCCCGAAAAAGTCGTCGCGGTGCATCCGGTGCAGCGAGAGCACGGCCGAGATAATCAGCTTCGCGCGCCCGATCTCCGCGACCCTTTGCGGCGCCAGAGTCAGCATGTCGCGCTCGCGCAGTTCGTGCACGGACGGACCCATGCCGGGCGCCACATAGCGCCCGCTCCGGATAACAGACGCGCTCACGCCGCCGACCTCCGAGCGATGGAGCGGTGATAGGCACAATACGGCATGCCGTCGTCATCAAGGTGAGGAAGGCCGCAGAACACGAACTCATTTGTCGGCGTATCGTGTGGACTGCACTCGAATTTGCATTCGCCATCTTCCAGCGCCAGGAACGGCACGAGGCGCGGCTCGAACGCCGCGACGGCACTAGGCGAAGGCAGCGGGGCTTTGCGCTTCTTCACGTCGCCGCCGCGCGTGGCGACATGGAGCCGGCGCATTTTGCCGATGACGGCGCTGCGGGTGAAGTCGTACCCATGCGCCGCGAGCCGGCTTGCAATTTCGCTTGCCGTGAAAAGCGGGGCATAGCTTTCGAGCAACCCAACCGCTTTGTCATCCCATTCGCTTGGCCCATGCATAGTTCAATGCTCCCGTTCTTTTTGGATTTGATCGATGGATACGCCCGCCTGGATGGCCTCGGCGAAGTCCGCAAACCGACGCGAAACGTTGAGCCACCAATGCGCCCTTCGCTTCGCGTAGATCGCCAGCCAATCAGCGAAGTTGATGAAGATGTTTTTCAGCACTGTTGAGCCCCCGCACGAACTCACGCCGCAAAGCGCGCGGCAGCGCTACGCAAGTCGGACTATGTTTTGAGAAAGGAAGAGAGCGCCGGCCCCTATCCGGTTTCCTCGATCGCCTTCGCCAACTCCTCTTGCTGGCGACGCAACTCCGCTCTTTTCACGCTTCGCTTGAAGTCGATCCACCAGAGCGGTGTTGCGTCGCCCATGATGGCTTCAAGGAATTGGAAACCCTCATCGCTGCGCAGCAGGCATGCAAGTGCGTCAGACGAGAGGCTGTATTTGTTTTCTAGCCAGTATCGGCACATGCGATCGCTCGCGCCCGTCTTGTGGCGCAAAGCCCAATCGGTTTTCACCGGCCAAAGCTTCTGAGCAACCCGCGCCACGATCGCGGTTACCGAATCAATCACGCCCGGCTTTGCCGAACTTCGGAAAGCCCTTTCCGAGCCAGGTCTTGCTTCCTTTGGAATCAGTCGGCTTACTGCATCCATAGCGCAACCCCCGCAACGATTTCGAGGGCAACACCAACAGACAGAGAGGCCGCCAGTGCATTCCAGATATAAAAATCGTAGAGTTTACTTGAAACCTGCCGATCTATCCCAGACCGTTCGCGAACTTCAAAAAAGAACGAACGAGACACCGCATGGGAATGCAGGAACAAGACTTGATTCCGGATACTTTTGGACTTCCGGAATATTACGTGACCGGCGTAACAACGGAAATCGATGGGCCGAACGTGCGGGTCACGTACTATGCGCGGCGTCACGGACAGGTGCATTGGCTGTTCAGCAAGGTTGTCCGCGCCGAACACTTGATGCAGATCGGGCGGACTTGCCAGCACGTGGCAGAGCAAGCTTTCAACCTCGCCCAGATGATGGAGAGCCATCAAAGTCATTGAGCCGCCCCAAGCTGTTCCTCAAAGAGGAAATCGTTCGGCGTCACTTCGCCATTGGTCTCATCGAGAATCCGCTTGGCGAGCTCCCTACCGACCCAGACCGTACCGTTACACAGTCCGGTAATCGTCGCGGGCGACACGCCGACACTCGCGGCGAATGCAGAGCGCCGTCGTTCTTCTCGTCTCAACCAGTCGGTTAGTTTCATGGCGTACTAATAGCATTACTAAAATTCGCTTTCAAGCCAACTTTTTAGTGATGCTATGTGGCAAGCGACGAGTTGATAGTTCCAAATGTTTAGTATGGGTAAAAAAACGATTCAGAGCCGTGCTGCGCCGCGCCCGAGCCCTTGGAGGCGCAATTACGTCAAGCAATGGCGGAAGTACCGCGGCTTGACCCAGGAGCAGCTTGCCGAGCGCGCCGGCATGACAGTGGGCAATATTTCTCAGCTTGAGCAGGGAAAGCAGGGCTATTCGGACAAGGGACTGCACGCCATCGCCGAGGCGCTACAGTGCACGCCCGGTCAACTATTGATGGTCGACCCCACCGAGGATTCGGCCATTTGGGCCATCTGGGAAACGGCCGAGCCGTCCGACCGCCAGAAAATTCTTGAGATCGCCAAGACGATCACCGGCAAGAGCAGCCTGAATTAGCCTAATCCTCCCAGAGGATCGGCTGGCGAGGCGGCTCCTCAATCGGGAGCCCGAGGCCGGTTAGAGCGACTCTCTCGTGCGCCACTTCAGCGATTCGTGAATCGCCCGACTCAAGCGATTTTTGCGCGCACATTGCACAAATCTCCAAATCACCACGCGATTCGGTCACGGCGTAGCGGTGACGCTTGAGCCCGCCGGTCGACCACATGCGGCACGCAGTATCTTTCCGCGACTCGCTCCAAATGTGCGCGCGGACCTTCGCGCCCTTCTTCCGGATCAGAAATTTGCTCACGAGCCTCTCTCCATAACTAAGACTCTGAATCTCTTACTTTCTGAGTCTCTGTCGAGGGTTGCTCGGAAGGGTTCAGGAAGCCAACACCCCCCTTACCCCCCTCACTGAATTACAGTGAGGAAAGTGAGGAAGACATTGGCCTCCGCGTTCATTCTGTCGATGGGAGACGGAATGGGACGAGTCAGCCTGTCTCGGCGTTTTTCCTAGCAGCACATCCGACAAGGGAAATCCCTCACACCCTGCGCTACCGGCAACCCGCTAGGGGAATCGTCACCGGGAGCGGTTGGCTAATAGAGTCACTATTGCCGCGTCAAGCCGGCCGGAGGGCCGTCACCGAACCGTGATCGACATTCTTTATAGTATCACTGAGATTCATGTTGCGATCTGCTTTTAGTATCACTATTAGTTTGCCCATCGGCGGCGCGGTGCTGTCCGATGAAATCGGTGGGGACCGATGATGCAGACAAAAAAGATTTTCACGCTCAAGAGCTTTGCTCTTGTCGTCATAGCTGACGCTGTTCTCGCGCTCGCGCTCCTCACCTACGCGATTTTTTTCTGAGGAGTGGCAGCAGTGAGTTTGACGAAGAAAACGAAGTCCCGTTCTCCCTACAGCAAATACGGAAAGATTCCGCATCGCTACAGCGAGACGTACCAGCGTTGGAAGACGGCAGTGTGCGCCGGCCGCGATAATGAAGCCCGGCAACTCGCTTTCGAGCACGCCGCGAAGTTCGTCCGCAATCCCGCGTTTCATCGCGAACTGGCCAAGGCCGGCACGCTGCAAGCGGCTCAGTGAGGAACGATGATCTTGGAACAGGAGCGCAAGCATTTCTTCCGCGTGTCGGGTGAAACGGTGGTGACCGGGATTGTCCCGATTGCCGGCGGATATGCCGCGGTGCTCGCAGACGACCGCGACGGCTTGAAGGGTTTCGGCTGCACTCGGTTGTCCGCAATCACCGACCTTTCCGAACGCTTGGATGTTCTTCGCCAGGATGGCGAGGAAATGAGAGACGAGCCCGACCATGCGGCCGCGCACCACGATCACACGCGCGATTTGCGCAAGCACGCAACGGCAGGAGTCTAACATGGCGGCACGATTCAAGACGGCGGAAACGCTCGGCATCACCCAAAAACAGAAAGATGCTTTGGTGAAAACCCTTCGCCTGCTCGAAGGGGGCAAGGCGAAGCACGTTGATCCGCCGCCGATCGCGATCGATTGCGAACGCAAGCGCCGATATTCTTTCGATGGCCTGTTCAATATGCGGGTTTGGAAGAAGAAAACTGATTGCGGCACTGTCGCATGCATCGGCGGAACGGCAGAATTGGTTGGCGGGGTCAAGTTTACTGACGTTACCATGAACGACAATCTGGAACTGGCAAAGCTGTTTTACCCGCATTCCGGCGGACTGCCGTTCAGCGCCATCACGGTAAAGCAGGCCGCGAAGGCTCTCCGCAATTACCTCGCCGTCGGCGCTCCGCTCTGGGAGAAGGTACTGCGCAGCGCGGTTAAGCGCGCGAAGGACCGCGAAGTAGCGCCGACCCGCTTCTAACCACTTCGAAATCTCGAAACACCACAACAACCGCCCTCGCATGCGAGAGGGCGGAAGGCCCCTCGCATCTCGGAGTCAGCCATGCGCCGACCGCTTCGGAAGGGATACGTCCATCTCGCAACCATCGCCGTGACGGTTTTGCTTTGGGCCGTCGTCATCAACGCCGCGACGCTCGCGCATGCCATCGGGGATTTGCTCCGATGACGCTCGATTTCAAGCTTTCGCTCGCGCTCGCGTTCGCTGGCGCATTCATCCTCGCAGCACTGGTGTAGCCATGAATCAATTGACCATCCAGGGACCGGCGTCGCTTGTGCCGGCGATGCAGCAGCAGGCGCAAGACCCCATCGTCTCAATGATTGCGATGGTGGAGCGCGCCGCGCGTGACCCGTCCGTCGATATCGTGAAGATGGAAAAGCTGTTCGACCGGCTCGAGTTTTTCCGGGCGCAGCAGGCCGAGCAGGCTTTCAACGAATCCATGTCGATCGTTCAAGGGAAAATGCGCGCCGTCGCGGCGGACGCTTCCAACCCGTCGACAAAGAGCCGCTACGCCACTTACTTCGCCTTGGATAAGGCTTTGCGGCCGATCTACACGGGCGAAGGTCTCGGCCTCTCCTACGACACCGAGGATAGCCCGCACCCCGAGATGGTTCGCGTCGTCTGCTACGCGACCAAGGGACTCTTCACCCGGAAATACAAGGTCGACATGCCCGCCGATGGCAAGGGAGCCAGGGGCGGAGACGTGATGACCAAGACGCACGCCGCCGGCTCCGCCATGACGTACGGCCAGCGGTACCTGTTGAAAATGATTTTCAACATCGCGATTGGCTCAGACGACGACGGGAATGCAGCCGGCGACCAGAACCCAGCCCACGAAATCACCGCGGCGCAACTGAAAGAACTGCGCGACCTGATCGCGGAAGTTCGCGCCGATGAGGCGAAGGTTTGCAAGGCCTGCCACGTCGCCACCCTCGAAGACATCACCTCGAAGAACTTCGAGAAGGCCAGGGCCAAGCTGGTTTCGATGAGGAGTCCGCTATGAGCACCGCCCTGATTAACATCGACGTTTTGACGCCCGAGAAGGTTTTCGCGCCCGGCGGAGTCGAGGAGATCATCTCCAAATTGGAGAAAGATGTTCGGGCAATGGAGCGGCCCGGCATCGCCACCGAAGACGATCGCAAGGAACTTGCGTCGCTCGCCTACAAGATCACGCGCAGCAAGACCGCGCTCGACGAGATGGGCAAAGAGCACGTTGCCAAGCTGAAAAAGGTTGCCGGCGTCATCGACGCGGACCGCCGGATTATCCGAGATCGCCTCGAAGCGTTGAAGGACGAAGTTCGCAAGCCTCTCACCGATTGGGAGAACGCGGAGAAGGCCCGCGTTGAGGCTCACGAGATCGCGCTAAACGCAATCCATGCAATCAGCACTGATTTGTTTGGCGCCGGTTCGGCAGCGCTCCGCAGCCGCTTGGATGGCCTGCGCGACCTCATGAAGCGCGACTGGCAAGAGTTCGGCCCCAAGGCAGAGGTTATGGCCGAGGACGCGGCAACGGCCCTCACGGCCGCTCTAATAGTCGCGGAGAAGGCGGAGGCGGAGGCTATCGAACTGGCGCGACTGCGCGCCGAAGCGGCGGAGCGGGAACGCCGGGACCGAGAGGAGCGCATCGCCAGGGAGGCGGCGGAGAAGGCCCGCGCGGACGCCGAAGCGAAGGCAGCCGCCGACCTCCGCCGCCTCGAAGCAGAGAAGTCCGAAGCGCTCGCCCAGGCGGAGCGCGACAAGGCCGCCGCCTTGCAGGCACAGCAGGATGCAGCGGCAGCCATCACTTATGAGCGCGCCCGCATCGCGGCGGAAAACAAGCGGGTTGACGATGAAGCAGCAGCGCGCGCTCGCGACGTCGACCGTCGCGCCGGCATCCACCGCGCTGCAATGCTCGCGCTGATTTCCGGAGGGCTTTCCCAGGACGCCGCAAAGCTTGCCGTGACCCTGATCGCCAAGGGCAAGATTCCCGCAGTCACCATCACTTACTGAGGTACAGAAAAATGACCATCCACATTTGCGAACAAGGGAGCGAGGAGTGGCACGCACTCCGCCGCGGCAAGGTGACAGCGTCGCGCATTGTCGACGTTTGCGCCAGGACCAAAACCGGATGGGGCGCCAGCCGGAAGAACTACAAGGCCGAGCTTGTTCTTGAGCGGCTGACCGGCAAGACCGCTCCATTCTTCACGTCCCAGGCCATGAAAGAAGGCCAGGAAAAGGAACCGATCGCCCGCAGCGAGTACGAATTGAAGCGGCGTTGTGACGTGCGGCAAATCGGTTTCGTCGACCACCCGATAATTCCGATGGCTGGCGCGAGCGCTGACGGTTTCGTGGGCGAAGATGGGCTTGTCGAGATCAAATGTCCGATTGCGGCGACGCACTTGGAATATCTCGAAGCCGGTACCGTTCCGAGCGAATACGTCAAGCAAATCGATTGGAATTTTGCCTGCAACCCAGGCCGAGTGTGGTGCGACTTCGTTTCGTTCCACCCGGATTTTCCGGAGGCGATGCAGCTTTTCGTCGTTCGCACCTTGCGCGACGCGAAGAGGATTGCCGAGGCCGAGTCCATCGTGCGCGACTTCGAGCACGAGGTTGATATTGAGACCCGCGTTCTCCGCAAGAAGTATCTCAAGGTCGCAGCATGAGCGTCGACAGCATTCCAGATGAGGAATTGCTGCGGCGTGCCGTGAAGGGAGCCCGCAGCAATAAAACCCCGTGGCGCGGCTCCCCGCGATGGGTTGCCGTCATGGAAACGTTCGGCCTTGGCTCGACATACTCCGCCGAGCTTTGCCGGCGGTTCGACCTCGATCCTTATGAAACGGTGAAGCCATCATGAGTCAACGGGCAGTGCTCACAATCCTTTCCGTCGTCGATCGCCAGAAGGCGCGCGAAATCTTGGAGAGCGCGCCCATTGGATCACGTCTCGAAGTTCGCGCCGCTCCGGCCCGGTCGCTCAAGCAGAATGACCTCATGTGGGGCCGGCTCGCCGACATCGCGAATCAAGTGGTCTGGCACGGCCAGAAGCTAACCGACCAAGACTGGAAAGACGTGCTCACCGCCAGCATGAGGCGAGCCAAGATCGTCCCGAACATCGACGGCGATGGTTTTGTGCAGATCGGATACCGCACCTCGCAATTCACGACTCCGGAAATGACCATGTTCCTCGACCTGATAGACGCTTTCGGCACTCAACAGGGCGTGAAGTTCACGGACATCGAGCGACAACTAAATTCGTACGGGCAGCAATCGCAAACGGCTGCCAACCACGATGAGGCCCGTACGGATCAACCAGCGGCCGCGACGGGAGAAGCGGGCGCGGCCGCTGGCACTATTCCCGAACGCGAGCCAGGAGACGAAGGACTCTCGGACGATTGGCGCCACACGTACCTAACCTGCATGATGAATCGGCGGGACAAGGCCATGTCCCTGCACTCGCGGCACGCCGAGGCGATTCAAATGGTCGGAGGCACGCCGCGCGCACGAGAGCTTGCATGGATGAGGCTTGCATGGCGCGCGGTGGAGCACCGCAACAAGGGCAAGATGAAGCCCGGTGAGTTCGACGCGAAGCTGACCGAACTGCTCTCGATGCCGTTGCCGGATGAGGATGCCGGCAAATGAAACTGCGCGGCACAGAGCGGAAAGAGTTTCCGCTATCGGTCCGCAAGGCCGCGTTCGCGCGGTGCTGCAAACCGGACGGAATCCCGAAGTGCGAGAACTGCGGGAAGCCGCTCCGCCCCGGAAATATCGAGTACGAGCACCTTACGCCGGATGGGCTTGGAGGAGAGCCGACGCTTGAGAACTGCGGCGTTTGGTGCCGCGTCCCATGTTCGAGCGCCAAGACCCACAAGGAAGACAATCCGCGCATGGTGAAGGCCGATCGCGTGTTGAAAAAGAGTTTCGGATTGGAGCGCAAAAAGAAGGCCTTCCAGTCCCGCGGTTTCGAGAAGCGACCGCGCCAGAACAACGCTTCCAGGCCGATCAACAAATGGCGGCCGGATATCGAGGAGAACGGACAATGACGAACTATCTATCAGCAGAAGTGCTCCGGATCGAACCGGCAGTGCGCGACGCTCTGATTAAAACGCTCGACGCGTTCGAGTCCGGCCTCATTCGCCACGTTGAACCGACCGACCTTAAGCCGGTGGATTGGTCTGAGCCGTACAGCCATCAATTCTCAGGCGAGTTCAACATGGCCCAATGGTTCATGCCGCATAAATGCGGGACGGCGGCCTGCATTGGCGGCACCGCGGAGTTGATCGGCGGCCTTGGCCCGCACACCATCAACGCAGCCAAGACCCCGGAACTGTATTTCCTGTTCTATCCGGATTGCGATGCTGAATATCACGGCATCAAGGTGGAGCACGCCCGCGAAGCGCTCCGGAATTACCTCACGTTCGGCGATGCCGATTGGAAGCTTGTTCTTGGCGAGGAGGATTGATCCATGCGGACACCTCCGAAGGACTCACCATTCCTGCCGGGAACACGCGTAGCAATCCGCGTCTCTGGATCGCGATGGAGCCACATCCCCGACACCTTCACCGAAGGCTTTGTGGAGAAAAGCTACAAGAACGGCAATTTCGTTCTGCGCGGATCATCGCAGCAATATCGGCCGCACAGCCCCGGCGGAATGACGAAGCATTGGACCGCCTACCAGACGGGCGAGGGAAGCTATTTCCGCGGAGAGGTTCGGGTTTGGGATGATGCCGCCGAGGAGGAGATCGCGCAGCAGAAGGCGCGCTATGCCCTCTACAAGAGATTTTCCGAATCCCAGGAGATCATCAAGGCCACGCGTTGGGATGACGACATCAATCCCGACATCGTCGCCAAACTCGAAGCCGCAGCGACCGCAATCACAGGAGTCGTCGGAACGTGACCGAGAAGAACAATCGGCCCTTCTTCACCCAGGAAGCCATTCGCGACATCAGCGAGAAGGTTTACCGCGAGCAGCTTGGCGCGGAAGACGTTCGACGCATGATCGCAAAGGACGACGACGGCGGGAAGAAGCTTCGCAATCGAGCCGCGTCATATGACCAACTGACTCGGGTTTATCTCAAGGTGTTCGGCGTGGAGCCGACAGAAGTAGGAGGCTGACTATGGACGCGAAACTTAAATCGGAATGGGTTGCCGACCTTCGCAGCGGCAAATTTACCCAGAACATTGGTCGGCTCTACGATCCAAAGACCGGCGGATATTGCTGCCTAGGCGTTCTGGCGCGGCGCATCGGCCACCGGATAACGAACAACGGATATAGCGCCGATGGATATCGGCAATTCCACGAAGTTGTCGGGAGCGCCAAGGCTTGCACCGACCTTTGGCACATGAACGACAAGGGCGTGCCGTTCGACCTGATCGCCGATCACATCGAGGCGACCCTGTGATTATCGATCACGTCACACCAGAAGAAGCGCTGGCGTTCATCGCCGCGCTCGCCGCCTATTGCATGATTTGGAGGATCAAAGAGTGAGCGCCGGTTGCCTGATCTTTCTGGGGCTGACCTATCTAATCGGCGGCCAAAAGGGACTCTTCATCGGCATGATTGCCGGCGGCATCCTTGGCCTGATTGCGAGGCACTGAAATGAACGGGAAATCACCCTGCGCCAGGACTCGGCTCGCTGACACGATGGCGCTTCATTTGAAGCTGGACGATGCCTCGCCCGGTTTCAATTTCACCGATGAAGACATGGCGTTGATGGTTGACAGCCTCCGCACCGCAGCGCGCGAGAACGAGGAGCTTGCAGCGCTCCGCAGCCGGCTCGAAGCCGTCGGCGCCGAAGTCGAACGCTGGCGCAAGAGCGCCCGGTTGCACCTCGACGCCGCCGCCAAAATGGAATCATCCGCAGACGATGAATGGTATCTGCACCGCGAGAGCGCGCGCATTTACACCGCCTGCGCGCTCGACATCTACGGAGCGTTGAACGGAAAGCCAAGCGAACCGCCGGCAGCAACGATCGACGACGTCCCTTCATGCGGGATGGAGAACGACTACCGAAAGGCGAGGCCATGATCCTGACCGTTGAAGAAGCCACGACAAAGATGTGCCCGCAGACTCTTGGACCCGTCGCGACCGCTGACCGCGTCCACTATGAGTCCTCTTGCTGCATCGGCGCGGAATGCATGGCTTGGCGCTGGAATCGCGATCCGGCATTTAAGAAGGGTAAGGACGGCAATTCCGTAGCAGTCGGATATTGCGGGAAGGCAGGCCAGCCGTGACCGGGTTTTACGTGAAGAAAGAGCCCAAATGGGATTGGCGCAAATTCCTCACGGAAGAGGAAGTTGCGGCCATCGCCGAGGCCGACGCGGCGAAAGTTCGATGGCAGGAATTGAACAAGGAGCGCTCGCGCATCACCAACCGCGCCCTACAGCGCGCGAAATATGCCGAGCAGCACGGGGAATCGAAGTGACGCTCCGCAAGACTGAAAATCTGCTACGTGGCGACCGCACGCCGGCGTATGTCAACCGCGAGACCGGCGCGGCGGAATTGCTAATCTCGCCTGACACTTGGGACCAATGGGTGAAGGAAGGCCGGCTGCCGCCGCCGTGCGATGCGTTCCCATCCGGAGCGCCGCGCTGGCGTTGGGCCGACGTCGACCGTAAGCTATCAGGAAAGCAGGCCGCGGACACGACAGATGCCGCGATCACAGGGGCAATGAACTTTGGCAAAAAGTCGGGAAACAGGCGTTCCGCTGCCTGAAGGTGTTGAGAAGGTCACCGTCCGCAAAAAGAGCGGTAAGGTCTACACCTATTACTATTGGAACCCTCACCGCGGCACTGATCGCGAGGGCGAGCGCATGCCGCTTCCCAACGCCGATAAGAAGCCGGTGGCTTTCTGGAAAGAGGTGGAACGCCGGCAGAAGGAAACGCCGACGGCCTGCCCACCCGGCTCAATCGGAGCCCTGATCGAGCGCTATCGGGACAGCGATGAATTCAAACGCTTAGGCGACGGCACCCGGACGAATTACGAAGTGCACATGCGGCGCTTCGAGGACCGCGAGACTTGGGGCTTGGTAGCCGTCAACGATCTAACGCCGCTCGCCGTGCAGACCGCGCGCGACGCGATGAAGGAAACGCCGGTCATGGCGAACCAGATGCTTTCCGTCGGGCGCACCATCTGGGATTGGGCTATCCCGCTGGACCTCGCCAAACTCAATCCGTTCGACAAGGTGAAAGACCTCGAAATTCCCGATCGCGGTCATGTGCCTTGGCCGGCGTGGGTTGTCGAATACGTGCGGCTGCACGCGTGGCCTGATCTTGTCCGGATGGAGCGGCTTGGCATCATGACATGCCAGCGCGGCAGCGACCTAATCCGCATGGGGCCGGAATTTCGCGAGCACAATGGCATCTGGTGCCGGCCGAAGAAGACGCGGAAGCGCCGCCGGTCCTTCCACATCCCGCTGTCGACCACTGACGCGCTCGAATTGGATCGATGGGCCGAAACGCCGGTCACCTACACCAATTCGCGCTGGCTCAAACCGATCGACCGATTCCGAGATGACCTGTACCTCTATTCGCCCAAGGGAGCGCAGTACACCGCCGACGGGTTGCGGGCGCGCTGGGGCCGCTGGCTCGCCGACACCCCGGAAGGCAAGCAGCTATGCAAGCGCTGGAAGGAATGGGTTGCCGCCCAGGTGAAAAAATACGATTGGGATATCGACCCCGAGGAAAAGGACCATCCGACCATCCACGGCCTACGCGGTACCGGCATCCTCGCCCGAGCCGAGCAAGGCTATGACGTTGACCAGATCGCGAACGACATCGGCATGTCCCGCCAGAACGTCGAACACTACATGCGGTTCCGAGATCAGATGAAGGTTGGTGCCGACGGTCAAAACCGACTGAGGCTTGTGAAGGATTCAGGTTAGAGGGTTTTGCAAAAACCTCAGAGAGGCCCGGAAATAGGCGGTTGTAAAATGGGGCTGATTGCAAAACTACGTTAGGAATATCAATTAGATAGGCCAAAAACCGATGTGCTACCGTTACACCATTCCCCAAGAATTGCTCAACGGCATCAATAGTTTAAGTCTATGACCGGAGCAATTGGCAGCGGGCGGGATGGCAGATGGCCGCCTCGCTACGGGTCTTTCTACTGTTCGGTCCGGGCCTTGGCAAGCGCGTATGGCGAGTGTTCCCGGGCAAAAAATGCAGCTCGTATCGCGCGCGGCCGGCTCCGCCCCGCCGCCGTCAACGTGGCCGGCAGCGCCAGCCGCCATGCCTGTGCTCGCCCAATCAATCCTCCACGCGTGTCTTCGGACGCAAGGAGAGCCGCATACGCAGCGGCTGCGGCATGTCGAGCGGGGTGCTGCCGACGCCGTCCCCGATCAGAAGCGCGGATAGATCATGCGAAGCGTCATCGTCGAGACCTTCCAACTCGATGCGCTGGACCTTGCCATCGGGCATCGCCCATACGCGCACGACAATCGACGGAGGCGCCGTCCCGGCATCAGGTGCACGCTTTGCGATCGCGTCATGGAAGCGGCGCGCCGGTGTCGTGTCCGACGCGAGCCGCTCCTGCAAGCGAAGCTGCAGGCGCTTGGCGAAGTCCTGCCACGCCGCCGGCGCTGGGGCCGCATTCAGCCAGCCGTCCACGTCGGGCGCGGCCCTGGCCGAGGTTGACTCAGCCGCGAGCAAGACGGCAAGCGCGCCGAGCGCCGCGCCGATCCCGCGCGCACGTTGTCGCCAACAGATGCGGCCTCGGCCGGGATGGATCGCGGGCTTCATCCGCATCTGGCGCGGCTACTGGACGGTGTGCGGCGCATCGGTCTCGGCGCCGCGGTCGCGCTCGGCGGCCGGGGTCGGCAACACGGCGCCGGCAGCGGGCGCATTCGATGCCTTGGCCCTGGCCAGGCTGGCCAGTTCGTCGCGCAGATAGCCGACGAGCTGCTGCACCAGGTGATCCCAGATCTCGATCTGGGCGCGCAGGTTGGTCTGCGTCACGCCGCCCGCCACCGAGACGTCGAGCGACAGCGCGAGGAACGGCGGGCTGAGTTGCAGGCGCGCGAAGCGGCGGGTCGCATTCCAGCGGTTGACCACCTCGAGCGGCAGTTCGCCCTGCACCTGCAGCACGGCGATCAGGGCGACATCGAGGAAGCCCTGCTCTTCGCCGCCGATCCGGTTGCCGGGGCGGACGTCGAACGCGAGCCCGTTGGTCGCGGAGCGCAGATACGAGAGGCCCGCGACCGGATCGGTCAGGGTCTCGACGCGATAGCCGGCGAGTTGAAACAGATCGCGCAGGCTCTCGAGGGTCAGCTTGGTGATCGTGGCATCGGACATTGGAAAACTCCGTAGGCTTGTGGGTGATGGGATCGTCAATCGCAGCGGAATGCCGATGGCTTGTGTTGCGTCATCGGCATCAGAAGGCGGCGCTGGCGGGCAGGACGCGCGAGGGCCATGGCGCGGCCTCCGGCGAGCGGGCCGATCGCGCCTGCGCGATCATGGCGCGCACCGCCTGCGCCAGCTCGGGCAGAATCAGATCCGTCAGGCAATCGCAGGCGGCGATGCCGATGCCGACGTGGCGCGTGGTGGTGCGGACCGGCGCACCCGCTGGCCCGGCGGGGAGAACAAGACCGGAGCGGCCGGCGGCGAGGTCGGCGGCAAACTGGGCCTCGATCCGCAGCACCGGCGGAGCCGCGTCATCGCCGAGCCGGTCGTTGACGGGCAGATGCGTCAGCGTCGACCGCGCATCCGATATCAGCAGCCGCAGATGGCGAACGATCGCCGCGCCCTGCGCCGGAACCTCGTCCAGTCGGATCGTGCTGCCGAGCAACAGATCGGTGTCGAGTGCGAAATGGACGCGATGCCCATCGACCGTGGCCGGCAGCACCTTGCGGATCTGCCAGTAAGTCACCTCGCCGAGGCGCGCGTCATCGCCGTTGAGCTGAAGGCTGCACCGGATCACCAGATGCGTCGGGCCGTCGCCATCGCGCGCGAGCTGATCGCCGAACTGCAGTGAGACCCGGCACCCGGCCGGCAGCACATGGCGCCGCCAGGTCGCAACCACGGCGCCGCGATAGCCGCCCATCGCGAGCAGCGTCCGGAGCCGGCCGGCGGTCAGCATCAGCTCCGGGGCCGGCGCGGCGATGGGCGGCATGGCGGCCATCGCGAGGGCTACCGCGCCGCCGGCGTCGGGCCGCCGAGCAGGCTTGAGAGCGCGAGCTCGTTGATGACGGGCGGGTTCTGCTTCAACAGCTCGGCGAGGTAGGCGCGGCGCAGCGCCGCCGCGCGCTCGCTGCGCATCTGCTGGGTGAGCGGCTCGCGCACCTCCGGCAAGGT
This sequence comes from Bradyrhizobium cenepequi, assembly GCF_020329485.1. Classification (GTDB taxonomy): domain Bacteria; phylum Pseudomonadota; class Alphaproteobacteria; order Rhizobiales; family Xanthobacteraceae; genus Bradyrhizobium; species Bradyrhizobium cenepequi. The sequence goes on from NZ_JAGKJI010000009.1 coordinate 73,369, forward strand.
TTTCGTGTAGGCGGCCTTGGTGTCGATCAGCTTGACGATGTGCCAGCCGTCGTCGAGCCTGATCGGCTCGGCGATCGCGTTCTTGGCGAGCGCCATCACCTGGCTGCGGATTTCCGGCCGGATCTGGGTTTCCGCCACCCAGCCGAGCGCGCCGCCGGTCTTGGCCTCGCTGGTTTCGTTGGCGAGCGCGGCGAAGTCGGCGCCAGGGGCCTTCAGCTTGCGCTGGAGCTCCTCGACGGTCCTCTTGGCCTTGTCCTCGGTGGCCCTGTCGGCGTCCTTGGCCACCGCAATGAAGATCTGCGCGAGCTCGAATTGCCGCGGCATCAGGAACGAGGCGCGGTTGGCGTCATAGACCTTCTGCAAGTCGTCCTCGCTCGGGAAGCTGGACGGCGGGGTGGAGACCTGCTGCAGATAGAGCTCGACCACCGCGCTCTCGCGCACCCGCTCGAGCTGCTCGGCGATGTTGGGCTTCTGATCCCACTTCTTGGCGGCAACCTCCTGCAGCACCAGACGGTTGGCGAGCATCAAGCGCACCGCCTGGCTGAGCAGGTTCGGATCCTGGGTGAATGCGGCGCGTTCGCGTGGCCCGAGCGCGGCGACATAGGCGCGGATCTGGTCCGCCGAGATGTTGGTGGTGCCGACCCGGGCGATCACGTCGTCGCTGGCAGCGGACTTTGCCGTGGCTGCGCCCTGCGTTGCGGCCGCCTGCTGCGGGGCCGTCGGTGCCGGGGCCACGGCCTTCGGCTTGGCAACGGCGTGGGCGGGACGCGGCGGCGCCGCCGTCTGGGCGAATGCGGCCAGCGGCAGGCCGGCGAGCGCCGTGGCCATCATCGACACGCGGAGTGATCGCATCAGGATTGTACCGCGGAGAGGAGCGAGGTTCATGGTTGTGCCTTCTGGTCGAGGAGCGTGTCGCCGGTGTCCTGGATCTTGTTCTGGATTTCGACCCGGCGCAGCCCCAGCATCGGCTCGTGCGCGACAATGGTGTCGCCGATCGTGACGCTCTTGTACTGCTTCAGCAGCTCGCGGCCGGCCTTCAGCATCTGGTCGTTCTTGGCGACGCAGCCCTTGGTCGAGGCCTTGTAGGCGTTGGCCTCGCCTTCGAACCTGGCCCGCGCGGCGTCCTTGTCGCGGGCGACGGTGGCGGCCTCCTCATAGGCGGCCTTCCATTTCTCCAAGGTCTCGTCGCGTTCGGAAAGCCGCTTGTTGAACTCGTCGACGGCCTCGCGATGCTGCTTCTCGACCTGGCGCACCTGCGCCTTGGCGGCGTCGACCTGGGCTTTGGCTGCGGCCTTGTCCCGCTCGGCGTCCGCCAGCTTGGCCTGCAGCGCGGTGCGCTGGTCCTCCAATTGCCGGGTCTGCAGGGTGGCGCTGCGCAGGGCGTCGCGCAGCCGGTCGGTCTCGGCATCGGCGCGGGCGGGTTCGAGGTGCGACCACGCCGCGACGGCCGCCAGGGTGAAGGTGAGAATGCGCATTGTCATGATCAGAACTTTGCGTTGAGGTCGACCAGGAGGACGTCGACGGCATAGGGCGAGCCGGCGATGTTGTTGGCGCTCAGCCAGCGCACCGTCGCCCACACGTTCTCGCTAAGGCCGACATTGCCGCCGAGGAAGTAGCCCTTGAGGTTGGTGCCGCCGAGCCCGAAATCGGAATCGGCGAAGGCATCGAGCGTCGCGTCCGACTCCAGGTATTTGTAGCCGACATGGAAGTTCCAGTCGGCGAAATGCCTGATTTCCCGGTTGCCGACGGTGACGCGGGCCATCCAGCCCATGTCGCCGCCGTTGAACGGGCCGACCGACCCATCCGCGGTGCCGGCGCGGTTGTTGAGGGCGTAACCGGGGACGTTGGGCAGCTCGCCAAGGCCGGTGCCGGGACCGGTCAGCGCGCGATTGAACGCCGAGTTCCAGACAAACTCGCCGTCGAGCACGATGTGGAACGGATGGAATTCGCCGAGGTCGAGCGAGGCGCTGGCCACCACCGGCCGGAATTTCTGCACCAGCCCGAAATACTGATAAAGATGGTCCTGGCCAAAGTTATTATGGATGTCCGAGTAAAGGTTGCGCAACGCCGAGTAGGTGTTGCCCTTCTGGGCAAACAACGGCCGCGACAGGTCCGAGCTGCAGCCGTCCGAACTTTGGACGACAACGCAAGGCGTGGAGGCCTGTCCCTGCACGTTCTCGAAATCGTAATAGGCGACGCCGAAGCGGAACTCGCTGACCGGATCGAACCGCATCGCGAATCCGCCCTGGGCGCCGAACAGCCACTTGTCATGGCTGGGGAATTTCGAAGTCTCCCACGACGCGTTGTTGATGCCGGCATTGAAGTCGGTGTTGAAGATCGGGAACGCACCAACCACGCCGAACGCCGTGATGTTCGGAATCACCTCCTGCTTGGCCTGCACGGCGAAGCCGTCGAAGCCGAGCTCGCGGTACCAGACCAGATCGGTCGGCGACCAGAACGGATTGTCGAACCGACCGACCTGCGCCACGACATCCTGGCTCGGGAGCTGGTACTTCAGGAAGGCGCGATCGAGCCAGATCGAATATTTGGAGAAGTTCGAGCCGCTGCCGCCCAGGGTCTGGTTGGTCGAGACCGGCGAGTTGCTCTCGCCGGTCGCGATCCGCAGGCCGGCCGCGAAGCCGTTGGTGAGGTCGGCATCCATGCCGAGCCGGGCGCGCAGCCGCACCTGGTTGCGATTCTCATAGGTGTTGTATGTCGGGGGAGATAAGGGGTTAGTAGCGAGCGATGTATCGTAGGGTGAGCCGGTGTTGATGGCGTTGAAATTGATCAGACCCGGATCGTTGCCGGTCGGGAAGAAGCTGCCGGCATAGCGGGCGCGGACGTCGCCATAGAAGCGGATGCGCTGCGCCCATTCCGGATACTTGCCCGGCGAGGCCCAGTTCTCCTTCTCGGCCTTCGCCATCACCTCTTTCTTGATGTCGTCACGCAGTTGCCGCTTCACGATCTCCGGCACGTAGGTGACGTGCCGGGTGCCGGGCGGATTGGCCGCCGCCGCGGCCGCGGTCGCCGCCTTCGCGGCGTCGTCGGCCTTGGCCGTGGCGTCCTTGGCGGCCTGCCGCGACACATAGGCCTCGTCCTCGGCCTGCTTGATCAGCGCCTGCGCGTCATCCTCGCTCAGCAGCTTGCGCTTCACCATCAGGTTGAGCAGGTTGACCGTGGCGTTCGGCGAGGTCGGCTTGGCATCCGACACCTTCGGCCGCTTGGACTCCACCTTCTTCTCAGGCGCGCCGGCCTGGTCCGCGGGCTGGCCGAGTGCCGGCGCCGCGCAGGACAGCGCCGCCAGCGAGACAGCGAGCAGCAGCGTGCGCCGGCGTGCACCAAGATTGATCTCAAACATGTTGTCCCCAGTCCTCTTAGTCCGTTGTGTTTGACAGTGTCGCGTCAGCTCGGCCGACGCGCGGTCACGCGCGTCACCATCGGCATCGGCATATCCTTCGGCGGCGGCTCGCGCAGCGTCAGACCGCCGAGAATGTCGTTGCGTATCAGTGCGTCGAGTTCGGCATCGCCGGTCGATGGCACGAGCTGAACCCGGTTGATGCGGCCGGTGCTGTCGGCCCACAGGCGGATTTGCACTTCCATCACCGCCCTGCGGGTCCTGTTGTTGGCGCGCAGCGCGGATTCGATCTGCGCCTGCACCATTGAGGCGTACCAGCCCCAGCGGCTGCCACCGCCACCGCCACCGCCGTAAGGATTGCCGCCCGGCTTGCCGCCGAGATTGAAGAGATCGCCGGGTCCGGTGGCCTTGGCGTCAAGCGACAGTGGCCCCGGCGGCTCTTCGTTCTTGGCGTCCTTGACCGGCTCGTCCTGCGGCTTCTCGATCGGCTTTTCTTCCTTGAACTCGGGTTCGGCCATCTTCGGCTGCTCGATCATCTTCTGCTCGGGCGGCGGAGGTGGCGGAGGCGGCGGGGGTGGTGGTGTGATGTTGACGATCGTGATCTCGCGGACCTGCCGCGGCGGCGGCAGATCGTCCCCGCCGAGCAACCAGTAGCCTGCTCCGCCGAACAGCAAGGCGATCACCGCAAGCACCGCGCCATAGCGCAGCCCGGGGCTACGGAACACGGAGCCCAGACGCGCGCTCGCCGACGCCGACGGGTCGTCCGGCAGATTCGAATCGTCCCGAAGCTTGCTCACGACACGACCTCGACCTGCCGCAGACCGCGATCCCGCTCGGCGAAATACTGAAAGACGAATTCGACAATCCTTGCGAACTCCTTCGTCTCCAGCGTCAGCGTCAGGACGGGCATGGCATCTATCTTCAGATGAAAGGTCTCGTCTTCGGCGTTGAACTCGACATAGGCGTCGCGGTCGATCGACAGGCGCGCCCGGCGGCCGCGCGATAGCGTCGCCAGGAACGGATCATCCTCCAGCTCACCTGCCGTGACGCGGCCGCGCAGTTCACTCGCCAGCTTGACCAGAAGCGCTTCGCCCCGGATGGGAAACGGCAGAACGACAGACCTCACGCAATCCCCTCCCTTCACCGTATCGGAAGCAGGGTTATCGGGAGCCGGCCCGACCAGCCGCAGCCGGACCAGCGCCCGCAGCAGCGTATCGAGCGCACGCTCATAGGCGCGTTTGCGCCGAACGGGCGTGTGAGGGAACGGCGTTGGCAGCGGGATCGACGATCGCATCATTTCACGAGCGGCTTGGTGGCGAGCCCGACCTGGTTGAGGCCGATGCGGCCGAGCAGGTCGAGCACGTCCATCACGCTTTGGTACTGGGCCTGGGCGTCGCCGCGCAGCACCACGGGGAACTCCGGCGTCAGCGCCTTCTGCTGCACCAACCGCTGCTCCAGCTCGGGCAAGGTCACGGGGATGGTGTCGAGGAAGATCTTGCCGTCGTTGGCGACCGTGATCGCCTTGGTGGTCTGCGTCGCCAGCGACGGCGCCGCCGAGGCCTTCGGCAGGTTGACCTTCTGGCCCTGCACCGTCGCCGTGGTCATGATGATGAAGATCACCAACAGCACATAGGCGAGGTCCAGCATCGGGGTGATGTTGATGTCGTCGTACGGCTTGGAGTCGCTCTGGATCTGCATCGCCGTTACTCCGCGGCCATGCGGTGCGCCGTCGGGTCCGGCCGGTCGGCGGAATAGAACTCCGCCATCTTGGTCACGAACTCGTCGACGAAGACCTGGATGTCAGAGGTCAGATCCTTGATCTTGGAGATCAGGTAGTTGTAGCCGAACAGCGCCGGGATCGCGACGCCGAGGCCGGCCACGGTGGCGACCAGCGCCGCCGCGATGCCGGGCGCGATCGCATTGACGTTGACGTCGCCGGAGGCCGCGATCGCCGCAAAGGTGATCATGACGCCGACCACGGTGCCGAGCAGGCCGAGGAACGGACCGCCGGAGATCGCAATGGTCAGCACCACCATCAGCCGGTTCAGCCGCTGGATCTCCTTGACCACGCCGCTGTCGAGCGCGGCGCGGATCGCCGCGATCGAGGCGCCGGACAGCACCGGTGCGGTGCCGCTGCGGAAGCGGTGGCGGATCTCGCCGGCCCCGATGTGGTAGATCCGATACAGCGAGGAGGACTTCATCGCCTTGGCGTCGGCGGCCGAAAGCCGGCCGCCGAGGGTGGCGACCTCGGCATCCTCGCCGCGGTCGAGCATGGTGAGATCGTCGGCGACCTCGCGGAAGTGCGTCATGAACACCGCGTTGGCCTTGGCCTGGCGGTTCAGATAGCCGGCGCGGTCGACCATCACGACCCAGCTCAGCGCCGCCATGATCACGAGCACGCCGATCACGACCCAGCCGTCGAGCGTGACCGACTTCAGGATCACCGCGAAGTAGCCCGACAGCCAGCTTGCGGTCTCCTCATCGACGCTGAAGGAGATCAGCTTGGCGGTGTCGGGTCCCTGCCCGATCGCGGCGAATTTGATCAAGCCGGCCGGCCGCGCGATCTTCGCAATCTGCAGTTCGTCGACGTCACCGGCAAAGCCGGCCATCGCCGGCACCGCGGCGGGCGCCGGCGCCGCGGCAGCGGCATCGTCCGCCGCCGGGGCCGCCGTGCCGTCGCCGTCCGCAGCCGGCGCAGCAGGGGACTGCGCGGCTGCGGACGGGTCGGCCTGGGCGATCGGAGCTGCACTGGAGGTTGCAGCCGTGTCACCTCCGATCAGGGCCACCGTGTTCAGCGCCGGCAACGACGCGGCGACCGACGCATAAGGATTGCCGTCGAGGACCAACGTCACCTGGCCGTTGTTTGCGATCATCGCCAGATGATGCCAGGTGCCGGGCGCGATCGGCGCACCGGCGCCGCTGCGCTGAGCCGTGCCGGCATTCGTCACCTCGACGAACGGCGCGCCATTGTCGAGCCCGATGACGAGGCCGTCGCCGGTCGCGCCATCGCGGCGGCTGTAGAGCGCCGCGTTCGGCTGCACGGCCGCCGGCCGGATCCACGCCGACCAGGTGAACGCGCCACCGGCGGGCTGGGTCAGCGACGGCGCGGCCGGCAGCGTCACCGGGTTTTGCCCGGTCAGCCGCACGCCATTACCGATGATCGCGCCCTCGGCCGGCTGGCCCACGCTCTGGGCATTGTTGGCCCACACCGACGAATCCAGCGACGGCGTGCCACGCTCGTTGAAGTGATAGACCAGCAGCGTATCGGGATCATAGGTCGCCTTGGCGTCGGCCGCGGCCACCGCCTTCTTGTTGCCGTAGTACAGCCAGACCTCAGCCTTGGCCCCCGGCTGCACGTTCGGCACCGCGACCCACACCAGCGCTTCGCTGAGCAGGGAGTCGTATTTCTCGACGTGATACTTCAGCGGCGTCTTGTCGTCGCCGGCGACAAACCGCAGGTCGGAGCCGTCGTCCTTGGCCGACGCAAAGCGGAAATTGCCGGTGTGCAGCCGGATCAGCACCGGCGTGGTGCCGATCGGATCGGTGATGTTGGCCCCAGTGGCGCTGGCATCGATCGTGATCTTCTTGCGCAGCTGCCATTCGTCGTTCCACCAGGCCTGCGCCGGCGCGGACAGCGCCAGCGCGGCGACCCAGGCCAGCACCAGCGTGGCCGTCGCGTTCGCGACCGCCCGCCTCGCACCGCGGCGCACCGTGCGCATCTTGTCCCATCCCATCATCATCAGAATTCACCCCAGATTCGAACGTTGAGGCGCGGATCGCCCGCGCGGCTATAGGTTTGGCTGACCATCGGCACCGAGAGCGCGAACAGGCCGTTGAACGTGTTGAACACCCGAAAGCGGGTGCCGACGCCGTAGCTCCACAGATTGAATGTCGTCTGCTGTTCCGGCAGCGGCCGCTGGATGCGGACATGCGCGGCGTCGGCAAAGGCGAACAGGCGCCAGTCGTTGAAGGTCACAAACCGCGGCGCGCCCTGCCCGGTCTCGTCCTTCATCTCCTTCTGCAGCATGTCGCCGAGGTTCGGGCTGCGGATCTCCAGATTGCCGATCACGCCGTCATCGCCGAGCACCTCGGATTCCAGATAGCCGCGCACGGTGTCGAGGCCGCCGGCGCTGAGCTGCTCGCTCGACACCAGCGGGCCGTCGGCGAGTTGCGCCTGCACCTTGCCCCAGAGCTGGAAGTTCTCCGGCAATTCCTGGGTGTGCGAGACGTCGACGTTGAAATGCGTGAAGCTCGGCGAGGCGTAATAGCGCTTGGCGTCGAACTCGGTCCAGTCGCTGCCGAACGGACGCAGACTGTAGGTGATCCCGGCGTTGAACTGGGTGAGGAACGCCTCGTTCTGGAACGTGGCGCCGTAGCTGGCGACCACCGGATAATAGGTCACCGGGGAGGCGAAGCTGTCGGTGCCCAGCGCCACGGTCTGGTCGAAGTGCTTGTAGTCCACCCCGACCGACAGCGTCTGGAAGAAGTTCTCGCGGCCCGGCAGCGTCATCACCGCGCGCCCGCCGACGATCTCGCCGGGGCCGACGATGTTGGTGCCGCCAACGGTGGCGACGTCGCTGCTCGACTTCACCGCGTAGACCAACAGGCTCAGCCAGTCGAGGTCGGGAATCCGCGCCAGGTACGAGCCCGAGAACACCTGCGCGTCGCTGGGCCGCTGCGGCGCCACCTGGTAGGTGAAGCTGAAGGAATGCCCGAGCTGCCACAGATTGTCATAGTGCACGGTGGCGCTGAGGCGGGGTTGCGTCGTGTTCGGCGAGTTGCGGTTGTTGACCTCGACGGTGCCGTGCAGCGGCGGCTTGTCCTCGACGTTGAGATCGACGTCGACGGTGCCCGGCGTGACGCCGGCCCGCAGCGCCGGCGTCACGCGCCGGTCCGGCCACTGGTTGAGCGCGACGATGTCCTTGGTGACATCGTTGAAGTTCGGCACCGTGCCCTCTTGCAGCGATGCTGCCTTGTCCTTGATCCGGTCGATGTCGAAGTAGCGCGAATTCTTTACCCGCAGCCGCCCGACCTTCATCTCCGTCACCTTGAGGATGACTACCCCGCGCAGCGCATTCTGCGTCGGCACCGACACGCTGACGGTCTGATAGCCCTTGTCGCGATAGGCCTTCTCCAGCGCCGCCCGCGCCTTCTCGACATCGTCGGCGCTCTTGTTCGGACCAAGGAAGGGGTAGATCGCTTCCTCGATCTCGATCTGCGGCAGCTTGTCGGCGCCCTGGATCGCGAAGTCGTCGATGTCGAAGCGTTGCGCAGGAGCAGAATTCTGCGGCGCCGCGCCGGCTGGCGCAGGCGTATCCGCCGTGGACGCATTCGCGGGCTGCTGCGCGCTTTGCGGCGCGGCACCCGCCTCACTCCACGTCAGCACACACAGACCACCGGCGATCACCGACAGGACAGGTCGCAGGCCGAGCAACACCGTTCGGGCGGACGCAGGTCCGCCGCGCTTGTAACCAGTCTCAGATTGCACGGGTGCTCGCTCGTCTCCTGGGCACGCACATGACGGCACGGCGGAATGCCGCGCTCATGGTGCCTCACTTCAACAGACGATCGAGCCGGAACGAGACTGAATCAAAGTCTTAAGAAATTTTTGCGTCCACGCGATTCGCTGAAGGCGCGTGCGATCCCGCAGCTCACCAGGGGAGTGCGCGGCGCGGATTATGCGGTATCTGCTTCCCGGCATCGTCCGGCGGTCATGCCGCTACTTGAGATTCAGCAACAGGCGCAGACGCAGGGGCTGCAGCATTTCCGGCGGCGGCGCCTCCCCGACGTTGCCCCGCGTGAGGATCTTCCGCAGATCAGCGTCGGCCTGTGCATTGTTGAGCGGGGGGAAGGTCACCTTCTCGACCGTGCCGTCAGGATTCAGCCAGGCGCGCACCTCGAGCATCTGCGGCGGTCCGTCCTCTTTTCCCCGGTTTTCGCGAAGATAGGCCCGGAAACGATTGCACACCTCGTCATCCGCTCCCATCCAGTCTTCAAACCGATACCTGACCAGCTTGGCGAATTGAGTCCAATGCGGCGGCGCCTTGCTTGCCTCGCGATAGTCTTGCGACGGCGCCGGCGTGGAAAGCGCCACCGAAAACGTCACCACAATCGCCGTCGCCGCAACGCAACCGGCTATCCTTGATACGAGCCGACGCCGCGAACGTGCCGGGAACGGATGCGATTGGGAACTCTTCCGCCACATGCGTCTCGCCTCAATTCTGCAAACACGTGACCCGCGCCGAGATCGAGGCCGCCCGGCTGGCTCGCGAGGTCGTGGCGACGATCTGGGATCGGTCATCTTCCGCGACACGAACCCCCTTGGAGGCGAGAAAACTCTTGGCGTCCCCTGCCCCCACCGCGACCACACGGCTCGATCCGGTCCTGCGGCTTATGATCCCTTGTACCAGGCCACGACTGTCCAGTACCGGCGCACCGCTGGCGCCGAAGGTGACATCCGTATCTATCTGCAGCGCGCCCGACTGGCTGCCTGGGCTTCCCGCGACGGTCGCGTTTGCAAACATGCCGCGGTTGGTCGCCAGCTTGTCGTAAGCGGAGGCAAACACCATGTCGTTGGTGCTCACGCCGACCGTGCTCGGGAAAACCGCGGCCAGCCCCAGGGTCTTCGTCACCTTGATCAGCGCAATATCCGTACTGGGCGACAGAGCCACCACCTGCGCCGCCAGGGCCCGGCCTTCCTTGAAGACAATGAGCCGCGAGCAATCTTCCGCCGCGTGACGGGCGGTCAGCATATGGCCCTTGTCGTCGACAAAAAAGCCGGTGCCGGTTTTTTGGCGGTTAGGCACCGTAGGCTCCTGCGTGCGCGCCAGTGGCGAAACCTCGGACCGCTGCTGATTCGGCGCGAACTGCCCAACCGCCGCCCAGCCGATGTCGTGGGCCTCGGCGCGCCAGGCTGCCGAAATTGTCAGCCCCAGCAATCCGAAACCGACCGCAATTCCTTGGATGACGGTGGCCAACCTGCGACACCGGCGCACGCCATCCGCATGTCGCGACTTGATCATTGAATCCCTATTGCCCTGCAGTTTATCTGGCAGACCCGCTCTGTCGAACGTTTGTCGCAGGGGATATGCAGCCCGTTCAAAACGCTAGCTCAGCAATACGATGCCTCCGGGCAGCGACCGTGCCGTCGCGCCGAACAGGCCGTGGGCCTGAGCGATGAAGTCGTCCAGGTGATCGAGATGGAACGTGCCGGAAATCATGCGGCGGCCGAGTTGCTCGTCCATAATGACAATCCGGCCCGGCCGGTAGCGGTTGATCTCTTCGACCAGCCGCCCGACCGGCCAGTCGCGGACGATGAGAAGTCCCTTTCGCCAGGCGTTCGCCTGCTCGATATCCGCGTGCGATGCGGGCCCCAGCCCCGTCTCCGCCGAATAGGATATCTGCTGCTCCCCCGACATGGCGACGCGTTGTCCTCTCCATTCGATTTCGACAGCGCCTTCAATACACGACACCGAGACAACACGATCGAGACATTTCACATTGAAACTGGCGCGACGTGTCGTGACACGGCCCCCGCCGGCATCAATGACAAGTGGCACGGGCGCATCGCGCTCGGCCTGGACGGCAGCCTCGCCCGAAATCAGTTCGATGCGCGGCGTCCCCTGCTCAGATCGTATGGCGATGCTCGTCTGGGTATTGAGCGTCAGCGTGACATTATCGGACAAGGCAATGTTGCGCCGCTCGCCCTTGGTCGTCCGATAGTCCGCCGAGAGTTCTTCGAACGACGGCCAAAGCCCCATCGGCGGACGGACGACCAAATATCCGCCGGCCACGGATGCGGCAGCCATTGCGCCCCCGATCAGCGCCCGACGGCTGAGCCTGTCGCGCGCGCCAGGTGGTGTCCTGCGTTCGACATTCATAAGCTCCGATTCGCTCGCGAGCTTGCGCGTGGCCTCGCCGAAAGTCCGCCACAGCCTCACGGCATCGCGGAAGGCGGCCTCGTGTTCGGCGCTGCGCTGCCGCCAAAGTGCCAAAGCAGCAGCATCTTCCGATGTCGCCTCGCCCGAGTGCAGGCGAATGACCCACGCAAGCGCTTGCCGCAACAGCGGATCCAGCCCGGAAGGAATATCGTCGCCTGCGGTCAAGGCCAATCGCTCTTTGTTGTCTCTCCCGCCGAATGACTCCGGCGTACCGAAAATACCGCGCCCTCTTGCTCTATAGACGATTGACGCAAAGGAAGACTGAATCGAAAATGCAAGCTATCCGCACTTTCAAGCACTTTGTCGCTATGGAAAGTGCATCTTTCAAAATTTTTCTTGAGGAATCCCCGCTCCTGCGAGCACTCAAGCGCGTGCGTCGGGAAATGATCCCAGACGGCCTGACAAACACGTCCGCTACCGAGACGCAAGCTACTCGCCGGACTTCTGCTTTGGACGCGGCCCGAGGCGGCGGAGAACGCTGCGGCCGAGCCGGCGGCTGAGATGCTCCATGGCATGCTGCAGGTCGAAATCGACCGTACGCACATTGATGCCAAACCGAGCGGCGATCTCGCGATGGGGGAGATGGTCAAGATGGGCTGCCACGAACACATCGCGCCGGCGAGCGGGCAATTCTGCGAGCGCCTTCTGAAACTCCATCAGTTCGATACGTGCTTCCGTGACCATCGCCGGGTCCGGACGGTCGTCCGGGACGTCCATGATATCAGCGATTTCCGCAGAGTTCAGCAAGTGCCGATCGCTCTTGCGCCGATCCTTGGCGACGTTCAGCGCGGTGCGAAAGAGATAGTCGATGGGGCTCTGAATCGGCACCGCATCCGACACACGATCGACCCGCATAAACGCTTCGTGCAGCGCCTCGCGTGCGAAATCCGACGAGCCAAGGCAACGCGTCAGGCGTTTGGCCAAGCCCTCGTAATCAGCTGCGACTGTTTCTCGCAGAGATTTACTGTTGGAATCAGACACTTACCAGCCCCGCAACGCCCACGTCCTGCGGTTTCGCAGACCCGTGGTCATTCCCACTATTTTCCCTATCGACCGAGGATGACACTCGCGTGACGGATCGTAGTCACTTGCAAGCTGGTCCGCGATTGCGACAATCGAGCACTACGGGCGCGAGAATATTGAGGTACCGCGGCCATTTCGCCCGAGGGCAACATCTGAGCGCCTCGAGAATCGCTTAATCGCTACGGCATCGAGTAAGGTGTCGCCGGAGCTTGAGGCAACCCTTTATATTTTGTCGACTGGATTTAGAGCGCATGAATCGAGATCATGAAGCGGATCGGCAGCGGCATGTTGGGCGGCGCCTGCTGGCTCAACACCAGACCGCGCAAAGCCTCGGTTATCGAACTATCCCGATCAACGTCGCCTGTCGATCCGTCGAGCTCGGCTCTATCAACGGTTCGGGAGGACGGCGTCACCCATAGCTTGACCCCGACCCGATATTCACCGCGCCTATTCCGCCCGCCCTTGAGCGCCTTCTGAATGTCAGATTGGACGAGGCCGATATACTCACCGAGATTGCGATCGGAAGCATCGCTTGTGCCGCGCACACGCAGCGTTCCAAGCGTGATGTCCGCGGAGCCCGGAGGATGGATGGGCGGCTCGTCGGGATCCGGCGCAGAGGCCGGCGCGAGCGTCACGGCGTTGGTTCGGCTATAGCGAACTCTCAGGTCCGTATCGGCCAACAGCATCAATAGCGCCGCCTGCGGCGTGTACTCGCCGTTGACCGACTGCGAACGGAGATCGGCCGCCGAGGTCGTCTCGAACATCACCTGGACGCCGGCCTGCTGGCTGTACGCCTGCAAGGCGTCGATCAGCGGCTGTGCCGGGATGTTAAACGTCATGAGACCAATCGGCGGCTTCCGCTCGTTTCCGGATGCGACGGTAACCCCCACCAGAATGACAAGTACGGCCGCGATCTTCGCCAAAGACCAGACGCCGAGGCGGCGCAAGCGCATCCTTTGCCGGACTTGCACACGGGACGAAGCGATTTGGCCAATACGTACCATCAATGACAACTGAGCCGTCTCATCGGCTGCTTCCACATCGTACCTTCCTATGTCAACCATATGACAGATCGACCTGACAGCGTCACGTGACCAACCTTGACATCCGGCTCGAATGCGGGAGGCGACCGGATACGCTTCGCGAGCCGAGTGGAGCTTGGCGGGCACAAAAGTCACAGAGGATTTACCGTCAGTTTCGCACGCGTGCTTTTGAAAGCGCTGTCCACTTTCCATCTCTACCCATGGGAGCCACGAAGCGCTCCAGCATCTCGAGCAGGCCAAAAGTTGCCTCGCAAAGCAGGCGTTGGCAGACCGACGCCGCGCACGCGCATACCATCGTGAGGATCGAACCATGACGCAGGTCGCGGTGGCTCACACCATTTCTACGGTCGAGACCGAAGCGGTGCCGGTAGTTGCGCCCCGCCGACACGCCATTAATCAAATGCTGCTGCCGTTTTCGGTCGCCTACCTGATCGGCGCCTTCGTCACCGATATCGCCTATTGGCAAACCGCGCTCGTGATGTGGGAAAGGTTCTCGGTCTGGCTGATTGCCGCCGGCCTCGTGATCGCAACGATTGCGGCCATCGCCGCCGTGATCGATCTCCTGATTGGCAGGCAGAGGCCGGCCTGGTTTCGTGCACTCACCTACGCCATCGCGATCGTGCTCTCGGTCGTGAACGTCCTCGTTCACAGCCGCGACGGATATACCGCGGTGGTGCCGACGGGGCTTGTGCTTTCGGGGCTCGTCACAATCCTCCTGCTCTCCCTGTTGGTGGGAGGCTGGAGCCTGACCGATGGCGATCAGTTGGGAGCAGCCCGATGACCAGCTTGCTCAGTCTAGCACGTGCGGCGCAGCTGCCGCGCTTTGCCGCGGTGGCTGTCGTCGCTGCAGCCACCTTGAGCCTTGCGGGCTGTGACGACAGTGGCGGGGCTCCTGCAAGGCAGATCGGCGTCCATCCGTACTTGCCGGAATTGCAGCAATATCTGCTGCCGCCGATCAGGATTGCGCGGCCCGTCCCGTGGGGCGGCGAAACACCGAAGGTGCCGGAAGGAATGCAGATCCGTGCAATGGCCACCGGGTTCGAACACCCGCGATCGCTTTACGTGCTGCCGAACGGCGATGTGCTGGTGGTCGAAAGCAATGGACCGAAGGCTCCGGTCTTCCGGCCCAAGGATCTCGTCACCGGCTGGGTGCAATCATTCGCAGGCGCCAAGGCGCAGGATGCAAATCGCATCACGCTGTTGCGCGACACCAATGGCGACGGCATTCCCGATGTGCGCTCCACCTTCCTTGACCACCTCAACTCGCCGTTTGGCGTTGCGCTGGTCGGCCACGATCTCTACGTCGCAAACACGGATGCGATCGTGCGATATCCGTATGAGGACGGACAAACCAGCATCACCGCCCCCGGCACCAAGCTAACCGATCTTCCCGGCGGGCCCATCGATCATCACTGGACCAAGGCATTGCTCGCAAGCCCTGATGGCAAGAAGCTCTATGTCGGCGTCGGCTCGAACAGCAACATCACCGAAAATGGCATCCAGGCCGAGTATGAGAGAGCGGCGATCTGGGAGGTCGACCGCGCGACCGGCGCCCATCATATCTTCGCCAGCGGCGTGCGCAATCCCACCGGGCTGCAATGGGAGCCCGAGACCGGCAAGCTCTGGGCCATCGCCAACGAACGCGATGAGATCGGCCCCGACCTCGTGCCTGATTATCTGACCTCGGTGCAGGACGGCGGCTTCTATGGCTGGCCTTACAGCTACTATGGCCAGCATCTCGATCCGAGGGTCGAGCCGCAACGCCCTGATCTCGTGGCCAAGGCGATCGTGCCGGATTACGCTCTGAGTTCGCATGTGGCACCGCTCGGCCTCGCCATGTACACAGGCAACAACCTTCCAGCGCAGTACCGCGCAGGCGCGTTCGTCGCCGAGCATGGAAGCTGGGATCGAACCCCGCTCAACGGCTACAAGGTGGTGTTCGTGCCGTTTAGCGGCGGCAAGCCATCCGGTCCTGCGCAGGACGTCGTCACGGGATTCCTCAACGCGAACGACCGCGCACGCGGCAGGCCGGTTGGCCTCGCGATCGACCAGGCGGGCGCTCTGCTGATCGCCGACGATGTTGGAAACACGGTTTGGCGGGTGTCGTCTGCCAGCCCCGCTCAACCCAAGCCCGCCACTTAAGAGCTCGAGGAGCCCAAGGAGCGTGGCAGAGCCGGGCGTCGCTCGTATTCGCGACGCCCGGCTCCGCCATCAACCGAGCCTCGCGCTTTTGCCAATTCGCACGGCACCTTCCTCAATCGCACGTTACTCTTCATCACTGCAAAATAACCGCAGCGTGAGCCCGCTTGCCTGCGAGCGCCGCAAGCTCACCGATCTGTAAGACAGTAACTTTCCCTCAATCGGACGTGAACTCATTGAACGCCTGTTTAGTGGCTCCGCTGACCGCGCCAGGCCTACGCTCGTCAAGCACCTAACTCCGAACGCGAGCGTGATCGCCATGAACAGCTCAGTCCACGTCATCAGCCTCGATCGCTTCGACGTTGGCACGACGCAAACTCCGGCTCCGGACGTCGTGCCGCGATCGATCCGCGATTCGCCTGGCCCGACGCAGAGGCCGTGCGGCCAACCAGCGCGATCTGAAATGTGCGTTTCAGCAAAAAACCGTCGCTCTCGAAAGACCGGTGCAGCGCTTGCCCCTAATGATCGTATTGCCTCGACATGCCTCAGACTTTGAAAACGCCGAGCGCCATAACTGACGGAACCTATACGATGGAACAATACTGCCTACTGGACGCAGAACAGGAACAACAGCTTGCACGGCGTTGGCGTGAACTCGGCGATCAAGCCGCGCTGCATGCTCTCGTCAAGAGTCATCTCAGGCTCGCGGCCAAGGTCGCGCGGCATTATCGCGGATATGGCCTGCCGCTCCCCGATATCATTGCCGAGGCAAATGTCGGCCTGGTCGTTGCCGCACAACGCTTCGAGCCGGACCGCGGCTCGCGCTTTTCGACTTACGCACTCTGGTGGATCAAGGCCAACATTCACGAATACATCCTGCGCTCCTGGTCGCTCGTCAAGATCGGAACGACCGCCGCTCAGAAGAAGCTGTTCTTTCGCCTCAGGAGCGAAATCAGAAAAGTCTCAAACAACCGCACCTCGCTCACGCCGGAGATTGCCAATGTGGTCGCCGAGCACCTGGGCGTCACCGCTGCCGACGTGATCGAGATGGACGGCCGGCTGCGCGGCGACTTCTCCCTGAACAAGCCGATGGACGACGATGGACAGGCGGCGGAATGGGAGACGATGCTGGTCGATGATTCCCCGGACGCCGAAGTGATGCTGGCGGAGCGGGATGAAACGAGCCACCAGACGAGCGCGCTCTTGGCTGCCCTGAAGGTGCTGACACCGCGGGAACGGCAAGTCTTCGAGGCACGGCGCCTCACCGAAAATCCGCCCACGCTCGCAGAGCTCGCCCGCCGGATGGACATTTCGCCGGAGCGCGTGCGGCAAATCGAGAACCACGCCTTCGAAAAAGTGAAGCGCGCGGCGGTCGGCTATCTGAAGACTGATCGATTGACGTCCGATGGCCCGACGAGCGTACCGCCTACGCACCGCGATCAACCATATCGAAGGAACGAGGCGGCTTATGAAAGCATGCGTGCGGATTACGAAATGCAGGTGTAGAGCACGATGACATTTGGCGGCGCGTTCATTTCACCTCTCCCGCTTGCGGGGGAGGTCGGCGCGGAGCGCCGGGTGGGGCTCTCTCCCCACGGAAAGTCCCATCGTGGAGACACCCTCACCCCAGCCCTCTCCCGCAAGCGGGAGAGGGAGCCCACCGAGGCTCCGACATGCTCGCAACGATGAAGCGCTTCGCAATCGGTTCCAGGCTGATCCTGTCGCTCAACGCACCGTTCTTCGCTGAAGCCTTTGCCACGCCGGCCTCACAGAGCGGCTCGACCACCGGACCTGCGACGCCCCAACTTCAGCCCGGCGATCTTGTCCGCCTGCGTTCAGGTGGGTCATTGATGACGGTGGACACGGTCAAAGACGATCAGGTCGATTGCTTCTGGATCGACGGCACCGGCCAGACCAACAATGCGACCTTCCCCGTCGAGGTCCTCCGAAAATTCTGATCGCAGACATCTGACCATTGCGCTACTCCGCCGGACACGTCGCTACCTCAGCCCGCGGCCGGTCGAGGCGCAGGCTCCACAGCGCCAGGGCAAGACCAGCCGAGGTGATCGCCGCCGCAACCAGCGGCAGCGCCGTGAAACCAAGCCCATGATCGATGGTGATGCCGCCAGCCCAGGCGCCGAATGCATTGCCGAGATTGAAGGCGCCGATGTTGAGGCCCGAGGCGAGCGTCCGGCCGGCTTCGCCCGCCGTCTCCAGCACCCGGAGCTACTGTCATTCCGGAGCGCGCGAAGCGCGAACCCGGAATCCATGGGACCGCAGGCGCGAGCGGAGCAATGGATTCCGGGCTCATCGCTTCGCGATGCCCCGGAATGACAGAGAAAAATTCATCAGCAATTCCAAAGTGATTTGGCCCGTCCAGTCAGCCTGCGAAAAACATTCCGCTTCCGCCGTCGGGCAAATCAGTGATTTAACTCCGCGCGTCTCATCCAAATGAGGGGCGGCTCGCGATCGTCACGAACGTGCGGTGAGATGCGGTGGACGCGGGTGTTGCGACTGACGAGCGCGGCACTCGCGGACGGCGAAGTCGTGTGGTTCTGGCGCCCCGACGCTGGCGCTAAGTTTTTTGCGCGAAGAAATTTGCGCGAGAGGCGACGGTGGCAAGAAAGCCCGGTCACCGGGAAGAGCACGAAGTAAGCCGTAAAACCACTGCGCAGGGAAAGCCGGTGTTGCTCCGGTCGACCTGTGGTCCTACCCCCGTGCTTTTTGTTGCACGGGGCCCACGGGTGCAGCCGGCACCCGGCTTTCCCTGCGCCCTCTGATATCGAGGAGGAGGGTCGAAAGTGAAGCAAACCTCGGGCGAAACACGCTGCGAGAACGCGGACGCGCATCCTCTTCTCACACTCCATCGTCATGCCCGCGAAAGCGGGCATCCGGTATCCGGCAGCCTCTCGGCTTAAGCTCAGACGCCTCTGGAATACTGGATCGTCCACCGGAGCCTGTCATCGGGCGGCGCTTTGCGCCGACCCGGTGGCGGACGATGACAGCGGAGAGCTGTTTGACAATTGAATCAGAACTCTCCCCACGTCGTCTCGGGCTTACGCGCCGCGCCCAAGCCTTGGCGTAGCCCGGACCCATAACGAGAACTACGGCACGTCAGGCCGCGGGTCGGAGACGAACCGATCGCGGTTCGGCATCTTGATCGCGGCGAGCGTCTTGGCATCGAGCACGGCGTCCGCCGGAGCGAGGCCGTTGAGATGGAGGATGTAGGCAGAGACCGCATAGACATCCTCATCGCTTAGCGACTGCGGCGCGTTCTGCGGCATGGCGCGGCGGATATAGTCGAACAGCGTCGGCGCATAGGGCCAGTAGCTGCCGACGGTGCGCGCCGGCTTTGCGCTTGCCAGCGTGCCCTGCCCGCCGGCCAGGCGATCGCCGACACCGCCCTGCCCGTCGGCGCCATGGCAGGACGCGCATTGTTCGCTGAAGACCACACGGCCGCGCTCAACGCTGCCATTGCCCGGCGGCAGGTTCGATCCGTCATGGCCGATGTCGATGTCCCAGCCCTTGATCTCCGCCGGCGTCGCCGCTCGGCCGATGTGAAAACGCTCGTCGGCCTGCGCGGCAACGGCGAGCCCGGCAATCAAGGCGGCGAGCAGCGCGACGTGCGGTCTAGCCAAGCGCATTGCTCACCTCCCCGTTCGAATCGATGCGCCACGGCCAGATCGCGTTGTTGTGGTAGTAATGATTGACGCCGCGAACCGCGAGCAACTCAGCGAGCGTCGGCTGCACGTACTCGGTCTCGTCGATTGCGCGGCTCTGGATCACGGCAGGAGTGCCGTCCCACTGCCATGGCAGGCGGAAGCGGGTGAGCGCGCGGGTCAGGACCGGCTCCTGCAACTTGGCCACCTGCCAGCTCTTGCCGTCATCGACCGAAACTTCGACGCGCTTGATCTTGCCGTGTCCGCTCCAGGCGATGCCGGATATCTCGTGGAAGCCGCTGCCGTTTAGTTTCTGTCCGCCCGAGGGACGCAGGATGATCGACTTCGCCTCCATGTAGAAGGTGAACTCGCGCGCGGTGCCGTCGGGCATCAGATCGGTATATTTGGAGGTCTCCTCGCGCGAATAGACGGGCTCGGCCACCGCCTTCAGCCGCCGCAGCCATTTGATGTTCATGTTGCCCTCGAAGCCCGGCAGCAGCAGGCGCAGCGGATAGCCCTGCTGGGGTCGCAGCCGCTCGCCGTTCTGGCTGTAGACCAGCATCGCATCGTCGAGGCATTTCTCGATCGGGATCGAGCGCGTCATCGCCGCCGCATCCGCGCCCTCGGCGACGATCCATTTCGCTTCCTTCTGCAGGCCGGCTTCGTCCAGAACATCCTTCAGCATCACGCCGGTCCACTCGGCGCAGCTCACGAGGCCGACGAGGTCGGACGCGGTCTTGCCGTAGGGCTTGGAGTAGACGGGATTGCCGGAGCACTCGATGAAATGGATCCGCGATTGCGACGGGAAGCGACGGATGTCGTCCATCGTGAAGATCAGCGGATGATCGACGAGGCCATGCAGCATCAACCTGTGCTGTGCCGGATCGATCGTCGGGACGCCGCCGTGATGGCGTTCATAGAACAGCCCGTTCGGCGTGATGATGCCATCGACCTCCTGCAGCGGCGTGCGGCCGGAGGCGGAGAGATATTGCGGCAGCGTCTTGGAGATGTTCTTGACGACGCCCTTCTCGTAGATCGACGGCGTGCCATAGGGCTGATCGCCCATCGGTGCGCCCGGCGCCTTCATCCATTCGGGAATGTTGGGCGGAAGGTTGCCAGTGTCCGCGGCGGCTGGCGCCGCGGCGAGCGCGGCTCCGCCCGCGACCGCCGCACCTGCTCGCAGAAAATGCCGGCGAGATGGTCGTCGTTCGCGGTTGGCAGTTGTTTGCTCGCTCATTGACGCTTTCCCTTGCCGCTCTCATTGATCGATCTCAAGCCAATCACCCAACGCTAAGCACACGCCTTCACATCTGCAAAATCGCGTGATCTCGTGTCGCCGTCGCGGCGCTGGCCGGAATATTTCGATCGGACGTGGACGATGCCCTGGATGAATTTGCTCCTGGCCGAATCGTTCCACCTCAGCGCTGACCGTTCGCGCGCAGACGGCTGTGCGTCCGGCCATAGGCAGCGTAAATCACAAGCCCGATCACGAGCCACACCGCTAGCCGGATCCAGGTGTCCGTCGGCAGGCTGAACATCAGGAAGAGCGAGGTTGCGGCCGCGGCCGGCCCCACCAGCCAGATCGCCGGCGCCCGGAACGGACGTGGCAGGTCCGGATCGACGACGCGCAGCACCATTGTGCCGATCGAGACCACGGTAAATGCGAACAGCGTGCCGATGCTCACGAGCTCGCCGACCAACCCGATCGGCAGCAACCCACCGAGAAGGGCAACGACAATGCCGGAACCGATGGTGGCGACATGAGGCGTCCGGAAACGCGGATGGATGTTTGCAATCACCTGTGGCAGCAATCCATCATACGCCATCGCGCGGAATATCCGGGGTTGCGCCAGCAGCAGCACCAGCATCACCGAGGTCAAGCCGAACAGGATGCCGAGCTTGACGATCGGCGACAGCCAGCCGACGCCGGCCGCATCGATCCCGACCGCAATCGGGTCGGGAACGTTCAGCCGGTCGAACGGCACGATGCCGGTCAGCACGAAGCCGACGGCGACATAGAGCGCCGCGCAGATCACGAGCGAGCCGAGAATGCCGATCGGCATGTCGCGCTCCGGCGACTTCGCCTCTTGCGCGGCGGTCGAGACCGCGTCGAAACCGATATAAGCGAAGAACACCACGGCTGCGCCGCGGAACACGCCGGACCAGCCATAGACTCCGGCGCCCGCATTCGGCGGAATGAAGGCCCCTTCGGGATTGCTCGCGGTGACCCAGTTCGCGGTCGTGAACGAGGAGATCGTGCAGGCGATGAAGAGCAGGATGACGATCAGCTTCACCGCGACTATGAAATTGTTGAACCGCGCCGATTCCCTGATCCCCGCAACCAGCAGGGCCGTGATGAAGATGATGACAAGCATCGCCGGCACGTTGAAGATCGCACCGGTCGCCGACCATGCATGCGTGGTCGCGTCATAGTTCAGCGGCGCTGACGCCAGTTGCGGCGGTATCGTAACGCCAAAATCCCTGGCGAAGCTGACGACATAGCCCGACCATCCGATCGAGACCGCGATGGCGCCGACGGCATATTCGAGGATCAGGTCCCAGCCGATGATCCAGGCCACGAATTCGCCCAGCGTCGCGTACGCAAATGTATAGGCGCTGCCGCAGACCGGGACGGTCGACGACATCTCCGCATAGCAGAGGCCCGCAAAGGCGCAGGCGATCGCGCCGAGCAGGAACGAGAGCGCCACCGCGGGTCCCGCATTCGCCGCCGCGGCATGTCCGGTCAGGACGAAGATGCCGGCGCCGATGACGCCGCCGATGCCGAGCGCGACGAGATTGAGTGCCGACAGCGAGCGCCGCAGCGGCAACGTTCGCGCATCGCCTTCCACCGCTGCGGCCTCCAGCAGCAGCTCGGCTGTCGATTTTCTTGCCCAGATATCTGCCAAGAACCGCCTCCTCGCGACGTCGACCCGGCGGCCGGTCGCACAAGGCTAGCACGGTCTGGATACCGCTTGCGACAATCGCGACGGACCGCGCCGCTCACGCATTCGGCACCACTGGCAGATTCGCGATCGACCGAATGCCCGGCCGGCGGCGCCAATGGATCTCAGACGGCTGAACCGCAAGCTGAAGCTTTGGCCAGCGGGTGAACAGCGCCTTGAGCGCGCAGATCGCCTCGATCCGCGCGAGCTGGTGGCCGAGGCAGAAATGGATGCCCGTGCCGAAGGAGATGTGGCGGTTCGGTCGCCGCTCGAGGTCCATTCGCTCAGCTTGCGGGTGCGCTGCGGGATCGAGATTAGCCGCGACGATCATGGCCATCACACGATCATTCTTCCTAAGGTTTATGCCGCCGAGCTCGACATCGCGCCGCACATAACGCGGCTTCGAGAATTGCACCGGCGAGACGAAGCGCAGGAATTCCTCGACCGCGATGGCGGCGCGGTTCCAGTCCGCCTCAAGCCAGTCGCGCATCTCTGGATTCTTCAGCAGTTCGAAGACCGATCCGCTGATCAGGTGCGTCGTGGTTTCGGAGCCGGCGCCAAGCAACAGTATCACCATCGATACCATTTCGTCCGGTGTGATGCGGCCGCCATCTCTCTCGACCTGCACCAGTTCGGCAATCAGCCCCTCACCGCCCTCCTTGCGTGCGGCCTCGAGGCGCTCCTCCAGATAGCGCCGCATCTTCCCCAGGATGAACAGCATCCTCAGGAATCCGAAGGCGCTGGCGATCTGCCCCATCGCATTCGCCCAACCGATGAACTTCGGCCGGTCGGCCGCTGGCAGGCCGAGAAGCTCGCAGATGACAGACAGCGGCAAGATGCGCGCATAACGCTGCACCAGATCGGCTGGGCTGCCCGCTGCAAACAGTTCATCCGCAAGGCCGTCCGCGATCGCCCGGATATGCGGTTCCATCTCGAGCACGGCACGACGGCGGAACGCCTCGTCGACGAAGTCGCGCAGCCGGCTGTGATCCGGCTCGTCCTTCGTCAACATACTGTTGGCGATCGTCGCGATGGATTTCGGCATCCACCACTGAAGCCCCGCGAGCGCCCCGTCCTCCTTGCGCAACGTGAAGGTGGAAGAATCCTTCAGCATCTGTGCGGTGGTCTCATAGGTCGTGGTGACCCAGACCTTGCCCACGATCGGAAATCGCGTGGCAATCACCGGCGCAATAGCTCGCAGCGCCGCAACAGCGGTCGCGGGATCGCGGAAGAATTCTTCACTGGTAAAATCGATGCGTGTCGCCACCGGTTCCCCTCCCGCCTCGCCCGATGAAAGTGGTGCGGCGCGCGCCGCGCGCAAGGCACGATCATGCGTCGGATAGAGCGCCCGCTTTCCCGCCCTTTTTCAGGACTCCCCGGGAACCGCCGCGCCGCGAAATGGTTTGCGCCACGAGGCAAGCAGAATGACGGGGACTGACGCATGCCGCAAATCATCGTATCCGTGCCAATCGGCGAGAAATCCACAGACCTCTGGCGGGAGATCGGTTCTTTCGGCTCGGTGGGCCGATGGCACCCGATGCTGACGAGGGTGGAAAGCGAAGGAGACCACGAAGGCTGCGCGCGGGTTGCCGAGACGCGCGACGGCGAGCAACAGACCGAACGGCTGATCGAATTCGCGCCAAATAAACGTTTCTATCGCTACAGGATGGAGACGACCGCGATGCCGATCCGCAACTATGTCGGCGAGTTCCGCATTGAGGATGCCCCGGAACACAGCAGCAGGGTCGTTTGGTCCGTTTATTTCGATCTGATGTCGGACGAGGCATCCGGTGCGACGGACGCCGTCAAATCATTCCTGAAGGCAGGTCTCGACCATCTCGTCAGCACCCACCCCCCGCCTCCGGCGTGATCCTTCTTTTCGTGCGCGGCAGCGCGGTACCGCAGTCTACCGACGTGGTAAATCGATCGTTAATCGGAACCAGCGAGGGGTTGGGCCAAGTTCTGACGAGAAAACCTTCAATTTTCCTGCGGCACGCGCTCCGCCAGCCATACTCACGAAGCAAATCCTCACCCGGATGATGCGGATTTAGCAAACCTGGAACCGCTTCGGTTTAACCCTTTGTCCAGCCCCGCTTCCCATAGTGAGAATCCAGCTCAACCTCCCAATATCCCGGGTCCGGAACTGTGACATCCTTTGGACGTGTGATTTCGGTGCGCGGCTCACAAGCGCGCGTCGGACTCCTGGCAACCAGCCAGATGCCGTTTTCGGAAGTGCGCGCAACCGTCGGCCGCTTCGTCAGCATCCGGAGTGCGTCTTCCGTGATCGTCGCCATGATCACGGAGGTGAGTTGCGAGGACTTGCCGACTTCAGACAATTACATCGCAACCGCTTCCGTCGACCTGCTCGGCGAAATTCTCGGCGGCGACCGTCCCAAATTCCAACGCGGCGTCACCAACTACCCGACCATCGGCGACACCGTAGACCTGATCAGCGCACAGGAGCTGCGCACGATCTATGCGCCGAGTGGCTCGGACCAGATCAATATCGGCACCCTGCAGCAGGACCGTTCGGTCACCGCCTATGTCGATATCGAGGAGTTGCTGTCCAAGCACTTCGCTGTGCTCGGTTCGACCGGCGTTGGCAAGTCGACCGGCGTGTCGCTACTGCTCAACGAAATCCTGAAGTCGCGGCCGAACCTGCGCATCTTCCTGCTCGACGTGCACAACGAATACGGCCGCTGCTTCGGCGAGCGCGCCCAGGTGCTGAACCCACGCAACCTGAAACTGCCGTTCTGGCTGTTCAACTTCGAAGAGATCGTCGACGTGCTGTTCGGCGGCCGCCCCGGCGTGCCGGAGGAACTCGACATCCTCGCTGAAGTCATCCCGATGGCGAAGGGCATCTACACCCAATACCAGAATGCCGACCGTATTGGACTGAAGCGCATCGATCCCAAGCAGATCGGCTACACCGTCGACACGCCGGTGCCGTATCGTCTGGTCGACCTGATCTCGCTGATCGACGAGCGCATGGGCAAGCTCGAGAACCGCTCCTCGCGCATCATCTATCACAAGCTGATCTCGCGCATCGAGACCGTGCGCAACGATCCGCGCTACGCCTTCATGTTCGACAACGCCAATGTCGGCGGCGACACCATGGCGGAGGTCATCAGCCACCTGTTCCGCCTACCCGCCAACGGCAGGCCGATGACAGTGATGCAGCTCGCCGGCTTCCCGGCCGAGGTCATCGATTCCGTGGTGAGCGTGCTCTGCCGGATGGCATTCGATTTCGGGCTGTGGAGCGACGGAGTCTCGCCGCTATTGTTCGTCTGCGAGGAGGCGCACCGTTATGCGTCCGCGGACCGCAATATCGGCTTCGGCCCGACGCGCAAGGCGGTCTCCCGCATCGCCAAGGAAGGCCGCAAATACGGCGTCTATCTCGGCCTCGTCACCCAGCGCCCGGCCGAGCTCGATGCCACCATCATCTCCCAGTGCAACACGCTGTTCACGATGCGGCTCGCCAACGACCGCGACCAGGCGCTGTTGCGCTCGGCGGTCTCCGACGCCGCGGCCAACCTGCTGTCGTTCGTGCCCTCGCTCGGCACCCGCGAAGTGCTGGCATTCGGCGAAGGCGTGGCACTGCCGACCCGGCTGCGCTTCAAGGAGGTGCCGCCGCATCAGCTTCCGCGCAGCGAAGCCACCATCGCGACCGTGCCGTCGGTTGCCGCCGGCCACGACATGCACTTCGTCTCGGCGGTCCTGGAGCGCTGGCGCGGCGCCACCTCGCACCGCGACGTGCCGAACGACCCCGCGATCAGCGAGCGGCCCGCCGCGCGGACCACGACGCTGGATGCGCCGATGCTGCAACCCTCGCTGGGGCTCGATCCCGATCGCTTCTCGCTTCTGAAGAAGCCATTGCGCTGAACATCCAGCGCGGGTGCTTGCGCCCGTGCCGTCATCGACTATGGTTCCGACAAAACCGCCCTCCGGGGTCTTGAAGTTCGGAGCCCGCCATGACCGAGCCGATCGCGACACGCTTTCCCGCGCCTTCCCTCGACAAATTGCCCAAGGATATCCGCGAACGTATCCTCGCAGTGCAGGAGAAATCCGGTTTCGTGCCGAACGTCTTCCTGACGTTCGCCTATCGCCCCGACGAGTTTCGCGCCTTCTTTGCCTATCATGACGCGTTGATGGAGAAAGAGAGCGGGCTTTCCAAGGCCGAGCGGGAAATGATCGTGGTGGCGACGAGCGCCGCCAACCAGTGCCACTACTGCGTGATCGCGCATGGCGCGATCCTGCGCATCCGTGCCAAGAATCCCGTGATCGCCGACCAGATCGCCGTCAACTATCGCAAGGCCGACATCACGCCGCGCCAGCGCGCGATGCTCGA
Source organism: Bradyrhizobium cenepequi (assembly GCF_020329485.1). GTDB lineage: Bacteria > Pseudomonadota > Alphaproteobacteria > Rhizobiales > Xanthobacteraceae > Bradyrhizobium > Bradyrhizobium cenepequi. The sequence continues at coordinate 99,818 of NZ_JAGKJI010000009.1, forward strand.
TTTCGCGATGAAGGTGAGCCGCGAGGCGAGCACGGTTGCGGAAGCCGATTTCACCGCACTCACCGCGCACGGATTCAGCGACGACGACATCTGGGACATCGCGGCGATCGCCGCCTTCTTTGCGCTTTCGAACCGGATGGCCAATTTCACAGCGATGCGCCCAAACGATGAATTCTACATGATGGGACGGCTGCCGAAATAGCCGACCGCCGAGGTATGCCGCGTGCTTGAATGGAGCGACATCATCCTGCGTCTTGGCGTCGCCACGCTCGCCGGTGGCCTGATCGGTCTCAATCGCGACCTGCGCGGCAAACCGATCGGCTTGAAGACGCTCGGCATTGTCGGACTGTCCACCGCAGCTGTCGTGGTCGTCGCTGTGCAGTTCACCGAGGCCGGTAGGATCACCGATGCGACCAGCCGTGTGATCCAGGGCGTTCTGACCGGCATCGGCTTTCTCGGCGCCGGCGTCATTGTCCGGGAAAGGGAGCCCTTCCGCGTCCATGGATTGACGAGCGCTGCCTGCGCCTTTCTGGCCGCCTGCATCGGCATCGTCTCCGGTGCCGGCGAGTGGCGGATCGTGGCGACGGCCGTGGCAATTGCGCTCGTGCTCCTGACCCTCGGCCGCCGCACCGAGCGCTTCCTGCATCGCAAACTGGGCGGCAGCGACGATCCGGACGAACACGACCCGACCGTCACGCCGCCACGGCCGCCGACAAGTCGCTAATCATCCGAGGCTGGTCCGCACCAGCCTGGCAGGTAGATCGCATTCTTGCTCTTTGCGAAGGCGAGCGCCTTCTCCATCGCGGTCTCGAAATCAGCTTCGACAAGCTTGCGCGCGACCTTGCGGCGCAGGAAATCCGCCCACAGGAACTCACTGAATGGCGTGGTATCCTTGGCAAAGCCGCCGGCCCGGCGCAGTTCGCCGGCGAGGCTGCGGAACGGATCATCTTTCAGGTCAGTCACCGATCTCGGCAGATCGCGAAAATGCCTGCGGTCGCCCTTGGCGTCGTAGGGATAGACCCAGCGTTTGTTGTCCATCACGCCCCAGAAAGCATCGCGCTCGACCATGGTGAGGTCGCCGATCACGGTCACCAGCACATCCTTGACGCCCTCATCGTGCAACGCACGAGCGAGATGGTGATGGTCGACGACGTAGTAGCGCTCATCGGGCCCGAGTACCACCGGGATCATGTGCTCGCCCAACATCTCGGCACGCTTCTTCGCTGACTTGTGCTCGCGCCAGCGCTTGCGCTTCTCGTTTACCTCCCTCATGCCGACCGTCATCTGCGTCGGGCGCAGGGACGCGACCGCGACCGGCTTGAGAATCGGCTCGCGCGTATTGGCCATGGTTCAACTCCCTATTCCTGCCCACGGAAATCATCGGAGGCTGGTTCCACTATCGCATGGCGCCACCCGGGATTGAATTCCTTCGCCTCCTGTCTTGACGAGCTGTGAACGGGTGATCCTCGACGTCGCGCGGCGAGGTTGCGTCGCACACATCGCCGCGATGCCTTGCGCCTGTCGCTGCGCCATCAGTTCCATGAAATGCCGCAGGATCATGTTGCGCGACCGCGCACCAACATTTTACGTGAGAAGCGCGCGCGGCGTGCTAAACAGGATCGCAACTTCTGCGGACGGACGGCAGTGAAAACCCAGCGGCCTATCAGCTCGGACGGCGAGCACGTGGTGCTCAAATTCCGGCCGCGCACCTCAGCCGATCCGCCAGCCCGCCGCGAGCAGCCGCATGAGGCGGGAAAGTCCGGGCAAGTCGCCCGCGACCTTTCTCGCTACGAACGCCCGCGCGAAGAGCCCGATGACTTCCGCCAGCGTATGCTGGCCAATATCGCAGCCTTCGCATTCACTGTAGCGCTGACCGCGATCGGCATCTGGCTGGCCGTGAGCATCGCCGACCTGCGCAAAACCCAGGATTGCGTCCTGATGGGGCGGCGGGATTGCGCGCGGATTTCGGTGATACCGCGAAGCTAGCGCGGGAACCGCAGCGGTATCTGCTGTCCAACGAGGGGCCCACAGACAAGACCAAGCTCCATTGAACTCGCGGCCCCGCTCCGATATACGGGCACTCGAGTCCGCCCGGGGGAACAGGGCATTCCGGGACAGCGCCGCCCGCCACCTCCCGACCATCCCGGAATTACCGCCAATATATCAAAGGCTTAGTTATGTCTTCCACATTCGAGCAGATCGCCAACATAATCGCCGAGACCTGCGATATCCCGCGCGACACGATCAAGCCGGAAAGCCACGCCATCGACGATCTGGGGATCGACAGTCTCGACTTCCTCGACATCGCTTTTGCGATCGACAAGGCGTTCGGGATCAAGATGCCGCTCGAGAAGTGGACCCAGGAAGTCAACGACGGCAAGGCCACGACCGAGCAGTATTTCGTGCTGAAGAATCTTGCCGACCGCATCGACGAACTGGTCGCGGCCAAGAATGCAGGCACGGGCACGGCGTCGGGCTCCTAATCGCGCCCCATGCAGCTCGAATATTTCCAGCTCATCGATCGCATTGTCGATCTCAACATCGGCAACAAGACGATTGTGGTGGAGGCTGACGTTCCGCAGACCAACACGATCTTCGAAGGCCATTTCCCGGGCTACCCGATCATGCCGGGAGTGCTCCTGACGGAAGCGATGGCGCAGTCATCCGGCTGGCTCCTGCTCGGCCTGATGAAGTTCGAACGGATGCCCTTTCTCGCGATGATCAAGGAAGCCAAGATGCGCGGCTTCGTCAACCCAGGCGAGGTCCTGACGATCGACGCCAAGGTCGAGCATGAAGGTTCGGGCTTTGCGGTGACGTCGGCCAAGGTTCGGGTAGGCAAGGAATTGAAATGCAACGCCGCCCTGACCTTCCGCCACATCCCCTTCCCCCATCCCGATCTGCGCGTACACATGGACGCGATGGCCAAGAGGATCGGCTTTCCGCAGCAGGCAATGACGCATGACTGAACGGAAGGAAGTCTGGATCACCGGCATTGGCATCCTGTCGTCGCTCGGCGAGGGGCTGGATGCGCATTGGGATGCCCTCGACGCCAAGCGCATCAATATCGACGACAAACGGTTCGCGCCCTACATCGTCCATCCGATCGCCCCCGTCAGCTTCGACGCGCAAATCCCCAAGAAGGGCGATCAGCGCCAGATGGAAGCCTGGCAGCGCATCGGCACCTATGCCGCGGGGCTCGCACTGGATTCGGCGGGCGTCAAAGGCAATCAGGAAATCCTGTCCCGCATGGACATGATCGTCGCCGCTGGCGGCGGCGAGCGCGACCTCGCGGTCGATACGGCGATCCTGAACGCCGACGCACGCGGCAATTTCAGTCCCGGCTTCCTGAACGAGCGCCTGATGAGCGAGCTGCGTCCGACGCTGTTCCTCGCGCAGCTCTCCAACCTGCTTGCCGGCAATATCGCGATCGTTCACGGCGTCCGCGGCACCTCGCGCACTTTCATGGGCGAGGAAGCGTCCAGCATCGATGCGGCGCGGATTGCGCTGGCGCGCATCGAGGCCGGACAGAGCGACATTGCCCTCGTCGGCGGCGCCTATAATGGCGAACGCCTCGACTTGCTCGTCCTCTTTGAATTCGGCGACTTCAACCTGACCGGCGAGTTCGCTCGGGTCTGGGCTCGCGAGAACAACAGCGGGTTCGCGCTTGGCTCGGCGGGGGCGTTCCTTGTGCTGGAATCCCGCGAGCACGCCGAGGCGCGCGGCGCCAAGCCCTACGCCAAGCTCAGCAAGGTGGTTGCCGACCTCGCACAGCGCAAGCAGGCGGGCGCGGTGACGAAGTCGCTGGAGGCATTGTGGTCGAAACTCGGCGTCGGCGACGATGCTGGCGTGGTCGTCACCGGCGCCACCGGCGCCGAGCCCGTCACATCGGAAGAGCGAGCGTTCCTGCGCCAGCACCAAGGCCTTGCCGTGCGCGCCACCGGGACGATGTTCGGCCACACCGTGGAAGCCCAATTCCCGCTTGGCGTTGCGCTGGCGGCGCTCTCGATCTCGCGCGGCGCCCTGTTTCCGCCAAACGATCCGACCGGCTTTGAGGTTGAAAAGTCCGACCCGCCGACCCAGATTGTGGTGGTGGGAACCGGTCATTGGCAGGGCGAAGGGATGGCCCTGGTCGAGACCATCAAGTAGGGCGCATTCGCGCGCCAGAGCATGATCCGGGAGGTCACGCTCAAACAGTGAGATGAGATCATGATCCGGCACTCTCGAAGCGGATCATGATCGGGCGCAGCATCGACGGGGGAAGCATGGCGACACCACGCGATAAATTCGGCAGACCGATCGTTGTCGTGACCGGCATGGGCATCGTCACGTCGCTTGGCGCCGGGAAAACGGACAATTGGGCCAAGCTCGCTGCTGGCGAATCCGGGATCAAGACGGTCACCCGTTTCCCGATCGAAGGCCTGCGGACCACGATGGCGGGAACGATCGATTTCATCGCCGTTGATCCCTTCACCTCGACCAGACTTTCCGAACGCATCGCCGAAATCGCCACCGAAGAGGCGCTGGCGCAATCCGGCATCGGCAGCAAGGGCGATTTTCCAGGCCCCCTCTTCCTCGCGGTCGCACCGGTTGAGACCGAATGGCCGCAGCGGCTCGAACTCGGGCGCTTGATCGACAAGAAGGAATTCGACTACCACGACATGCTGCGCGCGAGCGGCGGCGGCAGGTTCGCCGCTTACCATGATCGATTCATGTTCGGTTCGGTCGCAAAATACCTCGCCGAGAATTTTGGTACCAAGGGCTCGCCGATCTCGCTGTCGACCGCCTGCGCCTCCGGCGCAACAGCGATCCAGCTCGGCGTCGAGGCGATCCGTCGCGGCGAGGCGGATGCCGCGCTGTGCGTTGCGACCGACGGCTCGGTGAATCCGGAGGCCGTTGTCCGCTTCTCCCTGCTCTCGGCCCTGTCGACGCAGAACGATCCGCCGCAGGCTGCCTCGAAGCCGTTCTCCAAGAACCGCGATGGCTTCGTGATGGCGGAAGGCGCCGGCGCGCTGGTGCTGGAGAGCTATGAGGCGGCGACCGCGCGCGGCGCCACGATCCTGGGGGTCGTCGCTGGCTGCGGCGAGCTCACCGATTCGTTCCATCGCACCCGCTCGAGCCCGGATGGCAAGCCGATCATCGGCTGCATGCGCAAGACGCTGGCCGACGCCGGCATGGCGCCGGAGCAGATCGACCACATCAACGCGCACGGGACGGCCACGCCCGAGAACGACAAGATGGAATATCTGACGACCTCGGCAGTCTTCGGCGAGCAAATCTCGAAGATTCCGGTATCGTCGAACAAGTCGATGGTCGGCCACACGATCTCCGCGGCCGGTGCGGTCGAGGCGATTTTCTCGCTGCTCACGCTCGAGCATCAGCGGATTCCACCGACCATCAATTATGACGTGCCGGATCCGACCATTCATTTCGACGTGGTCGGCAACAAGGCGCGCGATGCCCGCGTGACCGCCGTGATGTCCAACTCCTTCGGCTTCGGCGGGCAGAACGCCTCATTGATCCTGATGCGCGAGCCGGCCTAGAGCATGATCCAAGGAACTGGTCTCGGGTTTTCTGAAGAGATCATGCTTAACCAAACGCCGCGCCGCCTGTCGCGATGAACCGTCTGCAGCTCCTTCGTGCCCGCGCGCGCCTTCGCGACGCCGTCAAGCCCGTGGGGGACGCGGCGGTGGGCGCGCTGACGATCGCGCTATTGCGCACCACACGCTGCTTCGATCCGTTCAAGACCGCCGATTTCTTCGGGCGCGCCGCGCATTTCATCGGTCGAAGGCTGCGCGAGGACCGGATCGGCCGCGAGAATCTGAAGGCCGCATTTCCGGAAAAATCGCCTGAGGAGATCGAGAAGATCCTGGCCGGCGTCTGGGACAATCTCGGTCGCATCGGCGCCGAATTCGCCCATCTCGACCATATCTGGGACTACGATCGCGACCACCCAGAAAACAGCCGCATCGAATTGTCGCCGCGGACCATCGAGCTGTTTGACCAGATCAGGGACGACGGCAAGCCGGCGCTGATCTTTGCCGCCCATCTCGGCAATTGGGAATTGCCGGCGCTTGCGGCCGTCGCGCACGGGCTCGACACCGCGATCCTGTTCCGACGACCGAACAGCGAAGCCGCAGATCGCGCGATCGAGAAGATCCGCGCGGTCAAGATGGGCGCGCTGATCCCCGCCGGCCGCGGCGCGCCGCTCCGCCTGGCGCAGGCGCTGCAGAGCGGCCAGCACGTCGCCATGCTGGTCGACCAATATCTGACCAACGGCGTCGACATCACCTTCTTCGGCCGCAAGACCAAGGCCAACCCGATGCTGGCGCGGCTCCGGCGTCAAGTCGAATGCCCGATCCACGGCGTCCGCATCATCCGCCTGCCCGACAACCGATTCCGGGGCGAGCTCTCCGAGGAAGTAAAGCCGGTGTTCGATGCGTCCGGGCAAATCGATATTCAGGGCACAATGCAGGCCGTCACCAATGTGATCGAAGGCTGGGTGCGCGAATATCCGGAGCAGTGGCTGTGGCTGCACCGCCGCTGGCGGTGAACTCACGACGATCTCACATCGTCATTGCGAGCGGAGCGAAGCAATCCATGGTGCAGCAAGCGGAGGCGTGGATTGCTTCGCTTCGCTCGCAATGACAGAAAGCGTCGCGACAGCGAGCGTCACCTCCCCGTCTTCACCCTCGTCCACAGCCGGTTGATGATCCGCTGGGTTGCCGGGTCGCGCGCCGTGATGACGAACAGCTTCTTCTGAGTCGCTTCGTCCGGATAGATGTTCTTGTCGTCGAAGATCTTCGGATCGATCAGCTTCTGGCTGGCCAGGTTGCCGTTGGCGTAAGACAGGAAGTTCGAGTTCTTTGCCGCAACATCCGGCCGGTAGAGGTAGTTGATCAGCTCATAGGCTTCAGTGACGTTCTTGGCGTCCGCAGGAATCGCGAGATTGTCGAAGAACATCTGCGCACCTCCCTTCGGGATGGTGTAGCCGATTTCGACGCCGTTCTTGGCTTCGACCGCGCGGCTGCGCGCCTGCATGATGTCGCCCGACCAGCCCACCACAAAACAGATCTCACCGGAAGCGAGCGCGCTCAGATATTCGGAGGAATGAAACTTGCGCACGTAAGGCCTGATCTTGCTGACGAGGTCGGCGGCCTTTTCGAGATCGGCCTGCTTGGTGGAGTTCGGATCAATGCCGAGATAATTCAGAGCCGCCGGCAGGATGTCGTCGGCGGAGTCCAGCATGTGGATGCCGCAATCCCTGAACTTCGCGAGATTCTCCGGCTTGAAGACCGTGTCCCAGCTATCGATCCGGCCCCCGGGGCCAAGAATCTTCTGAGCCATCTGGACGTTGTAGCCGATGCCGGTGGTGCCCCACATGTAATTGGCAGCGTAGTTGTTGCCCGGATCGTAGGTCGCGAGCTGGTTGGTCACCACCGGCCAGGCATTGGCGAGGTTCGGCAGTTTCGACTTGTCGAGCTTGAGGAAGACCTTTGCGGTGATCTGGCGCTGCAGGAAATAGCCGGTCGGCACCACGACATCGTAGCCCGACTTGCCCGCGAGCAGGCGCGTTTCCAGCGTCTCGTTGGCATCGAAGGTGTCGTAAGTCACCCTGATGCCGGTCTCCTTGGTGAAGTCCTCCAGCACCCCCGGCGCCATATAGTTCGACCAATTGTAGAAATTGACCGTGCGCTCCTCGGCGCGGGCGGATGGAGAGGCGAGCAGGGCCGCGGCCAGGAGGGCGGCGAAACGAATGGAATGACGGCCCTGCTCGTGCATGTCTCTACCTCTTGCGACGGTGCACCGCGTCCGACAGACGTTCCAACGCAGCGTCGAGGGTTGCGTCCTTCTTTGCAAAGCAAAAACGCACAACCGAGATCACCGGATCCTTTTCGTAGAAGGCCGAGACGGGGATCGCAGCCACCTTGTAGTCGGTCACGATGCGCCTGCAGAATGCCTCGTCGGTCTCATTGAGCCCGAGCGGCGACAGGTCGACGGTGAGGAAATAGGTGCCCTGCGATTTCAGGACGGGAAAGCCGAGGCTCTCCAGTCCTTGTGTCAGCCTGTCCCTGCTCCGTGCCAGATCCTTGCGCATATCGTGAAAATACGGGGCCGGCTTGCCGAGCCCATAGGCCACCGCCGCCTGCAGATTGGGCGCCGTGGTGAACGTGAGAAACTGATGCACCTTGGCGGCAACCCGCAGAAGCGGCGGCGCTGCACAGACGAAACCGATCTTCCAGCCGGTGAGCGAAAAGATCTTGCCGGCGCTGCCCACCTTGATGGTGCGGTCCCGCATGCCGGGCAGCGTGATCAGCGGAATATGCTCACGGCCATCGAAGACCACGTGCTCCCAGACCTCGTCGCAGATCGCGACCACGTCGAACTCCTGGCAGAACCGGGCCAGCAGTTCGAGATCTTCACGCGGATAGACCACGGCGGACGGATTGAGCGGATTGTTGAACAGCACCGCCTTGGTCTTGTGGTTGAAGACGCTCCGCAGCATCTCCTCGTTCAGCCGCCAGTGCGGCGGCTCCAGCCGCAACAGACGCGGAATGCCTCCAGCCTGACGGATGATCGGCAGATAGGAATCGTACACCGGCTGGAAGACGACCACTTCATCACCCGGTTCGACCATAGCGAGGATCGATGATGTCAGCGCTTCGGTGCCGCCCGAGGTCACCATCACTTCCGTCATGGGATCGAGGTTGAGCCCGTGCCAGCGGCCGTAATGAGTCGCAATCGCCTGCCTGAGCTCCGGGATGCCCATCATCGATGGGTACTGGTTGTAGCCGTTGATGGAGGCGTCCGCGGCCGCGCGACGGATGTCCTCCGGACCGGGATCGTCCGGAAAGCCCTGCCCGAGATTGATGGCCTTGTTGTCGCGCGCAAGCTGCGACATCGCTTCGAAAATGGTGACGGGAAGGTCCGCGAAGACCTTGTTCATGGAAGTCATGGAAAGGTCAGCCGCCCGCCTTGGTCGGCAATCCCGCCGCCTTCCAGGCCAACATGCCCCCTGCCAGATGCTTGTCGTAGGGCAACCCCGCCGACTGCGCCGCGAGCGATGCCGTCACCGAGCGCTTGCCTGAGCGGCAGGCGAACACGACCTCTTGCCCCTGTGGATCGGGAATCTCGTTCGGGTCAAACGCCGACAACGGCACCACGACGCCATCGGGATAGGCCTCGGCAGCGACCTCATTGGGCTCGCGCACATCGACCAGGAGATAGCGTCCATCCGCTATTCCCTTCGACACCTCCTGAGGCGTTAGATCTTGCACCTTGTGGTCCGCCACACGCGTTCTCCAGACAATTCATTGAGCTCAGCCAGCCGCTGTTTCGGGCGCAAAGTCGCCTCTTGCGCAGGGAAAATCAAGCACCGCAAACGGCTTAGGGAAGGCAAAAAGCTAGATCGTCACCTGCGTTCCAACCTCGACGACGCGACCGGTTGGGATCTGGAAATAGTCGGTCGCGTCGTTGGAGCTGCGGCTGAGGGCGATGAACAGATGGTCCTGCCAGCGCGGCATGCCGGACTGCGCCGCAGGCTTGAGCGCTCGCCGCGACAGGAAGAACGAGGTCGACATGATGTCGAAGTGCCAGCCGAGCTTGCGGGCAATCGCCAGCGTCTTCGGCACGTTCGGCGATTCCATGAAACCAAAGCGTAGCGTCACCTTGGAGAAGGTCGGGCTGATCTGCTCCATTCGCACCCGCTCGGACGGGTCGATCCGCGGCGTCGGCGCGGTCTCGATGGTGAGAATGACATTCTTCTCATGCAGCACTTTGTAGTGTTTTAGACTATGCATGAGCGCGGTCGGCGCGCTGGCGGGATCGCTGGTCAGGAACACCGCCGTGCCGGAGACGCGCTGCGGCGGCCGCTTCTCCAGCATCGCCACGAGATCTGTGAGCGGGAATTCCAGCTTGCGCGACTTCTCGAACAACAGCCGGCTGCCGCGCCGCCATGTGTACATCAACAGCATCACGGCTCCGCCGAGCGCGAGCGGCACCCAGCCGCCTTCCAGCACCTTCAACAGGTTTGCCGTCAGGAAGGTGAAATCGAGAAACAGGAAGGGTGCGATCAGCGCTGCGGCAGCGATCGGCGACCATCGCCAGACTTTCCACACTACGACAAAGCCCATCATGCCCGTGACCACCATGGTGCCGGTCACCGCGATGCCATAGGCCGAGGCCAGTGCGCTGGAGGAGCGGAACATCAGCACCAGCAACAACACCGCGATGAGCAGCAGTAGGTTGATGCGGGGGATGAAGATCTGCCCCGAATGAGCTTCCGAGGTATGGCGAATCTCGAAACGGGGCAGCAGGCCGAGCTGGATCGCCTGGCGCGTCAGCGAATAGGCGCCGGTGATGACGGCCTGGCTGGCAATGACGGTCGCGACCGTCGCGAGCACGACCATCGGGATCAGCGCCCAGTCCGGGAACATCAGGAAGAACGGATTCTCGATCGCCTTGGGATCGACGATGACGAGCGCGGCCTGCCCCATGTAATTCAGCACCAGCGCCGGCAGCACAATGAACAGCCAGGCGAACTGGATCGGCCGTTTGCCGAAGTGCCCGAGATCGGCGTAGAGCGCTTCCGCGCCAGTGACAGCGAGAAACACCGCGCCGAGAGTGACGAACCCGATCACGCCGTGATGGAGCATGAAGGAGACCGCGTAGAGCGGATTGAACGCCAACAGGACTTCGGGATGCCTGGTGATCTGCGGCACGGCTGCGATCGCCAGTACCGCAAACCAGATGCACATGATGGGTCCGAAGAATGCGGCGACCCGCGCCGTGCCGTGGGACTGCACCGCAAACAGCGCCACCAGGATCAACGCCGTGATAGGCACGACATAATGTTCGAAGGTCGCAGTGACGAGCTTGATGCCTTCGATCGCCGACAGCACCGACAACGCCGGCGTGATCACCGCATCGCCGTAGAACAAGGCCCCGCTGATGATGCCGAGCATCACGACCACGGCGGCGCCCTTGGCAACGGCGCGTTCGGCCAGCGCCATCAGCGCCAGTGTTCCGCCCTCGCCGTGGTTATCGGCGCGCAGCAGGATCACCACGTATTTGAGCGTGACCACGATGATCAGCGCCCACAGGATCAATGAGAGCACACCGAGCACAGCCTGCGTCGTGGCAACACCACTGTGCGCGCTGGCCGCGACGACGGCTTCGCGCAGCGCATAGAGCGGGCTGGTGCCGATGTCTCCGTAGACGACGCCGATGCTGCCGAGCGTCAGCGCCCTGAACCCCGCCGTGGAATGCGCTTCCCCATGTCCATTGGCCGCGGGCGTTTCCGCCTCGGTGACCGCACTCTCGGACGACATGGGAGGGAGCCTCTATTGTTCACAGCACAACGAAACAGAGTGGCAGGGCTATATCCCCCCACGAATGCATAGGTTAGGCAATAATCAGGCCTCCGCCATGCGCTTTACACATAGGTGGCGTTTTGGCCAGCCAGAATCGTGCCGCCGGTCAAATAGTTACCTGCGTGCCGACCTCAACCACTCGCCCGGTGGGGATTTGGAAATAGTCCGTGGCGTCATTGGCGGAGCGGCTCATGGCGATGAACAGGTGATCCTGCCACAGCGGCATGCCCGACTGCGCCGCGGGCTTGAGCGACCGACGCGACACGAAGAATGAGGTCGCCATGATGTCGAACTGCCAGCCAAGCTTGCGGGCGATCACCAGCGCCTTGGGGACATTCGGCGATTCCATGAAGCCGAACCGGAGGCGTACCTTGGAAAACTTGTCGCTGACGCGTTCCATGTGAACACGTTCGGAAAGATCGACGCGCGGCGTCTGCGCCGTCTCGATGGTTAGGATGACATTGTGCTCGTGCAGCACCTTGTTGTGCTTGAGGTTGTGCAGCAGCGCGGTCGGCACGAAGCCGGGATCGCTGGTGAGGAAGACCGCGGTGCCCTTGACGATATGCGGTGGCCGCTTTTCCAGGCTCTTGATCAGGTCATCGAGCGGCACCTCGATGCGCCTGGTCTTGGTGAGCAGGATGCCGACACCGCGGCGCCAGGTCCAGATCATGACCGTCATCGCAATGCCAAACAGAAGCGGCACCCAGGCGCCTTCGAACAGTTTCAGGAGATTGGCGCTCAAGAAAGTCATATCGACCACCACGAGCGGCACAATCACCGCGGCTGCGGTCGCCACACGCCAGTTCCACAATTTCCAGATCACGACAAAGCCCATGATGCCGTCGACGACCATGGTGGTGGAAACGGCGATGCCGTAGGCCGATGCCAGTCCGCTCGAAGTGTGGAACAGCAGCACAAGCAAGAGGACCCCGATCAGCAGCAAGCGGTTGACGCGCGGCAGATAGATTTGCCCGGCATGGGACTCGGAGGTGTAGCGGACCTCGAAGCGGGGCAGCAGGCCGAGCTGCACCGCCTGGCGGACCAGCGAATAGGCACCGGTGATGACGGCCTGGCTCGCGATCACGGTGGCCGCGGTCGCGAGCACCACCAGTGGCAGCAGCAGGAAGTCGGGAACCATCCGGTAGAACGAATTCTCGATCGCGGACGGATCGGCCAGCACCAGCGCCCCCTGCCCGAAATAATTGAGCAGAAGCGACGGCAGCACGAAGAACAGCCAGCCGGACTGGATTGGCTTGCGGCCGAAATGGCCGAGATCGGCATAGAGAGCCTCGCCGCCGGTGACGGCCAGGAACACCGCGCCCAACGTCACCAATCCGATGGTGCCATGCGTCAGCAGGAACTGCAGCGCGTAATAGGGGTTGATCGCCGCCAACACCGACGGGTCATCCCTGATGTGGACCAGTCCCATCACGGCGAGCGTGGCGAACCACACCACCATCACGGGCCCGAAAGCGGAAGCAACCAGCGCGGTGCCGATGCGCTGAACCGAGAACAGTACGATCAGGATGAAGATCGTGACGGGCACCACGTAGTGTTGCAGTGCCGGCGTCGCCAGCTTGAGGCCTTCGACCGCCGACAACACGGAAATCGCCGGCGTGATCATGGAATCGCCAATGAACATCGAGGCCCCGACCACGCCGAGCGCCAGCAGCAGCCAGCTTCTCCGCCCCATCGCGCGCTGCCCCAGCGCCATCAGCGAGAGCGTGCCGCCCTCGCCGTTGTTGTCGGCGCGCAAGAGCAGCAGCACGTATTTCGAGGTGACGACGATGAAGAGCGCCCACAGGATCAGCGAGAGCACGCCCAGGACAATGATTCGAGATACCGGCTGTCCGTGCGTGGCGCCAGCGACTGCCTCGCGGAACGCATAGAGCGGCGAAGTGCCGATATCGCCGAACACCACGCCAATACTGCCCAGCGTCAGGGCCCAGAAGTTGGAGGTGACCGGTCCCTCTTGGACCTCGCTGGATGAGGCGCTGACAGCCATGGCGGAGAAAACGCCCTATCTGCTGGTTTGATCCGGCGCGGCTATCCACGCTTCCGCGTTCCCTGTCAACCGTTGCGCCGGACGCGCATCCGTGGCAGGCGGACAGGCGGCAGATAGTAAATTCGGCGGATTACGGCTTCAAGCCGGGCGGCAGCGGCGGATCCTCACGCATCAAGGTAATGGTGACGCGACGGTTTGCCGCGAGCGAAGGATCGTCCGGAAACAACGGCTGGCTGTCGGCCTTGCCCGACACCGCAAAGATGTGTGACGGCGGCAACCCTTCGCGCTCGAGGATCTGGCGCACTGCATTGGCGCGGTCCGCCGACAGGTCGAACGCACCATAGTCGCTGCGCGCCGGCACGAAACCGGCGGCCGTGTGGCCGACGATGGATACGCGCAGCGGCGTTGCCTTGAGCGGCCCAGCAAGCTTCTGAATCAGCCGCCGCGTGCGGTCGTAAGGCACCTTGGAGCCGTCGGAGAACATCGAGCGGCCGTCCTGATCGACGATCTCAAGATTAAGGCCGTCCTTGGTTTCCTCGAACATGATGTGTTTGGACATTTCGGTCAATTCCGGCATGTCCTGCAAGGCCTGCCGGAGCGAAGCGGACGCCAACGCGAATGCGCGGTCGGTGTGCAGCTTGGCGCCGTTCTCCTGGTTGCGCTCCTTCTCGTCGGGCGTCGGCTTGTCCGAGGTTTCCTCCGGCGAGATATGCTCGACGTTCTTCAACTTCGGTCGCGTTGGCAGGCCGTCGGATTCGATGATGCCGGAATAGCGCACATTGGTCTGCGAGCCAAAGGCGTCGCGCATCGAGCCTGCAACGATCTTCAGCTTGTTGTTGTCCATGCTGGAGAAGGCGACGAGCATCACGAAGAAGCTCATCATCAGCCCCATCAGGTCGGCGAAGGTCACGAACCAGCCGTGCCCTCCGGTGTGTGCATCGCCGCGCTTTTTCTTGGCCATCGCGTGAAGCTCCGGACCATTCCCAGGCCGAAGGTCAGGCCGGAACCGGTTCGCCCTCTCCTTCGCGGTGCTTCTCCGGCAAATAGGCGAGCAGCATTTCGCGGACCAAGGCCGGGCTCTTGGAATCGCGGATCATCAGGATGCCGTCGATGATCAGCGTGCGGTTGGTCTCCTCGTCCAGGAGCTTGCCGTGCAGCTTGTCGGCGATGGGCAGGCAGAACAGGTTCGCAATCAGCGCGCCATAGAGGGTGGCCAGCAGGGCGGTCGCCATGAACGGGCCGAGCTTCGAGGGGTCCGTCATATTTGCAAACATCTGCACCATGCCGATCAGCGTGCCGATCATGCCGAAGGCCGGCGCGCAGTCGCCGATCGCGCGGTAGATCTTGCTGCCCTCATCGAGATGCATCAGAAAATTGTCGCGGTCGCGTTCGAGATTGTCGCGGATGAATTCGAGGTCGTAGCCGTCGGCGACGTAGCGGATTCCCTTGGCGAGGAAGGGCTCGTTGGTCTCGACCTTTTCCAGGCCAACTGGGCCCTGCTTGCGGGCGATCTCGGCGATCCGGGCCAGTTCGTCAACCAGGTCGCGCGCAGACAGCCGGCTCATGGTGAAGGCGAACTTCGCTCCCAGCGGCAGGCCATGGAGAATCGCACCCAATGGAAAGCGGATCATCGTGGCCGCGATCGATCCGCCGAAAATGATAATCATCGCATGTTCGGAAATGAACATGTGCAGGTCGCCGCCCATCAGCATCATCACCGAGATCACGATAATGCCCGTCACGAGCCCGACGCCCGTCATGATATCCATGGGAGACTCCAACGCGTACGCTACACACCGCCTGTCCTGGACGGTGCACGACCCAACCCCGGACCGCGCCGCAAAACCCTACGTGGCCGCCATTAAAGACGCGTAAAGGTTAAGCCCGAGAGGAACCGGTAAAATCCCTGGTAGCCGAGTGGAGCTTGGGCGCCGCGCCGGTCTCAATCTTTCGCTAACCATAATCTCGGGC
The DNA here is from genome assembly GCF_020329485.1 of Bradyrhizobium cenepequi. GTDB lineage: Bacteria > Pseudomonadota > Alphaproteobacteria > Rhizobiales > Xanthobacteraceae > Bradyrhizobium > Bradyrhizobium cenepequi. Next base: position 115,163 of record NZ_JAGKJI010000009.1, read on the forward strand.
GTGGCTCAGTGACGGTCAGCGAGCCCCGTGAGTTCGAAACTGAGTGCGCGCAGCCGTCTCCGTGCCGACGCGTCATAGGCTTGCGGATTGGCCCTGGTCTCGTTCATGCCGTTGAAGAACAGTCCGCTCTCATCGGCGACGTCGTCACCCGACACCAGATGCAGGATCGCTTCGCCGCCCTGCTCGACGGTAGAGATCGGCGTAATGCCGCCGGCGCGCACCATGGTGGTGTTCATGTAGGTCGCCGGGTGCAGCGAGTTTGCTGTGACGCCGGAGCCCTTCAGCTCTTCCGCGAGATCGATCGTGAACATGATCTGCGCAAGCTTGCTCTGGGCGTAAGCGCGGGAGCCGCTGTAGTTCTTCGTGATCATCACGTCGTCGAAGTCGATCGGATGCTGGCCGAGGGAAGCGACATTGACGATCCGCGACGGCGCGCTCGCCTTCAACAGCGGCAGCAACAGATGCGCGAGCAGGAAGCCGGCGAGGTAATTCACGGCAAAGCGCAGCTCGTGGCCGTCCTTGCTGGTCTGCCGCGCCGGCCCCTCGTTCTGCGAACCGATCCCGGCATTGCTGACGAAGACGTCGAGCCGCCGATGGCTCGCGAGCATAGCCTCCGCGAGCTTTCGCGTCTCGGCAAGCGAGGACAGATCGGCCTGATAGAAAACGGGCTCGTGGCCCCCTGCCCGCCTGATCTGTTCGATCAGCGATGTCGCGCGCGCCTCGTCGCGCCCATGGATCAGCACGTTGGCGCCGCCGATGGCGAGCCTGGTCGCGACATAACGGCCGACGCCATCGGTCGAGCCAGTGATGAACACGGTCTTGTCACGCATTTCCATCGCGCACGTTCCGTCTCTGCCCGCGTGGGGTTCCGCATGCGGTCGGAGGACAACTACACCCGTCTGCGGCGCTGCGCCACGGGTCAGAAACCTCCCGCACGCGAATGCGTTTTGCTATCAATCACTGTCGATAGCGTGCTGCTGGCAGATACTGCGCGGCTGTTGTCGGGGTGTATTCATTCAGGGAAACAGATGTTGACCTCCAGTTCAAACTGGATCATGCGAAATGCTCCTTCGTTGGAGCCTTTCGGCATGTTTGCGCTGTTCGGCGCCCTGACCTTGTTCCCCGCCATCCTGATGATCCGTGTGCTCGAGCCCGAGCTCGTGCTGCCCGCATTCAGCATCCTGCTGTTCGCGGAGGCAGCGGTGGCCGCCATCGTGGCGCACCTGATCCGGGCTCAGGAGAGCCTGGGGAACATTACATGGTGGGATTTCGCCGGCGCATTCACCTTTATGGGATGTGCGGCGGCAATTTTTGGCGAGCCGGACCAAGCGGCGCTGTTCTTCGAGGAAGAGGCTGTCGCGCGTTCGAATTCGCAACCCTAGAGCATGATCCGAAAAGATCGCGCTCAACCAAGAGATGAGATCATGATCCGATTCCGTCTAATCGGATCATGATCTACGTACCAGGCCGGGCCCCTCTGGCAGCCGATAGGCTGCGATGTCGGACTGGAGTTAAGTTGGAGTGGCCCTGCTTTGATCTGCGGCGTTGGATCGCGGACGTATCGGTGAATTCCTCACCGAAGACGTGCATCGCTATCAGGCCTGCATAATCCGGGGTCGCTCTCCCGACCAGAAGGGGAGCATGACCCGTGTCCGAATTTCTCGGTTTTGAATTCCTCGCCGCGCTGTTGCAGGTGGTCCTGATCGACCTGGTGCTCGCCGGCGACAATGCTGTCGTCATCGGTCTTGCGGCGGCTGGCCTGCCCGAGAAGCAACGCGGCAAGGCGATCCTCATCGGCATTATTGCCGCGACCGTGCTGCGCATTCTCTTTGCCGTCGTGGCGACGCAGATCATGCAGATCGTTGGCCTCTTGCTCGCCGGCGGAATCCTGCTGTTGTGGGTATGCTGGAAAATGTGGCGCGAGCTGCGAGCCACCGCGAAGGAGGAAGCCGACGCGGAACTCGGCGGCGCGTCTGCAGAGGGGGCACCCAGGAAGACCCTCTTCGAGGCCACGACGCAGATCATCGTCGCCGACGTCTCGATGTCGCTCGATAACGTCCTGGCCGTCGCGGGGGCCGCCCGCGAGCATCCGATTGTGCTGGTCTTCGGCCTGATCCTCTCCATCGCCTTGATGGGAGCAGCCGCGACCTTCATCGCGCGGCTGCTGCAGAAACACCGCTGGATCGCCTATGTCGGTCTGGCTGTCATCCTCTATGTCGCCGTCGACATGGTCATTCGCGGCGCCCACGACGTCGCCAAGGTCGCGCCGACCTGACGGCGGCCCGATCAGTGGATCTCGGCCGAGCGCTTCAGAGCTTCCTTCAGCTTCTCGAGCGAGAAGTCCGGGCTGCGCGCGATCTCCAGGATCGGCGTCTCGCGGCGGCCGCAGAGCTCGGCCGCATCCGGCAGCTTCGCGGCGACGTCGATCGGGATCACGATCGCGCCATGGCGGTCGGCGTGAATGAGATCGTTGGAGCGCACGGTCATCCCTGCAACCCGCACCTCGCCGCCAAAACTCTCGGCATGCACCCAGGCATGCGATGGCCCGATCGATCCGGCAAGCGCCTGGAAGCCCGGCGCCCATTGCGGGATGTCGCGGATCGAACCGTCGGTGATCACGCCGAGACAGCCCAGCGCCTTGTGCACATTGCTCTGCACCTCGCCCCAGAACGCGCCATAGCCGACGTCGGCGCCATCGATGTCCTGGATCACGGTGATGCGCGGCCCGAAGCCGGTGCCGACATATTCGTAATATTCGATCCGGCGCTTGGCCTGCTCGGCCCCCGGCAGTCCGGACTGAAGGACAGAGCGAATCGTCACCGTGCGGGCGTAGCCGACGATCGGCGGCAGGTCCGGGAACGGACAGACCAGCGGTTTGGTCGTGTAGCCGATCAACCGCCGCTCGGGAGCCACGATCTCCATCGCATTGCAGATCGTCGGCGTGTCATAGCGCGCCAAGGCTTCGAGGACGGACGCGGGCAGCGGGGCGGTGACGGCTTTGTTCACGGCGTTTCTCCTGGCAAATGGACGCTTCTTGGCGACACGATCTTGGCTCTGCCTATAGCCGAGATCGGCCGCGAACCCAACCGAGCTTCCGCTCATGGCTGATATTTGGACGAAAGCCAACCCTCGCCCCCTCATGGTGAGGAAGCGCGTCTTCGCGCCGTCTCGAACCATAAGGCCCCGTCTGTGGTCTCATCCTTCGAGACGCTTGCTGCGCAAGCTCCTCAGGATGAAGGTCTAGCGCATCAATTAAGGCGGGCCGGACGGCTGTCCTGATCGGCTTCAGTGACGCCCGGATAGCTCGGCGGCGGAGTTGACGCCGTCGAGGCTTCGGCCAGCACAGCCGCCTCCGCGGCGCGAGCATGGTCACGATACGTTTTCCAACCCCATGGCAAGCTGATCAGGTAGAGCACCGAGCCCGCGGAGAGGATGTGCCAGGGATAGCTGACCAGGAGCGCGATGAAGAACACCACCGAGACGAATACCGGCAGCAGCATTTCCGGCGGCACGCGCATGCGCATCGTCTTGCCGGAAAACACCGGCAGGCGCGACACCATCAGGAACGCGACCAAGAGCGTGTAGAAGGCGGTCAGCATCGCCGGCGGCATGGTAACGCCGAGGAAGGCCAGATAGACCGGCAGCAACACCGTGATCGCGCCAGCCGGCGCCGGCACGCCGGTGAAATAGTTTGCCGCGAACGCCGGCTTGCTCGGATCGTCGATCGAGGCGTTGAAGCGGGCGAGCCGCAGCCCGCCGCTGATCGCAAACACCATGGCCGCGATCCAGCCGCCATTGCCCAAATCGTGGAGTTGCCAGAAATAGAGGATCAGGCCTGGCGCCACGCCGAAATTGACGAAGTCCGCAAGGCTGTCGAGCTCGGCGCCGAATTTGGACTGGCCCTTGATCAGGCGTGCAATGCGGCCATCGATGCCGTCAAGCGCTGCGGCAAACACGATCGCGGCGACTGCAAGCTCCATCCGCCCTTCGGTCGACAGGCGGATCGCGGTCAGGCCGGCGCAGATCGCGAGCAGCGTGATGACATTGGGTACCAGCATCCGCACCGGAATCTGGCGAAACCGTCGGCGGCGCAGTTCCGGATATTTGGAGTCGATCGGCATCATGGCTCGCAATTATATAACAAGCGTAAGCTCCCTCCGCCATCATAGCGGCAAGGCGCCGCAACTGTTGGCGCCCCGTGGTTAATCAGCCCGATACGTCCACCCCGGCTCGGGGGTCCGGAAATCGGCCAGGACGGTCTCGCCGGCGATCGCCGTCTGGCCTTCGGAAACCAGCGGCGTGGTGCCTTCGGGCAGATAGACATCGAGCCGCGAGCCGAACCGGATCAGGCCAAACCGCTCTCCGGCGCCGATCGACTGGCCTTCGCGCACGAACGAGACGATGCGCCGCGCCACCAAGCCTGCAATCTGGACCACGCCAATGCGGCCGTTCGGCGTCGAGATCACCAGCGAGTTGCGCTCATTGTCTTCGCTGGCCTTATCGAGCTCGGCATTGATGAAGGCGCCCGGCCGGTAAGCGATGCGGTCGATCCGCCCTGCGACCGGGCTGCGGTTCACGTGGCAGTTGAACACGCTCATGAAGATGGAGACCCGTGGTAGCGGCCTGTCGCCGAGCCCGAGCTCAGCCGGCGGCAGGGTTTGCGTGATCATCGAGACGCGCCCGTCGGCGGGCGCCACCACCAGCCCATCCCGTACCGGCGTCACCCGCACGGGGTCGCGGAAGAACAGCGCGCACCAGATCGTCAGCACGGTGCCGATCCAGCCCAGCGGCGTCCAGATCCAGAACAGGATTAGGCTCGCCAGCGCGAAGCCGCCGATGAACGGGTAGCCCTCGGGATGAATGGGCGGAATCTGGGCGCGGATGGAATTGGCGATCGACATCGAATCTCACTCGGTTTCCCACGTCTGGCGACGGAGATGGACCCTATTCCGCAGCCGTCGGCAAGGGCTTCTCGACCGGGTCCGGCTCGGGTTCGAGTTCGTCGACCGGCGGCGGCTCACGGTTCGGCGTCGCGCTGCCGTCGTCGACCATCGCCAGCTTCTCCCGCGCCTCCTCGGCCTCGCGCTGCCTGTTCCACATACTGGCATAAAGCCCGCCCTGCGCCAAAAGCCGGGGGTGGGTTCCGCGCTCGGCGATACGGCCCTGGTCGAGGACGATGATCTCGTCGGCACCGACGATGGTCGAAAGCCGGTGCGCGATCACCAGCGATGTGCGGTTGCGCGAGACGCGCTCGAGCGCCGCCTGGATTTCGTGCTCGGTGTGGCTGTCGAGCGCCGAGGTCGCCTCGTCCAGCACCATGATTGGCGGTGCCTTCAGCACCGTGCGTGCGATCGCCACCCGCTGCTTCTCGCCGCCCGACAGTTTCAGGCCGCGCTCGCCGACCTGGGTCTCGTAGCCCTTCGGCGACATCCGGATGAAGGCATCGATCTGGGCGAGCCTCGCCGCCTCCTCGACTTCGGCGTCGGTTGCATCCCAACGGCCATAGCGAATGTTGTAACGGATGGTGTCGTTGAACAGCACGGTATCCTGCGGCACCATGCCGATCGAGGCGCGCAACGAGGCTTGCGTGACGTCGCGGATGTCCTGCCCGTCGATCAGGATGCTGCCACTGGAGACGTCGTAGAGGCGGAACAACAGCCGCGAAATCGTGGACTTGCCGGCGCCCGAGGGACCGACGATCGCGACCGTCTTGCCAGCCGGCACCTCGAACGAGAGGCCTTTCAGGATCGGACGGTCCGGCTCATAGGCGAACCGCACATCCTCGAAGCTCACGCTGCCCGCCGTCACCGCCAGCGGCTTGGCGCCGGGCGCGTCCTTGACCTCCGCCTTGCGCGCAAGCACGCTAAACATCTTCTCGATGTCGATGATGGCCTGCTTGATCTCGCGATAGACCATGCCCATGAAATTGAGCGGCTGGTAGAGCTGGATCATCATGGCATTGACCAGCACGAAATCGCCCACCGTGTTGCCGCCATTGCGGATGCCGATCGCGCACAGCAGCATGATCGCCGTCAGGCCGGCGGTGAAGATGACCGCCTGCCCGGCGTTGAGTATCGCCAGCGAGGTGTAGGTCTTGATGCTGGCGTGCTCGTAGCGTTCCATCGAACGGTCGTAGCGCTCGGCCTCGCGCGCCTCGGCGCCGAAATATTTCACGGTCTCATAGTTGAGCAGCGAATCGATCGCCTTGGTGTTCGCTTCCGTGTCGGAGTCGTTCATCTTGCGGCGGATCTCGATCCGCCACTCGGTAGCGACATAAGTGTAGCACATGAACGCGGTAACGGTGATCAGCACGACGCCGACATAGCGCCAGTCGAACTGCCACAGCAGGACAGCCGTCAATAGCGCAACCTCGACCACGGTCGGGATCAACTGCAGGATCACCATCCGCACGATGGTTTCGATGCCGGTGCGGCCGCGTTCGAGGATGCGCGTCAGGCCGCCGGTCTTGCGTTCCAGGTGAAAGCGCAGCGACAATTCGTGCATGTGCACGAAGGTGAGAAAAGCGAGCCGCCGCACCGCATGCATGGCGACGCGGGCAAAGATGCCGTCGCGCCATTGCGTCAGCATCGCCATCAGGACACGCACGGCGCCGTATCCCGCCGTCATCAGAAGCGGCGAGGCGATCAGCCACATCATCCAGTTCGACGGCTGCACCGGCGCGCTGGGCGTGCCGTTCAGCGCGTCGATCGCCCATTTGAAGGTAAAGGGCACTGACAGCGTCGCGAGCTTGGCGAGGAGCAAAAGCACCATCGACCACGCCACGCGCATCTTCAGATCGGTGCGGTCGCCGGGCCAGATATATGGCCACAGATGCGCGAGCGTGCCGATCAGGGTCGCCTTCTCGGCCCTGCTTCCGTCGGCAGATGGGCTATCGCTCAGGCGCAGTTGGGGTTGGGACGACATTAACCACTCGCCGACGTCAGGACGGCGCGCCGGTTCGCTATCACGTGATTTGCATGGATCTGCATTGTGCCCGTCATATAGGGGATTTTGATCTCGCGGAAACCCTCACGGAGCAGATCTTTCACGATTTTCAGGCATTTGCGCCACTTTTACGCCACGCCAGGTGAAATGCCGGGCTTGACGTTTTTTTCGTTGCAGTGCCACATAAGCGGATGAACCAAATCAGACCTATGAACCAGATCAAAACCGTCTGCGTCTATTGCGGCTCCGGCCCCGGCACCAATTCCAGCTTTGTCGAAGCAGCCAACACGCTCGGAAGGATTTTTGCCGAGAGTGATATCCGCCTCGTCTATGGCGGTGGCTCGATCGGACTGATGGGCGCGATCGCAACGTCCACGCTCGACCATGGCGGCAAGGTCACCGGCATCATCCCGGATTTTCTCCGCGCCCGCGAGAACGCGCTCACCCGCGTCCAGGAGATGATCGTCACGCCCGATATGCACGAGCGCAAGCGGCTGATGTTCGAGCGCTCGGATGCCTTCGTGGCGCTGCCCGGCGGCATCGGCACGCTGGAGGAACTGGTGGAGCAGCTCACTTGGCAGCAGCTCGGACGGCACACGAAGCCGGTGCTGCTCGCCAATATCGACGGTTTCTGGGAGCCGCTGCTCGCGCTGCTCGACCATATGCGCTCAACGGCCTTCATCCGCGCGAGCCTGCCGCTCGAGGTACTGACGGCCGACCGCGTGGAGGACATCGTGCCGCGCCTGCGCGCCGCTGCCGCCCGCGCGCCCGAAGCCGGCAAGGAACTCGCGCCTGACGTGGCGCGGCGGCTGTAGAGCATGATCCGGAAAAGTGGAAACCGGTTTTCCCTCGCGACAAACGCGAAGCGTTTGCGCGGAGATCATGCTCAAACAAAGAAACGAAAGGCTCACTCGCTCGGAAACGTCACCGCCTCGATGCGGTTGCCGTCGGGATCGGTGATGAAGGCCGCGTAGTAGCGAACACGGTCGTGCGGGCGCAGGCCCGGCGCACTGTCGGAGCGGCCGCCGGCGCTCAGGGCCGCGGCATGGAAAGCATCGACATCGGCGGTTGATTTGGCGCGCAGGCAGATGTGGCTGCCGGTGTCAGATGCGACCAGGTTCATGCCGGCGCGCAGGTTGATCCAGAATTCGGGATAGCTCTTGCCGAACCCGATCGTGGCCGGACGGGTGACCAGGCGCGACAGGCCAAGCGGCGCGAGCGTTGCCTCATAGAAGCGCGCGGAGCGTTCGAGATCGCTGACGCCGACGGAGACATGGTCGATCATGCGGGGCGCCCTCTCCCTCACCCTGAGGCGCCGGACTTCACCAGCTTGTAGAACACCGAATCCATCAGTGCCTGGAACGAGGCATCGATGATGTTCGGCGACACGCCGACCGTCGTCCAGCTCTCGCCGGTCTCATCTTCGCTCTCGATCAGCACGCGCGTCACCGCCTCCGTGCCGCCGTTGAGGATACGCACGCGGTAATCGATCAGCTTCAATCCATCGATGTATTTCTGATACTTGCCGAGGTCCTTGCGCAAAGCGACGTCGAGCGCGTTCACGGGGCCGTTGCCTTCGGCGGCCGAGATCAGTCGCTCGCCGGCGACGTCGACCTTCACCACCGCGAGCGCGACCGTGACGCGCTGGCCGAGCGCGTTGTAGCGCTGCTCGACATTGACGTCGAACTGCTCGACCTTGAAATATTCCGGTACTTTTCCAAGCGTGCGCCGCGCCAGCAATTCGAACGAGGCGTTGGCGGATTCATAGGCGAAGCCCGCAGCCTCCCGTTCCTTCAGCTCAGCGACGAGGCGCGTGAGCTTCGGGTCGTTCTTCTCGTAGGGAACGCCGGCGCGGTCGAGCTCGGCGATGACGTTGGAGCGTCCGGCCTGGTCCGACACCAGCACTTTGCGGTGATTGCCGACGGATTCCGGCGACACGTGCTCGTAGGTGTGCGGGTCCTTCAACACGGCGGAAGCATGGATGCCGGTCTTGGTGACGAAGGCGCTCTCGCCGACATAAGCCGCGTGCCGGTTGGGCGCGCGGTTGAGCATGTCATCGAGTATGCGCGACACCTTCACCAGCGTCGTCATCTTCTCGGCCGTGACGCCGATTTCGAAATTGTCGGAGAACTCCTTCTTCAACCGCAGCGTCGGGATCAGCGAGCAGAGGTTGGCGTTGCCGCATCGCTCGCCTAAGCCGTTCAGCGTGCCCTGGATCTGGCGCGCGCCGGCGCGCACCGCGGCAAGCGAGTTCGCCACGGCCTGCTCGGTGTCGTTATGGGCGTGGATGCCGAGATGGCTGCCGGGGATGTGGCGCACGACATCGCCGACAATGGTTTCGATCTCGTGCGGCATCGTGCCGCCATTGGTGTCGCACAACACCACCCAGCGCGCGCCGGCCTCATAGGCGGCCCTGGCGCAGGCCAGAGCGAACTCGGCATTCTCCTTGTAGCCGTCGAAGAAATGCTCGCAATCGACCATCACCTCGCGCCCCGCAGCCGTCGCCGCGGCGACGCTGTCACGGATCGAAGCGAGGTTCTCCTCATTCGTGGTCTCCAGCGCGACCCGGACCTGATAGGCGCTCGACTTCGCGACGAAGCAGATCGCATCCGCCTTCGCCTCCACGATCGCCGCCAAGCCGGGATCGTTGGATGCCGAACGGCCCGGACGCCGCGTCATGCCGAAGGCGGTGAAGCGCGCATGATCGAATTTCGGTTTTGCCGAGAAGAACTCGGTGTCGGTCGGGTTGGCACCGGGATAGCCGCCCTCGACATAGTCGATGCCGAGTTCGTCCAGCATCTGTGCGATCACCTGCTTGTCCTGCAGCGTGAAATCAACGCCGTTGGTCTGCGCGCCGTCGCGCAAGGTGGTGTCGAAGAGATAGAGGCGCTCGCAGCTCACGATGCGCCTCCCGCGGCAGCGCCATTGGCCAGGGTCTTCTGCATCGTGGTGTTGGCGAGCCACTCCCCCTCAATGCTCAAGCTGTTGCGCTGCTTGGCGACGTAACCGCGTTTGCGGAAGAAATCCAGCGCGTTGTCGCTGGCATCGACCGAGAGCGTCTTGGTGCCTCGCGCGCCGGCGAGCTTTTCAAGGGCATCGCATAACATCGCGCCGACGCCCTGCCCCGCTACGCTCGGATGCACATAGAGCAGATCGATGTGGTTGTTGTTCTTCAGCGAAGCAAAGCCGACCGGCGAATTCTCAACCGTCGCGATCAGCGTCAACTCCCCCGCCAGCTTCTTGCCGAAGTCTACCTCGTCATCCGCCACGGCTGCCCAGGCTTCCTGCTGCGTTTCGCTGTAATCGTTCCCGGTCAGTTCCTGGATGGCGGCCACGAAGATCGCCGCCAGGATCGGTGTATCCGCCGGCAAGAACGGTCGGAGTGCCGGTTGCGGGAGTGCCTGTGCCATCGGGTCAAAAGACTCCCAGAAGTTTCAGGACGAGCAGGATCGCAGCGACAATCACCGCCCACTTGACGAAGATGTAATAGCGCCAGTGTTTCGGGAAAGGCGTGTCGGGACGGGTCATCATGCCAATTCCCATGTGGTCACGGGTTTGCCGTCGGCATCCTTGCCGTCCTTCAGCACAACGCCTTTGGCCGCGAGCTCGTCGCGGATACGATCGGACTCCTTGAAATCCTTTCGCGCCCGCGCGGCTGCCCGATCGGAGACCAGGCCTTCAACCCATTTCGGGTCGATGCCACTCGCCTGCTGCTTGCGACCCTTCCATTCCACGGCGCTCTGGCCAAGAAAGCCGAGGAACCGGAGCGACGCCGCGAAAGTTCCGCGCGCCTGTTCATCGTGCACAGCCGCGCTCCGCAATCCATGCAGCGCCGCGATGGTCTGTGCCGTGTTGAGGTCGTCGGACAATGCCTCGACAACAGCCTCCGCCGGCCGGCCGCCCACGGCATCGGCCGCGACCGCGTACCAGTCGTCGAGCGTCTTTTCGCTTTCTTCCAGCCCCTTCAGCGTCCAGTCGATCGGCGAGCGATAATGGGTCTTGAGCATGTTGAGGCGCAGCACTTCGCCCGGCCAATCCGCCAGCAATTCCCGGATCGTGACGAAATTGCCGAGCGACTTCGACATCTTCTCGCCTTCAACCTGCAGGAAGCCATTGTGCATCCAGGTGTTTGCCATCCGCGCTTCGTGGAAGGCGCAGCAGCTTTGCGCGAGTTCGTTCTCGTGATGCGGGAACACGAGGTCGATGCCGCCGCCATGAATGTCGAACTGCTCACCGAGGTGCTTCCAGGCCATTGCCGAGCATTCGATATGCCAGCCCGGACGCCCCTGCACGGCGATGCCTGATGGCGACGGCCAGGACGGCTCGCCGGGCTTCGAGGGCTTCCACAGCACGAAATCGGTATTGTCGCGCTTGTAGGGGGCAACGTCGACGCGGGCGCCCGCGATCATCTCGTCCAGGGAGCGGTTGGCGAGTGCGCCATACCGCGGCAGCACGCCATTGGTCGCATTCATCGCCTGCGGCGAAAACAGCACATGGTCTTCGGCGACGTAGGCAAATCCGTCCGAGACCAGCTTTTCGATCAGCACGCGCATCTCTGCGATGTGCTCGGTCGCGCGCGGCTCGACCGTGGGCCGCAGCGCGCTGAGCGCGTCGACGTCCTCGTGGAACTGCCGTTCCGTCTGCGCAGTGACCTTGCGAATCGCCTCGTTTAGCGGCAGGCCGGGAAAATCCCGCGCGGCGCGATCGTTGATCTTGTCATCGACGTCGGTGACGTTGCGGACATATTTGACGTGGTTCTCGCCATAGACATGCCGCAGCAGGCGGAACAGCACGTCGAAGACGATCACCGGGCGCGCGTTGCCAATATGGGCGAAGTCGTAGACCGTCGGCCCGCAGACATATATGCGCACATTATTGGGATCGAGCGGCACGAAGGCCCGCTTTTCCCGGGTCAACGTATCGTACAGACGCAATTGCATGGAATACCCGTCCGTTGTGGCCGGGGCGTCACGTGATCTCGATGTGAGAAAAGACGGCCTCAGCCAGCGAATCGCTAGCTAATAATCTCGCGGCAGATGCTGCAGATGGCGAGGTGGCCGTTCATGGTTCCACCATGGCGCCATCCGAGGGACGCCGTCAAGGGCTGTTTGCGCCCGTTTGAGGGCGATTTCGGCGCTTGCGATGATTCCAAGGACGGCATGGTTAATCATTATTAACGTCTTGGGCCTAATCGGATAGGCACCGGTTCCCTTCCCCTCTGGTGTCCCATGCGGTTTCGATCCGCATTTCTTGCCTGCACATTCATTTTCGTCTCCTCCGCCGCACTGGCCGACAGCCGCGTCTTCATCATCGCCAACCATGATGACGGCTATGGCGTCGACGAATGCCTCGCGCGAGGCGACAAATGCGGGGCGCACGCTGCCCGCTCCTATTGCCAGTCACGCGATTTTGCACAGGCCACCGCCTATCGCCGGGTCGATCCCGACGAAATCACCGGCGCCGTTCCAAAGGCCGGAGAAAATTGCGCTGGCGGCGCTTGCAGCGAATATATCGCCATCACCTGCCAGCGCTGATCCGGTCTGCGCTGCCAAGGTGCGATCAAGGGCCGGTATTCTCACGGGCTTTTGCCATATCGGGGCCCCGGAAACGACGTGACGCTGCCCTGAGAAACGGCTATTGCAGGCGGCCTTGCCCGCGCCATTCCGGCTTGCCCGCCGCGCGGCGTCATTCTGTGACTGGACATGCCCAATCGCCTGAACTCTTGCTTCTCCCAGTGGATTTTGACCTGCGCCCTCCTGCTCGGTACTGCCCTGCCGGGCGGCGATGCGTTGGCACAGACGCCTGACGATGCTTACGCGCAGATGCCCCAGGAGGCGCAGCCCCCGCAACAGAGCGCCAACCCGATCTGCATCCGGCTCGAGGGCCAGCTTGCGACCATCGACCGCGGCGGCGGCAACGGCGATCCGATCAGGGACGAGCAGATCCGCCGTTACCAGGATGCCGCCTCGAGACAGCAGGCCGAGCTCGACCGCGTGACCGCGCAGGCGCGGCGGATGGGCTGCGACTCTTCCGGCTTCTTCTCGCTGTTCAACAACAACTCGGCGCAATGCGGTCCGATCAACACCCAGATCCAGCAGATGCGCGGCAATCTCGACCAGATGACGACGAGCCTGGAGCGGATGCGCAGCGGCGGGCTCGGCGGCGCCGACCGCGAGAACCAGCGCCGCTCGGTATTGGCCGCACTGGCGCAGAACAATTGCGGCCCGCAATATGCCAATGCCGTGCGGGGGCCTGGCAATTTCCTCGACAACCTCTTCGGCAATCATAGCGATGATAGCAACGTGACCATTGCGCCGCCGACCGGCGACCTCGCTCCGCAATCCGGCACCTATCGCACGGTCTGCGTGCGCAGCTGCGACGGCGCCTATTTCCCGGTCTCGTTTGCGACGGTGCAGGCGCGCTTTGCTGATGACGAGAAGACCTGTAAGGCGCAATGCCCGGCAGCGGAAGCAACCCTGTTCGCCTATCGCAATCCCGGCGAGGACATCAATCAGGCGGTGTCGATCAACGGCCAGCCCTACACGTCGCTGCCAAACGCGTTCAAGTTCCGCACCGAGTTCAACCCATCCTGCTCCTGCAAGCCGGCGGGCCAGACCTGGGCCGAGGCGCTGAAATCGGTCGACGACAAAGCCGCCGTCGAGCAGCAGGGCGACATCATCGTCACCGAGGAGAGCGCGCGGAAGATGCAGTTGCGCGCGCAACAGCAGGCCACGAAGCAGGCGCCCGCCGGCAAGAAGGGCGCGGCGTCGGCGAATGCAGGCCCGGCACCCGAAACGCCGGCTGCGCCGGCCGATCCGACGCCGCCAGGCGATCGGCCGATCCGCACTGTCGGCCCGCCCTTCATCCCGCAGAAGCAGCAATAGCTAACTCTCAAATGCCTCCACTGAGGCGCGGGTGCCGCGGGTGGCCAGCTTCTCGTCCGGCTGCGGCAACGCCTCGCCGTGATCGCGGAAGCGGTTGGTGATGGGATAGCGGCGGTCGCGGCCGAAATTCTTAGGTGTGACCTTAACGCCGGGCGCGGCCTGCCGGCGCTTGTACTCGGCGATGTAAAGCAGGCGGTCGATGCGCGCGACCAGTTCGCGATCAAAGCCTACGGCGATGATCGACGCCAAAGGCTCCTCGCGCTCCACCAGCCGTTCCAGGATCGCGTCGAGCACATCGTAAGGCGGCAGCGAATCCTGGTCGGTCTGGTTCTCGCGCAGTTCGGCCGTCGGCGGCCGCGTGATGATCGAGGGCGGGATCACCACGCCGGACGGACCGAGCGCGCCTTCAGGTTTCCAGGTATTGCGCAAGGCAGCGAGCCGGAACACCTGGGTCTTGTAGATGTCCTTGATCGGGTTGAAGCCGCCATTCATATCACCGTAAAGCGTGGCATAGCCGACCGACATCTCGGACTTGTTGCCGGTGGTGACCACCATCGCGCCGGTCTTGTTCGAGAGCGCCATCAACAACGTGCCGCGGGTCCGCGCCTGCAGGTTCTCCTCGGTGATGTCGCGCGGCAGGCCCTTGAACGGCTCGGCCAGGATCTTCTCGAACCCGTTCACCGCGTCCGCGATCGGCAAGACCTCGTAGCGGATGCCGAGCATCTTGGTCAGGCCTGCCGCATCATCCAGCGACACCTGGGCCGTATAGCGGAACGGCAGCATCACGCCGTGAACTTGCTCGGTGCCGAGCGCATCCACCGCAATCGCCGCGCACAGCGCGGAATCGATGCCGCCGGAAATGCCGAGCAGCACGCCCGGAAAGCCGTTCTTGCGGACGTAGTCGCGCAAGCCGAGCACGCAGGCCGCGTAGTCCGCCCTGTCGTCCTCAAGCAGCGGCGTGATCGGCCCGTTGCAGCGCCAGCCCGCCTCACCCCTGGTCCAGCGCAGGGTCGTGACGCTCTCCTCGAAAGGTGGAAGCTGTGCCGCCACCGAGAGATCGGCGTTGAGCGCGAACGAGGCGCCGTCGAACACCAGTTCGTCCTGCCCACCGACTTCGTTTAGATAGATCAAGGGCAAGCCGCTCTCGGTGACGCGGGCGACCGCGATCGAAAGCCGGAGATCGTTCTTGTCGCGCGCATAGGGCGAGCCGTTCGGTACGACCAGGATTTCCGCGCCGGTCTCGGCGAGACATTCGACGACGTTCTCGTAGTCCTCGGACTCTTCGAGCCAGATGTCCTCGCAGATGGGCACGCCGACCCGGACGCCCTTCACCGTAACCGGGCCCGGCGCAGGTCCGCGCGCGAACAGCCGTTTCTCGTCGAACACGCCGTAGTTCGGCAAATTCGCCTTGAAGCGCAGCGCGGCGACGCGGCCGCCGTCGAGCAGCGCGCACGCGTTATAGAGCTTGCCGTCCTCGACCCAGGGCGTCCCGATCAGGACCGCCGGACCGCCATCGGCGGTCTCGCGCGCCAGTTCCTCGACCGCGGCGCGGCAGGCGGCCTGGAAGGCCGGCTTCAGGATCAAGTCCTCCGGCGGGTAGCCGGCGATGAACAGCTCCGACAGCACCATGAGATCGGCGCCAGCGGCCTTCGCCGTCTCGCGCGCGGCGCGCGCCTGCACGGCGTTGCCGGCGACGTCGCCGACCGTCGGATTCAATTGCGCCAGTGTAACAATGAACTCAGCTTCGCTCATGAGATCAATGGTGCCTTGCACCTATGTAAACTGCAATCGCCTGCGTTAGATCATGCCCATGCGCTCGGCGAGGGCGAACAGCCAGAACAGCCCGGCCATCACCAGGGCCACGCCGACCGCGGCGGAGCCCATGTCCTTGACCCGCCCGATCTGCGGATCGTGGTCCATGGTCAGGCGGTCGGCGAGCTTCTCGATCGCGGTGTTGAGCAGCTCGATCACGAGCACCAGCACCACGGTTGCAACCAGCTCAACCCGGCGCATTACCGTGGCGCCGATCAGCCAGGCCGCCGGCACCGACAATAACAGCGCCACCACCTCCTCGCGAACCGCCTGCTCCGAGCGGATCGCGAAGCCGAGGCCGTTCCACGAGTTGATGGTGGCCCGCCAGAACCGCAGCAAGTGTCAGAGCCCCGCGGCTGCCGGCATCGGTTTGACCTTGCTCGCGCGCTCCTGTTTCAACAGCTCCGCAATCAGGAAGGCCATGTCGATCGACTGTTCGGCGTTGAGGCGGGGATCGCAGACCGTGTGGTAGCGGTCATTGAGATCCTCGTCCGTGATCGCGCGCGCCCCGCCGATGCATTCGGTGACGTCCTGCCCGGTCATCTCCAGGTGAACGCCGCCGGCATGAGTGCCTTCGGCCTGGTGGATGGTGAAGAACGACTTCACTTCCGACAGCACCCGGTCGAACGGGCGGGTCTTGTAGCCGGAGGTCGAGGTGATGGTGTTGCCATGCATGGGATCGCAGGACCACACCACCGTGCGCCCTTCCCGCTGCACCGCCCGGATCAGCGCCGGCAGGTGCTCGCCGACCTTGTCGGCGCCGAAGCGGGCGATCAGGGTCAGCCGTCCGGGCTCGTTGTCGGGGCTCAGCACGTCGATCAATCTCAAAAGCTCATCGGCCTTCAGCGACGGGCCGCATTTCAGGCCGATCGGGTTCTTGATGCCGCGGAAATATTCGACATGGCCGTTCTCGAGCTGGCGGGTGCGGTCGCCGATCCAGAGCATGTGGCCGGAGGTCGCATACCAGTCGCCGGTCGTGGAATCGACCCGCGTCAGCGCCTGCTCATAGCCGAGCAGCAGGGCCTCGTGGCTGGTATAGAAATCGGTCGAGCGCAATTCCGGATGGCTCTCCAGGTCGAGGCCGCAGGCGCGCATGAAATTCAACGCTTCCGAGATGCGGTCAGCGAGCTCCTTGTAACGGCGCGACTGCGGCGAGTCCTTCAGGAAGCCGAGCATCCACTGATGCACGCTGCCGAGATTGGCGAAGCCGCCGGTGGCGAACGCCCGCAGCAAATTGAGGGTCGCCGCCGACTGCCGGTAGGCCATCATCTGGCGCTGCGGATCGGGCGTGCGCGCTTCCTTGGTGAAGGCGATATCGTTGATGATGTCGCCGCGATAGCTCGGCAGTTCGACGCCACCGACCTTCTCGGTCGGCGAGGAGCGCGGTTTTGCAAATTGCCCGGCGATACGCCCGACTTTCACGACGGGCAGCGCGCCGGCGTAGGTCAGGACGACGGCCATCTGCAGGAGCACGCGGAAGAAGTCGCGGATGTTGTTCGCGCCGTGCTCGGCAAAGCTTTCCGCGCAGTCGCCGCCCTGCAGCAGGAAGGCCTCGCCCGCAGCGACGCGTGCCAGCGCCTTCTTCAGGTTGCGCGCTTCTCCCGCGAACACCAGCGGCGGAAAGGTCGCAAGCTGCGCCTCGACGTCAGCCAAGGCCTTGGCATCGGGATAGTCCGGCACCTGCAAGACCGTCTTGGCGCGCCAACTGTCGGGTGTCCAGCGCTCGGACATGGGCGTTAACTCCTGAGCAAAAACCGCTACTTATCCGGGAAAGCGAAGCTATATATACAGGCTGTTCAAGGACCGCCAGCCGGATTTCCACCTGCCCGCTCAAGCCCTTGCGGCAACAGCCGAATTCGCATTTGTTAGAGCAAAACGCTAACGCCAAGGAAAACCCGTAAGTGGCCGAGGCTGCGCTCGACGACATCTTCTTCGACGACATCATTCTGCCCGCCATCGACGGCCATCCTCTCGGTGCGACGCTGTTCCTGCCCCGCGGCGCCAAGCGTAAAGCCGTTCTGATCAATTCGGCGACCGCAGTGCCGCGCAAGGTCTACAAGGGCTTTGCCGCCTATCTCGCCAAGCGCGGCTCCGTCGTCCTCACCTACGATTATCGCGGCACCGGCGATTCCAGGCAGAAGGCACCGACCGGAGCCAGCCAGCCGAAATCGCTGGCCGGCTTCAAGGCTTCGATGTCGGACTGGGCTGCGCTCGACGTTACTGCCACCGTGGCCTGGATGCGCGAGCGCTACCAGGCGCTGCCGCTCGCCTATGTCGGCCACTCCTTCGGCGGCCAGGCGCTGGGCCTGATACCGAACAACACAGAGGTGTCGCGCGCGCTCCTGGTCGCTTCGCAGGCCGGCTACTGGAAACTGTTCGCCTCGCCGGAGCGCTATCGCGTCTATGCCGCCATGAATTTCGTCCTTCTGCCGTTGACGCGCATGCTCGGCTACACGCCCGGTTGGGCGGGGCTCGGTATGGATTTGCCGAAAGGCGTGTTCGAGCAATGGACGAATTGGGTCAACAGCCCACGCTATCTGTTCGATGATGCCGCGCTCACCGCGGTGTCGAATTTTGCGAAGTTCACGGGCGCCTTGCGCGCGGTCTGCATCAGCGACGATCCCTGGGCGACGCGGCCCGCGGTCGAACTCTTGTGCTCGGGATTTGACGCCGCCAAGCCGGAGATCATCTCGATCACGCCTGACGAGGCTGGCGTCAACAAGATCGGCCATTTCGGTTTCTTTCGTCCCGAACACCGCGATACGCTCTGGCGCGGTGCCGCGGAGTGGATTGAGGCGAGTGAGTGAAGCTCGAGGACCGCAGATCGTAGGATGGGTAGAGCGCAGCGAAACCCATCGGTTTTGGAGCCAGCCGCGCGAATGATGGGTTTCGCTGCGCTCTACCCATCCTACGTCCGGTTCGATTTTCAAACAGCTTCTCCGGTCATCGTCCGGCTTGACCGGACGATCCAGTATTCCAGAGGCGTCCGAGCTTGAACCGAGAGGCCGCCGATTACTGGATGCCCGCCTTCGCGGGCATGACGGTGAAGAATGGTGAGAGGATGTGCGTCCGCGTTCTCGCGGCATGCATAGCCCGAGCTTTGCATCTCGTTTCACCCTCTCATTGAAGTGAGGGCGCAGGGAAAGCCGGGTGCCGGTCGCACCCGTGGGCCCCGTGCAACAAAAAGCACGGGGGTAGGACCACAGGTCAACCGGAGCAACACCGGCTTTCCCTGCGCAGTGGTTTTACGGCTTACTTCGTGCTCTTCCCGGTGACCGGGCTTTCTTGCCACCGTCATCTCTCGCGCAAATTTCTTCGCGCAAAAAACTTAGCGCCAGCGTCGGGGCGCCAGAACCACACGACTTCGCCGTCCGCTGATGCCGCGTTCGTCTTTCGCAACACCCGCGTCCACCGCATCCTACCGCAACGTTCGTGACGATCGCGAGCCGCCCCTCATTCGGGTGAGACGCGCGGAGTTAAATCACTGATTTGCCCGACGACGGAAGCGGAATATTTTTCGCTGAGAGTCTGGACAGACTTTCGGCTGATTTGCCCGTCGGGTTGATTTGTCGCACCGAAGGTGACCACATCGTCATTGCGAGCGGAGCGAAGCAATCAATAGCGCCGCGAGCGGAGGCATGGATTGCTTCGCTCCACTCGCAATGACGGGAGCCTGAGGCCCAATGGATTCCGGGCTCGTCCTTCGGACGCCCCGGAATGACGGCGTGAGTTGGTTCAGGCGAGCCGCAGAGTTGCACTTGCGCCTAGTGGCGGCAACGACGTCGTTTCGATTGGCCACGGGTCTTCTTTGCGAGCAAGCGTTTCAACTTGGCCCGCAGGCGAAGCACCTCTTCATACTGGGCGCGGAGATCGTTTCTGATCCACGGCAGTGATGGCGGCTCATTGCGGCGGTTGCGGTTTGGCATACCGCAACCCTAGTGCCAAGTTTTCCCGACCGCAGCACAATACCGCAATTAAGCTTGATGCCGCGGTTTCAGGTTAATTCTGGAACCAGCGGTTGCAGCAAAAGGAAAGCTTTCGCTACCGCGCCACTGGACTTGCGGGTGATTTGCCAGAGCTACGGTTCTGATTGAATCAGAACCGAAGCTCCGGATTCTTGTTTTGATGCGTTTTCTGCCCAGATAAGTCTACGCAATCTGCGTAAACTTGATTGCTATGCGAACCGGTCTCCACTTCGCTCGAAAACGCTCTAGTCCTCTCAATGCGCCATGCTGCGTCCGGCCGCTTCGCAGGCCTGCATGCAGCGGCGGCAGGCGTCGGCGCAGATGCGGCAATGCTCGTGCTCGCCTGCATGCTTCTGGCATTCGTCGGCGCAGAGCCGGCAGGCCGCAGTGCAAGTGTGCAGCATGCGGCGGATCATTTCGTCATCCCAGCCCGTCTGACGGGTGGCCATCCTGCCGGTGATATTGCACACGTCGGCGCAATCGAGGTTGAGGCGGATGCACTGCGTCAGCGACTTGACCATCTCCTCCGCGAGGCAGGCGTCGGCGCAAGCGGTACAGATCTGGGCGCAGGAATAACATTGCTCGATGCAGCGGGCGAGCAGGCCCTCGCCCTCGCCATGGGCCCGTGGATGGCGACTGATCATTTCCTGGACTTGCATGGAACTCTCCCAATTCGAGGATCCTCTCCGTTCGCCTAATCGCCGAGTTTCGGAAAGGTTCTCTGCGTGCATGAAAACAGGCTCATCAGCCCGCCACTGTGCCAATACACTCGAAGAAGCGTTTTCGAACGGCAGCATCGCAGGGCCGACCAAGTTCCATACGCCCCCGCGTCGCCTGCACGAGGCAACATTAGAGCGAGGTTCATCGATGCGATGGATTTGGGGCAGCCCTCAGGCCCGATCAGGTCAGGTCTCAATGACCTCGCCGTCTTCCTTGACGAAGCGGCCGATGTGCGGATTAGGCAGCAGCTCCAATACCGCTTCGGAAGGCCGACACAACTTGACCCCTTTGGGCGTCACCACGATCGGACGATTGATCAGGATTGGATGCGCGAGCATCTGATCAATCAACTCGTCATCGGACCATTTTGGGTCATTCAGACCGAGTTCGTGAAACGGCGTGCCCTTCTCCCGCAGAAGCGCCCGAACGGGCGCGTTCATAGCCTTGATGAGTTCGACAAGCCTTTCACGAGAAGGCGGCGTCTTCAGATATTCGATGACAACAGGCTCGACGCCGCTTTGCCGGATCATGGCGAGCGTATTGCGCGAGGTGCCGCAATTCGGATTGTGATAGATCGTGACGGTCATGGTCGTGTCTCCGCAATGGCGACAGGGCCGCGCACCGCGGGCCGCCCAAGCAGCCAGTTCATCAGAAGCATGCCGGCGATCGCCCCGCAGAGTTCGGCCAGAATGAATCCTGGAAGGTCAAAGGGGCGAATGCCGGAGAAGGTATTCGTCAGGGAGCGCGCGATTGCGACCGCTGGGTTGGCGAACGACGTTGACGCCGTGAACCAGTACGCCGCCGTGATGTAGAGGCCAACCAGCCACGGGACAGCGGTACGCTGGAAGCGGATGCCAGCCAGAATCGTAGCGACCAGACCGAAGGCGGCGACGGCTTCCGCAAACCATTGCGCTCCGCCGGTGCGGACCTTCATCGAGAAGTCGATCAGAGGGTGCGCGAACATCAGATGCGCCGCCATCGTGCCGATGGCGCCGCCGGCGATCTGCGCGACGATGTAGAGCGAGGCTTCATTCACGGGCAGTTCGCGTTTACCCGCGAAGACAAGCGTGACGGCCGGATTGAAGTGTGCGCCAGAAATCGGACCGAGGACGGTGATCAGAACAACCAGGATGGCTCCGGTCGGCAAGGTATTGCAAAGAAGCGCAAGAGCGACGTCCTTCGTCAGGGTCTCGGCCATGATGCCGGAGCCAACCACGGTGGCGACGAGAATGCCCGTGCCGAGGGCTTCGGCCGTGAGACGCCGGAAAAGATCGAACGTGTCCATCAGCCGGCCTTTGGCGTTGGATGTGTTGCGCCATCGGAGCGACCGATCTCGCGCAGCTTGGTGCCCAGCGAGAGCTTGTCGATGCTTCGCAGCGGGAGGCTCACGAAGGTGCCGATCCGGTTCTTGAGGTAGCGGAAGGCGGTCATGAACGCAGCCTGCTTTTCCAACTCCGTGCCCTGGGCCTCGGCGGGATCCTCAATGCCCCAGTGCGCGGTCATCGGTTGGCCCGGCCAAATGGGGCAGGCCTCACCCGCGGCGTTGTCACAGACGGTGAAGACGAAATCCATCACCGGGGCATCAGGCGCTGCGAACTCCAGCCAGCTCTTCGAGCGCATGCCGTCGGTCGGATAATCCATGCTCTCGAGCGTGCGCAGCGCCAACGGGTGCACTGCCCCCTTCGGGGCACTGCCGGCGGAAAAGGCCTGGAATCGGCCGGCTCCGTCCTTTCGCAGGATCGATTCCGCGAGGATCGAGCGCGCCGAGTTGCCGGTGCAGAGGAATAGGACATTGTAGGGGTGGTCAGCCACGGGTTCGCTCCTTTCGTTTCGGAGAACAGCAGGACTGCAGGCTCTCGACGACGGGCGTGCAGACTTCCGGTCGTCCGTCGCAGCAATCCCTGAGAAGGAAGAGAGCGATGTCGCGAAATTCGGTGAGATTGGCGCGGTAGACGATTGACCGACTGCGCCGTTCCGAAGTCACAAGGCGCGCGCGAGTGAGGATCGAGAGATGCGCCGAGAGCGTGTTCGGCGGAACTTCCAGCAGGCGGGCGAGATCACCCGCTGCGAGGCCATCAGGTTCGTGCCTGACCAACGTCCGGAAGGCCTCCAGACGGGTTGATTGGGAAAGCGCCGCGAGGGCGAGCACCGCTTCTTCAGTTTCCATATATCCAGAGTTATGGAAATATTGGGATCGAGTCAACCGGATTCATCCGGTTGACGGACGCTGCCCTTATTTCCAATATACTAGAAATACCGTTTGACAAGGGCACTGATCGGGCCCATCTTCCCGACATGAAGATCGATGATGCAGCCGCGCGCCTGGAGGCATTGGGCAACCCGACCAGGCTCAAGATTTATCGAACGCTGGTCCGCGCCGGGCGTGCCGGCATGCCGGTTGGGCGCCTGCAGGAGCGGCTCAAGATTCCGGCGTCGACGCTGTCGCACCACGTCAAGGCGCTTGTGTCCGTAGGACTGATCTCTCAGGTGCGCGAGGGCACGACGCTGGTTTGCCACGCCGAATATGACACGATGCGAGGCCTCGTAGATTTCCTTGTGGCGGAGTGCTGCGCCGAAGAGAAGCAATGCAAGGAGGCGCAGACGGCGGCCTGATTTTTTGACCCGATTATTCGCCAATTCTAGAAGGATAGGATCAGCAAAATGCGCGCAGGAAAGACGGTCGCGATCATCGGAGCCGGTCCCGTCGGACTCGCCGCGGCGGCGCACGTGATCGAGCGCGGCATGACGCCCGTGGTGCTGGAGGCTGGGAGTGAGGCCGGTCACGCCATGCGCCAATGGTCGCATGTAAAGCTGTTCTCGCCGTGGCAATACAATGTCGATGAAGCCGCGCGCCGGCTGCTGGAGCCCAATGGCTGGAATTCGCCGGACCCACAAGCCTATCCGACCGGCGGCGAACTGGTGGAGCGATATCTGGAGCCTCTCGCCGCCAGGACCGTCCTTCAAGACCACATCCACGTTTCCGCGCGCGTGACCGGCATCAGTCGGGTTGGATTGGACAAGGTGAAGACCAGGGGTCGGGGCGATGCCCCCTTCGAGCTTCGCTACCAAAACGGCGCGGGCGAAAAGACGCTGCGTGCCGACGCGGTGATCGATGTGTCCGGCACCTGGTGGTCACCCAACCCTGCTGGCGCCAATGGCCTGCCCGCGATCGGTGAAAGGGAAGCTGCCATCCGGATCGCCTATGGCATGCCCGACGTTCTCGGTGCACAACGAGCACGGTACGCATCCAAGCGCGTCGCCGTGCTCGGGGCGGGACACTCGGCCGTCGGCACCTTGATTGATCTTGTCACGCTGGCTCAATCAGCTCCGGGCACCGAGGTTTGCTGGTTGATCCGTGGCGATGATCCGGCAAAATCCTTTGGTGGCGGCGCCAACGACAAGCTCGAGGCGCGCGGCGCACTGGGCAGCATGTTTGCCGAACTCGTGCAGCGCGGAAGCGTGCGCGTCGAGCCAGCTTTCCGCGTTACGCATTTGACCGTGGTGGAGGACGGGCTTCGGATCGGCGCCGGCTCCGCCTGCTGCGGCCGATCGCTCATTGTGGATGAACTGATCGTTGCGACGGGCTTCCGTCCCGACGTTGGCTTTCTCAGCGAACTGCGCCTTTCGCTGGATCCCGCACTCGATTGTCCACCCGCACTGGCGCCGCTGATTGATCCGAATGAGCATAGCTGCGGAACCGTGCGCCCGCATGGTGCGCTCGAGCTGGCACATCCCGAACCCGGATTTTACATCGCCGGAATGAAGTCGTACGGGCGGGCGCCGACTTTCCTGATGCTGACCGGCTACGAACAGGTCCGGTCGATCGCGGCGGAGCTTGCGGGCGACATTCAGGCCGCACGCCGGGTCGAGCTCGTGCTTCCGGAAACCGGCGTCTGCAACGTTTCGGCTTCGGTGAAGGATGGTGGTTGCTGCGGCGGCCCCGCTGGAACAGATGCATCGGCCTGCTGCGCCGCCGACGAGACAGCCCGGCAATTGGGCGATTCCGGTTGCGGCTGTTCATGAAGGAAGCCGCGGTCGGCTCGCTGCCTGTCATCGTCGCGCTCGGCACCACGCAGACCATCGCATGGGCGTCGAGCTACTACCTTCCCGCCATTCTGGCAGCGCCGATCGCGCGTGACCTGTCGATAGAGCCGACTTACGTGTTTGGTGCACTGTCGGGCGGGCTCGTCATCGCCGGCCTGCTCGGGCCACGCGTCGGCCACGCCATCGATACGTTCGGCGGGCGCGGATTGCTGGCGAGCTCGAATCTCGTCTTTGCGAGCGGTCTGCTGTTGCTTTCGATGGCAGGTGGACCGATCGTCCTGATCGCGGCTTGGATCGTGCTCGGGATCGCGATGGGAATGGGCCTGTATGAGGCCGCCTTTGCCACGCTCACCCACATCTATGGCGCCGCGGCGCGACGGCCGATCACCGGCATCACCCTGATCGCAGGTTTCGCCAGCACAGTGGGATGGCCGATTTCGACCTGGCTTGATTCCGAACTGGGCTGGCGGGCGGCCTGCCAGATCTGGGCTCTTGTTCACATTGGATTGGCACTGCCCCTCAACCTTTCCCTGCCGCGCCTGACGCCGCTTGCGAAGATCGATGCCCCGCAGCCGCAAGTGGGCAATGGGTCGGGTCAGAGCGAGACGTTTGCAATGGTGGCGCTCGCCTACATGTTCGCCGCCTCAGGGTTTGTGAGTTCGGGCCTTTCGGCACTTCTGCCGACCATCCTGGTGCAATTGGGCGCGACGCCGGCGGCGGCGCTGTTTGCGGGAACACTGGTGGGGCCGGCCCAGGTCGGGGCACGCATCATCGAAGCGGGATGGCTGGCGCGCTACCACCCGCTGTTGTCAGCGCGGCTTGCGACGTTGATGAATCCGCTTGGCGTGGTGATCCTCACTCTCGGGGGTCCTGTGTTCGCACCGCTCTTTGCGATCTTCTATGGCGCAGGGAACGGCATCATCACGATCGCCCGTGGTACGTTGCCGTTGGCCTTGTTCGGACCCAGGGGATTCGGGAAACGTGTCGGACTGATCTCCCTTCCCGCGCGTGCGACCGGAGCGCTGGCACCGCTCGCCGTGGGCTTGACAGTGGAACACTTCGGCGCCAGCGCGCTTTGGGTCAGCGCCCTGGCCTCGCTATCGGCATTCCTCGCCTTGCTCCTGTTACGTCCGGCCCGCACCGCGTGACGGATAGATGACGGGCAAAGCGTCCGACGCGCTCTCGCTTCTATAGTCGCAGGGCGCCGGCGTCGCGGCGGGTTGATCAGCATCAAAGGAGCGAAGGCGCCGTTCGGCTAACCATGATAGCGAAGCCGGGAAATGCCAACAACAGGGGAAGTCCTGTGATGTCGCCTGCAGCCGCAACGAATTTCGTGCCCATCGGCAAAGCCGCACCGCAAGTGGATGCAAGGCAAGCGATGTCCGCCATCGTCAACGGGAAGAGCGTGAGCAGTCAGACGACGGAAAAGATCAGCGTCAGGAACCTCAACTTCTATTACGAGGACGGCAACCAGGCGCTGCGCGATGTGACTGTGCCGATCTACGACAAATGCGTCACGGCGTTCATGGGTCCCTCGGGCTGCGGCAAGTCCACCTTGCTCCGCGTGCTCAACCGTATGCACGATCTCTATCCGGGCCAGCGCGCGGAAGGAGAGATCCTGTTCAACGGCGAGAACATCCTCGGACGTATCGACGTCTACCAGCTGCGGGCGCGGATCGGCATGGTGTTTCAGAAGCCGACGCCATTCCCGATGACGGTCTATGACAACATCGCGTTCGGGATCCGCCTGCAGCGCGAGGTCTCGAAGGGCGAGATGGACGAGCTCGTCGAAGCGGCGCTGCGCCGCGCGGCGCTATGGGACGAGGTGAAGGACGATCTGTTGCGCAACGGCTTCGAACTCTCGGGCGGCCAGCAGCAGCGGCTGAGCATTGCCCGTGCGATTGCGGTAAAGCCGGAAGTGCTGCTACTCGACGAGCCCTGCTCGTCGATCGATCCGATCTCTTCGGCCAAGATCGAGCATACCATCGACGAGATCAAGCAGGATCATGCGATCGTCATCGTCACGCACAATCTGCAGCAGGCAGCGCGGGTATCCGACTTCGCCGGCTTCATGTATCTCGGCGAATTGATCGAGTTCGGAACCGTCCAGGATATTTTCGTCAGCCCGAAGAAGCAGCAGACGGAGCGGTTCCTGACCGGCCGGTTTGGATGAGATGTTCTTGTCATTCCGGGATGCGTGCGAAGCACGCAGGCCCGGAATCCATTGGGCCGCAGACGCAAGTGATGAATAGATTCTCTGATGTGCAATTGCACATCAGAGCTCGCGCTTTGCGCGCCCCGGAACGACGGATGAAGTGAAAGAGAAATCGACGGGTTACGCTTCGCTAACCCGCCCTATGACCCTGCTACAGCCCTGCCCTACTATTTCAGGCAACTTCCAGTGTCGGGATATTCTTGATCTTCTCGCCAAGCTCCTGCTGCGCCTGATGCAAATCGCAGCGCTTCTGCAGATTGAGCCAGAGATCGGGACCGTTTCCGCACAGCTTCCCAAGTCGCAACGCCATGATCGGCGTCACCGGCTGCCTTTCCATCAGCACATCGTAAAGCGTCTGGCGCGAAACGCCCAGCAGCTTGGCGATCTCCGTCTTGGGTCGACCGATGGCCGGCAAAATCTCCTCGCGAAGAAGTTCGCCCGGATGCATCGGCGGTAAACCTCGTTTCGGAACCTTCCTGGCCATGAACTTGTCCTCAGTGATAGTCTTCTAGATCGACATCGACGGCATCGCCCTCGATCCAAACGAACGTGATACGCCAGTTTCCGCTCGCGTTCACAGCGTAGCGACCTTTTCCGCGGCCAACGAGCGCATGAAAGCGGGCCTTCGCTACTCCGCAGCCTGTCTCACATAACGCGCGGTCGGGGTGCGCATGGTCACGAGTTCTTCGGCGGCCGTCGGGTGGAGCGCGAAGGTGGCGTCGAAATCGGCCTTGGTCGCTTTCATCTTCACCGCGATCGCAACCGCCTGGATGATCTCGGCGGCGCAATCGCCGACGATGTGACAGCCGAGCACGCGATCGCTGGCGCCGTCGACCACGAGCTTCATCAGCACGCGGGTGTCGCGGCCTGACATCGTCGCCTTGATGGGGCGGAAACTGGTCTTGTAGATGTCGACGCGGCTCACTTGCGCGCGCGCCTCGGTTTCGGTCAGGCCGACCGTGCCGACCTCGGGCTGCGAGAATACCGCGGTCGGAATGCTGGCGTGATCGACCTGCACCGGGCGCTTGCCGAACACGGTGTCGGCAAAGGCGTGGCCCTCGCGGATCGCGACCGGCGTCAGGTTGTGGCGATGGGTGACATCGCCGATGGCGTAGATGTTCGGCACCGAGCTTTTCGACCAGGCATCGACCGCGATGCCGCCGTTGTTCGGATTGATGGCGACGCGCGCCTTCTCCAGGCCGAGATTGGCGACGTTCGGATGGCGCCCGATCGCGAACATCACCCTCTCTGAGGCCAGGCTCGATCCGTTCGACAGATGCGTGGTGAATTCCTTGCCGTGACGGTCGACCTTGGTGACGGTGCAGCCGGTCAGGATGGTGATGCCACGCTTCTCCATCTCGGCGCGGACATGCTCCCGGACGTCCTCATCAAAGCCGCGCAGGATGTTGTCGCCGCGGTAGATCACGGTGACGTCGGAGCCGAGGCCGGCGAAGATGCCGGCGAATTCCAGTGCGATATAGCCGCCGCCCTGGATCACGATGCGCCTCGGCAATTCAGCCAGGTGGAACGCCTCGTTCGACGAGATCACGTGCTCGATGCCGGGAATCTCGGGCCCATGGTTGGGCGCGCCGCCGGTCGCAATCAGCGTGTAGTTGGCCTTGACCGTCTCACCGGTCGCAAGACGCAGCGTGTGCGCATCCTCGAAGACAGCCCGCGTCTTGACGATGTGCGCGCCGGATTTCTCGACATTGGTCGTGTAGGCCGCCTCCAGCCGCGCGATCTCCTTGTCCTTGTTGGCGACCAGCGTCGGCCAGTCGAACGAGGCCTGCGGGATGGTCCAGCCGAAACCGGCGGCATCCTCGATCTCCTGCTGGACGTGCGAGCCCATCACGAACAGCTTTTTCGGCACGCAGCCGCGGATCACGCAGGTACCGCCCATCCGGTACTCTTCGGCGACCATGACCTTCGCGCCATGGCCTGCGGCGATACGGGCGGCGCGAACCCCGCCCGAACCGCCTCCGATGACGAACAGATCGACGTCGTAATCAGCCATGGCGCCTATGTCCTAAACCAGAGCATGATCCGGAAAAGTGGACACCGGTTTTCCGAAAAGATCATGCTCAAACAAAGAGCTAAAGCGGGATTACATTTCGAAGAAAAGTCATCCCCGCTTTGGATCAGATCTCCTTGCCGCGCTTGCGCATCTCGGCCCGGAACTGGGCGTTCACGACCTCCGCGAACTGCTGTGCCCATTGGTTCATATAGGACATCGAGAACTGGATTGCGCGGGGCTCGCTGGCGAGCAGCTTCTGGCCGAGCGGCGACTTGTAGAAGGTGACGAGGTCCTTCAGTTCCTGCTCGGTGAATTCGTTGGCATAGACCTTGGCCATGCCCTCGCCGATCTCCTGCTCGCGGCCGGCCAGGTTCTTGGCGACGATGGCGGCGACCTCGTTGAGGTCCTTCTGGTAGTTGAGGTTGGACTGCAGCAGACTTTCCTTGGTCTGCAGCACGATGTTGGGAACGGCGTTGGCGTACATCGCGCTCGCGTTCTTCATCTTGAGGATTTCCTTCGCCGCTGCGATCGCCGCAGGCGAGCCTTCCTTCAGCGCCGGCGCCGGTGCGGGAGCCGGCGCCTTCTGCTGCGCGCTCACCGATACGGCGGTCAGGGCCACACCCACTGCCAGGCCGGCGGCCGCCAAAATCCGTACAAAGCTCGTCATTCCAACTCTCCCAGAATTTACGGCGTCAACGCCGTTCAACAACGCGAATTCCCTGCGTGCCCGCCAGCACGACCATGCCGGCGAGACCGATGAACAACCCGTGCTCGACGATGCCGGGGATCACGCTCAGCAGCCCGGCCAAGCGCGGCGCGTCCCCTATCCGTGCAAGGTGGGCGTCGACAATCCAGTGGCCGCCATCAGTGACAAAAACGTGACCGTCTTTGGCCGTCCGCAGCACCATCTGCCCGGCAACGCCGGCTTCCGCAAAGGCCTTCGCGATCGCCGCCTTGGTCGCCGCGAGCCCGAACGGGATCACCTCGATCGGCAGCGGGAAACGGCCGAGCGCATCGACCCATTTGCTGTCATCGGCGATCACGATCATGCGATCGGATGCGGCCGCCACGATCTTCTCGCGGAGCAGCGCACCGCCGCCGCCCTTGATCAGGTTGAGCGCGGGATCGACCTCGTCGGCGCCGTCGACGGTGAGATCGAGATGGTCGATCTCGTCCAGCGTGGTGAGGGCAATGCCGCAGGCTTCCGCCTGCACGCGGGTCGCCTCCGAGGTCGGCACCCCCACCACCTTCATGCCGGCCCGCACCTTCTCACCGAGCAGGTCAACGAAATGCTTGGCAGTGGAGCCGGTGCCGAGCCCGAGCTTCATGCCGTCGCGCACCTCTTCAAGGGCGCGCGCCGCGGCCTGTCGTTTCAATCCGTCCATGTCCACGTTTCGACGATTCCCAAGCGCTTGGGAGCGGACCACCCCGCTCCGGCGGGCGCATATCTAGCCGCCTTTTGCGCGCAGGGACAGCGCCAATAGCGCCCTGCACGGCCGCCGGCCGCAGTTTTCACATTCGATCAGAATCGGGCGCCAGCGTCTTGTTTTTTCACGCTTTCTTCGGGCGGCGACATGCTTCGTCCTAAACCGAAAGATTAACTGGAGACCTCGTCCATCGCGGCCAGGATCGCGGCAAACCGGGTCTCGACCTCGGCCCGCCTGCCGGGATGGGTGAATACGTAGAGGCGGTCTTCCCGTATCGCGGCAAGGACGCGCGCGGCGACGTCGGCGGGATCGATGCCGGCCTGAAGCTGCCGCGCGATCTCCGCGACCATGGCGGCCGCGGGGCTGTCGGGATCGAGCGTCGGTGCGGGACCATAGCGCGGAGGCCGGTTGCGTCCGCTCTCGCCGATACGGGTCCGCACGAAGCTCGGGCACAGCACGCTGACGCCTATACCAAGCGGCTTGAGCCGCAGGGCCAATCCCTCCGACATGCTCACGACTGCGAATTTCGTCGCCGAGTAAGCGCTGAACCCGAGGTCCGCGTTCATCCCAGCCATCGAGGCGGTGTTGACGATGTGTCCGCCCTCGCCGTGTTTGCGCATGTGCGGCAGGAAACTTGCGATGCCATGCACCACGCCCATGAGATTGACATCGACCACCCAGCGCCAGCTTTCCAGCGAGATGGCATCGATGCCACCACCACCGGCGACGCCCGCATTGTTGCAGAGAATGTGGACATTGCCGAAGGCGTCGAACGCGGCGCCGGCGGCGTCCTCGACACTGGCGGCATCGGCGACATCGCAGATCGTGCCTCTGACGTTCGGGCCGAACTCGGCCAGGCTTCCGACCGCACGCTCCAGCGCCTCCGCCTCGATATCGGCGAGCATCACCTTCATGCCGGCCGCCGCGAACGCGCGACCGAGTGCAAGGCCGATGCCGCTCGCCCCACCCGTGACAAAGGCTGTTCTGTTGGCAAGTTCGTGCATAGCGCCTTCCCTTACCCTCTTCCCTTGCACGACGGCGCCGGAAACGATAGCCACAGGAAGATGAAATCTCCCGGCATTGTCGTTTTCGATCTCGACGGTACCCTCGTCGATACCGCGCCCGACCTGATCAGCGCGCTCAATTACGTACTGGACCGTGAGGGCTTGGCCCCACTGCCGCTGCAATCAGCGCGCACCATGATTGGCGCCGGCGCACGCAAATTGATCGAGCGCGCGCTCGAGCTCGAGGGCCGCCAGGTCGGCACGGACGATATCAGCCGGCTGACCAAGGATTTCATCGACTATTACGCCGCCCACATCGCCAACGAATCGCGCCCGTTCGAAGGCTTGGAAACCGCCCTGGACGAGCTCGCCGAACAGGGGTTCCGCTTCGCAGTCTGCACCAACAAGCTCGAGTTCCTTTCAAAGCTCCTGCTCGATGAGCTCGGCCTGAGCGGGCGGTTTGCGGCGATCTGCGGCGCCGACACCTTCGGGGTCTCGAAGCCGGATCCGGCGATCCTTCGGCAGACGGTGGCGCGGGCAGGCGAACAATTGTCGTCCGCGATCATGGTCGGCGATGCCGGGACCGATGTCGGGGTCGCCCGACGGGCGGGCATCCCGGTGATCGGGGTCGCATTCGGCTATACCGAGATACCTATCGCCGAATTGAAGCCGGACAGACTGATCGGCCATATGCGCGAGCTGCCGGCCGCTGTCGACAGCCTCGCCAGGGCTGTGAATATTTCCTAACCTACTGAGCTATCGTTGCTTTTCTGCAACGCTACGCATCCTTATTAACCATCGCTTAGCGAATCCGCCCTGCGCCGTTGCGCCGCAGTGCCTGCCCTCCTATGGTCCGGCCGGGGATTGTGGCTCTCAGCCACAGTTAGGTGGATCAATATGCGTCGTGTCATCGCGATTGCCGTCGCCGGGGCAAGCCTGGCCGGCTGCTCGTCTTTTTCTTGGGATTCGTTCAAGTCGGCGCCGGCGCCGGTCCAGGTCCAACTCGAATCGACGCCTCCGGGCGCCGACGCGGTGACCTCGGTCGGACCGGGCTGCAAGACGCCCTGCACCGTCTCGGTAGCCGCTCCCGACAGCGGCTTCTCCGTCACCTTCAACATGCCGAAGTTCGAACCGGCGACCGTTCCGGTCACGGTGGTCCGCAACCCCGGCGACCTCACAACGCCCGCCTCGACCGTGCTCGATCCCAATCCCGTGGTCGCGGAACTGAAACCGGCAGCTCCGCCGCCGAGGGCGCGCAAGCCGCGGCCAAGACGGCCGAAACCGGTGGCTGCAGCACCTGCGGCTGAACCGGCCGCCGCCAGTGAGACGCCGTTCCCCGATCCGAACGCGCCAGTGCAGCGCTAGATTCTTATTTTGACGCGTTTTCTTGACGCGAACCGGCGTCCACTTCGCTCGAAAACGCTTTGAATTTGCATGTTCGCACAGCACTATTTGACGGAACGCATTGTCGGACGGCGGCAAGCTGCCTAGATTGTGCTAGCGGAGCGTTGCTTGTTTTTCCTCAGGCTCCGCCAAGCAAGGCGTGTGAATGAGCGCGATTTCGCTTCCTCCCTCCGAATCACTGTTCCGTCCGATGACCGATCCGTTCGGCCGGACGATCCGCTACCTGCGCGTCTCCGTCACCGACCGCTGCGACCTGCGCTGCTTCTACTGCATGTCGGAGGACATGACCTTCCTTCCGAAGGCCGATCTCTTGACGCTGGAAGAGCTCGACCGGCTGTGCTCGGCCTTCATCGCCAAGGGCGTGCGCAAGCTCCGCCTCACCGGCGGCGAGCCGTTGGTGCGACGCAACGTGATGTCGCTGATGCGCTCGCTGTCGCGGCATCTTGCGAGCGGCGCGCTCGATGAATTGACGCTGACCACCAACGGCTCGCAGCTCGCGCGCTTCGCCAATGAACTCGCCGATTGCGGCGTGCGCCGCATCAACGTCTCGCTCGACACGCTCGATGCCGACAAGTTCCGCGCGATCACACGCTGGGGCGACATCGACAAGGTCCTGGCCGGCATCGAGGCGGCGCAGGCCGCGGGGCTTGCGGTCAAGATCAACGCGGTGGCGCTGAAGAACATGAACGAGGACGAGAT
This sequence comes from Bradyrhizobium cenepequi, assembly GCF_020329485.1. Classification (GTDB taxonomy): domain Bacteria; phylum Pseudomonadota; class Alphaproteobacteria; order Rhizobiales; family Xanthobacteraceae; genus Bradyrhizobium; species Bradyrhizobium cenepequi. Next base: position 148,296 of record NZ_JAGKJI010000009.1, read on the forward strand.
CCCCTCGCTGATGGAATGGGCGCACGGCAAGGGCATGGGGCTGACGGTGATCGAGGTGATGCCGATGGGCGACATCGGCGCCGGCCGTATCGATCAGTACGTACCGCTGTCACTTCTCCGCGCCCGGCTGGAAAAGCAGTTCACGCTGACCGATCTCGACGAGAGCACCGGCGGCCCTGCCCGCTATGTCCGGGTCAGCGAGACCGGCGGCAAGCTCGGCTTCATCACGCCGATGACCCACAATTTCTGCGAATCCTGCAACCGGGTGCGCATCACCTGCACCGGCACGCTGCACACCTGCCTCGGCCATGAGGATGCCTCCGATTTGCGCAAGCCGTTGCGGGCCTCGGCAGACAACGAGCTCTTGTCCGCCACGATCGATCGCGCCATCGGATTGAAGCCGAAGGGGCACGATTTCATCATCGATCGCCGCCACAACCGCCCCAGCGTGAGCCGGCATATGAGCGTCACCGGCGGCTAGCTCTACTTGCCGTTCTGCACCTTCCCATGAACTCGACGTCGGCAGGATCAGCGGTCCACAGGCCGAGCGTCAGCCGTTGAATTTAGTCCCACGCTAGTCAGTGGCGTCTGAGCATCGGCCACGGCCTCATGATGATACACGGCGGGGACCGGCGCTGCCGTACCGCACCGCCAATTCCCCTTCAATATCAACAAACTTCCGATTGACGGCGGCTCCGACCGCTGGTTTGGTGCGGCGGGCTTCACGCTAGCATGGCTGGATAAGCCACTGCGCCGGGCGGGCGCGGTCAAGACTGCTGAAGCTCCAAAGCGGGGAGGATGATCGGTTGCAATCGCTCTTGAAATTGAGCCGTGGCATTGATGCGTTCACACGGTGGACCGGCAAGCGCCTGGCGTGGTTGATCCTGGTCGCGGTCGTCATCTCCGCCGTCAACGCCGTCGTCCGTAAGACGCTCGATACCTCCTCCAATTCTTGGCTCGAGCTTCAATGGGTGCTGTTCAGCGTCGTGTTTCTGCTATGCGCGCCCTGGACCCTGCTCGACAACGAGCACATCCGGATCGATATCGTCAACAACGCCTTCCCCAAGAAGGTGCGCAACATCATCGACGTCGTCGGTCACGCGTTTTTCCTGCTGCCGCTCTGCGTCGTCATGATCATCACCGGCGGCCCGTTCTTCATGCGGTCCTATGAGCTCAACGAGCAATCCGGCAATGCCGGCGGCCTGCCGCAGTGGCCGGCCAAGTCGCTGGTCGTCATTGGATTTGCCTTTCTGTTTGTCCAGGGAATATCCGAACTGATCAAGCGCATCGCAGTGATGCGCGGTCTCATACCGGACCCGCACGACACGCAGGTGAATCCCATCGAGGCCGAGGTGGAACACCTCGTCGAAGCGATCGAAAAGCGCTGACAGCAGAACGATCACAAGGGATTTCTAGATGTCAGCTTTTCTCATCGACAATATGGCGCCGATCATGTTCGCGGCGCTGGTCGTCGCGCTCCTCCTCGGCTATCCGGCTGCATTTTCGCTCGGCGCGGTCGGACTTATCTTCGCCGTGGTCGGCATCGAGCTCGGACAATTCCATCCCGACTTCCTGCAGGCGCTGCCCGAGCGCGTCTACGGGGTGATGAACAACGATACGCTGCTCGCGATCCCCTTCTTCACTTTCATGGGGCTTGTGCTCGAACGGTCCGGCATGGCCGAGGATCTCCTTGACACCATCGGCCAGTTGTTCGGCACCGTCCGCGGTGGCCTCGCCTACGCCGTCATTTTCGTCGGCGCATTGCTCGCCGCCACGACCGGTGTCGTTGCCGCCTCCGTGATCTCGATGGGGCTGATCTCGCTCCCGATCATGCTGCGTTACGGCTACGACCGTCGAGTGGCGACCGGCGTTATCGCCGCCTCCGGCACCCTGGCCCAGATCATTCCGCCTTCGCTGGTACTGATCGTAATGGCCGACCAACTCGGCAAGTCGGTCGGCGACATGTACGAGGGCGCCTTCATTCCAGGCCTCGTCCTTGCAGGCCTTTATGCCAGCTATGCCTTCCTGGTCTCGATGTTGTTCCCGAAGGCGACGCCCGGCCTTCCTGCGGAAGCGGTCGGCTTCCGCGAGAAGAATGGCGGACGCGGACTTTGGTCACTCGGCGTGCTGTTCATCGCGAGCGGCGTGTTCGGCTGGTTCATGATGCGGAACTCCACCGTGGCGGGCGCCGACTACGTCGTGCTCACCATGTTCAACGGCATCCTGTTCGCGTTCTTCGTCGCCGTCGTGAACTGGATCATGGACAAGATCACGGGCTTCCGCTTCCTCTCGGCGATGGCGCAGCAGACCACGTTCGTGATGGTGCCGCCGCTCTTCCTGATCTTCCTGGTGCTCGGCACAATCTTCATCGGCGTTGCCACGCCGACTGAAGGCGGCGCGATGGGTGCCGCGGGTGCGATCATCCTCGGCACCATGAAGCGCCGGCTGAGCTGGGATCTCATCCGCCAAGCCGCGGAATCGACCGCGAAACTGTCGGCTTTCGTGGTGTTCATCCTGGTCGGCGCCCGCGTCTTCTCGCTGACCTTCTACGGCGTCAACGGCCATGTATGGGTCGAGCATCTCCTGACCTCGCTGCCCGGCGGCCAGGTCGGCTTCCTGATCTTCGTCAATGCCATTGTCTTCGTCCTCGCCTTCTTCCTCGACTTCTTCGAGCTCGCCTTCATCGTCATCCCGCTGCTCGGGCCAGCGGCCGAGAAGCTCGGCATCGACCTGATCTGGTTCGGCATCATCCTCGGCGTCAACATGCAGACGTCGTTCATGCATCCGCCGTTCGGCTTCGCGCTGTTCTATTTGCGCTCGGTGGCACCAAAGGAATCCTACACCGATCGCGTCACTGGCAAGCGCATGGACCCGGTGACGACGGGCCAGATCTATTGGGGCGCAGTGCCGTTCGTCGTCATCCAGATCATCATGGTGGGGCTGGTCATCCTGTTCCCGTCGATGGTGATGCACTACAAGGGCGCTGCGTCGACCGTCGATCCGAACTCGGTCAAGATCGAGATCCCGCAGATCGATCTGCCACCGCTGGATTTCGGACAGCCCAAGAACTGATCGGCGGAGCTATCTTCCGCAGCGTGAAATGCAGCGCCTGGGATCGACGTTCGCGACGACCGCGCCGTCATCGGGTCGATAGCAGCTCTAACGCTCACCGGAAGAAAATCAACGTGACCAGCGCAAAAGTGGGCAGCAGCAGCATCGCAGACCACGCCATATAGCCGAAGAAGCTCGGCATGCGGACGCCGCTCTTCTTGGCGATGGCATAGACCATGAAGTTTGGCGCATTGCCGATGTATGAATTGGCACCCATGAACACTGCGCCCGCAGAGATCGCCGCAAGCGTCAAGGCTCCGTTCGTCATCAATTGTTGCGGATCGCCGCCGGCTAGCTCGAAAAAAACCAGGTACGTCGGTGCATTGTCGAGAAAAGATGAAAGAAGGCCGGTGAGCCAGAAATAGGCGACATTGTTTGGAACACCATCGGCGTCCGTGACCATGGCTACGAGCGGCCCAAATACGCCGGAACGTCCCGCATTCAACATTGCGAGGACGGGAATAATGGTGACGAAGATCGCGGCGAAGAGCTTCGCCACTTCAACGATCGGCCCCCACGAGAAGCCGTTCGCTTCGTGATCCCGCCTCGGCGTCAATGCGAGCGAGACGAACACCACGCAGACCATGACGGCATCGCGCAGCGCATTCTCCACTGCCACGTGCGTGCCCAAGACCTCGAAGCTTCCAAGTTTGAACGACGCGCTGAGGAGAATGGCTGCAATGATGACAGCCATAAGCGCGAAGTTGACACCGCCGCTGACCCGCAATGGATTGTCGGGCGTCGGGTCGGGCTTGATGCGTCCCTCCTTGCGGTAGAGATATGCATCAATACAGAAGAAGACGACCAGTAGAACTCCCGCAGCAAATGCCGTCTCTGCTGCCAGATGCCTCGTCGTCCAGAAGAAATCGACACCCCGCAGGAATCCGAGAAAAAGAGGCGGGTCGCCCAACGGCGTCAGCGAGCCACCGATATTCGAGACCAGAAAAATGAAAAACACGATGACATGGGCATTGTGCCGACGGTCGTCATTGGCCCGGATGACCGGACGAACCATCACCATGGATGCTCCGGTAGTGCCGATCACGCTTGCCAGGAGAGCTCCCACTGCAAGTAGCGCGGTGTTCAAAGCAGGTGAGCCGTGCAGATTGCCCCGCACGACGATTCCGCCGGCAACCGTGAAGAGCGCCAGGAGCAGAAGGATGAAGGGAATGTATTCCAGCAGTGCGGTATGCGCCAGCGCATGCGTGGCTTCGACCAACCCGAGCGAGAGCGCGAGCGGGATCGCAGTCAGGGCACCCCAAGTCGCCACTATCTTGCCCTGATGGTGTTCCCAAAAATGCGGCGCAGCGAGAGGAAGCACCGCAATCGACAGAAGCACGCCCGCAAAGGGCACAACCCAGCCAAGGCGCAGATTGGCCCCGTCAAGCGTGGCGGCAAGCGCCTCCGAGGGAAATAAGAGAGCGACCAAGATACCGGTCAAAAAATAGCAGTCGACTCGCATTCGGTTCACGCTCGTTGCAGAAAATGCGACGCGAAACCTGCTTCGGCAGCCAACGAAAGAGCCAGCCACGGGGCAGGCACGCGAACGCGTTCCGCTCGCCATTGGCCGAAGCTGGAAAGAAGACCCATACCTGCTCGCTCCATCTTAAATGCGCGATATGACCATCCTCGAAATCCCGGACGGCGCTTCCGCTCTCTTGGCAACAGCTAGACCCTCTATAGCATGACGCGACGCAGCCTGTGCAAGCCTCCGCGGGCGCATCATCATCCGCATGTCAGCGGGCTCGGGTTATTGGCGATACGTCTCGAAGGATACTTCAGCATCCCTCCTGCTTGCGAACGGCCGCTAGTGGCCGTGCAGGTAGACGGCGTACGAGCTGAACAGATAGACCAGGAGCAGCGCCAAACTGACCCAGCCGATTACTCCGCGCACGCGTGTCTCCGGCTTGTACAGCATGGCAACGACGAAGATGCCTGACATGATTACGGCGGCAAACGCAGTGATGGCGTGAGCAGGCGAAACCGCTCCTAGCAGAGGACCCTTGGTGTAGGCGATGTCATCGGCTGCCAGGATCAGAATATCGAAGAGATTGCTGCCGAGCAGGTTACCGATGGCCATATCGACGGCGCCGAGCCGTAACGCACTGACCGTTACCACCAGCTCTGGCACCGAGGTGGCTCCGGCAATGAGCAGCGTGCCGACGAAAGTCGCCTTCCAGCCTGTCGCTTCTGCCAGTTCCTGTCCGACAAACGGCAGCCACGCGCCGGCCACGGCGATCACGCCGGCTGCGCGAGCGTAGCGGAGAGCCGCGACGCGCAAAGTGATATTGGCCTCCGCTTTGAAGGCATCTGGCGGCCTGGCGCGATGCTCATAGACGAAGGTCGCTCGCATAGCGACGAAGTAAATCACAATGATGAATGGGGTATAGCCACTGATGTGCAGGAGCTGGAAACTGGCGCTATTGTGGCCGAGCAACAGGAATGCGCCAACCGAGCCGATCAGGATCACGCCGAAACCGGCTGTGAGGATGTGACCTTGATCAATGCGCCGGTACATCGGCTCATCGCGAGTTAGCTCATCCAGGAGCACCAGCATCAACAGATTGAAGATGCAGCTTCCGAGCGCGTCGCCGACCGCGATGTTGGGTGTATCCGCAGCCGTTACTGCGCTGATGCCCGTGAACAATTCGGGAAGGGACGTGGCTGTTGCGAGCAGGATAAGGCCGATCCACGACCGAGATAGCCCGGTTATACGCCCAATGATATCGCCGTTCCGTATCAGCGCCGGGCCGGCAAGGCCGATCAGGATGATACAAAACGCAAACTTCAGCCAAGGCAGGAGGATTGGCATCATGACGTTCTTGCCCCCGAACGTCGTCGCCTATCAATGATAGACAAAGAGCGCGCAGGGCGGTGCCTCGACCAATGCATTTGTCGTCGAGCCAAACAGGGCGGTTCGAAAACCGCGATGTCCAAAAGAACCCATAACGAGCGTCCCGATCTTCCGATCTTCGATTTCCAACCTGATGACCTCTGCCGGATGAATTCCAGATGCGATGGGATGCGCCTCTGCTTCAAGTCCATGGCTACGAAGATATTCGGCCGCACCGGCGGTTCTGCGTGCAGCCAGTTCCTGACTTTCGTCAATCGATGTCACAGAGATGCGTCTTCCCGCACCAATTCCGAGCAGCACAAACATTTGGACGGCACGCATCGCCGGGATGCTGCCGTCATAGGCGATCAATATATCGCCATTAGCAGTAAGCTCATGCGGGCAAACAATCACCGGCCGCGGCGTTACAAGCAACAACTTGGCGAGAACCTCCGACAATTGCTCATGAACATTGCCGCAGAAGGCCGTATCGTGACCGGTGATCACCAAGTCCCTGGCCTCGGATGCCAGATATAGCGCCCCTACGGGATCGCCTTCGAATGACAGCCACTCAAAAGCAATACTACGATCACGACATTCCACCTCGAATGTGCTGCGTAAGCGCCGCCGGATGTCACTCGCTTGTGTCTTGAGCTGCTCCTCCAAGTCGACTTTATAGGCTGTAGTACCGATCCCTCCAAGCATCGGTGCTTCGATGTAAGTCAGATCGATACCGGCCAATCCCGTCAGGTCAGCTTCCGTGCGTCGTGCCAAGCCGAACGCGAAGTGCCGCGCCGATACGGAGGATGGTGTCTCGCCAAGCAGGACCAAAATTCGTTTCAGCATCGCAAATCCCAGTTCTGATATTCGTCAATCTAACTGTACCGCTCCGCTCACACTTGATGAAGGTCAAATCGTTGATCCCCGAACCGACCAGGATGGGCTCCTATTGAGGCTCACGCTTAACATTGAAGAGGCCAGACAGTTCGGCATAAAGCGCGCAGCATTTGCCGCCACGATCGGCAACATGCTCGAATTCTATGATTTCATCACCTACAGCTTTTTCGCCATACAGATCGGGCACACATTCTTCCCTGCACACGACGAGTATGGCAGCCTGATGCTGTCGCTCGCGACCTTCGGCGCGGGTTTCGTCACGCGCCCCATCGGCGGGATCGTGCTTGGCATCTATTCCGACCGTGTTGGCCGGCGGCCGGCAATGCTGCTCAGCTTTGCGTTGATGGGAATCGCGATCGTGGCGATCTCCATCACTCCATCCTACAACGCCATCGGCCTTGTAGCGCCGATCATTGTGCTCGTAGCGCGGATGCTGCAGGGATTTGCGCTCGGCGGTGAGGTCGGGCCGACCACGGCCTATCTCCTGGAGATCGCCTCGCCTGAGCGCCGGGCGCTGGTGGTCTCGTGGCAGCCGACGAGTCAGCTCATCGCCGCCACCGCAGGTGCGCTGGTCGGGCTCCTGCTGAGCAGGACGATGACATCAGAGGCGCTGGAATCCTACGGTTGGCGCGTGGCGTTCCTGATCGGGGCCGTCTGCCTGCCGTTCGGGTTCTGGATGCGCCGGGCGCTGCCGGAGACGATCCCGCAGGATAAAAGCGGCGCTCGGCGCATTGAAAGCTCGAGCCATCTCGCGCTGGCGGGCCGGCACATTCGCCTGATCGTATTGGCGCTGATGATTTTGGCGAGCGGAACGATTTCGACCTACGTGACGCAGTACATGACGACGTATGCACAGAACACACTGCATGTGGCGCCGTCTCTGGCCTTCGCAACGTCGCTTGTCAGCAATGGTATTGGAATCGCAGGCGCGTTGCTGGGAGGCTGGCTGGCCGACCTGCTTGGTCGCAAGCCGGTCATGATCTACCCGCAACTGGTCGCGCTCGCGCTGACTTATCCGATCTTCCTTTGGATCGCCGATGCACCGGGCGCATGGTCGCTGTTGTTCGGCTTCGGCGCGCTATCGCTGATCGGATCGCTGCCGTTCAGCGCTTTCTATGCGACCTTCACCGAGGCGCTGCCCCAACAAATCCGGGGCGGCGTGTTCGCCACCGTCTATGCGGTTGCAATCGCAAGCTTCGGCGGCACCGCGCAGCTCGTGGTCACGTGGCTGCTCCATGTTTCGGGAGATCCGCTGGCGCCGGCCTGGTATCTCCTGCTTGCGGCGATCGTCGGACTTATCGCGATGAGCCTGATGCCCGAGACGGCACCGGTGAAGGTGCAGGCTGCTGCATCGCAACCGTAGCCCGAGCGAATGCGTAACCCGGAACCTCGGCATCCACGATTGCAGGCGGTCCCGGGTTACGCTGCGCTTCACCCGGGCTACGGACCTCATCAGCCGCGGAGCGGCGGATTACCGATGCAACGAAGATCCGATCTGCTGCAACAGTATGGTAGCGCGCGTGCCCAAATCTCTCCCATCGGGCAATCGGCGGTCTGCTGTCGACCGGCTCGCTATAGCCGCTCCTGATCGATCGATGGGAAACAAGCCATGTCCTACAATTTCCTGGTGGCCTCTTGGGGCGGGCCTGGCCATCTCGGACCGACTCTGACGGCGGCACGGCAATTGCGCGCGAAGGGCCATGGCGTTCGCTTCATCGCGCGTGCGGACGCGCGCGCACCAGTCGAGGCGGCAGGCTTCCACTTCGCTACCTGGCAACGGACGCCTCACTTTTCTCCCATTGCGCGAACCGGCGATCCCCTTCACTACGCATGCGATAACTTGCTGTTTGGCCCAGCGGCCGCGCAAGGCGCAGACACTCGCGATGAAATTCGGCGGTTCCCCACTGACGGTCTGTTGACCGATACCGCCCTCTTCGGCGCTGTGCTCGCTGCGGAAGCCGAGAATGTTCCTTGTGCGCTGCTCTCACCCACCGTCAGCCTGCGACCTCTCCCCGGGCAGCCGCCAGTTGGCAGCGGTTTGCCGGTGCCCCGCACGCCAGACGAGCGTGTCGTTGTCGAGGCAGCAAGCAGCCGGTTCGTTGCCGTCATGAACGAATGGCTGCCGATGCTGAACGGGGCGCGTGCAAGCCTGCAGCTTGCCCCTTGCGCCCATGTCCTGGAGTTGTTCGACCGACCGGCGCGGCTCCTGATCGCGATGAGTGCGGCGTTTGACTTTGCCCCGGACTTCCTCCCCGGCAACGTTCGCTACATCGGACCGCTCCTGGATTCCTCGGATTGGTCGAAGCCGTGGATCTCTCCCTGGTTCAATGGGTCCGATCGTCCGCGCGCGCTAATTTCTTTCAGCACAACCAATCAAGATCAAACGGATGCGCTGCAACGCACGATCAACGCGATAGGAGGCGTCGAGATGGATGCGGTTGCAACGCTCGGACCAGCTCTGAAAGAGATAACCCTGCATGCGCCAGACAACGTCAGGCTGCTGCCGAGCGCCCCGCATGATGCGGTCATGGAGGAGGTCTCGCTGGTTGTGACCCACGGTGGCCACGGCACGGTGAGCCGTTCGCTCTCGCATGGCCTGCCGCTTCTGGTCATGCCGTTCGGACGCGATCAAAGCGACATTGCCGCGCGTGTGGAAGCCCGCGGCGTGGGGTTGATCTTGCCGCCAAACGCGGCCGAAGCGGAAATCGCCGCCGCGATTGCGCGCCTGATTCGAGAGCCCCAATTCCTCACCGCTGCCCGCCAGTTCAGAGACATCATTGCCGCCGAGGTCAGCGGAGCTCCCCTTGTTCGCGAACTGGAAGAAATCGTGCGTTGATCACGTCGCAGCGCGCAAAAAAGAGCCCGGCCCCCGCTCGGGGGGCCGGGCTGTTCGTTTACCGCTTAAGATCCGATCAGCCGCGGGTGCGCGAGCGGATCATGAAGCTGTCGTAGGTGTATTCGGCGACCTGCCACCACAGATATTCGTCGGAGCGATAGGCTTGCATCGCGTCGATCGACTTCTTGAAGTCGGGGTTCTTGCCGGAGATTTCGCTCCACAGCTCGTTGGTCGCCTTCAGGCAGGCTTCCAGCACCTCGTTGGTGAACGGACGGAGCTGCGTGCCGCCGGCAACCAGTCGCTTCAGCGCCGTCGGGTTCTGCAGGTCGTAGCGCGCGGCCATCCAGCTATTGGCGTTCGCCGTCGCGTTGGCGAGGATCGCCTGGTAGTTCTTCGGCAGCGCATTCCACTTCTCGAGATTGGTGAAGGCGTGCACGGTCGGGCCGCCTTCCCAGAAGCCCGGATAGTAGTAGTACTTCGCGACCTTCTGGAAGCCGAGCTTCTCGTCGTCATAGGGGCCGACCCACTCGGCGGCGTCGATGGTGCCCTTTTCCAGCGCCGGATAGATGTCGCCGCCGGCGAGCTGCTGCGGCACCACGCCGACCTTCTGCAGGACCTGGCCGGCGATGCCGCCGATGCGCATCTTGAGGCCCGAGAGATCGGCGACGGTCTTGATCTCCTTGCGGAACCAGCCACCCATCTGCGTGCCGGTGTTGCCGCAGGGGAAACCAATCACATTGAACTTCTTGAAGAACTCGTTGCCGAGCTGTTCACCGCCGCCCTGGTACCACCAGGAATTCTGCTGCCGCGCATTGAGGCCGAACGGGACCGAGGCGTAGATCGCAAAGGTCGGGTCCTTGCCGACGTAGTAGTAGGCCACCGTATGCGACATCTCGACGGTGCCGTTGGAGGTCGCGTCCAGCGCCTGCAGACCCGGCGCGAGCTCACCGGCCGCGAACACCTGGATCTGGAATTTGTTGTCGGTCATCTCGGCGACATATTTCGACAGCTGCTCAGCGCCGCCGTAGATCGTGTCCAGCGACTTCGGGAAGCTCGAGGTCAAGCGCCATTTGATTTCGGGAGAGGACTGCGCGATCGCCGGCGCGGCAACCGCGGTCGCGGCCGCACCGGCCGCAGAAACTTTCAAAAAGTCACGACGCTTCATCTTAAGGCATCTCCTTGCGGGGCGTTTCCCATTTGTCCCCAAAAGCATCTCCTCCGGGGCAGGCGAATCCTCAGGCTCCGGGGCGCTCTGGCGGGGGCCCTTTAACACGGATGAACGCTCGCGAAAACGCGACATTGGCATGACGGGACTGGACGAAAGTCGCAGGGGCAAGCCCCAAAACGGCCGTCAAGCCGCGGCGATCACACCCCGGAGCTGGTCGCGGACCTTGGCCCCGATCGCGCGGTAAATCGCCGCGTGCGGCCCGTCCGGCTCGCTTTCCACCACCGGGTTACCGGAGTCCGAGGTGGTTCGGATCGCCATATGGAGGGGGATTTCGCCCAGGAACGGCACCCCCAGCCGCTCGGCCTCATGCCGGGCGCCGCCATGGCCGAAAATGTCCGACCGCGTGCCGCAATGCGGGCACTGGAAATAGCTCATGTTCTCGACGATGCCGAGCACCGGCACGTTAACCTTCCTGAACATGGCGAGCCCGCGCCGCGCGTCGATCAAGGACAGGTCCTGCGGTGTGGAGACGATAATGGCGCCCTTGAGCGGCACGTTTTGCGCCAGCGTCAGCTGGGCGTCGCCGGTGCCGGGCGGCATGTCGACCACCAGCACGTCGAGCGCGCCCCAGGCGACGTCGCGCAGCATCTGCGTGATCGCCGACATCACCATCGGGCCGCGCCAGATCATCGCGGTGTCTTCCTCGACCAGGAAGCCGATCGACATGATCGAGAGCCCGAAGCGGGAGATCGGGATCATCTTCTTGTCGTCGTTGAGTGCGGGCTTCTCGCGGATCCCGGTCAGCCGCGGAATCGAGGGGCCATAGATGTCGGCATCGAGCAGGCCGACGCGCAAACCGACATCACGCAGGCCGAGCGCGAGGTTGAGCGCGGTAGTCGACTTGCCGACGCCGCCCTTGCCGGAGGCCACGGCGATGACCGCGGCGATCCCGGGGATTTCCGCCTGGCGCGACATTGGCGACGGCGCGCCCTGCGGCGGCCGATGAGCCGAGGCCGGCGGGACCCCGCCGCCGGCCGCGTGACGGTGCGGTGGCGGCGATGACGAGCCGGGTTTGCGCTCGGCGGTGAGCGCGATCATGGCGGCGGTGACGCCGGGAATGGCGCGCACGGCGCTCTCTGCCTGCGCGCGCACGCTTTCCCAGGCGCGCGCTTCCGCGGCATCGACATTGATCGAGAAGAACACCTTGCCGTCACTGACCGTGATCGGCGACAGCACGTTGGCATTGGTCAGGGCGACGCCGCGCGGCGACGTCACCCCCGCCAATTTCTCCAGAACCTGTTGGTGCGTCACGCTCACAGCCGCTCTCCTGCCGAATATCTTCATGCTGAGGTCACAGATATGACGGATCGGCGGAAAAGGGTAGTTGTGCCAGCGCAATAGATTCCGCGGTTGGCGCCGCGCCGCGGACGTTCCTACCTGCCGCCGACGTCGTCGGCGCGCTCGGCCGGCGCTTCGGCATCCTGTTCCTTGGCGACCTCGTAGTTCAATTCGATCATCACGCCATTGGGATCATGCACAAAGATCTGCCAGAGATCGCCGCCCGGAACTTGCCGGGAATCGAACGCCATGCCCTTGGACTGCAGGCGCCGCTTCATTGCCGCAAAACCGCTGCTGACGAAGGCCACATGATGAACCACGCCGGAGTCCGGCTTTTGCGGTTCATCCGTCAAGGATATGTCCACGAGGTGAACCACCGGCTTGCCCTCGCTGTACATCCAGGCGCCGGGAAAGGCGAAATTCGGCCGAGCCCCCTTCTCCAGGCCCAAAACATCCTCATAGAACTCGACGGTTTCGGCGAGTTTCCGGGTGCGGATGTTGAAATGATCGAGCACGCCTACGCTTGCGCCCATGTCTCACTCCCATTTTTGTGAGGTTCGTTGGTGACTGATCCTAGCACAAAACCGCTCGATCATGATCCGATTAGACAAAATCGGATCATGATCTCATCTCTTTGTTTGAGCATGATCTTTTCGGAAAACCGGTTTCCACTTTTCCGGATCATGCTCTGATATCGGCCAAATATCGGCCAAACGAAGCCGTTGCCCTCCGCGGCGCAGCGTTTATGGTGCGGCCTCCCGCCTGAAAAACACCGTCCGGCCCGTTCAATGTCGCCGGCAAAGTCCAAGGTAACTAGGCAAGAAACAAGGTAGCAGACATGGCTAAAGTCGCTTTTCTCGGTCTCGGCGTGATGGGTTTCCCCATGGCAGGACATCTCGCGAAAAAGGGTGGGCACGAGGTGACAGTGTACAATCGGACACCGGCGAAGGCGCAGGCCTGGGTCGAGAAGTTCGGCGGCCGCGCGGCGCCGACGCCGAAAGCCGCAGCCGAAGGCCAGGACTTCGTGATGTGCTGCGTCGGCAATGACAACGACCTGCGCGCGGTCACGATCGGCCCGGACGGTGCCTTCGCCGGCATGAAGAAGGGCGCGACCTTCGTCGACCACACCACCGCCTCCGCCGAAATCGCCCGCGAGCTCGACGCTGCCGCCCAGAAGGCCGGCTTCAAGTTCGTCGACGCGCCGGTGTCGGGCGGACAGGCCGGCGCCGAGAACGGCGTGCTGACGGTGATGTGCGGCGGCAAGCAAGATGCCTATGCCGGCGCCGAGCCCGTGATCGGGGCCTATGCCCGGATGTGCAAGTTGCTTGGACCGGCGGGCTCCGGCCAGCTCACCAAGATGGTCAACCAGATCTGCATCGCTGGCCTCGTGCAGGGCCTTTCCGAAGGCATCCACTTCGCCAAGAAGTCGGGCCTCGACGTTGCAGCCGTGATCGACGTGATCTCCAAGGGCGCGGCGCAATCCTGGCAGATGGAGAACCGCTACAAGACCATGAGCGAGGGCAAGTACGATTTCGGCTTCGCGGTGGAATGGATGCGCAAGGATCTCTCGATCTGCATCGCCGAAGCGCGACGCAACGGTGCCAATCTCCCAGTGAGCGCGCTGGTCGATCAGTTCTATGCCGAAGTCGAGAAAATGGGCGGCAAGCGCTGGGACACGTCGAGCCTGCTCGCGCGGCTGGAGCGCTGACGGCGCGCGTGCTGGGCTCCTTCCCCCTGCAAGGGGGAAGGTCGGGATGGGGGTCAAGCCACGCGCGCCGGCGTTCGGGGAGAGAGATGATCTCCACCCGGTTTGCGCTTTCAGCGCAAACCGACCTCCCTTTTCAAGGGGAGCGTCGGGCGCGCTCACTCACCCGGAACATCGTTTTCAAATCCAATCTCCAGTCGGCGGTCAGTTCGAAATTCCAGTGGGTATGTTCCAATTCGCAGCGTTCGAACGCCGTATTGATTTCAGCGACTTGATGGTTGATCTGGCCGCTCTCGTGGCTCACTTTGATACGTCGTTAAGTCAGATCAATAACGGCAGCTTCGGGAGTTTGCCCGGAAGAATAATTTGGAAGAAGATAAGGTGGTCAGCCAGCACAATGGTGCGTTGATGATAACCATGCAGGTGACGTTCCCTGCTGAAGGGTGAGAAGGAAGTCTGACCGACCTCGCGACCATCCGCACACATGCATTGAGATGTCGAAGCGTGCGGATCGATCCACCTATCGGTTTCAAACGCGGGTTAGGTCGTATCACTTTGAAAAAAGGCGAGGATAACCTGGCTAACAACTGTTGCGGGTAGCACATGGAGCGTTATTAGTCACCTCGATGTTTTTTCAACGGGGTGGATATCGAAATGAGGCGCTGCAGCTCCTGCATTCTCGCAATTGCGCTTCTTTCTTTCCTTAGCACCAAGCCTCATGCAGAAGCGCTTCCCAATCGCGCGAGCCAATCATGTTGAAAGCTACCGAAGAGGAGATCGAGGAAGTCCGAGAATACTTTGAATGGCAGGCGCCCGACCTCGAAGTGACATTCATGCAGAAGGTCTACTCTGAGGCCGTCGTTAACACGCGGCACGACGTATGGGACATTCACACCAACAAGGATCGCTGGTGGGTCATCACGGGCGGCACGAACCTTTACTCTCAGGAGCAGTTCCCAAATATGGACCTTGCTCTGACCTTCCATATTGGCCTGATCCTCCGCATCCCGCGCACGGAAGAACAACAGAAAGACGATCTACGCATCCTCCCATTCGGTCCCGTCTTTCAGAAGATGGAAGAAGTCGGCACCGCCGTGACACAGGCGCAGAGCCTCACCGACTATCAGACCGTCGGCGTCCGCTGCCGCGAGGTGCTACTCGAACTGATCGGCGTCGCGCAGGACGCGGCAATGTGGACCGACGAACCGCCACAGCGAGCGAACTTCCGCGCGTGGGTGGAAATCATCTGCAACCATCTTCTGCCGAGCGACACCAACAAAGAGCGTCGCGGGGTCCTCAAAGGTGCGCTTGAGTCCGCATGGACGTTTTCCAACTGGCTGACGCATTCGAAGTCGGCCGCCTGGAGCGATGCCGATATGGCGCACTCGTTGATCCAGCACGCCAGCGGCATGGCGACGGGATTGATCCTTCGCGCATTGCGCGGTGTGCCTGAGGAATGCCCCAACTGTGGCTCGCCGCATCTCGGACCCGAACAGGGCGAAAATGCCGCTGCACCCGGCGTGCTCTGGGAACGACCGCGTTGCGCCGATTGCGGATGGACTGGCAGGCCCGTCCCGATCCTCGACCGCGAGGACGGACAGCCCATCATCACTCGCGAAGGAGAAGAGTCCGACGAGCACGGCATCATGACAGTTCCGCTGCGCACGATCCTTGGGCCGGGCGATCCGCCGATTGAGCCGCTTAGGAAAATAGAGACCGGGCCACCGGAGCCGGTCGTCTATTTTGCCTACGGGTCTAACATGTCTACCGCCAGGCTGCGCAAGCGCATGCCGAGCTGCAAGCCGCTCGGCATTGCTACCTTGCCGGGTCATGCGCTTCGCTTCCATAAGCGTAGCGCGGACGATTCCGGGAAATGCAACGCATTTGCCAGTGGCAACAACGATAGAGTGATCGGAGTCCTGTTCAGCTTCGATCCTGCCGAGCGTGCCAAGCTAGATGAGGCCGAAGGCGTCGGCAGCGGCTACGAGCACGCGATGGTCACGGTCATCAACGAGAAAGGTCGCAGGCGGAAGGTCCTTACCTATCTCGCCACCCCCGACTACGTCGACGATAGCCTCAAACCCTACGGCTGGTACAAGGACTTTGTCCTTGCCGGTGGCAGGGAACACGGCCTGCCGCCGGAGTATATCACAGAATACATCCAGTCGGTTGAGGCGATCGAAGATCCCGACGAGACACGGGACAGGAAGCAGCGGGCCACGCTCGGAAGTCCCGGGCGCTGAGCCTACGGTTTCGGTGCGAGTTGCCCGTCAAGACTGCGAATTCGATGTCCGCTTCTGAGCCCCAACTCGGACCTTGGGTGAGGTCGGCTATAGCGCCGCTACCAGGGGCACAGCGGACAAGCGGTGCGATCAAAGCGGTGGATGCGTTTTGGCAAGGACGCGTTTTAAAGGGTGGCTCTTGCGAAACATCACGTGTCCGCTGGGCGGCGGTCGAACGACCCAAATGGTTCGGGCACGATGGCTTCCGGTTCGGCGGCGTATCCTCCAAGCCCCTGATTTTTCGCCGTTTTTTGTTCCGCGCTCAGGAAATTGACCAAAAAAACCAAAACGAAATCAATAGCTTGCGCGCGTTAACGTTGGACCGCCGGTCGGAAATGCTAAGAATTCTGATTTTCGGACGCCCCCGCCCTTCGAACATTCCCCGATCTCCTACACCATCGCTATCGTCGCATTACATTTGAAACCAGTTCCATCAGTCTTCAGCGGTAACAGGGCACGGGCCTTGCTGCGTAGGTTGCTCTAGCAACCAGACGGAGGCGACATGGTCGTAGTGATACTCGTGTTGGCAATGTGCATTGCGGCGGCGTGCGTGATCCTCGCGCTTTTGCTCTGACCAATGCGAACAAGAACGGTGCAGAGACATTGGCGCACCAGGTGTCCCGGTGATCAGGCAGTCACCACGATGGGGAGATCTTACCGGATACGCGGAAGGCGGGTGCGGTTCAGTTGACCGACCGGAGCGGCGGCATCACCGTGACCTTATCATCGTCGTCACGCCGTTTCGGTAGCTGATCGAGCTTCTGTTCCAACCGCTGGAACAGCTTTTCCATACGCTCGTCAAGCCACAGACACCGGCGTTCGTGGAGAGAGATGATCCCCACCCGCTTTGCGCGTTCCGCGCAAACCGACCTCCCCTTTTCAAGGGAGGTTGAGGCGCATTCACTGATAACGCCAATCGTTAATTTAACTTCTCGTTAACGAGATTCTTTAGCTTTCTAAGTCATCGCTTAATGATTTGGCGCGAGAGATAGACAATGCAAAAGCCCGTGCGGTTCGCGGGCAGAATTTTGTGTTGTTTAATGAGTGATCCCGCGGAAAAGCCTGAAGTTGTTCAGCTGCCGGCCGAGCCCCAGGCTGCCGCGCCGGTCAACAGTCGGCGTGCCGCGGCGCAGCGGGTGCGGGAGGCGCGGGATCGGTTAACGTCAACCAGCGGGACCCGCCCCGCATTCGACACTGAACTGCTCCGCCAATATGCGCAAACGAGGATCTCCGCATCCTACGTCGTGATGCTGCTGGTGATCGCCACCGGCGTGCTGTTTGGTATATGGCAAGAGCCGATCGTGGCAGCGGCCTGGACCATCGGCATACTCGGCATCCATGCCGCGACCGTGAAGACCTGCGCCAGGTTCCTGAAGGAGTCCCCCTCGCCTGCCGCGACGCGCAAATGGCAGACGCGGTTCGTGCTGCTCGACCTGCTCTACGGCCTGTTCTGGACGGTGATCCTGACCCATCCCGCGGGCACGGATGCCGCCTCCAACGCGCTGATGATGTTCCTGATGCTGCTGGTGATCGCAGTCTCCAGCATGCTCGCGGCGAGCCTTCCGATCGCAGCACTGGCAGCCACCGCGCCGGTAACGATCGCGATCGCCGTCAGCTTCGTGCTGAGCGGTTCCTTCGACAACTACGTGTTCGCGCTGCTCGCGCTGGGCGCCGAGGGCTATTTCGCGCTGCTTGCCCACCGCCTGCATTCGACGACGCTCGCCACGCTGCAGGCGCGCGCCGAGAAGGATGTGCTGATCGCCGAGCTCGAGCAGTCCAAGGCGATCTCCGACGAGGCGCGGCATCGCGCCGAAGCCGCCAACGTCGCCAAGTCGCGCTTCCTGGCCCAAATGAGCCACGAATTGCGCACGCCGCTGAATGCCATCCTCGGCTTCTCCGAGGTGATGAAGAGCGAGATCTTCGGCGCGCATGCGGTCCCGGTCTACAAGGAATATTCCGCCGACATCCACAATTCCGGCGTCCACCTGCTCAACCTCATCAACGAGATCCTTGATCTGTCGCGGATCGAGGCCGGTCGCTACGAGCTCAACGAGGAAGCGGTCTCGCTGGTGCATGTCGTCGCCGACTGCCACCATCTCTTGAAACTGCGCGCGACCAGCCGCGGCATCACCATCCACGAAGTGTTCGAGCAAGGCATGCCGCGGATCTGGGTCGACGAGCGCGCCACGCGGCAGATCGTGCTCAACCTCTTGTCCAACTCGATCAAGTTCACCCCGCAAGGCGGCGAGATCTGGCTGAAGGTCGGCTGGACCGCCTCCGGCGGGCAATATCTGAGCGTGAAGGACACCGGCTCGGGCATTGCCGAGGACGAGATTCCGATCGTGCTGGCATCGTTCGGCCAGGGCTCCAACTCGATCAAATCGGCCGAACAAGGTGCCGGATTGGGCTTGCCGATCGCCAAGAGCCTGATCGACCTGCATGGCGGCACCTTCACGCTGAAGTCCAAGCTGCGCATCGGCACCGAGGTGATCGTGACCTTCCCGCCCGAGCGCGTGATGTCGGCGCTGGCGCCGATGGCCGAGGAAGCGCCGCCTTTGCAGCCGCAACCTTCGATGCCTTTGACCGACGACAAGAAAAGGGGGCGCCACAAGCCGATCATGAGTGCAGGCACCGGACTGTAGACCCTACGAAGAAAAGTCATCCCGCTAAGCGCTTGCACCCGCGATCGAAATCGTTCCACTATCGATGGATGAGCAAAGAAACGCCGTGTATCGCAGTCTGTATGATCGACCCCAGGACCAAGCTCTGCTTCGGCTGTGGGCGAACGCTGCCCGAGATCGCACGCTGGCACAAGATGGACAGCACCGAGCGCCTCGCCGTGATGGCACTGTTGCCCGCACGCATGGCGGAAGCTGGTCTCGAGCGGACAGAGGCGCATCCGAAGCGCGCCTGATGCATTGGACGCGGGAGGCGGTGTCATGAGCCGCATCCTGCTCGTGCTCTTGATGCTGGTTGCGACTGCGGGCGCCGTCGTCGCCTATGGCGATCCCGAGCAGATCGTACGCGCCAGCCATCAGGTCTCGCACATGCTGCGCGGCAACTTCGTGGCTCCCGCCCCCGCCGTGCAGATCCCGCGCGGACAAGGCGGCGAATTCGCACTGCGCGCCAAGATCAATGGCGTCAGCGCACCGATGGTGATCGACACTGGCGCGACCTCGGTGGTCTTGACCTGGGAGACCGCGAAGGCGATCGGGCTGCCGATCGACATGCTCGAATACAATGTCGATCTCGAAACCGCCGGCGGCCACACCAAGGCGGCGCGGCTGACGCTGGATCGCCTCGCCGTCGGTCGGCTGGTCGAAAAGTCGATTCCGGCGCTGGTGGTGCCGCGCGGGCAGATGAAGACCAATCTGCTCGGCATGAGCTTCCTGGACCGGCTGGAAAGCTGGGGCGTGCGAGCCGACAAGCTGATGCTGAACGGCTATCCCGACGTGCTAGGCCGCCATCGGCGCGGCCGCACCGCTTCCAATTAGCGCGATCGCCTCGCGCAGCACATCTGCGCCCGCCCCCGGCCTCGTGCCATGCTCGGCGAGATGGCGACGGAACGCCCGCGCGCCAGGCACGCCGAAGAATACCCCGACGAAATGTCGCGTGATCGCATGCAGCCGCGTGCCGCGCGCGAGCTGCTCCTCGATATAGGGGATCATCGCTTCGAGCGCGTCCTGCATCGTGGCGTGCGGCGCCGCCTCGTCGAACAGATCGGGATCGACCGACAACAACCGCCACGGCTCCTGGTAGGCCGCGCGCCCAAGCATCACGCCATCGACATGCGCCAGATGCCGCTTCGCCTCGTCGAGGCTTGCGATGCCGCCATTGATGATGATGGGGACATCGGGCATGGCGGCCTTCAGCCGATAGACGCAGTCGTAGTCGAGCGGCGGGATGTCGCGGTTCTCCTTCGGCGACAGTCCGTTGAGCCAGGCCTTCCTTGCATGCACGACCAGTGCATCCGCGCCCGCTTCGATCACGCTGCGCGCCAGCGTATCGAGCGCCAGTTCCGGATCCTGGTCATCGATCCCGATACGGCATTTCACCGTCACGGGAACCCGCACCGCGCACTTCATCGCCGCGACGCCCTCGGCAACGAGTGCCGGCTCTGCCATCAGGCAAGCGCCGAACCGGCCATCCTTCACACGGTCGGACGGGCAGCCGACGTTGAGGTTGATCTCATCATAGCCGAAATCCTCGCCGACCCGAGCCGCGGTCGCGAGTTCGCGCGGATCGGACCCGCCAAGCTGCAACGCCACCGGATGCTCGCTCGCATCAAACCCAAGCAGCCGCACACGGTCGCCATGGATGACGGCGCCGGTCGTCAGCATCTCCGTATAAAGCCGCGCCCGCCGCGAGAGCCGACGATGAAAGACGCGACACCGGGTATCGGTCCAATCCATCATCGGAGCCACAGAAAAGCGATAGTGCTGCGATTTCAATGATTTACCTTATCATCTCAATAGGATGAAACACGAACGTGTGCACTCCAAACTAGCCGAAATTGCACACGTTTGTACCCGTTTTGACCTCTCAGTGCATACGTAGCGCACACGAATTGGGGAGTGCACACGGCCATGGCCAGCTTCACTCAGTTGCCCTCCGGGAACTGGCGCGTCCAGGTGCGCCGCAAGAACCGTTACGTGTCAGAGACCTTCCGCCGGCGCAAGGACGGGGAAGACTGGGCGCTCTATATGGAGCGCAATATTGACCGCAGCGGGTCGCCAAAACCACGCGCCGCCGTACAGGCAAAAACCTTCGGCGATATCATCGATCTGCATATCGAGGACATGCACGAGGTGGGTCGCCCTCCCCGCCGCTCCAAAGCCGCCGTGTTGGAGGCTGTGTGTACTGAAAACCTAAACCCGGACGTAGTGGTGATGGAGTCCGCCGAGGATGTGGAACGATTTGATGCTTCCGGTCCGCTGAACCGGGCGAGCAACCGGCGCGTCCTTATCCAACGACCGGTGCGTTCTGAAATCGTTGTAATAGCGTGCGTAAGATCGCAAGATCCGGCGTAGATGCGTCTCACCAAGAACGATGATGTGATCCAAGCACTCGCGCCGGATCGATCCAATCAGCCGTTCGGCAAAGCCATTCTGCCGCGGCGAGGCTGGTGCAATCGGCCTGTCGCGGATGCCGATGGCGCGCAATCGCCGCGTAACGAGGCTGCCATAGGTGCGATCGCGATCGCGAATGAGGTATTTTGGGGCCTCATCCAAGGAAAGGCCTCGGTGATCTGACGCGCAACCCATTCCGCCGTCGGATTCTTTGTGATGTTGATCCAGACTAGGCCTCTGCGGTCCAGTCGGACGATGACGAATGCGTAGCCAGGTCGAAACCGATCATTGGAACAAAGAACAGGTCCATGGCGGCGATGTCCGGCGCGTGGTTACGCAAGAAGGTCTGCCATCCCTGGCTTGGTGGGCCTCGGCGCTTGACCATGTACTTGGCAACGCTCGATTGCGCGACCTCGAACCCAAGCTTGAGCAGTTCGCCATGAATATGCGGTGCTCCCCAAAGCGAATTATCGATGCTCATTCGCCGGATCAGCGCCCGCAATTCAGTATCCATCTGCGGTCGCCCTCCCCGTGGGCGCGACTTCCAGCGCCAGTGACGGCGAAAGCCGGCCCGGTGCCACCGCACCAGCGTCTCGGGGTGGATGATCGTGAGGACCTGCAGGATCGATGGAAACCAGCGATATAGCTGAATGAAGAACCAGCGATCATTGCTCGTGAGCCGGACGCGACCATGCAGCTTAGGCCTCAAGATAATCAATTGATGTCGGAGCGCCGCATTCTCTGCTTCAAGTCGGCTCTTCGACTTGAGAGGCGAAGCCAAGACAGCCAATCCGAAACACAGTAGCCCGATCATTCTTCTAGCTTAGGCGATTCCGTCACCTCATCAACTCGGATAAGGTTTTCGGCACACACAGCACGCAATGGCGCTGTGAAAGAACCAAGCCTATGCTTCTCGAGTTTATTGCTGCCCCAAGATCAGCTTCTCCGCGGCGGTCTCGTTAGCTCGCGCGCTGCACTACAGATCGAGATCCAGCAAGCGGATGGCATTTCCGCCTGCAAGCTGAGCCAGCGTCGCTTCATCCATGCCGTTGACGCCGGCGATGTGGCCGATCGGGTTGAACTCCGCCATATCGAACGGATAGTCCGTACCCATCAAGATTCGATCCGGTCCAAATACCTCGAGCAGGTAAGCGAGTTGGTGATAGGTGAATACGACCGTATCAAGATAAACCTGACGAAGATATGTCGTCGGCGGCAGGGGCAGATCCCCGCGAGAATCCTGTCGTGCGCCCCACGCATGATCGATCCGTCCCGAGTAAGCCGGCAGATATCCGCCGCCGTGCACTGCGAGCAGCTTGAGATCGGGAAAGCGCGCCAGGGTACCGCTGAAAATCAGGTTATGCAGCGCAAGAGTCGTGTCCAGCGGATTGCCTATGACGTTGTTGAAATAGTAATGCGTGAATCGCTCACCGTGGGTAAAGCCATTGGGATGCAGCATGATCAAGGCACCGAGCTGCTCGGCCCTGGCGAAAAACGGCCGGTATAGCGGATCTGACAATTCCTTACCGTCTACATTGGTCAGGATCTGAACGCCCTTCAGCTTCAGCTCTGAGATGACATAGTCAAGTTCGCGCACCGCGAGGTCGGGCTGCTGCAGCGTGACCCCACCCAGCCCCAGGAAGCGGTCAGGTTTGCGCGAGCAAAATTCGGCGACGCCGTCATTTGCAATCCGGTGCGCCGATTCCGCAATTTTGGGATCCACAGAATAGTAGCACTGCCCGGGTGCAGGTGCGACGACCTGGATGTCGATTCCCATCCTGTCGAGATCAGACAGCCGCCGGTCAATCGTTGTCATTATCTCCCTGAGGTCTTCCTCCTGCGCGGCGTTGATTTCCTTCGTCGCGGGATCAGAGAAGTATGCCAGAGGAATTCGGTTTATCTCGAGGTGCGGCTGGGCAATTTTGGCGGCTTCGGGAACGACGATATGCGCATGGATATCAATGGTCGGTGATGATGGCCGGCGCACCCGGCCGTCGGCATTATTGATTCGCGCGGCTGTAAGGCCATAGCGGTTCTTGCGATCGATCATGGGTTGTCCGTTCTTGTCGACAAATTGGAATTACGCTTGCATCACCGTCCATTCGAGCGCGGCGCTGAAGCGCTTGATCGCGGCCGCCACGTGCGCCCGCAACAAGCTGACGGCGCGGCGTGAGTCGCGCGCCTGCAGCGCGGAAATAATGGCATTGTGCTCTTCGACGAATTTATGCGCATTCGGCCCCCGTACGGCTGAGACGCTCATACGGACAAGACGCTCCGTCTCTTCGATGAGATCGCACGCGGTTCGCGCCATGCGGGCGTTGCCCGAACAACGCGCGAGCGTGCAGTGGAAATCCCGATTATAGGTGATGAACTGGCTCTCATAGTCGCCGTCGAATTCGCGAAATCGATCGAGCGCCTTGAGTTCTTCATCGGACGCGTTCTTCACCGCCTCGGCAAGGCAGGCGAGTTCCATCGTCAGGCGGAAGGTGAACAATTCGTTTGCGTCCCGCAGCGAGAGGGGAGCAACGCGGTAGCCCTGGCGCGGGATGACAATGACGAGGCCCTCGCTGACAAGCTGCTGAAGCGCCTCGCGCACCGGAGACTTGCTGACGTCGAACGCCTGGGCGAGTTCCTGTTCGCGCAGTTCACGGCCTGGCGGCAACTCGCAGGTAAGAATTTGCTGCCGCAGCAGCCCGTAAATCCGTTTGCTTTGCATTGTGCCCGAAGCGTCCCCGTCAGGCCGCCTCGTAAGATATCACAACCAGAGACAGCCGGGCACTAAGGTACCTTAAGATATTCCAAAATGCCACAAACTTCGCGGAAGTAAACGCCTCCTTACGATCTTCTTGACTTGCCAGAGGTCTCGTGACATCTCAGAATCAACCAAGTTAAGAATAACAGATGTATCAAGATCTGTTTCGAGGGAGGTACAATATGAGGCGGATCGCCACGCTCTTTTCGACCACGTTCCTGATGGGTTGGGCCTTGGTGACCGCTTCCGAGGCGGCCGAGCCGTTGAAGGTCGGGTTCATGACCGTCAGGTCGGGCGCGCTAGCCGCGGGCGGCCGACAGATGGAGGAAGGACTCCAGCTTTGCATCGATGCACATCGCGGCGAGATGGCCGGTCGCAAGATCCAGATCATCACTGCCGATACGGCCGGCCAACCGGCCGTTACCAAGACCAAGGCTCAGGAGCTGATCGAGCGCGATGGCGCGCAGGTTCTGATCGGGCCGCTGGCGGCGTTCGAAGCCTTGGCAATCGACGATTATATCCGCCAGACAAAGACCCCCATTATTTCCCCGTCGGCGGCTGCTGAAGACCTCACTCAGCGAAAGCCCAACCCGTGGTTCGTCCGTGCGGTTGGCACCTCGGCGCAGGCGCATCATCCGCTTGGCGAATATGCCGCCAAGGAATTGCACTACAAACGCATCGCGATCGTCGCCGACGATTTCGCATTCGGCCACGAAATCGCCGCCGGATTTCAGCGTACGTTCGAACAGAACGGCGGAAAGGTCATCCAGAAGCTTTGGTCGCCGCTGAATGCAGCCGAATACGGCACCTACATCAGCCAAATCGATCCTAACGCAGATGCCGTTTTTGCCGCGTTCGCCGGAGGCAACGGCATCAAGTTTCTTGGCGAATACAAGAACTACGGCATGCAGAAGCCTATCCTCGGCGCGATGACGACCGTCGATGAAGGCATCCTCAAGAGAATGGGCGACGAAGCACTCGGCGTGATTTCCGCGGGATGGTACAGCGCGGCCATCGACACGCCCGCTAACAAGAAATTCGTCGAAGCTGTACGCAAGTCCTACGGCGCCGACCCCGGCTACTACACCGTGGGCGCCTATATGGCCTGCCAGTTTCTCAATAATGCACTCGAACAGGTGAAGGGCGACATCTCGGACAAGGCAGCCTTCATGAAGGCTCTGCGGAACGTCAACATTCCCGAAAGTCCGTACGGGCAGGTCAAGCTCGACCAATACGGTCAGCCGATCCTCGATATCGCGATCCGGAAGGTCGAGAGGAAGGACGGGAAGTTGCAGAACACGGTCATCAAGACCTATCCGGCCGTCAGCCAGTTCTGGACCTATAAGCCGGAGGAGTTCCTGAAGAGCCCGGTCTATTCGCGCGACTGGACGCCGGTGAAATAATTTCGCTTCAGCGAAGAGAGGTCCGCATGAATTTCTGGGTCATTCAGGGTTTGAACGGCCTGGCGTTCGGGTCTCTCCTTTTCATCCTTGCGTCGGGATTTTCGCTGATCTTCGGCCTGATGCGCATCGTGAACCTGTCCCACGGTGCCTACTTCATGCTGGGCGCCTATGTCGGGCTTTCGGCGATCGACGCCGGGGTAAGCTTCTGGGTTGCGATCTTGATCGGTGGCCTCGCCATCTCTGTGTTGGGCGCGATCATTGAACGATTTATTCTGCGGCGATTGAGCGGACAGCCGCTGGCGCAGGTACTGGTGACCCTTGGCATCGCCTTCATCATCGCCGACGCCTGTGTCTGGATCTGGACCGGCGACCCCCGTCCGGTCCCGATGCCGCGGGAACTGGCGGGCGCATTTCGCGTGCAGCAACTTGCGTTCCCGATCTACCGCCTGTTCGTCATCGGCGTCGCCTTCACGCTGGCTGCCACGTTGTGGTTCCTGCTCGAACGCAGTCGCCTTGGCGCCATGATCCGCGCCGGCGTCGACGACCTCAGCATGGCGCGCGCGATGGGTATCCGAACATCGCTTCTGTTTCCGGTTGTGTTTTGCCTTGGGTCGGCACTTGCCGGCGCCGGCGGCGTGCTGGCTGGCCCCATCCTCTCGGTCTACCCTGGCCTCGATACCGACATGTTGCCGCTCGCCCTCGTCGTTGTGATCCTTGGTGGGATCGGCAGCCTGCTGGGCGCGTTTATCGGCAGCCTGATCATCGGCTTCATTTACAGCTACGGCCAAGCTCTCTTTCCGGACCTCGCCTACGTGATCCTGTTTCTGCCTATGGTGCTGGTCCTGACCTTGCGGCCTACAGGTCTGTTCGGGAGGCAAGCCATTTGATCAGCACTTCGCGCCCCCAAATAGTCCTTGGTCTGGTCGCAATCGCCGCGCTGCTGGCGATGCCATGGCTGGTGACATCGGACTATTACGTCAATATCGCAACTCAAATCGTCATCGCCGCAATCCTCGCAATGAGCCTCAACGTGCTGGTAGGATTCGGCGGCATGGTCTCGCTCGGCCATGCATCCTATCTCGGCGTCGCCGCATATCTGACGGTCTATCTTACCGCCCACGCAGGCTTCGGGCCCCTCGCCGGTGCGCTGGCGGCCATCGCCGCCACGACGATTCTCGCCATGCTGTTCGGCTATCTAGCGCTGCGCGCGTCCGGGCTCGGCTTCCTGATGATTACCCTGGCGCTCGGCCAGATCTTGTGGGGCATCGCCTATCGATGGGCGAGCCTCACTGGTGGCGACAACGGTCTTGGCGGCGCTGTCCGGCCACACCCGCTTGGGGTCGACCTGATGAACCCCACTGCATTCTTCTATTTCGCCCTGATCTTCCTGGCCGCGGCCATGTGGCTGATATCGCGATTCATCCAGTCGGGCCTCGGACAAAGCCTGCAAGGCGCGCGCGATCAGCCCCGGCGCATGCGTGCGCTGGGCTACAATGTGTGGCTGATCCAGTGGCTGAGCTTCGTGTTCGCCGGATTCTGGGGCGCGATTGCCGGCATGCTGTACGCCTATTACAACCAGTTCGTCAGCCCGCAAACGCTTCACCTTACCACGTCAGCCGAGACGCTGTTGATGGTCATTGCCGGGGGGACCGGCACGTTGTTTGGACCGATCGTGGGCGCAGCGCTCGTCGTTATCCTAAAGAACGTCGTGAGCGCCTACATCACGCGGTGGCTGATGCTGCTTGGGATCATCTTCGTGACCATCGTGATGTTCATGCCCGAAGGCCTTGTGCCTGGCACGCGCCGCCTGCGCGGCATTGTGAGGAAACGCCGGGGTTCGCCCACGACGCCGGCTCTGCCCGTTACCGAGGAGCGCCCGACGTGACAGTGCCCGCACTCGAGGTCACGGGACTTCATCGCTTTTTCGGTGGCTTGCCGGCGGTATGCGACGTGTCAATGCGTGTGCCAGCTGGCGAACGGCGGCTGCTGCTCGGCCCCAACGGAGCGGGCAAGACGACCCTGTTCAATCTTGTCGCCGGCGACTTTCCGCCCTCGCGAGGCGAAATCCGGATCTTCGGCGAGAACGTCACCAGGAAGACCGCGGACCAGCGCACGCATCTCGGGATGGCACGGACCTACCAGATCATCACGCTGTTCGCGAAGAACACGCTGCTGCACAACGTCGTCATGTCGCTGATGGGCCTGCTGAGACTGCGCTTCAATCCGCTGTCCGACATAAGGCGGCAGAAGACGCTCTGGGATGAAGCGCGAGCGACCTTGGCTCTCGTCGGCCTTGAACATCTCGCCGACAGGACGGTGGCGGACACTAGTTACGGCGAAAAGCGTCGGCTCGAGATCGCCATGGCGCTCGCCCAAAAGCCGAAACTCCTGCTGCTTGACGAACCTCTGGCGGGTCTCTCGGCCGACGAGCGGCGGGATATCCAGCGACTCCTGCAAACCATTCCGCGTGAAGTGACGATCATCATGATCGAGCACGACATGGATGTCGCCCTCGCCTTCGCCGATGTCATTACTGTGATGCAGCGCGGTCAGATCGTCGTCGAGGGAAATCGCGCCGACGTGGTTGCCGATCCGAAGACGCGGGAGGTATATCTTGGGCACTGACGCGCTTGTGATCAGCGGCCTCAATGCGTTCTATGGCGAGAGCCATGTTCTGCACGATCTGTCCTTCACCGTGAAGCAAGGACAGGTTCTAGGCCTGCTCGGCCGCAATGGCGCCGGCAAGACCACCTGCATCAGCGCCATCATCG
This sequence comes from Bradyrhizobium cenepequi, assembly GCF_020329485.1. Taxonomy (GTDB): domain Bacteria; phylum Pseudomonadota; class Alphaproteobacteria; order Rhizobiales; family Xanthobacteraceae; genus Bradyrhizobium; species Bradyrhizobium cenepequi. The sequence goes on from NZ_JAGKJI010000009.1 coordinate 176,461, forward strand.
GCCTGGTCCGTGCCAACGCCACACACCTCGAACTGTTCGGCCAGTCGATCGCCGGCCTGTCGCCCGAGGCGATCTCGCTGAAAGGTGTCGGTCTCGTTCCGCAGGGCCGACGGATATTTCCCTCGCTGACCGTCTATGAGAATCTCACCGTCGCCGCACGCCGCAACCGTTCGGCCCAACGGGCCGACTGGACACTAGACGATGTCTACACCGCATTTCCGCGGTTAGCGGAGCGGCAGCGACAGCTCGCCGGCTCGCTGTCCGGCGGCGAACAGCAGATGCTCGCGATCTGCCGCGCCCTGATGACCAATCCGCAGTTGATCCTGTTCGACGAACCATCCGAAGGTCTCGCCCCGCAGATCGTCGCAGAGGTTGCCGCCGTCCTGAAGCGACTTCGCGACAGCGGTCTGTCGATCATTCTCGTCGAGCAGAACATCAAGCTTGCCCTGGAAATCGCCGACGAGGTCGTGGTCCTGAATACCGGCTATATCGCGCATACAGGTGCAGCGAGCTCGCTTCGCGCGGACAGCCAGCGCATCGAACAACTTCTTGGCGTTTATTGAAAGGCTACAGCATGGCGTCGATTTCCCTGCGCGATGGAGTTCTCGACATCGTCGAGTCCGGAGCCGGAAAGCCCATTGTGCTTCTTCACTCGCTTCTTGCGGATCGTACCATCTTCGACAAGATCGTGCCGGCGCTCGCGCGGACACGCCGGGTAATCGTGCCTGACCTGCCGGGCTTTGGTGGTTCGTCATCGGCCGGCGCGACGATAGAAGCCATCGCCGACCGCATTTCCGGGCTGTTCGGAGCCCTGAACCTTGGCGCGACGGCCGATGTGCTGGGCAATGGCTTCGGCGGCTTTGTCGCCAGCACCTTGGCGATCCGCCACGGCGGCAAGTTCGATCGTCTGGTGCTCGCTGACACCGGAATGAGCTTCTCTCCTGAGGGCAAGCAATCATTCTACGCAATGGCCGAACGCGTTCGCAAGGCCGGCATGGGAGCTATCATTGAGGTAGCTATGAAGCGGCTCTTCCCTGAAGACTATATCGCGGCGCATCCCGAAATCGCCACCGAGCGGCGCAATGCCCTGCTTAACACCAATCCGGAATTCTTTGCCGAAGCCTGCCTCGCGCTCGCCGCACTGGATCTGACCTCTGGCATTGCGACCATTCGCAATCCCACCCTGGTCGTGGTGGGTGAACTCGACGCCGCGACGCCGCCGGAGATGGCGCGTGCGCTGGCCAAGGCGCTTCCAAAGGCCGATCTGATCGAAATTCCGGGTTGCGGTCACGCGCCAATGGCACAATCGCCTGGAACTTTCATCAAGACGATCTCGGATTTCCTCGCACTGACCTGATCCATGAAAGCGCCACCGTTCCAATATCACCGACCACACACGCGCGAGGAGCTCGGCGCGCTGCTGGCGAGTCTCGACAACGCGAAGATCCTCGCTGGCGGCCAATCGCTGATGCCGATGCTGAATTTGCGCGTGCTCGCGCCCGATCACCTGATCGACATCAACCGCGTTCCGGAACTCGCGGGCATTCGCGAAACCGTCGACGGAATCGAAATCGGCGCCATGACCCGTCAGGCGGACATCCTCGCCTCTCCAATCATCCAGGCTCGACTCCCACTGCTTGCGCGCGCGCTCGAGCATGTCGGCCATATCCAGACTCGATCACGCGGAACGATTGGGGGCAGCTGTTGCCACCTCGATCCGTCCGCCGAGCAGCCGGCAATCTGCGCTGCGCTCGATGCCGAGTTTGTTGCCACTGGACCGAATGGCCGCCGGGTAATCCCGGCGGCGGATTGGTTTCAGGGCCTGTTGCAGTCCGCGCTGGAAGATCAGGAATTTCTTGAGGCGTTGCGCTTCAAACCCTGGGCCAAAGGTCACGGCTACGGCTTCGCAGAATACGCGCGGCGGCACGGTGACTTTGCCATATCCGGCGCGGCGGCGCTCCTCGAGGTCGATGGCAGGGGCCAGATCACGCGCACGGCACTGCTGGTGTTCGGAGTCGAGCCCGCACCACGGCGTCTTTACGACGCCGAAGCGGCGCTCGTCGGCCAGATCATCCGCGAGATCGCGCTCGCACCAATCATTGACGCAGCACGCGCCCTCGACCCGATGGAAGACGTTCACGTAACGGCCGATTATCGCCGCCATCTCGCCGGTATCCTGATCGGTCGCGCCCTGCGAGAGGCCTGCAGCAGTCTGGAGCGGTCCCAATGACCGGAAAACACCTTACATTCACGCTCAACGGCGAGCCCCGCGAGACCAGCGCCGATCCACGGACGCACCTTGCCGATTTCCTGCGTTACGGCCTTGGACTCACCGGAACACATGTCGGGTGCGAGCACGGCGTGTGTGGCGCCTGTACGGTCATCGTGGATGGTGTGCCAGTGCGATCTTGCCTGATGCTGGCGGTGCAGATCGACTGTTGCACGGTTGAAACTGTCGAAGGCCTCGCCAATGGCGACGAACTCTCTCCCCTGCAGCAGGCGTTCTCCACGCATCACGGCTTGCAATGCGGGTTCTGCACGCCCGGCATGCTGATGACGCTCGAAGCCTTACTGCGCGCCACGCCCTCCCCGACTGAACATGACATCAGAATGGCGATCTCGGGCAACATCTGCCGCTGCACCGGCTATCAGGGCATAGTCGAAGCGGCTCTTGCTGCCGCAGCGGTAAGGACAAGCACGCCATGAGCGCACGTTATTTCGGGGCTGCGGTTGCCCGTGTCGAGGATCCGCGCTTGTTGGCGGGTCGGGGACGCTATGTCGATGATGCAGTGCTTCCAGGAATGCTGCATGCGGCCTTCGTCCGGGCCAGTATGGCTCATGGCCGTATCCGCAACATCGATGCGAGCGACGCCAAGGGCATGCCGGGCGTCGTCGCGATCTATACGATGGCGGATTTTGCCGGGATCGCGCAAGGCGCGATGCCGCCGATGGCGCCGCACCCTCTCCTGCCGACGCCAATTACCTATCACCCATTGGCTGTGGAGGAGGTCTGTCACGTCGGCGAAGCCATCGCGATCGTGCTCGCCGATGACCGCGCAACGGCCGAAGATGCAGCAGCAGCCGTCTTACTCGACATCGAGGAATTGCCGGCTGTTGCCGACGCCGTCCTTGCGTGGAAAGCCGGAGCGCCCAGGGTCCACAGCAAGCGACCGAGCAACATTGCGGCCAGCTTGAAGGCCGGCTTCTCCGATTGCGACGCGGTGTTTGCGAAGGCGGACCATGTCCTGACGGAGCGCTTCGATATTCATCGCGGCGGCTGCCATTCCATGGAGTGCCGAGGCGTGGTTGCCAGCGTCGATCCGCATTCCGGTGTGCTCACACTGTCTACGTCCTCACAATCGCCCTACATGGTGCGGCGACATCTTGCGACCTATCTCGGGCGCGATGAGAGCGAGATCCGTGTGATGACGCCAGATGTTGGCGGCGGCTTTGGCCCGAAGGCCAATGTCTATCCGGAAGAGTTCGCCGTGGCGCTCGCCGCGATCAAGACTGGGCGGCCGGTCAAATGGATCGAGGACCGCCAGGAACACTTTGTCGCCACAACACAGCAACGCGGACAAGTTTGGACGCTCGATGTCGCCTTTGACAACGACGGACGGATGCGCGCGATCCGCGGCCATTGCATCCACGATAATGGTGCCTACGCGCCCTATGGTCTCATTCTGCCGGCGACAGCCCTGGCCAGCTTTCCGGGCCCATACGCGCTCGAGGCGCTCGACCTTACAATTGACGTCGTGTTGACGAACCTGGTGCCGACGTCACCCGTACGTGGCGCATGCCGCCCAAACGCCGCGTTTTTGCTTGAACGGCTCGCCGACCGTATTGCGCGCCATCTCGGTATCGACCGACAGCAGGTGCGCCGGCGCAGCTTCGTTCGCGCCGACCAAATGCCTTACTCTACTGGCATGAAGGCGCGTGATGGCTCACCGATCTCCTATGACAGTGGCGACTACATCGCCGCTCTGGATCTCGTGCTCGACAAAATCGGCGCTGCCGGTTTCGAAGCCCGCCGCGCGGCAGCCGCGGATCGCGGGAAGCTGCTTGGCCTCGGTATCGCATCCTGCGTCGAGGATACCGGCCTCGGTCCATTTGAAGGAGCTTCGGTTCGGGTCACGCCAGCGGGAAAGGTCGTCGTCAGCACCGGCGCATCAAGCCAAGGTCAGGGACATCGTACGGCTTTCGCGCAGATCGCCGCTGATGCCCTTGGCGTCGAGCTGAATGACGTGATGGTCGAGACCGCCGACACCTCGAGATTCCCGTTGGGCATGTCCACCATTGCAAGCCGGATCGCAGTAACGGCCGGCTCTTCGGTTGAACTGGCTGCACAGAAGGTTCGAGCCAAGGCGATCGCCTTTGCCTCCCATAAGCTGGAGGTTGGTGAGCAAGATCTCGAACTCGAAGGCGGAGCAGTACGAGTCAAAGGTGTTCCGGGAATGAACGTCAGCTTATCGGAGATCGCACGAACACTGGCCGGGAATGTCGGAATAAGTCTCCCAGGCGGCATGGAACCCGACCTGGCGGCGACTGCCTACTTCAACTCCACCGCACTGACCTTTGCGTACGGCGCAAATGCCTGCGAGGTCGAGATCGATCCCGAGACCGGCGATGTGCGGGTTGTTCGCTACGTCGTGGTTCACGACTGCGGCAAGCTGATCAATCCACTCATTGTCGATGGCCAAATTCGTGGCGGGGTGGTGCACGGAATCGGCAACGCGCTGTTTGAACGCATGATCTATGACGAAGCCGGCCAGCCTCTGACGACCACTTACGCCGACTACTTCCTGCCGTTGGCCTCCGAGATGCCGCCAATCGAAATCCATCACGTGGAGACACCGTCGCCGCGCAACCCGATCGGCGTCAAAGGCGCCGGCGAAGGCGGCACAATTCCAGCCGCGGCCTGCGTGATCTCGGCCGTCGAGAATGCGCTGGGATCGAACGCGCCGTTCATCCACCTTCACCCGATTTCGCCGCAACAGGTGGTGAAATGGTTAGAGAGGACCGCATCGGCGGCGAAGGCCTGATTGTCAATCGGCCGTCAACTGGACCTGATCGCCAGCAAACCATCCGCACCGGTAGCTGCCGATCCAGATTGTTCGGCCCGACTCCGAAGCGCCTTACCAGCCGAACAAAGTCAACTCTCAGAGCCAGCCAGATCTTCACCGTCGGTTTGCAGCAATGCAATCGTCCCGGCGAGCTCCGACCGCTACCATCAGGCGAACGAAATCGTAGGAAATCGTAGATTGGCCTAGAAAATCGCGGCCCTTGGTAGCGGGGGAGCGACTCAAACCCCCGACACCAAGTCTTGTCCTCACTGCCATTCGCGGATCTCTTCGCGATAGGCCGAACACCGTAACGAGGCGACCCGCTCCTAAAGTCGTGCGTGAGTACCCTGCCCCTGCGACCTCTAGCTCTCTGGGCCGTCTCGGCTCTTTGCGGACCCGCATCACTCGAATAAGCGACCGCCCACACTTGCGCACATTTTTCTTGATCTCCGTTGCACACGTCGTGCACACGCGGCCGTTTATCTTGTTGAAAAACTGAAACTCTCGCTCCGATCCATCATGAGCCAATTTGAAGCAGCTCCAGCCAAGCAGCGGCAATTTGAGCAAGCTGTGACAAACGACTGGTGCTGGCCGAGCGGCACTTTGACAGTTCGCCCGCCAAAGGCCACCTCTTGTGTGCGATCCAACTACGCTTCGAATGCGACCGAGCAAGATTAACTCCCAAGCTCGCAACGTCCTCTGCTTGCGCTTGATCGAACGGGAGATTCCGAAACTGATTGCATGAGATCGGTGTGACGGAGAGAGTGTCAGTCAATTCCCATTGAAAGACAAAGCATTTTCGACCTCTCCAAACCAAAACCCATCGTTGGAGCTACGGCTGAAACGGGGTTTCGCTTCCGACAAAGGTCAATTCCATTATCAAGACCTGGGGGCGCCCGAGCCCGAACCTCAGGAGGTTGTGTCCAAAGCTTTCACTCAATCGCGTGGGGATTGGCGGCCGTGACGTCGCTTTGCAAGCGTCGGGCGCCTCAGGGACAACAAAGAATCGGGGGTTCGAGTTAGGGAAGCGCTACATCGCTAGACGCACTCTTTCCGAAGCCCTGTTTTCCTACCGGAGAGCAGCCTGACTGGCGACGTGGAGCCTTGGTGGTCCGCCAAACGCCGCCGTTCGTGCGCAATCCATCGCCAGCTTTTGAAGTGCTCCCGCGTAGGTTCAAATCCTGGAGCCGCAACACCCGATCTCTGCGAAACGGCGTCCAAAACGCGAAAGCCCTTCTGGGTCGCCTGCGCCAATATCGCAAGAAATCGGTGGTTGGTTGAAGTCGCGATATAGTTTGGCCACCCCTTCGCTCGTCTAATACAGCTTCGTCATCGCCATCAGCTCGGCGGATGCCATGTCGAGCACATAGTCCCAGTCACCCTCGGCGCGGGGGCGGAGCAGGTACATGGACGGGTACCAGGGGCAATCGGTGCGATGGAGCAGCCAGAGCCCGACGTAGCCGAGCAGCACCCAGATCGGCCTGCCCATGGAGCCCGTGAGATGGGCGACGGAGCCGTTAGTAATGATGACGAAGTCGAGGCTAGCGATGGCGGCGGCGGTATCGGCGAAACCGTTGATCAGCGGCGACAGGCCGATGATCGGGCCACCACGCGGCAGTGACCGCAGCTCCTGCTCCGGCGGCCCCTTCTGCAGGCTGTAGAGCTGCACGCCCGGAAGTGCGAAGCCCTGGAAGAAGCGCAGCAGCGACTGCGCGCGCTGCCGGTTGGGCTTGAAGGTGACGCTGCCCGACCAAACGATGCCGATCCTCAGCCGCCGCTCGGCGCTTACCAAACAGCGGCGCGAATTTGGCCATTCGGTCGCGGGATGGAAGGAACACCGGGGCCGTGGGAGATGACGCAAAGTCCTGGGTGAACGGGCCCGGCAGGCTGCAGAGGTAGCAGTGATAGTGCGCCTCCGGCAGCGACTGGTCGCGCACGAAGCGAACGGCGCGCCCCATAGCACGGCTCCGGACGAGACAGCAACAGAAAGTGCCGATAGACATCTGTCAACTCCGCTGCGCTGCCTACCGTAAATCAAATCCTGCCATATTGATGATGCAGTCCGCCCAGGATCGGACGGCAGATAATGCGTCCGGCTATCTCGACGGCCCGTGATATCGGCGCGTCCTTGTTCAACGACAGGTGAGTGCGCGTGCCATTATAGTAGTCCGTGTAGGACAGCAGCACACGGCGCAAATGGCGTTCGCCGAACACCACGATATGATCGAGGCATTCCCTGCGGATCGATCCGATCAGCCGTTCGGCAAAGCCATTCTGCCACGGCGAGGCTTGGTGCAACAGGCTTGTCGCGGATGCCCATGGCGCGCAATCAGCGCGTAACGAGGCTGCCATAGATGCGATCGCGATCGCGAATAAGGTTTTCGGTATATACAGGGTTGACTACCCCTACCAGGCGTTCCACGGCGAAGTCGGCGCGGGCCCTCGTCGACGCGCCGAGCTGGAGCACGTGGCTGGCGGGCTTCGGTGGTGTCCAGACCGCCGACGGCAACGGGTCGGTCGGGTCGAACAACACTAGGAGCAGCATCTATGCCGGCGCGGTCGGGTTGGACTATCGCGTTTCTCCGGACACCCTTGTCGGGTTCGCGCTCACGGGCGGCGAAACACGTTTCGAGGTCACCAACGGCGGCAGCGGTCATTCCGACCTGTTCCAGGCCGGCATGTTCGTTCGCCACAATGCTGGTCCGGCCTATGTCGGTGCCGCCCTGGCCTATGGCTGGCAAAGCGTCACCACCGACCGCGATGTAGCGGCAGGCGGCAGTCTCGATCGCCTGCGCGCGGAATTCGACGCAAAGGCGTTCTCGGGCCGTGCGGAAGGCGGCTATCGCTTTGTCACACCGTGGATGGGCGTCACCCCCTATGCAGCGGCGCAGGTCATCGCGCTCGATCTTCCCAGCTATGCTGAGCGGGCCATCGCGGGAGCCGGCACCTTCGCCCTCGCCTATGCGTCGAAGGAGGTGACCGTCAGCCGCAGCGAGTTCGGCTTTCGCACTGACAAGTCGTTCAATGCCAGCAAGCGTAGCACGTTCAATCCCTGCTTCACGGCAGCGGTCTTGATATTGAGAAGATTGCCGCGAGGTAGGTTATGACCGCGGTGCCTCACTGCGAACGCTCCTACAGGAACGCCTTGGGCGCGGCGTGCGCGAGCTTCGAGCCGACCTGCGGTGACAGCGTGCGAGTTCAGGGAGCGTGAACGAAGCCGAAGAGGATTACCCTGGTAAATTCAACATTGCTATCGCCAACGGCCAGTATTTCTTAGATGTCGACACCTATTGACCGTAACGGCGGTCTGCTCGCAGGTTATCAACGAAAGGCTCGCCTGCTGTCGCTGCTTGCTTGCATCGAACAAGATCGAAACGCGGCGAACCACATCTTTTAGCATAGGAGTTCAGAGAGGCCGCGATCGCCGGCGCAAATCTGTTCAGACGCGCGATAAAGAATGTTAGCATCGACCTTTGAAGCGCGCTCCCAAGATATCGCAACGCTAACCTACGATCTCGTGCGAATGCGCGTTGCAATCTGGTGCGATAACTGGGGCGGTAGCTTTTGCTGTCAGCAGAAGGACGATGGCTAAATATTTGAAATCATTGGTGGGCGGAAACCGATGAAACGGAGAACTATGTCTACGCCACAGCCCTATAAAATCATTCCCAAGCATCGTACGGAACTCAGAGCCACTCAAGACGTTTTCTTCTCAAATTAATGTCCCCGCCAGTCGGCGATGCACGATTTTGATCATGGCAAGACAATTAAGGAATCCGCGTGCAGCGTCTTCTCCTCGGCCGCCTCCTCTTTGCGCTGGTCACCCTTGCTTTCGCCGGTGGTGCGATATTTCTCGTGCCGCGCACATTCAGTACCGAGCCAGGTATGACGATTGCCTTCGCGGCCTTTGCGACATTCGTGCTCGTCGCGCTCGCTATCGTCGCGCGGCAGTTGCCGGAGGAAAT
>NZ_JAGKJI010000081.1 GCF_020329485.1 Bradyrhizobium cenepequi
GTACATTCATGGCGTGCCTCCTCGTTCGAGGCACGCACGAACAACTGAATCGGATGGCCGGCGTGAGTCTTACGGCAAAAACCTTCACGCCCAAGCAGGGGCAGTATCTGGCTTTTATCCACCTCTATACCCGCCTGCATCGCAGGCCCCCGGCCGAAACCGACATGCAGGAATATTTCCGCGTCAGCCCGCCGTCGGTTCACCAGATGGTGCTAACGCTGGAACGAGCTGGCCTCATCAGAAGGCAGCCAAGGACCCCTCGCAGCATCGAGGTCCTCGTTGATCCCAAAACCCTGCCAGAGCTAATCTAACTGCCGCTGCACGCAACCCGTCAAAATCACTGTGCAGAGCCACTAGTGGTGCCAAGGACGTTGAGCGCCTTTCCGATTGCAGATCAGCGCCGTCGGACTGCCTCGACGCGCCTGTTTTCGAGCCTGGGTATTGAATGGCCTGAGATCCGAGAAGAGGTACCCTCGCTCAAGCTAGGCGACGGACCTCGTCTCACCGTCTAGGCAGCAGAAAATATTCGTCAGACCCCTGCTGCGTGCGTCCAGGGTCGAGCCAAAAATATCAAGTGCACGCGCCTACGGTTTGCGGGAACCTGGCAAATCACTTTGACGTCCACTCGTGCTTCTGTTCGAAAATAATCACGTCTCATGTCCAGAACCACACAAGTTGTTGCGAGCGCGACGTCGCATTCGAAAAAAGAGCGAGTGTGCCGCTGCATCAGAATGGCCCAGGTCCTGCATGGCATTCGTCGGTGAGGAAATTCACAAAGAGTGCGGAGTTGCGGGCGGAGGGAAGCGCAAACGGCGAACGTCACGTTCGATCAGGTTTGTGACGGCCGACCGGAAGAGCGCGCTGCCGTTTGAATACTTCATAAGGCCTCTTGAGGCCGATCATCGCGCGATAGCCGACCAAAGCGGAAGTGTCGCACTTGGTCGGTTCATCGACGGACACGTGACTGTGTGAGTGGCTGACTGCCAACATAAGGATGGCAACAAGTATCGTTGTGAGGTTGATGTGCGATCTGCAGTTCTTCTTTTGGGTGCCGCAACAGTTGCATCCGTCGCAAGCGGTGCCGCCAGTGCGGCAGATCTCGAGGCGGCAGCGAAAACCCCACGGGCGCCGTGGAATTGGACCGGAGGATATCTTGGCGGACACGTTGGCGGTGGTTATGGGCGGACGATCTTCAGTGATCCGTACGGTCCATCAATCTACGGCGACGTCACTGACACGCCTGCATTCTTGGTTGGCGGCCAGATTGGCTACAATTGGAAGGACAACTGGGTCTTTGGCGTCGAACTGGACGCAAGCCGTGTTGTCTCGGACGGTACAAACAGCTGCCTTGTCGCCTCTGGCTTTGTTGTAAGCGCAAGCTGCAAGGCAAGTCCAAACATTCTTCTCACCGGCACCGGTCGCGTGGGCTATGCTTTTGGCCCGCAGGATCACACTCTGGCCTACCTCAAAGGAGGTGTTGCTTGGCAACGTAACCGCGGCGACATCGTCAACAATAACGAACTCTCTGGCTTGGCTCCACAGGGGGCAACACATTTCGACTATGGTCGTATCGGTGGTATCATCGGGGCGGGCGTTGAGCAAACGCTCACGCCTGCATGGTCTCTCAACTTTGAATACGACTATCTGGGCTTTGGCGGGCCCAGCGTAGCGACCGCTCCCACTGTGCAGTTTCCGCCGCTTGCAATTCGCCCAGCCGACACATCCAACCTCTCCAGCCGTTATCACATTGGGAAGGTCGGTCTGAACTATCATTTTGATGCTGACCCGTCAGCGCCCGGATGGTCCGATGCGTCGGTCTACGCGACAAAGGGGATCGTCAATGCGCCGCCGACGGCTTACGTCGCCGGTTGGTCATTCGAAGGGGGCTCACGGCTGTGGCTCAGCCGGGGAAGATTTCAATGGGACGCCAGCGCCGTGCCCCCGCGATTCTTGCAGATCCCACTAGTCTTGTATCAAGACTCACTTATCAGGGGCTCGATGGATTTTCCGGGGAATTGTTCGGACGCCTTGACAGCCCCTGGGGAATATTCGTGAAGGGCAATGTTGGGATCGGGCGCTTCAATGGTGGAAGCATCAACGATGAAGACTGGGGATTCTTGGGCTCCGTGTCCTATAGCAATTCGATATCGGGCCAGGCGAACGGAAGATTCATGTACTCCACGGCCGATGTCGGCTACGATTTTCTGCGAAGCAGCAGCTACAAGGTCGGCGGGTTCGTCGGCTGGACGACTCAATACGGCCAGAAGTCGGACACGCCAGGATGCGTGCAGATTGCCAGCTCCCTTTTTCCGTGCTTGACGACGGGCGACAACAGAATCATTGGCAGCCAGGATACCGATTGGAATGCGCCGCGTGTCGGCCTTAGCGCCGAGACCATGTTTCTCGATCGTTGGCACGTGAGCGCCGACGTTGCTTACCTGCCTTGGACCAATTTCAAGGGCCGCGACAATCATCTCTTGCGCCCCATTACAACCTTCGCCGATCAACGTGGGAATGGTGGTGGCGGGGTGCAGATGGAGGGAATTCTATCGTATTTCATCACCAGCAATTTCAGCGTTGGTATCGGTGGTCGTTATTGGGGCATGTGGACCAAGAAGGACAGCGATGTGACATGCACCGGATGCGACGGTGTCGGCGCCGTCACTGGACCTGGACCTGCGAAGTACAGTATGGAGCGATGGGGCACGTTCTTGCAGGCCTCCTACAAGTTTTGACTGAAGAGGCGAGGTCCCTTGATATCTTCCAAATACCAAACTGAGCATCACCGCAAGACGACTGTTCGCTCGAACGATTTCGAACTAGCAAATGTGCAGGGGCTCCTATGATATGGCTGGTGGCGCGAGAAAACCAGCCAGGGGCTGCTGAACACCAGCATTCAGGATGGCCGCTCATTCCAGGTCGGCGCCCAGTTCCGTTTTTGACGTGGTGACTGGCGGGGGGCGGCGCGTTGCTTCCCGCCAGGTGTCGAGTTTTGAAGGCCCTCCAATCTGTTCAATCGCCGCGCCGTCCTGGGCGGGTTTGCCCAGACCACGCTTGCGGCATTGTTCGCCCCGGCCCTCGCACGAGCCGCAACCACGCCAGCACACCAACGCACCGGCACCATTCAGGATGTCGAGCATGTCGTCATCCTGATGCAGGAAAACCGATCCTTCGATCATTATTTCGGAACCTTGCGCGGCGTGCGGGGCTTTGCCGATCCGCATCCGATCCCGCTGCCGATGGGCGGATCTGTGTGGAGCCAGCGTGATCGTAATGGCCATCCCGTGCATCCTTTCCGGTTCGATACGGAGCGCACGAACTTTCAGTTGATGCAAAGCCTGAACCACGACCGGCAGACCGGGCATGACGCCTGGAACAGTGGTCGCTACGATCGTTGGATTCCGGCCAAGTCACCGCTCACCATGGGCTGTCTGACGCGCGACGAGATTCCCTATCACTTCGCGCTCGCCGACAGCTTTACGGTCGCGGATAGTTACTTCTCCTCCCTGCTCGGGCCGACATGTCCTAACCGCCTCTATCTTCTTACTGGCTGTGTCGACCCCTTCGGTCGCGGGGGTGGGCCGGTGGTCAACAACGACAACATCACCCAGACCCCGACCGGCAAGGTATTCGGTCGCGGATGGGTGACTTATGCGGAGCGCCTCCAGCAGGCCGGTGTAAGCTGGCGCGCCTATCGCCAGGGCGCTGATCCGGACAGCGATGACGACAGCGACGGCGGCATGAACATGCTTCTTGCCTTCGAGGCTTTTCAGCGGGCCCGCCCAGGCGATCCGCTCCATGAGTTCGGGGTAGCCCCACGACGGCTGGAAACGCTGAAGGACGACGTGCTGATGGGCACGCTCGCCCTGGTCTCATGGATCTTTCCGCCACGCATTTTCTGCGAGCACCCTTCGTGGCCGCCGGCCAATGGCGTCGAATATATTGCCCGCATTCTCGATGCTTTGACGGCGAACCCCGAGGTGTGGAGCCGGACAGTCTTTCTCCTGATGTATGACGAGAATGACGGATTTTTCGATCATGTCGTGCCCCCCACGCCGCCCCTGCATCGGGGCGAAGGGATAAGCACCACATCGGTCGCCGGCGAAGCGCATGGCGACGGCAAGCCCTTCGGCCTGGGCGTCCGGGTGCCCATGATCGCGATTTCGCCCTGGAGCCGGGGCGGCTTCGTGAATTCCGAAGTGTTCGACCACAGCTCGATTATCCGTTTTCTCGAAGCGCGGTTCGGGGTTCACGAGCCGAATATCAGCCCATGGCGCCGCGCCGTGTGTGGCGATCTGACCAGCCTCTTCGATTTCGCAACGCCGAACGAAAGCGCAGCCTCAGATCTGGCAATGCTCGACGCTTTCGCGCCGCTGCCCGATCAGCGGGATTTCGATAGCTATAAGGCCCATTTCGAGGCGAAGCCGTTCCCGCAGGCGCCAGCGCGCTTTCCCCCGCCTATGGTCGAGACAGGACCCCGGCCCGCACGGCCCTTGGCCTACGATGTCGCCGTGGACGCAGATATCGAAGCTGACGGCGTGCGGCTCAGCTTCCGTAACGATGGCGCAATCGGTGTCGCCTTGCGGGTTCAGGACATGACGCAAGAGGCGCCGCCGCGACGCTACACGCTGGAGCCGGGTCGTTCGCTCAATGCCCGATCGAGCATTGCATTTGGCGCGCCTTATGCTCTTCGGGTCGATGGACCCAACGGATTCATGCGCGAATTTCGCGGGCTTGCACGTGTCAGCCCCGGTGTGAGAGCGCGGCATGTCCGTCAAGATGGTTCGCTTGTGATCGACATCGTCAATGCTGGTGGGCCAGTGATCGCTCGTCTTACGGACGGTTACGCCGCGACCGACCGGCGGCTGTCCATCAGTGCAGGCGCAAGTCATCGCGAGCGGCTGACGCTGGATGGATCGAGCCAGTGGTACGACGTTCGCCTGGAAATCGGCGATGCAAGCTGGCGTCTATGCGGCCACGTCGAAACTGGGAAGCTATCGGCTTCGGACCCGGCCATAGATCGGTGCGCCCGAGCCTTACGCACCGGTGACATGATGCTGGACTAGGAGGCCTGTCCTGATGCAGCAGGTGCGAACCGGAATCGCCGCAGCGGGACTCAGGGCCGCAATACCGGTCAGCGGCTTTTACGGGATGCTTTTTCTCGCCTGTGGGTCGCGTCGCCCTTTTTCCTCTCTGGTTTCAGGATCAGGCCCCTTCTTGCTAACTCGACAGATGCAGCGGCCAGTGCAGCTGGCGGCTGCGCTCTCGGCTGACGAGCCGCTCCGTCATGTGGTCCACAGATTTGCGCTTAACTACCGCTCTGCGTCTATTCACCACATCGATCTGGATCCCATCGAGTCACCTCGAAACTTCAACCTGTCGGCTGATCCATACATCCACGTACAGTTGGCAAACGGCCTTTCGCTGGCCTATCGGCCATCGAGCAGCTGGACCTCGCAGCGAAAGCCTCCCGCGGGAAGCCCAAATAAGAGCCCCATGGTTGCCTTTGAAGCGGGACCCGGTCATTGTCTTCCGCGCTTGGGCTGCCCTCCCCGTTGGTCATCCGCGCCGATTTCTGTACCTGACTGCAAAGTTCGCTGATTGCACGCGGTGGACCCCGTTTCGTGCCGGTGCCGTCGCGCGCCAGGATGAAAATGGAGGAACGCTTACAAGGGCCGTTTTGTAAAACTACCGTCCTTTCCGGGCGATCCCTCCTGACCATTGCTCCCTGGCTTTCCAGCGGATCCGGGCGGACCAGCCTGGCCTCCGGCCATATCCTCCACCGTGTCCACGTGGACCCTCGTCGCCACCCGGGCCACCCTTGCCACCAGTGCCCTCCACCGGCTCCGCCCTTGTGGTGAATGTAATCAAAGTACTGTAACGATCTGGCTCACTGGTCCGGAAGATCAATCGACCACCATTGCTGGAATACATCTGGCAGGGTCTCTTTTTCCGACTCGATGACGACAGCTGAGGCGTTGCTTGAAGAGATAGCGAGGCGCGGGTCCCCAAGCAGCCTAGCCACGAAAACTGCCCCTCTTTCCGGGATCCCGAGGAAAAGAGATGACAGGAAGAGAAGCGCAACGAGTATTGAGATGCTCAGCACAGCCCACAAGGATAGTAATGCCGGCATAGAGTGCCGCCTGGCCAGTGCAGAAGTGAGAAGCGAAACGATCGTCGCCAGGACGACTAAGATAGTCGCGACACCGAGGAGAGCTCCTGGCGCTTTATTCCCCGACAGGACCACCGCAGCCAAGGCTAGAAGCGAAATACCGGCGTAAAGGAAGCGTCGTGTCCCTGGAGTGACTTTTCTCTCCGCGTTCAGCAGGTCGTCTTTGGACGGGTCGTGAGAATTCTTCGCCATAAGAGCACAATCAATAGAGCCCAATCAAACACCTTCCGCCGAGGCGGGTATATCTGTCGGCCGTCCAGCACGACAACGGACCGCCCGCCCCTTGCAAAGAGAAGGTCGTCGAAGCAAGCGACGCTACTTACAATGCGTTCGCGCGTCTCACCTTCGTCGAGCACTATCGATCTCATAACGCCCCGCTGTTTGATCCAGGTCAACGCACAAGCCGCCAGTATCAACATCACTTGGATCGATGATCTAGTGAAGCAATAAGTCTGTACGTAACGTACTGAACGCGTCTTTAATTCCGTCGCTGTTATTCGTGACGCTTCACTTTTGTCCGAAGCGTACCAACGATTTGATCTGCTTCCTCCGGCGGCATTGTCCCTATTTTTAATTTGCGCTAAGAGGAAACAAGCCACGCATGGAAACCCTGACAGACGATGCCGCCGGATTTGCCTAGCCAAGCAAGAGAGGTCAGCAGTTGCTCTGCTGAGAGTCAGGAGGTGGTCCGGCGATTCAAGTGGGAGATCAAATCCATCAATGTGTATCTGGAAGAACTTCGCCAATTCCAGGCTAACGTTCTTGGCATCACTGGGCCGCAGTGGATGATCTTGATGGCCCTGGCAGACCTGGACAGAGGAAACGGTGTTCCGGTCAACCTGGTGTCAACATTGATGCACGTCGACTCTTCATTCGTCACGACCCAATCAAAGCTGCTAGCATGCCGCTGTTTTTCTTTCGCATCCGAACTGTCGACGGCACCGGCATCTGCAATGACGGTGTGGAGTTTCCCGATCGCGACGCCGCCTGGAAGGAGATGACTCTCGTCTGCGCCGACATGATCAGCGGCGTGTCGCGTCATCTTCAGGAAAACGCGGAGTGGCAGATAGAACTGCTGGACAAGACCAAGCGCACGATCTTCCGGATCCGACTGGTCGCGAAAACGCTGACTAGAGAAAAAAGGCCTCCTGCGGCGTAAGCCCTCGACAAGCGATGCCCGGGTCGTACAGATGTCGCTGACGGACAAGACTTGCAAGCATCTCGCGAGCGTCGCTACACAACAGGAAGCACTCGATGAATTCGTTTTCGGTGTTCGCGACTTGACCGAGTTCGCTAACAGACTCACTGCACTCAGGCATCGCCTTGATAAAGCTCGCTTGAAAGTCGCTCTGGATTTCTGAGGAGCAAAACGCACAACCCCTAAAATGGCGCGCTGTCTAGGTCGCGCGAACTCCGGGTCGAGACACACCGCAGTTGAAGTAAAGGCCTGTCCTCCCAGGAGCCCTCTCACTGAGGGCCTGCCAACGGCTATTGGTTCTACGGGTATTGCCATGCGGGTTATGAGCCTTGATAGGCCGCCTCGATCTGCCGGCTCCGCGAGGCGTTTCTCGGAGCCCAGGCGATCATGCCGATCGTCTCTCCTGTGGCTGGGTACAGCGTCGCTTCGACCGAGAACAAACCGAGCATCGATCAGGGAGCCTTTAGCAAGCGCCGAACGCCAGCCATTCTCCTATATCTAGGGTCTGCGGACGGGAACGGCTTACGAACGGGCCGTTTTTCGAAGCGTCACTAGCTCTAAAATTTAGGCGGAAGCGAGCGCCGCGCGCGAGCCTCTTGGTTGGCTTGGATCTCTCGAGCCAAAAGGCGCGAACGATACGGCGCGCTCAGGAGCAACAGAAGAAGCGCCCTGTTAGCTTCATAGCTGGCAGCGGATCGGTTGCTCCTTGAGCCCGTCATGACCAGCGTGCCTTCGCTCGTGCAGACCGACCACAACCACCTTCGCCCGTGGTGTCTTAAGAAAACCTCGAAGACGGCAAATCGATCAGACAAAGCATCAGCGCTCAAGCCATAACCTCCAGTCTGCATTCCTGCATTCATAGTGCAACCTACGCCGGTGCCGAGCTGCTTGTTGCGCTCCGAAACCCGTAGAGGGCAGCAGACGTCTCGCCGAGGATCTGCCCTCGGGCGTCCTCGTCGGGGACGAGCTTCTCAAGCCACTCCAGGGTCTGCGCATAGGATGGCGCATAGGCGTGGGCGGTTGTCACGTGCGGCCACTCGGACCCCCAGATCAGCTGTTCCGGCCCAAGGTCGTCCAGCATCCTGCCCGCCGCTGCCTGGGCCCAACCATCTGGGACGCGTCCGATTCCCGACAGCTTCACGAACACGTCGGCGCTCTTTGCGAGCGCCAGGAGCCGCTCCAGGCGCGGGTCCCAGGAAGGATCGCGGGCGCTGTCCGCAAGTCCAAAGCCTCGGAACACCAGGCGATGGCCGTCCGCCAGGAGCAGCTCTGCCAGGCGCTCACGTCCTTCGACACCGCCCGACACCTCCAAGTGCAAGCCCAGCTGAAGGGCAGCCTCGAGGGACTCGGCCAGTGGATCGGGATCCTCGAGGGTGAGCGCCAAACCGACGGCGCCTGATCGACCCCACGCCTCCAGGACCTCAGGCGCCAGCGGTTGCATGAGGGGCGGAATGAGCCGCACCGGCAATCGGGCCTGGCTCGCCTGAGCGAAGAGCTCCGTCGGGTCGCCGCTCAGAAACGCGGGCTGGACCAGGACCAGCCCGGTGATCGCGCACTCGTGCGCGGCGCCTTCCAGCTGTTCCAAGGCGCCGTCGATGACGGGCACAGCCCGCCTGTCCTCTCGGCGGAAGGCGTGAACCTCGCAGTCGACCCTCATGGAGCGCCCTCGCCGCAGCGCGCGGCCGGCAAGGGATCAGCCAGACTGCAGCTCACCCGGAAAAGCAGGTCCTCGACGGTGGCGCCGCGCGCGTGCAGACTCTTCAGCTTCTGTTCAAGCGTCCAGCGGGCGACGTCCCGCTGCACGTCTGCGCCGTGGCGTTCGGCTGCCATCATCTCGCCGATAGGGACGACCCCTAGAATGAAATGCTCGCGCGCCGTCGCAAATACGGGCTCGCTGTAGATGCTCATTTGGTTATTTGCTCAGCGATGTCTTAGTTGGGCAACAATACGTGCCAGATGCAGATAAGTGAAGAGGGTCTGGTTTTCTCGCACTTGCGCCCATTCGGAAGGCTGTGGCTCCTCGAGCTTTACGATCATCTCGCTCGATGCAAATACCTCGCGAGCGGAGTCGAGAATCGTTGCACGAGCCCTGCGACAATTGGCGTCCGTTGCGCCAACGCCAGCGCCGGCATTGGTCTCGACCACCACGCTGTGACCGGCGGCCGCATATTCGAAGGACGCAGGCGCAAGAGCCACGCGATATTCGTGCGGCTTGATTTCTTTGGGAATACCGACCTCTATCAGCAATCTAGTTACTCGGACGACTTTTCTAATCGAGATAGCAGCTTGTTTTCCTGCAAACTTGCAAAACAGGCGCCAAATGTTGGAAAACTTCAGCGTTTTTGCAGCGATTACGCAGGAATCCAAACTGATGGGCGCCGCTTCCGCATCCTTGCCGTGATCGATGATTGCGCGCGCGAGTTCCTGGCGCTGGTGGCCGAGACCTTAGTTTCCGGCACTCGGTGGCGCGGGACTGGAGCGGCTGGTGATTGAGCGTGGCAAGCCGAGGATACTGGTCAGCGACAACGGCAGCGAACTCACCAGCAACGCTATCCTGACCTGGCTGGGGACATCAAGGCCATCAACAGGAAGCGGGATGGGCTTCGTTCAATTTAGCAAGTCGCGCGGTGGTCAGTTTTGCAAAAAATTTAAGTGCCCGACTCGCTCAGGAACGAAAGCCATGCCGAGCACACCAAGGACAAGATGGCTGCAGCGGCTGCGCGATCTCGGCCTCAGCCCGCGCATGGAGCGCGAAGAGCGTAATGTCGAGGTGATGTGGCTGATTGGCCGGCCGGCTCCTTATAAGCCGATCACGGATCTTCGACAGGACCAGGCGCCGGCGATCCGGAAGGTTTGTAAGTTCGAGGCTGCGAACAACCGCGACCGCAACTTTACGCACCAAGACGAACCTGCCGGCATTGTCCGTGATCCGGGCGTAGACCACAATCGAGGAGCCGAAACGCCCGAGGACTGTCATATCCGCATCCACGGAGCGGATCTCGGCCCTCGGAGTGGGATCCAATCAGGATCCGACCACGACGGCACCACCAAAGCTGACAAAGGATCAAATAGTTCCGGATGATGATCGTGACGTGATGTTCGTTGGCCTCATCTGGGTACAACTCCTTGCTCTCCACGCCATCCGCCATATTGAGCGGCAGCCTGGATCAAATGTCTCCTTCCGAAGGCAAACCTAGGCAAACCTCACATCATCGGAGAGAACAGGGCGGCAGGCTTCAACAGCCGTGCTGCTGCGATGGCGGTCGCCAGATCCACATAGATGAGTGGTTACCGTCGATATCGATGATATCAAAGGTCTCCCCCGGGCCTGGCCGACCTGATCAGATTGAATGAAGACTCTTGTCCGGGGGTCTCCACCCGTTGTCAACTCGTGGACCGCGCATTCGATGGGCGCAACGCCTGCCCCCGATTTGCCGAAACCCGCATTGAGCTCGTGGCGCGAATAAGAGCTGCCGAAGGGCAATCGACAAGGATTGCTTTATATTACTCGATGTTCGCAAGTTTCGCGTCCGATATGGTTTCGCCGCGTGACGGTTGTGCAATTTTGAACTTCGTCGCGTTCTTCCGGCGATTTGTCCACGGAAAACCTGTGCGTCTACCGTCCGCTTCCCGACGGGAAGACACCGTCGCGCCCTGAACCGTTCAACATGGATTACCTCGTCGCGCCGATCTGGCGGTGCTAGCGGCAAGTCTTCACATGCCGACAGTTGCGAATTTCTTTAGCAGCAGCTGTGAAGGAATTTCGCTCCGGATTCGCGCTGTGATTCTTTATGCTCACCTTGCACGACCAACCGAGCGTTCGCTCATTGGCTCATGCATGGCAAGAAAGGAGAGCGCGATGAAAAAGAAGGTTGCTGAAATCAAGACTACTATCCGTACCACCACTCCGTACAAGGGAACGGTCTAAACTGTGGGATTGGGTCGCCTTGAACGACCCTCCTTTGTGAAAGGCTCCGTGTTGAGTAAGCAGGGAGGGTGGTATTTCAACCACCCTCCTTTGTGACAGGTCCAGGAGAGTGGAATGCCCAAGTTGATCCAGTCCCGCATCGTTTCTGCCATCTCGACATCGGTCGACGCCACCCCGATCACGATTTTGAAGGCGGAACCTGGAATGGCGCCCGTACCGACGATCAAATCGGCACTCTCCAACTCAAGTTCGGCCCCATCGATCACAGACGGCGACTGGCGCACCGGTGGCTACCTCGCAGGTTTGCAAGAAGTTGTCGACGCCGAACTGAGATGGGCTGCTGAGAATAAGCCGCAACTGATCGAAGCGACCCAGCAATCCTTAAAGCGGCTATTCCCTCTCATGGACAGCGACGCCTTTACCGTACCTAAGGACCTGACCAATACGTCGACAAAAGAGGAGCGCACACGATTCTACCATCACGAGTATCAAAACAAGCTGTTGGTCGGGTTAGCGGAATTCTTGATCGAATGTGCATGGGAACGGAACCAAAGGCACGTGGTTGTCATCGATCGTGCTTCTGCTCTTTCCAATTCGGTCAAGAACCTCATCAAATTACTCGTTAGGCTGGAAAGCGGCGCGTCTCTGTTTCGATTCATCCTGATCGACTACGAACAGCGCCTTTACTTTCCCGGTGCCAACGAATTGCACTTCGGCAGATATAGTCCGGAGGAGTTGGCGCCGATCTTTTGTCAGGACCGCGCTCTAGAACAGCAACGCCAGATCTATGAGGCCAGTGGCGGAAATCCGCTAATCGCACAGGCTTTGAGTCAATGTGAGGCTGCCGGCTTGCCGGTCGTTGGCTATCTGGACCCAATAGCGACGGTGGACCTCTATCTGGCGAGTCTTCCCGGCGATGAACGGCAGAGCCTTCTCAAAACATACATCGAGTCCAATTGCACCACATCTGATCTGATCGCGCAGCGAAACTATGCAATTTTCGATCACAAGACTGCAGATCATCTGCACGAGCAGCTACACCGCAAATGTCTAGAGCAATTTCTTCCGGGCGAGGCACCGCTCGTCATGCTTCATGCGCTCTCTATTCGGGACAAATACAAGCGGCTGGAATTACTGGCCGAGCCGAGCGAGATCCTGCAAAGCATCGGACTGTATGACACATGGTTTAGTTATTTCGGTGAGATTTTTGCTGATCCGGCGCTCCGCGCATTTGGATCAGGAGATGACCCCGTGAATGCGGCATTCATCAGCGCGGCATTCGTGCTGTATTCCCTCGGCTGTGGGCGGGTGTCGGTTCCCTACCTCGATGAATTCTACCATACCTTCCCCAAGAGCCGATACACACCAACCGTTCTCTACGCCCAATCGATGACTTATGGGCGCTATCAGCAACCGGTCGATTTGACGGTGGCCGAAGAGTATGCCTTGCGCAATTTGGAGACGATTGAGAGCGACTTCAAAGACCATGAGAAATATCATTACATCAAGGTTTTTGCCGAGAATGCTTATGCTTACATCAAAGCACGGCAGGAGAAGTACGATGAAGCGCTGGCTCTTTGCGCAGAAGGGCATGCGAAGATGCTTCAGATCTATGGTGACAACCGTTTCAAGCTTCACCAGTCGATTCTTATCTACAACACCAGCCAGGTGTATGAACTCGTCCGTGATCTGGATCGCGCCGAGAAGCAATTGCGCGAGGCCATCGCCTACGATCCCTATTACGGAGAATATCAGAACGATTTGGGAAACTTGCTTTCCAAAGTACCAGGCCGTGAGGCAGAGGCTCTAGAGGGATATGCCCGCGCGATCGAGCTATGCCCGCCCTATTACGAAGCCCATCTCAACAGGGCCAAATTGCGCGCCAGAGTGGGGGACGCCGCTGGCGCTCTCAGGGACCTCGACAGAGCACTTACAATCAAGCCAAACGAATGGCGAGCCCACTTCGAGATGGGCAACATTTTGATGGGGCAAGACAAGGCGAAAGCTGCTCTACAATCCTATCTCTCCGCGTCTGAGATCAATTCCCAAAGTGCCGATTTGCAAAGCAATCTAGGTCTCGCATATTCCGAGCTTGGCGACATTGGCGAGAGCATCGGACACTATCTTCGGGCACTTGAACTCGATCCGCGGCACCCGCTTACGCACAACAATCTGGCCATTGAGTATTTCGAGGCGGGTGAGCAAGACAAGTCGCTTCACCATGCCTCGGTCGCGGCCGAGATTGGCGGTGACCCGGATTACAACTCGACCTACGAACACATTCTCATGAGTGTGGCAAGCTGATCCCCGTCCCCAGCGAGAGAGGCTAGCGTCTTCCCCACGCCTAGAGCCAGTTTCCGAGCGAGTCGATACGCCTGCTCGCTTACCAGTGAGCGGCCTTATGATACGGTGTAGCCAGAGAATGACGCTTACGACACTGAAGTTCAGTGAAGATGCCCGACCGGCTCCGTCCGAAGCGCCAAAGCACTACGGTTTCATTTGCGAACAGATTGCCGACGTTGGGGTTCATGTCAATCCGGGTTGCAGCTGCCCCGAAAGGGCTGCACACCAAGTTGAGGCGGACATCGGGCGTCTCGAGCTGTTGTCGTCTGATTGTGAGAACGTTTATCACGCTGCAGACTGTGCCGATATTCTCCCGGCGTCGACCGGCGTTCATATTTCGGATAGTCAATGCTGGAACGGTACAACTTGGGGCGAGATGAGCTTCCCAGCACTCCTATTCGGCCCATTGGTCCCCGCCGAGCTACCACTGGCTGCTATTGTCCGACCGACCACCGAGCAGAGGGTTTCTGTGTCCAACTTGGCGGGCCGCTTTTACTCTCATTCGCGTCTGCCTCAAGCGAGGCTAGCCAGACTGGCTCAACCTTGTCAGCCCTTCTCGGAGGCGCCCGTCTCATCCTCAGGACCTCTTTCTATCGATATCTCGCGGGACACGGCATCACGGCATTTGCTCCTTTGCCAACTCCGACTGGCAGCACCCTCTTCCGACTCACTGGTAATTCGCTGGAACATTCACGCGTTGCCCGAGCAAACCTCGATCCAGCGATCGATGCGCCAATGCATCGCCGGACAAAGCGACAATGGCTCCATCTATCACTGGCATGCAGGCCACGAAAAAGGTCACATCGAGGACGTCCTCGAATGCGGCAATCTTTCTACGTCGTTTCCGGGTCACGTCGTATACCAGCTGCAACTACGTGCGCTCGGCCGTGCAAAGGTTGGCTAAGCGATGGGCCGCTTGAGCACACGGCAACTCACGTATCTATCGTATCTTATCACTCAGATCGGTAGTTGGGCATTCAGAATCGGCATTCTGATCGGCCTCCTTCAATCCAGTAGGGTTGCGGCGGGCATTGGAGTTGCCGTAATCTTTGCGCCTATCATGCTCGGCAGCCTCTTCTTGTCACCCCTCGTCGACAAAGGCGATCGGCTGACGGTCATGATGATTGTCAATATCATTCGCATTTGTGCGCTTCTTTCCATCTCTTATTCAAGCGAGATCGATTCCTTTTCGACCTACGCCTTGATCGCTGTCTTGAGCATAGTTCAACCCGTCTACATGTCGGCCCAAGTCTCTTTCTTGCGGCTCATTACACCAGAAGATGGTATGATCTCGGTATTACGCGATATTACCAATATCGAGTGGCTCACCTATCTGGTGGGAATGTTCGCAGGCGCCATGCTCGCTGGCCGATTGCGCCTACCTGGAGTTCTTGCTCTTAGCATCGCGGCGCTAGTGCTTTCCCAGATAGTGCTCTTCGCAATCAAGCGGGCTTCAATAGGGTCGGCCGGTCCTGTCGGAACGCTTTCTTCCGGAACCATCTTGGATTTGACACCGCTCTATCCAGCCCTCCTTGCAGTTTTTCTTCTTAATGTGGGTGCGGGGATCATCAACGTCTATCCCGCGATACGTGCCACGACTGGAGGAGAGCTTGATAGACGCGTACTTTTGACCATTGTCATGGCGAATGGCGCTTTCGGCCTTTTAGGCGCACTATCCGTCAAGCCGCTCTTCGCGTCGTTGGGTGCCTTGCCAACAATAGCCGGCACGGCGGCGCTGATGTCGGCATCCTTGGTGGCTATGTCACTCGACGCGGGCCTGCCTCTCGTAGTGGCCTCCTCCAGCGTGATGCTGGGCCTGGGCCAAATATTCGCCGTTTCCGCGCATACGCATATGGTGTCCTCAGTGGCTCCGGATCGGGCGGGTCGCCTTTCAGGCCTGTTTCAATGTTGTACCTACGGTGGCGTGGCAAGCAACGGCATCATTTTCTCGATTCTGGGTGATGCACTCTCTTTCGGGAAGATCGTGCTGATGTGTGCGGGTAGCGCATTCCTCGCTTTCGGCGTCGCTACTTTCGCTATAGCGCACTCTCGAATATCACACCCGACAGCGCGGAAGAGATGGATCCGAGATCATCCCATGCCACGGGATCAGTTATTTCTTCTGAAACCAACCTTTGAAGATCCGGCATTTCCAGGCAAGGAATTCTATTGCTGGCACTGTGCCTTGATAGAGGGGGTTCTATCCGCATTCCCAAGCCGGCGCACCAACATCGAGGTTCATCGAATTGCTTGGCCGCGGCCGCGGGCTGAGCTTATCGAGAGGCTCGGCGTCGACCATCAGTCTGTGCCCGTACTTATTCTGGACAATGGAAGCGCGGTACCGCCGAATGCAGCATTTGTGAACGGCCGCGCCTATATCGACGATCCGGCTGCGATCCTTAAGCTGCTCGCTGTGCGGCACGGATTTCCAGAACCCCATCCGTGAGGACCTGATCGATGCAAGCGCCATTCAAGCCGTACGCGCATCCGCTAGCTACCGACATGAGCGAAAAGCGCGGTTACAGCCTGCTATGCTATCCAACGCAAGCTCTGCCGCGCGAGGTACTTCGGGCTTGCGGTAACCACAGTATGATCGAAGCGCCCGAACGAACTCGCTGCATTTTGTATAGCATGCACAACAGCAGATTAAGAGCCCCGCCCTAGCTGGGAAATGACCGCAGGTCGCCTCTCTCGCCTGAACCGCACACCTACCATTAACGTGGCGGAAGTTGCGAGGAAGAAACGTATCGAATGGAGCCGCTTCATCTGAGATTTCAGAAAAACTGCTTTCCCTGGCCATCTAGTTGGCACCTCGCTAGAAGTGGCTCTCAAAATGTTTCAGCTAAGGATTTCTGCAATTGCCCAACACCGAAACTCTTTAACTGCAGCTCTATTTCGCGCGTGTTCGTTGACAAACATATAGATTGAGCGCTCAACGGGCGTGAAGCCGAACGGAGCCACAAGCTCTCCCTTTTCAAGGTCGCTTCTGACCAACACCTTCGGCGATATGGCAAGTCCAAGGCCGCTTTTCGCCGCCTCGATAGCTAACGAAAATGTGTCAAAGACAATATCACGCGGTTCTCGCAGGCATGTTGCAGTGGCCTTGGCCCATTCGTTCCAAGCTTCCAACTTAGGCGATTCATGCAGTAAGGGAATTGACAAAATATCTTCCGGACTTTTCATCAGGTAAGGTGAAGTTGGCGCACATACCGGGCCGATTATCTCGTTGGACACGTGTGCTGCACCGACAGGATGCGGTTGCTTCAATACACCGCGAACGAATAATACGTCCACGGCACCAACAGTCAGCGCGTTTAGATCAGCATCCGTTTTGAAGTCAAACTCGACATCCGAATGCGCCTGCCGAAATGTACCGATCCGAGGCAAAAGACCGTGCGATAGAAATGTAGGTGAGCACCCTACCACCACGCTGTTTCCAGCATCTCGCGCTCGCAGTTCATAGCATCCTTGCTCAAGCATTGCGAACGCGCTCGCACAGCAGCGCTTCAGCCGTTCGCCATCGGACGTAAGCCAAACTCCCGACTTGTGGCGAATGAACAACCTCCTCCCGAACCAATCTTCGAGAATCCGCATCTGGTAGCTCACCGCCCCGTGAGTCATGCCTAGTGCTTCTGCTGCCTTTGAGAAGCTTGGAAACTCGCTCACCGCCTCGAAAAGGTGAAGGCTTTTCAGAATCGGCAACTTGCGCATATGGCTGCCTTCTTTCCAGGCTTAGAAACTCCATCAAAGGGTGTTAGGCTTGCCGTGCGCTCGGCTCTTTGACGTCAGGATTGCTAACCTACGTTGCGGACTTCACGCGAACTCGATTACCTCCCCGATATCTCCGGCTTAATCCATTTTACCTCCCTGCACTCTCACACCCGAGCTTAATCTGCCTCCGACATTCTCGCTTTCCACCAGGCCAAGCGGAGCACATAAGAAGTGAGGGACCACAGGCGTGTCGAGTTTCATTTTTTCTCTGCAGGACCACCGGCATTTTGCGGCAATCGACGATTTTAGAACTCCTGCTTGATTCAGATGGCATTGTGCATACGCTTCTCGGACCCCCGGAACTGGAGTTTGAGTGAGAATAGCAAGTGTCATACCAATTCGGGCGTTCTCGAACATCTGGCAAGTGAAACAGACGCTTGTGCAGATTTGCTGAGAATGGCTGCTCGAGTCACTACGACATACGTCGGAGATGCGACAGCGCCGCTGCGATGCATGGCATGGAGTGGCATCCATAAGGACGCTCAGGTTTGCCAAGTAGTGATTCAAGGCATTGGATTGATGGAAACTTTGATGCGCAAGGAGCTTTACTGATTGAGTGACACGCACTGGGAAGGGCCTTGTCTCCTACTGCCACCTGGCCGGCGTGGCGCGCATCGGTGGAGGACTGGTGGGTGATCAGCGGCATCGTGCATATGCGGCCGTCAGGGTCTGCCGGCGGAATTGTCCGGCGGAATACGGTGCCACACGAGAATTTACAACCGCTTTAACCGCTGGAGCCGAAAGGGCGAACGGGTCTCTGGATCGAGATATTCAAGGCCTCCTCGCAAGACCGAGATCCTCCGATCGGGTTCGTGACGCCATCCCGGGCAAATAGGCCTCTTACAGTCCTCGACTTACGATCGATGGTAGAAGGCTTAAGGATACGAACAACCGTGACCGCAACTTTACGCATACCAAGATCAACCCAGCCGGTCGTCCGTTATCGGCCGTTGACGACAATCGAGGAGCCGAATAGCGCGAGAACCGTCATATCTGCATCCACAGAGCGGACTTATATTAGGGGCTCGGAGTGCGATCCAATCAGGATCCGACCACGAGCGCTCCACCTCAAAGCTGAACAAGGGGATCAGATAGTCGCGGATGATGATCGTGACGTGAGGTTCGTTGGCCTGATCCTCTCAAGTCCTCAGTCGCGTCGCCATCCGCATGTTGAGCGACTGCCTGGATCAGATGCCTCTTTCCGAAGGCAAACCTCACATCATCGAAGAGGAACAGGGCGCCAGGCTTCAACAGCCGTACCGCTGCGATGGCAGCCGCCAGATCTACATAGATCGAGTGGTTACCGTCGAGATAAATGATATCGAAAGTCTCCCGATTCCTGGCCAACCTGATCAGGTTGAACAGGTATGTTCCTACGTGAGTTCCCAGAAACCTGATGTTTCGATCGGCGATTCCGGCCGCGGCCAGGTCGGCCCGGCGTTCGGCGCAAACGTGTTTGAAGTCCAACCCCACATAGTGGATGCCGAGGTCGTCGATGGTCCTGAACCGTTCCTGCCTGAAGGTCGGTCCTACGCCGATCTCGAGAAAGCGGCATCCCGGATTCTGGCGAAGGATCTCGAGCAGACGTGCATGAACCGAGTGCCGGTGCGCACGGTAGTTGCTCGGCAGAGGATGGCTCGCGTCAAATAGGACGTCGTGACGCTCAATGTTCATCAATCGTCTCCAAGTTGCTCAGGGAATGTATTCCGGCGTGACGCACGCATCGTCCAACGCGCCACATTCGGTGCGGCCGCGACCAGCACGATCGCCAACATCACGCCGCTGCGAGTGAGAACAGGCGGCACGGATGACAGCTTGAGGGCGAGCGATCCTATCCAGAATTACCTTCTCAGCAATCGGCTGGCAATTGCCCGAAGAAGGCTCGCTAGCCCTTCTGGGCGCTCTGGCAGGCGGCTATTCCCGGAAGAGATCGCGGCCGAGGCATAGGTGGTCGGCACGATGATAGCGGGGGCAAGGCTGCCGCCATGCCCGCGTGAATGCCTTGACCTGGTCGGCATCACGTCCCTCTTCGAATGAATGAGAATCGCGTCGAGACCGGCCACGCCATAGCATTTGCAGCGCTGAAGCGCGACTTCGATCTCACCCCATCCATCCCATCCCCTCCCCGGCTCGCGGACATGATACTTAATTGCCTTTTCTGCGGATTCCGAGATGATGGTGCGCACCGTACCGAGTTGATGGCGCGCAGGGTTCCGAAATGATCGCGCGCAGCATTCCGAGCATTCTCCGCGCAGCATTCCGATTTGATCGCGCGCAGTTTCGGATGGTGTGAGGCCTGATCGTTGGGTCATTTCTCCGGCTGGAATCAGCTTGGAGAATTGGATGCCGACGAGGAGGGTTATCATGCGCCATGTGCGCGAGATTGTGAGGTTGAGCCTTGAGGCTGGGCTCTCGACGCGCGTGGTTGGCGAGCGTGTCGGCGTCGGGCCGACGAC
>NZ_JAGKJI010000082.1 GCF_020329485.1 Bradyrhizobium cenepequi
TTCATGTCCGTAGTTCCGGCCGAGAACATAGTTGTTACGGTTCTGGGGCGAGCTGGTAAAAAAGACGAACGTGACATGCAGCTGCATGCCCATCCCTGGGAACCTTCGTAGGTTCAAAAACCGTCTGCGTCCCGTTTGCTCGATGTAGCGCAGATGCGCGGATCGTTCTCAGGCGGGGTGCCATTGTATTTGGATACGGAGCACCAAATGGATTCCACGCTGGACGACAGGCTAGCGGAACGGCAGATCGCGGAGCAGCTTTCGAACCTGGCGCGCGAAGCGGGAGTCAGTCCTTCGGTCCCGCCGACCAGCATGAAGACGTCTCGTGCCCCGCTGGCAACGACTCATCAATTGGCGAATTGGCGCCACGTGGCTTTCGTCTGCTCTCTGTTGGCAGCATCCATTGGTGTTGCTGCTTGGTGGTGGTCGTCCTCCGCTCATACGGCGATGATAGCCCCCTCGGACCCAGCACCTCTGGCGCAGGCCCGGCTGGAAGCAGTCGCGCCGAAAAACGCGGCGCCGTCTGTTGTCGCCCTGTCTTCCGTCTTGGCGCAGCAGCTCCAGCCGATGACGCGCGATCTCGCTGCCTTGAGGCAAGCGGTCGAACAGCTCCAGGTGAGGCAAGAAGAATTGGTCCGCGACAATGAAAATGTCGCGAGCCAACTCAAGGCGAGCCAGCAAGAAATGGCACGTAACAACAGTATCATCGACGAGATCAAGGCGACCCAGATCCAGATGGTGCGCGAAAGCCAGACGCTCACCGAGCGCCTCAACGCAAGCCAGGAACAACTCGCCCGCGTCATCGCCAACGCTTCAGCGCCAAAGGTGATGCCTGAAGAGCCAAAGGTGAGCCCCGAGGAGCCAAAGGTTATGCCCGAAATACCACTGCCGCGTCCCCGGCAGTCGGCCAATGTCGCCCGGGCGCCAAAGCCAAAGCCGGTGCCAACCCCGGCCCAGCCGCAAGCCAAAAAACCGCAACCCTCGTTGGTATGGCCATGGTCAGTGCGCTAATGCCGTGACCGACTTTCGAGCGCGGCTGGTTCTGGATGCACGAGAGCGGCACCTACGTGAAGATCACGCCGGAAGGCGCCGAGCTGTTCGCGTAGCAGCTCGATTCGGTTCGTGATCTCTTGCTCGAAATTGGTCACCAGAACAAGGAACATGGCTGCGGCTGGGCAAACCGGTCACCATTGCGCCCCAGAACCGCAGTTCCTTTAGCGACTGATACTCATCCCGCATGGGACCTCGGCTGACCCTGCTGACGAGCTACATCGCGTTCAGCTCGAGCATTGCCAAAAGCCCCAAAAAAAGAATCGAGGCCAGCGGGCCCACCGCCCTGAACGCGGGCGCATAGGAACGAAGCAGTCGCTCAAGCGTACTTCAGCTTTAGCTCCTGATGCGCAAAGACTCCGCAAGTGGGGGAGGACTATCGTCAACAGGCCATCAGGACCGGAAGATTTTTTGGGAGACCATCCATGGCCGAGGATCCGCTCACGGTAGACCTAGGCAATATTCCGGAAACGCTTTGCATGGGGAAAATCAATCTGGCGTCGGGGCCAGGGCCGCTTATGACGCTCACCTTTACAAACGTTCGCCCAAAGGCAGGTCCGCTATTCGATTCGGATCGGATTAAGCATGAAAGCGTCGTGCGTGCTCGCATTGTTATGACGTTGGACAATTTGATTGCATTGCGAGATCTATTGAACAGTTCGATACGGCAAACGCCAGCTCCTTGCGCCAGCAGCGGGACCGCCAAGGTCCATTGATGTGTTGTCTGCAGGCCGGATTTCGGAACACCAAAGATGCGGGCGAGTTTAAATACGGCCGTAATCCAGGCGGAGGCCCGAGACAAAGAAGGGCCGAACCATGACAACGTTCCGAACCGACCAAGTTGACAACAACAGGGTGAACATCAAGCGCGCCCCGAACACGTTGGCCGGGTCGATCGCCCGGGTCGGCGATCACTGGCACGTCGAGATCATGTGGGGCGGCCCTGGCGGCGCCATCACCTACGAGGCACCATCACTGCCCCGCGCGTTGGCGTTCATGGATGGCGTCGACGCGGCATTCGACCGGGTGATCATGCTCGGTGAGCACTAAAGCCGTAGGCCGACAAAGCATATGGCACCAGATTAGCCGGCTCATAGCTCGTTCGTCGTCTTCTTTGCGCGGCTACATCGCTACCCGTCTCCAGCGGACCACCGGATTTGCCCCCCGGTAAGCTCAGCCGTGCGTATGGTCGGCCGTACGCATCCGGCGTAGGCCGCAGCTTGGTTGGATTATTCGGACTGCCAGTGCTTGAGCCATTCCGGATTTTCTTTGTACATCCGGATGAGTTCGATCAGGTTTTCGATACCGAAGTCGGTGAACGCCTGGACGCCATCTTCTCCGACGCTATAGACCCAGATGACGCCGTCCTCGATCTCCATTTCGCTCGCAACGTCTGACAGCCAGTCCTCATCTTCGCCGAGGTCCTCGGCAACACGGGTGATGGTGGTAACGTGGTGGACCTTGTTGACGTGCATGGTCATGCCTGTGTGTACCGAAAACCTTATCCGAGTTGATGATGTGATGGAATCGCCTAAGCTGGCGAGATGATCGGGCTGCTCTGTTTCGTGCTGGCCGTCCTAGCCTCGCCATTCAAGTCGAAGGTGCGGCTTGAGGCTGAGAAGGCAGTGCTTCGACATCAATTGATGGTCTTGCGCAGGCTGCGTGGTCGCGTCCGGCTCACGAACCATGATCGCTGGTTCTTCATCCAGCTGTATCGCTGGTTTCCATCAATCTTGTCGGTCCTTACCATCATCCAGCCCGAGACGCTGGTGCGTTGGCACAGGGCCGGTTTTCGCTGCTACTGGCGTTGGAAGTCGCGATCTCCAGGAGGCCGACCGCAGATCGACACCGAGTTGCGCTTATTGATCCGACAGATGAGCATGGAGAATCCGCTGTGGGGTGCGCCGCGCATTCACGGCGAACTGCTTAAGCTCGGGTTTGAGGTCGCGCAGTCGAGCGTCGCCAAGTATATGGTCAAACGGCGGGGGGCCGCCCGGCCAGGGATGGCGGACCTTCTTGCGCAACCACGCGCCGGAGATTGCCGCCATGGACTTCTTCGTCGTCCCGACGATCGGTTTCGACCTGCTCTACGCCTTCGTCATCCTCCGGCTAGATCGCAGAGAGCTCGTCTGGATCAACGTCACAACAAATCCGACCGCCGAATGGGTTGCGCGTCAAATCACGCAGGCATTTCCCTGGAATGAGGCTTCGCATTACATGATGCGCGATCGTGACCGCATCTACGGTGTTGTCGTCACACGTCGATTGCGCGCCATGGTGTGTGTACCGAAAACCTCGTCCGAGTTGATGACGCTACGGAATCACCTAAGCTGGCGGAATGATCGGGCTTCTGTATTTCGTCCTGGCCGTCTTGGTCTCGCCATTCAAGTCAAAGATGAGGCTTGAGGCTGAGAACGCGGCGCTTCGACATCAGTTGATCATCTTGCGGCACAGGCTGCCCGGCCGGATCCAATTCGCGAACAGTGATCGCTGGTTCTTTGTCCGGCTGTATCGTTGGTTCCCGTCTATCCTTCAGGTTCTTACCATCATCCGGCCCGAGACGCTCGTGCGGTGGCATCGGGCCGGGTTTCGCCGCTACTGGCGTTGGAAATCGCGCTCACTCGGAGGGCGGCCGCCAATCGCGGTGGGGCTGCGCGCGTTGATCCGGCAGATGAGCGTCGAGAACCCACTTTGGGGCGCGCCGCGCCTCCACAGCGAACTTCTCAAACTCGGGTTTGAGGTCGCTCAATCAAGCGTTGCCAAATACATGGTCAGGCGGCGAGCACCGTCCCATCAGGGATGGCGGATCTTCTTGCGTAATCACGCACCGGACATTGCCGCCATGGATTTGTTCGTTGTTCCGACCGTAGGCTTCGATCTGCTCTATGCTTTCGTCATCGTCCGACTGGACCGCAGAAACCTGGTCTGGGTCAACGTCGCAAGGAATCCGACGGCCGAATGGGTTGCCCGCCAAGTCACCGAGGCATTTCCTTGGGACGAGGCGCCGGGCTACATCATCCGAGACCGGGCTTGCATCTATGGCACCATCGTCACACGCCGATTGCGGGCCATGGGCATTCGGGACAAGCCGACCGCACCAGCCTCGCCATGGCAGAATGGTTTTGCCGAACGGTTGATCGGATCGATTCGCCGCGAGTGCTTGGACCACATCATCGTTTTTGGTGAGACGCATCTACGCCAAATTTTGCGATCTTACGCACGCTATTACAATGACATCAGAACACATCGGTCGTTGGACAAAGATGCGCCGGTCACTCGCCCGGTTCACCGGACCGGAAGCATCAAATCGTTCCCCATACTCGGCGGACTACATCACCATTATGCGCGGGTTTAGGTTTGCGGTACCCACAGTCGCCAAGCCAGGGATGGCGGACCTTCCTGCGCAATCACGCGCCGGACATTGCCGCCATGGACCTGTGCGTTGTTCCGACCATCGGTTTCGACCTGCTCTATGCCTTCGTGATCGTCCGGCTGGACCGCAGAAAGCTTGTCTCGATCAACGTCACAAGAAATCCGACCGCGGAATGGGTTGCACGTCAGATCACCGAGGCCTTTCCTTGGGATGAAGCCCCAAAATACCTCATTCGTGATCGTGAGCGTATCTATGGCACCATCGTTAGGCGGCGATTGCGCGCCATAGGCATCCGGGACAAGCCTACTGCACCAGCCTCGCCGTGGCAGAATGGTTTTGCCGAACGGTTGATCGGATCGATCCGCCGCGAGTGTTTGGACCACATCATTGTCCTGGGCGAGGTGCATCTGCGTCAGATTCTGCAATCGTACGGACGCTACTACAACGAGATCGGAACGCACCGTCGTTGGACAAGGACGCGCCGGTTGCCCCCCGGTTCAGCGGACCGGAAGCATCAGATTGTTCCCCATCCTCGGCGGTCTTCACCACCACTACGCTCGAGCTTAAAGTTTTCGGTACACACAGCCGCGTTCTCAGCTTCAAGCCGCAACTTCGACTTGAATGGCCAAGCCAGAACGAAACAGAGTAACCCGATCATACTTCCAGCTTAGGCGATTCCGCCACCTCATCAACTCGAAGGTTTTCGGTACACACAGCGTCAAATTTGACGATTATGTCGTATCATATGCAACCTTTCGAGCAGTTCGTTATTCCAGGCTGGGCCACTATTTTCAGTTTGGTGGCCCAAAACAGACGGTCGGAGGTTTTGCATGCGCTTTCTTGCGACAATTGGTGCACTAGCGATCGTGCTCGGCATTGGCTGTGCCGTCTTCTTCTTTGGTGGGTTCTATAGCGTCGCCGCGACGGCTGAAGACCCCGCCGCCGTAACGTGGGCGCTAACCCGGGTGCGGACTGCATCCATCGATCGTCATGCCGACGACAGCCCGCCTGCCTCGTTTGGGGATGCTGCGATGGTGCAGGCTGGCGCCCAAGCCTATGCCAGCTACGGTTGCTCGCATTGCCACGGCGCACCGGGCGTCAAATGGCTGAAGCTCTCGGAAGGACTGCATCCGGACCCGCCGAATCTGAAGGAGGTCGCAGGCGATCTTTCGCCCGCGCAACTGTTCTGGGTGATCAAGAACGGCATCAACATGACGGGCATGCCAAGCTTCGAGCAAGCGGGCGCTCGGGACGACGAAATCTGGTCGATAGCGGCCTTCGTCAAGAAGCTGCCGAGCGTCTCCGACGCCGACTACAAGACCTGGACTGCATCGGTCGAACCGAAGCAGGCGCAGTAGCCCCAGCGGAAATTGAACGCTACATTCTTCTGTTCCAGCGGCAGCCGCTCAGTCCGCGACGGCATAGATATCCCCTGAATTGGCAGCTTGCGGCAGCTCAATCAGCCAACGCGCGATGTCGCGCGCGCTCATCCACACCCCGACCAACGTCTGGCTTTCCCCAAGGACCGCGTTGAAACGCGCGTAGCCCATCGCTGAGCAGCGCTCGACGCAGGCTAGTGCCACATCACGCTGAATGGTGGTGAACTCAAATGAAAGCGAGCGCACTGCGCGTGACAGCCCATGCAACGCCTCGGCCTCAAAACCTTCCACGTCAAGCTTGATGAATGCCGGAATGCCGTGTTTGGCGATCAACCGATCCAGCGTTGTGACCTCGACATCGACAGTCTTGCTCCAGCGCTGGGTTTCCCAACCGGGCGCGCCCCGCGCGGCGTCAACAAACGTCGGAGAGACCGACGACACGGTCGGGTTGTCGATATTGATCAGCATGCGCGCCCTGCCCGGCTCGCGCCCTACCGCAACCGCTTCGATCGCCACGGATTTGCTGCGGCCATAGAGCAGCCTGAGAGTCCTGACCATCGCACGCTGCGGCTCCACCGCGACAACGCGCGCGTCGAGCCGGCGAAACGAGGCAACACGATCGCCGACATGTGCACCGACGTCGAACACCAGATCTCCGGGCCGGATGAAGTTGCCATAGAACCTGTCCATCGCCGCAGCCCGCTTCTTGTCTCCGTAGTAGATACGGAATGACCTGAGGGTGGCACGTCCGGCCCTGACGGCGCCGAGCATCGGTTACGCCGAGCTTGCCAGAGGCGGCTGGCTCTCCGACTTGATCGCAGGCAACGCCAACTCCAGAAGATCCTCCGGCGTTGCCGTCTCCTCAGGCAGCCGGCCGACGCCTATGCGGGCTGCAAGGCTGCCGAGTGCAGGCCAGGCTGTCACCATCGCAAAGGGAACTGCCACGGCCGGGCCGCCAGCAAGCAAAAGAACGTATGGAAGTGCCCATGGCGTGCGTGCCAGCACAAGGCTGAGCGCGACCCATCCGACGAGCGTCTGTGGCCACAGCCCCTGCAGCGCCAGCTTCAAAGGCACCGCATGATCGTCGCGCACCTGCCCCATCCAGCTGATCTCGCGGTTAAACAACAGGCCAAGGAGAAAAATCGTGTGACTGATCCAGAGGATCGGACACAGGACCATCGAGTAGATGGCTTCGAGGACGAAATTAACGGTGAACTGGCTCGCGCCGCCGAATGCACGGCGCTCCTTCGGCGCGAGCAGGACGTCGAAGGCCCCCGCGATCTTCGGTGCAAACCACATCACGAGCACCCACGCCAAGAGCGCAATTCCGGCATCCGGGCGCATGATCATGGCGACATCGTCACTCCGTACGAGCGCGACCACTGCGAGCGCGAGCAAACCGATCCATGCCGGAGAGCCTATGAACATCAGCATCGCAAGCACCAGCTGATAGCGGCTGACCGATCTGAGGTTCGGTAGCGCGAGAAGCCGCCAGTACTGCATGTTGCCCCGACACCAGCGCAGGTCGCGGCGCATGAACTCCAGCAGTGTCGGCGGATTTTCCTCCCACCCTAGATCTTCCCCTGGCACCACGCGCACGTGGTAGCCGGCAGCCCGCATCAGCGCCGCCTCGACCTGGTCGTGACTGAGGATATGCCGCTCCGCCTCGCCTCCCTCCGATAACAGCGGAATCTGACAGTGCTTGATGAACGGTTCGAGCCGCAGGACGGCGTTGTGCCCCCAATAAGGGCCACAATCGGACTGCCACCACGCACTCCCAATCGTATAGGAGCGCATGCCGAGCCTCATGCCGAACTGGAAGATGCGAGCGAACAGGCTGGTCGATGGCAGCCCGACGATGAGGCCTTGCAGGATACCAAGTCTGGGATCCACCTGCATGATGCGAACGAGTCGGATGATCGCATCCGCGGGCATGAAGCTGTCGGCATCGAGCGTGACCGCAAGCTCATGGCGGCTTCCCCAGCGCTCGCAGAACTCGCGGATATTGCCGGCCTTGAAGCCGGTGTTCACCCTTCTCCGTCTGTAGCTGATGGCGATCCGATCGTGCCAACGTGCGATCAATTCGGAAAAATGCGCCTCTTCCCTGGCCGCAAGATCGGCATCGTTGGTGTCGCTGAGAAGGTAAAGATGGAAGCGCTCGCCATATCCTGAAGCATGGAGACCCTCAAGCATCGGTTCCAGGTTGCGGATGATGCGCGCTGGCAGTTCGTTGCGAACGCACAAAAGGACCGCAGTCGACGCCGTCACGAGATCATCGTCCCGGATCAGCCCGGCCGCGGGCAGCACCGCAGCCACGGGATCGGCGAAAAAGCGCATGATCACGAAGCCGATCACGGCGTTACAAAATCCCGCGACCATCCATGGCAAGGTGACGGCAAACAGGAATAGCGCCGTAAGGTCGAGGATTCCAAATCCGCCCGGCGTCAACGCCAGCGCGGCCAGCCACAGCGATCCTCCCATGATCGCCAAGAACAGGACGGCAAAAATCGCCCGCCGCGCGAGGGCGCTGTTCTCGTCGGCATCAGCTTGTATCATTACGTGGCGGGCTACTTGCAGCAGGTTACGACTTCTCATTCGCCGGCGGGCGGTGCAGATTACTCCTTATAACACGTCAAGTCGGCGGAAATTCCAAGTTCGAGATCGAAGAAAATGGCTGTTGGTGCATGCGCCGAAATTGCTTCGGCCCTTTGGTATTGCCGACCCGGCGAGGTCGAGATTCGCCAGGAAGCCATGGCTGCGCCTGGTGCCGGCGAAGTACGCGTGAAAACGCTCTATAGCGCGATCAGCCGCGGAACTGAATCGCTGGTGTTTGGCGGACGTGTACCCGTGGGCGAGTTCGAGCGGATGCGCGCGCCGTTCATGGCGGGCGATTTTCCCTTTCCCGCCAAATACGGCTACGCCGCCGTTGGACGTGTCGAGAGCGACGACTACGTCTTGCGCGGCAAAAATGTCTTTGCGCTGTATCCGCACCAGACGGCTTTCAACATCCCTGTAGGCGCAGTCCTGGCGCTTCCTGAAGAGGTGCCACCACACCGCGCGGTGCTGGCGGCTAATATGGAAACCGCGCTTAACGGTGTATGGGACGCCGCACCGGGACCAGCCGATCGCATCGTCATCATAGGGGCCGGCGTGGTCGGTTCCCTCGTCGCCTATCTGTGCGGGCGGATTCCCGGGACGGACGTTACGCTTATCGATATCAATCCGACCCGCGCGGAATTAGCTGGAAAGCTCGGGGTTAGTTTCACGGGACCCGGAGACGCAATAGGAGATTGTGACCTCGTCGTTCACGCCAGCGGTTCACCTGATGGACTGCGCACCGCGCTCGAATTGGCCGGTGACGAAGCGACTGTGCTCGAAATGAGCTGGTACGGTGACGCAGCAGTGACCGCCACGCTGGGAGGCCCCTTCCACAGCCGCCGGCTTCGGCTGGTATCGAGCCAGGTCGGACAGATCGCTCCATCGCACCGCCCACGTTGGACACACGGCCGCCGTCTCGCCGCCGCCATTGCGCTGCTCTGTGATCCACGGCTCGATGCATTACTGGCACCGGCGGTTGCGTTTCACGATTTGCCGCAACGGCTGCCGGGAATTCTCGACCCCGGAAGCGGGATACTCTGTCAACCCATCATCTACTCGTAAGGAGCCGCCTTGTTCACCGTCGAAGTTCGCGACCACATCATGATCGCTCATTCCTTCCACGGCGCGGTTTTCGGGCCCGCGCAGGCACTGCATGGGGCGACCTTCGTGGTCGATGCGGCCTTCATCGCAGAAGCGCTCGACAACAACGGAATCGTCATCGACATCGGCCGCGCTCACGATGCGTTGAAGGCGGTGCTGACGCCGCTCAACTACCGCAATCTCGACGACGTGCCCGAATTCAAGGGTAGCAACACCACCACGGAATTCCTGTCCAAATATATTTTCGACGGCCTGGCAAAGCCCGCCCGCGCCGGTGAACTCGGCCGTCCCGGGCGGGAGCTCAAGGCCCTGCGCATCACACTCTCCGAGTCGCACGTTGCGCGCGCGCAATACGAGGCGCCCTTGTGGTGAAGCACGTCGTCTTCGCCGTGCCAGGCAGTCTTGATACGCCAACCGGCGGCTACGCCTACGACCGGCGAATCATAGCCGAACTGCGTCAATTGGGGTGGGACGTCGAGTGTCTGGATCTTGGCAAGGGATTTCCTTCGCCCAATGAGACGACCCGGACTGCGGCGCGGTCGCTCCTGCTAGAGGTGCCAATCGGCCGACCGATCGTGCTGGACGGCCTGGCTCTGGGAGTCATACCGGATATCGCGGCGGAGCTTGCGGGTCGGAATCCGCTGGTCGCGCTCGTGCATCATCCCCTGGCTTTGGAATGGGGATTATCTGCCGATCGGGCCAATGTGCTGCGTGGCAGCGAACAAGCCGCACTTGCTGCGGTGCACGAAGTCGTGGTGACTAGCCCTGCGACCGCAAGGCTGGTCGCCGTTGATTATGGCGTAGCAGTCGAGCACATCACGGTGGCAAGGCCCGGTAGCGATCCGGTGCCGCAGTCATTAAGAAGTCAAAGCGAAGTACCGCATTTGCTGTCTGTCGGCGCCGTCGTGCCTCGCAAAGGATTCGACGTACTCATTGCCGCCCTTGCGAGGCTCGCCGACCTTCCGTGGCGGCTAACGATCGCAGGCGACCTGACGCGCGATCCAAACGAGGCAGCAAGACTTCAGGCAAGCATATCTCAACACGGGCTTACCGGCCGGATCGAAGCGCTTGGCGTCGTGTCAGCCAAACGGCTCGCCGTGCTCTATAGCGAAGCCGATCTGTTCGTCCTCGCCTCACGCTTTGAGGGGTACGGAATGGCCTATGCCGAAGCATTGTCGCACGGCCTTCCGGTGATTGGGACAAACGCGGGAGCGATCCCAGACACCGTTCCGCAAGAGGCCGGCGTGCTGGTAACCGCCGGCGACGTGACCGCGCTGGCAGAAGCCCTGCGTAACGTCATCTCCGATGTGGATTTGCGCCGCCGTCTGTCGGATGCGGCATTGGTGGCGGCGCGGATGCTGCCCACCTGGCGGCAATCCGGCGCGATCTTCGCCGGCGCCCTTGGAAAGCTCGCATGAGCGGCTTCTCTGCAGAATGGTTGGCTCTGCGGGAACGCTATGACTTGTGCGCTCGCGATCCGATCGTGCTCGATGCGGTAGCCGCCAGGTTCCAGTCGCAGGACGCAATAAGCGTCGTCGATCTCGCCTGCGGCGCAGGCTCCACCGTCCGCGCGCTCAGTTCACGCCTGCCGGCGCGACAGCGCTGGGATCTCGTGGACAACGACCGCCGCCTGTTGACGCTGGCATGCAGCGGAAAATTTAGCGGCGATGTCAGGCTGAATGCCATTCCGCTCGACCTCAGCGGCCATTTCGAAGCGACGCTCGACGGCACGAAGAACCTGATCACCATCTCGGCGGTGCTCGATCTCGTCTCCGAAAACTGGCTGGATCGCTTTACCCAGCATGTCGCGGCGCGCGCGTTGCCCCTCTATGCGGCGCTGACCTATGATGGCCGCATCGACCTGCATCCGGCCGATCCGCTCGATGCGGCGATCACATCATCGGTGAATGCCCATCAACGCACCGACAAGGGCTTTGGGCCGGCGCTGGGTCCATCGGCTTCCGCTGCCGCTATCGCCCGGTTTGAGGCGCGCGGATATCGGGTAGCGCACGGCAAATCCGATTGGGTGATTGGAGCGGCCGATCAGGATATCCAGGTCGAATTGCTGGCCGGATGGGCCGCTGCGGCGAGTGAAGTCGAGGCACTACCATGCCGCGATATCGGCAATTGGCTGGTCAGACGGAAAGACGCAGTCAGGGAACGCGTTTCAACGATGCGCGTGGGTCACGTCGACTTCTTTGCCACGCCGAGCATCACGCGCTGACCGGACAGATCACAATCGAACAGCACATCGTCCTCGATCCTGTGCACGCGTACCGGCATGCGATGGGCCTGGTCTGCGCGCTCCAGCGGCGGCAACTCGATGCCGGGACCTCCGACGCCCAACATGATCGGTGCGACCGTTACATGCAGGCGATCGAGACATCGAGCCGCGATAAAGCGCGAGACGGTGTCAGCGCCGCCCTCGATCAAGATCCGGCGCATCCCTGCCCGCTTCAGCGACGCGGCGATCGCAGAAGGCGCAATGTTTCCGTCCGTCGCCGGCAGCGCGATGATCTCGACGCCGGGCGGTGGCGTGACCCGCGACCCTTCTGCCGTGATCAACAGACGACGGACGCCGTCGTCGGCGAACAATCTCGCATTCGCTCCGAGGCGTCCTCTCGGATCGATGACGGCGCGCGCCGGATGGGGGCCGGCGACCTGTCTGACCGTCAATTGCGGGTTATCGGCCAGCGCCGTTCCAACGCCGACCACGACAATATCGACCAGCGCGCGCAGCCGGTGCAGATGCTCAATGCCGGCCGGACAGTTGATGTATTTCGAGTGGCCCGTCGCTGTCGCGATCCGACCGTCGAGCGACTGGCCGACCTGCCCCACAATCACGAGATCGTCGACCGTACCGTTGTGCAAGGGGCCGAATAAATCCGCCCAGGTTTGCGGGAGCGGTTGCTGACCCCCACGAAAACGCTCAACAAAGCGCTCCCAAGTGTCGGGAGAAGCAAATTTGCGGGTCGGAAAATTGCTAAGCTGCACGGCAGAAATCAAAATTCGAGGTTTCGCTAATGTTCTGAGTCACAAGTTCGCATCATTGGATTCGCGTCAGAGTCGCATCGCTGTGCCATGTCTTTGCAGGCAACAGCGATGGAGCATTCGATGGCGCGGCAACTGGCACCCCTGATCCTAACCGACGAGGAGCGGGCTGAACTGAAGGCGTTGGCTCGCCGCCGCAAGACAGCCCAAGCCCTGGCATTGAGGGCGCGGATCGTCCTGGCCTGTGCGGAAGGCTGCCAGAACAAGGAGGTGGCGGCGAAGCTCGGTGTGGTCGAGATGACGGTCGGCAAGTGGCGTCGGCGTTTTGTACAGGACCGCATGGAGGGCCTGCGCGACGAGCCAAGGCCCGGAGCTCCCCGGACGATCGGTGATGCGCGCATCGAAGCCACCATCGTAAAGACCTTGGAAAGCCTTCCAAAAGATGCGACCCACTGGAGCTCGCGCGGCATGGCGAAGGAAAGCGGGCTGTCGGTCTCAAGCGTGCAGCGCATCTGGCGGGCCTTCGGTTTGCAGCCTCATCGGATGGAGACGTTCAAGCTCTCGACCGACCCGGATTTCGTGGCCAAGGTGCGCGATGTGGTCGGTCTCTACGTCTCCCCGCCCCAGCATGCCGTCGTCCTGTGTGTGGACGAGAAGTCCCAAATCCAGGCGCTCGACCGCAGCCAGCCCATGTTGCCCATGCGCCCCGGTCAGCCCGCACGGCGCAGCCACGACTACACGCGCCACGGCACGACCTCGCTCTTCGCTGCGCTCGACATTGCGACGGGCAAGGTCATCGGCAAATGTTATCCCCGTCACCGTGCTGCAGAGTTCCGCAAGTTCCTCGACGCGATCGAGGCCGCCGTTCCGCGCGGTCTCGACGTCCATCTCGTCATGGACAACTACGCCACGCACAAAGCCCCGCTGATCCGCAACTGGCTCGCCAAACGGCCACGCTGGCATGTCCATCTCACGCCCACCAG
This sequence comes from Bradyrhizobium cenepequi, assembly GCF_020329485.1. Taxonomy (GTDB): domain Bacteria; phylum Pseudomonadota; class Alphaproteobacteria; order Rhizobiales; family Xanthobacteraceae; genus Bradyrhizobium; species Bradyrhizobium cenepequi. The sequence goes on from NZ_JAGKJI010000082.1 coordinate 13,476, forward strand.
CCCGTCTTGGCTCAATCAGGTCGAGCGCTTCTTCGCACTCATCACCGACAAGAAAATCCGGCGCGGCATCTATCGCAGCGTTCAGGCTCTGCGCGCTGACATCATGGACTTCATCAGTCATCACAATACCGATCCCAAGCCCTTCAAATGGACCAAGTCTGCCGACGACATCCTCGCTTCCATCGAACGCTTCTGCCGATACAATGCCCAAGCCCAGGCATCGTAATGTCGCGAACTTCTGGTTCGGGACACTAGTTATCAATGCTACTATCGGCCACTAGATCCTAAAAATCCATCTGATTTCTAGTGGAATGATTGAGGACTTTCGGTGTTCCACGAACGCGCCCAGTAAAAGAAGGTCCCGCGAATGAGCGCCGCGCCAAGACCAGCAAATTCGGCCCTGTTTGGTAGCAAGGAACACCTCAGTGTCGGCCGCGCCCTGAGCGAACTGCAAGCGCATAGGCCTATTCGCGTTATCGTCCCGCGTGAGGTTTTGTTCGTTTTGCCCCTTGAGGGCATTGACGACCAACGGCTGCACGAGTTTGCGATGCTGTGCAGTCCGAACGCACCGAAACTGATCATCACGCAGCAGCGAGCGCGCACGATCGGTATCGAGGCGTCAACGCCCATGGCGCTGCCGCTTTCCGCAGAGACCGGCGCCGGCGCTATCTTCGGTCTCGCTGCTGGGGCTGAGAAGGATCATTTTGCCGCAAAGGCTGAGGCCGCCGGTCGTGCTGCCGCGGCTGCGATCCGACTCCGTAAGCTGAACCGCGGCCTGCCAGCGGTCCTTGCAGCGAAAGTGGCGAACGTCGGTAGCGACTTGATGCATTCGATGGTCGCCGTCGAGGCGGATGCGGTCGAGCGCTTTGCTGCCAGCGCAACGAACGTGCTGGCGGTTGCGAGCGAAGCCTCAATTCCACTGGCGTCGGGAACGTCAGCGCATTTTGTCGTGTTTCGAGATGCTCTCGGTGTGGATCAGGTCGCCATCATCGTCGGTAAGCCCAATTTTGCTGAGCCGGTGCCGGTCCGGCTTCATTCGGCATGTTTGACCGGAGACGTGTTCGGCTCTCGGCGATGCGACTATGGCGACCAGCTTCAACTCGCGCTCACGCGCCTCGAAAGCCTCGGCGGTGGCATCATTCTGTACCTGGCCCAAGAGGGCCGCGGTATTGGCCTTGCGAACAAGATGCGGGCCTATCGATTGCAGGACGCGGGTCTTGATACGCGCGATGCGAATACCTCGCTGGGCTTCGAAGACGATGAGCGCGACTATGGCATTGCGGCGCTCATGTTGCGAACACTCAACTGCACGCGGATCGTCCTGCTAACCAACAATCCGGCCAAGCTTGACGGGCTGACAAAGGCTGGCATCGAGATCACCGCCCGCGCCCCGCTCGAGGCGTCGGTCAATGTCCACAACAGGCGCTACCTGACGACGAAGGCAGTACGCTCCGGACACAAATTCGTTACTCTGAAGGCTTCGGCCGGCGAAAAGTCCTGAGCCAGCAATGCCTCCATTTGCGTTGAGCTGCATCGTGCCTCGTGCGGACAATCGCTGACATGTCGGGTCGGGCGCAGCGCCTGGATGACAGTTTATTCCGGCTTCTGATCATTGCGGCCGGCCTGTGCTGGTCCGTCGCATTCGTTGTGGTCGCGCTTTGCTACCAGCTTGAGCTCTATGGCGACGGCGCCATGTTTTCCTACGCGGTTGCGGTCCAAGACGTTTGGGCCTTCCACTGGCATAACATTTCCGGCCGAACGTCCGTCTTCCTGTTGACCCTGTTGCCTGCCCAGGCGCTGGTCGGAATTACGGGCAATCCCTGGGTTGGCGTCATCGCTTACGGGCTGCTTTTCTATATTGCTCCGTTGCTGGGACTGGCCGTGACCTACGTGGCCGACCGGTCGCCCGGCCGTCTCATCTTTGTCTACGCGTGCGGCTCGACAGCCCTGCTCTGCCCGCTGATCTTCGGCTTTCCCACCGAAATGTGGCTCGCCCACGCGATATTCTGGCCCACGCTGGTACTGAGCCACTATGCCAAACCAAACACCACCGGTGCCATCCTGGTGTTTACCGCGCAGCTCCTGCTTGGCTTCACGCATGAAGGGGCTCTGGTGTTGCTGCTGGCCATCCTGGCAACACTGGCGCCGCGTGGCTTGCGGAGCGCGCCGTTCGTACGCGCAGCGGTCAGTTTGATGATCATTTTGATCCTGGCCGCGGCGTCGAAGGTCCTACTCCCGCCCGACAACTACTATGCAGACGCGTTCTTGCGGGCCGCGCTACACTTCTTCGATCTCGAAATCTTCAAAGTGGAGGTCGTGCTGGTAGTGCTGACGGCAGTCATCGCTTATGCCGGAATCTTGGTACTGATCTCCATATGGCTTCCCGGATGGGCGTGCATCTACGCTCTGGGAATCTTGCTCGGATTGCTTTGCATCTATTGGCTCCGTTTCGACCATTCCGTCCATGCGAGCAGCCGCTACTATCTGCGGACTGCGCTGGTCATCGCCACTCCCTTGCTCGGCGCGATGGCAACCTTGTCCGCCCTGACCCAGGAAGGACTCGTCCTCAATGGATTGGCGAGGCTGCAGCGCGCCCTTATCTCGCCCCGTGACGGGACACTGTGCGCGCTAGCCTCGATCTTTGTTGCGGTGACCTTAATTCATGCGATCGAGACCAGGAAATTCGTTGCGGCGTGGACCGACTACCGCACCGCGATTGCGTCGCTCGCGACAGGCAACGAGTCGGACCCAGCACTCGGAAATCCGCGTTTCGTTTCGTCCGAGCGGATTGCGCCAGCTCTCGCGCCCCTGTCGTGGTTCTCGACCATTCCGTATCTATCGATCATCCTCTCGAATTTCTCGCCGAACCGGCTGGTCATCGATCCCTCAGGAAACTATTTTTGGCTATCCTGCTCAACGGCTGCCAAGAGTAGGGATGCCGAGCTCGCCGTTCCCGTGCAGACCCGGGAATTGGTTCGCATCTACTCATGCCTTCACCGGTGACTGACGTGAAGCTGATCATCTTTGACTTCGACGGCACGTTGGTGGACAGCCGCTCCCTGATCCTGGAGAGCCATCGAACCGTGTTTTCAGAGTTTCGATTGCCTCTGCCGTCACCGGCCAACAGTCTGGCGCTGGTCGGGAAATCGCTCGATGTTATCCTCAGGCAACTTGCCGGCCCGATGGCACCAATCCGCGAAATGGTCAGGGCCTATGATCTCTTGCTTCCGCAGTTGCGAGCCGATCCCGCCTTTGCCGAGAAACCGGTCGACGGCATAGCCGAGCTTCTGTTTGAACTGAGCTCCGCCCCGGGTATCACCCTGGGCATCGCTACCGGTCACAGGTCCGACACCGTCGCTCCCGCGTTGGAAGCGCTGCAATGGAGCGGCTACTTTCAGACGATCCAGGCCGCCGACATGGCGCCCTCCAAGCCGCATCCAGCGATGCTGCTTCAGGCACTCGCTGCGACGGGCGTGACGCCGGATAACGCGATCTTCGTCGGCGATACCACGTTTGACATGGAAATGGCCAAAGCGGCGCGATTGCGATCAATAGGCGTCGGCTGGGGATATCATCAAGCGGACAGCCTGACAGCGGCGGGTGCACATCGCGTTGCCCGGGCCGTGGATGAACTCAGAAACTGCATTCGATTTATCCTGGACGAGTAAGCTGACTGTGGTTCTTCCGCGAAGGACGATCAAATCCTGGAGAGCGGTACGGCCAGTACGAAACAGAGTAGCCCGATCATTCCTCCAGCTTCTCGGACTTCCTCCTTAGGGCGAAGCATATGGCATCTTCCTCCGCCAAGCCTTATCGGAGCGCACGTGGACGTTCGCATCTACTTTTCCAGCGGAAGATTCAACAGAACCCATAGACGCGAAATGCGCCCGTCGACGATTTCGCCGATATCGGTGCCGGTCACCGTAATGGGCTTGTCCTCCGTTCCGGCATGCCAGGAGAGATGTCCAAGCCCGTGGTGACCGACAGCCGATCCGTCGGTATGGAAGGTGAAGGTCGGGCCGAACTGCTCTAGCAAGGATGCAGCGATTCTCGATATCTCCGTGCGACCTCGAACGATGTTCGTTGGTTCGTACATGATCGGTTCGTCGACTACAACTCGGCGATGGCCGCGTCCCTCTTGGCATCGTCGCGCTCGTTGAAGACACGCTCCAGGTTCGATCGAAGCACATGGTCGTAGTCCGGTTCGATGCTAGACATGGACGGTCCTTTTCGTGATGCTTGTTAACGGTCGCCAGATACGCGCCGGCGGCCGCGAATAATCTGATAAAGTCAAAGGTCGCGCGTTCAAAAAGGTGCAGACTGAACGTTTGGACGTATCGAGGAGAGACGCCCGCAAGCTATCGACCTCCAGGGCGTGCCGTGCCTCAACCGAACTTCACGAGGTTCAGCGAGGGAAGCGGGCCTCCGGGGAACTGGACGAGGCTTCCTCCAACGGCCAGAGGACCAAGGTCGGTGCCGAAGAAGCCCAGCCGTGCGATCAGCGCTCCGACCTGCGCCTTCGCAGCGGCATCGTCGCCGGAGTAGAACAGCACCCGCTTGCTACCTTTGCGGCTCGGATCGCCCGACAGAAGATGCGGCTGGAGATGATTGAAGGTGTGTGTACCGAAAACCCTAAATCCGACCATAGTGGTGATGAAGTCCGCCCAGGACGGCGCGTGAACTGATGACGCCGGTTTGCTGGACCGAGCGAGAGACCGGCGCATCCTTGTTCAGGGATCGATGAGTTCTGACGCCGTTGTAGTAATGAGCGCAAGATTTTAAAATCCGGCGGAGATGCACCTCACCCAAAACGATGACGTGATCCAAACACTCATGCCGGATCGATCCGATCAGCCGTTCGGCAAAGCCGTTCTGCCAAGGTGAAGCCGGTGAAGTAGGCTTGTCCCGGATGCCCATGGCGCGCAATCGGCGCGTGACAACGCTGCGATAAATCCGGTCGTGATCGCGGATGAGATAGTCCGGGGCCTCATCCCAAGGAAAGGTTGCTGTTATTTGACGTGCAACCCATTCTACCGTCGGATGTGTTGTGACGTTGATCCAGACCAGGTCTCTGCGGTCGAGCCGAACGACGACGAAGGCATAGAGCAGGTCGAAACCGATGGTAGGAACAACGAACAGGTCCATGGCGGCAATGTCCGGCGCGTGCTTACGCATGAAGGTCCGCCATCCCTGGCTGGGCGGCCCCCGCCGTTTGACCATTACTTGGCGACGCTCGACTGCGCGACTTCAAACCCAAGCTTGAGCAGTTCGCCGTGGATGCGCGGCGCGCCCCACAGCGGATTTTCGACGCTGATCCGCCGGATCAACGCGCGCAGCTCGGTTTCGATCGGCGGTCGCCCTCCCAAAGATCGTGACTTCCAGCGCCAATAGCAGCGAAAGCCGGAGCGGTGCCAGTGGAT
>NZ_JAGKJI010000083.1 GCF_020329485.1 Bradyrhizobium cenepequi
GGATGGATGATGACCGTGCCACCCATGGGCCGAACAAACAGCCGTTTTGTAGATGGGTCTCATCCTCAGGGCTTCCTCGCCGCAAGCATGCGGAATGTGGGTCCGGACCACACCAGTCCGACCGGATATGAGGTGATGCAGTGAGCTGCAGAAATCTTCGGAAGCCAATCCTCGCCCGGAACACGGTCGGCGCGCTGCGCTACGCATGGCTCCGCGCGCCGCCCTCGCACCGTGCCAACCTCACTCAAGCCAATCGAAAGGCCTTGACTCACAAATCCCCATATGAAGGTGGGCAAAGCGAAGCGTGCCCACCTTCAAGCACTCCGCTCGTGATGGTGGGCACGCTTCGCTTTGCCCACCCTACGCAGCTTCGCTCGCAATGATGGTGTGGCCACTTTAGCGCTTCTCCGGCGGAATGTCGCGCAGCCGTGCCGAATGCGCGGCGATGTCCTCGACACCGTACTTCAAATGCACACGCTTCTCCGACGGCGTTTGCTTGACGGCACACACGCCCGATCGCCATTCCTGCGATGGCCTTATCGGACGCGGCGCGAAGCCGCCGCCGCAGTTCGGGCAGACGTTGAACAGTTTGTGCTCCACGCAATCGGCACAGAAGGTGCATTCATAGGAGCAAATCATCGCCTCCGTCGCGCTTGGCGGCAGGTCCTTGTCGCAATATTCGCAGTTCGGTCGCAGTTGCAGCGCCATGGTCGTTTCTCATGATGGAGCGAGTTGTATCATCGCAAGACTGGTCCGCCATTCGAATGACGGAATTCCCTCGATTTGCGCCATGCTATTTCTGTATCGTGCTCAACGGCAATTTCGCGCGCTCCTTCAGCTTGTCCAGCACGATCGAAGAGCGCACATGGGCGACGCTCTGGTGCGGCATCAGCACGTTGTTGACGATGTCGGACAGGCTCTTGAGATTGCGCAGCACGGCCTTCAGGAGATAGTCGGCGTCTCCCGTCAGCGAATAGGCCTCCTGGATCGCATCGACGCGGCCCACCAACTCGCGAAATTTCTTCGCGTTGTCGGGCGAGTGCGTCGCCAGCGTGATCTGGATGAAGGCGATCAGCTCGAAGCCGAGCACTTCGCCGGCAAGGTCGGCGTGATAGCCCGAGATCACCTTCTCCTCTTCCAGCCGCATCCGCCGCCGCGAGCATTGCGAGGCCGACAGACCGATGAGATCGGCGAGCTGTTGGTTGGTCAGCCGGCCGTCGTCCTGCAGCGCGGCCAGCAGCTTGAGATCGAATGTGTCCAACTGAACCATGCGCTATTTGCCATTACGATGCACAGATTGTGCATAATGCTAGCTCATCGCGCGCCATTTTGCACGCACCTTGCGGCCGGACCGGTGGAGATTCGGTCAAGCCAAGTCTAGGGAGAATCGCAATGGGTCCGTTTCCGCACGATGCGCCGCCGGCCGAAATCAGCGCCGACAATCCGATGGGCACGGATGGTTTCGAGTTCGTCGAATACGCGCATCCCAACCCGGAAGAGCTGCACCGCCTGTTCAAGCTGATGGGCTATGTGCCGGTCGCCCGCCACAAGACGAAGAAGATCACGATCTATCGCCAGGGCGACATCCACTATCTCGTCAATGAGGAGCCGGGCACCCATGGCCATGACTTCGTCGCCGCGCATGGGCCGTGCGCGCCGTCGATGGCGTTCCGCGTAGTCGATGCCAAGCGCGCCTATGAGCGCGCGCTGTCGCTCGGCGCGGAGCCCGCTGACATTGCTGCCGAGCAGAAGACGCTCGATGTTCCCGCGATCAAGGGCATCGGCGGCAGCCTGCTTTATCTGGTCGATCGCTACGGCGCGAAGGGCTCGGCCTATGATCTCGAGTTCGCATGGCTCGGCGAGAACAACCCGCGTCCTGAGGGCTCGGGGCTCTATTACATCGATCACCTCACCCATAACGTCCATCGCGGCCGCATGGATGTCTGGACCGGCTTCTACGCAAAACTGTTCAACTTCCGCCAGATCCGCTTCTTCGACATCGAGGGCCGCGCCTCTGGCCTGTTCTCGCGGGCATTGACCAGCCCGGACGGCAAGATCCGGATTCCGATCAACGAGGACGCCGGCGATTCCGGGCAGATCGAGGAATATCTCAACCTCTACCGCGGCGAGGGCATCCAGCACATCGCCTGCGGCGCGCGCGACATCCACCAGACCATCGAGACGCTGCGCGCGGCCGGCCTGCCGTTCATGCCGTCACCGCCCGACACCTATTTCGAGAAGATCGACAAGCGCCTGCCCGGGCATGGCGAGGACGTTGCGCGGCTGCAGAAGAACGGCATCCTGATTGACGGCGAGGGCGTGGTCGATGGCGGCCAGACCAAGGTGCTGCTGCAGATCTTCTCGGCGAACGCGATCGGACCGATCTTCTTCGAATTCATCCAGCGCAAGGGCGACGATGGATTCGGCGAGGGCAACTTCAAGGCTCTGTTCGAATCGATCGAGGAAGATCAGATCCGCCGCGGCGTGCTGAAAGTCGATCACGCGGCGTGAGGATTCCGTAGGGGGGCAAAGCACAGCGTGCCCACCTTTTCTTGCACCAAACGTGGATGGTGGGCGCGCCGCGCTTTGCCCACCCTACGCCGAGCGGATGGAGACGACGGTTATCGTTTCCACTCGCTCAGCACGTCACCAAGCTCTGCTGTCACCGGCTCCCTGATCGCTGACGGCGTCCGCGAGAAGCGCGGGGCGGGCGCTGGCTGCGTCACGCCATGACGCTCGACGAATACCTTTCGCGCGGCCATGTGTGGATGTTTCGGGGCTTCCGCCATGGTCAGGATCGGCGCGAAGCAGATGTCGGTGCCTTCCATGATCTTGCACCACTCTTCGCGCGTCTTGCTCTTGAATATTTCCGTGAGCTTCTGCTTCAGCGTCGGCCACGCCTTGCGGTCCATCTGGGCATCGAACGCGGCCTCGCTAAGGCCGGCGTGCTTGCGCAGCAGGGCGTAGAATTGCGGCTCGATCGAACCGACCGAGACGAAATTGCCGCAGGAGCACTCGTAAACGCCGTAGAAGTGCGCGCCGCCGTCGAGCATATTCTGGTCGCGCCCTTCCACCCAGCGGCCGTTGGCCGTCAGGTCAAAGAACATCGACATCAGCGACGCCGCGCCGTCGCACATCGCGGTGTCGACCACCTGGCCCTTGCCGGACTTCGATGCCTCCAAGAGCGCTGCGAGCACACCGACCACGAGGTAGAGCGCGCCGCCGCCGAAATCGCCGACCAGGTTGAGCGGCGGCACCGGCTTCTCTTTGGTGCCGATCGCGGCCAGCGCGCCGGTGATCGAGATGTAGTTGATGTCGTGGCCGGCCGCGTTGGCGAGCGGACCCTCCTGGCCCCAACCGGTCATGCGGCCATAGACCAGCTTCGGGTTGCGGGCGAGCACGACGTCAGGGCCGAGACCGAGCCGCTCCATCACGCCGGGACGAAAGCCCTCGATCAGTGCATCGGCATTGGCGAGGAGATCGAGCACCTGCGCCACCGCGGCCTTGTCCTTGAGGTCGAGCTCGACGACCTTGCGCCCACGCGTCGAAACGCCCTTGAGATTCTTGCCGGCGCCGACGCGGTCGAGTGTGATGACCTCGGCGCCCATATCTGCCAGCATCATGCAGGCAAATGGGCCGGGGCCGATGCCTGCGAATTCGACGATGCGAAAGCCGGCGAGCGGGCCGGTGGCGCGGACAGCGGATTGTGGGGCGGGTTTATCGAGCACGTTTCCATCCCGTTTTAATTAGCCGATTAGCTAAATTGTCTCGCCATATGTGTTGCGTGGCAAGCGCCTTTTCCGCAAGTTCGCTCGCCGAAAGCATGAACGGCGCGCATCGCTGCGCGCCGTTATGATGAGCGAAGGTAGGATGTTCTGGATCAGCCTGCCGCTGTCACTGCGCGCTGCGCCATCACCTTGATGAGGTTGGCGCGGTAGTCGGCGGAGCCGTGGATGTCGCTGAGCAATCCGGCGGACGGAATTTGCACGTTGTCGAGAGCGGATGCCGACCAGTTCGCCTTCAGCGCCGTCTCGATGGGGCCAACGCGCATGACGCCACTTTGGGATGCGCCGGTCGCAGCAACACGGACATCACCCGACTTCGTCTTGGCGACGAACACGCCGGTCAGCGCAAAGCGCGAGGCAGGGTGTGGGAATTTGGCATACCCCGCCTTGGCCGGAATCGGGAACGACACCGCCGTGATGATCTCGCCGTCCTCGAGGGCTGTCGCGAACAGGCCCTGGAAGAAATCATCGGCTGCGATCGTGCGCTTGTTGGTCTTGATGGTGGCGCCGAGCGCCAGCACTGCGGCCGGGTAGTCGGCGGCTGGATCGTTGTTGGCGAGCGAGCCGCCGATCGTGCCGCGATGGCGCACCGCGGGATCGCCGATCAGCGAGGCGAGAAAGGCGATCGCAGGGATCGCCTTTTGCGCCGCGCTGCTCTGCGCCACGTCAGAATGCGGCGTCGCCGCCTTGATCGTCAGCGCATCGGCGGTCGCTTCCACGCCGATCAATTCCTTGATCTTGCCGAGGTCGATGACGTCAGATGGCGAGGCGAGCCGCTGCTTCATCACGGGGATCAGCGTGTGGCCGCCGGCGAGATATTTCGGCTCCTCACCTTTGGCGAACAGGGCTGCCGCTTCGTCGACCGATGAAGCGCGATGATAAATGGTCTCGTACATTGTTGCGCTCCTCGTTAGCCGTGAATGGCGTGCCAGACGCGATCGGGCATCGCCGGCATCTCTAACTTGTTGTTGCCGATCGCATCCGTGATTGCATTGATTACGGCGGCCGATGCGCCGATCGCGCCGGCCTCGCCGCAACCCTTGACGCCGAGCGGGTTGCCCGGGCACAGCGTTGTGGTGTGCGAGATCTGGAACGACGGCAGGTCGTCGGCGCGCGGCATGGTGTAATCCATGAAGGATGCCGTGACCGGCTGGCCGTTGCTGTCGTAAACGGCGCCTTCGAGCAGCGCCTGGCCGATGCCTTGGGCGAGTCCGCCATGGACCTGGCCCGCGACGACCATCGGGTTGATCAGCCGTCCGAAATCATCCGCCGCCACGAAGTTGACGAAGGTCGTCTTGCCGGTCGCCGGATCGACCTCGAGCTCGCAGATATAGGCGCCGGCCGGGAAGGTGAAGTTGGTGGGGTCGTAGAACGCGGTCTCTTTCAACCCCGGCTCCATGCCATCAGGCAGATTGTGCGCGGTATAGGCGGCGAGCGCGACCATCGGCAGCGCGATCGACTTATCGGTGCCGGTGACCTTGAACTCGCCATTCTTGATCACGATGTCGTTCTCGGAAGCCTCCAGCGCGTGCGCGGCGATCTTCTTGGCCTTGGCTTCGACCTTTTCCATCGCCTTCACGATGGCTGCGCCACCGACCGCGATCGAGCGCGAGCCGTAAGTGCCCATGCCGAACTGCACCTTGTCGGTATCGCCATGGACGATCGAGACCTGGCTGATGGGGACCCCGAGGCGTTCCGCGATGATCTGGCAGAAGGTCGTCTCGTGGCTTTGGCCGTGGCTATGCGTGCCGGTCAGCACCTCGATAGTGCCGACCGGGTTGACGCGGATTTCAGCCGATTCCCACAGCCCGACGCCGGCTCCCAGGCTGCCGACCGCCTTCGACGGTGCGATCCCGCACGCCTCTATGTAGCAGGACACACCGATGCCGCGCAGCTTGCCGTCCGCTTTCGCCTTCGCCTTGCGGGCAGGGAAGCCGGCATAGTCGATCGCCTTCATCGCGGCGTCGATCGAGGCATGGAAGTCGCCAGTGTCATAGGTCATGATGACCGGCGTCTGGTATGGGAACTGGGTGATGAAGTTCTTCTTCCGCAGTTCGGTCGGATCAACCTTCAACTGCCGCGCAGCGGTCTCCATCATCCGCTCGAGTAGGTAGCTCGCTTCGGGACGACCCGCGCCGCGATAGGCATCGACCGGCGTGGTGTTGGTATAGACGCCCATCACCTCCGCATAGATCGCTGGGATGACATATTGGCCCGACAGCAGGGTCGCGTAGAGATAGGTCGGCACCGCCGACGAGAACAGCGACATGTAGGCGCCGAAATTGGCGTGGGTCTTGACGCGGAGACCGAGGATCTTGTTGTCCTTGTCGAATGCCATCTCGGCCTTCGAGACATGGTCGCGGCCATGCGCATCGGTCAGGAAGGCCTCCGAACGGTCGCCGGTCCATTTCACCGGGCGGCTGACCTTCTTGGAAGCCCACAGCGCCACCATCTCTTCGGGATAGATGTAGATCTTGGAGCCGAAGCCGCCGCCAACGTCGGGCGCAATCACACGCAGCTTGTGCTCGGGCGCGATATTGTAGAAGGCCGAGAGCACGAGACGGGCGACATGCGGGTTCTGCGAGGTCGTATAGAGTGTGAAATGCTCCTCCGCATCGTCATATTGTGCGACGGCAGAGCGCGGCTCCATCGCGTTGGGCACGAGGCGGTTATTGGTGAGCTCCAGCGTCACCACATTCGCCGCCTTGCTGAAGGCGTCCTTGACCGCGGCCTCGTCACCGAGATGCCAGTCGTAGACCACATTGCCCGGCGCTTCCGGATGCAGCTGCGGCGCGCCCGGTTTGATCGCGGCCCTGATATCAGCCACTGCCGGCAGCTCTTCATACTCGACTACCACGGCTTCCGCAGCGTCGCGGGCCTGGTTCTTGGTCTCGGCGATCACGACTGCGACCGCCTGGCCTACGAAGCGCACGGTCTCCGGCGCCATTGCCGGCCACGCTCCCATTTTCATCGGCGAGCCGTCCTTCGAGGTGATGGCCCAGCCGCAGATCAGGTTGCCGACCTTGTCGGCGACGATCTCTTGGCCCGTCAGCACCGCGATCACGCCCGGCTTTTTCAAGGCTTCCCCTGAATCGATGCCCTTCACCTTCGCGTGGGCGTGCGGGCTGCGGATGAAATGGGCATAGGTCATGCCCACCAGTTTGATGTCGTCGACGTAGCGGCCCTTGCCGGTGATGAAACGGCGGTCTTCCTTGCGGACGACGCTTGCGCCGATGCCTTCGATGCCCATTGTGAATTCCTCCCGACCGGAGATGTTATGTGCCGCTGCTTCCTTCGAAGCGCGGCGTTTGACGAAGAGACGATGGCCAGCGGCGGCTATTCCGCCGCCTGCGCGACCTTCATGCGGCCAGCGGCATCCAGCACGGCCTTGACGATGTTGTGGTAGCCGGTGCAGCGGCAGATATTGCCTTCCAGCTCGTGGCGAACGGTCGCCTCGTCGAGCTGGCCGCCGAAGCGATTGACGATGTCGATCGCCGACATGATCATGCCCGGCGTGCAGTAGCCGCACTGCAGGCCGTGATTGTCGCGGAATGCCGCCTGCATCGGGTGCAATTCGTCGCCTTTGGCGATACCTTCGATGGTGGTGACGTTCGAGCCCGCCGCCTGGCCCGCCAGCACGGTGCAGGATTTCACCGCCCGACCGTCGATATGGACGATACAGGCGCCGCACTGGCTGGTATCGCAGCCGACGTGGGTTCCGGTCAGATTCAGGTTTTCGCGCAGGAGATGGACGAGGAGGGTTCGGTCCTCGACGTCGACGGATACCGCTTTACCGTTTACCGTCAGCTTGACTGTAGACACGCGTCGTTCCTCCACACTGCTTTTAATTATTCCAATTAGAAACAGCGGCGAGGACCTTGGCAACTACGATTTTCGCTACCTTTGTCACGGCGATGACATCGGCGGCGCGGCTCCGGAGGCGTACGCCACAACCTCTCCGAAATGTCTGCCGAATTTACTAGCTCTTATCCATTCTGCCCTAGTTTTGCGCGTCGGATCCGGGCAACGCTTTCCGGACGTTGCTTGTTTTCAGAACGAAGACGGGGGTTAAGGGTGGGGCTGCTGGGGCGTGTGGGGTCGCGAATGCCGACCCTTCGATTTCGTGCGAAGATCATCTTGGGCTTTGCCGCGGTGCTGGCGATTACGGCAGCCAGCATGGGCTTCGCCTATCTCGGCTTTGAGCGTGTCTCGGCCGGCGTCGGCGCCTATCGCGCGAGCGTCCGGGAAGCCGATCTGGCGCGCAATATTGATCGCGAGCTGATCTCTTACCGTTCGTTGGCGCGCTACTATGTGCTGACCGGCAAGGAGGAGGACGGCAAGGCGGCGCTCGCGGCCGAAGCCAGCCTCAAAGAAGCCATCCTTCAGGCGATGAAGGGCACCACCGACTCGACGCGGGTCCAGCAGCTGACGAAGCTCGAGCGCGAGTTCCGCGCCTTTACCAAGATCTTTGCCGAGATCCTGAAGGTCAAGGAGGAGAGCGGGCTGATCGCGCAGAACCAGCTCGCCCGCGGCGGCAACTCGCTGCGTTACAAACTCGACGATCTCGCCTCCAACGCGGCCGAAGCCGGTCTGTCCGCCGTTGAGATGGGTGCCAAGCAGGTCGCCACGCAGTTCCAGGCAGCGACCGCGCTCGCCAATACGTTTGTGGTCAATTCCGACAAGATCACCGCCACGAGCGGCCTGGCGCGGCTGAAATTCGTCGAGAACTCGCTGAAGGCGATCTCCTCGACCGACGAGAAGATCGTTGCCGCGCTGAAAGAGCTGACGAAGATGCTGGAAGAGTACCGGGAGGCGCTCTCGAAGCTGATCGAGAACTCGAAGTCGATCGACGAGCTGACCATCGAGATGACGGAATCCGCGGCTGCCATCAACGAGGGCTCCGGCGTGATGAAATCCGACCTGCTCGCCGACCAGAAGCGCATGGAAACCGAATCTGACGCAACGATCGGTGCGACCGAGCGGTTGATCCTGATGCTTGCCGCCGGTGGCTTCGTGCTCGGCGCGGCGCTCGCCTTGCTGCTGGGAACCGGCATTTCCCGCCCGATCCGGGCGATGTGCGGCGCGATGCGCGAGCTCGCCGCCGGTAATTTCGAGGTCGTGCTGCCGGGGCTTGGCCGCAAGGACGAACTCGGCGAGATGGCTGGCGCGGTGGAGGAATTCAAGCTCCAGGCGGTCGCCAAGGCCGAGCGCGATGCCGCAAGCCAGGAAGCGCAGAACAAGGCGAGCGCGGCAGCGCGCCGTGCCGAACTGATCCGCTTTGCCGACGAGTTCGAGGCGGCGGTCGGCTCGATCGTCGGCAATGTCTCGGCCTCAGCGGTGCAGCTCGAGACTGCGGCAGGGACGCTGACGCGGACGGCGGAAACTACGCAGAACCTTTCAAGCCAGGTGGCGGGTGCTTCCGAGGAGGCGTCCAGCAACATGCAGTCGGTGGCTTCTGCTACCGAAGAGTTATCGGCTTCCGTCGATGAGATCGGGCGGCGCGTGAAGGAGTCCAGCCGGATCGCCGATGCTGCGGTGCGGCAGGCCGAACAGACCGACACCCGTATCGGCAAGCTCTCGCTCGCCGCGCAACAGATTGGCGATGTGGTCAAGCTGATCACCGCCATCGCCGAGCAGACCAATCTGCTGGCGCTGAACGCGACGATCGAAGCGGCACGCGCCGGCGATGCCGGCCGCGGTTTTGCGGTGGTCGCCTCCGAGGTGAAATCGCTCGCCAGCCAGACCGCGCGGGCGACCGAGGAGATTTCCAGTCACATCTCGGGCATGCAGTCGGCGACGCAAGAGTCCGTTGCCGCAATCAAGGAGATCGGCGACACCATCGGCCAGATCTCCGAGATCGCCGCGAATATCGCGGGCGCGGTCGAACAACAGAGCACGGCGACGCAGGAGATCGCCCGCAGCGTGCAGAATGTCGCGCAGGGCACGCAGGAAGCCGCCACCAGCGTCACGCTCGTCAACCGCGGCGCCACCGAGACCGGTTCGGCGTCGGAGGAGGTGCTGAACTCGGCGCGCTCGCTGTCCACCGAAAGCACGCGGCTGCGCGACGAGCTCGACCGCTTCATGGGGAACATCCGCGCGGCGTAAGTCTTCACACGACGAAATTCACTCCCGTCCGAACTGGTGCTTCAGCTCCAGCTTCGCGCGTTCGAGCCGCGCACGCTGCGCCTGCGGCAGCGTCTTGCCGGCGCGGTTGATGTAGAAGGTCAGCATCGACAGCGCCGAGCGGTAGGCTCCGGCCTTACGGCGGTTGCTTCGCTCGGCGGAGCGCTTCAGCGATGTCGCGATCTTCTTCGCGCTGGTTTGCTTGAACACGCCGCGGTCGAGATCGAGCGCGTCGCTTCGCTGCGTCACCCGCTGCGACCAGCGGCGTGATGATGTCTTGCGCGTGCCGGCCTTTCGCCGCGCGGTGGTTGTCTTTCTCGTCGCCCCTTTTCGTGCGGTAGTTTTTCGTGCGGTGGTTTTGCGACGTGCTGCCATTGCAAGCTCCTGTTCTCTGGTGGAAACATCTGCAAATCCGCTTGGGTTCCTATGCCGCGATGCGGGAACCAGGTGGCTTCGCGGACGTTGTCGTGTGTGGCGGGCATCTGTTTGCCGCAAACTTTGGGGATGGGCACCTTGGGGCAAGCTGCGTTCCGAGGTAGTTTCTTATTGGTTCCGTGATGGATTTGCAGCCGATCCAGCCCAGTCCAGCAACTGCTTCTGCAACGCGTGGCGCTGACGCGCCGCCGTCGCAGGATCATGATCGCATCATCGAGACCTCGATCCCCGTGCGTCTCGATAATCTCTATTGGAGCGGCTTTCATACCCGCGTGGTGACGGCGCTCGGCATCACCTGGATCCTCGACGGGCTCGAGGTCACGCTCGCCGGCGCGCTGTCGGGGGCGCTGAAGGAAAGCCCGACGCTGCAATTCTCCAACTTCGATGTCGGTTTCGCCAACAGCGCTTATCTCGCCGGCGCGGTGCTGGGCGCAATCGGTTTTGGCTGGCTCACCGACCGCATCGGCCGCAAGAAATTGTTCTTCATCACGCTCGCGCTTTATCTGAGCGCGACCGCCGCGACCGCGCTGTCGTGGAACGTCGCAAGCTACGCGCTGTTTCGCTTTCTGACCGGCGCCGGCATCGGCGGCGAATACACCGCGATCAACTCGACCATCCAGGAACTGGTCCCGGCGCGCTATCGCGGCTGGACCGATCTCGTCATCAACGGCAGCTTCTGGATCGGTGCTGCGATCGGCGCCGTCAGCGCGATCGTCCTGCTCGATCCCGCCGTGATCAATCCCGATCTTGGCTGGCGGCTCGCTTATTTTACCGGCGCTGGCCTTGGCCTCATCGTGTTCGTGATGCGGATGTGGATTCCGGAAAGCCCGCGCTGGCTGATGATTCACGGCCGCCCCGACGAAGCGCATCAAATCGTCGACGATATCGAGCGCTCGGTGAACGGCGAAGTCGACGCGCAGTCGCAGGCGCTGCCGAAGATCAAGCTCAGGATGCGCGACCACACGCCGCTCCGCGAAGTGGCGCATACGCTGCTGGTCGCCTATCGCCAGCGCGCGGTGGTCGGGCTCGTGCTGATGAGCGCCCAGGCGTTCTTCTACAACGCGATCTTCTTCACCTTCGCGCTGGTGCTGACCGATTTCTTCGGCATCCCCGCCAGCCATGTCGGCTGGTACATCCTGCCCTTTGCCGCCGGCAACTTTCTGGGCCCCCTCGTGCTCGGCCGGCTGTTCGATACGCTGGGACGCCGCACCATGATCACGCTGACCTATGGCGTGTCGGGCCTGCTGCTCGCGATCTCGGGCTATCTGTTCTCGATCGGCGCGCTGAGTGCGCAGGGCCAGACGATCGCCTGGATGGTGATCTTCTTCTTTGCTTCGCCCGCCGCGAGCGCCGCCTATCTCACCGTGAGCGAGACGTTTCCGCTTGAGGTGCGGGCGCTCGCGATCGCGCTGTTCTACGCGGTCGGCACGGGCATCGGCGGCGTGATCGGACCTGCATTGTTCGGCGCGCTGATCGATACCGGATCGCGCAATTCCGTCTTTGCCGGCTACCTTCTGGGGTCGGCGCTCATGGTCGTCGCGGCTTTCGTCGCGTGGCGCTACGCCGTCGCCGCGGAGCGAAAATCGCTCGAAACTGTCGCACGGCCGCTAGCTGCTGTGGAGTAGAATGAGATGACTGAGGAACTGGCTGACATGCCGCTGGATGAAGAATTGGTCCCCGAGGACGAAGCGTCGCTGGAAACCGTGCCGGTGCCGAGCGCGCTGGTCGGGCATCTGAGCGAGACCGCGGTCCTGCTCGACGTCGATGGCACTCTTCTCGATTTTGCGCCGACGCCGCGCGAGGTCTGGGTGCCGCCCGGTCTGGCGAAGACGCTCCACCGCCTGCTCGAGCGCACCGGCGGTGCGCTGGCGCTGGTCAGCGGCCGTTCGGTGAACGATCTTGACCTGATCTTTGCACCCGATGTCTTCCCTGCAATCGGCGGCCATGGCGCGGAGATGCGGCTCGATCCGCAGGGCAACGGCGATGCGGGCCACGCGCCGACGCTGGACAAGGAGTTGAAGCGCCGTTTGGCCGCTATCGCCAGGTTGAGCCCGGGCATTCTGCTCGAGGACAAGGGCTACTCGCTGGCGCTGCACTATCGCCTCGCGCCGCATGCGGAGCGGGCGATCTATGAGGCGGTGTCGCTGATCCGCGCCGATCTGCCCGACGCGCCGATCGAGGTGCTGCCGGGCAAGCAGGTCTGCGAGATCAAGCTCGTCGGCTTCACCAAGGCGACGGGCGTGCGCGAACTGATGAAGCATCCGCCGTTCAAGGGCCGCAAGCCGTTCTTCATCGGCGATGATGTCACTGACGAGACGGTATTCGCGATCATGCCCGAGATTGATGGGCTCGCCTTCTCCGTCGGCCGTCGCGCCAAGGGCGTCGCCGGGCATTTCGATGCACCGGGCGACGTGCGCGAATTCCTTGCGCATCTGCTCGATGACGAGCGCGAAATCGCCGCGCCTTAGCCGAACCCTCATCAGCAAATCGGCACTAAATTACCGCAGTTCCTGCTATAGGCGGCAGCTTGCTCGCGAAAAATTTTCTTTTTGTGAGTTGACGCCCGGTTCCGTGCCCCCGTGCCTGAATTTGGTTTCAATTCGGAGAAAGCGTGGCCAGGAACCATATTGATGAATGGCTGTTAATACACGAGTGCCCAACGGGAGGGGACCCCTTGAACCTCGTCGTCGTTTCAAACCGTGTTGCGCGTGGAAAACCCAATGAACCCATGACGGGCGGCCTCGCCGCTGCCCTTTTGCCTGTAGTCGAGAAGTCCGGCGCGATCTGGGTCGGCTCCAGCGGCCGTGTCCGGGATGGGAACCAGAAGGAACCATTCGCGGAGGTGGAAGCGCTCGGTGCCGGTGCGCTGGCGATGCTCGATCTGCCGGCCGCGCATTACGGCGGCTACTACGAAGGCTTTGCCAACTCCGCGTTGTGGCCGGCGCTGCATTCGCGCGCCGACCTGATCCGCGCCTCGGAGGAGGACTATGCTAGCTACCGCGAGGTGAACGCGTTCATGGCGCGCGCGCTGCTGCGCTTCCGCAAAGAGGATTCGGTGTTCTGGATCCAGGACTACCATTTCCTCGCGCTCGGCGCGGAGCTGCGCGACCTCGGTATCGACAAGCCGATCGGCTTCTTCCTGCACACGCCGTGGCCGGCGCGCGCGGTGATCGAAGGCGTACCGCATCATCGCGAGCTGATCGAGGCGATGCTCGCCTATGATCTCATCGGCTTCCAGACCGAGGAGGATTGCGAGAATTTCCTCCGCTACGTCGAAGCCGATCTCGGGCTCGTGGTGCGGGGTGGCAGCGTGACCTCGCGCTACGGGCGCACCCGCGCGGCGGTCTTCCCGATCGGCATCGATCCCGACAAGTTCGCGCAGCAGGCGACCAAGGCGATGACCCATCCCGACGTCTCGCGATTGCGCCGCAGCCTCAATGGCGAGCGGCTCGCGATCGGCGTCGACCGGCTCGACTATTCGAAGGGCCTGATCAACCGCATCAAGGCGTTCGACCGGATGTGGACGATGCATCCTTCGCTGAAGCGCACGATCTCGCTGTTGCAGATCGCGACCCCGTCGCGCGGCGGCATCGAGGCCTACTGCAATCTGCAGAGCGAGGTGGCAAAGCTCGTTACCGACGTCAACGGCATCCATGGCGAGGTCGACTGGACGCCGATCCGCTACCTCAACAAGGGCTTCAGCCAGGCGGTGCTCGCCGGCCTCTACCGCACGGCACAGGTCGGCGTGGTGACTCCGTTGCAGGACGGCATGAACCTTGTCGCCAAGGAATATGTCGCCGCGCAAAATCCGGCCGACCCCGGCGTGCTGGTGCTGTCGAAATTCGCCGGTGCCGCCAACGAGCTCGACGCGGCGCTGATCGTCAACCCGCACGACGTCGACGGCATGGCGCGCACCATTGCCAACGCGCTGTCGATGCCGCTCGCCGAGCGGCGGCTGCGCTGGGAAGCGATGATGGATAGGATCAGCACCCATACCATCCAGCAGTGGTTCGCCGATTTCGTCGAGGCGCTGCAGGACACCGGCGACGAAAGGCCCGAGCGTTCTCCGCCGCTGGCCGAAGCCACGCACTGGCCCTTCCGCAGCGCGCGCATTCACTAGCCGCTCCATCGCGATTTTATTCGCCGCCCATCCATGTCATCCCGGCGAAAGCCCGGGATGACGGGCGAGCGTTTCTGATTCAAAATGTCAAACAGCCTCTCGTAGGATGGGTAGAGCGAAGCGAAACCCATCGCGATGGAGCAAGCCACGCGATGATGGGTTTCGCTACGCTCTACCCATCCTGCGTCGGATGCAAATAGCGTGAGGATGCGAGTCCGCGTTCTCGCGACGTGATACGTCCGAGGTTTGCGTCGCTTTCCGCCCTCCTCGATATCAGAGGGCGCAGGGAAAGCCGGGTGCCGGTTGCACCCGTGGGCCCCGTGCAACAAAAAGCACGGGGGTAGGACCACAGGTCAACCGGAGCAACACCGGCTTTCCCTGCGCAGTGGTTTACGGCTTACTTCGTGCTCTTCCCGGTGACCGGGCTTTCTTGCCACCGTCATCTCTCGCGCGAACTTGCTTCGCGCAAGAAACTTAGCGCCAGCGCCGGGGCGCCAGAACCACACGACTTCGCCGTCCACGGATAGTCACGCTCGTCAGTCGCAACACCCGCGTCCACCGCATCTCACCGCAACGTTCGTGACGATCGCGAGCCGCCCCTCATCTGCGGTGAGACGCGCGGAGTTAAATCACTGATTTGCCCGACGACGGAAGCGGAATGTTTTTGCGTGAAGGCTGGACGGGGCAAATCACTTTGGAATCGCTGATGAATTTTCCTCCGTCATTCCGGGGCATCGCGAAGCGATGAGCTATGATGTGCAATTGCACATCAGAGAATCCATATCACCGCCTGCGCAAATGGACGAATGGATTCCGGGCTCGCGCTGCGCACGCCCCGGAATGACGGAGAGTGAGGTGCCCATGGCCCATCCCTCGAGACGCCGCTTCGCGGCCCCTCGGGATGAGGGCGTTCATTGCCGCCCACGTCACTGCAAGTGCGGACAACTCATCCGATCAATAACAATACGGCACGCCATCGAGCACCGGGCAGCGCGCCCGCCGCGGGTCGCTCGGATTCTCCATCGGCACCACGCCGCTGCCCTTGCCGACGAACACGCCTTGCCCGACCCTGACCGAGGACCGGTTGCCGACGATCACGCTCGGATGCGGCGAGGTCAGGCTTGAGCGCGTGCCGTCGCTCCAGACGATGGTGTCGCCCGAAAGCAGCCCGCGCCGCCCGTCGTCGCAGCTCACGTCCGTGCCCGCCTTGCTGCAGCTTTGCGCCAGCGCCGGGCCGGCGCCCGCAGCCACCGCCATGACCAGGCCGAGAATTGCAAATGTCCGCTTCATGCCGCCCTCTACCACTGATTTGCCTTGCGGTCGTCGCCGGCGGCCGGCGCCGGGTTCAAGCCGCCGAACCCGCGCCCCGATCCTGCCCGCCGATCCTACCAAAAAGCCAAGCCGTTCCAAAAACTTAAGGAAATTTCGCCTTCCTGGCCCTCTCTCCCTTGCAAAATCCGCCCCATCCCTTCAAGAGAGGGCGCTTCCGGAGAGATGGCCGAGTGGCTTAAGGCGCACGCTTGGAAAGCGTGTGTGCGGGAAACCGTACCGTGGGTTCGAATCCCACTCTCTCCGCCATATCGCTATATTGATGGTATACCGAGGAGTTTGTTGCGTTGGTCAGTTTCTAACCGGACCAGTTCTACCCCAGGCACGTCGAGATATCTCCGTTAGCATAAGGGTTGACACGTTATCGTTCGGTGTCCCGGCCGTCCGGCTATCCTGAGCAATCAGACTACAAAAAAAGATGAGTGTTTGGACCTTTTTTGGAGAGATCCGACCGGAGCGTTATCCTGTTAGCTGGGGGCAGCCTCTGAAAGGACATTTGTCACAAGCAGACTTCGGCGTGGAAGCGGACTTTTCGACTTTTGTCCACGTCGGACAAGTTGTGGTTACACTCAAGATAACAAAAGGCTCAGCCGATCTTGCTTCGCTTCGGAACATTGCATTGGACTGCGCATACCAGGTTTCCGACGTTGTAGGATACATTTCCGGATGCGTTTTCGACGTAGACATTATATCGGCTTGCTGCCCAGATACCGGCGAATCCCATGTCTTCGGGGTGCAAATTCCTGCACTCGCAATGCGCAAGAATCCGCATAGGCGACCTGAAATCGACAGTGACCTATTCCTCACGGTCTCTGCAAGTATCCCAGCTCAGATGGTCTTGAGGGACCTTCAGTTGGCGATGCGGGATGCAATCGGAACGGGTTTCTATTGCTATCGCGCCGTCGAGGCGATGATGCAATCAATGAAGAACGACACGATCAAGACGGATAAGCAAGCCTGGGAACGGTTGAATGAATCGCTCCTGCTGGATCGATCCGCCTCCGAAAAAATCAAACGGCACGCTGACCATCCCCGTGATGGAAAGCCCTCCAGTATGAGTGACCAGGAGCGCGGCGAAGTGTTTCAATTGGCCGACGAGATTGTCTACCGGTTTCTTGAGTATTTGCGACGAGATGTAGGACCTCTGCCCTTCGGCGAATTTCAGATGCTCCGTGGTTAATTCGGTGGGTAGCGGCAGCGTTCCGCGCGGCGGCTGCTCCTAGGACACGATCGGCATCAACATCATCACATCGCCTGATGAGGCCGCTCTCTGGTGATGCTGCACGCAATTCCCCTCCAGCGCGGATTGAGCTATCATCCGATTCGCGCGCGGCCCACGCCTCCCCCCTCCACTTGGGAAAGTATCGTTCATACGGGGCTACTCATCATCGAACCGACTGTTCGAGCGCCAAGCATAAGGAGGGGTTGCGAAGATTGCTCGCAATAGGAGGTTGCCGATGAAGCTGTCTGCGCCGATTTACCGTTTGAAGCGCAAAGCCAAACGCTTGTCCCGCGAAGAACGCATTCCACTTCATGTCGCGCTCGACCGCGTAGCCCTTCAGGAAGGCTATCGTGATTGGAGCTTCCTCGCGGCGAAACTATCCGCGTCCAGGCCCGCGGGCAAGCTGCTTGCCCGATTGAAACCTGGTGACCTGGTGCTGGTGGGCGCGCGCCCGGGCCAGGGCAAGACCCTGATGAGCCTCGAACTCGCCATTGAGGCCATGAAATCTGGCAATCGGGCCGTGTTCTTCACGCTGGAGTATACGGAAAAGGACGTTCTGGATCGCTTCCGCGCAATCGGAGTAGAGTACGCGCAGTTTGATGGGCTGTTCGAACTCGACTGCTCCGATGCAATAAGTGCCGATTACATCACGAGGATGCTGGCGACAGCGGCTCGCGGCACCCTGGTCGTGGTGGACTATCTGCAGCTCCTGGATCAGAAACGTGAAAACCCCGAACTGGCAGAGCAGGTTCGCGTGCTGAAGTCGTTTGCGCGCGAGCGGGGACTGATCATCGTCTGCATCTCACAGATTGATCGATCGTACGATCCGTCGAAGAAGCGGTGTCCGGGCATTCGAAATGTCCGACTACCCAACCCGCTCGACCTGCGGCTGTTTAACAAGACCTGCTTCTTGAACAAGGGCGAGGTCCAGCTCCAGACAGCGAGCTAGCCAACGCAGGCCAATCCGGGTTTGGTCTCGCTGGACCGCAGGGCTATCGCATATAGTTTGGTGGCTGTGAACGAGGCGGGCCTCATGGTTCTCCGAGCGATGCGCAGCATCGTCTCGAGATGCCGCTGCGCGGCTCCTCACCATGAGGGTCTAAGATTTCGCCGCGAAATCCGACCTCATCCTGAGGAGCCGCGCAGCGGCGTCTCGAAGGATCATTCTGTCGGAGGAGCTGATCCTCGTCATCATTGTGTTGACCCTCATCGAAGCGTTTCTCGCGTGGATGTTCGTAAGCGTCCGCCCAAGGCCGCGGGGCCCCTTGGTTCTGGCGGAACCGGTGTGGGTATCCCATGGCTGCGGTGCGATGATGTGTGGACGGCGTGTTTTCCGCGATTGACGGCCGGTTCGTGCGATGGCCTCGTTTGCTTGAGGAGCGAGGTTATGCTGATTGAAGACCAGCTTCGGGAGCGGCTAAAGAAGGTGGAGGCGCTATATTTCGGCGCGACCACGGCGGGAGAACGCGATGCCGCCGAAGCCGCAGCAGAGCGGCTGAAGGCCAAGCTTGAGGAGGCCAGCCGCCGCGATCC
>NZ_JAGKJI010000084.1 GCF_020329485.1 Bradyrhizobium cenepequi
ACACGCTCACGACCTATGGCGTTCGACCGACGATCATCAAAGATCACGTGGAAACGCCGGCCGACCTTGCGTACGATCGCTGGAATTCGTTTTCCCGCATCACCGTGAGTCGGAGCGAAACCGTCCCGCCGGCGATGTTCGGTGCCTCGCCTCGCTTGCCGCACTCGACCATTGAGCAGCGCGCGCTGAATATCGACGGCGGCGCCGGCACCGCCCTGTACCGCTTCGATGGAGACCTCGCGAAACTGGGGTTCCTGCGCTATGACGTGACCAACCTTGCCTATGCCATTCCGGACCTAAAAACGGGTGCCGTGATCGGCGTGGGCGGCGGTCGGGACGTCCTGTCGCAACGCCTCTTCGGCCTGAGTGACGTGACGGGCGTCGAGATCAATCCGATCATCATCGACGTCCTGGAGCGCCAGTTTTCCGGCTATACGGCGATCGCGGCGTTGGATGGGGTGAAATTCGAGGTCGACGAGGCGCGCAGCTGGTTTGCACGCACCCGCCGCTCCTTCGATGTCATCCAGATGAGCCTGATCGATACCTGGGCGGCGACGGGCGCCGGCGCCTTCACGCTCACGGAGAACGGTCTTTACACCGTCGAGGCCTGGCAACGTTTTCTCGGTCGGCTGAACCCAAGCGGCCTATTCACGGTGAGCCGCTGGTACGCGCCCGGCGAAGTGAACGAGACCGGGCGATTGGTCAGCCTTGGCGTCGCGTCACTGCTTGCAACCGGCGCCGCCGAGCCCAGGCGCCACCTCTTCCTCGCCACGGCGGGGAACGTGGCGACACTGATCGTGACGAAGTCGCCACTCTCGCCGGTGGCGCTCGGGGCGCTCAAGAACGCCGCCAAAGCCGATGAATTCACGGTGCTGTTAAGCCCGGATACGTCCGCGCCATCCGCCGTGCTCGAGAAGATCGTCAGTGCTACGGATCGTCGCATGCTCGACCAGGCGACGACCGGCTTCTATCTCGACCTCACGCCGCCGACCGATGCGCGCCCATTCTTCTTCAACCAATTGTGGTTTGCCACGCTGTTTGACGCGGACGTGTTTTCGCACTTCACCCACACCGGGGTGTTCGCGGGCAACCTGATCGCGACGCTGACCCTCGCCATGCTCGTTCTGATTTCGGTCGCGCTGGTCGCCGCTACGATCATCGTGCCGCTGCAGCCGACGGTCAGAGAAGCCGGCTGGCAGCTGGCTGTGGGCGGCACCGCTTATTTCGTTCTGATCGGGAGCGGGTTCATGATGGTCGAGATCGCTCTGCTGCAGCGAATGAGCGTCTTCCTCGGTCATCCCGTCTACGCGCTGAGTGTCGTTCTGTTCAGCCTGATCCTGTGGACAGGCTTCGGCAGCCTGGCATCCGAGCGCGTGCGCCTCGCCGGAACAGGCAAGCTCTTGGCCTGGAGCGTGGCGAGTGCCGCTTACTTGTTTGCGTTGCCACTCTGGCTGCCTCCGCTCTTGGTCGATCTTGATGGAGCGGGCCTGCTCGTTCGCGCCGGCCTCTGTGTTCTTGTCCTGGCGCCAGCAGGCTTCCTGATGGGCTTTGGATTTCCCACCGGTATGCGACTGGTCTCAACAATCAGCACGGGGCCCACGCCATGGTTCTGGGGCATCAACGGTGCCGCAGGCGTGCTCGCCGCAAGCGTCGCCGTTGCCACCAGCATTGCCTTCAGTATCGATACGACGCTCAGGATTGGGGCCGCCTGCTATCTCCTGGTCGCCGCTCCTGCAGTGTTGTTGATGTCCGCTGGCGCCCGATCCAACCACACCACTCTCCGATCCCTGCACCCGAGCGCGCCTACGAATGTATAGGATATCGGGTGGACCGCGCCGACGAGGTCATCGAGTGCGAAACCTCCGGTATTGGCCCAAATGCGAAGTCCCAACGCCATCGGGCAAAGTCCGAGCTCGAGGGCAAAGCGGAAAACATTTGCTCGCACTCAATTCTTCTCAGTTTGACCCATCAGCGACATGGCTGGATTCGCTTATCGGCAACGTCATGCAACGCGCGTCGGTATTCAGGCTTGAAGTTAGCGAACTTGATCACCTTGGCCCACGTTTGCCGGCAATTCAAACTGGAAGATCGAGCCATTGTCGATTCCCCGCGTCACCCAGATACGGCCGTTATGGCTTTCGATAATGGAATGGCAGATGGAAAGGCCAATTCCCATGCCACGCTCCTTGGTCGTGAACATCGGATCGAAAATATGATCGTGGTTGAATGGGTCGATACCCGTGCCGGTATCCTCGATGGCCACGTGAACAAAATCCGGTTCGCTGACGCAGGATCGTATGCTCAATATTCGTGGCGCCACCGAGTGCATCGCCTCGATGGCGTTCATGACCAGATTTAGTACGACTTGCTGCAATTGAACGCTGTCGCCTTCCAGGGCCGGGAGTGATTCATCGAGCTCTGTGCGCAGCTCTACTCCCTGCCTCTGCAACTCGTGGCGCACAATACCAAGAACCGTGAAGATCAGCTTGTTGATGTCGATGGGGCTTCTCGCCCTCGTTTCCTTTTTGAACATTCCGCGAAGGCTTGTGATGATTTCACCTGCACGGAGGCCGTTACCTTCGATTTGATCCAGCGCGTCTCGCGCCTTTTCCAGGCATGGCTCTTTCAATGCAAGCCACTGCCGGGCAGCACTGGCTTGCATTACGATCCCGGCCAGCGGCTGATTGATCTCGTGAGAAATGGACGCCAGGAGAACGCCCGCGGTCGCTAGGCGATTCATGTGGGTAAGCTCGGCCATTGTCCGCTGCAATTCAGCCGTCCTTTCCAAAACCTTCATCTCGAGTTCGTCGCGGGCCTTGCGAACCTCCTCCTCAGCCCGGCGTCGTTCATGAATCAGGTTCGCGCTATGGAAAGCTGTCGCCGCATGATTCGCAGCCACCGTGAGCAGCATCCTGTCGGTTTCGGTCGGGAAATCGCTGCGCTCGCTGCCGACGGCTACAAGGCCAGCGTAAGCGTTGAACCCAATGGGAACAATGATGCCGCGGAGCGATTTCAGCCTGTCATCAAAGACAACAACATCTGGAACGATCTGCCCGCGCAAAGGCCCGTCGAAATTGGACAATTGGGCCTGCAGCCAATTCAGAAACTCCCTGGTGGCCCATCCACTCGTGACGTCGATCGTCACGCCTCCGGTGAGATCGAGCAATCGTACGAACGCAAAATCAAAACCCAACGACCCCGCCAGGATGTCGGCCAATCCGCCGGCAATCGTGCGCGGTGCGATCCCGATCCACCCCGCCGGGATGGTCGAAAGGGCGACTAGATCCCGAAGCGCTGCTCGCAGCCGGAGGTTCTCGTCGGTCATCACTATCAGTGTGCTTGGATCGCGCTGCGCCGAGCCGATTTTCTCTCTCGTAGTTCAAGGAGGAACTGGTCTGGAGGAACGAAGAACGGGTTCTCCTGCAGCACCCCTCCGACAATCACGACGGGGTGAACCCGCAACATATCCATCACCAGGCTTGCACTGAAGTTCGTCAGATCGTAGGTGCAGATGACCGGATCGTTGTATTTGGAGACTGCGTAGTTGACGCGCGTCTCGTATTCCAGCCAGTTATCTTCGCCTGCCTTTTCCACCAAGGACGGTTCGACACGCGACACAAATCGGACGAGGGGATTGCCGGCGGCTGCCCCTGATCCGAGCACCTGTTCGAGTAAGGCGAGCATCCCGTCCTGATCGAAATGATCGTCGCGCAGGTAAGCGTCCTGCCAGCGCCGCAGCTCCAGCTGTCCGGTTGCCATCGCCTGCTCCACGTTGATGCCGGCTTCGGCAAGCCGCTTCAAATGATCCTCCCGCAGATCGGGATCCACGATATGAAAGGCCTTGTCGCCCCGCTCGAACCCCTCTTTGATGAACGACCGAAGCACCCTGTGCTGCTCGTCGAAGCCATTGAAGAAAGCGCAAATGTGGCACTGTTTGCCGAGCACGCCATCAGCTACGTGGATGGGACACTCATTGCCTGGCATGATGGACCTCCGCGAGAATGGATTTCCCCTCCGACCCGCAGGACATTCCGTGAACGGTAGTCTTGCGGGGTATGAAGTCAAGTATCGTTGCGACTGAAATTTATGCAGTCGCTCGCTCGTCATGATCCAGACAGGGCGGCATGCCCATCTTCCTCCGTATGCGTTGCGACATCAGTGCACCCGGGGATTGCAGGTACAAACGGAGTGATGATGCCGCATCCACGCGCACCAATCTTGCCCAACGGGTGCAGAGGGTGATCGCGATCGCTTCTGGCCCGTGTCGGACCTCCAGCTGTGTCGGCTTTCCCGCCAGCTACTAAGGGCATAACGGACATCAAACGTGCCTTGAACCGCGGCGCCCGATTTATGACTACGCGCGAGGCGATGGAGTTTAGGCCCGCAGCCGAAGCCATTGCACGACATCTAGGGCCCATAAAGGCGCAGCCCTAATTCTTCTAGGTTATTGCTAGGTTATTGCCCTCGGCCTCCTCCGTTGCCTAATCTTCCCGGTGCAGGGAGGAAAATCCCAATGAAGGACATGCGGGCGCACTTGGAGAAGCTTCGGAATGAAGCCGAGGAGTGCGAGTTAATCAGTAAGCTCGCGACCGACACGAACAAGAAAGCATTGTTTGCCAGGCTTGCCGTACTCCAGCGAGCATTGGTTAAGGAGCTGGAACAAGCCATAGCGGCTTCCTCCTTAGACCCAAGCGATTGAATCCGCACGGGTCGCAACAGAAGGCCCTGTACGACGTCTAGATTTTTGCGCAGCGCGGCACGGTTTTAACTGCCATCGGTCCGACAGCTGTGCTCTCATGGCTACGCGACCTCTCGCTGACCTACCTCAGCCCCCAAGCCCCGGTCGGCCGAGAGGGAGCGCGCCCCGGCGTTGATCTCCACGATCGCGCTGCCATGGTGCACAACCTGTAGCCGGATTGGTCGTGGTGGCTTTCAGTGTCATGGGCGTGCTTGCCTACGCCCAGAAACATGAAGGCTGCTTGCACGGGCGCTCGCTCCAAACCTTCAAGCCCTGCGGATCGGTCAGCGCTGAGATGTAGCTCTGGCGGCCGGCCAGTGGGGCGCGGCGTGTCTGGATCCCATCACGTAAGGCGAGGCGCGTGGAGATACCAACCGAGGGGCGTCGACAATGACGGGCGGCCGCAGTGGCGTTTCGAAACTCGCTGCCTTGGCCAGTGCCACCGATGGCGCGGCGATCAGGCTCGCGAGAATGAGAGCAGTAAACAACTTGTGCGTTCGCATAGGGAGTTCCGGTGAAGGAGTTACTATGCAAATCAATGTAGGGAGCGCATACGAAAGTTACCGCGTCGGCGCTTGCATGACTGATGTGACGTGCTGCTCGCCCGAACCCGCGTTAACATAGGTTGCGACCGTCGGCGTAGGATTAACGTAATCTCTGCGCAGCCAAGGCCCGGCCGATCAGCAAGCACTCTGGTCCCGCTTGGTGAGGCCCGGTGGTGACGCCCCAGCGGGCCGCTTCATTACAGCCGGCTTAGCTCCAATGATTGGTCAGAACATTGCCGGTTTTGACTCGAAGCGGAAAACTGAACGGGGTAGCCGCCGTCGCGCCGATCTGTGCTCGCTACCGCGTCACGCCGTAGTAGACGTTGGGAAGTGGCGGCAGAGCTTCGTGAGCAGATGATGCACCAGCCGAAGGAAAAGCCGCGGTACGAGGCATAAAGATTTGGGAGGTTTGACCCAAAGCGAACTCGCAAGGAGTTGATCGGCGCAGGCTTTCAGCCATGAAACCGTCGCCGCGGCGAGGTACACCCAACGTTGTTGCGGTTGCCGTTCATTTCAATATCCAGCCTTTGCTAGACGCACCTCTCAAGCGCGCAGCAGGAGGCGTTCATGCCAAGTGTAGCCATGATCGGGGAACTACTGGATGTCGGCGCGGTATTTGCCCTGCTGATAGGTGGAACGATTTTCGTGAACGTTGAGGATCATCGTCACCGTAAGACGCTTACGCGGAAACAACTGGAAGATCAGCTCGAAGAGGACCGGCGTGAAATGGACATCTGGTGACGATTGTCGTCGCACGCGTCCTCAGTGCCCCTCTGTGGCGATACCAGAGCTTTGAGTTGCCCCAGCAATTCGCCTTCTAGCTCGCGCGGATTGGTGGCCATCACCCCACCGGGAAACTCTTGCGCAAGTTTCCGGCAGCGCGCGATCTTGGCTTGCAGTGCCAATATTTCCTGATCACGATCCATAAACCTTTGGGTCTCCTCGTCCGGATGCATCCATTTGTAGGGCGCGATCATGCGACGTTCGCCGCCGGCCTGATCTCCGCACCGAACACCGAATGGGCGGAGAAAGCCATCGCGCAGTCCGAAGTCTTCCCGAAGAGCCAGCACGACGATATCCACGACAGCGTGACGCAGCGTGTCAACTGGCTGCACTCACACGGGCTGATCTCGCCTAACTTCGAAGTGGCTGCAGAGCTGCGCGAGGCGATGGAGTTTAGGCTGCAGCCAAAAGGCGCTGTACGATGTCTAGAGATAAACCGCGATGTCGGCTTTGGGGGGTAAAGCAGAAATCCGATGCTTGATCAGAGTATTACGGGTTTGGACCCAAAGCCGAACATCGACTGCTTAGCTCAAGAGTGCAGCGTTCCCGGTTTGAGTGATGCAGTATGACAGCGGCCTAACTCCGCTCACGCGTGTTGAAATCCACGCGCACCAGCGCGACATGGCTTAGCAATGTATCCGGACGAAAATTGGTGAGCCACAAGTTGTGCCACGCGCTAAAGGAAAGTGCGTACGAGCAAACCCAGACTGGCAACGGTAACGACTGTGAGGAGGCGCGGCGCACACCGCAGACAAAACGCAAGCCCAAGTTCGTCGAGTATTGACGGACGCGCTAGACGCGGTACAAAGATTCCCGGTGAAACGTTGCTTCTCCTGCCGCCCAGGCGATGGTCACTAGCTCGCCAGTATCAACAACCAAACCGATCGGGCTTCCGCTATTTAGTCGGACACGTTGTCCTATCGTGAATGGTTATGCGACGGCTGGCGCCTGATCTCCTCTCCAACAGAAAGCCAAGAACCGGCAGCGCAACTGCGACAAGAACTACAATCCGTGCCCAGTTGATTGGTTGCTCGTAACCGTCCGCCATGCTTGTTGGATCAATCAAGTCGCCCCTCCTTCTTTGCCTATGCCGCGAGGGTCGCGGAACCGGGAAATTCGGGCGTACTGGCCGTCTTATCGCGCTCGCCTTTGATTTCTGGAGCGAGCGTGACCTGCGTGGAATGAATTTGGGCAAGGTCGGCCCAACGCATGTCTTTATAATTAAAGCCGCGCGCGAGCGTGGGCTTGACGACCATGAAGTAGGGCGAAATATCGAAATCGCGTGGCGCATAAAAGGACGAGTGACGGATCTCGGCGACTTCGCGCCGCCCTGTCTGGCCCTCGACGCGCTTGATCTCGGGCAGGATCGGATAACGCACGGCGTCGAAAGCTTGCGCAATCAGCGAAGAACAGATGATGCGGCTGGCATCGCCGGAGCCGAGCGCGATCGTTCGGCGATGCCAACGCGGCGTTACCGGACTTGGCAATAGATACCGCATCAGGTCGATGACGTTCTTGAAGTCGTAGCCGAGACCAATGCGTTCGGAAGCGTAGCCGCAGACCGTCTCGCAGTCGGCTTGGGTGAGGCCCACCGGCCGGCAGATGCGGGTTCGACAATGCAGATATTTCGACAGCGGCGCCGACACGACTCCTTCATCGATATTGGCTTCGATCAGGACGTGGAGTTCGCCCTCGGTTTCTGCACCGCCAATCGGTCCGACGTACAACGCCGAATGCGACCAAGCCGACTGAGTGAGATATTTGATGCTGCCCGAGATACGACCTTTGCCCTCGACCAGCAAAACATCGCCGGGTCGAAGGGTCTCGCGTAAAGCCGTCAAATCGTCTGGAGCGGACGGCTCACAGCGGGCTGGGTGCTGCAGCCGGGCGATCAAGCGTCCGACATTGCCGAACAACGAGCCCATGTCGTCCCTCACCTTGGTGTTTCCCTTATGGCAGTGCGGGGCGGCTCACGAGCCGTCCACTACCAGGTTTCTCACCAAGCGTAATCGTGAGAGGTGGACCGGACAACTGAACAGAGGTTGATCCGTATTAACCTTTTGCAGAGGAGGGCATACCTAAGTTTGACCGGCCGTGTCGCCCATAAGAGTGATTGGAATGGTGCACCTCGTTCAGCTGGCGACATCCCTCATCGTTGATCGCGCTTCAAAAAGGCCTAGCAACTGATGAAAGTTCAATCCTTCTGCGGAGCTTTGCAGCGTCGAACGATGACTCTGACTCAACGCTGGGCATTCTCGTCTGCATTTGGACCCATCTCGGACATCGGACTGCTTAGGCAATGGCGCATCCGCCGGCCGCGTCCACGCGGCGTTACAACGGTAACACCTTCTCCTGCGCTGGAAATGGCCCGGTAACACGGCGGCGATCTTGTCGCTCCACAGGCGGCGATGCGCGTGCGTGCGCCGTTCTGCACGTTCCAAGTGGAGATGACGACGTGAAAATTCTCATTGCCTGCACCACCTTCACGGGCCACCTGAACCCGATGCTGTCGATCGGGCGTATTCTGGTCGATGAGGGCCACGAGGTGGTATTCCAGACTGCCAGTGTGGTGCGCGACCGCGTTGCAAGCGTTGGCGCGACATTCCGGCCGTTTCCGCCGGAATACGACTATGATCTGCGAGACCTGGACGCAGTATTCCCCGAGCGCAAAACCCTGCCGCCGCCAGAGCGCGTGGCCTTCGACATCAAGCAGATCTTCACGGCTCCAATTCCCACGCAGCACAAGGGTATCCAGGAGGCCTTGCGGGATTTTCCGGCCGATGTGGTCATGGCCGACGCCTCGTTCTTCGGAACCTACCCGATGCTGCTCGGGCCGCGGGCAAATCGCCCCATCGTCATCACCTGCGGCATCATGTTTCTGCCGTGGCATCGCGACGATGGCGCGCCGGCCATGTTGGGTTTGCCTCCGGCGCAGAACGACGCCGAGCGCGAAAAATACGCTGCGATCGCCAAGGACGTTGAAGCGAGCAATGCGCCCCTTGTTCGCTACATGAATGACTGCCTGGCGGGAATGGGCGTCGGTCCGATGCCTGCCGGTCTCTTCGACACCATGCTCCTTCTCCCTGACGCCTATCTGCAGTTGACGGTTCCGAGCTTCGAGTTTCCGCGCAAGGATTTGCCGACATCGGTGCATTTCGTCGGCCGGCTGCCGATCACGCCCAACCAGGCGCCGCTTCCAGCCTGGGCGGGCGATCTCGACGGCTCGCGCAAGCTGGTGCTGGTGACACAAGGGACCGTGTCCAACCACGATTTTGGCCAACTGGTCGTCCCGACCCTGGCGGCATTGGCGGATGATCCGGATCTGCTCGTCGTGGTCAGTGCCGGCGGCCGTTCGATCGACGCCATCCCCGGCCCGATACCTGGCAACGCGCGTCTCGCGAGCTATTTGCCGATGGAATGGCTGCTTCCGAAAGTCGACGCCTTGGTCACCAACGGCGGCTATGGCACCGTCAACCAGGCGCTCAGCTTCGGGATTCCGATCGTCGCCGCGGGACAGACCGAGGACAAGGCGGATGTGAGTGCCCGCATTGCCTGGTTTGGCGTCGGCATCGACCTCAAGACAGACGAGCCGACGCCGCCGGCGCTACGCGAGGCGATCCGCTCCGTGCTCGGTCAGCCGGCCTATCGGGCGCGGGCGACGTCCATGGCCAGGGAATACGACAGCATCGATACGCGGTCGCGGATCCTCCAGGTCATCGATCAGGTGGTGAACACTCCCGCGAAAACCGTCGCCTGAAGCAAGCGACGATGGCGGTTCAGCGAATGGGCGGCGGGGAGTGATTGTGAAGCCAAATGTCGCGCTCTTCGTCCGTCATCAAGATCACTGGCATCGCTTCGGAATGCATCGGTGCGACGACCGCGTTCGGCGCCGTCGTCAGGAAGCCGTTGACGAGATGAGGGCCGGGATCGGCTTGGACTTAGTGTCGCGGTCGCCCTTGAACTCGGTCCAGACCCCGGCGAAGGCCGTGAGCGGTCGGTCATCGCTTAGCGCGAACTACTCTGGATTTGGCTCCGGCGCGTACTCAGCAAAGGAATTGAACGGGACCAGGCAGCAGTTCTCCGGCGTCAGCCAGCTGCGCTAGTGTGGCGACGTCGTGTTGCGGATGTTGGTCACGAGCGGCCCGCCGGTGCGAGGTGGCGGCGGCATGCCCCACCGCATGAGCACCATCTCGCAGCCGTCGCTGGCATTGCGCACCACGGGCGCCGGACAATCGGGGAAGACGCCCGGCATCAGCGCCAAGTTGCCGACGTAGCGGTTGATCACGCGGAGCAACGCGCGGATCGCTTCTTGGTTGGTCGTAATCGAGTAGAGATTGCACATTTGCTGCTTGGCTTAGCGTTCGCTTGGCCACTGCGCTCAAACAGGTGCATCAGACCATGGATGCGGTTGCAATAATGAAGCCAGTGACCAAGTTCAGCGCGAGCGTCGGTTCCTCCGATCAACTCGGTGAAGTGCTCGCCAATGCCTTTCGGACCGCTCAGTCCAGCCAGCCGGCCGGGTGCGGCCTATGTCAACCTGCCGTCTGACATCATGTCCGAGTCTTGCCTGCATGAACCTCTAGCTGACCCAGCGTTCGCCGGCCCTGGACGGGCTCCGCCCGGTTGCACCCTTGGGCTAAGCGAACATCCGGCTGATCGCTGACCACATCAGTAAGCGGAAATATACTGTCGTACATCGCGCGAGCTTCTCGAATCAGACGAGTCCGTTCAAGCTTAGATTCGGAACAAACCGATGATCTCGCCCATGCGCGCTCCCACGTGTTTGCGTCGATTGCGATGATTTAGATGATCAGCATCATTTCCTTTATCGCCAGCCTTGCCGCCTAGCGATAACCGTTAGCGAGTCGCTCCACGTCGCGCTCGAGACCACTAGCTGGAACGTGATCGCGCCAATTGGCCGCTACGCCAGTGTGAGCGGTCCATGATCATCACAATGGCCGTTGTGCGGATGATGGAGGCGTCCGTTGACTAGATAGTCGATGTGGTCGCCGTGAGGGACCGCCTCGTGTCCGCAGCCGGGCCCGTGAGTATGGCCGGTGCAGACGTTGTCTGGCGTGCAATGCACCGGGTTGGTTCCGTTCACTGCTATCGCGTGCTCGTCGACATGATCTCCGTGCATGTGATGGAGATGGCCGTCGTGAAGATAGTCAATGTGGTCTCCATGTTGCACGGCCGTGTGCCCACATCCTGGTCCGTGTTGATGGGGGTGATTGGCGTGTTTCTTTTCAGTGCAAGCTGTCATGGATGTGCCTCGCTCATGAGTGCCTGCCCTCCGCGCCCCTAATCACCTCCGCCCCGTAATGCGCACTCCGGGTATCTCCGATAAGAAAGTCTCTCTGGGTCGGTTTGTTGCGTCAAGCCGAGCAAAATTGATAGCGAGCATAGCGCGAAGGCAGCATCACCGCGGCGAATCCGACCCGCCATTTTAGCGGAACAGTACCGGTGCACACGACGTGTTCGGGCGAGCGATAAGCCACTGATTTTATTGACTTTGCCGAGGTTGTGCCCTTCGTCTCCGCCAAGCGCAAAAAAGCGAAGTAAAATCAGGACCGATTTTCCCGCTGGGCTCATTGCCATGCGATCGGAACATAGGAGCATCGCCGCGCCCGTGCCGGATCACCATGTCGTTTTCCGAAGGGCTACTGCGGCTAGTCGTCCATACAGGCGGTGCGAGAGACAAACTACTAGGACAGGTTCACTGTCCCTTGCAAATCGGAATTGGGCGTTGCGGCGGTGCCGGACGATCCTTTTTGTATTGAGCCAGGATCGGCTCGAGGGTTTCCTTTGGCCAAAACTTCGGAGCGCGGATTTCCTTCAAACAGGAAGCATTCCAATACAATCCCGCGCCCGACAGCGTCCGGCCCGCGGTTACCGCTCGCGCGACCGCGGCGACGTCGGCGGCGTCAGGATAGATGTACAGCGTCGTCGGATTGTCCTTCACCATCGCCATGATTTGCCCGGCGTCCGATGGCGACCAACTGGTGCAGCCGTTGCTGCGGCCGCCAGCGTAATCCACCCGCGTTCCGAACGGAACGTAACCGTCATGGTTTGCGTACGGACTGCGCGGACCTTTTCGAAGACAGACGTTCCTCAATAATTCGGCCGGATGTCCGCCGATCTCGCGCTGTCTGGCGTTTGCGGTCTCGCCTTCGCCTTCAAACTGAACGAACGAGCGTACTAAAATCGCCTCTTGTTTCGCTGAGACGCGGTAATAGCCTTTGAACGACGTTTTTGTCTCGCCTGTCACATAGGCCCCGCCGGCCGTCAATTCCGAATCCAGCGCATTGCTGAAGTTCTTTGCACACCGTCTTCCGTTTGCGAAATCCGCGATGCCTTTCAAATCGCGACCGCCGCCGTGACCCGCCGAAATCGCACGAAACGAGCGGTCGGATTCGCAGATAACGGAAAACCGGCCCCCCAATTTGCCTTCGCTCGAATCGTTGGGACGCGTAGCGTCCATGGCGAAGTAGCAGGGATTTTTGACCGCGCCTTTGCCGACGTTTTTCAGGTAAAGTGCGCGCGCCTTCTGCAAAACCACTTGTGCGATTTGACCGTTGCCTTCGCCGACATGGGCCCTCAGCCAAGCCGGAACGTCCGATGATTGCTGCGCGGCAAAACACCATGGCGACGCCAACAAGGCGACGATGATGAACACGCTGAACATATCGGTGATGGTCAGAAGGACGGATCTCAACCGCACCGGATCAATTCTCCTTCGAAGCGTTTTGCATGCTAGTTCAAGCGTCGCGGCGTGTTCAACCGGTAACGCTCGATCGCGCGGCTGGACAAGCGGGCTAGTTCGCAAGGGCGCTCGCAATCGTCCTGATATTGTGCCTGACCATCTCGATGTAGCTGGGAGCCTCACCATTCTCCTTGGTCAGGCTATCCGAATAAAGCGTTCCGCCGATCGCTGCGCCGGTCTCGGAGGCAATTTGGCGCATTAGTCTGGGGTCGCTGACGTTTTCCAAGAAGACAGCCGGAATCTTCTCGTTCTTGATCTGCGCGATAATGGTCGCGATATCCCGCGCGCTCGGCTCGGTTTCGGTCGAAACGCCCTGGGGCGCCACGAACGTGATGTCGTAGGCAGCGGCGAAATAACCAAAGGCGTCGTGAGTTGAAATCACCTTGCGCCGCTCGGCCGGAATCCGCGCGACCGCTTCACGAACGTCGCGGTCGAGCGCTTGCAGTTTGGCCTGATAGGCCGATGCATTGGCTCTGTAGGTCGCAGCGTTGGCGGGATCGGCGGCTACCATCGCATCGCGAATATTGGCGACGTAGATCTCGGAGTTCGCAACGGATTGCCAAGCGTGCGGGTCCGATGACCCTGCGCCATGATCACGACTCAGTATCTCGCCGGCAGCGATCTTGCGCGGCGCGATGCCATGGGTTGCGACGACGGTGGTCGCGTGGCTGCCGGACGATTCGACGAGCCGCGGCAGCCAGCCCTCCAAGCCGAGGCCATTGACGATCACAAGTCTGGCATTCCTGATCGCCTCCGCATCGGCGGCCGTGGGCGTGTAAACGTGGACGTCACCGTTGGGGCCGACCAGCGTCATAACGTCGACCCGATCACCGCCAACGTTTCTCGCGAAATCACCGAGGATCGAAAACGTCGCCATCACCTTTAATTTTGGTGCTTCTTGCTGCGCAGAAGCGGGCAAGATCGCCGAGGCCGTCGCAACGCCAACCAAAATCAGCAGCCGAAAGAAGGCCTTCGTCCAAGGCCTGGAGATGTCGTGCCGCGGATCACGGGCCAAATCGAAATGAAATCGCCGTCGAGCATCGGCGTGTGTTGGAGTGCCCCGACAGAGCTGGAACAAGAGCACCTCTCCGAATTGCTTGAAGTGACGGAAGCTCAACGGCTTTTTTCTCATAAGAGCCTCCGATCTACTCTCAGCCCCAAGGGGGCGTCCTCGTATCTGGGGTCAGTTGCCCACTTCATTCCCTTTGCATCCTCTCCGATTACATGTAATGTTATAACATTGCAAATAGGTCGCGGGCTGGCTGATGCCATTTTGCGTCACGTTGCCAAGGCGTCTTCTGCCCGCGAGCGCGAGGAGGAAACAACACAATGCCCGATGCTGCATCCCAGATCCCCGTCACGGTTCTGACCGGCTACCTCGGCTCCGGGAAGACGACGCTGCTCAATCGCATTCTCACGGAGACGCATGGCAAGCGGTTCGCCGTGATCGTGAACGAATTCGGAGAGATCGGTATCGACAACGATCTCATCGTCGACGCGGACGAGGAGATTTTCGAGATGAACAATGGCTGCATCTGTTGCACGGTGCGGGGCGACCTCATTCGCATCATCGCAGGGTTGATGCGGCGCGGCCGAGGCTTCGACGGCATTGTCATTGAGACCACCGGGCTCGCCGATCCCGCCCCGGTGGCGCAGACCTTCTTTGTCGATGAGGACGTCCGCCGCAAGACGAAGCTCGACTCCATCGTCACCGTCGCGGATGCCAAGCATCTCCTCGAACAAATCGACCGCGCGCCGGAAGCGCAGGAACAACTCGCCTTCGCCGACGTCGTTCTCGTCAACAAGGTCGATCTTGTTGATCCGGACGCCCTCGCATCAGTCGAACGACGCATCCGAAACATCAACCCATATACAAAGATTCATAGAACAGAGCGGTGTGGCATCGATCTCGCCCAGGTATTGGGACGAGACGCCTTTAATCTCGAACGCGTCCTTGAAGTCGAGCCGGGATTTCTCACGGAAGAACACGACCACGAGCATGACGAGGGAATCGGCAGCCTGTCCCTGGTCGCGGATCGACCGATGAAGCCCAATAGGTTCGTGTCATGGATTCAGGATGTGACCCAACGCTTTGGTCCGGACATCCTGCGCATGAAGGGCGTCGCATCGATAGAAGATGACGATCGACAGTTTGTTGTTCAGGGCGTCCATATGCTCATTGAGGGCGGGAGTCAGCGTCCCTGGAAGGAGCAGGAGCCGCGCCAGACACGGCTTGTTTTCATCGGGCGTGACCTGCCAAGGGACGTGCTAAGGCAAGGCTTCGAGGCCTGCTTCGCCTGAGGGATCGCAGATGGGCCAGATCGTGGCATTTGCTTCGAAATCCGAACGCGAGCGGGTTCGCCTAATTCGCGAAGCCCGCGCGATATATGACAGCATTTTTCCACCGGGCGATGCGATCGGCGACCGCCCGGTGAGCGACCCGGCCAGGCTGATCCAGCCGGACTGGATGGGGCCCGCTCCATCGAAGGAAACGTCCGGGGGCTGACACGCCTCTCTTCGCCCCTCGATCGCCATATTCTCCGCGTCCATTGCATGGTGATCGCCGATGCAAGGCGGCGGCCTTTGCGCGCATTCGGCGGGTGGCGATAGTTTCGCGGCTCCGACGTCAGAAGGGGAACGGCTCTTTGGCAGGGGCGAAAATGATGCTGTCTCGGGTCTTCGCCCGGCGATGCGGAGCGTATCTCGCGCTGGCGGCTGTGCTGCTGCAGCTCGCGCTGTCGTTCGCGCATGTCCACAAGCATGATCTCGCCTTTTCAGGGTTCGACCTCTCTGATGTCGTGAGCGTCGGGTACGCCCGACCGACACTCCAAGCTGCAGAGCAGCTTCCGGCGCGGCTGGCCGATGACGAAGACCATTGCCCGATCTGCTTCTCAAACTTCCTGCTTTCGAACTCCTCGATTCCGGATAGGTCGGCAAACCAGCGGTCGCTGCAATTCGCCGAGATTGATCGTGCATTCAATCCGGTTTCCGATCAGGTGTTTCAATCGCGGCACGCGGCGTTCCGGCCGCGCGCGCCCCCCGCCGCCTGACGCATTGCGGCCGCTTCCGCGCTTGGCGCAGGATAAGTCAAGCGTGGCGTGAAGCAGCACGCATGCGCCAGTTGGTGCGCTATCACGCTCAGAGCGCTCTTGAGACCGCCGTTCCCGCGTCTTGCGGGCGCTTACATTTCTCGATTGGGCGGACAGATCATCATGAAGCCAACGTACTGCTTCTGCGCGGTCCTCTTGCTGTGGCTATTTGGCGGCCGCGCCGAGGCTCATCCCCATGTCTGGGTCACGTTCCATAGCGAAGTGCTTTACGCGGCCGACGGCACCATGACGGGCGTTCGCCATACCTGGACTTTCGACGACATGTTTTCGGCCTATGCGCTGCAGGGCATCTCCCACGCCCAAAAAGGGCACTACACGCGGGAGGAACTGGCCTCGCTCGCCCAGACCAACGTCGATTCCCTGAAGGAGTACGCCTATTTCACCTATGCTCGCACCGACGGCAAGAAGCTGAAGTTCGCCGATCCGGTCGACTATTGGCTTGAATACAAGAACTCTGCCCTCACGTTGCACTTCACCTTGCCTCTGAAAACGGCCGCTTCCGCCAAGGCCATGCAGATTGAAGTCTACGACCCCACGATCTTCGTGGATTTCGAATTCGCCAAGGACAAGCCGGTTTCCTTGAGCGGCGCGCCGCAATGCGTCCTGACCTACAATCTTCCGCACCAGCCGACAGCGGCCGAGCAGGCGCGGCTCAGCCAACTGGATGCCGTGCCGCTCGATGCCTCCAGCACCTATGGAGAAACGTTCGCCAACAAGATCCAGGTGAAGTGCCCATGACCCGATGGCGCAAAGTCTCCTTGGCTGCGCTGGCGGCGATCCTTGTCGCCTGCGCGACCGGTATTGTGTCGGCGTGGGCCGCACCATTCGGCGCGCCGCATCCTGCAACAGCCGTGTCCTCATCGGGGTTCATGAGCTGGATTTTTGCCGAACAGGCCGCCTTCTACCGTTCGCTGTCGGGCTTCATCCGGGCATCCAGGGAGGATGGGGCCGCGATGTGGGAGCTGTTCCCGCGTGACAGTCGTGTGTGACGGGAGCGAATCCACACGCGGCATGTACTACGGCAGCGCGGTCGCCCCCAGCCGTGCCGCTGCATGGGCATATGCGGACGACGCTACTTGCTGATCAGCGACTTTCGGCCACTTCCTGTCGGTCCTCCAATCGACTACGCTTTGATCTGCGACGGCGACCGCAACGCAAAAAAGACGGCCGCTGGCAAGGGGAAACGATTTGAGTGTAGAGGCTGTCCGGCGCATCGACGACGCGGAAAGCGGCATTGCGGTGAGACGCCAGGGCGTGATCGCTGGCGCCTGGGTTGCATTCCTGCTGGCGATCCTGGGGTTCCTTGTCATCTACCCCATTCTCACGCTGCTGTTGGGCGCGCTCACCGATACCAACCCGGTGGTCGATCGCCTACAACACCGAGATCGTCAAAGAGCCACCCAAGAGCTGGATGGACCTGACCAAGCCGCAATATGACAAGCTGACTGGGCAGGTTTTCGCACAATCCGGCGGCACCACCTGGACCCGCATCATGTTCGAGCGCCAGGTGCTCGGCGAGGACTATTGGGCCAAGCAGACGGCGACCCATCCGATCCTCTATCCGTCGGGGGCGCCGATGTCGGACGCGGTGGTGCGCGGCGAGGTCGGCCTTGGACCGCTGCTCTACAACGCGATCCATCCCAAGCAGAAGGAAGGCGCGCCGGTGAAGATGGTGTTCCCGCCTGAGGGTGTGCCGGTCAATCCCTATGCGCGACGGGGATTCCAAAG
Organism: Bradyrhizobium cenepequi; assembly: GCF_020329485.1. Taxonomy (GTDB): domain Bacteria; phylum Pseudomonadota; class Alphaproteobacteria; order Rhizobiales; family Xanthobacteraceae; genus Bradyrhizobium; species Bradyrhizobium cenepequi. The sequence continues at coordinate 17,668 of NZ_JAGKJI010000084.1, forward strand.
ACCGCGGCCCATCCGAACGCCGCAAAGCTTTATCTGAACTGGTGCCTGTCGAAGGAGGGTCAGAGCTTCATGATCAAGGAGCAGGGCAACCTGACCTCGCTGAAGGAGAGTCCAGCCTATCCCGAAGGCTACGATCCCAAGATCGTAAAGCCCTGGTATCCGAACTTCGACCAGTATGTGAAGCTGCATGCCGACTGGGTTGCCGATTGGGACAAGATCTATGGCTACCGTCAGTGATCGTTGGTTGAATTGGTGTAGACATGACGGCGACGCTCGAAGT
>NZ_JAGKJI010000085.1 GCF_020329485.1 Bradyrhizobium cenepequi
CTGGGGAGGAGCCTCCGATGCACATTCACTCGCGCGAGGACGAGCTAGTCTACGTGGTTGAGGGGCGGCTAATCGCGCGGGTCGGCGATTCCCGCGTTGAGGTGGGGGCAGGCTCCTACGCGGCTCTTCCCCGTGGGGTGCCGCATACGATCGAAGTGGTCGGCGACCAAGCGACCCTGCTGGCCACCTACGTGCCGGGTGGGCTGGAGCGCTTGTTGGTGCCCCGGAAAGGCGAGAAGCCTGATCCGGCTGCTTTCGGCGTGACGTTCCCTTAGGGCCGAGGACCACGGCGCGTGGCATTCGTGACCGTGCGCCCACGCTGGCGCTCGGGACCGCGCCAGATGATCGATTGCACGCGCCGGCCAGGTGCGCGTAACAGCCTTCCAGCTTCAGACCAACCAGCGCATATTTCCGCCTTGGGTCAATCACGTCGATTTTGCCATGTCAGCGCTATGTCCGGTTTGCCCCCGATAGCGACCGAACGGCGGACATCGCGGCACGTCTCAAACGGGCCAATTCCGGACTCATGCGCCGCAGCAAACAGTGTCCGATTCGAAGACCATCAAGGCCCGGCATCCTCTCGTCGCGTGGCCTTGATCCGAGGCCCATCGGGACCGTTCCCGAGTTCGCCGATAGCCTCCGCCAATGTATCGCGATAGATCCTGGCCTGCCGCACACAAAGTCGCCGGCGCGCGTCAGGCGATCGAGGCCGCAGGCGCGACCCTCGTCTACCTGCGGCCCTATCTCGGCACTTAGCTACTTTCGTGGTTGTGTCGCAGTACTACTGCCGGCGCTCGCAACCAAGATTCGGGCACGCGTGAGCAACTGCGCGTTGATGGCGACGATGATCGTGCTTGCCGACATCAGGGCGGCGCCGACGGCCGGACTTATGACGATCCCCCATGGATAGGCCACGCCGGCGGCCAACGGAATCGCGACAATGTTGTAGCCCGTCGCCCACAAGAGATTTTGAACTATCTTTCTATAAGTCGCCCGCGACAGCGCCACGATGGCGACAACGTCGCGGGGATCGCTGCGCACCAGCACGACATCGGCTGACTCAACCGCGACTTCGGTTCCGGCGCCAATCGCAATGCCGAGATCAGACTCGACCAAGGCTGGTGCGTCATTGACACCATCGCCGATCATCGCAACTGTGACGCCGCGCGCCTTCACCTCGCGGACTTTCTCAAGCTTTTGGTGCGGCAAGACCTCAGCGAAGTAATCGTCAAGGCCAAGTCGTGCGGCGACCGACTTGGCAACCGCCGTGGCGTCGCCGGTGATCATCAGGCAGCGGATACCCATAGCTTTGAGGCGTGCGATTGCATCGAACGACTCTTTGCGAATGACGTCGGCAAGCGCGATCGCGCCGACAGGCCTGTCATCGATCAGCAGGTATACGACGGTATTTCCTTCGTCGCCCAGCTCCTCGATACGCTCGTTTCGCGCGTCCAGCCCTCGCTTGCGGACATAGTCGGGACGCACGACTCTGACGCTATGCCCTTCTATCACGGCCTCAGCACCTTGGCCTGGCAGGTTTTTGAAATCCCGGACCGGCTTCGGCGTGAGGCTGCGCTTCTTGGCACTCCGCATGATGCCCTGCGCAATCGGATGCTCCGATTGACTTTCAAGGCCTGCAGCCCAAGCAACTATCTCGCTCTCGGATAAATCGGACAGTGTGACGACTTCGACAATGCCAAACCGGCCTTCCGTCAAGGTTCCAGTCTTGTCGAACAGCGCGGCACCCAGATTGTGGGCGCGTTCGAAGGCCGCGCGGTCCCGGATAAGAAGGCCACTCTGCGCCGTAAGCCGCGTGCTCACTGCAACGACCAGAGGCACCGCGAGACCGAGCGCGTGCGGACAGGCGATGACCATGACAGTCGCCATCCGCTCAATCGCGTAGTCAAAGCCGAAGCCAACGCCGAGCCACGCCACGAGGGTTGCGCCGCCGACGGATAGAGCGATGTAGGTCAGCCACAAGGCGGCGCGATTGGCCAAGTCCTGGGTCCGCGAGCGCGTCTCCTGTGCCTGTTGGACCAGCGCGATAACCTGGGCCAGATATGTCTGATCCCCGGTCTTGCGCACCACAACGGTCACGGCGCCCTCACCGTTCACCGCCCCTCCGACAGCCTCTTGGCCCTCAGTCTTTTCGACAGGCCGCGACTCCCCGGTCAGCATCGATTCGTTGAAGCTAGAGTAACCCTTGGTGATCACGCCATCGATCGGCACCCTCTCGCCAGGCTTGACCAAAACGCGGTCGCCCGGCCGCAATTCGGCGATTGGGACATCTTCGGCATCATCATTGGATTTGAGCCGGTGCGCGGTCGCCGGGAGAAGTTGAACCAGCGCCTCCAAGGCGCGTGAGGCTCCCATGACGGATTTCATCTCAAGCCAATGTCCAAGGAGCATGACATCGACCAGCGTCGCTAGCTCCCAGAAGAACATCGTGCCAGGGAGACCGAAGACCACCGCGCTCGAATAGAAAAAGGCTGTCGAAATGGCGACCGCAATTAGCGTCATCATGCCGGGCTGGCGCGCCGCGAGTTCGTCGTGGATTCCCTTGAGGAAAGGCCAGCCGCAGTAAAGATAGACTACCGCAGAAAGACCAAACAGGAGGTAAGATTCTCCGCTAAAGGCAAGCCGCTCGCGCAAGCCGGGCAAATCCTGCACGAGCGGCGACAAAGCGAGGATCGGAACGGTGAGGATCATTGAGACCCAGAATCGATTCCGGAAAACTGTAACCATCGACGCATGGCCGTTTCCGACATGGCCATGATCCATATCCATGTGATGGTGAGCGACGGGGCTCATATGGCCCATATTCGCATGAGGCATTGGTCCATGACCTTCGTGCCGATGTGCAGACTTCATTGTCGCTCTCCTCGCCGCGGGTGAACACGGAACGCTATCGAGAACAAACCGCAATGTTGCGGTGAAGGCCGCCGCAAGTCGATACGTCGCGGCTTCAATTCCGCAATACTGAGAAAATCGCCGCAAAGGACATACTGGCCACCGCGATCCCGAGAATCGATTGGAGGGGCCCCATCAAAGGGGTAACCCGGGCCCCCCGGAAATCAGGAAGCCAGCGCTCGACGAGGTGTAGCGCAAGATCGCAGGTCGTCGCGGATTTGCCGTTCCGAAAAGATCGCTTGAAAGAAACTTTGTCGTCGACGTAAAGGCGAGAATGGCGCGTCGATCCTCACAAGGGTGTGATGTAACCGCCCCGCAGGCTGGCTGCGAATTGAGGATCAAGGGCCTTCTCAATCCACCCCGCTTGTGGGATTTTTGCGGTCATGAAACTTCGGGCTGTCATGCGCTGGCTTTTGGCGCTGGGGATTGCGGTGGGGGTCGTGATTGGACCGGCTGTGCCGTTGATGGCGGCCGCGCCTTCTGCTCTTACCGCGACCATGACGCCAGCGGGCGATGATGATGGCATGCAAATGGCAGACAGCATGCCCTGCAGTCCAAAGAAACAGGCTCCGATGCGGTTCGACTGCGACAAGTGTGCCTTTTCGAATTGCATGATCAAGCTTTCCGGGCCAGATCACGTCAGCGCGATTGTGGAAGTCCCCGTCTTGATTGTCCGGATTGCTCCGGCGAGCGAGTTCGTGCCGGCGGGTCTCGCCCAACCGCCTCCCGAACGTCCCCCTCGATTCAACGTCTGACGGGCGCGCCAGCGCCTGATCGCTGACGTGTGCGCCGATCGGCGCACGCGCTGTCGCATGCCGCCTTTGCGGTTCAATCAGACGTATCAAGGAAAGAACATCATGAAGACTCTCATCGTTGCGCGTGTCATGCGGACCGCGCTAATCGGTGCTGCCTTTGCGGGCGCACCCCTGACGGCCCATGCCGAAATCAAGAACTACGAATTCCAGCTCATGCAGCCGACCGTGCAGGCCGGTGGCGACCGTATCGTCACGGTCCGGCTGGTCGACAAGACCACCGGAAAGGCCGTTCCTGATGCGGTGATCTTCGCCTCCCGGCTCGACATGGCGCCCGACGGGATGCAGGAGATGGTCACGAAGGTGACGCCGATGCCGGGCACGGAGCCGGGGACCTATCGGTTCAAGGCCACCTTCAGCATGGCCGGACGCTGGCAGCTTTCGCTCGGCGCCAAGGTGCAGGGCGAGACCGGCACGGTCGAAAACAAGCTCGTCGTCACGGCTGAGAAATGAACCGGCTAGGCCTGGCCGGCGCTGCCGCTGCGATCGTCGCGGCGGCAGGCGCCACTTTCATTGCCGACGTTGGCCCGCGACTGCGGCCGATTGAAGGCCCCGTCATATCCGCCGCGGCTGCAGCAGATGGCTGCGCGCCGATCTATTTCCAGGATCCGGACGGCAAGCCCTTCTACTCGCTGGCGCCGCGGAAGACTGCCGACGGGCGCGACTATCGCGGCGTGCCTGCAGGCGCCGACGTCAGCTTCGACGATAAAGAGCAGCCGCCTTCGGTAGCAGCAGAGGTAAAGGCCGCCGACGGCAACGGCCCGCGCAAGATCAAATACTACCGCAACCCGATGGGCCTGCCGGATACGTCGCCAGTGCCCAAGAAGGACTCGATGGGGATGGACTACATTCCCGTTTACGAGGGCGATGACAGCGACGACGGTTCAGTGAAGCTGTCACCCGGCAAGATCCAGCGGACCGGGGTCAAGTCCGAGCCCGCAGAGCTGCGCAGGATCCGAACCCTGGTTCGTGCGCCCGGCACCATCCAGTTCGACGAGCGTCGCGTGTCGGTAATCGCGATGCGGTCCGAGAGCTATTTGCAAAAAGTCGCCGACGTCACGACGGGCAGTCGCGTGGTGAAAGGCCAGCCCTTGATGGAGATCTACAGCCCGTCCGTCGCATCGGCAGCGGCTGAATATATCTCGACGATCAATTCGCCTGTCACCGGAGGTGTCGGGCTGTACGGGCGCGGCTCTCGCCAGCGGCTCATGAACCTCGATGTACCGGAGCCGGTCATCGTCGCGATGGAGAAGAGCCGTACCGTGCCCATGATCATTGATTGGTCGGCTCCCCGCGACGGTATCGTGCTCGAACGCAACGCCATCGAGGGCATGCGCGCCCAGCCCGGCGACGTGCTGTTCCGCATCGCCGACGTCTCACTGGTGTGGGCATTGGTCGACGTGGCGGAACGAGATCTCGGGAGCATCGCCATCGGCCAGCCTGTGACGGTGCGGGCTCGCAGCTATCCGGGCCGCCAGTTCGAGGGCAAGATCAGCGTGATTTATCCGCAGGTGAACCGGGATACGCGCACCGCACGCGTCCGTATCGAATTGCCGAATGCGGATTTCGCTCTGCTGCCTGACATGTATGTCGATGCCGAGGTCGCCACTGGCAGCCAGGTGCCGGTTCTCGCGGTCGCCGAGAGCTCCGTGCTCGACACCGGCAGCCGCCAGGCGATCCTGGTCGACAGGGGACAGGGGCGTTTTGAGCCTCGCGAGGTCAAGCTCGGACGACGCGGCGCTGGCTATGTCGAGATTCGCGACGGGATTGCCAAGGGCGATGCGGTCGTCACGTCCGCCAACTTCCTGATCGACGCCGAAAGCAACCTGAAGGCCGCTCTGAAAGGCTTTGCCGAGGCCGGCGCGTCGCAGACGCCGGAGGCCTCTGGCAGCGAAATGAGCATGGGAGACCGTCCATGATCGCTCGTCTCATCACCTGGTCCGCGCGCAACCTGCTGCTGGTGTTCTTCGGCACCGGCTTTGCGGCAGCGGCGGGAATCTACGCACTCGTGCATCTGCCGCTCGACGCGATCCCAGATCTCTCCGACACCCAAGTGATCGTCTACACCGATTATCCCGGGCAGGCGCCGCAGGTGATCGAGGACCAGGTCACTTATCCCCTGACCACGGCCATGCTCACCGTCCCGAAGTCGAAAGTCGTGCGCGGCTTCTCCTTCTTCGGCGTCTCTTTCGTCTACGTCATTTTCGAGGACGGCACCGACATCTATTGGGCGCGGTCCCGCGTGCTCGAGTTCCTCAACGGTGCTGCCTCCAGGCTGCCCGCCGGCGTGACGCCGACCATCGGGCCTGACGCGACCGGCGTGGGCTGGGTCTATCAATATGCGGTCATGTCGAAGGAGTTGAATCTCGCGGAAACGCGGACGATCCAGGACTGGAATCTGAAATTTGCGCTGGCGAAAGCGGAGGGCGTGGCGGAAGTCGCCGGCGTCGGCGGCTTCGTCAAGCAGTACAACGTCATCCTCGATCCGCAGCGTATGCGCGACCTCGGCATCACCATGGACAAGATGCGCGACGCGATCCGCGCCAGCAATGCCGACGTCGGTGGGCGAACCGTCGAACTGTCCGAGTTCGAATACGTCATCCGCGGCAGGGGTTACCTGAAAAACATCAACGATCTCGGCAATATCGTCCTGAAGACCAACAACGGCACGCCGGTGCTGCTCCGTGATGTCGCGCGGGTCGAGCTGGGCCCCGACGAGCGGCGCGGGATCACCGAGTTGAATGGCGAGGGCGAAGTCACCAGCGGCATCGTGTTGCAGCGCTTCGGTGTCAATGCGCTCGACGTCATCAACAATGTCAAGAAGCGATTCAAGGAGATTGCGACCAGCCTGCCGAAATCAGTCGAGATCGTGCCGGTCTACGACCGCTCCAACCTGATTTACGCGGCGATCGATACGCTCAAGCATACGCTGGTCGAGGAGAGCATCGTCGTCGCGTTGGTCTGCGTCGTGTTCCTGCTGCATGTGCGCAGCGCGATGGTGGCGATCCTGATGTTGCCAGTGGGCGTGCTAATGGCCTTCGGCGCGATGAAGCTGCTCGGGCTCGGCTCCAACATCATGAGCCTCGGCGGCATCGCGATTGCCATCGGCGCCATGGTCGATGCCGCCATCGTCATGATCGAGAATGCGCACAAGCATCTCGAACGGGCCAATATCGGCCAGTCGCGCGTGACGATCTTGATCGAGGCCGCTTCTCAAGTCGGGCCAGCACTGTTCTTCAGCCTCCTGATCATCACCGTCTCGTTCATGCCGATCTTTACGCTGGAATCACAGGAAGGCCGACTGTTCAGCCCGCTAGCCTTCACCAAGACCTTCTCAATGGCGGCGGCCGCTCTTCTTTCCGTTACCCTGGTGCCGGCGCTAATGGTGGTCTTTGTCCGCGGCAGGATTATCCCGGAGCATAAGAATCCGATCAACCGCTTCCTGATCTGGCTTTACCGGCCGGTGATCAAGGCGGTGCTGCGCGCCAAGACGCTGGTGGTCCTGCTGTCGCTCGCGGTATTGGCTGTCACGATCTGGCCGGCGCGGCAGCTCGGCAGCGAGTTCATGCCGAACCTCAACGAAGGCACGCTGCTGTACATGCCGACGACCTTGCCCGGCATTTCGGTGACCAAAGCGGCCGAGCTGATGCAGATGCAGGACCGGATCATCCGCTCGTTTCCGGAAGTGGCTTCTGTCTATGGCAAGGCGGGCCGCGCCGCGACCGCGACCGATCCGGCGCCGTCGGAGATGTTCGAGACCGTCGTCAACCTGAAGCCGAAGGAGCAGTGGCGTCAGGGCGTCACCATCGACAGCCTGACCGCCGAGATGGACAAGGCACTGCAAATCCCAGGCGTCTCCAACGCCTGGACCATGCCGATCAAGGCGCGCATCGACATGCTCTCGACCGGCATCCGCACGCCGGTCGGCGTCAAGGTCATCGGCACCGATCTGATCGAGATCGACAAGCTCGCCAGGCAGATCGAGCAAGTGGTGAAGGCGGTGCCGGGCACGTCGTCCGCCTATGCCGAGCGCACACTTGGCGGCTACTATCTCGACATCACGCCAGACCGCGCCGCGCTCGCCCGCTACGGCATCATGGTTCAGAACGTGCAGGACACGATCGCGACTGCGCTCGGCGGCCAGACCGTGACGACGACCGTGGAGGGCCGGCAGCGCTTCACGGTCAACATGCGCTATCCGCGCGATCTGCGCGACAATCCGAGCGCGATCGCCAGCGACATCCTGGTCCCAATGCCGGCCGGTGGTGCCGTGCCTCTTGGCGAGGTCGCCAAGGTCGAACTCGCGCGCGGGCCGACATCGATCCGGACCGAAAACGGGCAACTCGCGACCTACATCTATGTCGACATCCGCGACCGCGATCTCGGCGGTTACGTCGCGGACGCGCAGAAGGCGGTGCAGGCCAGCATCCAGTTCCCGCCCGGCTATTACGTAGTGTGGAGTGGTCAGTACGAATATCTCGAACGCGCGACCGCGCGACTCAAGATCGTCGTGCCGGTCACGCTGCTGATCATCTTCCTGCTGCTCTACCTCAACTTCCGATCGATCACGGAGACGATGATCGTGATGCTGTCGCTGCCGTTTGCGCTGGTGGGCGGGCTGTGGCTGATGTGGTGGCTCGGGTTCAACCTCTCGGTCGCCGTCGCCGTCGGTTTCATTGCGCTCGCCGGCGTCGCGGCCGAAACCGGCGTGGTGATGCTGATCTACCTCAATCAGGCGCTCGACCAGATCAAGCTGCTTCGCGGGATCGAAGGCCGGCCTTTGACCCGACATGACCTCTACGACGCTATCATGGAAGGCGCGGTGGAGCGGGTGCGGCCAAAAATGATGACGGTAGTCGCCATCATGGCCGGCCTGCTGCCGATCATGTGGAGCACGGGAACGGGATCCGAGATCATGCAGCGCATTGCAGTACCGATGATCGGTGGGATGGTCTCCTCAACGTTGCTGACGCTGATCGTCATTCCGGCAATCTTCGGGCTGATCAAGGGTTTCACCTTGCCACGCGGCTGCGACGGCGAGCATGAACGGCCGGCAAAGTCAGGCAAGCTGGCCAGGAAACTGCGGGTTCCGGAGCTTGCCGAATGAATTGAGGCGTGCTCGCGCCAAGCCCCCGAAATAATGCTTGCACGGCCGCAAACAGGCGATGTTTCCTGATGCCGGCCGGAGATCATGAGCCAGTTCGGGCTATTCGTCCGGGGAGTAGCGTACACGAGACAGCCGTTCTGCTTACTCGTCAGACTGCCGGGAAACCGATCACCTGGTTCCGTGGATAAACGCTTGCATCTCCTCCAGCGTAAGCTTGCCGTCTTTATTGCTGTCCATTGCCCTAAATATTCGTTCGTGAGCTGCCTGAAATTCCTGCAATGAGACGGTGCCATCGCCGTCGGCGTCCGTCAGAGCGAACATCATACGCATCATAACAGGTGGTCCCATCACGCCTCCACCCATGCCGCGCCCCATCATATGTCCCATCGCGCCGCTCCCCATCATGCCTCCGTGCCCCATCGTGCCCCCGCCTTCCTGGCCCATGGGGTGCGATTGCATTTGTTGCTGATCTGGTTGGGTTGTCATTTGGTTCTGTGCAAAGGCACCGACAGTGCCGTAGGCCAGAATGAGAGCAGACGTCATGAGTCCCAAGATGCGACTGTACATTTGAAACCTCCTCAGAAGCGTCACCACCGGCCGGTAAATCCCGCCCGAGCGATATTGATCCTATCACTTCTCCCCAAGTCAGGCGCTAAGCCAATCGACCATGGAGATCGCTAGGCTTCGGCTCCGGGGGACCAAGACGGAGACCGCACGCGCTGCAACCGCGTGCAGGGCCGCTTTGGGTCACCCCCGGAAGAACTCAGGTTGAGCATATCGAGTCCGCTTAACCCCCAAGGAGCGGACATCTAGCGGACATGACGGGTCAGCAGCTTGGGGCCACTTCGGGACTCATGCGGTGCAACAAAAAAAGCCGTTATTCAATCACCTCGTCGGCGGCGATCAGAAGCGTTTGCGGCACCTCAACGCCGAGTTCTTGCGCCGTCTAAAGGTTGATGACAAATTCGAATTTGGTTGACTGCAGTACCGGCAGGTCGGCGGGCAAGGACGGCAAGCCGGGCTGCTCACCCCGTGAATAGAGCGACGGCCGGACTGTCCTCGGGAATCTCCGGACCTGCCGTTCTAGTCATGTCGGAAAACGCCTGGGCATATGCGGGGCGCTCAGACAATCGTGAAAGATACCGTGTGAACACGTCATGAGCGCAGAGATGGTAGGCCCGCGCCCAACGCACGTTTTGTCCGATGACACAATCGGCAGCAGAGAACGTGTCGCCGCAGATAAATCGCGTTGTTGCCAGCCGCGCGTGGAGTTGCGGCTCTATCTCGTTCGCGAATTTTCTGCGGTATCGTCTCACGGTCAACGGATCACGGTCCGAAGACGGGAGAATGTGCTCGTGAACACGAATCTGCCATAGGACCATGTCCATCCATGAGGCGCCGAAATGCAACATTTGTAGATAGTCGGCACGCTGAAGGGAAAGATGATCGGGGCACGGCGCCAGACACTTCTCAGGAAAACTATCAGCCAGGAGTGCGATCATCGCTCCACTTTCGATCATATGCATGGAGTTGCCGTCCTGCGCCGTGATTTCCAGGACGGGGACGCCGTGGTTTGGGTTCTTACTTAGAAAGTCCGGCGTATATTGGACAGCCTCGAGTAAGGGGACGATTTCAACCTCAAACGCGTCACCGATGAGCTCGTGCAGGAGCCATTTCACGCGCGCGCTGCGCGTCCCAGGACAGTGGTAGAGCTTAAATTTCATCGCAAAATTCTCGCCACATGTTTTGTGATCGGCACTTGAGCTGGCTAAGCCCAACCCCAGCGTGGAAGCCAAAGGTTACATCCCGATTTCACAAATTGTGAGGGCTGTCACAGCGGCAACATTGATGTCGCCTATGGGTCAACAACGCCATTTGCGAGGTCGGCCAGTCACTTCCGGTCTACCTCGATAAGCCGACCACTTCGGAGTCCGCCCGCGCTTCGCAGTCGGGCCAATTGCGGTCATTCGCAAAGCCAGATGACGATGCAGCCCGTCCTGCAGATAGCGACGTAATTTCGTCCGGTGTCGCAAGCACCACGATAACCCGACCGGTCAGCCCTCCAATCGCAAAGATAGCGAGCGGATTTCCGATCCATAGCCGTGGTCGGTGCTTGCACTTGACCTTGGAGCTAGGTCCAGGGGCTACTCTCGTGCTCACGCCAAAAAGCGGCCAAGGCAACCCCAAGGCGATCCAGAGGAACTTCGATGAAAACAACGATCTTCAAAATCGATGGCATGAACTGCGAAGCATGTGCGAACACTATTAAGACCCTCATTGAAAAGGAACTAGGCGTTCGCATGGCATGGGTCTCGTTCGCCGACTGTCAGGCGCGAGTCCTTTTTGATCCCCAAGCCGTTCAGGAAGACCGGCTTGTAGACGTGATCCAAGGGAAGCGATTTCGGGTTGTATCCCGCGAGACAGCCGACGGAAGCCCCCGCTGACCGGCCTCCGACGTAAGTATGGGCGAGCACAAATGGAGCTTGGAATGACTGTCGCAACCGGAACTGCTTTCACCTTCACGCCATGGAGTGAGGAGCCCTCGGTGAGGCCAAATCGCCGCAAGATTCGTGCTCGCATCGGCGGCCTGCATTGCTCGCTTTGCACCAGCACTATTGAGAAGGCGCTCGGGCGGTTGCCCGGCGTCGACAAGGTGGCCGTGAGCTTGACCCATGAACAGGCGCTGGTCGAATACGATCCCTCGGTTGTGCGCCCGGAGGTGTTTCTTCGGACGCTGCGCGACATCGGGTACACCATCTCCGATCCCCGCAAGCTCAGGCCATACGAGGAGGAAGAGCGGGATCTTGTGAACGAGGCAAGACGCTTCGTTGTTGCTGTGGTCCTGAGCGTCGCGTCCATTCCGATCATTGCAGATCCGTCCGTCGGCTGGATCGGCTTTCTTCCGGCACTGGTGTGCCTGAGCCTCGGCGCTTTTGTCTTTCTGGTCCTGAGATCGACCGGTTTCTGGGTCGCGACAGCGAGCTTCATCGGCCTGACGGTGATGGCGTTGACGCTGCTGTATCTCAACTTGCAGGGATATCTCGTCACCGCTGCTCCCTGGTTGACCGGCGCCCTCGCCTTGGCGCTCGTCTTCGGGGTCGGCAGGCACATTCTTCACATGGCCGTTCAGGCGCTCCGGCGCGGGATTCTCAACCAGCATGTGCTGCTTGAGACGGGCGCGTTCGCCGGCATTGCGGGCGGCATCATCGGCCTTGTGCTCAACCGGCCGGACTACCCGACCGCGCCCTTCTTTGCCGTCTCGGTGATGGTCGGCACCTATCACATCTTTTCGGAATGGCTCTCGCTCATCGTGAAGACGCGCAGTTCTCAAGCCGTCAAGCAGCTCCTTGATCTGCAGCCGGAGACCGCTCGCGTCGTGCGCAACGACAAAGAGATCGAATTGCCGATCAAGGAGGTACGCATCGGCGATCTCGTGCGTGTTCGGCCCGGCGAGCGTATTCCTGGCGACGGCGTCGTGGTCAGCGGCCATTCCGGCGTTGACCAATCGCTGGTGACCGGCGAGTCGATCCCGATCGAAAAGACGGAAGGCGCTACCGTGATCGGCGGCTCGATCAATGGCACCGGCACGCTGTTGGTGAAGATCGCGGCTGTTGGCGAGGGTAGCTTCCTCAGTCAAGTGATCCGGCAGGTTGAAGACGCACGGGCGCTGAAGCCCGGCATCCTGCATCTCGTTGACCGAGTCCTGCGCGTTTACACGCCCACCGTTCTCATCGTGGCGGCACTTGCGGTGATCGGCTGGCTAGTCGGCAGCTGGGTGAGCAGCGGTCAGCCCGACATCGAGCGGGCAGTCTTTGCCGGTCTAAGCGTGCTGGTGATGGGCTATCCCTGCGCGATCGGCATCTCGGCGCCGCTCTCGATCGTGCGAGGCGCCGGTCAGGCTGCGGAACGCGGCATCCTGATGCGTACCGGCGAGGCGTTCCAGGGGTTCCGCCTTGTGCAGCAGATCGTACTCGACAAGACCGGTACGTTGACCGAAGGACGGCCGGTCGTGCGAGAGGTGACGGCCCTTGGCTTGGCCGAATCCGAACTGCTCGCCCTGGCAGCCGCCTCGGAGGCCTCTTCAGAGCATCCGCTCGCGCAAGCTGTGGTAGCGGCTGCTTTTGAGCGCGGCGTGACACCCCCGGCCGTCGAAAGCTTCGAGGCCTTGCCGGGCAAAGGCGTCACTGCCCGGATCGGCGGACGCGAGGTTACGGTGGGCAACCCGCGTTTCCTCACGGAACAAGAGGTCGATCTCAGCCAGCTGCGTACCCGCGTCGAGGCTCTTGAGGCCGCCGGATTGACGGTGGTCGGCGTAGCGCGAGACGGACGGGCCTTGGGCATCATTGCGCTCGGTGACCCCCTCCGAGCCGATGCCGTCGAGGCCATCCGCAGCCTGCATCGTGCGGGCCTCAGGACCGCACTCGTGACCGGCGACAGTGAGCGCGCGGCGCAATGTGTCGCTCGCGAGGTCGGCATCGATCAGATCCACGCCGGCATATTGCCGCAGGACAAGGCCGCGATCGTCCGCGAGCTTCAAGGCACAGGTCGGGTTGCCATGGTCGGCGATGGCATCAACGATGCTCCCGCGCTCATGCAGGCCGACGTGGGTATCGCAATGGGCGGCGGAACCGACATTGCAATCGAATCCGCCGATATCATCATCCTGTCGAATCGCCTGGAAGCGCTGCCGGCTGCCCGCGAAATCAGCAGCCGCAGCTACCGCAAGATGGTCCAGAACGTCGCGCTTGCCTTCCTCTTCAATGGTCTTGGCATCCCGATCGCGGCGACAGGTCTGATCCACCCCGTGTGGGCGATGGTAGCGATGGCGGTCAGTGTCACCGGCATCTTCTTCAACTCACTCTGGGGAACGCCGCGGCTGTTCTTTGATGCAATCCGCAGCGTCGGGCGGCCGATCGTGCCCGCCTCAATGCCGGCCGTCTGAGAAGGAAATCACATGACAGGACTTCAGCGAACGGCGTCGAGCGCGCTCGACGAGCCCCAGCGCGAGCGCCTGCTTCGGACGCTCGCTTTAGCGACCTTCATCATCTTCTTCCAAGCCTATATGGTGGCGCCGATCATACCGGCATTGTCGAAGGTGTTCGGAACGTCGATCGAGACGGTCGGTCTCATCGTGCCGGCATATCTGATCCCCTACGGCATCTCGACCCTGGCTTATGGAGTGCTCGCGGATCGGATCGGCATTCCTCGCGTGATGTTCGCGTCGCTGGCTGCCTTCTCCGTGCTCACCATGCTGACTGCGACGGCCCAGTCCATTGAGCAGCTTGCGATGTGGCGGCTGCTGACCGGGATCGGTGCGAGTGGCGTCGTTCCGCTTGCGCTGGCCCTAGTGGGGCGGCTGTATCCCTACGAACAGCGCGGCCGGCCACTTGGCTGGCTGTTTGGCGCAATGGCCGGCGGCATGGCGTTCGGGTCGCCGCTGGGTGCGATGATCGTACCCTTCGTGGGGTGGCAAGGCCTGTTCCTCGTCGTGGGTGCGGCCGGTGCGGTGCTGTTCCTAGTCCTTCTGCCCTATCGAGCTGTGATGGCCAACACGGCTTTGCGAGTAACGGGCACGTTGCGCGATCTCTTTAATGGCTACCGGGAATTGCTCGGCACGCCGCGCGGGCAGCGCACCTACGGCTATGTCCTCGTCAATTCCATCTTCCACTCCGGCGTCTTCACGTGGCTTGGCGTTTACTTCGAGCGGCGATATAGCCTCGGGTCCGTCGGAATCGGGTTGGCGCTCCTGGGCTACGGTGTACCGGGCTTCCTCTTTGGGCCGGTCATTGGCCGGGCTGCCGACCGCTGGGGTCGTGCCCGATTGCTCCCCATCGGGCTCCTGCTCAGCGCCTTCTCGGCAGCGGCTCTCATCGTCGGATTTCCCGCACTCCTCGCGCCTGTCGCCGCGATCGTCCTGTCGCTTGGCTACGACATGACCCAGCCGCTCTTCGCGGGAATCGTGACATCGCTTGGCGGCAAACGGGCCGGACAGGCGATGGGCTTGAATGTCTTCACGCTGTTCGTCGGCTTCGGCCTCGGGAGCCTCATCTTCGGCGAGCTGCTTCGTTTCGGCTTCGGGCTCGCGCTTGGAGTATTCGCTGTCGTTGAATTGGGCCTCGCCCTGCTGTCCTTTGCTTTGTTCCGTTCCGAGGCCCCCTCCCGAGCGGTTCCACCTCCCAAAACTCCACACGCGCAGCCGATTTCACGATCCTGATACTTGGCGCTTGGAAGGCCAATAGGCCTCCCTGGAGATTGACCCTGGAGTATACTCCTGGGTTCAAACTAGCCTCAAAGAGATACAACATGATCACGATCGGCAAATTGGCTGGCCTGACGAGCGTCAGCAACGACACCCTCCGCTACTATGAAGCGGAAGGCCTGGTCAGCCCGGCGGGCAAGAGCCCTGCGGGCTATCGGTTGTACGACCGAGATTCCGCCCGTCGCATCCACTTCATCAAGCACGCCCAGCAGTGCGGGTTCACGCTGGCGGAAATTCGGGATCTCCTCGACGTGCGCGGTCGTGACAAGGCCTGTTGCGGGGACGTTCGCACGCGAGCCATCGAGAAGAAGCTGCAAATCGAAAGCAAGATACGGGCAATGAAAGCGATGTCGAAGGCCCTCGATCAACTGATCTCCGAGTGCGCGAACGAGAAGCGGCCGGTCAAGGAATGCACGATCATCGCTGCGCTGGAGCGGGCAAACGGCTCGAAAAGGATGCAGTGAGTCATGAAAGTGGAGATGTTCTATAGCCCTGGCTGCGCCGCCTGCGAGGACCGGCAGTCCGAGCTTCGCGCGGCAGCGCAGGAGGCAGTCAGGGACCTTGAGTGGCGGAACGTTAACGTCCTCGACAACATGGACACCGCTGTCGAGCTGGGCGTCATCACCTTGCCAGCTATCGTGATCGATGGCGAGGTCGTGTTTACCTCGTTGCCCACCAAAGCCCAGCTCTGCAAAGCGCTGACGGAACGAAGCGGAGCGAGGAACTGATGGACCCGGACGCTCTGCGGGCGACACTTCAGCACGCGGGGTTGGCCGCGATCGGTGTCGCTTTTGTTGCCGGCCTTGTGTTCAGCTTCAATCCGGTTGCTCTGGCTTCCATCCCTGTCTCACTCGCCTACGTGACAAAAGGCCGGGATAAGGGTCAGGCGCTGATGTTCGGCTCGATGTTTATCCTCGGCATGATCCTCACCCACGTTGTTCTCGGCTTCGTGGCGGGCCTGGGCGGCAAGTGGGCGGCTGAGCTTACCGGAAGAGGATGGGGCCTTGTTCTCGGGCCTCTCTTGATAGTGCTTGGCCTCATGTGGGCGGGTTGGCTCCGCCTTCCCTTGCCTTCGTTTGGTTTCAAGGCGACTCGTCCGACTGCTGCGTGGGGCGCCTTTCTTCTCGGGATTCCGTTCGCGGTTGCCGTCTGTCCGGTCTGCACTCCGGCGCTGGTCGTGCTGCTTGGTGTTACGGCCGGGCTCGGCTCGGTGGCGCTTGGTGTCGTCCTGCTATTGGCGTTCGCCATCGGCCGTGCAATCCCCATCGCGCTTGGCGCATTCGCAATAGGCTGGCTTGAAAATCTGAAGACCCTTTCGCGATATCGACGCGGGTTCGAAATTGCCGGCGGCCTCACGCTGATCGTGATGGGGCTCTACATGCTGAACGCTGTCTATATCTGGATCCCCGAATTGGCGGTATGAGCCTATCATGGCGCCTCAATCGATCAGGCGGTCGCGAGACGTAACCTTGGCGCGCAGCGCCGCCGTCGGAAGTGTCATTGCCGCGGTTGCGGCATCCTCATGTTGTATGCTGCCCCTGGCTCTGTTTACACTCGGAGCAAGCGGCGCCTGGATCGGCACTCTCGTGCGGCTTGCACCGTTTCAGCCCTATTTGATTTCTGCGGCGGTCGCATGCCTCGGCTCTGGCTATTGGCTGGTGTACCGCGCGGGCCGTATCACATGTGCACGCGACCAAGCTTGTAAGACCTCGGCGGCGGGTAGGTTCGTTAAAGGCGCACTCGTCTTGTCGACCGTCCTCATCGCGTTCGCGCTGGGCTTCAAGGTCTTCATCTCCTTGCTCGACACGTAATGGAGACTCCCATGTCAAAGCTTTTCATTTCACTAGTCGTTGGTGCCCTCGCGTCTTTGCAGGCCGCTTTCGCCGCGGAGCGTACGGTCACTTTGGCCGCCGACGGGATGTACTGCGAGGCTTGCCCCTACATGGTGAAGAAGACGCTCACACATGTCTCCGGCGTATCGAACGTCACCGTCTCGTTCAAAGACAAGACTGCGGTCGTCGTCTTCGACGATGCAAAGGCCAGCGTCAACGATCTGACGAACGCTGCCACGAAGGCGGGGTTTCCGTCAGAAGTGAAGGGCTGAGCGATTAGGCCGTGTGCCCATAAAATTTGGTGCCGTGACGCGACGATGCCGTATCCGTTTACTCCATTATGCGCAGCGGGTTTCGAGGTCCAAGATGAAAATCGCTCCACGGATTGAGTCTCTAAGAGCATCCAGAGTCAGCTTTGGGTCAAACTGAGAAGAACTCAGGTGAGCCCATGTTTTCCGCTTTCCGCTCGAATGCGGACATTCTTGATAGCGGTCGGCATGTCTCAGGCCAAGAGCGGAAGTCGGGCACGTTCTGCAGTCTCATTTTCCAGGGAACACACGCTCGGTCAATTCGGGCAAATCCGCCTCTCGAAAGGCGACTAGTGTTGTGACTCTAACGCTTGTTTCGCGCGGGGGACTTTTTCGAGGATTTCACCCGCGGATTTGGTCCAGATAAAGGGCTTTGGGGCGGCGTTGTGGTTTTCCAGGTATTCCATGATCGCACGCTTGAGCTCGGCGACGCTCTCGAAGGCGCCGCGGCGGATGCGGTTTCGGGTGATCTCGGCAAAGAAGCGCTCGACCATGTTGAGCCAAGAGGCCGAGGTCGGCGTGAAGTGCAAATGGAAGCGTGGGTGTGCCTTGAGCCAACGCTTTACGGCTGGTGTCTTATGGGTGGCA
>NZ_JAGKJI010000086.1 GCF_020329485.1 Bradyrhizobium cenepequi
CGTCGAACAGCCGCTTCCAGATATCCGCCTTCACCCAGTCGCGGAAGCGCGTGAAGACACTGTTCCAGTGGCCGAACGAGGGCGGCAGATCCCGCCAGGGACTGCCGGTTCGCGCGATCCACAGCACGGCCTCGACAAA
The DNA here is from genome assembly GCF_020329485.1 of Bradyrhizobium cenepequi. Taxonomy (GTDB): domain Bacteria; phylum Pseudomonadota; class Alphaproteobacteria; order Rhizobiales; family Xanthobacteraceae; genus Bradyrhizobium; species Bradyrhizobium cenepequi. The sequence continues at coordinate 140 of NZ_JAGKJI010000086.1, forward strand.
CCGTCGGTTGTCCTTGCCACTGCGGCCGGGATCGCTTGGCTTGCCAAGACAAAGCGGCTCCATCTTCGCCCATTGGGCATCAGTCAAAACGAATCGGTCCATCCATAGCTTGAATCACAACCGAGCCCGGATGAGAATCCTGAATCCCAACAGACCCTAAAGCGGCCCGCGCTCATCTCTGAATGCTGTTTAAGAATTTGCTTACCGTCTTCTGACACGTTGATTCTTCCCAAGCAGGAGACATTTGCGATGCAGGACTTGGAACATGCAATCCGTGAACGTGCCTACCAGCTTTGGATTGAGGACGGTTGCCAAGACGGGCACGCCACTGCCCATTGGCTTCTAGCGCAACGAGAGATATTGAGCTCGTCCCTCGAAGCTATCGCTCGGGTTACGCTCACTGAGCAGCAACCTAAGAAACTTGCAAAGGCAAAAGCCTCACGGAGGAAGCAGCGCGCCACGTAGCAGTGATTGGAGCACGCGCAGTTACGCGATAAACTGGTGCGGTGTGTACCGAAAACCTTAACCGAGTTGATGACGTGATGGAATCGCCTAAGCTGGCGGAATGATCGGGCTGTTCTGTTTCGCTCTGGCCGTCCTCGCCTCACCATTCAAGTCGAAGTTGCGGCTTGAAGCTGAGAACGCGGTGCTTCGACATCAGCTGATTGTCTTGAGGCGCAGGCTGCATGGTCGCGTCCGGCTGACGAACCAGGACCGCTGGTTCCTGATCCAGCTGTATCGCTGGTTTCCGTCAATCCTGGAGGTCCTCACCATCATTCGGCCTGAGACGCTCGTGCGTTGGCATCGGGCCGGCTTTCGCCGCTACTGGCGTTGGAAGTCGCGCTCACTGGGAGGGCGGCCGCAGATCGACACCGAGTTGCGCGTATTGATCCGGCAGATGAGCATGGAGAATCCGCTTTGGGGAGCTCCGCGTGTTCATGGCGAACTGCTCAAGCTCGGGTTTGAGGTCGCGCAGTCGAGCGTCGCCAAGTACATGGTGAAGCGACGCTGGCCATCAAACCCGGGATGGCGGACGTTCTTGCGCAACCACGCGCCGGACATTGCCGCCATGGACCTGTTCGTTGTTCCAACGATCGGTTTCGACCTGCTCTATGGCTTCGTCATCGTCCGGCTCGACCGCAGAGATGTGGTCTGGATCAACGTCACGGCAAATCCGACCGCCGAATGGGTGGCACATCAAATCACGGAGGCATTTCCTTGGGATGAGGCGCCGCGTTACCTCATCTGCGATCGCGATCGGATCTATGGCCGCGTCGTCACGCGCCGATTGCGCGCCATGGGCATCCGGGACAAGCCTACCGCACCAGCCTCGCCCTGGCAGAATGGCTTTGCCGAACGGCTGATCGGATCGATCCGGCGTGAGTGTGTGGACCACATTATTGTCTTGGGTGAGATGCATTTGCGTCGGCTCCTGAAATCCTACGCCGACTATTACAATCGCGTCAGAACGCACCGATCCTTGAATAAGGATGCGCCGGTCACTCGCCCGCTTCAGCGAATCGGAAGCATTAAACCACCCGCCATCCTCTGCGGTCTTCACCACCACTACGCGCGAGCTTAAGTTTTCGGTACACACAACGGCATTGCTACGTGGCTATTCCGCCTTATCACTCATTCTCAACGCGCCTGCGCGCGAACAATTCTACAGGCGCGATTACCCCTTTCGAGATGCTTGCGATCATGTTTTTGATCTGATCCTGCCGTCTGTCGCCCATCAGCGTGTGAAGGCCTAGCGGCGCGGGATCGGTGACCGCCGAGGCGCGTGACCTCAGGTCCTCAAAGTATGCGAGCGCAAAATCCCTTCGATTGCGTTCTGACAGGATTTCAAATCCTGCATGCTCCAGCGCCCGCTTGTAGCTTTGCGGCGAGCCCAACGCACTGGATTCGCGCGTGGTGGCCCATGGAAGCGGGTAAGACAGTTCGCCATCGGTCGTTCGCATGACGTCATACACTGCAAACCGCGCTCCAGGCTGCAGAACTCGCGCGACTTCGAGGCAGAGGCGTTCCTTGTCTTCGATGTTCATACCGACATGAAGCATATAGGCTGCGCTGAAATTCGATTGTTGGAATGGCATCGAAAGAGCTGTCGACTGGTAAAGCTTGACACGATCGCTCAGGCCGACCCATTCGCACAGGCGATTGCCCGTCTCGACATAATCCAGTGTCAGATCGACGCCGCTAAGCCGGCAGTGATATCGATCGGCTACAAATCGCGCCGGCCCACCCAGTCCGCAACCGACATCGAGCACGTGATCGCTTGCGCCGATGCCAAGCTGTTCCATAAGCTCTTCGGTCGCCCTGCGGCCGCCAATATGGAATTCGTCCACTGCTGCAAGATCGTCGATGGTGACAGTATCGATCGCTTTTCCCATTCGAATGACACCATTTTCGATCGCGTCGATCAGGCCGCTGCGCGCGTAGTGATCGGAAACGCTCGATCGATCTGAGGTCTTGTCCACGGCGGCCGAGTCCGGCGGATTGAATGTCATGATGCCTTGATGCCAGCCTCTCGAATGACTTTCCCCCATTTTGCATATTCAGCGGCAATGTGCGCGGCGCATTCATCTGGCTTATTCACCACCGGCTGATATCCGAAGGAAGCCAGCCGGTCCTTTACGTCCGGTTGCGCCATCAACCTCGCAATCTCGCGCTGGAGCAAGCTGGTCAACTCCTTCGGCGTTCCGGCCGGGACAAGGAGAGCCGTCCAGATGTCGGCCGCGATCTCCGGGTAGCCGGCCTCAGCGATATTCGGGATTTCGGGCAGCGCCTGTGATCTGGTCGTGCTGGTAAGGGCAAGTGCACGCAGCTTGCCCTCCTTAACGTGTTGTATGGCAGGCGGAAGCGCGCCAAACGAAACAGGCGTGTGACCGGCGAGCGTCGATCCAATCGCAGCGCCGCCGCTGTTGAACGGGACGTGCACGATATCGAGCTGAAGGGAAAGCCGAAACAGTTCACCCAGCAGATGCGGTGGAGTGCCTGCTCCGGGAGAGGCATAGCTAAATTTGCCCGGGCTGCTCTTGATCAGTGTGACCAACTCCTTGACCGTCTTCGCCTGAACTGACGGGTGGACCGTCAGCACCGTAGGCGCGGTTGCCGCGAGTGTCACGGCATCAAAGCTCTTATGGACATCATAAGGAACGGTCGCGAAAAGCGTTGGGTTCACGACATAGCTAGGTGAAGCCACGAAAATCGTATAGCCGTCGGCCGCCGCTTTCGCGGCCTGTCCTGCTCCAATGTTGCCTCCAGCACCGCCGATATTCTCGACGTAGAACTGCTTACCGAGTTGATCGGACAATCCTTGCGCGATAATGCGCGCTGCCAAGTCATTTGGACCTCCGGCGGCAAAAGGGACGATGATGCGTACAGGCCGGGCCGGATATTGCTGTGAGAACGCCGCGCGCGGCAAGACTGCGAGCCCAACGGCTGAACAGGAAGCGGTCAGAAAACGGCGGCGGTTCATTCTCATGTGATGACCCCACTTATGCAGTCTTCGCTACCTGAAGACTAGCCTTCCCTACCAGCCAGAGCCATAATATGCAGCTGACAAAATTCATATCTAATGGATATGGCAATGGAATTGAGGCATCTGCGCTACTTCATCGCCGTGGCCGAAGAACTGCACATCACGCGGGCTGCTGAGCGTCTCGGCATGCAGCAACCACCGCTGAGCCAGCAGATCAAAACAATCGAGCTGGAGCTGGACGTGCAACTATTTCTTCGCAAGGCCCGAGGAGTCGAATTGACCGATGCTGGGCGCGCATTCCTGGAAGAAGCGCGTGCTACGCTCAAACATCTAGATCGAGCGTTCGAGACCACCCGGCGAGCGTCACGGGGTGAACAGGGCCGTCTCTGCGTCGGGGTCACATCCACGACGCCTTTTCATCCATTGGTGCCACGCGCCATTCGAGCGTTCAGGGAGGCCTGTCCAATGGTGTCCCTAACATTGGAGGAATGTCTCAGCAACGAGTCCGTAGATCGTTTGCGGAACGAACAAATGGATGTCGCATTCATACGTGCCAATTCAGGCGATGGGCACGGGCTTGTCGTAACCTTTCTGCTTGAGGAGCTCATGGTCGTTGCGTTGCCCAGCGCGCACATCCTTGCTCAAAGCAAACCCGAAACGACGGTTTCTCTCGAACGATTGGCCAGCGAGACATTTATTCTCTACGGACCTCCGGGGACCGGAATGTACGATTCTACCATTGCCGCGTGCCAGGCCGCGGGATTCAGTCCGCGCATCGGCAATCTTGGTGCATCTACCCAGTTGGCGCCTCGCATCACTTCGACGCTAAGTCTGGTCGGGGCGGGTCTCGGCATTACGTTTGTTCCGTGGTCGCTTCAACGCATGAACATGGAAGGCGTAGCCTATCGCGCGATCAAAGGTCCCATTCGGCCAAAGGCAACGCTCAAGCTCGCTTCGCGCCGGGGTGACCAGTCTGCAGTCGTCAAGCAGTTCATCAACTTTGTCCGGAAAGAAGCGAAGGACTTCGCTGCCCGATAGTTGATGTCCTGGGCTAAACACTTCGCGCCTCCGAAGGTCCGCTTCGGGTCCAAGACCCGAACGGCGCTTCTGGCCTTGCAATTCCGGGGTCGACAAGTGCGGACATGGTTCGCGAGAGCATTCCCTTGGGTAGCGCAACATTGATCTGAGTCATGATCGGCGCGGACGTGCATGTCGGATTCCGCAAGGTCCACGAACGCAATTGGAAGATCGCGCAAGCAAGGTGTGGACGGGATGTCGCACACTTTTTAGGGTGCAGCGTACATTTGGTCTCAACCTCGTGCAGGATGTCGAGGCGTAACCTCGGCAATTCGGGAGTAAGGATGGCCCACGCAGGCTACGACACAGCGGTACATTCAGACTTCCTGATCCATCGGACTGGAAAGGATATCGATCGCGAGCACCATCCAACTTGGGTAGACGAGGACCACAGGTCGCGAACCGATGCAAAAGTCGCGGAGTTGTACTTGCGTCGCCTAGGCGCCTTTTTCCTCTTCTTTGCGTCGAAAGGGATTACTGGCAGAGATGTTGCAGGCCGTCCGGACCCTTGAACATGGTGCCGGGCGTGCAGGCAAGCTTGTTGCGATCGGCGTAGGTCTTCCAGTCGCGGCCGCCATGGCCGTAGCCATAGTAGTTGTAATAGCTGTTGTCGAAGGCTCGGAAGGGGGCAGTTGCGATCGCCCCCGCGGTCGCGACCGCGCCGCCCACGACATTGCCCGCCACCTCACCGGGCCCGGCAGGCCTGCGGTACACTCTCCCGCTCGGCAAGGCGGCGTTGGCGTTACGGATCCGCTGGCTGCGGTAGGTCGCGTGACGCTGAACGTGGCGCTGGCCTTTGGCGAGAGTTTGAGATCCCTTGGTCTGGGCCTGCGTGTACTTCGCACCCTTGGCCATTGCACCCTCGGCCATCACTGGACTCGCGAGCACGGAGACGGCAATGGCCGCGGTGCCGAGGATGGCAAGACTTGCAGTCTTCAGTCTCATCATTGGACGCTCCCTTTTTTGTGATTTGTGACTAGGAAAGCCCGGAGCACCGACGGATGTTCCGCGCGCCGCCTCTCAAACCGATGTGATCGGACATTCAAGTTCCCGGGAACTGGGGAATCCGCAACAGGCACGGCGCCGGCACCACGAAAGCACGCAAAAGACAAACATTCGGTAGATTCTTCCGGCCGCAGGATGGCGGCTTCGGGTCCACAAACGGAAAGACCCAGCGCGGTTGAAGCAGGTCAGCTTTTCCTCCGGTAGCTGACCTGGGCTTAGGCCTGAGCTGCCGACCGGTGCCGACGGTCGCGGCTTCGCCCATCGGATGTTATGGAATCAGCGAGCTAACCGCCGACTTGATCCAAGCGTCCCTGCTAATCTCGCCCACGCGCGCACCACTCCTTCAGCTCAATTAAAGTCAGCGGCCTGAGCGGATCCTTGGTTCTGTGCGCCTTCCGATGGCACGTCGGACACAGAATCTCGAGTTGCTCTGCAAATGTGGTACGCATTCCGACAGCAAGTGGCGTGGGATGATGAGCGTCGAACATGGACGAATCCGCGTTGGAAAAAGCGCAGGCCTCGCACGTAAATCGCCCGTACTTGGTCGCATTAAGCCTCTTGGCATCTGCAGACAGCGCACTGTCGCGCTCGATCTTCGATTGCGGGACCCATATTCGCTTGCCTTCTTCGCGTGCTCCGGCAGGCAAATTCGGAAGCTTCGTCAGGAACAGCCGGGGTGTTCCGTCATCGTAATAGTTGGCCGACGGCGGGAGCCTGGCTGGTTCGATCCAGACGTCTCGAAGAGCAGCATGCAGCATAAAGCCGTTCAATCGGCGCAGGCCGGATAATGCCATCTTGCGCGCCAGCCAGTATTTTACGATCTGGCAATCCTAGATCTTCGATAAGCCGAGGGCTGTTGGCAAAGCGCCATACCTCCCGGACTGTCACGGCCACGGGCCATTGTGCTAGCCTTCGAATTTCTTCGGGGTCCTTCAACAAAAATTCCGTTGGCCCGTACACTGTACTCACCCGAACGAGATCGACGACGCGTCCATCGTATTCGTCAAGAACATGACCTCCGCCGATTGTTATTACGAACGGTTGCTCCGTTGCCTTCTTCGCTGCCGCAGCTGGAAGCGAGTAATATTGGCGACTTGCTGACGCTGCCTGTGCCTACCGTAAATCAATCCTGCCATATTGATGATGCAGTCCGCCCAGGATCGGGACGGCAGATCATGCGTCCGGCTGTCTCGACGGCACGCGATATCGGCGCGTCCTTGTTCAAGGACGAGTGCGTGCGCGTGCCATTATAATAGTCCATGTAGCACAGCAGCACATGGCGCAAATGGCGTTCGCTGAACACCACGATATGATCGAGGCATTCCCTGCGGATCGAGCCGATCAGCCGTTCGGCGTCGGCGTTTTGCCAGGGTGAACGCGGAGACGTTGGGCGGTCTCGAATACCAACGGATCTAACCCGACGTAGGAATATCTCGCCATAGGCACCATCGCGGTCCCTGATCAGGTAATGAGGGATCTGCTCCCAGCCACACGCCTCTGTCAGCTGATTGGCGATCCATTCGCCCGTTGGATGCGCGGTGACCCCAAACCACAGGATCTGCCGGCGGCCATGGCCCATGATCAGCAATCCATAGAGCAACCGGAACGAGATCGTCGGCACGACGAAGAGGTCCATGGCGACAATGCCGTCAGCATGGTTGCGAAGGAACGTCTTCCACCTCTGCGAGGGAGGTCCCCTCCTCCGCGCCATATACTTGGCGACGCTGGTCTGGCCAATGTCGATGCCGAGCTTGAGAAGCTCGCCATGGATTCTGGGCGCTCCCCACAACGGGTTGGCGAGGCTCATCTCGCGGATCAGCCGGCGAATTTCCAGGGACCCTGGCGGTCGACCGCAGCGGCGTCGCGATTTCGAAACCGGTGCAGTGCCAGCGGATCACGGTGTCCGGTCGGACGATTGCCAGCGCATCATACATCTTGGGAACCAGCCGGCAGACGCCTCCCAATATCAATCTGTCAATCGACCCAAATGGAAGTCGCTTGGGATTGGCACGCCGCAGCACATTGATTTGCTGCCTCAGCACCAAAATCTCTGCCTCCAGCGTTGCGCGCGACCGTAGCAGATCGATCACCGCCCCAAAGATCAGTTTGCACAAATCCAACATCGAGCGGCAGCATCGCCCGATTCCCGATCAACCGCCAGCGATTGGATTTACGATAGGGACACGTAGGATTCCGGCCTGACAAACCACCTGTCAGGCTTTGCGCTTGCGTCCCGCTTCCGTATTCGCCGCCGCCTCGCGAGCCAACCGCTTCGCCTTCAACCGCTCAGAGGACGGCACGCCGCGGCGCGCTCGGACTCGGCGCGATGACGCTCGCGGGCTGCATCACGGACAGGGCGTCGCTGACGCCGCCGTCGGCCAGCGCCGCACGCGCTGCCGAGCCCCGGGTGCCGGCGATGTACCGGCCATGGTCGACGGCGGGGTCGCCGTCCCGGAGATCGACCCATCTGAGGTGGCCCCGAAATTGTGGAGAACCGAGGTCGCCAAGTACCTCTACCACGTTCGACAAGGCGGCCACGCGATGCGGTACGGCGTCGGCGTGGGCCGCGAAGGCTTCGAATGGTCCGGACGCGCGACCGTCGCCTATCAGAAGGCCTGGCCGCGCTGGGTCCCGCCGGACTCGATGATCCAGCGTCAGCCGGAATTGGAGAAGTACCCGGCGTCGAACGGCAGCATGCAGCCCGGCCTGCAGGATCCGCTGGGGGCGCGTGCTGTACATCCACGACCCACGGCCACGACACGCTCTATCGGCTGCACGGCAACAACGAGCCGTCGACTATCGGCAAAGCGGTGTCCTCCGGATGCATCCGGCTTCTGAACCAGGACGTGATCCATCTTGCGAGCAACGTCGCCAACGGCACCTCGATCGTCGTCATTCCCGACCCCGCGATGGCGTCGCTGACGATCGGCGGCAGCAGGGCGAAGTCGTGAGAAGGCCCTGGGCGGCGGTGCGGTGCCGGCTCAAAGGATCCGTGAAAGCTCGTCTGCGTGCCTGCGCAGCACCGGCACGAATCCCTTCACCATCTGCGCGACGGTGACCCTGGCGGAGGACGCGCTCGCGCTCATCGCGGCTACGACGGCGCCATCGGCATCGAAGACCGGCACCGCGACCGATCTCAGCCCGATCTCGAGTTCCTGGTCGGTATAGGCGTAGCCTACCGTCCTCGTTTCCCGAACGGCCTCGCGCAGCGCCGCCTTCTTGACGAGCGAGTGCTTGGTGCGGGCTTTGAGCGCGGTCCTGTCGAGGTAGGCGGCGACGCGTTCGTCGGACCAGCCGGCGAGCAGCACCCTGCCCGTGGCCGAGGCGTAAAGATCCATCCGCGTGCCGATCTGAATGCCGGTCGTCACCAGGCGCTCGGCTTCGGCGCGCGCGACGAACAGCCCGAGTTCGCCGTCGAGGACCGCGAGCGATATCGACTCGTTGAGCTTGTCGCGCGCGGCTGCGAGAAACGGCTGCGCCACCTGAGGCAGCGCGCGCGTGCCCGAGAATCCAGCGCTCAGAGCGAGCAGCCGAGCTTGGGGCCGGAAGAACTTCCCGTCGAATTCCAGATAGCCGAGTTCCGCCAACGTCAGCAGGCAGCGCCTAGCCGAAGCGCGCGACGTCTCGGCCGCCTCCGCCGCCTCGGTGATGGTCAGCCTGGTCCGCCGCGGCGAAAAGGATTCGAGGATCGCCAATCCTTTGGCCAGCCCGCCCATTCCTTCCGGTAGTCGCGATGCCATTTTGCAGTCCTGCATGCGTCCAACGCCGAGTTGACAGAAGCCGTTTCAAGAACGAGTCTAGCTGATCGCTTGTTCGTTATACGAACAAATCCAAGGCCGAGCAAATCGGCCGAACTCGAAGCGGGAGGTTCTGGATGCTCGAGCACGTCGACCGCGCGCAGCGCGATGCCGGCCGCGCATGGCCGCGCGACGGCCTCACGCGGGTGCCATTCTGGATCTTCCAAGACCGCGAGATCTACGCGGAGGAGCAACGTCGCATCTTCCAGGGAGAGACCTGGAATTACCTGTGCCTCGCGATCGAAGTGAAGAACACCGGCGATTTCGTGACGACCTTCGTCGGCGACACGCCGGTCATCGTCTCGCGGGATTCCGACGGCGAGCTCTACGCATTCGAGAACCGCTGCGCGCATCGCGGCGCCCTGATCGCGCTCGAAAGTCGCGGCAACACCAAGGCCTTCACGTGCGTGTATCACGCGTGGGGTTACGACCGGCAGGGCAACCTCAAGGAAGTCGCTTTCAAGGAGGGCATCAAGGGCAAAGGGGGAATGCCTCCGTCCTTCTGCATGGAGCATCACAACCCGCGGAAGCTCCGGCTTGCCGAGGCGTTCGGCGTCGTGTTCGGGAGCTTCTCCAATGACGTGCAGCCGCTCGAAGAGCATCTGGGCGAAGAGATCTACTCCCGCATCGGACGCGTGCTCGGCGGCAGGACACCCGTCGTGCTGGGGCGGTACACGCAGGCGCTGCCGAACAACTGGAAGCTCTATATGGAGAACGTGAAGGACAGCTATCACGCGAGCATCCTGCACCTGTTCTTCACGACGTTCGAGCTCAACCGTCTTTCCCAGACCGGCGGTATCATCGTCGATGCCTCCGGTGGCCACCACGTGAGCTTTTCCGCCATCGATCCGAACGCTGCGAAATCCAGCGAGTACGCATCTCAAGACCTCCGCTCCGACGCCGAATTCAAACTCGCGGATCCGTCCTTGCTGCAGAGTTTCAAGGAATTTCCCGACACGACTACGCTGCAGATCCTGTCCGTCTTTCCGACGTTCGTGCTGCAGCAGATCCAGAACGCGATCGCTGTGCGGCAGATCGTTCCCCGCGGGACGGATCGTACCGATCTTCACTGGACGCTACTCGGTTTTGCCGACGATACGCCGGAACAGCGGATGACCCGCTTGAAACAAGCCAACCTCGTGGGGCCTGCAGGCTACATCTCCATGGAAGATGGATGCGTCGGCGGTTTCGTCCAACGCGGTATCCATGGCGCTCCGGACGAACAAGCCATCCTCGAAATGGGCGGGGCCGGCGCGGAGTCAAGCGAAAGCCGCGTCACCGAGGCATCTGTCCGCGGTTTCTGGAAGGCCTATCGCACGCGAATGAGCCTGTAGGGAGCGCATGCCTGTGAGCGATACGGTTGGCCTGATAAACCACGTCCAGAACGCCTACGCACGCTGCATCGACGACGGCAAGCTCGAGGAATGGCCCGATTTCTTCGAGGACGACTGCGTCTACAAGATCACCACGGTGGACAATTACGCCCAAGGGCTCGAAGCCGGCGTGATCTTCGCCAATTCGAAAGGGATGCTGCGCGACCGAGTCGCCTCTCTGAGAGAGGCAAATATCTACGAGCGTCACCTCTACCGGCACTTTCTCGGCCAGGCGTGGATCATCTCCGAAGTTGCGGACGAAGTGCGCAGCGAAACCTCGTTCATCGTGGCGCGGATCATGCGCGACGGCACGACGGACGTATACGCGACCGGCCGATACGTCGACGCCTACAGGCTGAACGGCGGAAAGCCGAAGCTGCGCGAGCGCATCGTCGTCTGCGACAGCTCCCGCTTCGACACTTTGCTGGCGCTGCCGCTATGAGCAAGACACCCAAGACCATCGCGCTGACGATAGGCGATCCCAACGGGATCGGTCCGGAGATCGCGGTCAAGGCCGCCGTCGACTTCCGCGGCAGACCGGACGTCCGCGTCGTCCTGGTCGGCGATGCGCACGTCGTCCGCCACTATCTCCACCGCGTCGGCGGCGACGCCTGGCTCGAGCCGTACGCGGGCGCGCCGGCGAGCGACGGGGCCATCCTGTTTCACGGCGTCGGCGCCCTGCCCGTGCCCGCCTTCCGCCCCGGCCAGATCGACGCCGCAGCGGGCCGCGCCACGGTCGCCTACGTGAAAGTGGCCATCGGCCTGATCCGCGCGGGCTCCGTCGACGCCATTGTCGGCTGCCCGCACAACGAGACCGCCGTCAACGCCGCCGGCATCCCCTTCTCGGGCTATCCGGGCCTCATCGCCCGGCTGACCGACACGCCCGAGGAAAAGGTCTTCATGATGCTGGTCGGGGGCGGACTTCGGATCCTGCACGCGACGCTGCACGAGCGCATTCATTATGCGCTGGCGCGGCTGACGCCGGAGCTCATCGAGGAGGCCGGGGCCGCCTGCGCGGCGACCTTGAAGCGCCTGGGTGTCGCAGAGCCGCGCATCGGCGTGTTCGGGATCAACCCGCACGCCGGCGAGAACGGCCTGTTCGGGGACGACGACGACCGCATCACCGCGCCCGCGGTCGAAAGGTTGCGCCGGGCAGGGATTGCCGCCGAGGGGCCGGTTGGCGCGGACATTATCCTGGGCAGGAAGGACATCGATGGCTTCGTCGCCATCTACCACGACCAGGGGCATATCCCGGTCAAGCTGCTGGCCGGGCGGAACGCCTCGGCCCTGTCCGTCGGCGCAGGCGTGCTTTTCTCGAGCGTCGGGCACGGAAGCGCCTTCGACATCGCCGGGCGCTGTGAGGCCGACCACGGCGCGGTCCTGCGGACGCTGAGGCTGATCGGCAACGTGCCGGCGGACAGGGCCGCCCCGGCTCCGGCGGGCGCCACGTGACGTTCAGCGTCACCGTAGCCGAGCACGGGGTGAGTTTCCCCTGCGAGTCGCGCGAGTTCGTGCTCGATGCGGCCGAGCGCGCCGGCTACACGATGCCGTCGTCCTGCCGGAAGGGCGTCTGCAACACTTGCGAGGCCGGGCTGCTCGACGGCGAAGTCGACCAGCGCGGCCGCGGGCGGAGAACGGCGAAGGAGGGCGCGGCGCTGATGTGCCGGTCCCGCCCACGCAGTGACGTGACCATCAAGCCGAAGCGCTTCGAGAAGATCGATATCTTCCGCCGCAAGGTCATCCCCGCGAAGGTGTACAGGCTGGCGAAACCTGCGCACGACGTCACCATCGTCACGCTGCGCTTTCCGATCGGGCTCCGCGCTCCCTTCAAGGCCGGCCAGTACCTGCAGGTCCTCATGGAGGACGGCGACCGCCGCAACTTCTCGCTCGCCAACCCGACGCGCGACAACGACGCCGCCGAACTCCACATTCGGCACGTCGCCGGCGGAAAGTTCACCCAGGAGTTCCTGCCCAAGCTCGCCGTCGGCGATCCGCTGCGGATCGAGGTGCCGTTCGGCGACTTCTTCCTTCGCGAGTCGGAGCGTCCGGTCGTCCTACTGGCGAGCGGCACCGGCTTCGCGCCCATCAAGTCTATCGTAGAGACCGCGATCCATCGGCGAAGCACCCGCCCAATACATCTCTATTGGGGCGCCCGCAGACGCGAGGACATCTACCTCGAACAGCTTCCAACCAAGTGGGCCGCAAATCTTTCCTGGTTCGAGTTCACGCCGGTGCTGTCGGAGCCGACGGCGGCCTGGACCGGGCGAACCGGCCTGGTGCACGACGCGGTGCTCGAGGATCACCAGGCCCTCGCCGGCCTCGACGTCTACGCCTGCGGCAATCCAATGATGGTATCCGCCGCGCAGCGCGACTTCACGGAGACGCACGGCCTGCCCGAGGCCCAATTCTTCGCGGACGCCTTCGTGGAATCCAGCGCAACCGCCGAGCTCCAACCAATCGAGGCACCATGATGGGAAAACGCGTTTACGCCGCCGTGGCGCTCGGCCTGCTCGCGGCTCTCGCGCCGATCGCCGCCCGGGCGGACGACGCCGCAGGCTATCCCTCGCGCCAGATCCGGATTGTCGTGCCTTTTCCCGCCGGCGGCACGGCGGACTCCCTACCCCGCATTCTCGCCGAGAAGCTGCGGCAGAAATGGAGCCAGCCCGTCATCATCGACAACCGCTCCGGCGCCGGCGGCAACATCGGCGCCGAGGCCGTCGCCAGCAGCCCGCCCGACGGCTATACGCTGCTCGCCAGCCCGCCTGGTCCCATCGCGATCAACCAGAGCCTCTACGCAAAGCTCGCCTACGATCCGTCCGAGCTGAAGCCTGTCGCGCTGATCGGCACCTCGCCGAACGTGCTCGACGTGCGGCCGGGATTTCCGGCCAAGACCGTCAGGGAGCTCATCGACTACGCGAAGGCCAATCCCGGCAAGGTCACCTTCGCCTCCCAAGGCAACGGATCGACGTCCCACCTGACGACCGTCCTCTTCCAGAAGCTGACCGGAACGCAGATGGTGCACGTGCCCTATCGCGGCACGGCGCCCGCGCTGCAGGACATTATGGGCAACAACGTAGACCTGTTCTTCGACAATCTCGGGTCATCGCTCGCGCTGCACGTCGGCGGCGCGCTGCGCATCCTAGGCGTCGCGGGCCCGGGGCGCGCACCCTCGCTGCCCGACGTGCCCACGATCAAGGAAGCCGGCTTCCCGGACTTCGCGTCGGTAACGTGGTTCGCGCTCATGGCGCCGAAGGGCACGCCCGACGACGTCATCGCCAAGCTGAACGCAACCGTGGGCGACCTCCTCCGCGAGACCGACGTCAAGGACCAGTTCGACAAGCTCGGCGTCCAGGTCGAGGACATGGACGTCCAGGCGCTGACGAATTTCATCGCCTCCGAGCGGGTGAGATGGGGCGACATCATCAAGTCGGCGAACGTGACGGTGGACTGAGAAGTCCCATTTCGCGACGCAGGCGATTTGCGGGTTGCCGCTTCCGGCTCTAGCTTCGGCCGTCCAACCGGTCGAGGCTGGCATGGAATTTGAATACGGCAAAATCCAATTCGAAACCGAAGCGCGGAAGCTCTACGACACCGACAAGTGCGATCGGTTGTTCGCTTCAGCGCGCGAGCGGTTTCCGGACGGGGGAGCAGATGCTCGACGTGCACGATCACATCATGGACGGCCTGGAAAGCGCCTTCGCCAACCGCTATGACGACCAACAATGGCAGTCCATCGAAGAGCACCTGTCGGAGCACGTCCAAAACGGCCTCACCTGAAGGCCGCGAAGCCGGCCGCCGCGAACGCGCGCAGGCCGAAGGAGAGCTATCCGTCGCACCGGTCGTGGACCATGGCCCAGATCCGATCGAAGAATACGAAGCCGGAGATCGCCGTGCGCAGGGCTGCGCACGCGCTGGGGCTGCGGTTTCGGCTTCACGGTGCCGACCTCCCCGGCAAGCCCGATCTGGTCTTCCGACGGTGGCGGACGGGCCTCTTCGTTCACGGATGCTTCTGGCATCGGCACCACTGCGAACGGGCCCGGCTGCCCAAGACGAACGCCGAGTATTGGACGAAAAAGCTTCAGCGCAACGCGCGGCGCGACAAGGCGACGCTCAGGCTTCTGAGAAGATCGGGATGGCGCTGCGCTGTGGCGGCGATTGAGGGGCGCTTCGCGACCGCCACGTGTGTTGCGGTGGGATGCGGTGGACGCGGATTGCGCAACGGACGAGTGCGCATGAGGCGGACGGCAAAGTCGTGTGGTCCTGGCGTCCAGCACTTTTTTGTCCGCTAAGGGACAAACAAAGCACTTAAAAATCAAAGCCTTCCACGATACATGCTAAAAAATAATGGGGCTGTCCTAATCAGGTAGGCCCCAATAGGCCCCAGTTCAGTGAGGAGCGCTGCTGCGCGGGAAAGGTCCGCCTTTCACTCGGAAGCAGACATCGAAAACGCGAGCCAGAGTGTCAGGGTTGGGCCAACTGCGGACTCATGCACCGCAGCAAGGCGATCTCAATTCGATCACCTCGGCACAAGCAAGCGCAGGCTCATTCGGGCAGGCCTGCTTTCCGGAGGCCCTCAGTCATCACCTTCGAGTTTGATTGCCTGCCCCGACCGATCCTCGCGGTTATTGTGAAGGCGGGATCGACCTTAAGCAGGCGCGCCATCGCCTCACGCGCCTCAGCGTCACGTCCGAGATGGGCGAAAGCGGAAACGAGACAGCGGTAAGCGGCCGAATAGGAGGAGTTCTGACGTAGGGCTTTCTTCCCTGCGACGATGGCTTCGTCAAAGCGACCAAGCTCAATAAGGCGATTCCCATCCCAGTAAACACCTGGTGTAGCGCTGGGTCTACCGGGCTCATGCGAATGGCACGTTCAAAGCTCCGGACCGCTTCCTCCAGCAGCCCCCCATTTTTATAGACCCAGCCTCTGCTTCTCCATCCGTCAAATGAATTGGGGTTGAGCGCGACCGCCCGGTCAACCATTTCGATGCTACTTTCATAATCGCCGACCATGACCGCCGAGATCGCGGCAGCCCACGCTAAAGTGTCTGGATCACCATCGTCGACGCTCAATGCCATCCGGCGACTGGGAGGTCTGAGTTAGGTCAAACTGAGAAGAACTCAGGTGAGCCCATGTTTTCCGCTTTCCGCTCGAATGCGGACATTCTTGATAGCGGTCGGCATGTCTCAGAAGGGCCAAGAGCGGAAGTCGGGCACGTTCTGCAGTCTCATTTTCCAGGTCGAAAGGCGACTAGCACCTTCGCGGTCCGGCGCTGTTCCCTAGGGAACAGCCGACCGCGTGACCGGTTGCGTCATGGACGTCGCCGACCGCAGCACCGACATCGCCCGCGCGAACACCTTGCGGCGCAGCTACGGAACAGCATTACAACTGAGAAATTCGCGGAACGAAACGGCTCGTCAGTCCTTCTCTGGCTTTTGGGAGGTATCCATGACTTCTCAGGCGATAGAAGGCGCGTGTGCGTTCGCTTGGCGAAACTACCTGCTGTTCCACAGCGGTATTAGCGAGGACGATAGCAGGCGTTCCGCC
>NZ_JAGKJI010000087.1 GCF_020329485.1 Bradyrhizobium cenepequi
TCGGCATATTGTTGGAGACCATCGTGCGGATCGCTTCGAACCTCTCCCAGCTGACATAGCCTTCGTGAGTGCCAGGCTTGAGGCAAACCCAGTCGGCGCGCGCCTTACGGCGAATCTTCACGCCTGCGCTCCTTTCCACATATCCCATCGCCGCGGCCGTTTTACCATACGCATATGCGCCGCCGTACACTGGGTTCTCGATCATCCTGTGGAGAGTGGCGTAGCTCGGTCGTCGCCAAACCGTGTCGCCAGTGATCTGCCTCGTCGGAAGTTCGAGGCTTTGCTCTTGGAACCAGAGCAATGCCTGTCGAGCGCTTCCGAGTTCCTCGATCTTGTCGAAGACCAGCGAGATTGCCGCTTGTACGCGTCGATCTGGATGCTTCTCATAGCGGTCGCCAACCTTCACGAAGCCGACCGGCGCGGCTACGACGAGTTCACCGCGACGGGCCTTCTCATAGCGCGCGGAGAGCGAGCGCTGGCGTAGAAGATCAAGCTCGTACTCGTTGAGACTTCTCTTGAGCCCGAGCAGGAGACGGTCATTACCGTGTCGAGGCGCATAGACCGTCTCTTGGTCGACGAGCACCGTGTCGACCACACGGCACATCTCGATCAGTTGTTGCCAGTCGCGGCTGTTGCGAGCAAAGCGCGAGACTTCACGCGCGCAGACAGCCCCGACCTTGCCGAGACAAACTTCGGCCACCATGCGTTCGAAACCGGAGCGCTGCATGCTGCCGGCCGCAGAGCGGCCGAGATCTTCATCGATCACCTCGATCTCCGCGAAGCCCAGTGTCACCAGCCGATCCCGCATCGCGTACTGCAACGCGCCGCTCTCGCGATTATGCAACACCTGGTGGGCCGAGGATTGGCGCACATAGAGGATCGCCTTCCGCCTCAGATGTTGCGGGCCGATCTTGTCAGCGTTCATCGCCGCCCCCCACCTTTACCGGCAACGTGGCCGTCCGCACATGCTCCAAAATCAACCTCCTCATCAGGTCGATCAGCAACTCTCGTGTCTCGTCGGGCAGCTCGAGCCAATTCGGCGTCCCGACGACCGCCCCGCTTACGAACATTTCCATCTGCTCGGCAGCGCGCCTTTTGTGCCGCTTCCCGATCGCCGGCGCCGTCGTATTCTCGGTCATGCGTCTCTCCCCGATTCTGTTCGTGGGAGCTTCCACATGCACCAGTAGGTTGGGCATTCAATGATGGCCCAGCAGCCTTCAACACCTGGTGTAGCAGGGATGATAAAGCGTTGAGCGCTTCCGGGCTGACAAACGGGTCGACCGCGAAGTGTCCGTCACCCGCGCACCCCGGACGATCGAACATCCATGCGGGAATCTCCAGACACCGCTCGATCTCCGAGCCATCCAAGGTGCAACGAAAAGCCGAACAGGTCGCCGATTTGTTCACCACCTCATGGACAAAGACGTTGCGCCCGAACCAGGGATGAAGCCGATAGAGAACTTCTCGACGAACAATCCTGTGGGTGTTCTCGAACTTCGTTGTACAATTTCCAGCGCCCTCATCAGGCGCTGGAAAACCGCGCGCCGATGGCGGTCTGGCGCGCCGGTGTCACCGGCGCCTTCGACGACGAGGCTGTGGATATGACGCTTCTCGCAAGCGAGAAGCTTGGACAACGCTGCGCGTTGCCCACATCTCCACAGCCACAACAGCAGCAAGCAAGAGTGGCGTAAAGTTATTGGGAAGAGCGAACGGCAGCAGCTCCACTTAAGAAACCGGAGCCAGTGGTCCTCAGCATAGGGTCCACTTCACATCTTTCAAACCTCTAAACGCCTTTGGATGAAAAAAATGTTCCCAAGTTTGCGGAATCGCTCAACAGTCGAGACACCGGGGTGGGCATGCATGGCTCTTCTTGGGCAGGTCGATTCTCGGAGGCAGCGCCGCCGGCGGCTCAATCGGAGTAACTCTCGGCGAGTCATTTTGCTGCTGATCACGAAGAGACGGCACGACCATTTTTTTGGCGAGTCGACAAGTCCTTTAAAAACCTGCGCACTTAAACTTTCTGCCCAGCGCGAGTGCGGTTACGATTATAGGGAAAGCAAAAACAATTCTCATGCGATGCCCTCCAGTGCGCATCCAATAGTTGAGGACATGGTCGCACTCCCGTCGATGCGAGGTCAAGGGCTTCTTGACGGCATTGTCGTATGTGCAGCATGTCGCGATGGCGCGCCACCGGAGATTGTGCTTACCTCGCGAGCGCAGACGATTTGAAGGGGGCCGTTATCATGGCGAAGAAACCCGCCACCGGCGCGGAGACCACCCCGGCGACGCGTGTCGAGCAACCCATCATTCTCATCCGCGGCTTCGGCGGACTCGGGGTCGAAGACGAGAAGAAGATCGCCTACCAAGGCTTCAACGACGGCACGGTCTATCCGCAGAAAAGCGGCGAGAACTATATTTACGAGGGGCTCATCCTGCGCTTTATGAAGTCGCGCTGGATCTACAACGACGCGACCAACATCGTCGGCTATTACAACAGCCCGGTCATCCGAGATGAGAAGAGCATCCCGGCGGAACTTGCGGGCTTCAAACTCGACCTCTTCTCCGGGCATAAGGTCGTCATAGATCCGGCAACAGCCCTCAGCCTCGTCAAGTCGACGACCGACGTGCGCAAGACCCTATGGGTTTTCCGCTACTACGACCTGGACGATCGCGAGGACTTCAAACGTTATGGCAACGCGCTCGTGCGCCTCATCACGTTCATCCAGACGCTGGCCGAGCACAAACATCAGGCGGTCCCGAAGGTGAACATCATCGCCCATTCTATGGGCGGGCTCATCGTCCGTGAAGCTGTGCAACGAAGCTATGCCAAAGGCGAGGCCCCCAAGCACATCAACAAGATCGTCACCCTCGGGACCCCGCACCAGGGCATCTCGTTCCAGGTTCTTAAGGACTGGATCGGGATCGGCGCAGCCGCGGAGCTGGAGCAGTTCAATCCTGACGGGCAGAAAGATCCCAAGAACCCGGTCGGGTTCAACAAGTTCGCCGAGCATTTCCCGCCCGAGCGGGTGCTAACGGTGGTCGGCACCAACTACCGCACCTATGGCCCGGCGGTCGCGAGCTGGCTGAACCGCGCCTTTTCAGTCGTCGGCGAGTTCGGTCCCAATTACAACCGCAGCGACGGCCTAGTGAAGCAGGCTTTCGCGCAGCTGCCCGGAGCGCCGCGCACCTTCGTGCACAAGTGCCACGGCGGCCCCGACTCGCTCGTCACCTCCCGCGAGGCCTTTGAGGTGGCGACGCGTTTCTTTTTCGGCAATATCAAGGTGCGGCTAAAGCTCGTGACGGCGAAGGTGAAGCGCGGAAAGGATCTGTTCGGGAAGAGCGAATTCTTCCTCGGGGTCAGCATCAAGCCGCGCCGCGTCGACTTCGAGTTGTTCCACCAGAGCGCTGAGGCCGAAAACTGCTACGGGCCCTTCAGCAATGAAGACTTGAGCGACAAGAGCAAGGACGGGGTGTCGTCCAACTGGACGGACGGCGACAACGGCGAGCGCCTGATCTGGGAAGGCTGGCTCGATACGGGGGCTATCACGCTCACAACCGACAGGCCGCGCGATGGCGCGACGAGTGGCGAGGTGCAGAAGCCTGGACGGAGTTCTACCACGAGTTGATACCTGGGGCACGTCCGCTTTTGCGGAACCGGGCTGTCGTGAACGGAGCCGCGAAGTGGCGTCTCCGTAGGGTAGGCGCGGGATACCTCGAAGAGGATACACGCGCGTGCATGGGCGTCCACCCGCCGAACGGGAGATACAGCGCCACTTCGGCGTGACCCCGCCTTCGGTCCACCAGATGATCCTCACCCTCGAACGCGCAGGCTTGATCCGCCGCCAACCCGGCGTACCCCGCAGCATCGAGGTTCTGGTCCCCCAGAGAACCTGCCCGTCTTGCAAGCCGCCATCCAACCCGTCAAAACCTCTGTGTCGAGGTACTAGGGAGAAATCGTCGACGCCTTTGCCGCGCTTGGTGCAGCTTGCATTGCTGGCGCTTGAGTATTTGCCGGACCAGCGGAACGCCGACGGGCACCGGTTCGTAAATCCGGCTGCCGTCACCGAGCACGTGTGGGCCGAACGGGAATATCTGGGCCGGAAAGCATCATTGAGGGATTCGGCTTTCGAGCGTGGCGATGAAACCGCCACAGCTCGAAAAGGCAATCATAGCGACATCGTCATTTGGTTCGTCCTTAATGCGGTCGATCCGCTCCTTTGTGAGGCAGGCGTGAAGCGATCTGATGCCATCAAAGACTGGATGGAATGGTTCGCCAGACAATCTAGCTAGTAGGCGAGAATTGTTGTTGCAATTTTGAGATGTAGCAGGAATCATATCTCCTTTCAGGAGATGATTTTTGAACACCAAAGAAACAAAGCCCGATGGGACGCAGACAACCGAGGAGCAGAAGCCCGGAACTGGAGACTCTGCCCCCATCTCGGGTCGTGAGTTGCTTGGAAAAGGCATCGCGTGGGTCGCGCCTTACAAAGAGGCTGTTGTTCTCGTTGTAGCAATAGTGGGTGCGATATTTTCCGGTGTGGCGTGGGTGATCTCGTATTTCGCCACTCAAGCTGCCGTATCGCAACTCGAATGTCGCCTGACACACCAGATGACTGCGGCGAGCTTTGATTCGAAGTCGGAGATCATCCGATCTCAGATTGATGTAAAGCAGTCGCAAGTTCAGTTATTGGCACTTCAAAAACAATCGCAAGGCGCACAAGCGGCAGTCAATAAGTTGACCGCTGAGGTGAAGGAGCTTGAGAAAGCTGCAAAGGAAGAGTCTAGGAAGTCTTCGGAGCAGTTAACGCTTGCAGTCAAATGTGCAACTGCAAAGTAGAGGCCGCATGTTGAAAACTTGCTTCGTTTCCTTTGCGTTTGTACTCGTATCGGCGGTTGCCTTTGCAGAGGACCAGCCTAATTGTATCGCCATTCCACTCGTTGACTGTGCCGCTCTACCCCAAAGTCAAAGCTGTGACGTCCCGCATGATGAGCGGGAATGTAACAAGTGCCTCATCTCAGTATTAGGCAGGTGTCAGCTTCGAGGAAACGACCCTTCTTGTGAAGCGGCGAAAGCCGCGCAGAACCAAATGTACGCTATAAAGAAGGGGCAGTGTGAAGCTGATAAGGCGGTACGAAAGGTACAATGCGAAGCCACGAATGTTGCGATAAAGGAAGCATCCTGTAAGGTGAAAGTCGAGTAGATGTTATAATTTGGTTGTTTTCCTAAATAAACTATTGCCGGTGACACCTCTCGCGAGAACGGGAAAAAGGGCGTCCCAACGGAAGCACGACCAGACCGCAACTTCGCGATCAGCTTACTCCCGCACAAATCGAAACGCTGGTAGAGAAGGCCGTCAAGAAGGCTGACTACTACGCCAAGTCGCTCGCGGGCTAGAATAGTTTTCGATTAGAAACCCGAGCACTGTCATAGTCGCATCATCGTGTCGGGCAAGAAACAACATCATATTCCGCAATCCTTGCAGCGCAGATTTCTTTTCGACCTGAAAGCCGAAAAGACTTATGTCCATCGCAGGAACGCCGGCAACTTCCCCGCATCAATCAGCGACGTGCTGGCGCAGCGCTACTTTTACTCGCATCTTTCGAGCGAAGGTATGATCACGGAGTACGAAAACAGGTTAGGCGGCCTGCTGATCAAGCTGCGCGCCATTCAGATTGATGACAAAGCGGATGCCGATGTAGCCGCGGAAGTCATCGCTAACCTGACGCCGCGCAGCGCCAACATGCGTCGCATTTTCGGCACCGGCATGGAGCAGCTTATGACCGCGGCAGCGGAAACCTTCGCCGACGAAGACACGGTTGGTCGCGGAATCACGCAAGACCTCTTTGGAGGCGCTTGAGTGGCACGTTGGCGCCGCGCCGCCAGAGGGCGCCGTCCTGCCCGATTGCGTGGCGCTTGGTGTTGATGAAGCGGGAGGGATACGCGTTGGGAGCCGCCGGAGTTAAGCTTAAAGACCCGCGACCTAGGCGGGGCTGCGCGACCGCCGCGCAGCCCTCACAGGCGCTAGCGTTGATGACCTAAGCCTAATCCGAGCTGCGATGCTTTTACGCGCAACGCGCCGATAGTGCGCTTCATCGCTTTGGAAACTTTCTCCACAGGCGTACGCGCCTTCGAATACTTCTTGAGTTCTCTCAAATCCGCCGAAGTCCAGTCGCGACGCGGGGCATTCTTCTTCTTGGTTCGAGCAGCTTTCAATGTGTCAACTCCTTTAGTGTTTCGAGAGCAGCCGCTGCTAGCAATGGCTCCCTCAATTCTTAACTTATAATTTGGAATTAACAAAATGTTGACTGCAGTTCTGAACGCAAGCAAGCGAAGTGTGCGACACGGTCTCCGATATCCTCACGATCGGCAAGTCTCTGCGAGTCGCAAGAAGTTCATCAGCAGCACCTGCCCTTGTTGGGTAAGTATCGATTCCGGGTGGAACTGCACGCCATATGTTGGGTGAGAGCGATGTGCGAGGGCCATGATCTCGCCTTCGTCCGAACGCGCTGTCGCCGTTAGTTGCGGTGCGCATGACTCGTCGAGCTCAACAACAAGAGAATGGTAGCGGCCAACGCAAAGTGGAGACGGGAGGTCCTTGAACAGTCCTCGGCCGTCATGGGTTACGTACGAGGACCGGCCGTGCATGGGATGACGTGCGCGCGCCACCCGTCCGCCGAACACGCTCCCAATACACTGATGTCCGAGACAGATGCCGAGAATTGGGACATGCCCCGAAAGTTCGCGGACGACGGCGATCGATACTCCGGCCTCCAGTGGCGTGCAGGGACCAGGGGAGAGGACCACGGCGCGCGGCTTGAGGGAGGCAAGATCGTTGACGCTGACTGCGTCGTTCCGGACCACTGCCGTTGCTTCACCAAGCTTGTGGAAATAGCGGGCAATGTTGAAGACGAAGGAGTCGTAGTTGTCGATGATGACAATCAACATGCACCGGACGTCTCGGCACGAAAAGCGTCAAAGATTCGTTGCGCCTTCGCGAGTGTTTCTTGGTATTCGGCCTCTGGATCCGACATCGCCGTAATCCCGCTCCCTGCATGAAACATGGCCAAGTCATTGTCGAATGTGACAGTGCGGATCGCAATATTCGTGTCCATGTACCCGTTGAAGCCGATAAAGCCGATCGCCCCGCAATAGACCTCTCGCGCCACCCGCTCGATCTCCGCAATAATTTCCATCGATCGCACCTTGGGCGCCCCGGTAATGGAGCCGCCGGGAAAGCAAGCTCGCAGCAAGGTAACCGCGTCTTGGTCTTCCCCAAGTTCACCCGTCACGGTCGACACGAGGTGGTGCACTGAGGCATAGGACTCGAGGTCACACAGCGCTGGAACCTCGACCGACTGCGGAGTGCAAACGCGTGACAGATCGTTGCGCAGGAGGTCGACGATCATCGTGTTCTCGGCACGGTCCTTTTCGGACGCAACGAGGAGTTCAGCGCGGCGCTGGTCTTTCCTAGGATCAGCGGAGCGCGCGATCGTGCCCTTGATAGGTCGCGTTTCGACCTGCCGTCCGTCAAGCTTGAGGAATCGTTCTGGCGAGCTCGAGGCAATGATGAGCCTGCCATAGCGCAGCAGGGCTGCAAAGGGTGCCGGGTTCAATGACCGCAGCTGGCAGTAGAAGGCAAGCGCATCAAATGACTTCGACAGGTGCGCACTGAAGCGCTGCGCAATGTTCGCTTGGAAGACGTCTCCAGCCAGAATCAAGTCGATGACGCGCCGTACCGCCGCAATGTAACCCTCGCGGCTGAAGTTCGAATGCCATGCGCCCGCTGTGCCGGGCGGGCCGTTCCGCGGCGTCTTTGGGCCGGCGAGCAGCGCTACAAACTCATCGGCCCGACGGCGCGCACGCTCGCTCCGTCGTGCGGGATCCTGCTCCGGCCATCCGGTCGAGACGATCCAGCATCTGTCGTCGCGGTGGTCGAAGCTGATGACCACGTCGTAGAAATGCAGGATTGATTGGGGCAACCCCTGACCGGAAATTGCCGGCGCTGGCAGTCGCTCCAGTGTCCTGTTCAGATCGTAACCAAAGAATCCGGCGGCACCTCCCTGGAAGGGCGGCAGATCCGGACGATGCTCTTGTCGATACCTGGCGAGCAGGGTGCGAAGAGCTCCCCACGGATCGCCAAGAGCCTCTCCGTTCCAACTCGCCTGTCCGTCCGCGACCATATAGGTGCTGAACGGCTCGCAGCTCAGGTAGGAATAGCGCCCAAGCAACTCATGCCTTGCCGCGCTATCGAGAAACGTCAGGTGCGGTCGATGCGCGAGACATCGCATCGCGGTGACAGGCTCAATCCACTGCAGTTCGCGGACGTGCATCGGGTTGTCAGTCACCGACAACCGGCGTGCTGGTGAGACGCGCTCCGATGGGACCCCCACCCGAGCGAGAGCGACGCTCGTCTGGCACCCGCAAGCTCTTGAGACCGATCGCCAGGTTAACCCCCGCCAGTTGACCCGATGCGCCCAGTACCTTGGCTTATCGCCGCCGTCGAGGCGAAACGCGCATCTGCTGATACATTGTAGTCGGCCGCGAACCGCAGCTCCCGGAGGGGTCGTACCCGCCTGATCGATTCCTGGTACAGATCGTGCGCTTTGTACGCTGCGAGCTCCGTCTCGTTGTCGAACTCACCATAGACGACCACGTCGATCTCATTGCCAAGCTGGTCGGTCTTGCGGTTGCGAGCAACCTCGAGCCGGCGTGCATGTGGGATTGTGGTGAGAACCGATAGGCCTTCGATGATTTGGTCGATATGGGCCTTATCCTTGGCGGTAAACAAGACGATGTGACGAATCATGGATGGCCGTAGGGTGATGTCGCAAGGAGGTCGCATAACTAGCTTGGGAGCGGGCCCGCAGCAATGGGGCGCGGCCGCAAGCCGCATCGCGCGGCAAGACGGTCGGAGGTTTGGCGCTCTCGCGATGGCCTGCGGGTCGGTAACGCAACTCGCCAGATCGCATTCCTGTCAGGACGCGGGAGGGACAAGGCGCTCAATGGTTTGAATGTGGCGCGGGTTTGAATGTGGCGCGCGAGCAGGTTACAGGCTTGATCGATGTTGCGCGCTCGCAGTGCTTGCAGAATTAGGCGGCGATCCCGATTGGACCGCGGTCGCCAGCCGCTACTTGGCCCCTCGCGAACACGAGTCGTGAATTTGCAAGCTGTAGTCCGCTCGAGGCTCGCGAGCAGGCGCGGCATCGCGCAGGGCGCCACCAGTGCGGCCTTGACCTCGTGTGGTGAAGGCCTCGCTGCCGGCGTTCGCGGTGTCGTATTCCTTCGCCGGCCGGGTTGAGAAGGTCCGACACGTCGATCTTCAGGACCTTTGGCTCATCGTTCAAGTTATTTGAATTGAACATCCAGGTCAGCCTGGTCGTTCCCTTGGGATGATTGATCTGCATCAACGGTGCAGCGCGATGCACTTTCCGCTATTCTAGGGTCTTGACAAATAGTAGGAGATCGTTGATCTGGGCGGTGTCGAGCTTGAAAACGGGCATGGTGGGATGTCCGGTTTCGATGCCTTGCGCGAGCGCTTCGCCCAGCGCTTCGATGGGCTAGCGGTTGTGCAGGGTGCGGAAGGGCGGCGCGATCTTCAGCGGACTGTCGGTGACCTTGTCGATGGAGTGACAGCGCGCGCAGTTATGAAGCGCGAATGTCCTGCCGCGTTGCTCGGAGCGCGAGGCGGCGACGACTGGCGTCGTCAGCAGCAGCGCGATAAAAATCTGGGGCAGGGCAGTTGGTACCATCTTGGACGGCTCTTCAACGAGCGGGCCGCGGAACGACGATTTGAAAAGTAGCCTCAGGGCGCCTCCGGCGATTGATCTGCATCAATAGCACCTCATCCCTAACGGACGCTACACTGCATCGACCTGAAACGCGCCATGAGGCGCCTGCAGGCGGCAATCGGAGGGCGTGTGAAGATTTCGGTTTTGGGGGAAGGAACACATCGGCAATCGTGTCAGGATTGCGCGGCGAGGGACTTTGCCATCTGCGCAGCGCTCGACAACACCGAATTGCGCGAATTGGCGCAGCTGTCGCGACATGTGCGTTTCGAATCCGGCGCCACCGTGTTCGCACAGACAAACATGGCAACGTCGTTCTTCAGCGTGCATGAGGGTACCCTGCGCCTTTATAAGCTGTTGCCGGACAGCCGGCGGCAGATCGTCGGTTTTGCATTGCCGGGCGATTTCCTCGGGCTCTCCGGCTTGCCGCAGCACGAGTTCTCCGCTGAAGCGATCGGCCGCGTCGCGCTGTGCCAATTCTCCAAAGAGTCGTTCGCGACATTCGCCGAGAACCGGCCGGGGTTGCTGCGCCGTATCATCGAATTGGCGGGCCGCGAGCTGGCCCGGGCACAGGAACATATGGTCTTGCTCGGACGGCGCTCCGCCGAAGAGAAGATAGCGAGCTTCCTGATCGGCTGGCGCGACCGACTGAGTGGAATTGGACGTGGTGGAGAAATTCTGCCGCTGCCGATGAAACGGCTGGACATCGCGGATCATCTGGGGCTCACCATCGAGACGGTGAGCCGTACCTTCTCGAAGCTCGAACGTGATGGTGTGATCCAAATCTTTGCGGGTGGTGTCGTCTTGGATGTCGCGCGCGCCGAAGCGTTGTCTGGGGGCGCAAGTTGAAGCGCGTCGCTTGGGTTCTTTTTATCCTCGTTTGATCAAGGTCAAAGACGTCTCTCTTGAAACGGCGATATATTCGCAGCCGCTTCAATGGAGGTCGTCATGCCCGCCGATGCGCTCTTGGTTTCCGCAGCCGTCATCTCGGTCTTCGTGATTGTCGCCGCTGCTCTTGGCTGGGTCCGTGTCCAATCACGGTCGCATCAGGCGGGACCGGGAGCGCGCAAGCGTCGTCCATTCTGATTCGTTCAGGCAGCCGCTGGAGCTGGTGCAAAACGCCCGCCGGTCGTGGGGTAGCTGATCGGGGCCGATCTCAATCAAGGACAACACAGCGAGACCCGGGCTGACGGGGCAGGCGCCCATGCAAAGAGAATCGCACATGCAGCAAACTCAATCCACGAAATGGATGACCCACGGTGAAGCCGGGCTGATGCTATTCTTCTCGATGGCGGCCTACGTTTGCGCGTTCGCCGCGCCCATGGCGCTGGACGCGCCGTTCGCGTTCCATGCTTCGCTCGCTGCAGTGGCAAGCGGCGCCGCCGCCTTCGCCATCGTCAACCGCTATTTCGATCGCCAGGCAGCGCTGCCGCCACAGGAGATCAACGGCAAGCCGAACTACAATCTCGGCCCGATCAAGTTTGCTTCCTTCATGGCGATGTTCTGGGGCATCGCCGGATTTGCCGTCGGACTCATGATCGCCTGCGAGCTCGCCTGGCCGGCGCTGAACCTCGATCTGCCCTGGACCAGCTTTGGGCGGCTCCGTCCGCTGCACACCTCCGCGGTGATCTTCGCCTTCGGCGGCAACGTGCTGATCGCGACCTCATTCTATGTGGTGCAGCGGACCTGCCGGACGCGGCTCGCGGGCGATCTCGCCCCATGGTTCGTGGTGCTCGGCTACAATTTCTTCATTGTGATCGCGGGCACCGGCTATCTGCTCGGCGTGACGCAATCCAAGGAATATGCCGAGCCGGAATGGTACGCCGATCTGTGGCTGACGATCGTCTGGGTCGTCTATCTGCTGGTCTTCGTGATGACGCTGGTGAAGCGCAAGGAGCCGCACATTTTCGTCGCCAACTGGTTCTATCTCGCCTTCATCGTCACCATCGCTGTCCTTCATCTCGGCAACAACCCGGCGCTTCCGGTGTCGGTGTTCGGCTCGAAGTCCTACATTGCCTGGGGCGGCGTGCAGGATGCGATGTTCCAGTGGTGGTACGGCCATAACGCGGTCGGCTTCTTCCTGACCGCCGGCTTCCTCGCGATCATGTATTACTTCATCCCGAAGCGGGCGGAGCGGCCGATCTATTCCTATCGGTTGTCGATCATCCACTTCTGGGCGTTGATCTTCCTCTATATCTGGGCCGGCCCGCACCATCTGCACTATACGGCGCTGCCCGACTGGGCGCAGACGCTCGGCATGACGTTCTCGGTCATGCTCTGGATGCCGTCCTGGGGCGGCATGATCAACGGCCTGATGACGCTGTCGGGCGCGTGGGACAAGCTGCGCACCGATCCGGTGCTGCGCATGCTGGTCGTCTCGGTCGCGTTCTACGGCATGTCGACCTTCGAAGGCCCGATGATGGCGATCAAGGTGGTGAACTCGCTGAGCCACTATACCGACTGGACCATCGGCCACGTTCATTCCGGTGCGCTGGGCTGGGTCGGCTTCGTCTCCTTCGGCGCGCTGTATTGCCTGGTGCCGTGGCTGTGGGGCCGCAAGGAACTGTACAGCCTCAAGCTGGTGAACTGGCACTTCTGGATCTCGACCATCGGCATCGTGCTCTATATCTCCGCGATGTGGGTCTCGGGAATCCTGCAAGGCCTGATGTGGCGTGCCTACACTTCGCTCGGCTTCCTCGAATATTCCTTCATCGAGACCGTGGAAGCGATGCATCCCTTCTACATCATCCGTGCCGCCGGCGGCGCGCTGTTCCTGATCGGCGCGCTGATCATGGCCTATAACCTCTGGATGACGGTGCGGGCAGGCGAGGCGGACGTCGCAACGGAGCTCGCGTTGCAGCCGGCGGAATAAGGAGCGATCGGATGTCCTTCTGGAGCCGCCATCAGATCTTCGAAAAGAACTCGATCATCCTGATTGCGGGCATCCTGGTCGTGATCGCGATCGGCGGCCTCGTCGAGATCACCCCGCTGTTCTACCTCAAGAGCACGATCGAGGTGGTCGACGGCGTCAGGCCGTATACGCCGCTCGAGCTCGCGGGCCGCAACGTCTACGTTCGCGAAGGCTGCTATCTCTGCCATTCGCAGATGGTCCGTCCGCTGCGCGACGAGGTCGAGCGCTACGGCCACTTCTCGCTGGCGGCCGAGAGCATGTACGACCATCCGTTCCAGTGGGGTTCGAAGCGGACCGGGCCTGATTTGGCACGGGTCGGCGCCAAATATTCCGACGAGTGGCACGTCACCCACTTGAACAATCCGCGCGCGATCGTGCCGCAGTCGGTGATGCCGGGCTATCCGTTCCTCGCAAAGACCGAGGTCGATTCCGAGGCGATCGCCGATCACCTCAAGACCAACCGCGCGGTCGGCGTGCCCTATACCAACGAGCAGATCGCCAACGCGGAAGCCGACCTCAAGGCGCAGGCCGATCCGGACAATGTCGGCACCGACGCGTTTGCAAAACGCTATCCGAAGGCGGTGGTCCGCAATTTCGACGGCAAGGGCGGGGCGCCGACCGAGATGGATGCGCTGATCGCCTACCTGCAGATGCTCGGCACGCTGGTGGACTTCAAGCTCTACAACGAAAAAGCCAATCTTCGCTGAGAGATGGGACGATGAAAGCAATTCTGACGGTTCACAATCTGGCGTCGAACCTCGTCACGAGTTTGTGGACACCGATCTTCGTCGGCCTGTTCATCGCGATCGTGATCTACGCGCTCTGGCCGCGCAACCGGGCCGCCTTCGACGAGGCATCTCGGCTGCCGTTGCGGGAGGACTGACAGGTCATGGCTGAGAGCGAACTCGACAGGGTTTCCGGCACGACCACGACCGGTCATCAGTGGGACGGCATCAAGGAACTCAACACGCCGCTGCCGCGCTGGTGGGTGCTGACCTTCTACGCCACCATCATCTGGGCGATCGGCTATTGGGTCGTGTATCCGGCGTGGCCGCTGTTGTGGAGCAACACCACGGGTGTGCTCAACTATTCGTCGCGTGCCGAGGTCGGCGTCGAACTGGCCAATCTCGAAAAGATCCGTGGCGACAAGATGGTCGCGCTCGGCGCGGCCTCGCTCGTCGACATCGAGAAGGATCCGGCGCTGCTGGCGCTCGCACGTGCCCGCGGCAAGGCGGCCTTCGGCGACAATTGCGCGCCGTGCCACGGCTCGGGCGGCGCCGGCGCCAAGGGCTTTCCGAACCTGAACGACGACGACTGGCTGTGGGGCGGCTCGCTCGAGCAGATCCACCAGACGCTTCAGTTTGGCGCGCGCTCCGGCAACGCCAAGGCGCATGAGGGCGCGATGCTCGCCTTCGGCAAGGATGGCATCCTGAAGAGGGATGAGATCGTCACGGTCGCCAATTACGTCCGCTCGCTCTCGGGCCTGCCGACGCGCCAGGGCTACAACGCTGCCGCGGGCGCCAAGCTGTTTGCCGATAATTGCTCGACCTGCCACGGCGCGGACGGCAAGGGCAACCAGGAACTCGGTGCGCCCGATCTCACCGACAAGATCTGGCTCTATGGCTCGGACGAGGCCACCGTGATCGAGACCGTCAGCAATGGCCGCTCCGGCGTGATGCCGGCCTGGGTCGGCCGGCTCGATCCGTCCACCATCAAGGCGCTTGCGGTCTATGTGCATACGCTGGGCGGCGGCAGGTAGCGGAGCAAAGGGAAACGACGTTCGGTATGCGCTGGATCAACCCGGCAGAGAGGGAGGGGACTAGGAGAGCGCGAGCCCATGAACAAGATCGTCCAAATAGAGCCCGACCAAGCCGAAGATGTTGGGCCGCTTTATGCGGCCCTCAAGAAGGTCTACCCGCAGAAGGTCTCCGGGACTTTCCGGCGGATCAAATGGGGCCTGATGGCGTTCTGCCTCGGCGTCTATTATTTCCTGCCGTTCGTGCGCTGGAATCGCGGCTTCGGCGCGCCCGACCAGGCGGTGCTGATCGACCTGCCGGGCAGTCGCTTCTATTTCTTCTTCATCGAGCTGTGGCCGCAGGAGGTTTATTACTTCACGGGACTTCTGATCCTCGCCGCGATCACGCTGTTCCTGATGAACTCGGTCGGCGGCCGCATCTGGTGCGGCTATCTCTGCCCGCAGACGGTCTGGACCGACTTGTTCTATGCGATCGAGCGCCTGGTCGAGGGCGACCGGCGCGAGCGGATGAAGAAGGATGCCTCCGCCCATCGCTGGACGCTGGAGCGCATCTCCGAGCTCATGCTCAAGCATTCGATCTGGCTGATGATCGCCTGGTGGACCGGCGGCGCCTGGGTGCTCTATTTCACCGATGCGCCGACTCTCGTCAAAGAGCTCGTCACCTTCCAGGCGCCGGCGATCGCCTATATCTGGATCGCGATCCTGACCACGACGACCTATCTGCTCGCCGGCTTCATGCGCGAGCAGGTCTGCGTCTATATGTGCCCGTGGCCGCGCATCCAGGCGGCGCTGACGGACGAATGGGCGCTCAACGTCACCTATCGC
The DNA here is from genome assembly GCF_020329485.1 of Bradyrhizobium cenepequi. Classification (GTDB taxonomy): domain Bacteria; phylum Pseudomonadota; class Alphaproteobacteria; order Rhizobiales; family Xanthobacteraceae; genus Bradyrhizobium; species Bradyrhizobium cenepequi. Next base: position 15,279 of record NZ_JAGKJI010000087.1, read on the forward strand.
TACGACCGTGGCGAAAAGCGCATGTCGGTGAAGAAGGCGAACGAGCTGCGCGCACTCGGCCAGCACGCGGGCGACTGCGTCGATTGCTATCAATGCGTCGCGGTCTGTCCCACCGGCATCGATATCCGCAACGGGCCGCAGCTCGACTGCATCCAGTGCGGCCTGTGCATCGACGCCTGCGACAACGTGATGAAGAAGATCGGCCGTCCGACGCGGCTGATCAGCTACGACAACGACATCAATATCCAGCGCCGGATCGAAGGCAAGCCGCCGATCTACCGCATCGTGCGGCCGCGCACCGTTATCT
>NZ_JAGKJI010000088.1 GCF_020329485.1 Bradyrhizobium cenepequi
TCGAACAGCCGCTTCCAGATATCCGCCTTCACCCAGTCGCGGAAGCGCGTGAAGACACTGTTCCAGTGGCCGAACGAGGGCGGCAGATCCCGCCAGGGACTGCCGGTTCGCGCGATCCACAGCACGGCCTCGACAAACCGTCGGTTGTCCTTGCCACTGCGGCCGGGATCGCTTGGCTTGCCAAGACAAAGCGGCTCCATCTTCGCCCATTGGGCATCAGTCAAAACGAATCGGTCCATCCATAGCTTGAATCACAACCGAGCCCGGATGAGAATCCTGAATCCCAACAGACCCTAGAAGGCCTTGTATTTTAGCGATGGTTCGAACGATTTCCGCCGCTACTGCAGAATGCGGGCGCTGCTCGGGCAGTCCCAGGGGCCGATGCCTAGTTGATATATCCGCCGGATCAGTAGTAGGAGCACCGCTCCTGCACGGTCTGATAGACAAAGCGCGTGTTGTTGCAGGAATAGCAAGGGTATTTCTGGTTCGGCACGCACATGGAACAGCGCACCAAGCGTCTGACGAACACATAGCCTCCCGAACACCCTATCGGACACCGTTGGCGAGGCTTTTAACTGAAAAACGGCATCGCTCACCTCCATCGAGCCTGACTAGCGGCTCGTCATGAGGGATAACCTCGTTATCTCAAGAAGAGGAGGCGCAAGCAGCGTCTGACTGCAGAGAGTTCATTGAACGCTACGAAGCGCGCAGCGAGACCGCATTCGACATGCCGGTTCTCATGACTCGCTTCCTCGCCGAAGTCGCACAGGTGCCTCTCGTCGACGCGCGTGACGCCGTAATTGACATCATGCGGCATCAAGCCGTCTACCGGTTCGAGAGCGGACGACCGGCCGGGATTGCCGGTCAAGTTTTCCGCGATGTAGGCGACTCTTTCCTCGTGGTCAGCGCCGCGCGGATGTACCTCGCAGCCGCCGCCGGTTCGGAACGTAAGAATGGATGGAAGCAGGTCGTCATATGCTTCTCAACCTGACCACGGAAGATATCGCCGAGTTCGCTTAATACGAGGGCGCGCCTGCTGGCCGGACCTTACATTGACGCAATCGCGTAGCGCGTTGCCGATGTGACGCGCGGCCGTTCTCTCCACCGACCTTAGGGCTGAGCTTGCTTATGCGGGCGCAGATTCTCGGGCAACTTGAGCAGCGATTTTGGCAAGCGGGTGATGAAAGTAGTGATCGCTCATTGCACGCCGGATGGCGGCTGATGATGCCTTCTCGACATAAGGCTTCAGGGCGTCGCCGTCTTTCCAGCCGACGCTGTAATCCTTCGCGACTGGATAGGCGTTGAGCCAGTCCAGGGCGTCGGCCCCGATCGGGCCGTTTGTCCATAGCTCGAAAGTCACATGCTTTCCAGACAAGCGCCCATCTGTCTTGAAGATCTTGTGTAGCAGCGGCACGCGGTCGTCACGCCATTTCTTCACCTCATTGAGGTTGACGCGCGCGCCGGGTATCTTCGCCTTGCATTCGACTACCAGAGGGCCTTTGTCATCAGGTCTATCCAGGAGCACGTCGGTTTCTGCTGTCCGGCCTGTATCGTAGTCCTTCCATTTTTCGCCCGACCGCAGGTACCCGCCCTCGACGTCCTTGACGAGCGAGCCGACGATGATTTCGAACAGCGCGCCGCGAAGATTGTTGGCCGCTCCTTCGATCCGGGTAGGACTTCGCAGGACGCGTTCGATGTGATCCGGATTGACCGAGGCGCTCGCACCCGCCGCTGGCAGTCGCCTACATTCGCGCGCGCCAGGCTGATCGCATTGCATCGTACGGGGATTCATCGCAGTGAGCGATCCGGTCGATGTTGCGACCGCCCTTGTTATAAAGGATGTGGCTTCCGATGGCGTGATAGCTCCCGATTATGACTCTGATACGCTGTCGATCCTGCGCGGCAAGCGCAATGGACGCTTTCTCGTCCTTGCCATTGACCCTAGCTACGAACCGAAGGGCGTTGAAACGAGGGACGAATTCGGTCTAACTCTTGTTCAGGATTGCGACACGTCCGAAGTTCCGGATCTCTCAAGGGACCACGTTGTGACCTCGAACTCGTCCCTCGACAAGAGTGCAGCCAAGGGGCTACTGCTGGCATGATTGTAGCCAAGCATACCCAATCCAATTCGGTTGTGATCGCTACGGCTGACCACACCACTGGGATCGGCGCCGGACAACAGTCGCGGATCGCAGCAACGAGGATTGCGTGTGAGAAAGCCGAAACGTATCTACTCTACGACCATCCAAAGGTTCTGCACCTGCAATTCCTGCCGAGGCGAAGCTGCATCGACAAAATGAATTTGGTCGATCTGTTTCTGCGCTTTGATACGCTCGTTGCGGAAGAGCGGGCAGCGGTTGCAGATCAACTGATAGCTGGCTTCGCGCCGCTCAGCCGAGAAGAGCGAGCGTCGTGGATCTATAGGAAACGTACGCTCTGTCTTGCGTCCGACGCGGCGATGCCATTCCGAGACAACATCGACCGCGCAGCGGGCGCCCGCGTAACCCACGTCATACAGCCCGGCGGATCGAAACGTGATCCAGAGATAACAGCGGCGGCTGACCAGCACGGTATAGTGATGCTTCACACGGGAGCGCGACACTTCCTGCACTAATCAGCGAGGTGCCTTCCTGACGCCGCGTTGACCGTTCTCGGTGCAGTCGAGCGGACAGCGAATCCGGCAGCCTAACAGCCAAAGCGACACGTTGTAAGCGCCCCAAGTAGAAAAACCCCGGCATTGCTGCCGGGATTTTCGCATTCGTGGTTCGCGTGACGCGGCTGGATCAGAAGTCCATGCCACCCATGCCGCCGCCCGGAGGCATCGCGGGGCCAGCGGCGGCCTTCTTCGGCAACTCGGCGACCATGGCCTCGGTGGTGATCAGCAGCGCCGCCACGGAGGAGGCGTTCTGGATCGCGGTGCGCACGACCTTGGTCGGGTCGATGATGCCCTTGGTGACGAGGTTGCCGTACTCGCCGGTCTGCGAGTCGAAGCCGTAAGAATACTGATCCTTCTCCAGGACTTTGCCAACCACGACCGAGCCGTCCTCACCGGCGTTGATCGCGATCTGGCGGGCCGGAGCCGACAGCGCCTTGCGCACGATCTCAACGCCGGTCTTCTGGTCGTCGTTCTTGGTGCGCAGGCCCTTGAGCTGCTCGGAGGCACGGAGCAGGGCGACGCCGCCGCCCGGCAGGATGCCTTCCTCGACCGCCGCACGGGTCGCATGCATCGCGTCATCAACGCGATCCCTGCGCTCCCTCACCTCGATCTCGGTCGCGCCGCCGACGCGGATCACCGCGACGCCGCCCGCGAGCTTGGCCAGACGCTCCTGCAGCTTCTCACGGTCGTAGTCCGAGGTGGTCTCCTCGATCTGCGCCTTGATCTGCGCCACGCGCGCCTCGATGTCGGCCTTCTTGCCGGCGCCGTTGACGATCGTGGTGTTCTCCTTGTCGATGATCACCTTCTTGGCGCGGCCGAGCATCTGCAGCGTGACGTTCTCGAGCTTGATGCCGAGGTCTTCCGAGATCGCCTGGCCACCGGTCAGGATCGCGATGTCCTGCAGCATGGCCTTGCGGCGATCGCCGAAGCCCGGAGCCTTGACGGCCGCAACCTTCAGGCCACCACGCAGACGGTTGACGACGAGGGTGGCGAGGGCTTCGCCTTCAACGTCTTCCGCGATGATGACCAGCGGCTTGCCGCTCTGCACCACGGCTTCGAGCAGCGGGAGCAGCTCGTTCAGCGAGGAGAGCTTCTTCTCGTTGATCAGGACGTAGGCGTCTTCCATCTCAACGCGCATCTTGTCGGCGTTGGTGACGAAGTAGGGCGAGATGTAGCCGCGGTCGAACTGCATGCCCTCGACGACGTCGAGCTCGGTCTCCAGCGACTTGGCTTCCTCGACCGTGATGACACCCTCGTTGCCGACCTTCTTCATGGCGTCGGAGAGGAACTTGCCGATCTCGGCGTCGCCGTTGGCGGAGATGGTGCCGACCTGGGCGATCTCGTCGTTGGAGGTGACCTTCTTGGAGTTCTTCTGCAGGTCCGCAACCACAGCCTCGACGGCGAGGTCGATGCCGCGCTTCAGATCCATCGGGTTCATGCCGGCGGCGACCGCCTTGGCGCCTTCCTTCACGATCGCTGCCGCCAGCACGGTCGCAGTGGTGGTGCCGTCGCCGGCCGCGTCAGCGGACTTGGAAGCGACTTCGCGCACCATCTGCGCGCCCATGTTCTCGAACTTGTCCTCGAGCTCGATCTCCTTGGCGACGGTGACGCCGTCCTTGGTGATGCGGGGAGCGCCGAACGACTTGTCGAGCACGACGTTGCGGCCCTTCGGGCCGAGGGTGACCTTCACCGCATTGGCGAGGATGTCGACGCCGCGCAGCATCTTGTCGCGCGCCTCGACGCCGAATTTGACTTCTTTTGCTGACATATTGGTTTCCCTGAATTGTCTTGGTCTCATCTCACCCTTGGCGGGGCGCCCAGCAAGCGCTCCTCAGGGGTGAGTGGTGCGAGCGGTGGATTAGGCGGCCTTCTTGTTGGAAGACACGTCGGTGAGAACGCCCATGATGTCGCTCTCCTTCATGATCAGCAGCTCCTGGCCGTCGATCTTGACCTCGGTGCCGGACCACTTGCCGAACAGGACGCGATCGCCGACCTTGAGGTCGATCGGGATCAGCTTGCCGGCCTCGTCGCGGCCGCCCGGGCCGACAGCGACGACTTCGCCCTGCGAGGGCTTTTCCTTGGCAGTGTCTGGAATGATGATGCCGCCAGCGGTCTTCTCCTCTGCGTCGATGCGCTTGACCACAACGCGGTCATGAAGCGGACGGAAATTCATGCAGCCCTCCTAAGTATTTGCACGAGTCAACGGTTTCAAATTGCTAGCAGTCGACGCCCGCGAGTGCCAGCGCAGCTGAAATAGGACAGGGTTTTTCGGGAGCAAGGGTTGGTAGCAAAAAAAATGGAGCCTAGCCGCCCCGATCTGAAGCAAAGTTTGTCAGACGTTACGCGGTTCGGTGGCGGTCGCCTACTCGGAAGGCTTCAAGTCGGTCGCACACGCCCAATTATCGATGTTGAACGCGGTCCTGAGCCGACGCAGTTTGCAATCAAGCTCCTCGCGCTTTGGCCCGTGTGGCGTATTCACAAGGTGAGCCTCGATGCGCGCCAGTTCGGCGGCAATCAATTTTTTGAAAGGCCGCGCTCGGTCGCGGCGGCTTCGCATGCTTACTTGAGCTGCCGTATGAGTTGGTCGTCGGGATGTTCACGGGCGCGCACCGCAATGAATGGCGACGTCGTGCTCAGATAAGAAAAAGGCGCCGCCACCCACGATGGTAGCGCTTCGATGGTCTCCCGGCCCAGCTGGCGGATCATGTGTCGCGACCGCCGGCTGCCGGCCGATCCGCTCGGGGTGGTCTATCGCGTCCGCGCCGCCGCGATCCGACGTCGAGTGCCGCTCAGTCTTCGTTGGCGGCGATCGATTCCATCAGCGATACCAACTGACGCTGGACGGCCTGATCCTTGATCTTACTGTAGGCGCGCAGCAACCGGAGGCTGAAGGCGCTCTCGAGGAACAGGAGGCTCTCAACCTCGCGGGCCGTGTTGTCACCGTCGTAGAAGAAGGTGACCGGCACGTCGAGCGCGGTGGCGATCTGCTGAAGACGAGCAGCGCCGACGCGGTTTGCGCCCTTCTCGTACTTCTGGACCTGCTGGAAGCTGACGCCGAGCTTATCGGCCAATTCGGCTTGGGAGATCTTCTGCTCCACACGCCGCAGGCGAATCCGCTTGCCCCTCGATGTCCGGCTTGCCGGCACTGCGCGGCTTCTCCTTCTTTGCTGCTGATCTGTTCATTCTGGTGGCCCGTCCTTCAAATCGAGAATCCCTTGCCTTCTAGGTCAGGGATCCGTCCATGATGTACCGCGTTATGTTTCGTCTGGATCGTCGGTTGGTCGTAAGACCACGGGCAATCCAGGTCGCGGGTATCCAGACGCATTTGCGCGCTGGAAGCACCGTCATACCGACGCTGCCGACTACCTAAGTCTGATCGCGCCAAGGTGTCTGTCGACACTTCCGCCCTCTAGAGTTGGCAGAATCTTGACCGGAACACAACTAGCGCGAGTTTAATCGTTACCGCTTGACGTGGCAAACATAGGCGCGCTGGAAAAAGCGGAACGAGGTACTGGCGCCGGTCTTGAAATACCTGCTGCACTGGGATTGTTTCGCATTACATATTCCCCCCAAGAGTTGCGCAATCCTATACGTGAATTTTCGCCAGTTTCAACGGAAAGCAGGACCCGTACAGCCGCGGCGAGCTCGACGCCTTGCCAACAAAAGCACCGCGCTCCCGGTCGACCCGCACGATGGGAGTCGCCATCGACGTTCTCGTAAGCTGCGGCCAAGCGGTGGCTGTCTGGCGCGCGGTAGGCCTGCAGGGCGAGCCGCACCTTCTCACCGCCGCCCGCAACTGCGTGGATCGCTGGGAGGAGGGTGAGTTGATCTGGTCGGCGCGCAAACTCGCCGCCGCCGTTCCTTACTGCAAGATGCAGATGTGACCTTTCTAATAGGATTCTACAGCCCCGCTTCGCCGGAATACATTCCTAGATATGGCTTACCCGGAAGCCTCCAGTTGTTGCCTGAGCAAAGGACGCTGCCATATCGCTGCTAGCTGACACCCGTTAAGCCGACTGCAACCAGTGAAGTCAATTATGGTAGGCCTCTCGGCGCGCCTTCAAACGGCCGACGCATTTCTTGGAGCAAAGGGCCGTCCGCCAGCAGTAGTAGCGGATCAGTCCGAACTTTCCACCGCATATCGCGCAGCACTTTGCTGAATCAGAACTATGGAAGCCGTTGCGCATTCGTCGCCTCCTGCCGACACTACGTAGATAGCCTCCTTTTTTCGCCGATGGCGCGTGCAATCAAATCCATTCTTCGAATTTCTGATACGTTTCGATCTCTTAATGCGACGTTAGGCGGCTTCCGGACTCGCGGACTTTTTGCAGAGCCGAACTAGCAACCGGCAAAAGGCGCGAGCGATTTCGGGATTGTCACTGCGGTCGACCGCATAGGCCCGATATTGCATGCCGCTGGGAGTACGCGATCCTGGTATCACATGCAGCGCGCCCCCGCGGACCAGAGCGTTGACAATGATTTCAGGGGCCACCAGAAGGCATTTGCAGAGCAAGGTAATTGTGATCGTATCGCGCTTCCGATTCTATATCTTGCGAGGTCAGGTTCATGGCCCTTAGAGATCTTTCGTCTTGGATGCTTCAAGAAATACCAGGTCCTCGAGCGGGACCACCCAGGTGGACGTCGACGCGGCGCTTGGCCTAATCATAGAACGGCAATAAAGTCGATTTCCCATAGTCTTCGTTATGAAATACATAAGCCTCGCTGCCTCCCGATGCTTGAAACGTTCGCCAACGCGGGAATGCCGGAGATGACTTGGACGCAGGGGTCGACAGGCCCTTTACCGCCGGCAAGCTCAGTATCTATGTCGAATCGAGTTCAGGCGTCGGTAGCATGGAGCGGGCTGGTGCCAGAGTTTAGGTGGCGCGCGATGCCGTTCCTAGTACGAACGGAGAATGGCCGTCTGCCGGATGGCGCGGCGCTGTGACAATGATCCTGAGCAGGGATCCTGCCAAGTAGAGAGCCGCTTGGGAATACATGAAATACGTCACGTGTCCTCTCGGCCAGACGTTAGTGGCGCAGCTAACCGGTTATGCCCCTGGTAATCAGAAGGCGCTCGACGATTCCAAGCTGCTCCGTGAACATTGTGAGCAGCGGCCGAACTATGCTAGGGGCGTCAAGCAGCTCCCAATGATGACCGGATGATACAATTGGGCCGGGCCGAACAGCGTCAAGATCGTCGACGTATCCAGACTTATGATCTCGCGGGCGGACGCCGTGCTGCGGGCGACACGCTGCCCTTAGTCACTGCCGATGTGACGAAGCTCCCTCCCAAGGATTCCAAAACAGGAGCTGCGAAATGAAAACGCTGCGGCTCGGCCTCGTCGCCGATATCCATGCCGGAGTTACACGCTCCAACGTCAAGAGCAGCGGCGCCCTAGCGCTGCTTGAGACCACCGTCGAAGCGGCCAATGCGCGCGGCCTCGACCTGTTCGTGACGCTCGGCGACAACGTCAAGAAGCAGGGACGAGGATAGGCGAAACCTCAGTGAGGTGTCGGCCGTACTAGCTCGGCTCAAGGCGCCGGACAGCAACTTCTTGAGAGCTCGGCGCGCGCATCATCTCGCCAGGCGAGGGGACGAGTAGCACTCCAAAAAGGCAACGGGCTCTTAGTTTTATAGCATCAGAACGAGGAGCTTGATTGCGACGGGATCGCGTCTTTCCGGTCGGGAGCCGTGCGCACCCTGGAGCCCACCTGATGTAAGAATTGGGAACGATGACGGAAGCACAACTGATCCTTGTGTTTCGGCTTCAGATAGGTTTTAAGCCCGTCGCTTCATGACGTCGGCGTGAACGGGAAGCGATTCGTGCGGCTTTGCCGTGCTCGAACAAACGTTAGGGGATCGCCGTAGTTCACGCGTTTGAATCGTTCTGCGCCTCTCAAAGGAATCTATCATGGCCAAGATGACCAAGAACCAGCTAATTGACGCGATTGCTGAAGGAACGCAGATTTCCAAGGCTGACGTAAAAGCCGTCATCGAGCAGTTGGCGACTGTTGGCTACAAGGAGTTGAACCAGTCCGGTGAGTTCGTCATTCCCGGCTTCGTCAAAATGTCGGTCGTGAACAAACCCGCTACTGAAGCCCGCAGCGGAGTTAATCCCTTCACGAAGGAGCCGATGGAATTCGCGGCCAAGCCGGCTAGCAAATCGGTTAAAGCGTCACCGCTCAAGGTTGCTAAAGACGCAGTCGCGTTATGACGAGGTCGCCGCTCTCCGTGGATAAATTGCAACCGGGCGAAAGGGCGGGCGCTGTCGGCACAGTAAGGGCAACGCTCCAGAGAGACAAACGGATTGCATGACGAAAAAGGCCAGCGAAGTCCGCCAGCAAGATCGCGTTGGTTGGCCGAGATGGGCAGCCCTTCCTGATGTTGGCTGTGTATCGGCGTGGAGTCCCGACGCCGATTCACAAACAGTAAAACGGACTGTGGCAAGATCGTCATTCACGGGCACCACACCAGTCGAGAAGGCTGAGGTACTTCCCAACCGAATTAACGTGAATACGAGGGCATTTGCGAGCGGTCGCTTGATCTGGAGCGTGCCGCTCGGAGGTGCCTGCAGGCGCGCTAATTTAGGCACTGCCATCTACGATGGCAGCGCTTTGATAGTTTCCCGACCGGACCAGCAGACCGCATGGCGCGGCGACCGGCCGATCCGCTCGGGCTGGTCGAGCGCGTCCGCGGAGCCGCGACCTGTCTGGCGCCGCCGCTCAGTCCTCGTTGGCGGCAATCGATTCCATAAAGGACACCAGCTGACGTTGCACGGTCTGGTCCTTGATCTTGCTGTAGGCGCGCAGCAACCGCAGGCTGAAGGCGCTGTCCAGGAACAGCAGGCTCTCGACCTCGCGCGCCTTGTTGTCGCCGTCGTAGAAGAAGGTGACCGGCACGTCGAGCGCGTTGGCGATCTGCTGAAGACGGGCAGCGCCGACGCGGTTGACGCCTTTCTCGTACTTCTGGACCTGCTGGAAGCTGACGCCGAGCTTGTCGCCGAGTTCGGTCTGGGAGATCTTCTGTTCCACACGCCGCAGGCGAATCCGCTTGCCCAACTCGATGTCGGATTTGCCAGCACTGCGCTGTTTCATCTTCTTTGCTGCTGATCTGCTCATTCTGGTGACCCGTCCTTCAAATCGGGAATCCCGGGCCGCCAGGTCCAGGGATTCGTCCATGATGTACCGCGTTACAGTTCTTTTGGATCGTCAGTTGGTCGTGTGAACCACGGTAACCTCAGAAGATCGCAGGATGGTATCCAGACGCATTTGCGCGCTGGAAGCACCCTTGATGCCGACGCTGCCGACTACCTAAAGTCGACCATGCCAAGGCGTCTCTCCTCTCGACATCCCGCCTTCCACATTTGGTAATTATTGACCTCACTACAACTACCACGGGTTTGGATCGTCACAGATTTCGCGCGCATGTTTGGATACTGCGCGTCGATCCCAGGCGTGGGCGCGCAAATGCCCAAAATCATCATTCGTTATTCCGCGCCGGCTGGATCGCGGGCCGGCACCTGACGTGGGCCTAACCGTTCGGACGGATCGCGACCCAGCTTCGGCTTCAACAGTGCTAGGTCGATAAATTCGTCCGCCTGTCGCCGAAGTTCGTCGGCGATCATCGGCGGTTGGCTCGCGATGGTCGAGACCACGGTCACCCGGACGCCGCGCCGCTGCACGGCCTCGACCAGCGAGCGGAAATCGCCGTCGCCGGAGAACAGCACCATCTGGTCGATATGCTCGGCGAGTTCCATCGCATCGACCGCGAGCTCGATGTCCATGTTGCCCTTCACCTTGCGGCGGCCGCTGGCGTCGATGAGCTCTTTCGTGGCCTTGGTGACGACGGTGTAGCCGTTGTAGTCGAGCCAGTCGATCAGCGGCCGGATCGACGAATACTCCTGATCCTCGATGATTGCCGTGTAGTAGAACGCGCGGAGCAGCGTGCCGCGGCTCTGAAACTCCCCGAGCAAGCGCCTGTAGTCGATGTCGAAGCCAAGCGCCTTGGCGGTTGCGTGGAGGTTGGGGCCATCGATAAAGAGCGCGATCTCGTCGAAGGGTGACATTGCTGCTCCAACTTTCAATATCAATGCGCGGGGCCGCGCAGGTTAGAGGCTTGACCGCACCCGCCACTCTCGCACCGGGTGAGCTTATGCTCTAGCCATCCGAAGATGCGATCGTCGAAAGATACGAAGTTCTCGATCTCCCCAGCGGGGGTCCGGATCATCTGCGGTATGGCCAACTCCATGTCGATGCACGCTGTCAAGCAGGCAGCTTGAAGTTTGTCTGGCCGATCGCGTCGATATGATCTTGACGGATTTTGAACAGCGCCAAGATCGCGCTAGAGATGTCAGGCCTCGCTGATGAGGCTGATGCGATGAAGGGCGGCAGTCCGTATCGAACTTGTTAGTTGCTCGGGAAAGTCCTTAGGAAGGGCTTTCAGCACATCGTTAAACGCTGTTTCGAACGTTTCTGCGAGATCCTTGAAGATGGAGCGCACGACGGCAGGCCCGACGCCGGAGATCTCGGCCGTCTGTATGAAGTGCCGAGGTAGGATTTCATTCACGGTGTAGTGGCGGCTCTTGCCGACCGACATCGCAAGCTTAAATGCCTTGGGTTGAATTTGCTTCGCCTCCAGACTGGGTTGTGCACTTAGCACATCATAAAGCGGTGTCAGACGAAAGCGGCCTCCGGGGCTGAGAAAGATGCTGAAATTCTTGGCGTGACCGTCAGTTGCTCCAATCAGCCAGAACACGATGCTCGCACGGAGCAATATCGTGAGATCTTGAGTTGGTGCATCGCTTCCCTTCAGCAGCTCCAGAATGTCTTTTAGTCCGGGCCCGCCATCCGACTGATATTTTCTGGTCGGCGGTACCGACAACGCTTGGCAGCAATCCTCCTGGGGCAGGCGGAGTAAGCGCTTGTCGCTTGTCCAGCGGCGATCAAAACGCTCGACAACGAGCGTCCGGCGGCCTCCAAAGTCAGTCATCTCGACGTTCGCTGCCGGGATACCAAGAGCTGAAATGAGTTTGAGGCAGAAGAATTCGTTCTCGACGCTGTTTGAGAGATCGATGCCGTTCGGCAAGCGCCCCATTTGCGGCTTCAGGATATGGGTGGTGGCGGTGGTCCCAACCGGCTTGTACCATTTGCCGTCCTGGCGCAGCAAAGCGGTCTTTTCCTGCGCACCGGCGATGGAAATTCGAAAATCTTCGTCCTCATCGAGACCGAGCGGAGCCGCCGCCAGATTTTGAATGATATGCGCGACTTCATCGTCACTGATGAGCTTATCTTCGATCTTGCCCGCCGGTCCCGGATCGATGCCTTCCGCTAGAAATTGGAGTGCCCCGACGCAGTCATGTCCGAGAGCCGAGAGCATGCTGTAGGCATCCGTACCGGTCGCGCCGACATGTTCGGCGACGCGCCTGCGTATCGGTTCGCTGTCCGGCAGCAGATTGTCGAACACGTTGATGACCGGAGCACCGATATAGCGGTCCTCGCGAAGGGGGAGGGAGAGCGAGATCGGGAAGGTCGACTGCCATGAGAGCCATTGCGCGTCGTAGCGAAAGTCGATGGCGCCGCTGGACTCGCGCTTGAGTACGCCGACCAGGCGGCCATTTACGAACACGTTCAACGGAACGTTGGCTTTCGGACGGGGCATTAGAATGCACTCTCGATATCGGCCGCACTCGCTTTACTTCGCGGGCGAACCACCAATTCCAAGTCAAGGGCAGCCAGCGCTTCCATGAGGGTGTGGAGTTGAATGGCGGGTGCACCCGCCTCAAGGCGGGACACGGTTCCCTGACGCAGATGGATGTTTTTTCCGAGATCTGATTGTGTCAGTCCGGCCTGCTTGCGAGCCCTTCGTAGAATGGCTCCCAGTTGTTTTTCGGTGCGGGCGATGTGCTGCGGCATGTGAACCTCAAGCATTAATATACGCGATTACGTATATATAGTCGATATACGCAAATACGTATATTTAAAAATAGCCGCGAACGCGTATAAATTAAAAATATACGTATTTGCGTATTTTGGGCCTCTACCTAAACGTTCCGCTAATGTTCTCGAATGACCAACGACTTTTCCCAGCCAATTCCGGGCGCAACCGTCAGCAAGCTTTCGCCGTCTCATTTCATGAGAAGCCTTCGGCCTGAGTCTGAGTACTACTCAGACACCGAAGGCCGTGCCGCCGCGGCGCAATCCTAAGACGGAGGAAAGGTAGTCATGGATAACTGGCAGCACACGAGCGTCAACAGCATCACTCGCCAAACAAAGCCAGCTCGCGAGCCGCTGTTCGCGATCTTGCCGAACCCCGCACAATCCTGTCTGAACGCACTGAAATGTCAGCGCTTGAACGTACCCAAAGAGATGCTCTCGGATCTCAGGACGCTCCTTCATCAACCGACGCAAATCCTCGACACGGATCCTGTGCGCGGTTCCGGGAAAGAGCACCACAGATTGATGCGTCGAAAGATGTCCTCCCCACAAAAACGAAGCACTAACCACACCCCGATATCCTATGACTGCCGTTTCGAGCATGCTTCCCGCCGCAACAACCCTTAGCGAGACGAGGCCCGATTCTATGAAGTAGACGTGCCCGACATGCCTTTTCGGCTCTTGCAGAACCATCCGTTCTTTCAGGACGATCGGCTCTTCGTAACACGAAGGATGCCGTCGATCGCATGGGTTTCCGCGACGAGGCTGTTGAAACCTTGTGGGCGGCAGTATTGCAGATGCAGAAATCCTGAAGTCGTTTGTTCATGCGCGATTGATATTGTCCTCGTCGGCGCGGCGGCTGGACTATTTTCAGCCCGAAAAGGACCGGCATTCTGGCTACTGTTGTCCTAGATTCCGATACCAGCTCGGGCGGCGTCTTGGAGAGTAAGCGCCTGCGCAAAGCCGCGACCGATCGTCATACTTGTAAGCCGCGAACAGCGTCCCTCGTTCGCCGCGATGCTCTTAACCCCAAACGGAAGCGATATCTTCAGGAGCGTGTCATGTCTCGTCGCAAGGAGAAGCTGTCTCTTGGCGCTTTTCTGCTGTTCACCGGGCATCACGTGGCCGCGTGGCGGTCCCCGCAAGCCTCCGACAGCCAGTCCCTGGCGGACTTCGTGCAGTTTGCGCGGATCGCAGAGGAGGCCAAGTTCGACGCCATTTTCTTGGCCGATATGGTGGGAGTGCGGATCGACCGGATCGAGGCGTCCAGTCACAAGGCCCACAGCGGCGTCTATCCGTTTGAGCCGCTGACGCTGCTCTCGGCCAGAGGTCATTGTACTCACCTACGACGGCCACACACCACGATCGCGCCGGATGCTCGAAGCGGCCGGAATCCCGGTTATCGAGATCTGGGATGAACCGCGCGATCCGCTTGGCCATGTGGTCGGCTTCTCCAACCGCAAAGCCGCTCGCTCGCTAGTGTTCCGTCACTGACAGACGATTCACAAATTGGCGCAAACCTGCGAGTCTGCGCCGATGAGGAAGCTCGAGCAGATTGCGGTCAGCACAGCCGATCGCGAACGATTGGAGCGGCTGGTCCGGGACCGGAACACGCCGCAGAAGGTGGTTTGGCGAGCACGGATCGTGCTGCTGGCGAGCGATGGGTCGACGGCGGAGGCGATCGCGGCAATGGCTGGCAAGAGCCTGCTGACAGTCCGCCGCTGGCGCCGTCGCTATGTGGCGAAAGGTGTGGACGGACTTCTGAAGGACGCGACGCGACCATCTCGCGTCAAGCCGTTGCCGTCCGAAAAGATCAAACAGGTGGTGCACATGACGCTGCACGGGAAACCGCCGAATGCGACCCATTGGAGCGTGCGCAGCATGGCGAAGGCGGCAGGCATCTCCTACAGCAGTGTGCAGCGGATCTGGCATGCGCATGGGCTGAAGCCGCATCTGGTCGACACTTTCAAAGTCTCGCGCGACAAGAACTTCGCCGCCAAGGTGGAGGACGTGGTCGGGCTCTACCTCAATCCGCCGGACAAGGCGCTGGTCCTCTGCGTCGATGAAAAGAGCCAAATCCAGGCCCTCGACCGTACCCAGCCCGGCCTGCCGATGAAGCAGGGCCGCGCCGGTACCATGACCCACGACTACAAGCGCAACGGCACCACGACCTTGTTCGCGGCGCTCAACATGTTGGACGGCAAGATTATCGGCACCTGCATGCCTCGGCATCGGCACCGAGAGTTCCTGCGCTTTCTTAAGCTGATTGATCATCAGACCCCGCCTGGCCTCGATCTCCATCTGGTCGTTGACAACTATGCCAGCCATAAGACACCAGCCGTAAAGCGTTGGCTCAAGGCACACCCACGCTTCCATTTGCACTTCACGCCGACCTCGGCCTCTTGGCTCAACATGGT
>NZ_JAGKJI010000089.1 GCF_020329485.1 Bradyrhizobium cenepequi
AAACATTCCGCTTCCGCCGTCGGGCAAATCAGTGATTTAACTCCGCGCGTCTCACCCGAAATGAGGGGCGGCTCGCGATCGTCACGAACGTTGCGGTGAGATGCGGTGGACGCGGGTGTCGCGACTGACGAGCGCGGCACTCGCGGACGGCGAAGTCGTGTGGTTCTGGCGCCCCGACGCTGGCGCTAAGTACGCGAGCAGCAAGAGCTGCCGCGGATGACGGTGGCAAGAAAGCCCGGTCACCGGGAAGAGCACGAAGTAAGCCGTAAACCACTGCGCAGGGAAAGCCGGTGTTGCTTCGGTTGACCTGTGGTCCTACCCCCGTGCTTTTTGTTGCACGGGGCCCACGGGTGCAACCGGCACCCGGCTTTCCCTGCGCCCTCACTTCAATGAGAGGGTGAAACGAGACGCAAACCTCGGGCATCTCTTGTCGCGAGAATGCGGATTCGTATCCTCTCCGCTGTTTGAAATTTGACTTGGACGTAGGATGGGTAGAGCGAAGCGAAACCCATCATTCGTGCCGCTTGCTCCGAAGCCGATGGGTTTCGCTGCGCTCTACCCATCCTACGGCTGTTTGAAATTTGAATCAGAACCTCATCCCAAATCGTCCCGGCCTTACGACGGGACGACAGCGGAGAGTGCGGCTACAACCCCGTATATCCCGCCTTCACATGATCGGTGGTGCCGTCGAGCTGGCGCAGATAGGTCAATCCGCAGACTGTCAACCGGTGCGCGTCGGTCTCGCCCGCCTCGAACAAGGTGCGGACATATTCGGTCACCTTAGCCCGCGCCTCGTCGTTCGCCGCAGCGGTGCGGTTCGCCAGGAGGTCATAGGTCTGCATGATGCGGTCGATCGCGGCTTCCATCACTTTCTCCGATTGGGGGATGATCAGATCACGAGTTGAGTTGCTTCGAACTCGGCGATCGCCTTGTTGGCGAGCTTGATCTTGTTGGTTTCGCCGCGCCGGAACATCTGCACGATGATCGTGAGCAATTGCTCGTTGGTGGCGTAGCTGTCCGGAATGGTGCCGGCCCTGCGCAGATAGTTGGAGGCGATGGCGTAGGCCTCGCCGACCACCTCGACATTCATCGCCCACATTCCGCGCTCGACCAGCATCTCGCTCTCCGTAGCCCACGATAAAGCGCGGAGGCGCGCTTGGTTCCAGTTCCGCAAGAGCTCTTTTTTGCAGTGCCAAAAACAGAAGCGCATCGGCCGGGCACGGCCGATGCGCTTTTGCTGGACGATAAGGGCTTTGCCGGTCTTCTCTTGGGTGTTCCCTTCTTGGGATGTTCTCTTGGGGCCGGCCTGGCCGCTCTGGCGAAGTCTTGGAAGTGTTGAAGTCTTGGAGGCGTTGAAGTGTTGGAGACGTTAGAGGCGATAGAGGATCTGGTCGGTCCAGAACCGCTCGAGCCGGTGCAGCGACTTGTTCAGCGTCGCGAACTCCTCGTTCGAGATGCCGCCGACCTGCTCCACGGTCTTGACGTGCTTCTGGTAGAGCGCATCGACGATGCGGCGGATCTCCTGGCCCTGCGGCGTCAGGCGAATCCGCACCGAGCGCCGATCGACGCGCGAGCGCTGGTGATCGAGGAAGCCGAGCTCGACCAGTTTCTTCAGATTGTAGGAGACGTTGGAGCCGAGATAGTAGCCGCGCGTGCGCAATTCGCCCGCGGTCAACTCCTTGTCGCCGATATTGTAGAGCAACAGCGCCTGCACCGAATTGATGTCGGCACGACCGCGGCGGTCGAACTCGTCCTTGATGACGTCGAGCAGCCGACGATGCAGCCGCTCCACCAAAGTCAGGGCTTCGAGGTAGAGCGACTGCACCGTCGGCTGGCCGGCGGCGCGATCAGCGGTTTCCACCGCCGTTGAGGCAACGGCTTTGATCATGACACTTCCCCTGTTGTCGTTTTTATCGACTTATTCGACGAAACTTGTGTCCCGCCTGATAGGTTCAACTTAAGGGGGCCGTTTGAACATCAGCTTAAATAAGACAATAAAGAGATCATGAATTTAAGACAGTGAATCGCGGATTAAGCCTGTCAAACAAGGACTTTTCGCAACTCTTCATTGACGGTGCGGCGCCCCTGTTCACGCTTCGTCTGCGCACCCTGTCACAATCGGAAACAGCTTCGTTTGAATTCGAAACGACCGCGTAACAGACATGAGGGAACCCTTTACGGTGAGCGAAGGGTTACTGAAAAATTTTCTGAAAATTCTTGCGGCGCCGATAGGGCTTCGTGCACGCGCTCCTGCCAACGCGGCGCTATGGCGGCCGTTCGCGTGCGGCCATCCAGGCGAGCGCGAGATAGCCGGCGAGCATCAAGGCTTCGAACGCCACCACCATCAGGCTGCCGCCATAGATATTCGGAAACATCAGTTCGATCACCGCCATCGAGACGACAGTGGTCAGCCACACCACCGCGCCCCAGGGCGTCGCGAGCCACAGCCCGACGGCGGCGACGAGTTCGATGACGGCGAAGTAGACGGTTGCTGTCTGCCAGGCCATCGACTGGTTCTCGAACGCCTCCTCCTCGGAGCCGACGAAGCCGGTCACCTGCGCCCAGTGGTAGAGGCCCTTGGCGATCGAGACGACCGCCATGATACGGAGGAAGAAGACGAGCCGCCGGGTCCATACATTCGCATCCCGCTCGATCCGGTCCGACGACATCGCCGCAGCCGATATCGCATTGTCCCGCGGTTGGTCGCGCGCGGAGGTGTCAGACATCACTGAGGCTGCCCATGGAAGCGAAATTGGTCATCGGCGCAGTCTTGGCCTGCCGGGCGAGCAAAATCAATTGCACTTGCGGCAGATCAAGGGTGCCGTGACGTTGCCGGACGAGGATGCTAGAATTAGATCAAATCGAAATCCCGCCGGCCGTCTTCAGGAGAATAAGCCCATGGCGATCAAATTCGGGCGCCCGATCGAACTGCGCGACGCGCCAAAGCGGCAGACCGCCCTCGCCTCCACGCCGCTGGATTTGACCATACGGCCGCGCCGCAACCGCAAGGCCGAATGGGCCAGGCGGCTGGTGCGCGAAAACGTGCTGACCACAGACGATCTGATCTGGCCGTTGTTCGTTGTTGACGGCCACAACGTCCGTAGCCCGGTCGCCTCGATGCCCGGCGTGGACAGACTCAGTGTCGACCAGGCGGTGCGCGACGCCGAGCGCGCAGCCAAGCTCAACATCCCCTGCATCGCGCTGTTTCCCTACACCGATCCGTCCCTCCGCGACGATCAGGGCTCGGAGGCACTCAATCCCGACAATCTGGTCTGCCAGGCGGTGCGCGCGATCAAGAAGGAATTCCCCGACATCGGCGTGCTCTGCGACGTTGCACTCGATCCCTTCACCAGCCATGGCCATGACGGGCTGATCGAGGACGGCAGGATTCTCAACGACGAGACTGTCGCTGTGCTGGTGAAGCAGGCGCTGGTGCAGGCCGAGGCCGGCTGCGACATCATCGCTCCGTCCGACATGATGGACGGGCGCGTCGGCGCCATCCGCAAGGCGCTTGACGCCGAGGGTCTCGGCGACGTGCAGATTATGGCCTATGCGGCGAAATACGCCTCCGCCTTCTACGGCCCGTTCCGCGATGCGATCGGTTCGGCCAAGGCGCTGACCGGCGACAAGCGCACCTACCAGATGGACAGCGCCAATTCCGACGAGGCGCTGCGCGAAGTCGAGCTTGATATCGCCGAAGGCGCCGACATGGTGATGGTGAAGCCCGGCATGCCCTATCTCGACATCGTGCGCCGGGTGAAGGACACGTTTGCGATGCCGACCTTCGTCTATCAGGTATCAGGCGAATACGCGATGCTCGCCGGCGCCGCGCGCAATGGCTGGCTCGACGGCGAGCGCGCAATGATGGAGAGCCTGGTCGGCTTCAAGCGCGCCGGCGCCGACGGCATCCTCACCTATTTCGCCCCGCAGGCAGCGGAGAAGCTGAAGGAGCGCGAATAGCGAATGGAAGTTTCCCAATTCGCGATTCGCTACTCGCCGGCCGGCCGCCGAATCGCCGGAATATTTTCGTTCGCTAATGGTTCCGAGGCCTTGGTACTTGGGCAGCCCGTTCCCATGTCCTGCCCGGGATAGATCCCAGTCGGGAGGGGAGATCATGTCTTACGGCGGTTCGGGTAACTATGGTGCCTGGCGTAACGATGGCGGCGTGCCGCCTCATGCTTTCGATCCGCAATTGGAGCCGGAGCTGTTCGGCGGCGTGCTGACCCGGCGGATATTTGCCTTTCTCATCGACATGGTTGTGCTTTCGGTCCCCGTCATCCTAGGGTATTTGTTCATCGCCGTGTTCGGCCTGATCACCCTCGGCCTCGGCTGGGCGCTGTTCTGGCTGGCGTGGCCGGCCACGATTGTCTGGGCGATCGTCTATTATGGCGCATCGATCGGCGGTCCCTCTTCCGCAACTGTCGGCATGCGGGTAATGGATCTGGAGTTGCGCACCTGGTACGGCGCGCCCGGTTACTTCGTGCTCGGCGCCATGCATGCCGTGCTGTTCTGGCTGTCGGTCTCGTTCCTTTCGCCGCTCGTGCTGCTGTTCGGCCTCTTCAACAGCCGCCGGCGATTGCTGCACGACATCGTGCTCGGAACCGTTGTCATCAACAGCTCGGTCCGCGCTCACGCGTCATCCGCAGCGCACACTTATTGAGCCAGCCACAGTACGCCCGCCAAGGCGATTGACCGTTGGCCTCCGGGGCGCGATGCTGGAGGCTTGTTTCGGAGGCCTGACGACACGTCGTGACCCAGCATTCGCGTGATACTCCGCAGTTCTATCTGACGGCGCCGTCGCCCTGCCCCTATCTGCCGGGTCGCCATGAGCGCAAGGTGTTCACGCATCTGGTCGGCGACAAAGCGGGCGATCTCAATGATCTGCTCACCCATGGCGGGTTCCGCCGCAGCCAGTCGATCGCCTACCGGCCGGCCTGCGACCAGTGCCGGGCCTGCGTCTCGGTGCGCGTGATTGCCAACGAATTCCGGCTTTCGCGCAGCTTCCGCAAGGTCATGGCCCGCAATGCCGACCTCATCGGCGAGCAGCGTTCGGCAGTGCCGACCTCCGAACAATATTCCGTGTTCCGCGCCTATCTCGACCGACGCCACCGCCACGGCGGTATGGCTGACATGACCGTGCTCGACTACGCGATGATGGTCGAAGACAGCCATGTCGAAACAAGGATCATCGAGTACCGCAAGCGCGGCGTTGATTCCGGCATTACCGGTCGCGGCGAGGAACTGATCGCGGTGGCGCTGACGGACGTGCTGAGCGACGGCTTGTCGATGGTCTAT
The DNA here is from genome assembly GCF_020329485.1 of Bradyrhizobium cenepequi. Classification (GTDB taxonomy): domain Bacteria; phylum Pseudomonadota; class Alphaproteobacteria; order Rhizobiales; family Xanthobacteraceae; genus Bradyrhizobium; species Bradyrhizobium cenepequi. The sequence continues at coordinate 5,296 of NZ_JAGKJI010000089.1, forward strand.
TCCTTCTTCGAGCCTTCGCTTGAGGGCCGCTCCCTCGGCACCTTCATGATCCTGGATCACATCGCCCGCGCGCGCCGGCTCGGGCTGCCCTATGTCTATCTCGGCTACTGGATCGAGGGCTCCAAGAAGATGGACTACAAGGCGCGCTTCCTGCCGCAGCAGCGCCTTGCGCCGAGCGGCTGGCTCCGGGTCGACGCCGACGGCGACATGGCGTCCGAGCCGCAGGATTGATCGGGATCTCAGCCGAAGAACGTATCGAACAGCAGCTTCACGTTCAGGACCACGATCACGCTCGCCACGAACCATGCGACCGCGGCGACCGGCGTCGAGATCGCGAACTTGCCCATCTTGCGCCGGTCGGACACGAACCGCACCAGCGGAATGACGGCGAACGGAAGCTGCATCGAGAGGATGACCTGGCTGAACACCAGGAGCTCCGCGGTGCCGCGTTCGCCATAAAGCGCGGTGACGATGACGACAGGCACGATCGCGATGCCGCGCGTCAGCAGCCGCCGCGCCCAGTTCGGCAGCCGCAGGCTGAGGAAGCCTTCCATCACGATCTGGCCAGCCAGCGTCGCCGTCACCGTCGAATTGAGGCCGGAGGCAAGCAGCGCCACCGCGAACAGCGTCGAGGCGATGCCGAGCCCGAGCAGCGGCGACAGCAATTCGAACGCCTGCCCGATCTCGGCGACATCTGAATGGCCGCTCCGGTGGAAGGTGGCGGCCGCGACCACCAGGATCGCAGCGTTGATGAATAGCGCCAGCATCAGCGCGACCGTAGAGTCGGTGGTCGCCCACTTGATCGCATCCCGCCGTCCCTCTTCGCTACGCTCATAGGCGCGGGTCTGCACGATCGACGAATGCAGATACAGGTTATGCGGCATCACGGTCGCACCGATGATGCCGATCGCAATGTAGAGCATCTCGGGATTGGTGAAGATCTCGCTCGACGGTGCAAAGCCGCGCAGCATTGCGGCAACCGGCGGTGCGGCGGCGGCGACCTGGATCGCAAAGCAGGTCGCGATCACGATCAGAAGCGCGATCACGAAGGCCTCCAGGAAGCGGAAGCCGCGGTTCATCAGGAGCAGCAGCAGGAAGGCATCGAGCGCAGCGAGCAGCGCACCGGCGATCAGGGGAATGCCGAACAGGAGCTTCAGCGCGATCGCGGTGCCGATCACCTCCGCGAGGTCGCAGGCGATGATCGCGGCTTCGCAGGCGATCCACAGCAGGAAGTTCACCGGCGGCGAATAGGTCGCCCGGCAGGCCTGCGCCAGGTCGCGATCGGTGACGATGCCGAGGCGGGCCGCGAGTGCCTGCAGCAGGATCGCCATCAGATTGGAGAGCAGGATGACCGAAAGCAGCGTGTAGCCGAACTTCGAGCCGCCCGCGAGGTCGGTCGCCCAGTTCCCGGGATCCATATAGCCGACCGATACGAGATAGCCCGGTCCGGCAAAGGCAAGCAGCCGGCGCCACCACCGGCCGGCCGTCGGGATCTCTACCGTCGAGTTCACTTCGGGCAGGCTGCGGGTATCCGGCGCGTCGGCGCGCCATCCGGTGGAGGTCGGCAGCACCTGCGGCAGGGTGTCTGGAGTCAGTTCGGGCGATCGGGCATCCATGACGTCACAATGCCGGAAATCAGTTTTTGTTGCAACTCATTTGCAACTGCATCTGGGAGGTTGGCTGAGCACCATTCGGTGATGGTCGGAGCCGCGCCTAGGGACCGGCGCTCGTCGCGTTGCGGTAAAGTCACACTACCGCACGAACCGAGCTGCGTTACATCATCGTCATATGGCAGCATGAAGTTCCGCGCTAGTGCTTGCAGGCGGGTGTTCCTGAGGGGTGTGCAATCCACAGCGGGAGGCCAGTGATGGCGACAATGAGAACCTTCATTCTCGGCACCGCCGCGGGTCTGATGGCCGCCAGCGGCGCGCACGCGGCGGATCTTCCGATCAAGGCGAAGGCGGTTGAGTATGTGAAGATCTGTACGCCGTACGGCGCAGGTTTCTTCTACATCCCCGGTACCGACACCTGCATGAAGATCGGTGGCTATCTCCGGGTCGACACCACATTCAATGGCGGCATACAGGGCACGCCGGCCTGGAGCGGCGACGCAGGACAACATAACCGCTACTTCGACTACTTCTCCGCCCGCGCCCGTATGCTATTGTCGGTCGATACCCGCACCCAGACCGAATATGGCGTGGTCCGTACCTTCGGGTCGGGCCGGTTTACGTTCAGCACGCTTGGCAACAACACCTTCAACCCGAACTCAATCAACGGCTCGCTTCCGGTGGCCGGCTCGCAGTTGCTCGACACTCCCGGCGGCGGCGCTACTACCATCCAGTTCCTCTTCATCCAGTTCGCAGGCTTCACCTTCGGTCAGTCGGCGTCTGCCTACGCGTCGCCTTGGCAGGGCTACCCCGGCAACATCACGGACTTCCTGCTCGGCGGCGAGAACACCGACACCGGCGTCAACAACATCCAGTACACCGCGCAGTTCGGCAACGGCGTGTCGGCCAGCATCGGCCTCGACGATCCAACGGTGTGGGACCGCACCGCGGTCTACAACCTGTCGCTGCCGCTGAACGCCACGTTCAACACCGGCAACGCGTATGCCGGCGTCCATGCACCCGATGTGGTCGGCAACATCCGCATCGACCAGGCCTGGGGTCTGTTCCAGATCTCGGCCGCGGCGCATGAAGTGAGCGGCTCCTACAACACGCTCAACGCCCTTGGCGCGCCGGCGGGCGCCGTCGGCCTGCCGGGCGCGGCGCCGACGGCGGCATCCGAGCTTTCCGGACATCCCGACACTTCGTGGGGCGGTGCGGCGATGGCGGCGTTGCAGATCAAGAACATCCCGACCGGTGCCGGCGACGACATCAAGATGGACGCGAGCTATGCCAAGGGAGCGACGAAGTACGTCGTCTCGTCGGCTTCAACATCGCCAAGCTTTGCCATGTTCGGCAGCAGCAGCGCTCCCGGCGCCTATCAGAGCATCGGCTTCGGTGCGACGACCGACGCCGTCTATCTGCCGGTCGCAGCCGGCGGCGACGGCTCGCTGCATCTGACGGAGGCCTTTGGCGTTCGCGGCGCGTTCAACCATAACTGGGACCCATATTGGTCCTCGAGCCTCTTCGGCTCGTATGTGGGCGTCCGCTATGACGGCGCCGCCAAGGCCTTCATGTGCGCGAACTACACCACGCCCGGCAAAGCGGTCAGTGCGGACTACATCTGCAACCCCGACTTCAACCTGTCGCAGCTTGGTGTCATCACCCGCTGGACCCCGGTCAAGAACCTGACCTTCTCGGCCGAATTCATGTGGGTCCACCTCGATCAGAAATTCCAGGGCACCGCCGTCCTCGCAGCTTCGGCCCCCAAGCCGTCCGCGCGCTATGAGTTCAGCGATCAGGATACGTTCCACCTGCAGCTTCGCGCCCAGCGGAACTTCTGACAGCGCCATCGCGTCGCGCCGGCCGCTGTAAATACCGTTTCCGACCATCGCCTTCGTCTCGCGCATCGCGCGTCAATGAGTGACGCGCTTCGCGCTCTTGGTGTGCGGCGAGGGTGAGACCGATCGGACATCCACGATGCTGGAATCCGGCTGACCATTGCGAAACTATACCCAGGACGAAAATGCAATTCTGACCACTTGAAAAGCACTGAGGAAGTGCTTTATGATTAGATATGGCCAAATTGCCCTTGGAAGCAGCGACAGCGACCCTGCGCTACACGCTCGCCCCCGATGAAGCGGGTATCGCTGCGATCGAAGCAACGTTTGTCGCCTATGACCGGATGATGACGATTCTCGCCGAGGTTGCCCCTGTCGGCGCCAACCTCGTCGCTCTTCACGCCCAGGCCTACGAAAGGATTCGGAAGGAGACCAACCTGCCGGCCCGGCTGGTCACGCTAGGCTTGCGCGATCGCGCCAACTACGCGCCGGGCGCGACCGTGCGTCGTATCCCGCTCGACGAGAAGTTGTTCTCGATCAAGGGACCAACTTCACTGACCGTTAGCACTGTCAACGGACGTGTCTTGGTCTCGTTCGAAGTGCCGGGATATCTTGCCGGCTGGGAAAGCCCCTTCCCGGCTCACTTGGTCTCGGACGGTCGGAGTTACGAAATCCACATCGCCGTCAAATCGAAATCAACACAACCGGAGGAGACAATGGTTCACGAAGGTATCCTTGCGCGCATGGGACGATTACTGGCGGCCATCGCCAGCCAGACGCTCGACAGCGCGGAGAACAGCAACAAGGTCGCCCTCGTGAAACAGGCGATCCGCGAGATCGACGCTGGCGCCGACGAGGCGCGCCATGCGCTCGGCAAGTCGCGCGCCGAAGAATTCCGCCTCAAGCAGCGGCGCGAAGAACTCGACGCCGAAGTCGCAAGCCTGAATGAAAAGGTGCGGCTTGCGCTCGCCGAAGGGCGCGAAGATCTCGCGCGCGCCGGGGTTGCGCGACAAATTGATCTTGAATCCCAGAGCATTGCACTCGAACGCGCGATGGATTTCGTCGAGCTCGAAATCGACGAACAGACCAAGGCGTTACAGGCGATGCTTGCAGCACGACGTGAAGCGGAAGCCCGGCTTGCCGATCTCGAGAAGAGTCTAGCGCAGGAGGGGATGCATGAAACCGGACGAGCTTCAGCCGCGACCAAAACTGTGAGTCCCGATCGGGCTATGGCGGCGATCGCGCGGGTGACGGGGGTTCCCGCCTCCAGCGTGTTCGCCGACAAAGAACTCGATGAACTCGACAGACTGCATCGCGAGAAGGAAATCGCGGTACGGCTTGAAAGGATCAAATCGCAGCAATGAATGCAATTGGCGACATCCTGCTCGCCTCCGACGTACGGCCCTTCGCGGTCGCGGCAGCAATCATGGTGGCCTTGGGCGGTATCGAACTGCTGACCACCATGATCGGATTTTCAATCAGCGAATTCGTCGGCAAGGATTTTTCGGTCGAGGCCGAGAACAACGGCCTCAACGGCCTGTTTCTCTGGATCAATGCCGGCCGACTGCCCCTCCTAATCCTGATTATCCTGGCGCTCGGTATCTTCGCCATCGGAGGATTTTTGATCCAGGGCCTCGCCCATAGCGTAGGCGCCGGCCTGCCCGTTTCGATCGTCGCAGTGGCAGCCGCGGCCGCCGGCATTCCCCTGATCCGGATGACAAGTCGCGGCCTCGCCCGCATCATCCCGCGGGACGAAAGCTACGCGGTGAGCGATAACGATTTTGTCGGTAAGGTCGCCACCGTGACGGTCGGTCCGCTGGACCAGGGACTTCCGGGGCGCGTCCGTCTCAAGGATGTCTTCGGCAACTGGCACACTGTGTCGGCGCGTGCCGCCAGTGATTCCGAAGCGTTGCCGGTCGGCGCCGACGTCTTGCTCGTCGATCGCGACGCGAGGAGCTTTATCGCAATTGCCGCACCTGCCGATCTCATTGAACAACAAGCATCATCCAACAGGGCATAATCATGTGGGAACTTGCTGTACCCGTAATCATTGGCGTCCTTGCCATCCTCGTCATCGGTCTGATGTTCGCCAAGCTCTACAAGCGATCGACGCGGGATGAAGCCTATGTGCGAACCGGCCTCGGTGGCCAGAAGGTCGTGCTCGACGGCGGCTCGATCGTGCTGCCGATCTTCCATTCGACTGCCGCGGTGAACCTGAAGACGCTACGGCTTGAAGTCGTGCGCGGTGGCCCGGACTCGCTGATCACCAAGGACCGCATGCGTGTCGATATCGGCGCCGAATTCTACCTGCGCGTCAAGCCCGATACTTCCTCGATTGCGCTTGCCGCGCAGACGCTGGGCAGTCGCACCAATAACGCCGCAGAATTGCGCGAATTGATCGAAGCGAAATTCGTCGACGGCCTGCGCTCGGTCGCGGCCACCATGAACCTCGAGGAGCTGCAGGAGCAGCGCGCCACCTTCGTCAAATCAGTGCAGGACGCCGTCGGCGCCGACATCCAGAACAACGGTCTGGAGCTCGAATCGGTGTCGCTAACAAGGCTCGACCAGAGCGACATCAAGCATTTCAACCCGAGCAACTTCTTCGACGCTCACGGCCTCACCACGCTCACCAACATCACCAAGCAGCGCGAGCAGGAACGCAACCAGATCATCCGCAACACGGAAGTGAATATCGCGCAGCAGGACCTGGTCGCGCGCCAGACCACGCTGACGATCGAGCGGACCAAGCGCGAGGCGGAGCTGGCGCAGCAGCGCGACATCGCCAACAAGACCGCCGCCATGCGCGCGGAGACCGCGCAGGCCGAACAGATCGCGCTGCAGAACGAAGCCGAATACCGCATCCAGCAGGAACTCGCGGTTGCCAACAAGCAGACCGAGGCCAACCAGGCCCGCGACAGCCGGAAGATCGAAGCCGATCTCGCGGTCAAACGCCGCACCACCGAGGCCGAGCGCGAACTCCAGATCGTCGCACAGGAAGCCGCGATCGTCGTCGCAGCCAAGAGCAAGGAACAGTCGGAGGCGCAGACCATCGCCGAGACCGCCCGCGCACTGGCGATTGCGGCCGAGGAAAAAGTCACGACTGCAAAGGCGACCGAAATCGCTGAACGCGACCGCATCATCAATGTGATCGCGGCGCGCAAGGTGGCCGAGACCGAGGCGATGCCAATAACAGTCATGGCGGAAGCCGAGCGGCAAGCCGCCGACAACAAGGCGGAAGCCACCAACGTGCTCGCCCAGGCAGATGCCAATGCCGCTACCACCCGGGCTGCAGGTGTGAGGGCACTTGGCCAGGCCGAAGCCGAAGTCGCGACCTTGAAGACCGAAGCGCGCAATAAGCTGAGCGCGGCGATCATCGAGTACGATCTCAATCTCGCACGCATCAACATCATCCCGAACGCGCTCGCCGAGGCCGTCAAGCCGGTCGAGAAGATCTCCGACATCCGGATCTTCGACACCGGCGGCATGCTCGGCCGTGGCGGCAACGGTCACATGAATGGCAGCGGCGGGCTTGGACTGGGCGATGGCCTTGCGGGGCAATTGCTGTCGGTCTCTGCCTTCAAGCCGATGATCGACAAGATTCTGCAGGAGGCTGGATTTCCGGCGGGACCCGACGCGCTGACCAGCCTGACCAGCGCATTGGCGGAGCGGAAGACGGAAGCGCTTGCGGCCGATGAAGCGCCGACGGCGATCAATGGCGCGACAATCCCTGCGCCTGCCGCGGCGCTAAGCAACCCGGCGGTGGAAACGAGGGCGTAGCCCGGAACCATTCATCGCATCCAATAAGCCCGCCGTGTTCCCTCACGGCGGGCCTTTGCTTGTCGGGAAACGGGTGGGATCGGACGTCTTCAAACCACACACTATGGCCCGATCAGAATATCGATGGATGTTCGCCATGCACGTCGCCGAATCCCTTCACCTGCCGTCGACCTTCAGCCGTCTGGCCTGGTCGAACCTTGCCGCGCAGTCGGCCGAGCAGATCGCGCTGGCCGCGGCTCCGATCGTGGCGGTGCTGTTGCTTGGCGTCGGCGAGGGCCAGACCGGCCTGCTGCAGACCGCGCTGACGCTGCCGTTCATCCTGTTCGCGATTCCCGCGGGCGTGCTCGCCGATCGCTTCTCACGGCGCGTCCTGATGGCAGGCTCCGAAGCATTGCGCGCCGCGGCGCTCGCCGCAACGCTGCTCCTGATCTGGCTCGGCCTGTTGACGCTGCCCCTGCTTTCGGTGCTCGGTTTCATCGCGGTGTGCGGGACGGTCGCCTACAGCGTCGCCGCGCCAGCGCTGGTGCCTTCGCTGGTGACGCAGGAACAGTTGCCGACGGCGAATGCGCGAATCGAACTGGCCCGCACCGTCGCATTCGCCAGCGGGCCCGCGCTGGGCGGCGTGCTGGTGGGGTGGGTCGGTGCCGCGCCCGCCTTCGGATTTGCCGCCGCACTCTCGGTGATTGCCGTGGTGCTGCTGGCGGGCATCCACGAACCCTCACGCGCGCCTGCGCCGCGCCGCCATCCGCTGCTGGAGATCAAGGAAGGCGCCGTCTTCGTGTTTCGTCATGAACTGCTGCGGCCGGTGTTCATCACCCAATTCATCTTCAACACTGCCTCCTTCCTGCTGCTCGCTGTTTTCGTGCCTTATGCGATCCGACATCTCGGCCTCTCCGCAACCGGCGTTGGCACGACGCTCGCGATGTATGGCGTCGGCATGGTGGTCGGCGCGCTTGTGGCGACACGGGTGATGCGGCGCCTTGCATTCGGCACGGTGATCGGGCTCGGTCCGGTGACGGGCTTCATCGCTTCCGCCATCATGGCGCTGACGACGATCGTCGCCACGCCGCTGCTTGCGGGCCTGAGCTTCTTCCTGCTCGGCGTCGGCCCAATCCTGTGGGTGATCTCGACCACCACGCTCCGGCAATCGGTGACGCCGCCTTCGCTGCTCGGCCGTGTCTCCGCCATCAACATCATGAGCTATGGCGCGCGTCCACTCGGTTCTGCACTGGGCGCGATCGTCGGCGGCCTTTTCGGTGCGGAGACCTGCCTCTACCTCGCCGCAGCAATCTTCGGCGCGCAGGCGCTGGTGATCCTGCTGTCGCCGGCAGTCTTGCTCGTCAGGCAGCCCGACATGGTCGGCGAACCGGCGGCGTGTTGATGAGAGAAAGATTCAACTGATCTCACCTGCGATCGGAGAATATTCTGCCGTCACGGCCTGATGCCCGGCCATGACGGCAGAATTAATGGCTGGTCTTTCCCGCTTTGTATGATAAACGTCATTCAATATCCGAGCGGGAACATCATGACTGACCAGGCTGCGATCCTTGACGCCACCGCATCTCGCCCCGAATCCTCCTCTGGCGTCGTGCACATCGCGGTCCTGGCCGCGCTTGCCGCCACCGGCACGCTAGTGTTGTGACTCTAACGCTTGTTTCGCGCGGGGGACTTTTTCGAGGATTTCACCCGCGGATTTGGTCCAGATAAAGGGCTTTGGGGCGGCGTTGTGGTTTTCCAGGTATTCCATGATCGCACGCTTGAGCTCGGCGACGCTCTCGAAGGCGCCGCGGCGGATGCGGTTTCGGGTGATCTCGGCAAAGAAGCGCTCGACCATGTTGAGCCAAGAGGCCGAGGTCGGCGTGAAGTGCAAATGGAAGCGTGGGTGTGCCTTGAGCCAACGCTTTACGGCTGGTGTCTTATGGGTGGCA
>NZ_JAGKJI010000090.1 GCF_020329485.1 Bradyrhizobium cenepequi
TGGTCACCGCGCTGGTGCTGATCAAGGTGCCGCTGGTGGCATCCGCTTTCGGCGCGATCAACGAGGCCGTCGGCGTCATCGCCGCCGCCTCGCGCGCCGGCACCTCCTTCGTGTTCGGCTATCTCGGCGGCGCGCCGCTGCCGTTCGACCTCAAGGCACCGGGCGCGGACTTCATCCTCGCCTTCCAGGCGCTGCCGATCGTGCTGGTCATGAGCGTGCTGACCACGCTGCTGTTCTATTGGCGCGTGCTGCCGCCGATCGTGCGCGGCATGGCCTGGCTGCTCGAGCGGACGCTCGGCGTCGGCGGCGCGGTCGGGCTCTCCACCGCGGCCAACATCTTCCTCGGCATGGTGGAAGCGCCGCTGTTCATCCGGCCCTATCTGGCGCAGCTCACGCGCGCCGAACTGTTCCTGGTGATGACGGGCGGCATGGCCGGGATCGCCGGCACCGTGCTGGTGCTCTACGCCACCCTGCTCGCGCCGCTGATCCCGGATGCGGCGGCGCATTTCGTCGTCGCCTCGGTGTTAGGGGCGCCGGCGGCGATCCTGGTGAGCCTGATCATGGTGCCGGAGACATCCGATCAGCGCACCGGCGGATCGCTTGGCGATCCCGGAGTCGCTAGCGATCCCGAGATGCACGCGTCCTCGACGATAGACGCCATCGTCAAGGGCACCGCGGCCGGGCTTGAACTGTTGCTCAACATCGTGGCGATGCTGCTGGTCCTGGTGGCGCTGGTCTATCTCGTCAACTCCATCCTCGCCATGCTGCCGGACATCGGCGGCGCGAAGATTTCGCTGCAGCGCCTGCTCGGCTACGTCATGGCGCCGGTGTGCTGGCTGATGGGCCTGCCGTGGTCGCAAGCCATCACCGCCGGCAGCCTGATGGGCACCAAGACCGTGCTGAACGAGCTAATCGCCTATGTCGACCTGTCGCAACTCCCGACCGACGCGCTGGACGCGCGCTCACGCCTGATCATGCTCTATGCGATGTGCGGCTTCGCCAATTTCGCCAGCCTCGGCATCATGATCGGCGGCCTCAACACGATGGCGCCGACGCGGCGCGAGGAGATCAACGCGCTCGGGCTGAAGTCGGTCGTATCGGGCACGCTGACGACGTGCCTGATGGGCGCGATCGTGGGGGTGTTGACGTAGCCCCCTGTTATTCCGGGTCGTCCGAAGGACGAGCCCTGAATCCACTAGGCCGCGGACAAGCGGAGGAATGGATTCGGCTCGCGCTCCGCACCTCGCCTCGGGCCGCGTGACCCTTCTCATTGGCAAGACCGTCGTTCGCATCCTCGTCGAGAACAAGCGGGCCGTTGGCGTCGAGCTCATGGACAAGGGCCTGGAGAGGATCACGGCCGACGAGGTCGTGCTGTCGGCTGGCACCGTCCATAGCCCAAAGATCCTCGTGCAGTCGGGCATCCGGCCAGCCGACAGCCGCGCCAGCACGGTATCGCGGTAATCGTCGATTCTCCGGAGGTGGGCGTACCGAAGATTCTCGGCGATGCGGCGGATGACTTCCTCCTCTACCGGCGTGTGTCGGCCATGCGGCGGGATGTGACGAGGATGCGTGAGGACCGGCGCAGCCGTATTCCCCACCGCTATGGAAACTATATATGCCGGTTATTGGAAAACTTCGGCTCGCGCTGCGACAACTGAAAAGGTCAACGAACGCTACTGGTTCGCTAACACAAGGAGCAACGCCATGAGAAGCGTTAGTGCCTTGGGCGTTGCCCCGGCGGGATTGTCTGTGATCGGCGCCGTCACGGCCTACGGGCAAATCAATGCGCGCTCACAGTACTGCGGAGCGAGTGCGGCCGTGGTCGACGACAAGGGAAATCTGCGCACGCCTTCCGACTATCGGACCGCTTATCAGGTGCTGGGCAGCTGGGCAGTGGCTAAAGACGACGGTCCGGGCTCGAAGGAACTGCACGTGGTCTATGCATCGCCCGGAACCATCGCCGCGTATCACAAGGACAGACACTTTACCGACGCCACCGTTTTCGTGAAGGAAGTGTTCAAAACGATATGACAACCGGAACCGTAAGCAGTGCCGGCACCCTCGCTGGCTGGTTCGTCATGGTGAAAGACAACGCCGGCCGATTTCCAGGAAACAAGCTTTGGGGCGACGGCTGGTCATGATTCGATGCAACTAATCCCCGGAAGACCGCATCCACGACTACACGACGGACTGTCAGTCCTGTCACGTGCCGGCGCGACAGTCAGACTGGATCTACACTCGTGGCTATCCGCCCCTGAACCGATAAGCGGGCGTGGCGTCGATGGTGTGTCATTGGTCAAGCCGCTGCCCTGCACCGAGCAGTTCGGAAAGCGAGGTCACGTCGACCGCTGGCAAAGCGCTGTTCCACCTTCGCTTTCGGAAGCCACCATGGCCCCTAGCATGAGATGTTGAACAAGCTTTCCAACGCTGCAGCATTTCGAGCAAAGAGACAAATGATCGAGGAGAAAATTACCATGAAAGCAATCGTGGTAACGGACCAGGCGGCGGGAATGGCCGGGATGAAGCTGGTGGAGCGGCCCGAGCCGCAGGCAGCGATAAACGACGTCGTCGTTCAGGTTCATGCGTCGGGATTCACCTGGGATGAGCTGACGTGGCCCTCGACCTGGACCGATCGGCTCGGCCGTGACCGGACGCCGGTGATTCCCGGGCAGGAGCTGGCCGGAGTGGTCAGCGCTCTGGGCTATGGCACGACGGGGCTGTCGGTGGGACAGCGGGTGTTCGGCCTCACGGACTCGTATCGCGGCGGCACGCTGGCGGAGTATGTGGCCGTCGAGGCACGCAACCTCGCGCCGCTGCCGGGCGATGTCGACTTCACCGTGGGCGCGAGCGTGGCGATGCCGGGCCTGACCGCGTGGCAGGGACTGTTCGAGCACGGCCGCCTTCAGGCGGGGCAGAGCGTCCTCGTGCACGGCTCGGCCGGCGCAGTCGGTTCGATGGTAACCCAGCTCGCACGTGAGTCCGGCGCGTACGTCATCGGTACCGGACGTGCTGCCCACCGTCAGAAGGCGCTCGACTTCGGCGCGCAGGAGTTCGTCGACCTCGAGAACGACGCGCTAGAAGACGTCGGCGGAGTCGATCTGGTTTTCGATGTCTTCGGCGGCGACATCGCGAAGCGGTCCGCGGATCTGATTCGAGCCGGAGGAACGCTGGTGACCATCGCCGGCCCGACCGAGGCACGGCCCGCCAACGGCCTGGCGGTCGACTTCGTTGTCGTGTCCGATCGCGCCCAACTGAGTGAGATCGTCCGGCGAGTGCGTGACGGACGGCTGCGGACGAACATCGGCAACGTCTCGACCCTCGACCGCGCCGTCGCCGCCTTCAACCCGACCAAGCGGATCAACGGGAAGACTATCATCCGCGTTCGTTCGTGAGCGACACGCGCCTATCGATGCGCGCGGCCGGCCAGCGCTGTCCAGATCGGCCGGCTGCATCCCTATCAGACCCGCCGGGGGCAACCTGGGAAACTACCCACGGCCCCTGGCACGAGATGTCGAACGGGCTTTTTATCGCTGGAACATATCCAGCAAAGAGACAAATGACCGAGGAGAAAATTATGATGAAGGCGATCGTGGTGACGGACCAGGCGGCGGGAACGGCCGGGATGAAGCTGGTGGAGCGGCCCGAGCCGCAGGCAGCGATAAACGATGTCGTCGTTCAGGTTCATGCGTCGGGATTCGTCCCGACTGAGCTGGCGTGGCCCTCGACCTGGACCGATCGCCTCGACCGTGACCGAACACCGTCGATCCCCGGGCACGAGCTGGCCGGAGTGGTCACCGCCCTTGGGTACGGCACGACAGGATTGTCGGTAGGACAGCGAGTGTTCGGCCTCGCCGACTGGCATCGCGACGGCAGCCTGGCGGAGTATATAGGCATCGAGGCACGCAACCTCGCGCCGCTACCGGGCGACGTCGACTTCACGGTGGGCGCGAGCCTGCCGATCTCGGGTCTCACCGCGTGGCAGGGACTGTTCCAGCACGGCCACCTTCAGGCGGGGCAGAGCGTCCTCGCGCACGGCGCGGCCGGTGCGGTCGGGTCGATGGTGACGCAACTCGCACGATTAGCGGGCGCCTACGTCATCGGCACCGGACGCGCGGCCGACCGTCAGAAGGCGCTCGACTTCGGCGCGCAAGAGTTCGTCGATCTCGACAACGACGCGCTGGAAGACGTCGGCGGCGTCGATCTGGTGTTCGATGTCATCGGCGGCGACATCCAGAAGCGGTCCGCGGGCCTGATTCGAGCCGGAGGAACACTGGTGTCCATCGTCGGGCCGGCCGAGGCGCGGCCCGCCGACGGCTCGGCGGTTGACTTCGTTGTCGAGTCCGATCGTGCCCAACTGAGTGAGATCGTTCAGCGGGTGCGGGACGGACGACTCCGGACGAACATCGGCAACATCGCGATCCTCGACGACGCCGTCGCCGCCTTCAACCCGACCGAGCGACGTTCGGGGAAGACGGTCATACGCGTTCGTCCGTGAACGACACGCGCCTATTGATATACGCAGCCGCGGGGCGCCGTCGATGTCGAGCGGTTGCGTCCTATCTGCCCGATCCACAAAGAGGCATGCATGGCTATCACGTTGAAGATCAACGGCACACCCCATGAGGTCGATGTCGACGGCGACATTCCGCTTTTGTGGGTGCTGCGTGACGTGCTTGGCATGACCGGGACCAAGTTCGGCTGCGGCCAGGCGCTGTGCGGCGCCTGCACCGTGCATCTCGACGGCCAGCCGGTCCGCTCCTGCCAGACGCCCGTCGATAGCGTCGGCGACAGTGCGATCACCACGATCGAGGCGATCGGCAAGACTCCGCAGGGCGCGGCCTTGCAGAAGGTGTGGCTGGAGCTGGAGGTGGTGCAGTGCGGCTACTGCCAGTCCGGCCAGATCATGTCGGCGGCGGCGCTGCTGAAGGACACGCCGAAGCCGACGGATGACGATATCGACGCCGCCATGTCGGGCAATGTCTGCCGATGCGGCACGTATCAGCGCATCCGTGCCGCGATCAAGCACGCTGCAGGAGTTTGAAATCATGGATGAGCTTGTTCTGAAAGAGCAGATTGCCGATGAAACAGAGATGTCGCGACGCGCCTTTCTTCAGGGCACAGGTTTGCTGCTTGGTTTTGCGCTGACCGGCGCAAGCACGGAGTCCGTCTTCGCGGCGCCTGCTTCGCAGGTGGTCGAAAACGAGGTCACGGGTGCTTTCGCGCCGAACGGATTTATACGGATCAATCCAACCGGCGCCGTGACCCTGGTCATTCCGATGATCGAGATGGGACAGGGGGTTTACACGTCGCTCTCGATGCTTCTCGCTGAAGAACTGGAAGTGAAGCTTGACCAGATTCAGGTTCAGCATGCGCCACCAAATCATGCGCTTTACGTCAATTCGATCATAGGCATTCAAAATACAGGTGGTTCCGCCTCTGTCCGTGCCTTCTGGACACCGCTGCGTCAGGCAGGGGCAGTGGGTCGTAATCTGCTGATCGCGGCAGCCGCAAAGCGCTGGAATGTCGATCCAGCGACTTGCCGCGCCAAGGACGGCGTCGTGTTCGATGCATCAGGCTCGAAGCATCTGAGGTACGGCGAACTTGCGAAGGCCGCGGCGAAATTGCCTGTGCCGCCCGCGGCAAACGTCAAATTGAAGGATCCGAAGGATTTCACCCTGATCGGCACGCGTGCCAAGCGCGTCGATTCCTCGATAAAGGTCGATGGGCGCGCGCTCTACGGCATCGATACGCGACTGCCGGGTATGAAGGTTGCGGCCGTTGCTATTTCGCCCGTGCTCGGTGGCAAGGCGAAAACGGTGGACGAGAAGGCCGCGCTGGCGGTGAAGGGCGTCCGGCAGGTGGTCAATATCGATGAAACTGTTGCCGTGGTGGCGGATCACACGGGTGCGGCGAAGAAAGGGCTCGAGGCCGCCGCCATCACGTGGGACGACGGGCCGAACGGCAAGGTCAGCAACGCCGATATCGTCAAGCAATTGGAGGAGGAATCCAAAAAGCCGGGCGCTGTTGCCCGTAACGTCGGTGATGTGGGGAAGGCACTTGCGGAGGCAGCGCAACGGGTTGACGCCATCTATCAGGTGCCTTTCCTGGCCCATGCGGCGATGGAGCCGATGAACTGTACCGTTCATCTGCAGAAGGATCGTTGCGACATCTGGGTCGGGACACAGGCGCCTACGATCACGCAGTCTCAGGTGGCCGAACTCACCGGCCTGCCAAAGGATGCGATCAAAATTCACAATCATCTGATTGGCGGTGGCTTCGGCCGAAGGCTGGAAGCCGATGGCACGATCCTCGCCGTCAAGATCGCCAAGCACGTCGACGGCCCGGTGAAGGTGATCTGGAGCCGCGAGGAAGACATCCAGCACGATATGTATCGGCCGTACTATCTCGATCGGCTGTCGGCCGGACTTGATGCGGCTGGCAAGCCGGTTGCCTGGACGCATCGGATCGCCGGCTCCTCAGTCATGGCTCGCTATTATCCCCCTTACGTCAAGGACGGATTGGACCCCGATGCCATAGAAGCGGCGGCCGAGCCGCCCTATGCACTGCCCAATATCCACGTCGACTTTGTCCGGGTCGAGCCCCGTGGTGTCCGGACGTCCTGGTGGCGCGGTGTCGGACCGACTCACAATGTTTTTGTGGTCGAAAGCTTCATAGATGAGCTCGCGCATGCCGCGAAGCAGGATCCCGTTGCTTATCGCAAGGGATTGCTTGGCCATAATCCGCGAGCGCTTGCTGTTCTGCTGCTTGCTGCGGAAAAAGCAGGGTGGGGCTCACCACTTCCCGCGCGGCATGGCTGCGGGATTTCGGTACAATTCGCATACGGAAGCTACACGTCGCAGGTCGCCGAGGTCGAAGTGGCGGCCGATGGCTCTGTCAAAGTCAAGCGGATCGTCTGTGCGATTGATTGCGGCATGTACGTCAATCCCGATACGATCGAAGCACAGGTTCAAGGTGGAACGCTTTTCGGGCTGACCGCTGCGCTCCACGGGTCAATCACCTTCAAGGATGGACGGGTCGAGCAGAGCAATTTCGACAGCTATCTGCCGATGCGTATCGACGAGGTGCCGGTGGTGGAGACTCATCTGATTAGGAACGCGGAAGCTCCAGGTGGCATTGGTGAAGCTCCGACAGCCATTGTCAGTGCTGCGGTGACAAATGCGATCTTCGCCGCCACCGGCAAGCGCCTGCGTAGCCTGCCAATCGATATGGATTCGCTGAAGTCGTCGTCTTAGTCCTTGCCCGTCATCCCGTGCGCGTCGCAGCGTGCACCGGATGACAGTCCGGAGCCGAGCGGCCCGAACGGGAAGATTCCGTGAAATGCACCATTCGAGGGATTAGTCACAGATAGTGCGCGCTGCAAGGGTTGTAGCAAGGAGTTGCTCCGGCAGTGCTAGATGGCCGACGGTGCGATCCGAGGCGCCCTGGAACGGTCGATAGATGAGTTGCCCGATGAGCTGCGCACCGTGTTCGTGGCCTGCATTGTCGACGGCATGACGCCGGGGCAGTTTGCCGAGTTGTCTGCACTCACATCGGAGACGGTAGAAGCACGTCTGCACAACGCCCGAAGCTTGCTGGGTGAAGTGCTTGTACGCCAGCTCGGTGCCGCCTTCGGGGGCGTCTATCAGCTTGACGATAGCCGTTCCGAGCGCAGTACGAACGCAGTAATGGACCGGCTTGTCCCGCGCCGGTGAAGCGCCGCAACATGAAAGCGACCAAGCTGGCGCGCCGGTTCAGTCGCAAACCCATCGCGAGGACAGTTGGCTCGGGCATAGGACTGTTCAAGCAGCGAGGATTTCGGCGGACAACAAGTCACGAGGCTCGCTAAACAAAAACTCGACCGTATCGCGCCGGCACTGTCGATGGCTCGATAGGGATACATCCCCTGGCCGCGCACCTTGATGTAGGTTTCGTCAACATGCCACTTGCCGGTGATCATGCGCTTTCGCCTGGTGAACCGGTTCAGCAACAGCGGCGAGAACCGCACTGCCTAACGGTGGATCGTGGAATGGTCGACGCGGATACCGCGCTCGGCCATCATCTCTTCGTTGACGTCGAGTTTGCGATAGAGCCCATCACACTCCTTCATGTTCATGTCCGTTCGGCAATTATCTGCCGCTATAGAAACCATACGCGTCAGCTATTGGAAGACCTCGTCCCGCGCTACTACGACTCGGTACCTTTGTTGCAGATCTCATCGAGTAACGCCGAGGGCACCTAGGAAACTACCCGTGGCCCCCCCTGACATTAGATGTCGAACGGGCTTTCCATCCCTGCAACATTTCCAGCAAAGAGACCGAGGAGACAATTCCGATGGAACTGACATGGTACGGCCATTCCGCATTTCGCATCGAGGTGGGCGCGGCCAAGATCCTGATCGATCCGTTTCTGTCCGATAACCCGTCCTGGAAAAGGGGGTGGGAGGAGCCCGCCGAGGGTGTCACCCATGTGCTGCTCACGCACGGCCACAACGATCACGTCGGCGACGCGCTCGCCATCTTGAAAAAGACTGACGCCATGCTGGTCGCCAATTTCGAGATCTGCAACTATCTCGCCGGACAGGGCGCCAATGGTGACAAGGTCAATCCCGGGCTTCACGGCGGCACAGTGGACTGCGGCGGCTTTACCACCGCCTTTGTCAATGCCTTGCATTCCTCGTCATACGGCATGAAAGACGGGCAAAATGTTTATCTCGGCAATCCGACCGGCCTCGTGCTCCATTTTCCCGATGACAAGACGCTCTATCACATGGGCGACACCGACATCTTTGGTGACATGGCACTGATCGAAGAGCTGCATAAGCCGGACATCGGAATCGTCCCGATCGGGGATCGTCTTACCATGGGCGGCGCTGTGGCTGCACTCGCTTGCCGACGCTATTTCAACTTCGACACAGCGATCCCTTGCCACTACGCGAGCTTCCCCATCGTCGATCAGACTGCGGACAAATTCGTCGAAGGGCTGAAGGGCTCGTCGACCGAAGTTGTGGTGTTGAAAGTCGGCGAAACAATCTCCGTCTAGTATGATTACGCATAGGGCGTAGGCGGTTGTGTGCCGCCTACCGGTCGCACTGTCCTGAGGTCCGTGTCTTTCGCACCAGCAAATAGACCTTCCGGTTTGCGAGCGTGATATGCTCGGGAAGAAAATGAACCTCCCAGAATATGAGATAATTTTGCCCGGCTGCTTTAGGCCCTGCACGTTGTTGGCGCGCGGACGCACGGAGGCCGTCGTGATCACGCCGATTTATCGACTACATGCCCCATCTGAATGACGCTTGAGCGCCGTCGCCGAATACTGTGGCGTCGGTGTGAAGCAGGACGACGGGCGATGGCCACGACGGTTGGAGGCCCTGCTGGAAGTCAGGACAACGATTGGACGTCTGCGGAGACTGCCGCCGGGCGCAACGTCGGCCTCTCCCTTTGGAGGGGTGTTCGAGGAAGGTGCCCGCCTTGTCGAGCGCGCAACTGCTTCTGATCCCCATGGCCAGGCATTACAGTTTGAGCGCCAAGGCTACTTCAGCCACGACGATGATATCCGCTCCGAACGGCTGGTCTTCAATCGAACTGCCTTGTTGCGCGACAGCCCGGGAAGGCCGCCGACAGCGCACCCCGACCTTCTCAGGAAATGAGACGGTGCTTTCCGAAGGCACGCGATTGTCTGAAGAAGCGAACGCCCGTACTTCCACTCACGCGCATCGAGGTTAAGTGGAGGTTACAATGAAAACGTCAATAGCGCTTGTCGTTGCGGAAACGCTGAGAATAGTCGGTCGGCTTGCGCGGGGCGCGGCAGCGCAGGCTCGTCGAGCGGTGGCAGGCGGCGGCGACCTCGGATCGATCGCGCAAACGAATGCCACAGTTTACCACGACGCACCAAGGGCGAGCTGAGCTTCAGCCGCACTGCGTCGCTACTATTGCGGCCCACGCGCAGCGTGCGTCAAAACGCTGGTCCCCGAGACAAAGGCGCGCACGAACAGATCAGGACCACCGCCGTCCGGTTTAATGAAGCCGTAGCCATGCTTGGGGTCGAACCAAATGACGATCCCCATGCCGGTCGTCGATGCTCCCGTTCGCCCGATCATGCCGGAGTATAGCAGAGCCTGCACGATGACGTCGCTCGGCGGTCTCCTTCAAATGCTAACTACCGTTGCAGCCTCTTTCGATTCAGTTGGCTGTTGAGTGATCACAAACGGCAAAGCGGGGGAATTGCTAGAGCAGTTTTCTTACTATCGCCTAGTGCGAGTTGAAAGGCGCACGAGAACGCTTTGACCGCTCACTCGCATACTTTTGCGCCCTAGTGGCCGTCAAAAGCAAGGCATTTTCTTGTGGCGTGGATGCTGCGCGCTTTTTGGAATTGCCGGATGATCATTGCAAGTGCAGTAGCTGCGCCAGCGAGGGGCGGCGCTTCGAAGCATCCGTTTGCTTCCTGTCTTTGGAGAACGCCGCTGATCAAGTCGCCACAACAGGATTGGTTCCCTTCTCTTCATTTCGAAGCACCTATTCCCGCTATGATCCGGTTCCGAATAGTTCTAAACTGGGTAGGCTAACATGCGGAGCGCATCATGCAGGGCGACCCAAAGGTCATTGAATTCCTGAATAGGGGCCTGCGCGGCGAGCTCACTGCGATCAACCAGTATTGGCTGCACTACCGTTTTCTGCGGAACTGGGGTCTGCTGGAGATGGCCGAGGTTTGGCGAAAGGAATCGATCGAGGAGATGAACCATGCCGATCGCATCACCGATCGGATCATTTTCCTCGACGGATTTCCAAACATGCAGGTGCTCGATCCCTTACGGATCGGCCAGAACGTCAAGGAAATCATCGAGGGCGATCTCGCGCTCGAGATCAGTGCCCGTTCGCTCTATGAAGAGGCGGCGACCCACTGCCACAGCGTCCGGGATTATGTCTCGCGGGACCTGTTTGAAGATCTGATGAAGGACGAAGAACATCACATCGACTTCCTGGAGACACAGCTCGACCTGATCGGACGGATCGGTCTCGAGCTCTACACGCAGAGTCATGTCGGCGGACTCGAAAGCGAGCATTAGCTTTGCTCCCCCTCGAATTGGCACGCTGCTTCTCGGTGAGCGGCCTAGACGTCTTTGCACCGGTGGCAAGCCACGCGTTTGCTGAGGAGTTCTCACAAATCGAGATCGCGGTGCGTCCTATTCAATGTCCGCTCTGTCCCGATGGCGACCAAATTCGGCATCGCAGCGAAATGACGTGATTGGCCATTAAGAGACATTTGAACGCTGCGACCTTTTGTGGAATAGTTTTTGTTGGTATTCCCAGGGGACACCAGTTGAACGTTTCCAATGATCGGGACATGCGAGCGCTAGGCCGCACCATGCGGCTATGGTCCCTTATTAAATTGGTGCCAGTGCTGGACCTTTTATCGCTTCAATCTCCGCTGTTGAGGTTGTTCTCCGCACGGGCTGACCTAACCGAGGATGAGCTAGTAGTGCTCGGGCTTAAGCATCTCTATTCCCTTAAAAATGAGTTGAAGGGTGTCAAAGGTGAGGCCCTATCGACATCGAACGTGGTCGCGTTGCTGAGGCAATCATCACCGCAACGCGGAAACCACCGCAACTACATTGAGGGACAATCAAAGAGGCGGAGCACCTACGCTGTTATCGCAGTGAGAAAGCAGACAAAGGTCTCTGTAAAGCGGCGAAGCGCAGACGAAGCAATCGAGACCGCTGAGGCCTATCACCGCCTCGGAGCAACGAGTGTCTTGATCGAGGCGCCGGACGGAAAAAAGTATAGCTTGGAGCGGTTCAGCGCGCTCCGCCGCTACTCTCCCCCAAATTGAGGCGCTCGCAGCCAATCTCCACGAGTATCCGCTGCGGGTCATGAGTGACCAGGTTAGGGCCAGCGGCAAAGTCGGGTGTGTCCCCTATGCCGCCGGAAGCGGAAGTGAGCTATCAAACCGCGACGCAACAGGAGCGAAGACGATGACCGAGTGCATCACCAATGACCGCCCGCCCATCGCCCTCTCGACCACGATCCAGAAAGGCCGCGACTGTCAGCGCGTCGGCACTGGCGTTGCACCTCGATTGTAGTCGGACATCCATCGGCGAGCTCGAAGCCGAAGGCGTGATCCAGCGGCAAGGTAACGGCTTCCCGCTCGACCAGAACCGGATTGCCTACCTACGATACTTGCGGGGTGAGCATCGGCGAATGAACGAGGACAGCAACATCGCGCTTTCGCACTACTCTCGGTGGCGACCGTTGTAGGGCAGTTGACGGAGGTCTCAGTCGGGGAGGCGGATATCTTCCCGCAGCAGCGCCCGCTGGACCGCCTCACGCGAGAGCACGCGTGCCATAACGTCGGACCAGGCTGGATAGTCGGCATGGCAAAGCCTGAGGTCATGCCCCACAGGAAAAAGACCAAAAGATACGTTAATTCAGACGCGATCGCATCGCGGCGGCCTTGCCGTGGCCACCTCGCTGTGGCTTCAATTGGAGTTCTGTCCATCACCCTCAGATTCTGCTGGGACGTAGCCATGCACTTGGCGAAAGGCACGGAGAAAGCTGCTGCAGCTCCTATAACCGACCGCCCGGGCGATCTGCTTAACCGAAAATGTCCTCGCGGCGAGCATGTCGGCTGCACGCTTCATCCGCATTTGCCGGAGCGCGACCATTGGCGAACATCCGATTGCGCGCACAAAGCGCGCCATGAATGCGGATCGGCTCAAGCCGGCCTTCTGCGCCAAGGCCATGACAGAGTGATGGGCCGATGGTCGCGCCACCATATCGGCGAACGCAAGAGCGATTTGACGGTCACTCAGGATAGAAAAGCGTTCGAGCCAAACGCTGGTCGAATTCAGACTCCGACGGACGAGCGTGACGAGGACCTGTTTCAGGATGGCGGTCGTCATCGCTTGCATTCCAACCTGGCGGCCGCTGATTTCTGCCAACGCAGCCTGCAACTTTGACCCCAGTTCATCGGTGGGTACGAAGCGCTCGACAATCGGCGTCGAAAGGCCTGCAAAGAGGTCGATCGACGCGCCGTAGGTGGCGCGAAAGTACCCGCAGATCAGCATGACCATCGGGTCGACGTCCCCGGCGACGAATTGCTGGACACGCTCGCCGAAGCGCGGATCCCATTGCGCTTCCAGCACATTCACTGTCTTGGCCGCCGTGCGGTCATCGACCTCGATGTGAAACGGCTTCTTGGCCGGTGTGATGACAAGGGTGTGAGGCACCAGTGGAAATGCGGAGAAACCACTCACGACCATTCGTCCGGTCCCGGAAAGATTGTAGTGGATAGCCGGCGCGTCCGCGCTCCCGAATGACAGGCGCCAACCTGGACTGACCAAACACTCGAAGAGCCCAATGACGTCGATATCCAAGGTTGCCATCAGCACATCGAGATCGGATCGAGGCAATGCCAGATTTGGACGATCGGACATGTGTTTCGGACCCTCGGATTGAGCTGGTGTCCTAGTCTTAGGACAGGACAACGCGGTCGATGGGGAACGTAGCCATAGCGCGATGGTACACTCAGAATCGCAAGTCTTGATACTGCTGTATGGCTAGGACGGAGCGCATCCGCTCGCAACGACCAGCCGCGTGGGCGGAAGCTGGGAATCTCTTTGACGAGCGTGAGCGCACCGCGCTCGCCGCGGCCCTCATTCCAACCGTCCAGAACTGAGACCTTAGGAGCTCCTAGATGAGCAAAAAACATCCGATGAAAATATGGCCAAGCTGATCCTGATGCAAACACAGACATTTATTGCTGGTCTCGCCAATGATGTTCTACGCAACCGCGACGTTAAAAGGAGACAACGTCGGTGAGAACACTTTCCGCAAGATGAGAAACAGTTCCGCAAGACGCGGGTCGAGAATTCCGAGCCGGCGCACAATATCTGTTTCCGCAGAAGCTCCGCGGCAAGCCGCTTGACCATTGCCCCTGCCTACTATGGCAACGAACTGGAACGGTCCGAACAACGGCAAATCTTTCGAGTATGAGTATGCAGCTGCAGCTTTATCAGGTGCGATATTTCTTAGCCCTAGCAAGGACGCTCAATTTTACGCAGGCTGCAAAGCAATGCAATGTGACGCAGCCGGCGCTGACAAAGGCGGTACAAAAGCTGGAGCAAGAACTCGGTGGCACGTTGATTCACCGTGAACGTCACCTCACCCAGCTCACCGAGCTGGGCAAGATGATTTTGCCCACGCTGGAGAAAATATTTGCCGCCGCGGAGGCGGTACGGC
>NZ_JAGKJI010000010.1 GCF_020329485.1 Bradyrhizobium cenepequi
TCCGGTCTCGGGCGTTATGGCAATTGCTCTGGCGCCGGCAGCGCGGATACTAGGGGTGGCTCCGTGAAGAGCGCGTAGTCCAGCTGCGCACAACGGGGACCAAGTCCCGTAAACGAAGGTAACGATCAACGGCGCAGTTTGTCGCAATTCCAAAGATGAAACGAGCTTTCCATTTGCCTCAGGGAGAAGGAAATCGGGGGCAGGTTCGTTCGCCTTCAGGGCGACGTCAGGAACGCACGCCTCTCGCAGCCATGATGAAAGCAGCCGGTCGGTTTGGATGTCCAGCGGACGAAAGCCGCTCAAGGTCTCCGCGGAGGCTTCGATCGGCGTACTGAGCGGGCGCCCGTTCAAAACTTCGTCATTCATTCTAGTTCTCCCCCAACGGTGCCCCTCGCGGCACCTGTCCGCGTATGTTTCTTGCATGGTGACCGTGCGTTCTGGAAAACGAAAATTCAACTTTGGAATGGTAGTCGTTGACGAATAATCGTTAGGAATAGTCGGCGGCCCCAAATATCGCGATGAGCCACGGCGCACACGAAGCACTAGGCGCCGCTTCCGTAGAGGAGGCCGCGATCGATGACTCTTATAGTCACCACGCCCGTGCTCCGGCATACCGAACGACAGGATGAGGAGGAGATGCTTGTGTCGGTGCAGGACCATTTCGGACATCAGGGATAGAGTCCGCGGGGGGCTATCGCTGAAGTTCCGCGCTAGAATCGTGCTTCTTGGATTTGCATTGATCGCCGGCGCGTTGCTCTTCACCGAGCATCGCGCTCACGTGCCGGGGCCCTCATTTGGCTTCCTCTCTTGGCTTGTCCACTGATGCACTTCTTTATGCATGGCAGTCACGGTGGCCATGGTCATCGCGACGGCTATGACCAGCAGAATGAATCGCTGCACGCTATCGTCGCCGCCTGCGCTGAACTTGATCTGGCTCAACAATTTGGGAAAACTATGCGATGCGTCATGGCGCAGAGCGCTGACACCGAGTCCGCGAGTTGGCTGACGAAATCGTCGAATTCCAGTTACCCTGGATTAGCGAAACGACGCAGTCGATCGCGCGCTCAGTATCAAAGCCGCGATGATGCGCAGGATCTGCCGCCTCGCCAGCCGAATAGAACGCCGATCTTGCTGCGGATTTACTCTACCACCAGCTTGCCGCGGAACATTCCCATGGGACAGTCAAAGCTAAACTTGCCCGGAGACCCTGGTGGGCTTTTGCGGCGGCGCGGGCATGAAAGATGGGATTATAAACGATAATCGCGGAAAAGAGATTAGCTGGACTCGCAGGTAACCGCGCGGCCCTTATTGGCGGACGGCGCGGACGCGAGGAGACACAATGCCAGGTCCAGCGCGTCTGGGCTCAACCATGGTCATTAGAGTAAGCTCGGTCGACACCTGTGTCGGCAAGAACTCCTCGTTCCATTCCGGAGTGTCACACAAGATAGGCGAGGCTGGCCTCTGATCGTATGCGTCAAGCGCGGCATGATATCTCCGCGATTGACCGATTTGCTCGGCAAGGCGACGATGGTGACCGGAGGGCGTCCGCCGGACCTGATCACAGTGGGAAAAGCTGGATCTTGCCTGGTCGATCGCGCTCCGTCGCTGGACGCCTAGAATCCCGCAAGACCCTGGGGGCTATTGTAGGGAATTGGGTTTCGACCAATCTCCGTCAGTCGGCCGCTCGTCTTGTCGAGGCGGTAGCTGACAAGCACCGAGGCATTTCCAAAGATCTGATAAAAGTACTGGTCGTCGGGAGTCAGCCAGCTGTCGCTGGGTCCGCTGCTGACGAGTCCGTTCACGGCGCGGAAGGTACCGTCGCCCGGTATCGCGTTGTTGGCCGGATCCTGGAGAAGGCTCAATCCGCCCGCTACCAGCCGGTAGGTCGAGACCGTTCCGTAGCCGAAATTGGTCGCGAGCACGAGCGAGTTGTCAGAGGTCACCTGCAGCCAGCAGAGCTCGGACGGCTTCCCGAGCGAGGTATCGATTGGGGCCAACGGGCCATTGGTCACGCGACCCTTGCCATCAATGCGGCTCACTAGCACACCGTCCCCTGCCGCGACACCGTTGAGGAAGGTATCACGACTCTGGTTGATGAAGACCATGTAGAATGGCCCCGCGCCGCCGGCATCGGCAAACAAAGCCTCGTCGAGCGCACCGTCGTCGCGCACCGGGAATATCACGAGCCCGTCTGGATCGGGGGCGTTCGCCACGACCAGATTTGGCGACCCGTCCGGATTGGCGGCTGGACGAGCGTCGAAGAGGATATCGACCAGCAGGAAGCGGCCGTCGGGCGACAGAACCGCTTGTGACGACACCCGATCGGTCTTTGTCGCGGTGTTTACCGAATGGCGCTCCGGGCGCAGGTTCAGCTTGCCATCTTCGGCGACTGTGTAGGAGCGAAGGTGGTTGGGGCCGAAGGCATGGAGTACGTATAGTGTTCGGCTTTGGGGTCGATAGGCGAGCGACTTGGCCGTTCCGGTGCGCCCGGTTACGGGCTCACCAGTCGATTGCCGATCGATCACAGTCAGCTTGCCGTCTGGACCCACTCGGAAGCTCGTCACGCTGTTGTCGCCGCCGTTCGTCGTGAACAGCAGGGTGTTGGATTCGGCTAGGATCACACTACCAGCGCCCTCGAATGCGTTGGGCGCGCTCTCCTGACCGCTGATCGGCTTGAAGACGCCGGAGCCAGCGCCCCCGGTAGGGATACTCTCGCGTAGTTCGAGTTGCCCGTCCTCATTGCGACCGAAGTGCATGATGCGGTTCTGGGTCTCATTGGTCTGCATGTAGACATGACCCACGAGGTCCGAAGCGAGTGCGTCTACTCGGAGAGCCCCGAAGAGAAGCAGCACGAGCGCGATAGAGATGAGATTCGACGATCGCGGACGGCCCATGTAATTTTCCTATGTTGGTGCCGCTTGCGGGCACGGCCTATTGCTTCAAGTGAAATATCCCCGGACGCAGATCCAATCCGAGGCGTCGGTCGGGAGGTGGCATAACGGGCTGTCGGTCTTCTAGTCGGTCGACGTCATCTTCAAAGGACCGCCCACATCGAACCAGGACCAACCCACCCATGACTGACCGTGCCGGTCGTCATCTGCCCGGTCGCCGCCTCGAACAGGCGCGGATCGATGATGTAGAGCAGATCGCCGGCGCGGACGATCGCACCGTCCTTGAACTCGACGCTGTTGACGAAGCCGCCGACACGGGCACGGACCTGAACCTCCTGGATCGCCTCGAAGCGACCGGTGAACTCGTCCCAGTCGGTGACGGTCCGTTTGACCGGCTGCGCCGCCGTCGGAGAGATCTTGGGCAGTCTCGGTGTGAAGTGAAACACCGGGACCGACGTGCTGCAATCCTCCGCTGCCGCGACAAGGTCCTGCCGGGTCGTAATGTCAGTGTGTCCATCGCGTGACGATTTCGATTAGGTCATTACTCTGCATATCGACCCCCTGCCTTTTTACTCTTCCATCGTGTTCCGCGTGTCGATCGCGGAGCCGCAAGTTTCGGGACGACGATGCTTTTGGAGAATGACTTTGCAACGCCGGCGAGGGAAATCACCTCTCGCCATGGAGTCGATAAACGATCGTTATCGACGCTTCGCCGCACGGCCCGATGCCGTAGCGGAGGAATGCCCCGAGCGGCATGGCACGCGAAGCCGACGTTTTGACTCTGCAGAGACTTCTAAGCCGCGTTCAGACGCTGAATTCGGCAATCAATGCCGTCGCGGCTTGCACCACTGGTGCCGCGAAATTCGCGCAGTGAGCCCCGAGAGAAGTTCGTACATGGCGCACGAGAACGGCAAGAAGCGCGCGCGCCACTGTGGGCTATTCATGATCCACACGAATAACTCAAACGCATTTTCTCGATTCAGTCATCTGGAACGCAAGTTCGTCACATTATACGATAGCTCGAAACTCGATAGAGGAGAGGGGCTGTGGCGAATGAAGGTGTCAGAGGCCGGCCGATCGCGCCGTGCTGAGTCCGCAGGAGCGAGCTTACTTAGAGAGGCAAGTTCGTCGTCACCGCGTTGCCCTATCCCCACCGAACCGAGCCCTTGTCCTCAGCATCGATGAGAAAAGCCAGATTCAGGCACTCGATCGCGAGCAACCGATCTTGCCGATGATGCCTGGCGTACCGGAATGTCTGACGCACAGCTATGTGCAGCATTGTCCACGAAATGCTGCGAGCAGCAGAGACCCGAGCGGCCACTTCTCCGGAAGTTTGTCCACGGTTTTAGCTCGGGAAGCTAGGTGCGGGCAGTCGTCCGGTATCGGCGCCGGCTCCGCCAAGAGACGTTGAGAAGCCCGCTTGGGTGCTGCGCCGGCCGATCAGTTGCGCTCGGCGATCCAGTAGCCTGCGCAGCGCCCGCCGCCAGAATGGCCGCTCCAGGTTCCGCGACCTGACGGGCCGACGAGCCTGCCAGATCCGGAAGCATATTTCTCATGAACGGTCACGGAGGCACGAACCGCGCCAGATCGAGCCACGCGCCCTCTAAAATGCACCAGATTGGGATGAGTCACGATCCCGTTGGTGATGTTGACAGAGAAACTATAGGTCGGATCACAAGGGCCGTATTGCGTGACGAACAGGAGACTCCAGGGGCCGTCATAGGCAGACCTTGCATCGGCACTGGTAACGAGGAGCGAGCCCATCACCACCATTGCGAGCGCGAGCAGAAACCGCTTCATGATATCGTCTCCGAAGGCTAATGATCTGCGTATGTCGGAATATCTCACGACGAAGACTGTCGAGATCGCGCGCGCCGGTGGTGCTACGAACGCTAAAATCTCTCGAATACATGTTGGCTAGCGGCGGCTCGAGGGAGCCGCACGCTGCCAAGCTTTGGCGTCACCACCCGTAGTAGTCACCCCAGCCGTAAGAGAAGCTGGGATAGTAATAGGTCGGATAACGCCAATATGAATTATAGGCGGGATAGCCCCAGTACGAATTATAGGTGGGGTAGCCCCGGTACGAAGGGTAGGGATAATCATTCGGCGTGCGTTGCACGCCGCGTGCCCCCCGATCCCGCCGCACCCGATAGCGCACGTCCGTCGTCATGGCTGGTACCGCCGCCTTGATCGATGTGCCATTGATCGGCGCAGCAGACGATTTGGCCGTGCCGGCCACTGCGATAGGAACAGCAATTGCGAGCGCGATCGCGAGGCTGGGGACTTGAATCTTCATGGTAGCTCCTGTTCGTGTCAAAAATGACTATCCACCACCCAACAAGATTGACCTTGCAACGCCGGCGAGGGAAATCATCTCTTGCCATAGAGTCGATAGACGATCGTTATTGCCGCCGCGTCGCGTGATGCCGTAGCGAGGAATTCCGTGCCGAACAGCATAAGACGAACGTCCCCTTGCCGTTTGCGCTTGGATAGCTACAGGCAGAGGGCGCAAACCCCATGATCATCATCTACCGCGTATTCGCAGTCGGCTTGGCTGCGACGACATCCACACGTCAGACGGCGACCACCGGCCGTCAGCGATGTGGTCGTCTGAGCGCAGTACCTCTGCTGGAGTGTCCTTCTAGCGAGAGATTTCGATGACCATTATCAAGAGCTTTGCCGTAGGTAACGGCGATACGTACTACGTTCGGCACAGTTCGGATAATTTTTCGATCATTGATTGCGACTTAAACGATGAGAATGCGGAAGTAATCATCAAGGAAGGCGGAGTCCCAAGATAAGGGCGTCGTTCGATTCATTTCCACACATCCGGATGAGGATCATTTCGGAGTATCGAAAAGCTGGATGACCAAATGCCGATCCGGAACTCTATGTGGTGAAAAACAACGCAATAAAGGACGACGAGACACCGTCCTTCAAGCGCTATTGTCAGCTCCGCGACAGTGACAAGGCTTTTTGCATCTACAAGGGATGCTCTCGAAGATGGGCATTCTTCCTCGCGCACACGACCTGGTTTTTTGAGGCGATGGTTCTCTCGCCCCATCTGAAGGGCTACAGGCCGTTCGATGAGCGGTTCACGTTCCTGTTCAATTCCTACCACGAGACGCTTGGGGCGCGGCATCCGCGTCCTCGGCGCCCCATGATCACGCGGCCGGCATTGGACGAAGTCTGCGCATACCGCGCACATGTTGACGAAGCGTCACCACCAGCACTGCCAGCTATACTCCGACCGGCCACACGCCGCCGCTGTGTAAGAATAGCGGACTCCTGCCGTAGCGTGATCATAAAAAGCGGGTATCCAAACGATAACCAGCCGGGATGAGATCGTGGTGGACCGTCGTGGTACTCAGTCTCTCCAACAGCGTTGGACAACAGCGTTTTTGGAGCTTGCGATAGGTTCTAACGGGCATCCGGCCAGAACCGCTGGTACGTTACAACGCGGTGAAAAGAGCCACACACCGGACGATGGCAAGCTACAGCGCTTGCATAGCATGCAGGCACGACCGTAGGCGAATGGTGGCGCGAATGTTTGCTGACGCTCGGAGGCGCGAATTGCATGAATTTCCATGAGACGTTTCGGCGAGACAACGACATGCATATGATCGGCCTACTCGCACGGGGGGTCGCTCACGACTTCAATAATAGATTGCAGAGCATGGCCAGCGCCCTCAGCCTGATACGCGCGCGCGTTGCCGCGGGGTGCACGTCTGACCTCGGTCCTCTCATAGAAGTTGCGGAACAGTCGTTGGTTAGCGCCGGCAAGCTCGCGCATCGTCTCATGACCGTTGCGCGTAAAACGCATCATCAATCAGACAGTCTATTTCAACTTAACGATGCTCTCCTTTCAATGAGTGATCTGCTGCGCTGCGTCGTCGGAGAAGGAATCGTGCTACGCTTGGCTTTATCGGATTCAGCAACTCGAATCCGATGTGATTCTCACCTGTTCGAATGCGCGATCATAAACCTTGTGATAAACAGCCGAGACGCTATGCCCAAGGGAGGTATCATTACGATCGAGACCGGCAGGACTTACTCGCCCAAAGGCGCCGATGGCCAACAGTATATTTCCCTATGCGTGACTGATTCTGGATGCGGCATTCCCTCCAACGTCCTGGAAAAGATATTCGAACCATTCTTTACGACGAAGCCACAAGGTGTTGGGACCGGGCTTGGACTTCCCATGATACGCCATTTTGTTGATCAGGCGCGCGGCCACATTGAAGTTCACAGCACGCCGCAACAGGGCACATGCATAAAGCTCTATTTACCGGCTGCGGCCGAAAGCTAGATGGAAGCAGCTTAAGTCGCTACTCGGTCTCGAACCACGAAGTCATTTTAGGCATGCCAGAGGATCCCGTCGCAGGATTGCTGGGAATTGAAGGTGGGGTAGTCTCCGAGGTGATCACCCTCGAATCATCCGGCGTTGGAGCGCCGGATCGGAGACCACGCCATGACCAGCAATATCACGAAGACGTATTATCCGCAGTGCGAAGGAGAAACGGCTCCCCCAGCTTTTCGGCGATTGGTTCGATCCGAGCGGTGCGGGAACGAGCGCGGGAATTGAAGAATTGATCCGCAGCGAGCTCGATGCGGCCTTGCGCGCCCGCGGTACGAACGCAGCAAGAAGGCCGGCCGTGAGGGAGCGCGCCGCATTACGGGTCATCGGCACGGCAGCCGGCTGCGGTCGCTGACTGGCAGCTTCGGGCCGATTGAGATCGCCGTCCCGCGCGCGCGGCTCAACACTGCCGACGGCAAGACCACCGAGTGGAAGAGCCAATCGCTGCGGGCCTACCAGCGCCGCACGCTGGCCGCCGACGCGATGATCGCCAGCTGTTACGTAGCGGCACCAACACGCGCCGTGTGTGCTCAGCGCTCTGTTCGCTGGCGCGGTCGGTAAGGACACGGTGAGTCGGATGTGGCGCAAGGTGAAGAGCGAGTGGGTGGAATGCCGGTTCGCTGGCCGAAGAACCGATCGTGCGATTGATCCTTAACGGTACCGTGGTCCGGGTGCGGCTCGACCGCAAGGCAACCTCGATCTCGCTGCCGGTCTTCATCGGCGTGCGTACAGACGGTCGGAAAGTCTTGCTCGCGATCAAGAGTAGCGGCGGGAGCACCGAAGCCCGGTGTGCCGTGCTCGATGATCTCATCCGGCGTGGGCTGCGGCGGCCGGAGTTCCTCATCATCAATGGCGCGCCGAGGCTTGAGGCGGCGATCGCCGTGGCGTGGGATGGCGTGCCAGTATAGCGCTGCACGGTCCACAAGCACCGCAATCTGTTGGTGCATGCGCCCGAGAGCCCGTATGAGGAGATCACCGCCGACTACAACGACGTGATCTACGCAGCGACGTACGAGGAGATCGAGGTGCGCCGCAAGGCCTTTGACCGCAGATGGCGGCTCAAGCATCGTGCGGTGGCCGACAGCCCGCAGGAAGCCGGCGACCGGCTCTTCACCTTCACGCGACTGCCGCCGAGCCAGTGGAAGAGCGCACCCATCACGAATGCCATCGAGCGGTTGCACGAGGAGTTCAAGCGACGGATCAAGAAGCAGACCGAACTGCCATCAGCGCACACCGGAGCCATGTTGTTCTGGGCACTGCTCGCCTCCGGCCAAATCAACATGCGCGAGGTCGATGGCTGGAAAACGCTCGCTGCCAAGCTCATCGATCAGCCAATTGACCTCGCCGCGTAATCAGATATCTTCACGATGTCGAAGATTACGCCACCTGGGATTCCAACCATATCCCGGACGGCACCAGGGCCGGCGGGCATTGAACAAAGAGTTCGCCATTCTTCTGGGCGGTTCATGGCGTCATGTTCCTCATGCCACAATTCGCTTCTCGTTTTTGAGCCTCATGCGGGCGACTTGAAGTCGTACGAGATGCGACCGACCGGCCGGAAGGAAGAAGAAAGCGATCACTGCTCCTCCTCTGGCTTTCCGGAAAATGGCGACTGCCAGGATCAGGCGCGGTCCATCCCGATTCCTGGCCAACCTTGCAGGCTTTTGAAGGCGGGACAGTCCGTCTGAAGGCGGGACAGTCCGTCGACGTCAGAGCGAAAGAGGTTGTCGCCGCTTTAGGACAGCGTCGCAGTCAGATAGCGCATCAGCGCGCGTTTCCTCCAATGGCCCAAACGGGAGTACCGCGGGCCCACGCCGCCGCGGCGGAAGGGTAGTCCTCGGATCGCGCCGGGAATCCACAATCCGTCGCCGTTCGTCCAGATACACGGCTCGCTCGGCTTGTCGCGGCCTTGGCCGGCGGACAATCGCTAAGGGGCCTGCTAACTTGTCGGCTGATGAGCGAGGGAGACAGACGGTGGAAAGCGACATCCGGGACGATCCGGCCATGAGCCGGTTTGGCCAATGTCGAGTCCGGCAAGCTGGTGCGGCAAGCCGGAAAGTTGAAGGGCTTATTGTGAGCAGTCGTTGCGGTAAGCGACCTTTCGGGTCTGACCGACATTCAGACTACAAACGAGCGCATGGAGGTCGGCGTGTCCTTCTCGGTCTATGACATCACAGTTCCTGTCATGGTGCATGGACTGAACGTGATGGACGACTATCTCGATCACGCCCAAGCGCTCGAGCGGACCAAGGGGTTTGAGCCTGGGAGGATCCTTGGCGAGCGGCTCGCACCCGACATGCTGACTTTCGGAGAACAGTTCTCCGTAAGCTGCAACAAGGTTGACGCGCATATGGCGAAGCTGATGCAGCGTGACGGGCCAGTGCCCCGCAACACCCCGATGATGTATCCGGCATTGAAGGGACGGCTCCTTGAGACTCGCGGCTTCCTGCAAAACGTGCAGCCGGACGAGATTGCCGGCGCCCAGTCCCACACATACGAGCTGTCGCCGCCCATCGTGCGCGGGTGGTTCGGCGGCGACGACTACATCCGGCACCTGGTGCTGCCCGACTTCTTCTTCCACATCTCGATTGCGCACGCGATCCTCAGGCACCTTGGAGCGAAGATCGGGAAGCGCGACTATCTAGGCAACCTCACTCAACAGAGCGGCGGTGACTACTCGTGAGAGAAGGGCGCGGCGCGAGCCGAGCCCTTCAAGGCAGGACAGCAAGTTTAAGGGATGCCGATAGTGAGCGAGTTGCGAGAGGTCATCGGCGAAGTTGAATTCGAGGCTGCTGTAAGCGAGTTGAGAGGCGCGGGGATCGGCCGCGCTCGAATAAGCTCCCTGGCGCAGGAGGCAATTGCAGCGTGCTGCGCGGGAGCCGTCGGCTGCGACCGCCCAGTGCAGAGCAGAGGCCGCCACCGCTATTATGCGCCGGCACTGCGGAGCCGACGTCTTCGCCTCGCCATCAGCCTAGCAACGAGTCTCGCCCCCCGACTCATCAGTTCTTCGGCTCCTCGGCGGTCCGCGGCTTCTGGAACGCAGGAGCCGACGGCAGCCGCCAGTGCACGGTGTGGTGAAATGCGACCGTTCAAGCAATGGAAGTAGAGCTGAGCCATGTTCCGCGTCCATGGTAGCTTCGTCTCAAAACCGCCAACAGCCAAGTTCATCCGCAAAATGGACCCGATGCCGAAGTTGGCTTGTCCGTTTCTGCCATTGGTGCGTCAATAATGCCATATTTCGCGCATCAGGCTTTAACGCCTAGCCTTTTTGTCACGTCCGGCTCCCTTGTTCGCCGGATTAGACGGAGGCGAAACATCTTCCAGAACATTAATTCTATTTGAGAAAGCTCACGCGCAGTTTCGAAGGCCTGAACAGGCGCCGGAGTGAGGCCCGCGGCCTTGAATGGGATACGTATGGCATCGGATCGATTGCGGATCGGCACGCGCAAAAGCGCAATGGCGATCGCCCAGACTGAGGAAATCGCACGACGCCTGAAAGCCGTCGGCACCGAGGTCGAAATCGTCAAGTTCGAGACCACGGGCGATATCGACCAGGTTAGCAAGCTCTTGCCGCATGGCGGCAAAGGCGGGGCCTTCGTGGCGCAGATTCGCGAGGCGGTGCTTAACGGAAGGCTGCACGCCGCGATGCATTCGCTTAAGGACGTGCCGGGCAATGAGGACACGCCCGGGCTTGTGATCGGCGCGACGCTCTCGCGCGATCCGCCCGGCGACGTCCTGGTGCTGCGGCCGGGCACGTCGGTCGACGAGCTCAAACGCACGC
Organism: Bradyrhizobium cenepequi; assembly: GCF_020329485.1. Lineage (GTDB taxonomy): Bacteria > Pseudomonadota > Alphaproteobacteria > Rhizobiales > Xanthobacteraceae > Bradyrhizobium > Bradyrhizobium cenepequi. The sequence continues at coordinate 11,030 of NZ_JAGKJI010000010.1, forward strand.
GTGGCAAGGGATTCGAGATCGGCACTAACTCCGTCCGCCGCGCGGCCTATGTGCGGCGGCTGTTTCCGGAGATCGAGGTCATCCATTTCCGCGGCGCCGCCGACAGCCGCGTGCGCAAGCTTGACCAGGGCGCAAAGCAGAAGCTGCCAGATGGCGGTGCGGTGGGGCCTGCGGATGCGTTGATCATGGCGCGCTCAGGTCTCGAGCGCGTCAGGCTTACGAGCCGCATCGCATACGAATTTTCGATTGCCGAGATGCTGCCGGCAGTGGGGCAGGGGATCGTCGCAGTCGAATGCGCCGCGCGCGATTTCGAGACGCGCCGTATCCTGTCAGCGATCGACGACGCGACGACCCACGCGTGCGCCGACGCCGAGCGCGAGGTGCTGTGGGTGCTCAACGGCCATTGTAACTCGCCGATCGCGGGATTTGCGGAAGTCATGGGCACGGAGATGCAGCTCGCCGCATCCGTGCTCGATCATGCGGGCAGTCGGATCATCGAGGCCTCGCGTGTTGGCCGAGCAAGCCGCCCGCGCGAACTCGGCCGCGCAGTGGGAATGGAGCTGCTGGCTAGAGGCGCTGCCGAGATCATCGAACGCGGCCGGCCGGTGTGATAGAGCGTCATTGCGCGAAACGAAGCGACGAAGCACTCCAGAGTCACAGGTGAGGCTCGGGATTGCTTCGCTTCGCTCGCAATTACGGTTGCTTTGTATAGGAAAAATCAATCTGGCATCGGGACCTGGTCCCCTCATGACGCTCACATGCACGAACGTTCGCCCAAAGCAGGTCCGCTACTCGATTCGAATAGGATTGAGCGTCGTGCGTGTGGACAGTTTGATTGCCTTGCGAGAGCTATTGAACAGTTCGTTACGGCAAGCGCCAGTTCCTTCCGCCAACAGTGAGGCCGTCCATTGACCGCCGTCTGACAGCAGCCGCGCGCATAGGCGCAGCCGGGCAATCTTGGCCACGGCGGTCCATGCAGTCACCAAAATTTGCGTGACTGCACTACACGTTTGGGGGATCGTGTGTGCGCCCTGGCGCAGCAGTCCCGGTCAGCAAGCGGCTAACGTCGAAATCATTCGCCCCGCCCCACAGCCAACTGGTCCAATCGAGGCGATCGACGGCGATACCGTGCGCATGAACGGCACCGTCTATCGATTGACCGGGTTCGATACGCGAGAGCGCAGCGACAAGGCACGATGCGATGACGAGCGCCGCCGCGCCGAAGCTGCCACCGCGCGCCTGCTTCTTAGCAGCGGCAACGTACACCCGTTGTCAAAACCGTTGCCCTCGCCCCGGGAGCATCCAAGGGGAGGCGCAAGAGCGCGGGCGGGATGGCCAGCGCTATAAACCTTCGTATCGGTCCGTTACCCGTTTAGATGCCGGACGTTTACCGACGTTCAATTGAGCCGCTGATCGCAATCATCTTAGATAGCGTATGCGGTAGCGACCCTCAGCTCCCCCCGTGACCCGCTATCGCCGCCCTCCTTGGGCGTTTCCCTAGACTTGGGCCGCTTGTGGCAACGCAGGCGGCCTTTCTTTTTGTGTGTCCCCTAGGACTAAACCGACGTCTAGTCGACTTATACCCATTCACTAGCCGGAGCGTACCTCAGTACGATCACTTCATACCCGCGCGCAATGGCGTCAACCAAGTGCTCGGTGCTACCTAATGAATGCGGAGTGAAAGGCAACGGAACCGGCCACGAGCAGGCAGTTGCAGGACAAGGTCGGCGGCGTAGCGCCCGCCGGCCTTTCCCTTGATCGAGTCGCACGTTGCCGCTCCAGTAATTAGTGTCTACTGCCACAGTTGGCTGCGGAGAGTACGCCATGAAAAACATCGCCGATCTCCTAATGCGGTTTTGGCAACGGAGCCAGTCCGCGTCCAATACTCAGGTTGCGGCTATAGCCGGCAATCGGGACCGATCCAGCATGGCCGATTTTGTCCGCATCCTTCAGGCCTACGATCAAGATCAGTACGGCAGGAGTTAGGGGCGACCGCGTCCCAATCGGCTTCTTGGGTCCTTTGGTGAGTGTGAGGAAATACGGGGACCGCGCGGTATAAAGATATTTGCAGTTCATCACACCGGCGTAAATTATGTACCGTATCGCACACAATGGCGGTGCCCGATGTGGCGCATGTCAAACGCTCAAGCGCTGATCTTCGTCGCGGCGGTCGTCGTCATGGTCGCACTGGCGGCTCGGTGGCTGGCGCTGTAACCGGAAATCAACTGGCCAGTGTGGCCACTTGAACCGCCAACGATCGAGAGAGGCGACATGACAGATCGGGAGAACTCACCGGCCTATCGGATGCTGCCGTGCAGTGCGCGCCAGGCGCTCGCTGCGATCGAGCAGGCGATCGGCGGCGGCGACAGCGCGAGCGTGTCCTACCTCGCCTTCAGGCTGGATCACTGCATCACGCAGAAGGTGGTGTCGCGAGCGTTGCCGATGCTCGTCAATCTCGGCCTGATCGAGATCGAACGCGGGCCACGCGGCAGCAATGTGTTCAGGCTCTCGAACTGCTGGCGCAGCATTGATGAGGTCGAGGCCAAGCGGCTGGCAGAGCTGGTGCGCGAGGTGAAGCCGCATCGCACCTTCGAGAGCAAGGCCAAGAGCAGCGATGGCGGGAAACCCAGTGCTAGTAGCACTGGATCGACCGGCACGGTGTCGCGTCCTGAAAAGCGGCGGCAGCCGACGCCGGTGAAGCTGCCGAAACCTATAACTGTCGAGCGGCGGCCATGCAGGCGGCGGGTACCGTCACTGCCGACGATGCCGTGGCAGGACGACGGACGGTAGCGTCTCGCTGCTGATGTGCACTACGCTCGGTCCATAGACCGCACGGAAACGGGATATTCGTAACTATGCGCTGCACCTTGCGTTGATGGTGCGCAGGTGTGGCAGCGTGCTGGCCTTGTACGAACGATACGACAAGAAACGGAAAATTGGCGAGTACCGCACATGGGCCGCCCTTGAGCGCACGATACGGCGATGAGTGGCTGCGCGACAACCCGACGCCAAAGCGAGAAATGCGGAAGCGGGGATAGGCCTCGCGTGAAGCGAGGGCATCGAAGCTCGCAGGATCCATGCGAGCTATCGTCGGCTGATCTGGGGGCCGATCATCCCTTGCGTTGCTGCTTGAGCGCCCACAGCCTTGTAGGCTTCGTTCTCGTAGGCATCATCATCTGTCGGCGGCGGGACCAGCTTCGCCCCTTCCTTGCAGAAGTGATCGAGGCCACGCCCGAGCTTGCGGCCCAGTCGCTGCCATCAAGGCCAGTGGCCTGGAGCGCGACCTAGCCGAGCACCGCGAGCACGTCGCGACCGAATATGTTTCCAAGGCGGCGAAGCTTGGGGGAAGATGTCGATTTGGGGGAGTTTTTGCCAAACCCGTATGTCTTAGAGCCCTTGCAGCCTTGTCAGTGCGACAGCGCCCGCGAGCCGCAAATGCAAAAAGCCCCGGACGATGCCGGGGCTTCTGCCTGCCGATTTGGCAGAGGTACGAGATTAGTACCTGCCGACGACCGGGGCGCCCCAGTTGAAGCGGTACACGATCGAGGTGCTGATCGTCTGCACCCAAGGCTTGAAGGTGGTCGAAATTCCCGTCGGCGCACCACCGAAGCTTTCCGGCAGGGAGATGCGGTCGTAGAAGGCGGAGCGATATTCGGTCTTCATGAACCAGCCGGGTGCGCTGATGCCAAAGATGTCGAGGTTGTTCTCGACGCCGCCACCGACGAACCAGCCGTCACGACGGAAAGACGGCGTGGTGATCCCGGTCGGGGTTCCGGCCAAGTCGCGCATGTCGGTGCCGGACCATTCAGAGCCTGAATAGCCGCCGTTGACGTAGGAGTAGACGTTCGGCGCAACGAGGTAGCCGAGGCGCACGCCGGCCGCATAGCTGGTCCGAAGCTTCTCGCGCCCCTCAAGACCGTTAAGCGGATCGGTCAGCGAGCCGCGGAGACTGCCGAACTGGCCGTCAGCGAACACGCCTGCAACCCATCGGCCGTTGAACTGCCAGTCATAGCCGACACCAACGGTGCCGAACCAGCCGTCGCCGCCGAGCCGCGTGTCGCGCGTCAGCGGAATGCCGCCAACGGTGGTTTGAACATTGCTGTCGGCATCCCACAGACCGCCGCCGCCGCCGCCGAAGACGTAGAAGCCGGTCCAGTTATAGGCTGGCGCAACCGGCGGGGGTGCCTTCGTATACGGCCGCGCGCCAAGATCAGCCGCCGAGGCTGAGCCCGTCAGTGCTGCAACCGTGGCCACAGCGAGCGCCAATTTCTTCATGTTCAGATCCCCAACGTGTTAGTCGAACGCCTGATGGCTGCGTCGATTCCATTTCGTAGCTGCACAAACTATAGCTATTTCAACCGGGAATGCTGTTGCGGGGCAGGTACACTCGCCTGAAAACGCTCCGATGTTTTTTCGGTCCGGAGCCGCGCGCATGCGCCAGGAGGAGGAGCGGTGACGTGAATCCAGCACTCAACCCGCCTTCTGTGTCGTATAGCCGTGTTTCGATGATGTAACGCAGGAATCTTCGGCCGCGAGGCGTGATCGCGATCTGTCCTTCAAGAGTTCGGGCGACCAGCACGAAAGACTCGAGGAAGCTAAACCACTGTTCAAACGCATAGTTCTTATAGAGAAAGCGATCAACTAGCCGCGAGCGGCCAAGCCGCCCCTTTTGAAATTCAGCCAACAGCTTCAGGTTTTCACTAAGGATTCCTCGACCAGCCACAGGTGGCCTCCCGCCGCGATCGTCGCCACATTGCCTACGCAAGACAGCGTGTCGTCGGCTGGCCGAGGCTGGTTGCTCAGCGCTCGAAATTATGAGCATCACCGGGCACACCGACATGCACCGCAGCGCCGAGCAGCCTAACCCCACTATACCGCTAATACTAATCGCCCGCTCCGGAATGACTTATGGTGGGAACATCGTTGGCTTCATTGCAGTACGATCACGTCGTCGCCGGGAAGATCTGCATAAAGCCGTTCCACCAGTGCGGCGCGACGCTCGAGGCCGGCGCGCTGGTTGACGTAGCCCTTATCGGTGAGTTCGTTGCCGTCAATCGAGGCCGGTTCGACCATCAGCATCGCCCGCGCGATCCGCAGGCTGCTGGCTCCGGAACTGGAAGCGTTGTGCGCTTCCAGCCCGCGCTTCAGGCAAGCGATCACTTCCGAATGCTTGACGACCTCTTCATAACTCGCGTCAGGCTTACCCATTATCTGGCGGCAGGCGTGGAGATTGGGCCAGGCCAGCAGCCCGATGAAGGGACGATCGTGCCCAGCCACCAGCGCATCCTGCACGACAGGTGTCGCCGCGGCGATTGCGTCGGTGCGCAGTGAACCAACATGGACAAAGGTTCCGGTCGTGAGCTTGAAATCCTCCACCACGCGGCCGGAGAAGATCAGCCCTTGCGACGGATCTTCGGGATCGACGAACACACCGGCATCGCCGATGCAATAGAATCCCTCCTCGTCGAACGCCGCCCTTGTCAGATCGGGCTGACCGAGATAGCCGGGCGTGACGTTGACGCCGCGCAGGCGCAGTTCATATTGCGATCCGCAGGGCACCATTTTTAGTTCGACGCCGGGGAACGGCAGGCCGATCAGGCCGACGCGCTCGGTCTCCCAATAGGTGCCGGCCGAGCCCGGCGCGGTCTCGGTCGAGCCCCAGCCGGTGTAAAAAACGATGCGCTCGCCGGTCGTGCGCACCGCGAGCGCTTGCATGCGGTCGTAGAGATCATTCGGCAGCCGCGCGCCGGCATAGGCCATCACGGTGAGATTCCGGAAGAAGCTGCGGCAGACCGCGTCGTCCTTCTCCATCTCCGCCGCCAGCACGGCATAGCCCGCTGGCACGTTCATGTAATAGGTCGGCGAGATCTCACGCAAATTACGCACAGTCTCATCGAACTGGCCCGGCATCGGCCGACCGTCATCGATATAGAGCGTGCCGCCGTCGATCAGAACCGGGTTGAATGTTGCGTTGCCGCCCATGGTGTGGTTCCACGGCATCCAATCGAGCACGGTCGGGAGCGGCCCGTTCGGATCACGCGGCTGCACCTGCATCAGCATCGCCGCATTGGCGCACATCATCTCCTGCGTGTTTATGACGGCCTTGGGCATGCCGGTCGAGCCGGAGGTGAACAACAGCTTGCCGATCGTCTTCGGCGTGATCTCTGCGATCGAGTCCTCGACGTCTTTTGTGACCGGCGTCGCGGCGAGATCAGCAAAGCTGACGCTCTTGATACCCTCGCAGGGCCGCGCAACGTGCACGACCGTGACGCGGGTGAGATCGATCGCAGTGAGCGCCTTCTCGAAGGTCGGTCCGTCCTGCACCATCACCACGGCCGGCTTGATCAGCTCGAACAGATATTTGAGCTTGAGATGATCCTGGCTCATCAGCGAATAGGCCGGCGAAACCGGGGCCGCCGGAAACCGCGCTTGCATCGCCGCCTGTGTCATCAGCGCATGCTCGATCGAATTGCCGGAGAGGATCGCGATGGGACGCCCTTCTTCAATCCCGAGATTGAGCAGGCCTTGCGTCAGGGCATCGACGGTGCGCTTGGCTTCGCCATAGGAGAGCCGGCGCCACTGCCGATCGGCGCCGGTACGCTGCGCCAGCCAGGTACGCTCCGGCGCCTCGTTCGCCCATTTGGCGAGCGAGGCCGGGATGTGCGTCTGGTAGGACTGCAGCGGAATGCGCGACTTCAAGACGATCACACCGTCGGACCGCCGCTCGATCGCAATGTCGCGCTCCAGCCATTCGACTTTGCGAAACGGCGGATTTCTCAGCACCGCGGCCACCGCGCGCCGACCGGAGAGACCGCTCATGCTGCTATGCGCCACAAGTTTCGCGATGAGGCGATTATCATGCGCAGATTGCGATTGTATTTCGGTCGGGGAGAATGGTGTTACATTGGTAGCACAGAGACTGCGCGCACCAGAACCGACACTAGTCGCTATTTCGGGGTGCGATGTTGCTTGTGGGTCAAAATGGGCTTGTGCCGGTGAGCCGTCTCAAGGAACTACCGTTCCTTGAAGGGCAGCGCAACCTGAGACCGAGTGATTCTGCCGGAGCCACCTCGCCGGATTCAGAGGGAAAACGCCTCGCCGCACTAGCTCGGACTAATCATTCACCCGCCCGGAGCCATCGACTGAAAGACTTCGTCGCGCAGATAGAAGTGGTGGAAGAGAGCCGCGGCTGCATGCACGCCGGCAACCCAGAGGATGGCGTTGCCGAGGGTGGTGTGTATTTCCATGATCAGCTGCCCCAGTCCATGCGCCTTCGCGATCTGGGGGGCGATGTCGAATCCGGGAAGGGTGACGGGAATCCCCTCGAGCCAGGTACCGAGCACGGCCGTTGCCGGAACTGCGATGAGGAGCGCATAAAGCGCGAAGTGGACCAGCTTCGCGGCCGCAGACATCCATCGTGGCATCGGCTGCTTCGCGGGCGTGCTGTCGATCAGCCCCCATAGCAGCCGCAGCACGACGACAATGAAAACGAGCACCCCGAGCGCCTCGTGAATCCTGCGGAGCCCGTCCGCGGCGGCGGAATAGAGCGAATCGCGGTCGCCCTTGCTCAGCACATAGGCGGCGAGAACCAACACGACGGTCAGCCAATGGAAGGCCTGGGCGCCAGCGCCGTAGCGAGAGGAGGTGCTGCGCAAACCGATTATCTCCGATCTTAAGCCACCGCAGCGGTTGATGAACGGTGGCGGCGCGTCGCCAGAGATTTGGGCGCTTGGTAAGCTGGCCGGTTCTCCTTCCGCCCAGCTTTACCTTATGACGAACCCATTGCCCAAGGGTCCTCAATCGGTGTCCGAGGGTCCGGCACTCTTCAACCGGGGCCGCAAGAGGGAGATGATCATCGCAGCGGCCGAGGAGATTGGGGGGCATTCGCCAAAAAGCACCTGCCGGTTAGCTTCGTTCCGTCGTGCTCACAACCGAAGAAGCGGCGGAAGTCCTCACCGTGAGGCCCTACGCTAAGCGACATCGCCGGCCGGGATACCGAACTTGGCCTGCATCAATCGCGGCCCGACTGACCCGCCGGCCACTGATGGGCTATCGCCGATCGCATGGGATTGACCGTACATTCGAATTTGGGCGGACCAGGCAAGTGCATGCATCGTCAGTCCTGCTGCCCGTCCGTCCGAAGGGGGGCCAATGAACAGCGCTTACGATCAGGCCGTGTTGCGGGCGAGTTAACATAACCTCGCTAACAACCACGACAGATGGTCAGCTTCTCTCAATCACCGACGGGTACTTGCAGTGTCGCTAAGGACCAGCCGCCGACCCATACTGACAATGCAAACGTTGATCCCAGCCGATGAGCTCGTCGGAGTGACCTGGTTGGAACGGGTCGGTTGCGGATTTGTCGAAGCCGCTTTGGATGCTCATCTTCTTCAGACCCATGGACGGAAGATTGTCCATCGCGGTCGGCACGAAAGTCATCTGCAACATACGGCGGGCCTCAGCATCATGCTCACTGCGGAACACATGATGCGATTGCCATTGGTTGTGGCTCGAGCATCTAGGGCGATCCCTTGCGATGGCTAGTTCAATTACTCGTGATTGCGGGGCGCCGCTACACTCCTGCGCTCGATGCCTTTGTGAAGATCGCACGGCTGCGCAACTGGAAGGCGGACCTTTCCGCTATCATGGTTGAGTCGACTTAGGTATTTTCGCTGGACGCTCCCTGGCGACTCAAAATCGACAAGTTACCAGGATCAGCGACTGAGAACCTTCCTTCTCTGGAGCTGGTCACCGCGCATTTATGCATGATGTACCGCGTTTCCTGGAAGTGCATAACCAGTCCTTATCGGTAGCATTCCCAATCTTCATTTCAGCATGCGCTCGCACTCTGGGATGGTGACATCCTGGATGCGAGACACTTCGCTCTCAACGAAAAGTCCGACGAGATCGCTCGATCACCTGGAAACTTCTCATGAGTCATCTTCAGCAATGATGTGTTGCGCAAAACCTGCGAGACCAAATTGGCGATGCCAATAAGTGTACAGGGCGAAAGAGTCGAGGAAGAGCAAAACGCGACCTTGGCCCTTCTCGAGGCGGGAAGCCGAGAACAACTTGCAAAGGCGCTCCTCGGGATCGCTCTTCAGCGGTCACGAGCGTCAGCTGGGGCTGTGCTATTCAACGAGAACGGTCAGTTCGTACCGTTCGCCACGTCGAACTGGGCCGAGAACGCTGTGAGGGATGTTCGGTTCTCGTCCTCGCGGTTTGCGTTGGACCTTGGGACTCTTGAGCATGCCGCCAGCATGCCCGACCCCATTTCGAGGAACGAAGTTCTTTCCAGGTTCGATGGCAGCAGCATCGACCTCTCCGTCCTGTGGATACCTCTAAGGTATCGAGGGGACACGGTGGGTCTGATCTACCTAGAAGCGGATCGAGGCGGGAGTTTCGGAGCAACGTCGATCGAAAGCTTTCGCGCCATTGCAATCCAGGCTGCCGCAGTTCTAACCAACCTTCGATTAACCGATGATCTCGCGCGAGAAATCCGGCTAAGGCGGCACGCAGAGGCAAGTCGCGACGAAATTTATGATTCGATGCTTCGGCGTCAGTGCATCGGAAAGATGGGTGTTGCGATCGTGGGTGGATTGGAAGGGCTGGCGGAGGGGGCGCAGGCAAACCTCAGCTTCATCAGGATCGACGGCGTCATTTTGGAAGTACTAGGCATGTTTCGTGACGAGTTGGAGAAGTCATCCATTGCCGTGCGTGCCGATATCGATGAAGGGTTGCCGGAGTTGAGGGCAGATCGCTTGCGACTACAGCAGGTCGTTTTCAACCTGCTGCAAAACGCCATCGATGCGATGAAGGATGCGCCCGGCCGACCGCGAAGGCTGGAAATATCGTGCCGTGCCGACAACGCCGAAGTGTTAACGGCATTTCGCGATTGCGGTGGTGGCTCGGGAACAAACACAAACGATATGAGCCGTTTGTTCGATCCATTCTTCGCGACACGAGGCTCTCGAATGAGTTTAGGCCTATTCATAAGCCAGCGCATCATAGAGGCGCATCGTGGACGGATTTGGGCAGAAAGGAATGAGGACTGCGGCCTGACTATCCGGTTAGCGCTGCCGCTATGAGGAAGAGCCAGGAGCGCTCAGGGCGCCTTACAGTATTTCCATCTGCTTACGAAGCAGGCAGCTTAGGCGTCCCAGCTGCGAACAACGTCACCGTCTGCCGTTGAGGATAGTTCAGTCGAAGTGAACCAATCTAATGACGGGTGTATGAAGTGTGTTCACCTCAAGTGCGGGCCCCGAGCGTAATCGGTTCGCCTCCGATGTATAAGCGCCGACTGAGCCTGCGGCTAGGTGGGAGGGCAGCCGGTTCACTAGAGTTGTCGGGTATGCAGCCCCTCGATTGAGCAGCCGTGTAACCTCGGTCGCGATCATCGATGACGACGATGGCATCCGTACAGTACGCGAAGCGCTCGTGCGGTATGATGGGTTACGTGCGTTTCGGTGGAGCATCATCTCGATCGCCCGTTGCGCAAAGCCGTTCTCGCAAGGCATTAATCCGCTTGAAGGTGAGCACCAGCGATCGGTCAGATGGAAGAGAGCCGGACGAAGGCCAGAAGATCGGCGCTCCTCGACCATGGACACACTTACACCCTCCGACCGACAAGAGGTAATTCGTCTTTCCGCGTCTTGCGCGTCGTGAATGGCTCGGCGGTGCAGCTTCGCGGCGCAGCTCCAAGCTATCGCGATCCTCTATAGTTTCAATAACTTTACTCAATACGCTGCAGGAATAGAAATGGTCCATGGAGTCGACATTGCTTCGGCGAAACGCCGTCGTCGGAATGCCTTTGGTGGGAACGTGGAAAGATGCACGTAGTGAAGATATCACAGGTATTGCTGGCTGGAGCGCTGATCGTATCGCGCAGCGTAGCCGACATCAATGTCCTCGATCGACTGCCAACGAAGGGACCCGAGTTACTCAACGCGTACGTCGAGCCGAATGCCATGGCCGCGTTCGAAAGCACCGGGCGATGGGCGGATGGCACGCAGATAGTGAACGAGTTCAGCGCGCTGAAGACGGGCGCAGGATGCGATCCGGGTACAGTTTATTGCAAAGGTGGATTCGGAGAGCGCGTCTTCGAGACGGGATGTGTCGGCTGGGCATGATGAAAGGATGCCAAGAGGTTCGCGCGAGCGCAAAGAAACCGGGGTGTATTTCACGTTTGGTCACAGGCCTACCCCTTACGAAAAACCGCCATGCCGAGCGAAAAGCGAAAGTGCGAAGCGTGCCACATCAATCTTGCATCGGATACAGACTATGTCATCTCACGCACATATATCGGACTAGTTGAATGAGTGAGAAAACCGCCAAGAGAACCAGCAAATGACATCGCCCCAAGACGGCTTGATGGGCAAGATTGCTCAAGAACATGCTTCCGCAAGCACGAATACAGAGCATTTCTACGCCGATCTGAAGCCATTCGACAACTTCTCGCAACTGACGAATTTCGATCGCTATCTTCCCCTGCCGGACGATTGGTTCATCGGGATAGCCGATGTTGTGCAATCGACTCGGGCGATCGAGACCGGTCGATACAAGGCTGTCAACACTGTAGGTGCTGCGGTGCTGGTCGCCATAACCAACGCGTTACCTAAACTCCGCTTTCCTTATGTTTTCGGCGGCGACGGAGCGACCGTAGCCATTCCGGGCAAGTATCTCGATGAAGTGCGGTATGAATTGGCGCGAACTGCGGCTTGGGCCGAAGATTCTCTCGATCTTGCGCTTCGAGTCACGATCGTTCCTGTTTCGGCGATCCGTGCAGCCGGTCACGATGTCCGTGTCGCGCGATATGCCGCATCCGAGAACGTCTCGTACGCCATGTTCACCGGGGGTGGCGTTGCCTGGGCGGAGACGCAGCTGAAGAAAGGGGAATTCGCGATACGCCGCGCACCGTTGGATGCCAAGCCTAATCTATCAGGGCTCTATTGCGGGTTCGGTCCAATCCCTACCGAGCAGGGGATCATTTTGTCTATTATTGCTTTACCGATCGAAGAGCAAAGGTCGTACACGGCGTTGGTGGCAGATGTTTTGGCCCTGATTGAATTTTCTTCGCGCCGGTCGGGACATCCGTTGCCCGAGGGCGGTCCGCTACCCAGCTGGCTCGGAGGCGAGATCCAGAGACTGGTTAGTAGGGACTCCCCACACGCGAACCTCCTGACGGCCGCCGCAGATGCACTACGAGCAATCAAGACGCGAATCGTTCTTGCGGCAGGTATTCGCATGGGCAGTTTCGAACCCTTCAAGTATCGACGAGAGATCTGGCAGAATACGGACTTCAGGAAGTTCGATGATGGACTGAAAATGACGGTGGATTGTTCGCCGGAAATCGCAGATGCCATCGAAGCTCGACTGGTTTTCGCCCAGCGTTCTGGCGTTTGTTTTGCGGGTACACATCGTCAGAAAAGCGCACATCTCACCTGTTACGTTCCTTCAAACATTCGGTCCGATCACGTCCACTTCGTTGACGGGGCCGATGGAGGCTATGCTGCGGCAGCGGCCAAACAAAAGGCGGGGGAGGCTGCGGCGCGGTGCGAATGGTCGCCATAGAGCGAACAGGAGCATCAGAGCCGGCAAGCGGCCGCACGGTGATTGAGATCGGAAAGGATCGTCACGTCATTGTCGACGCGGGGTGGGTACGGCCGCGCTGGCGCGGCTACTGACGGTTCTGGAGCGGCGATGATTCGGGTCATCCCCAGATTAACTGCGTGCTGCTGTGAACGCCATTAGTACGCGTCCGACACCAAACAAGAACGTAGGGTTGGTTGTTCGATTAGTTGACGAACCATGATCGCAGCAAAACCGGGATTGAGCGGGATGTCGGGCGTAGCTCGCCCAGTCTGCGCGACGCCTACGCCAGGGATCGTCGTGAGGCGCCGCCCGGTTTCGTCCGACCAACTCGGCCAGTCCCCGAGCGTCATTCTGATCGCTCTTTTTCAGGCGATTCGAGAGAGTGCGGCATGTGCGTGGCGAGCATCGACAACGGGAAAGTCGACGCGTCGCAGTTCGTGCGAAAGCCAGCTCGCCATTGCACCGCTCTCAAACCCGATACGTTCAGCATTTGGTGCACGCTTGCGAAGCAGTTCAATGGCCCCGGCTCGGATTTAGCTTTGCCTTCGAACGTTACCCGCCCGCTACAGTCGATCCCGCATACTGAAGTTTCCTTTTGCGAGACGTCGAGCTCGACGTACCGCCTCATGGTAGCGCTGCGAATCGGTTGATTGCGAGAGCTCGACGATAATAGGATGACCTTAGTCCAGAATCGTCGATCGCAATTACGTCATCGCTCCCAAATTTTGCATGCCGAACAACACTGTCGTGCGAAAGCTGCACATCCAAGACGGATGACGGCTTCGGATATCACCGGAAAGCTTGGCGCGCGTCGATGTGGTTGCCCAACAGCGCCTGGAGACGCTCCTAGAGCCTGACTGCCAGGATCGAGTCGCTGTTCGGAAGACGAAGTCGACCCGCGTCGGATCCTGGGAATAAGGGAAAGATCGTCGGAGCGAAGCCGCTACTTCGCCCGAAACACGTCTGGTCTATCCGCACAAAGCTTCGGGTGGAAGGTCAGCTTCGAGGCCGTGCTCGGTTCAATCTCGCCATCGACAGTAATCTTCCTGGCGCTCAACGCCGATGGTTCGCAGATGTCAAAACCGGTTAAGCCGGTCAGGCCATTCGACTGCGCTGATACGTGGCAAAGGGTTCCATTCAGATGCGCCAACGGCATCGAAACGATAACCGATTGTAATTGGCGAAGTTGCCGCGGAAGCATTGTATTACGCAATACGCACCTCGCTAGCTTTGCTGATGATGCAATTGGGCACTAGCTGTTGGCAATCAGTCTCGAAAGAGCTCTCGACCCACGCATCCGGGGCTGTTGATTTCAGGAGATCGGAAACTTGAAGGTCGGTTTCATCGCCTACGCCAATCCCACCAATTTTCTGCACATTGCCGCGAAGCTGCTGCCGTGGCTGTGGGCCTTGACGGCGTTAGCCTTTGCGCTCGGCCTCTTCGGTGCGTTCACGGCACCACCCGACTACCAGCAGGGCGAGATGGTGCGGATCATGTACATTCACGTTCCGGCCGCCTGGGTGGCGATGTTGGCCTATACGCTGATGGCGATCTCGGCGGTCGGCTCGTTGGTTTGGCGCCACCCGCTTGCGAATGCGGCGCAGAAGGCTGCCGGGCCGCTCGGTGCCGCCTTCACTTTTATTTGCCTTGTCACCGGCTCCCTCTGGGGCAAGCCGATGTGGGGCACGTACTGGGTGTGGGACGCCCGGCTTACTTCCGTGCTGGTCCTTTTCCTGATCTATCTCGGTCTGATCGGACTCTGGCAGACAATCGAGGACGCCAGCAGGGCCGCGCGAGCTGCATCGATTATGACGCTGGTCGGGTTCATCAATATTCCTATCGTCAAATTTTCGGTCGACTGGTGGAATACCCTCCACCAGCCAGCCTCCGTGTTCCGGATTGAAGGCTCGGCAATCGCCGGCCCGATGCTTTGGCCACTGCTCGTGATGTCGCTTGCATATACGCTTCTATTCGCGACGCTCCACGTTATGGCGGTCCGCAACGAAATCATGCGGCGCCGCGCTCAGCGGCTCGCGATCATGCTGGCGGCCGTTGGTGAATCCGCTGGGGCCCGAATGCAATTGGTCGAAGCGGTTTCCTGAGGGCGCGATGGCTCAGCATGGCGGGTTCATCGTGGCGGCTTATCTGGTGACGGGCGCGGTCCTGATCGGGACGATCGCGGCCGTCCTCTTCGACTATCGGCTTCAGCTCCATGCGCTGGCCCGCCTTGCATCAGACCGTCTCGGCAATCGCTCATGAACGACACTCCTCCCTCGAAATTCCTCTCGCCCGATGTCGCGGCCTCCCGGCACCACCTGGTCCGCATTCTGGCGGTAGTCCCGCTTCTGGTCTTCCTCGGAATTGCCACACAGCTCGCGGTGCGGCTCGGTGTCGACAACCCGTCGCTCGTGCCTTCGGCCCTGATCGGCCGGCCGGTGCCGCAATTCGCGTTGGCGCCGCTTGACGGGCTCGCCACGCCCGGGCCGCCCGGCCTGTCGAGCGCCGACCTGAAGGCAGGACATGTGACGCTTGTGAACGTGTTCGCGTCCTGGTGCGTCGAATGTCATAGCGAGCACGAGGCGCTTATGGCCTTGTCGCGCGACACGGCGCTGCAGCAGCATGGGGTAAAGCTTACCGGCATCATCTACAAGGACGACCCAGGGAGTGCGCGGAGCTATCTCAATGCCAAGGGCAATCCGTTCGCACAGGTCGGCATTGACCCGTCCGGCAGGACCGGTATTGATTTCGGCGTCTATGGCGTCCCCGAGACCTACGTAATCAAAGGAAATGGCACCATCGCCTACAAGCTAGTGGGCGGCATCTCGGACGCGACCCGTCCCGCTTTGATGGCGGCAATCGCAAGCGCACAACGGCCATGACGGCTATCTTGCCAAGTCTCGATCCATATACAACAGGTCCCAAAAGTCTGATCTTGTCTTCGCGCGCGGCGTCGCTGGCTTGCGCCACTGGCCGGCAATCGATCAGCTCGAAGAAGCTACGCTGCAGGAGCATTTTGGTCGTGGAGAATGGCGAATGTACCATGTTTTGCAAGGTCACGCGTTCGCGGAAGTCGGCAGTGAAGGATCTTAAGACATGTTTTGGCTTGCCTTCGCAATGATGACGGCCGCGGTCTCGCTGGCGCTGCTCAGGCCGCTCTCGGCGCGGCACGAAGAGCGTAACTCGCGCGCTTCTGACATCGCTTTCTATCGAAGCCTTTTGGTTGAAACGGATGATGATGTCCGCCGAGGCTTAGTCGCAGCTGAGGATGCCGCAGCGGCGCGGGCCGAAATTGCGCGCCGGCTGCTCGCCTCCGTCGACTCCGTGCCGAAGGATCGGCCGCATGCATCGGCGCGACCGAGGCGCATCTGCGCCGTTCTAGCGGTTGTTGTGGTGCTGCCGTTTATCGCGCTGGCGCTTTATCTTAGGGTGGGCGCGCCTAACCAACTTGACATGCCAGCATCACGCCGGACGGGTGCGGAGTTCAACCCAACGGCTGTAATCCCCAAGATCGGAGTGCATCAGGCGGCCGACCGCAACGACGGACACGGCTTCCAGGCGATCGCGGTCGAGCAAGACGGCAGCACAGAAAAAGCGAGGCAACTCTGGGAGGCGCTACGAGCGGATTCGCCATCCGACGCGCCGTGGACGGATGCCGTACATCCGCATTTGGCTGCTGTTGCCGGAGCGCCGCGGCCGGACGTGGACGCCGCGCGGTCCGGCCTAGGCGGGACTGGCGTTGCGGAGCCGCCTCCAGAGCAGAGGACGGAGGCGATCAGTGGGATGGTGGAGGGACTCGCTGAGCAGCCCACGAAGGACGATCACGATCTCGACGGGTGGCTGCGATTGATCAGGGCCTACGCCGTCCCGTGTAAGCAAGAGAAGGTCGAAGAGGCCGTGGCAAATGCGCGGGTTAGGCATTCGGGCAACATGAAGCGTTGGCACGCGTTGATTGGCTCGTCAAACAGCTCGGGCTGAAAGGATAAATTTTGGCAAGAAAGAAAAGGCGCCTCCTCCTCATCGGCGCGGCCGGCATAACTTTGGCGATCGCGATGAGTCTCGTACTCTTTGCGCTACGTGACAGCATCGTGTTCTTCTACGGGCCGACCGAAATGGCCGAGAAAGCGCCGCCGCTGGGAACGCGGCTGCGCATCGGCGGGCTGGTGGAGCAGGGCTCACTGATCCATGAGGGGTCGTCGACCGTCACTTTCGCGGTGACCGACCTTAAGCAGCACATCAAGGTCATCTACACAGGATTGCTACCCGATCTCTTCCGGGAAGGGCAGGGTGTCGTGGCCGAGGGCACGGTGGAAGGCCCAAACCTCTTTCATGCCGACACTGTGCTCGCCAAACATGACGAGCGCTACATGCCCAAGGATGTTGCCGACAGACTCAAACGGCAGGGTATTTGGCGTGACGGCGAGAAATCCGCGCAGACACAATAGAGTTGCCGTTTATGGTTCACATCAGCCTCCAGGAGTGACAGGGTGATCGTCGAAACTGGACATTATGCGCTCGCCCTCGCCTTGGCGGTCACACTGCTGCAGTCGGTTCTGCCGATCTGGGGTACTCGCCGCGGCGATCTCGGGCTCGCCTCCATGGCGGTGCCTGCCGCGATTACCCAATTTGCGCTGGTGGCCTATGCCTTTGCGGCGCTGACCTACGCTCATGTGGTGTCCGACTTCAGTCTCGTAACGGTCGTTGAGAATTCACACACCACCAAGCCGCTCGTCTACAAGATCGCCGGCGTCTGGGGCAATCATGAAGGCTCTATGCTGCTCTGGGTCTTAATCCTGGCGATCTTCGGAGCCGCGGTGGCGAGCTTTGGCCGCGGCATGGCAGATGAACTGCGGGCCAATACGCTGGCGGTCCAGGGCTGGATCGCGTTTGCCTTCCTGCTCTTCATTCTGCTCACATCCGACCCCTTCGCGCGCCGATTTCCCGCACCCTTCGAGGGGCAAGACCTCAATCCGTTGCTTCAGGACCCTGGCCTCGCGATACATCCGCCGCTGCTCTATCTCGGCTATGTCGGCTTCTCGATTGTGTTCTCCTTCGCGGCGGCGGCGCTGATTAGCGGCCGCGTCGATGCCGCCTGGGCCCGATACATTCGACCATGGGCGCTGATCGCTTGGAGTTTCCTGACGCTCGGTATCGCGATGGGTTCCTACTGGGCCTATTACACCCTGGGCTGGGGTGGATTCTGGTTCTGGGACCCGGTCGAGAATGCCTCATTGATGCCCTGGCTCGCGGGCACGGCGCTGCTGCATTCTGCGGCCGTCATGGAAAAGAGAGACGCGCTCAAGATCTGGACCATCTTCCTCGCGATTCTCACCTTCTCGCTTTCGCTGCTTGGCACGTTCCTGGTCCGCTCGGGCGTGCTTACCTCGGTGCACTCCTTCGCCAGCGACCCATCACGCGGCCTCTTCATCCTCGCGATCCTTATCCTATTTATCGGCGGGTCGCTCGTTCTCTACGCTTGGCGCGCTCCGGCCTTGCGACCCGGCGGCCTGTTCGCGCCTGTGTCTCGGGAAGGTGCGCTCGTGATCAACAACCTAATGCTGACCATCTGTTGCGGCATCGTCCTCACCGGTACCCTTTACCCTCTGGTGCTTGAGACCTTGACCGGCGACAAGATCTCGGTCGGCGCGCCTTTTTTCAATCTGACCTTCGCTCCGTTGGTCCTCTCCATCCTGCTACTAATGCCGATCGGCCAGTCGCTTGCCTGGAAGCGTGGCGACTTTCTGGGCGCAGCGCAACGGGTGATGGTTGCGGCGGTGGCGGGCGTGGCCCTTTCACTAGTTCTTGCGGCGGCCCTGCGTGGCGGCCCGGTCCTCGCCCCGATAGGTGTGGGCTTGGCGGTCTATCTGATCCTCGGATCGTCCAGCGAACTGGTGTCGCGGATCTGGGGCAGAGGGCAGGCCTGGCGGGCGACTTTGGCCCGCGCGACTGGGCTTCCGCGTTCGGCTTGGGGCACGGCTATCGCCCACGCGGGGCTCGGCGTGACATTGTTGGGGCTCGCCGCAACCGGTTGGGGTGTGGAGCGGATTGCGGCGGTCAAGCCGGGGCAGACGGTCGATCTCGGACCCTATCAAGCCACCATAGTCAAGCTTGAGCAGCGACAGGGCCCCAACTATTCCGAAATAGGGGTCCGTGCGATTATCAGGCAGGGTGGGTCGACGGTGACGACGATTGAACCGGCCAAGCGCACGTTTCCGGTGCGCCAGACCACGATAACGGAAGCCGGCATCGCGACAATAGGTTTCGGGCAGGTCTACATCTCGGTCGGGGACCAGCACCCAGATGGTTCGATCGATGCCCGCATGTTCTGGAAGCCGCTCGTTACGACAATCTGGATTGGCGCGATCGTGATGGCGATCGGAGGAATTGTGTCGTTGTCCGATCGGCGTCTCAGGATCGGCTTTGCGCGGCGCGCCATTCACAGCCGCCTCTCTGGCGATCCTGTAGCGCCGCAGCCCGCAGAATGACCGCGCTCCGTCGCTTTTTCATTCTTTTGGTCGTGTTCGCGGGGCTCGCGCCCGGTCTGGCGAGCGCGGTGCAGCCCGACGAGATCCTAGCCGATTCAAAGCTCGAAGCGCGCGCGCGGGGAATTTCCGTTGGGCTGCGCTGTCTTGTCTGTCAGAACCAGTCGATCGACGATTCGAACTCGGAGCTTGCGCGGGATCTCCGGCTACTGGTTCGCGAACGTCTGAAGGTGGGCGACAGCGACGCGCAGGTGCGCGATTTCCTGGTGCGGCGCTATGGAAATTTCATCCTGTTGAAACCGCCATTCGACTCGGAAACCGCCCTACTCTGGGGCACGCCGGCCCTCCTGTTTGCGGTCGGCGCGATCCCGCTTCTTCTCGGATTGCGCCGCCGCAGGCAGTCCCCGCCGCCTGATCCGCTGAGCCAAGCCGAGTGCGACCGGCTGGCGTCGGTATTGAACGCCGATATTCCCTCTGAGTGATTTTGGCGTTAGTCGGATCGTTTTATCTTGCGAGATGCACGTGCCGAGGCGTTTCACCTCTTCGCTTCAAGCCTCGACTCGAACGGTGGCGTTAGTCGCATCGCGCCGCAGATAGTCCAGATATTGGAGCCGTTTCACTGACGTGATCCGCTTCGGAACGAACTTATTTCCACCGCTTGCAATCCTTTATTCCCCCGCCCCGCGAAGCGCGGCGGCTGCAGCGATCGGGGCGAGCGCGAAGGACGCGAGACCAAGCGCGCAGAGGATCAGAAAGGGCGTTAGGAATGACACCGTGCCACTCGCCGCCGCCGAGGCCGCCGAGACGCTAAAGATCATCACTGGCACCGCCAGCGGTACGACGAGAATCGAGAGCAGAAGGCCGCCGCGTCGCAACGTGACGGTAAGGGCTGCGCCGATCGCGCCCAGAAAAGTTAGAGCTGGTGTGCCTACTAGCAGGCTCACGGTCACTCCCCCGAGCGCCGGGCCATCCAGGGCCAACATCAGGCCGAACAGGGGAGAGAGGATCACCAGCGGCAGCCCCGTGACGCACCAGTGGGCTAGGCACTTTACCAGGACAACGAGTTCTAGAGGTGCCGGTGACAGAAGCATCTGGTCCAGCGAACCATCCTCGTGGTCGGCTTGGAACAACCGGTCAAGGCCTAGCAGAGTCGCCAGGAATGCTCCGAGCCACAGGATGGCCGGACCGATTCGCGATAGCAGGTTCAAGTCGGGTCCGATCGCGAAGGGCACGATCGTGACGAGACCGAGGAAGAAGATTATCGCGAGAGACCCTCCGCCGCCGATGCGGCGCGATAGCACGAGATCGCGGTAAAAGACGGCAAGAAGAGTATCTGTCATGGCCTCCATCCGCCGCCGCCGCCATAGCGGCGTGACCGTCTCCCTTGAAGAAAAGGATCGGCCCGGCCTTGTTTCTCGCTCCGGGGCGCATGGAGGCGGCGGGTAGGGCGCCACGGCACTGCCCTCATTGCGCCTCAAGCCTCAGTTCGAGGGTCCCTGGCAGACCGAGTGGTTCGTGGGTCGCCGCAAGCACCAAGCCGCCGCGTCCGAGATGATCGGCCACAATACCCATCAGCATGACACGTGCGGCCCGGTCGAGTGCGGTCAATGGCTCATCGAGCAGCCAGAGAGGGCGGTCAGCGACCAGGAGCCGGGCCAAGGCGACGCGGCGGCGCTGGCCTGCCGAAAGATAGCCGACCGGCAGGTCGACAACGTGGGCGAGCTCGACGCGGTCGAGCGCCTCCCGAGGGGTCAGCCGGGCCTGCCCTGAAAGTGTCAGACCGAATTGGAGGTTTTCGCGAGCGGTCAGTGCGGACTTCAACCCGTCGAGGTGACCCACGTAGTGGACGCGCTCCGCGAGAGGCGCCAGATCCTTGGCTCCCGACTCGTTCCAGGACGCGCAGCCGGACGCTGGGGGTAAGAAGCCGGCGATCACACGCAGCAGGGTTGATTTGCCCACGCCATTTGAGCCCGTTACTTCACCAAGCTGTCCGCCGTCCAGCCGTAACGATACGCCACGGAGCACTGTGCGCCCACCGCGCACGACCCAGAGGTCCGCGACCAGGAGATGGCAGGATTGTGTGTGGCTCATTTTCGCTTTCAGTCAGCTATGTCCCGCGCCGCTCGCGTTTTTAGAACGCTCCCCCTGCTTGCTTCTCGCTCGCCGCGGCGCGAGCCCAGGTTGGCATCACATCGCGTGAGACATCGGACTTAGCGACACGGGTGCCAGACGTGACGCCACGGTTGGGCCGATGACTCCGTGGCGGAACTTCGATGGCTCGGCCCAGGCTCGCCTCTTGGCCGAACCATCGGAGCGCCCTGTTCGCGTATGGCCGAGCAAGCCCGCTGTCGAGGACCCAGCTCGCCCAGGGACACGGCTCAATCGAAAGCCAGAGTGTCCCAGGTCTCGACGAGCGCGGCCGTTAGTTTGGCTATGTGTGCCGCCCCGTGGAAGGGCGAGGGCGTGATGCGCAAACGCTCCGTGCCGCGTGGGACAGTAGGGTAGTTGATCGGCTGGATGTAAATGGCGTGGCGCTCAAGCAGGTGATCGGCAGCCGCCTTGCACCGCTCTGCATCACCGACCATCACCGGCACGATGTGAGTGTCGGTGTCGAGCACCGGCAGACCAGCGGCCTTGAGCGCGGCCTTCGTTGCAGCGGCCTGTCGCTGGTGTGCCTTACGCTCGGCATTCGAGTGCTTGAGGTAGCGCACGGAAGTAAGGGCAGCGGCGGCAACCGCAGGCGGCAGGGCTGTGGTGAAGATGAAGCCCGAGGCGAAGCTGCGTACCGCATCACAGATTGTCTGCGAGGCCGCGATATAGCCCCCGATGCAGCCAAAGCCTTTGGCGAGGGTGCCCTCGATTACATCCACGCGGTGCATCACCCCGTCGCGCTCGCTGATCCCGCCACCGCGGGGGCCATAAAGGCCAACCGCGTGGACCTCGTCGAGGTAAGTCATCGCGCCGTACTGATCTGCAAGGTCACAGATCCTGCCGATAGGTGCCACGTCGCCGTCCATGGAGTAGACGGACTCGAACACGATGAGCTTAGGGCGGTCCCCCGCCTCCTGTAGCAAAGCCTCAAGATGGCCGTGATCGTTGTGGCGGAATATCCGCTTCTCGCAGCCCGATTGACGGATGCCTTCGATTATCGAGTTGTGGTTGAAGGCGTCGGACAGGATCAAGCAGTCCGGGATCAACTTGGCGATCGTCGAGATGCCGGCCTGGTTCGAGACGTAGCCCGAGGTGAAGACAAGGCTCGCCTCCTTGCCGTGCAAGTCGGCGAGCTCGCGCTCAAGGTCCACCAGTGGCGAGTTATTTCCCGCGATGTTGCGCGTGCCGCCTGCGCCGACGCCGCAGCACCGGGCAGTCTCGATCATCGCGGCCACGACCTCAGGGCGCTGCCCCATGCCGAGGTAGTCATTGGAGCACCAGACCGTGATCTCGGTGATCATCCCGTCGGGCCGGCGCCACTTGGCGACCGGGAAGCGGCCAGAAATGCGCTCGATGTCGGTGAAAACACGGTAGCGCCGCTCATCGTGCAAGCGATCGAGGGCCTTGCGGAAGTGGCGCTCGTACGCTTGGTCCGCGCCCTTCGTGTCCTCCGGCCTGGACGCGACCCTTGCGGGCAAGTGCACGGCTGGCGCTCCTTGCCCCGACATTGCGCTCAAGCACGGACGTGCTTTGCCGGCACGCGCGCGAGTTTGAAGTCTCGCCAGCAATTCCGCCTCTATAACGTGATCTGCCATCTTTGTCAGGCCCTAAAGCTGAAGCCCCGGTTGTCCATGGCTCATTATCTTTCAGGCCCTCTCGTCTTGCACAAGTTATTGTTTGTATGCCCTCTGATTATCGCCATGTGCGTCAGCTAAATGCGATCTTTGGTGTGAACTTGAGAAGGCAAGTAGCGCGATCCAGCTACCTTCATGACAAGAATGCAGTCCGCTGCCTTGCGCTCGGTCGCAAGCACATGCGCGGTCGCGTTTGTGGCGCGTCGGCGGTCCATCAGTTTGTCTAGCAGTCTGCTGAAAAACCGGTTCGGCGGCGGAGGCCCCAACGCCAGTCCATTCCACTGGGTGCACACCATGGCGGTCGACGAGCTTGGCAACGTCTATAACCGCCGCCTTGAAATTGAAATTTGCGGGGAACAGCATTGGCTTTTTTCTTGTGGGCGTGGCTCTGGTGATGCGGTCGATCATTCGGGGTAATTTTGCTGGGCGGGCCTACGCCGGGACGAGTTTCGGAACGGGGATCAGGTTGTAGGCGATGAGGTTGAGCATGAAGTCGGCTGCAACGCGACAGATGACGCATGTCTTGTTTTGCGCTTTGTGCCATGCTGCTTGCCCCAACCGAAGATGCATTCGATCGTCGCCCGACGCGATTGCGGCATGCCATAGCCTTGGTGGCGCGTGGTCCGAAGCCCAGGCTTCAATCAACGTCCCGTCTACCGAAAATGCTCGTCCGACAATAGCGACTTGATCTGAGGATGGTTCTTGTTCATGAGCTTCGTAAACACGTTGCCGTTCTGCAGCCGCTCACGGTTCTTCGTGGAGCTGGTCGGATCCCAGACCGGATCGTCCGGCGACAGCCCCACGAACCAGCAGTACAAGCGATTGTAGTCCAATTGCTCCATCAGCTGTCGTTCCGACCGAATGCCGTAGAACGCCCGCACAGCAATTGCTCCGGAGGGATCGAGGGGCATCCTTCGTTCGAATAGAGCTTACCAAAGCT
This sequence comes from Bradyrhizobium cenepequi, assembly GCF_020329485.1. Classification (GTDB taxonomy): domain Bacteria; phylum Pseudomonadota; class Alphaproteobacteria; order Rhizobiales; family Xanthobacteraceae; genus Bradyrhizobium; species Bradyrhizobium cenepequi. The sequence continues at coordinate 34,825 of NZ_JAGKJI010000010.1, forward strand.
ACGGTTCAGCTCGCCCAGCACATCACAGACAAGCGCCTGAATCCTTCTCAGCGGATGGTTCGGCGGCGCCAACGTCTCGGCGAGATGTACGAAAACAGCCGGCCCTGATCCACAAATGTGCTCCGCATACGAGCCTCCACCAATTCGTGATAAAAAAGTGAATCAGCAAAGTCTCGCTACGGCGAGGGGTTTTTCAGCAGACTGCTAGTGAGTGCTGGACTAGGTGCACGCTCTCGACGTTAAGCGCAGAGATCGCCTCGTCGAGCTGCAAACATTCACAATGGCCACCGCCTTGCGAGGCAGCAAGGTGCCTGGCCAAGGCAGTATCGTGTCTCGAACGATAAGCTGCCCGGGACCACATTCCCAATGGGTATCGATTCGATGCCCACATTCGATTTTCGCGATGCAGGCACCTGGGTTAAATCTCGCCTTGCTGGGCAGAGGAAGTCATTCTTATCGCTGCCGCGAGCGAATCGCGGATTGACTGGAGAAAAAATCATGAAGCACACGGTGTCAGTATTACTTTCCAGCGTTCTTGCTGTCGGCGCAATCACAACGGCGGTATTCGCGCAGCAACCACAGCTTCCTCCACCGGACGACTGGCATGCGACTGGGCGCTATCTTCCGGAATACACGAGTGATGGTGCTCTCCTGCTACCGAAAAACTTCCATGAGTGGGTTTATGTTGGCTCGCCTCTGACACCAAACATATTGAACAATGGGAAAGCAAACTTCCCGGAATTCCACAACGTGTACATCGAGCCTGGTTCCTATGAAATCTATAAGAAGACTGGCGTCTTCCCCGAAGGAACCATCTTCGTAAAGGAGCTACAACTTATGCTGCCCGCCGATCGTGCGGACGGTTCGAGGCAAGAGCCCTCTGGGCGCGGGTTCTTTCCGGGGCCCTTTAACGGCGCCGATGTAACCGTCAAAGACACCAAACGGTACACCGAGACCAATGGCTGGGGTTACTACAACTTCAATCACTTCGAGCCGAAGGCTGCCACCGCCAAGGTCAGGCCACTGGAGGAATGCGCGTATTGTCATATCGCTAGTGCTAAACGCGATGACGTGTGGACGCAGTTTTATGCCCTGCTTGATAGCGTCCCCGTCCCTGCCGATCAGAAAAAGAAGTAGGAGGCTGCGATGACGATTCTCAAGCCAGCGATGGCGGCTTTGTCGGCGTCAATAATTGCGACGGGCGTTGGATTCCTGGTCTCACTGCCAGCAGGCAGTCAGGCCGCCTCTGGGAAGGTTCAACTCGTCGACGCGGCTGGCAATATGCGCATACCGGACAATTACCGCACGAGCTATGAATACCTCGGAAGTTGGTCTGTCGCAGGCGACGAGAAGGGTGCGAAAGAGATGCACACTGTTTACGCCTCGCCGGGAGCTGCGGAGGCGTATCGCGCTACGGGCAAGTTCCCTGATGGATCGGTCTTGGTAAAAGAGGTCCAGAGCACAGCGACTGAAGAAATGACCACGGGCACGGTCAGTCATGTAGATCGTCTCAAGGGTTGGTTCATGATGGTGAAGGACGGCAAGAACAGCCACCCTGACAACAAGCTGTGGGGTAACGGCTGGGCCTGGTCCTGGTTTGATGCTGACAATAAGGTCAAGACCACCTCGAAGGATTTTCGTACTGATTGTCTGGGCTGCCACGTTCCAGCCAAGGCGACGGATTGGATCTATGTCTCCGGTTATCCCGGACTGAAGAAGTAGGTGCGAAATCGCCAAAATGGTGGTCCGGCCAAAGCCGGCTATGAAAGCCAGTGATCGGAGCGATTATGAAATCCAGCAAACCTCTTCGGAAATGCGTTTACGGACCGATGATGGTTCTTCTTATGTCTTTTTTCGCGACTGAGGGGAGTTCGGCGGCGGATACATCGACCGAGAAGAAAATCACGAAGCTGTTCCTCACCTCGGGCCAAGTCGATCTTGCAAGAGAAGTGGTAAGATTGCCGCTTCATCGCGGTCGCCTTTCCTCCGGAGAGACAGTTTGGTTCGTTCTCACCGACGTAAGCGATTTCGCCACTTCCGAGAAAATGGGCCTCACATGGGCGCCGAGCCTCAGTGAGGCAAAAGACCTCGCGAGCACGCGGGTTGCGGAAATGGATGAGGCCAATAACTTCACCTTCAAATCGGGGCGGGTTGATTTCTCACCAGTTCAGACGTTGACGGCCGGAGAGACGCCAAACTTCTTCCCGCCTAGGTTGGCGCGGGCCGGGTCTGTCGGGGATGCGCACTATAGCCCGCTGGTCCGGGTGGCAAACCGTAATGACATTGTTTTCAACGCCCCCATGATCGCCTTCAACGTCGGACCAGAGAAGATCTCGTTCTGCGGCGGCAATCCCGATTACTCGGTTGTGACCGACTCGGTGGCAAGCATCTGCCCTGACAATGGCACCGTCGACTTGAAGCTGCGCTTCGGATTTGCGGACGGCAAGCATCTGCGGTACCTCAGCTTCGACGCCAACTCCGAGGAATCAGCAGCGCTCGAGGCATCCACCTTTGCGCCCGCCGAAAGCGACATCCTCCAAAGCGGCGCGACGGAGGTTATCTACACAATCGTAAATGGTAAGACCGGTCCGAAGGATCCGGAGCGCCAAGGGCTTAACAGCGCGCTCAGTGGCGAAGGCCCTTCACTCGACATCCTTGCGAATTTCAAGGAGATCAGTGCCGGATATTCACCGATGTGGGATGTTCAACTGGCCGAGTGGACCAAAGAGACTATCGAAAAGAATCAACGAAAACTTATCACTGACGGTGACGATATTACAGCAAAAAGCGAAGCTGGCTTGTTGGTAAGCCCTGTCGGAGGTCCGGTTAAAACGATCGGACATCTGGTGAACTGCCCAGTCGTGGGTTTCACCAACGAATGATTCTTCGACGAAGGAGATCGGCGAGTCTGAGGTTTCAGCACGTCTGCGGCAGCAGATCGCCGACATGGTCACCTTCTTCCAGATCAGGAAAGCTCCCAACGAAGGACTGCACGCGCAGCTTCGCGACTTCGTCGAAGCAGATGATCGACTGGTGTCTTTCGCTGAGGGAAAGTGACAAGCAAGAGAACCAAGCAAGAGAACCAAGCAAGAGAACCAAGCAAGAGAACCAAGCAAGAGAACCAAGCAAGAGAACCAAGCAAGAGAACCAAGCAAGAGAACCAAGCAAGAGAACCAAGCAAGAGAACCAAGCAAGAGAACCAAGCAAGAGAACCAAGCAAGAGAACCAAGCAAGAGAACAGCGCGTTCAAGTTTTCTCGATCGGCCGCAAACGTGCCGATGTGATCGTGCGAATTTGAAAGCGGCTGCTAGTAAACTACACCTGAAATCCGGTAACGGTTGGTGCGGTGCGCGGTGACCGGTTCGCAATTGAAGTCCGACATCGCGTGGAGCTTAGTAAATAGCGAACCTGGTTTGGGAGCGCGCGTCGCGATGAAGGAAAATCCGGAGAAGGAAAGCTCTGAGCGAAGAATTCCTCGGCGTGATCTGCTTCGCCTGACCATCGCCGGGAGCGGCGCAGTCGCTGCCGGCGCATTGCTGCCGCGGCCGGCACCCGCGCAATCGGTCGATATGAAGGATAAGCGCAGGGCGCGCTATCAGGCCGATTCCGCCGAGGTTCGAGACTTCTACCGTGTCAACAGCTATCCCGGCGCTCGCTAGAGGGAGGCGTTCTTGCTGATTAGGAAGTCCGATCGTCGTCGAGGAAGTGCAAAGCCCGTTCTCGCTGAAGCGAACAGGCCGGGCGGCGGATTGGATCGACGCACTTTTCTGAAGCGTTCGGGAATCGCGGCCGGCGCGCTCGCGGCGCTCGGCGAGCTCGCGCTGAATGGTGTGCGCAAGGCGGAGGCCGGCCCACCGGCGGCTCCGGGCGCGCCCGTCGCGACCCGCAAGAATATCTGCACCCACTGTTCGGTCGGCTGCTCAGTGATCGCCAAGGTCTCGAATGGCGTCTGGATCGGGCAGGAGCCGGACTACGACAGCCCGATCAATCGCGGCTCGCATTGCTGCAAGGGTGCTGCGGTCCGCGACGACGTCCTGAGTGAGCGGCGGCTGCGCTATCCCGTCAAGCTCGTCAACGGCCAGTGGATGCGGATCTCCTGGGAGACTGCGATCAATGAGATCGGCGACAAGCTCATGGAGATCCGCCAGAACGCGGGGCCCGACTCGGTGTATTGGCTCGGCTCGGCCAAGTTCACCAACGAGGCGGCCTATCTCAACCGCAAGCTCGCGGCATTCTGGGGCACCAACAATTCCGACCACCAGGCCCGCATCTGCCACTCCACGACCGTCACCGGCGTAGCCAACACCTGGGGCTACGGCGCGATGACCAACAGCTACAACGACATCCGCAACGCTCGGACCATCCTGTTGATGGGCGGCAATCCGGCCGAGGCGCATCCGGTCTCGTTGCAGCACATCCTCGAGGGCAAGGAGCTCAACCGCGCCAACATGATCGTGGTCGATCCGCGGATGACGCGGACGGCGGCGCACGCAACCGAATATGTCCGGGTGCGCCCGGGAACCCATATCGCCACAATCTACGGCATGCTGTGGCACATTTTCGAGAATGGCTGGGAGGACAAGGAATTCCTCAGCCAGCGCGTCTACGGTGTCGATGAGATCCGCAAGGCGGCGGCGAAGTGGAACCCGAAGGAGGTCGAGCGCGTCACCGGCCTGCCCGAGGCGCAGGTCAAGCACATCGCCGAACTGTTTGCCAAGCAGAAGCCGGCGACGCTGATCTGGGCGATGGGGCAGACGCAATTCACTACCGGCACCGCAAATGTCCGCGCCAGTTGTCTCTTGCTGCTTGCCACCGGCAATGTCGGCATGCCCGGTGCTGGAGCCAACATCTTCCGCGGCCACACCAACGTGCAGGGCGCGACCGATCTCGGCCTCGATGTGACGACGTTGCCGCTTTATTACGGCCTTGCCGAAGGTGCCTGGCGGCATTGGTGCCGAGTGTGGGAAGTCGACTACGAGTGGATGAAGTCGCGCTTTCCGAGCAAGACGCTGATGGAAACACCGGGCATTCCGAGCACGCGCTGGTTCGACGCGACCTTGCTGCCGAAGGACCAGATCAGCCAGCCCAATCCGGTGCAGGCCATGTTCGTCATGGGGCATGGCGTCAACACCATCACCCGGATGCCGGAAGCGGTGCGCGGCATCGAGAAGCTCGAGCTCCTGGTGGTGTGCGATCCCTATCCGACCGCGTGGTCGGTGCTCTCCGAGCGCAAGAATGGCACGTATCTCCTGCCGGCCTGCACGAGCTTCGAGATGGAGGGCTCGCGCACCGCCTCCAACCGCTCGCTACAATGGGGCGAAAAGATCGTCGAGCCGGTCTTCGAATCCAAGAACGATTACGACCTGATGTATATGCTCGCGCGCAAGCTCGGCTTTGCCGAGGCGATGTTCAAGAACATCAAGGTCGAGTACGGCGCGGTGTCGGCGGAGGACATCCTGCGCGAGATCAACCGCGGCGGCTGGTCGACCGGCTATTGCGGGCAATCGCCGGAGCGGCTCAAGGCGCATATGAGGAACCAGGCCAAGTTCGACCTGGTGACCCTGCGGGCGCCGAAGGACGATCCGGAAGTCGGCGGCGACTATTACGGCCTGCCATGGCCGTGCTGGGGCACGCCGGAGTTCAGGCACCCGGGCACGCCGCTCCTCTACAACAACAATCTTTCGGTGAAGGATGGCGGCGGCAGCTTCCGCGCGCGGTTCGGCGTCGAGCGTGTCGTCAAGCGCAAGGTGATGGAGAATGGGCAGGAGGTCGAGCGGGAGGAGCACGACAATCTCCTCGCCGAGGGCTCCTATTCGGTCGGCTCCGACATCAAGGACGGCTATCCCGAATTCACGCTGGGCGTGCTGAAGAAGCTCGGCTGGGACAAGGAGCTGACGCCGCAGGAAATGGAGATCATCCGGCGCGTCAATTCGGCCGACCCCGATAAGGTGTCTTGGTCGCTCGATCTGTCCGGCGGCATCCAGCGGGTGGCGATCGAGCACGGCTGCTCGCCTTACGGCAACGGCAAGGCACGCATGATCGCCTGGAATCTGCCCGATCCGATTCCGGTCTACCGCGAGCCGATCTACACGCCGCGTCCCGACCTTGTCGCAGACTATCCGACCTTGCCCGACGCCAAGCAATTCCGCGTGCCTAACATTGGCTTCTCCGTGCAGAAGTCCGCCGTCGATCGTGGCATCTCAAAGCAGTTCCCGCTGATCCTGAGCTCGGGCCGGCTGGTGGAATATGAAGGCGGCGGCGAGGAGACGCGCTCCAACAAGTGGCTCGCCGAGCTGAAGCAGTACATGTATGTCGAGATCAATCCGGCCGACGCCGCCCAGCGCGGCATCAAGGACGGGGGCTGGGTGTGGGTGACCGGCGCCGAGAACAGCTCGCGGACCCGCGTCAAGGCGATGGTCACCGAGCGCGTCGGCAAGGGCGTCGCCTGGATGCCCTTCCATTTCGCCGGCTTTTTCGAGGGCGACGATCTGCGCGCCAAATATCCGAGGGGCGCCGATCCGATTGTGCTCGGCGAAAGCGTGAACACGCTGACGACCTATGGCTACGACCCTGCAACCGGCATGCAGGAGCCGAAGGCGACGCTCTGCCAGATCAGGGCCGCGTGAGAGGAACAGACGATGGCACGCATGAAATTCCTTTGTGACGCGGACCGTTGTATCGACTGCAACGCCTGCGTCACCGCGTGCAAGAACGAGAACGAGGTGCCTTGGGGCATCAACCGCCGCCGCGTCGTCACCATCAATGACGGCAAGCCCGGCGAGCGTTCGGTGTCGATGGCCTGCATGCATTGTACGGACCCGCCCTGCGCGTCGGTCTGCCCGGTGAACTGCATCTTCCCGACCGAGGACGGCGTCGTCCTGCACAATAAGGATCAGTGCATCGGTTGCGGCTACTGCTTCTACGCCTGTCCGTTCGGCGCGCCGCAATACCCGCAAGTCGGCAATTTTGGTTCGCGCGGCAAGATGGACAAGTGCACCTACTGCGCTGGCGGCGGTGGACCGGAGGCGCCGGGCAGCGCGGCGGAATTCGCCAAATACGGCTCGAACCGATTCGGCGACGGCAAATTGCCGCTGTGCGCGGAGATGTGCTCGACCAAGTCGCTGTTGGCCGGCGATGGCGACATCATCGCGCAGATCTACGGCGAGCGGGTGCGCAAGCGCGGCTATGGTTCCGGCGCCTGGGGCTGGACCACGGCCTATCACGATGACGTCGAGGTCTGAGCGGACAGGCTCATGCGGGCCCGCGATGGGCGCGGGATGAGAACAGGGTGATGGTTATGACGTTTCTCGCACGCTTTCGTCTGGCGACCTTCGTCCTGGCGTTGCTTGCGATCGCCGCGGCGGCGCCTGTCTTTGCGCAGAAAGTGAATCCGGACGGCGCGCCAAATCCGACCGCGAGCGTCACCAGCCAGCGCGAGCTGCTGCAGCAGGTGCCGCGCATCACGGGCCGCATCGACATTCCCGACACCAAAGCTAGCGTGCTGATCCAGCCGGCTGGACGGACCTGGGACTATTTCCACCAGGTTCTGCTGCGCCGGGGTGGCGCGATCGTGATCCTTGGTACGGTCCTGCTGCTGGCGATTGGCTATCTGATCCTCGGGCGGCTCCGGATCTCAGCCGGGCGCTCGGGGCAGAAAGTCGTTCGCTTTAAGGCGTTCGAGCGTTTCGCGCACTGGCTGACGGCAGCGTCCTTCATCATCCTCGGACTGACCGGATTGAATATCACCTTCGGCAAGGCCGCGCTGCTGCCGATTGTCGGGCCGGACACGTTTGCCGCCATCTCGCAGGTCGCGAAATACGTACACAACTTCACGAGCTTCGCCTTTGTGGCTGGCCTGGTCCTGATCACGGTGATCTTCTTCAAGGACAATCTTTTGGAGAAGGTGGATATCGACTGGCTCAAACAGGGCGGCGGCTTCATCAAGAATAGACACGCGCCGGCGGGCCGCTTCAATTTCGGCGAGAAGATCGTGTTCTGGCTGTCGATCTCGGCTGGTATCGCCGTTTCAGCTTCGGGATTCTTGCTGCTGTTTCCGTTCTATGGGACCGATATCCTCGGCATGCAGCTCGCACAGATGGTGCACGCCGTGGTGGCCATCCTGTTCGTCGCCCTCATCCTCGCTCACATCTATATCGGCACCGTCGGGATGGAGGGCGCATTCGAGGCGATGGGCACCGGCGAGGTCGACCTCAACTGGGCCAAGGAACACCACGATCAATGGATCGCCAAGAAGCTTGCGGGCGAGAACGGTCGCGGCGAGCCCACGGCGACGCCGGCGGAATAGCGGCTGCTGTTCAGCTACGGTCGCGATTGCCGCGGCGAGGCGCTTCCGCCTCACGCTCCCGCAGATAGTCGTCGGTGGTGCGGACCGTCGGGCTGGCCACACCGTAGGATTCAAATCCCTGCTCGGCGACGAAGTTGACGCGGCAATCGTCGCACATCTTGATAACGTCGAGCTTGCGCGGTGAGCCCTTGTACATCCAGTGCTTGCCTTCGAGCTTGGCAGCCACGCGCTCGATCGTGCTCTTGACGCCGAACGGCTTGCCGCAGCGGATGCAGCAGAACGGCTCTTCCTCTTTGAGGATCCGGGCGGGAGCTCGTGCCGCGCCAAAATCGATCCGCGGCACCAACGTAATCACCTTCTCCGGACAGGTCGACTTGCACAGGCCACACTGGACGCAGGCATCTTCGACGAACCGCAGCACAGGCCGCTCGGGATCGTCGCGCAAGGCGCTGGTCGGGCATGCCGATACGCAGGACAGGCACAGGGTGCAGCCGGACGCATCGACTTCCACGGCGCCGAACGGTGCGCCCACGGGTAGCGCGATGATGTCGGCAGGCGCTGGTGCTGCGCGATGCAGTTCGCCGAGCGCGAAACGCAGCGCGTCGCGCTTCTTCCCCGTGGCCCGGAAACTCGCCGGGCGCGGCGCCGTCGGCAACGACGGAATCGCGCGCAACGTCTCGAGCAGCACGTCCGGATCGTCGGTCTCGATGGTGGCGATCCGCCCGGTGCCGAAGCCCAGCCCGGCCAGGATCGGATCGGCGATCGCCATCGTTCGCGTCAGGCCTGCGACGTCATGGCGCGGTTTTCCCCGCAGCAGGAAGCGCATTGCGGAGGCGCCATAGGCGAAGGCGGCGGCGATGCTCTCGAGCCCGATCTGCGTGACCTCGTTGACCGCAAACGGCAGCACGTTGGCCGGCAGCCCATCGCCGAACCGCGCCAGCGCATCGATCAGCGGCGCGCCATGCGCCTCGTCATGCACCAGCACGATCGCCTGCTCGCCGCCGGCTTCGCGGTACGCGATCAGCATCGCGCGCAGCTTGCGCATCAGCGCATCTTCCGGCGGCAGCGCATAGGACGCGGCGCCGGTCGGGCAGGCCGCCGCGCATTGGCCGCAGCCGGCGCAAATATTCGCATCGATCGCGACATTATCGCCGGCCGGCGTGATCGCGCCCGCGGGACAGAGGTCGAGACAGCGGGTGCAGCCGATGCGCCCCGAGCGCGAATGTGCGCACAGCTTGGCGTCGAACGTGACGTAGCGCGGCTTCTCGAACGTGCCGACGAGATCGCGCGCCTTGAGCACGGCCTGCAGCATCGCCGCGGGCGAAGCGGGGTCGGCGCGCAGATAGCCGTCGCGCAAATCCGCAGCCGGGAACAATGCCGCCCCGCCGGTTAGGTCGAGGATGATGTCGCAGTTCGATCGCGTATTATTTCGCGTGGGGCCGAACAGCAACGTGCTGCGCGAGGAGGGCGCGGCTTCGGCGAAATCGTCGACCGTGACCTCGAAGGCGCCGAGATGGCCGTGTGCTGCGGTCACCTTTCCCTTCGCCACCGGGAATTCGTCACTGCGCGGTGGCGCGATGGCGGCGGGCGGCTCGATCAGTACGGTGACGTCGAGATGGTCCTTGAGCAGATTGCCGGCCTCGATCGCGGTCTCATTGCGGCCGCAGATCAGGATGACGCCGCCGCTTTCGAGTTCGATAGACGGCACTGATGGGGCAGTCTCGGCCGCCGCCGCAAGCAGCGCCGCCATTTTCGGTCCGGCGCGCGCCGCGTCGTTAGACCAGCCGGCGGTCTCGCGGATGTTGGCGAATTGTATGGATTGTGTGCGGCCGCTTTCTTCGGCCGCGTCGGAGAACAACGCCGCCTCCTGGGTGCAGGCGACGGTGAGCGGGCCGTCTTCGGCGGCAATGGCCCGGAAGCGATCGAGTTCGACGCGACAGAGCTGCGTTGCCGTCGTTGGCTCGTGACGGCAGCCACGGCTGATAGCATCGCCGTCGAGCGGCATCGTGCCCTCGCAGGAGCAGATCAGAAGACGTCTTGCGAAATCAGCCATGCTGTCACAACCTTGTGTGTCTATCCGGTACGCCCGGCGAAACTGGCCGGGAATTTGTGGAAAGTATATACTGGCTCTCCCGAAGAACAGGACGGACTTGCAAGGAGCATCGGATGAGCGCGCCGCGTGACTTCTGGCTCGCTTGCGGCCAACATCTGCTCGACCGCGAAGAGAGCGGCCGCCAGTTGGTCACGGACGACTTCCTGAAGGCCTTCGGGGCGCGGCCCGAACTGATGCCGCCGCCGGAAGCCTGCGCGGCCGAGCAGGAACTGCGCGGCGCGCTGCTGCGCGAACCGCGGCGGCTGAGCTCCGACGCCACGCGCATTGGTGACGCGATCTGGGATGACGATGATCTCGATGACCCGGCGCTCACTCAGTTGATCGACCTGTTCCGGCTGACGTTCCGCGATTCCACCTATATGATTGAAAAGGTCAGGGGCGAGCCGGTCTATCTGGTGCTCGCCATGACAGCCGACGAGGCGTTGCGGCTGAAGCCGCAAAACCTCATCACCGGCTTGCCGGTTGCGAATGCGGAGGCAGTCACTTGATATCGACAGCGCTTGAGCGCATTTCCGTAGGTGTCGTGGTCGAGCGGCGCAAGGGCAGGAGTGCCTGGGCCGACTTCCTGTGGCGGCCGGTTTCGGTGTTCGCCGGAAGCCCCTCGGCCGCGCCATGGACGCTGCTCGATAGGCAAGGAGAGGTGACGTTGTTCTATGCCGGCGAAGCGATGATCGAGCTGCACCGCACCGAGACCACCAATTATCGCGACAATCTTGCATCCGGCTCGCCCACCCTATGGATCAACTTGCGCCCGACCGGCTCCGAGCCGCCTTACGAACTGCTCGCGGTCACCGCGGATCCGGCCGAGGGCGAGGCGTTCACCGACGCCGGCAGCAATCTGGTCGACGTGGTGCCGATGCCCGCAGGTATCGTTGAAATCGTCGAGCGATTTGTTGCCGAGCATCATGTCGAGCGCCCCTTCATCAAGCGGCAGCGCGACCGGCAGGTGCCTCCGGCGTAGGACACGAGAGAGAACGGACCGTGGCTGAAGAGCACAATGTTTTCCTTCGCTGGGCGCGGCTGAAGCAGGCCGCGAAAGAAGGCCGAGATGCGGAGGCTGCTCCGACAGACAGTGAAGAAACGACCGCGCCGCCTGTGATTGAGGCGGCAAGCGATGAACCGTTCGACCTCGCCAGCTTGCCGTCCATCGAATCGATTGCCGCCAATACCGATATTGCCGCATTCCTGCGCGCCGGCGTGCCGGCCGAATTGACCCGCACGGCATTGCGCCGGGCCTGGGTTAGCGATCCCGCCATTCGCGACTTCATCGGCATTGCGGAGAACCAGTGGGATTTCAACGATCCGAACGCGATCCCGGGGTTCGGCCCGCTTGATCCAACGGAAAACGCCGCCGATCTTCTCGCAGAGGTTTCGAGGCGACTGCAGCAGATTCCGGATGCGCTTCCGGACGTGTCATCGCCGGTCGACCCGCCTCGGTCCGCGGCAGCCGATTCTGCAGAGCCCGTTCTCGATCTGCCTCTCGCGACAGGCGGGCCATCGCTTGTTGATGCCAGTGCACAGTCGAACGAAATGCAGGACATCGGCGCGCAGGGCGAGCAAACGCCTGCCGACGAAGCACAGGATTCTCCCCGAAAACGGCGTCATGGCCGCGCATTGCCGCGATAGCGATCGACAAAAGGGGTATGTCTTTCCGGATCGAACGATGACGGATTCAATTTCAAAGGACTCTGCAGGGCGCATCGTCGATGAGATCGACCGCGCCCGGGCACAGGAATATGCGCTGCTGACGACCCTGCTCACCCGCAGCCCGGACGCGCAGCTTCTTTCCCGTCTCGCCGGCTTGCGCGGCGACGCCAGCCCTATCGGCATGGCGCACATCGCGCTGGCCGAGGCGGCCCGCCGCACCGATGAAGAGCGCGCGTCGCGCGAGTTTTTTGCGTTGTTTGCCGGCCTCGGGGAGGGGGCACTGCTGCCCTATGCGTCGCATTATCTTGCCGAGACGTTATACGGACGCCCGCTCGCTCGGCTGCGCGATACACTTGATGGTCTCGGCATCGAAAAGACACCGGAGCGGAAGGAGCCGGAGGATCACGCGGGATTCCTCTGCGAGATCATGGCGGGCCTGGCCGGTGGCAGCATCGCCGCGCCCGATGGCGCCGATCGCGACTTCTTCGAGCGGCATCTTTCGCCCTGGATCAAGCGCGCCTTCATCGACCTGGAACAGGCAAAATCGGCTGATTTCTATGCATCAGTTGGCGCGCTCGGCCGCACCTTCATCGACATCGAAGCTGAGGCATTCGCACTTCTCGTATGAACATTGCTTTTTGTCCGAGGCTGGAACTCGTTCACTACGGAACTATGCTACAAATTGATGCGAAGAGGAGAAACACGATGCGCGCGTTCGCCTGGGCTTGCCTGTTCGGAGTCGTCATCGCTGTTGGAGCGGCGCTGATTCTCGACAATTTCGTGCAGGAAACGGCGGCGACGGCCTTTGCCGAGCCGAGCGCCAGAGTCTAGTGACGATGATCCGCAACAGCCGCGGGTCACGAGTTCTAAGCCGATAGCGCAGACTCATTGAGTGGAGAGGGAGCTGCCTCACGATCCGCTCAATGATTTCAGCAATCGGAGGGAGCACATATCAGCATGTTCCAAACGGCTTTGTGTACCTATGGGAGAAAGTCAGTCGGAAGGCCATTCCGGAGGCTTACGGAGAGGGCTGGCGCGAGTTCTCGATGGGAGGGAGAGATCGTGCTCCCTACATGTCTCGTATGTCCAGCCAAACTAGACCCATAACGATGGTTACGATCGGCCACGGGTGGCAGTTCGCGAAGTCGATCATCTCCCTACCGACCGCGACTATCCCCACCGAAAAGCACAAGAGGTAGACCAGCCAGGGCCAGTCCTTGTGCTTAGTCTCGGCCTTCGACTCGTGTACCTTTAGCACTGTCCATGTGGCTATACTGTTGTTCATTCTCGGCGCCCCAGACTTTCTTTATCACCTCTTGAGAATATTCTCGGTAGCTGTGAACCCGTTCCGGGCGCACGGCAAGGCTGGTGGTGCTTGCCCGTCGTCGCGCCAAACGTTACCTATGAATCAGCAATGGAGGAGGTTGCCCGTATGGCGGTCAATGCTGACGACACGCTTTAATTGACAGGTCTGTTCGAGCTGCGAGCGGCGTGGCGATTGGCATCGTTTGCAAGGCGCCGCGGGTACGTTTGTCAAAAACGCGGCTTGCCGTCGGAGCTGTCGCTGCGTCAGAGTTGTATGCCTGCTTTCTCCGCGATGTTGCTGCGGCGATCGAGGCGGTGCCGGAAGCGTTCGGCAAGCGCGGCTACGGCGTCTATGTGCTGGCCGGAACGGAAAGCATCATGAGAACGTTGCTTCCCGCAGACTTCGGACTGTTGCTGCAGGCCGACGACGATCTCGGGCACGTGTTGATTGGCGTGACGCGATAATGGTAGTCGGTGGGACAAGCTGCAGATCGCGCGATGCTACCTCATGCGCCGGCAACTCCGCACAAACGGTCTGACGTCCGAGCAAGCTGGCCGGCGTAGATGACGAGGCCCTCCGCCTCATCATCAACGGATACACCCGCGAGGCGGCTGTCCGCAGCCTCGAACGGGAGATCGGCAAGACGCTGCGCAACGTCGCGGTCCGGATCGCGGAGGAAAGCGCGAGCGCCGTCAGGCTGACCTCGAAGGACATCGGCGCCGTGTTCGGCCAGCCTCGGTTCGAGAGCGAGGTCGCGATGCGGACGAGCGTCCCCAGCGTCGCAACGGGTTTGGCGTGGACGCCGGTCGGCGGGCGACATCCTGTTCATCGAGGCCACGCGAACGGCCGGCGAGGGCGCTCTCATCCTGGCCGGACAGCTGGGCGACGTCATGCGGGAGAGCGCCCAGGCCGCATTGACCCTCGTGAAGGCACGGTCGTCGGAGCTCGGCGTTGGCCTCGGCGTGCTCGAAGGAAGCGACATCCACATCCACGTGCCCGCAGGCGCGAGGCCAAAGGACGGACCGAGCGCCGGGGTCGCGATGTTCACAGCTCTCGGGTCTCTCTTCACAGGTCGGAATGTCCGAAGCGACACGGCCATGACGGGGGAAATCTCGCTGCGGGGCCTTGTGCTGCCCGTCGGCGGGATCAAGGAGAAGGTCGCGGCCGCGGGCTTGACGCGCGTCATGTTGCCCGCCGTAACCGCCGCGGCTACGACGACATCCCCGCCGGCGCCAGGGAGAAGCCTGAGTTCGTATGGCTCGAACGCGTCGACGACGCAATCGCTGCCGCGTCGGAGGAACCCAGGCTGCGCCGACAGTAGGTGTTGCGACGCAGACCGAGCACTCCGCGGTGGCCGCGCGGCACGCGCGGTGACAGCGCGACCTGCCGTCCGACACCCGTGCGTCGATCGGTCCGTCACGAATCCGGCTCCGCGATCGAGGCTCGGGGCCTCCTGTTGACGCGCGTCGGAATACATTCGAGCGAATTCATAGAGTTTCGCCGGCCGCTGAGCCGGATCATTCATGTTAGAACTGAATATATCTAATTCGGCTGCAACCACTACTCGGTCAGCGGCAACTGGATACTTGTTCGGCGTCTTCAGTCGAAGGCAACGAAGATCGAACCGATCAAGACCCCAGATCAGGTTGGAGCGCGGAAGGGCCCTTCACCCGCAGGCTGGACGCCTGCGTGAGATGGCATCGACCCGCTGTGCCGAAGCCGAGCTGATATGGGCCTGAGCACTATAAAGGCTTCCGGACGTGGCAGGCGAGCCGTTCTGGCGTATATCGCGACAAGACCTCGACAAGTTGATGACCACCATGGACGTCACCTTCGTCACGCTGTCGGAGTGCGCGCTTGCGGCGGGTGCGCACATGGCGGTCGCCCGCACCAACGCCTCCACCATCCACTACTGTCTTCGAGGCGCCGGAGTCATCCTCCTGGACGACGAACCCCCCATACGCCTGACGCCGCACACGCTGGTGATCGTCCCGCCTGGGCGGGCAATGACAATCGCCGCGACGGAGTACCCGACCGCACCACGGAACGCCGCCAAGCACGGCAAAGGCGCCTTCGCGCCGGGCTCGTTGCGCAGGCACACCGTCGGAGACGGCGAGCCGACACTGGTGCTTGCGTGCGGGACCTTCCGAGCCAACTACGGGCCGGCGCTGGACTTGTTCGCATCCCTCGCAACGTCCATTGTCGAGACGTTCGACGTGCACGACCAGCTCGACCAGGTGATGGCCTACGCGATGGCTGAGCTCGCGGCCCAGGACGTTGGTGGAGGGCCGATGTCGGCGGCGCTGCTGAAGCTCGTGCTGCTCGCGCTGCTTCGGCGCTGCCTGGTCTCGACGAAAGCGTGGGTGGAGCGCTTCTCGATCTTGAGCGACCCCCCGATCGCGCGGGCTTTTGCCGAGATGGTCTCTCGCCCGTCATCGCCGCACACCGTTCAAAGCCTGTCGCACGCCGTCGGTCTCAGCCGCTCAGCTTTCATGGCGCGCTTCTCCGCCGCGTTCGGAGAGTCGCCCATGTCCCTGCTGCGTCGCGTAAGGATGCGCCACGCGGCAGACCTGCTCGCAGCCAATGCGCTGTCGATCGACCAAGTCGCGCTGAACGCCGGCTACCAGAGCCGGAGCAGCTTCACGCGCACGTTCCGCAGATACTACGGCAGCGACCCGTCAGAATACCGTGCCCAGGCCCAGCGCACCCCGTTCTCAAGCGCCGCACCGGCCGAGGATGCGATCGAGGAATCCGATGCAGCCTGACGCCGGCCTTCACTCTGCGAGAGCGTAGGCACCGCCGCGCGCGACCGCGGCGAGGTATGCCGGCCGCGACTGGAAACGAGCGCACCTAGGCTTCGAGGTTTGGATAGCGCGAACGGTCCGTCCACCGGCCTGCCAACTCTCCGGCGAAGCTCAATTGAATGTCGGCGCCGGACTGTCGAGCAGATAGTCGCCGCCCCCGAGGCAGCGGTCGATGCTGCCAAGGTCGTTCGCGAGCTCGCGCTCGATCCGTGCCTCGATTGGAGCGGCCCTTCGCCTATCGAGCGGCGTTCACCTTGAGCACTACGGGTTGGATCGCGGATCCCTCTGCGTAGTGCATCCAGAAAACATAGTCGTCGTAGGCAGGGTCGGCGACGTCGGGCTGAAGCCGGCCGTCGCCCTAGTGCCGAAACACCTAGTCGATGATCGCCTCTGACTCCGTGACGGTTTTTCCCCAGTCGTAGATACGGCCCACGAACGGCGAGATCAGGAAGGCACCAGCCTCAGCGTTCGCGACCGCCTGAGCCCGGTTCAGCAGCAACGTCATGTTGCACTTCACGCCTTCGTGTTGGAGGATCTCCGCTATGCCTCGCGCGTGGCAAAGGTCATCAGGCCCTGCTTCTTCAGGCGGGCTTTCCCGACTGCTCTTCCTCGAATGTCACTGCGACAGCCGCGTTCGCAGAAAGGCGAACCCTCTGCCCCTCGACGTCGGCGACCAGTCCGAGGTCGATGAAATGCGCGTGCCCCTTGTGCTGGCCCTCGCCGCTGTCGCGTTTCGCGAGCCTGATGCGACCGTTGGCGACACCGTCGACGGTGCCGACGTGGACGCCGTCCGCGCCGATCACTTCCATGTTCTGGGCGATCTTGTCCGTGGTCATTTGGTCTCTCCTTTGGTTTCGCTGAATGCGCTGGAGTCATGCGTCGTCCGCCAAGCGGAGGCCCGCGATTGCCAACGCGTGTGCGCGGGGAAGGGTAGCTCAAAGCTTGTTTCCTGAAAATCGGCCGACGTTGTCTTTCACCATGACGAACCAGCTAGCGAGGGTGCCGGCACTGCTTACGGTTCCGGTTGTCATAATGCATTCACGTAGTGATGAAACGATAAGCGCGCCAGCGCAAAGGGCGTCGTCAGCAGCGCGGTATAAGCAAACAGAAAGGCGGCGCGGAGTGCGCCTCAGCCAAGCATGAGCCAGGCTTGGTTGAAGGAGCCGCTGCGTAGAGCTTATTACACGTTTCTCAACCTCGTGGAGCATCATAGTAAAGAGTCGACAGTCCATCGATTCGAGCCGGCGAGACCCAGAAATAGGGCGCAGCACATCGCAGTGAATACAGAGTAGTCGAATGGCGACTTGATCCCAAACGAGATCGCCATGGCTGAACCGAATAGGAAGAGCAAGCCCGCGCTGCCGAAAGCCGCCCACCGCAGCGCGAGTCCGAGTACCAGCGTAACGCCAAATAGGAGCTCCAGCACCGTCGCGGCTGTGCCGAGAAAGGGTATCATCCATGCTGGTGCGAACGCATTTACCTTGGCCGCGTAGCCCAAAAATCGCTCGAATGTTCCCCAGGAAACTCCGCGCTCGCCTGGATTGCCGTAGAACCCGAGCCGGTCGCTGACCGACAACAGGAACGAGACTCCCAGTGTCGCGCGGCTTCCCAGCGAAAGAAGATCGAGGGCAAGAGAAGCTCGTTGCTCCGCGGATTGCAGCTTGAGGATGGGTTGGCCACGCGAAGTGCGCAGGACGCCGCGAAGCGTTTCGGTTGTTGCCATCATGGCGCAATCCTACGGTTGGGGCACGAACCTTGGGAGCGACACGGCGACAGCCAGGCCGACGGCTCGATAGTTTCATGGAGGCCTCTTTTGCTGCTCGCGCGGCACGGCGCAACGGCTTCAATCCCTGTCGAGGCGGCCGCGCGTGTTCGGCCTGCCCAGCCGACCTCAGCATCGGACGCCGCCGGGAAATTAGAAATTCCCTTTGGGCATGCATCTGATAGGCGTGAGTATCTTCGTCCAAAGCGCTGTGCCCGCGCCGACGTCCGTCTGTCTGCGATCAGCCGTCGAGGAGTGCGCCGTACTCGGGGCGTCGGGCCGCGTAGAAAGACATGAAAGGGCACAACGATTCATCGTGCACACGCCGTGAGGCTGCGCCCGCCGCTGGCCAGAGACACCGCAGTCGCCGTCAGGCGGCGTTCCTCCGCGGCAACTTCCACTCCGGGCGAACGAAGTGGCAGGTGTAGCCGTTCGGATAGCGTTCCAGGTAATCCTGGTGCTCGGGCTCCGCCTCCCAGAAATCGCCGGCGGGCGAGAGCTCGGTCACGACCTTTCCCGGCCACAGCCCTGAGGCTTCGACGTCGGCGATCGTATCTTGCGCGACGCGTTGCTGCTCCTCACTGGTGTAGAAAATCGCAGATCTGTAGCTCGCGCCGCGGTCGTTGCCCTGCCGGTGGGGAGTCGTCGGGTCGTGGATCTGGAAGAAGAACTCCAGCAGCTCGCGGAAGCTCGTCTGGCTCGGATCGAATGTGATCTCGATCGCTTCCGCGTGCGTGCCGTGGTTGCGGTAGGTGGCGTTCTTGACGTCGCCGCCCGAGTAGCCGACCCGCGTCGAGACGACGCCGGGCAAGCGCCGCACCAGCTGCTGCATTCCCCAGAAGCAACCCCCTGCCAGGATCGCGCGCTCTGTGGTCGCTGCCATTGTCAAACCTCCTGCTTTGAGAAGAGCTTTGAGTACTCGCCGTACCCCTCGCCCTCCAATTGGTCGCGGTGGATGAACCTCAAGGAGGCCGAGTTCATGCAGTACCTCAACCCGCCCTTGTCGCGCGGCCCGTCCGGGAAGACGTGGCCAAGGTGGCTGTCGCCGTGCTTGGAGCGGACCTCGGTCCGTGTCATGCCGTGCGAGCTGTCCACGTTCTCGACGACGTTCGCGGCCTCGAGGGGCCGCGTGAAACTCGGCCAGCCCGTGCCGCTGTCGAACTTGTCGAACGACGCGAAGAGCGGCTCGCCGGAAACCACGTCGACGTAGAGGCCAGGCTCCTTGTTGTCCCAGTATTCGTTGGCAAAGGGGCGCTCGGTTCCGTCAGTCTGCGTGACGCGGTACTGCTCGGGAGTCAACTTCGAGACCGCTTCTGGGTTTTTGCTGTAGGTCGGCATTCGCGGTACTCCTTTTTGTTCTGCATTGAAGATAGGCACTGGGTCGTCGACCGTCCAATTACCTCCGGCTATCGAAACGATGCTATCGACGCAGGGCGCACGGCAAGAATCACTGCTTTGGCGGGCTTGGTCGGGGTGATTTCGTCCTCGATGTGCTTGTTCCGCAGGCCTGGCCATGCTTGCGGCCTTGTTGAAGACGGTGGTGGCAATCGCAGTAGCATTGCTCTCGGCCCGCTTAATCGTCCGCCACTCTTCGCCATCCTCTCACGGCACGGTGGGGAGGAGGTCTTCACCGCTACAGCGCTGCTGATCGCGCTCGCTGCCGGCTCGTCAGCTGCCATGGTCGGACTGTCAATGACGCTCGGCGCGTTTCTGGGCGGTATACACGGTGGCGGAGAGTCCGTTCAAGGCGAGCGTGCGCTCGGAAATCGGGCCTTTCCGCGATCTCCCGGTTAGCTTCTTTTTCCTCTCGGTCGGCGCTTCGCGGGCGCTACCCTCGCAGCTTAAACCGGAGGCGGCCGCAGAACCCGAATGAGCGCTTTCGGATAAAGCTGGATCCTATCGAGCGCCGCGCGGCTAACCGGCGCGATGACCCAAAAACAAAGGTGTCCCGCCAGCGCTATATCCTTCCTTTAAAACTGTGTTCGGCCGCTATCTCATACGTTCGGCAAAGAACTGCGGAACAGCGGGCATCACAGACGAACGCGAATGATCGTCTTCCCCGCTCGGTCGGATTGAAAGCGGCGACGGCATCGTCGAGCGTCGCGATGTTGCCGATGTTCGTCCGCAGTCGTCCGTCACGAACGCGCTGAACGATCTCACCCAGTTGGGCGCGACCGGATAGGAGAACAAAGTCGATCGTCAGGCCGCGCGTCGGTCGGCCCATCCAGGGCGTAGATTGCGGGTATCTTGCCGTTGGGGTTGAGCGCGAGAAAGGCCGGTTCGTGGCTTTCGTCAGCCAGGATGTCGATCCGGTGCGGCTCGTAGGCGAGGCCCGTTTCCTCAAGGCATGATGCCGACCCTCACCCAATTGGGCGTCCGGGCGGAAAAGAGTAGCGGCCGATCGGGGTACTGCGCTGGCCAGCGCGTGAAAATTGGATGATCGCGCCGCGTGACCCTTCTCACCGGCAAGACTGTCGTTCGCATCCTCGTCGAGAACAAGCGGGCTCTCGGCGTCGAACTGATCGACAAAGGCCTCGAGACGATCATGGCCGGCGAGGTAGCGCTGTCGGCCAGCACCGTCCATAGCCCCGCGATCCTAATGCGCTCGGGCATTGGGCTGGCCGAGCAGCTGCGCCAGCGCGGTATCGCGGTGATCGTCGACGCCAGGCCAAAGAGTAGCGCCATCGTCGACAGCTGTCGTAGCGCACATATGTCAGGGGCGCTGTCGCACCGCCGTCCCAAGATTATTGTCGACCAGGTACCGCCAGAGTCCATCCGCGCCGCGGCTCACGATGTCGCTTGCCGAGCCTCCAAGGTGCACGTGCTTGCCGTCGGGACCTGTGCCATCAATTGACCAGTCCAGCACGATCTGGGCGATATCGTCGGCGACGAATACATGGCGCGCCTTGGCCTCCAGCGGCAGGCCGAGGCCGAGATCGCGCTCGAGTTCGGCGGCGATCTCGGTGTGATCAGTGATGGTTCGCCCGTCTTTCGCGATGAACACGGCTTCCGGAGTATATAAGTCCATCATCGAGCTGACCTTGCCGGAGTTAAATCGCTCAAGCAGCGACGCGACAAATGCCTTCAGGTTCAGTAGGGAATGAATAGGACTCGGACATCAAGGGTCTCGTCTTCGTGTTGGTTGAACTGCGATGCGGTGATGATACGCACGTTGTGCCAGTTATTGATCGTAGTGCCGGACGAACTTTTCCAATAGCCGATGCGTATAGTTTTCATCGCGACGGGGAATGGCGCGGTGCCAGTCCTCAATCCATTCGTAAATCGAGGCGAGTTGCACAGGCCGCTATGGCGTCACGCCGCGCGGCGAGCGGCAATAACGATCGTCTATCGACTCTATGGCCAGAGGTAATTTCCCTCGCTGGCGTCGCAAGGTCACTCTCCAAAAGCATGGTCCAATCGTCACCCCGGTTGATTACGGCTAGCTCGGACAGCCGGGCCAGCCCACGCAGGAGGATTAAGACATGGCGAACGCAACAGCAGCGAATTCTAAAGAGGCCGTCTATTTCAGTGTACCGTGGGAAGATGCCTACGGATATGCACAGGCGATCAAGGCTGGTGATACTATCTATATCTCCGGCCAACTCAGCCACGATGAAAAGGGGAACCTGATCGCGCCCGCGGCCCTCGAACCATCCGGTAAGCCGGCCAACTTCTCGATGATGGAGCATCAGATGCGGGCGACCTACGCCAACGCCGTCAAGCTTTTGGCTCGCTTCGGAGCGACGCTGGACAACGTCGTAGAGGAAACGCTTTACGTCCTCGACGTGGATGCGGCATTTGCTGCTGCTGGCAAAGTGCGTAAAGACGCCTATGCGACAGAACGGCCCCAGTGCGCCAGCAATCTGATCGGCGTAACAAGGCTGGCTTTTCCCGAACAGCTCATCGAGATCACCTTCAAGGCTGTGCTCGCTGGAACAGAATCAAGCCGGAGTTGATATCCGATATAGCCCTAGGACCCATGTCGCACCGCACGACCTGACAAGTTTCACCATGACGTTTGCAGCCTCGAATGGCGGCGTGGCGTCACCAGGGTGCCGACCGCCAGCATCGCACGGCTGCCGATGCGCTGCGCAAGACCTCCGGCCGTGCGTGACCCACTGCGATGCGTCGAACCCAGCGCCCAGTTCTGACTGCACCTTCGGAAGCGCGAGGTTGACGACGGAGCTGTCGATGAACCCGAGGCTGGACCCGAGTATGGACGTGGGCAGCACCCAGGGGGGGTCGCGTCCAAGCGGGGCGAACCGCTGATGGCGTCTCACAGGGTGCCTTCTGGAAGCCTACCAACCCGATCCTCCTCGCGCCGATGCGCCCAACCTACCGCAGTCCCAGACTGCGAGGTCTTGGCGCTAGATGACGGGACCTTCCAGCTAGGACGTGGAAGCGGCCTGGCGCAGCGAGGCCAAGATTTGCGCCGGCTCCTCCCGTATCGTGAAGTCGGGCTCGACGAACGCGCTGCGGATCCGGCCTTCTGTGTCGATCACGTAGGTCGCGGGAGTGGGCAGCATCCAGACCGGTGACCCGTGGCGGGTGCCGAGGTCGAAGCCTAGCCCGGAATAGTGCGCTTTGGTCTCGTAAGGCACCCGGAACAGTATGCCATACGACATGGCAACGCCGTAGTCGACGTCCGAGAGCACCTTCAGGTCCAAGCCCAGGCTCCGCTTGAGCTGCCGCGGGAAGTCCCTCGTCTCGGGTGTCACGACTGCGAGGGTCGCGCCGACGCGCTCGAACTCATCCTTCGCGGCCTGGAGGGCGCAGAGCTCAGCGGTGCAGAACGGACACCAGCCGCCTCGGAAGAAACTCAGGACGAGGGGTCCGTTGCGGCGCAGCTGTTCGGAGGAGTGGAGACGGCCGTCAGCGTCTGGCAGGAGAAAGTCCGGCGCGGTGTCTCCGACCTTCAACGCGTGCGATGCCACGTCTGTATCGCGCAGCCAGCCCACGAGGTGGTTGTATGACTCCCAGTCCGCCGCGCTGAACGTCGTCAACAGCTCGGTGCGAATCTGGGCGAGTGTCTTGTCGGTCTGGTTTGGCATCGGTGGGGCGTCGTCAGGCTGCGGATCGATTGGCTGGAAGCGGTTGGCCGCCGGCGTGCGTGTCGTGGTCATGCGGGCGCGCTCGCCACCCCCGGGAGCCTTGCGTGCGGCATGCCCCTGTGGGGGACTTCGAACGACCAGTCGCGAAGCCGCGCGACCTTGACGAAAGCGTCCAGCGCCGGCGAGTAGCGGCGCCCCTGCACAGCCAGCAATCGCACCTCCCGAGAAACCGAATCGCCTTCGAGTGGAATGGTCTTGAGCGTCGGAAGGCGCGGCATGTGCTCGGGCGCGAGTATCACGCCGAAGCCAGCGGCGGCCATGTGCTGCAGGTGCAAGTCGTGACCGCTGCAGTGGCCGAGGTGGGGCGGTTCCTCGGGAAAATACGACCGTTGGATCTTCGCGGCGATGTCGCATCCGGCGCGTTCCAGCAACACGGTCTCGCGAAGGTCGTCGATGCCGATCGAGGGACGGTTTGCAAGCTGGTGTGTCGGCGCGAGAACCGCGACGTAGCGCTCCTCGAACAGCGACCAGTCGTCGATGCGGGGGGGGATGTCCTGCACGTCCCCGACCATTGCGGCGTTGATCTCCCCCTCGAGCAAGAGGTCGACGAGCTTCTCCGCTGCGCCCTCGCGCAGCTCGACGTGAAGTCCAGGGACGAACTTTGCGATCTCCGCGATCGGATCGAGAACGAGCGACGCCGAGATGGAGGGGGCGAGGCCGATCTTCAGTGGCGCGACCTCCTTGCGTTGGAACTCTTGCGCTCTGCGACGCACCGCCTCTGCCGAGACCAGTGTGCGCTCCAGCATCGGAAGGACTTCCTTCCCAAGGTCGGTGAGCTGCGTCAGCTGGCGCTCGCGGTAGATCAACTGGCCGCCGAGCTCCTGCTCGAGCTTCTGCACCCCCTTGGTCAGGGCGGGCTGCGTGACATTGCACTGCTCGGCTGCGCGGGTGAAGTTGAGTGTGGACGCGACGGCGAGGAAGTAGCGAACTTGATGAAGCTCCATGGGTTGTTCTCCGTCAAGGTGCGACTGTCTATACTGACGAGCCTTTGCACTCGACGACGTGACGGGGCACGTCGCAATCATGGCGCATAGATGCAACTTGCATGCACACGTTGGAACGGCCCGGTCTATTGGTTTGGACGCACGGACACGCTTTCTGGAGCCTCTGAGAGCCGGGCTAATGCGCGGCGAGGTGGGCGAGGACCGGGATCAGTTCGGAGGGGTCGCCGCGCCGCGTATAGTCGACGCTGATGTCTGCGTGCTCGATGGTCCCGCCGGGCGCCACGACGTACCGGCCCGGCATGGTCAACATCCAGCTCGGATCGCCGTTGAAGGCCGCGAGATCGGCCCCGCAGCCCTCCTCGACGGCACACAGTTCGTCGGAGACCTTCCAGCGCAGGCCGAAAGCGTGCGCGACGCTGCCTCCCGCGTCGACCAGGCTCGCGAACGAAAGCCTATTGCGCCTCTGCGTCTCCAGGCTGTTATCAGGCGTCTGCTGCGAGACGGCGACCAGCGAGGCACCGAGGCTGCGTATGTCGTGCGCGGCGGCCTCGATCGCGCGGAGCTCGTGGTTGCAGTAGCGGCACCACCGTCCCCTGTAGGACAAGAGGACGATCGGGCCGCGACGCAGCGCCTCGCGCGACGAAAGGCCCGGCGATGGCCGTCACGCAGCCGGAAGACGGGGGCTTGCTCCCCGGCGTGCGCGGCCCACTCGGCCAACCCGGATGTGGCAAGCGCTTCCACCGCCCGCTGTCGAACCAGCGTCACTTTCGACGGGATCTTGGCGAGACACTCGGCTTTCAGGGTGTCTTGTCTTGGAGTAACGTTTTCGGCCCGTCGCGCGCGGCCCAGTTTGCCGCCAGGATAATCGCTGGTCGAGTGCGGCTCCGGTAGTCTTGCCGCGCGAGTTTGAGTTATTTTTGTCATGCATGAGTGATCGCCCGCGAGTGAGGTGGCTACTTCTTCTTTTCGGCGCTGGTCTTTGGCGCAGAGAGCTTGGCCAAGTCGGCCGCCAGTGACTTGCGCAGCCGAGACGCGGCGAACTCCGTGAAGCGCCGCAGCTTGAGGGGCGGGATCGCCTGTCCCGCGTGCATCAGGTGCACCGGGATCGGGACGGGCTCATAGTCCTGCAGGACGAGCCTGAGCTTCCCCGCGGCCACTGCCCGCGCGACCTGGTAGGAGAGCACGTTCGTCACGCCGACGCCGGCGATCGCGGCGTCGATCGCGGCCTCGGCCGTGTTGACCTTCAGCCGGCAATAGGGGCGCACGCCCTTGGTCGGCTTGCCGCGCGGGTTGAAGATCCATGTCATCCCCGAAGCTAGGGTGGTGAACGTGACGCACATGTGGTCGGCGAGGTCGTCGGGCGTCTTCGGGACGCCGTGGGCGGCGAAGTAGTCGGGGCTGCCGCACACCACGCGCCGGATCTCGCCAACCTTCGTCGCGACGAGCGTGCTGTCGGGCAGGGTGCCGACGCGGACGGCCAGGTCGATGCGCTCGTCGACAATGTTGATCGTGTGGTCGGAGAGCATCAGGTGAACATTGATCTGCGCGAAGCGCGCGAGGAATTCGTTCACGACCGGTACGACGTGGAGGCGTCCGAAGACGATCGGCGCCGTCATCGCCAGCGTCCCCCGCGGGACGGTGTACTCCCCGGAGGCCTGCGACTCCGCCTCGTCGACCTCTTCCAGGATGCGCTTGCACGCGGATACGTACGCGAGCCCCGCCTCGGTCAGCGACAGTTTCCGCGTCGAGCGGACCAGCAGCTGGGTGTTGAGGTGCGCCTCCAGGTCAGCGACCTTCCGACTGATGGTCGGTAGGGGGACGCCGAGCCGCCGGCCTGCCGCGGAGAAACTGCCGGCCTCGGCCGAGGCTACCAAAATCGACATCGCTTCGAGCCGGTCCATCTTCTCTCACATTCCGAGAGGCCATTTCTCACGATTACCGGATTATGCGCCCGGGCGGTAGGGGCTACGTTAACCGCGTGAAGGCCGAGCCGGCCAGAGTTCAACGGAGAAGAGAATGTCCCGCATCGCCATCCCGGGGCGCGACGACGCGCCCGCCGAATCCCAGGCAATCCTCGACAACGTCAATAAGATGCTCGGCTTCGTGCCGAATCACTATCGCCTCATGTCCATCAGCCCGAACGCCCTCGGCGGTTGGGCTGGCCTGATGGGGCCGGTGTCGAAGACCCTCGACCTGAAGACCCGGGAGGGGATCGCGCTCGCAGTCTCCGAGGCTAACGGCTGCGACTACTGCCTTGCCGCGCACAGCTACGTCTCGACGAACCTGGCGAAGATCCCCCCAGAGGAGATCGCGCTGAACCGGCAGGGCCGCTCGAGCGACTCCAAGCGCCAGGCTGCGGTCGCCTTCGCGAAAGCGCTTATCGAGACGCGCGGCAAAGTTTCCGACGCTCAGTTTACGGCGGTCAAGGATGCGGGCTGGACGGACGCCAACATCGTCGAGATGATCGCGCTGACCGCGCAGTTCCTGTTGACCAACTTCATGAACAACGCGGTGCAGACGCCAATCGATTTCCCGGCAATCAGCCCGGCCGAAGCTGCGTGACGGAGGGGAGGCGGCCCTCCGGCGGGCCGCCTCGACCGAAGGGGCAATGTAACGGATTCCTCGACCTCGCTACCACGCCGAGCGTCGGGGCCGCCCAGGCGACGAACGACAGCGGAGACTATTGGTCACAGTTCGCCGGCGACCGGCCGACAGACACCGAGGCCTGTTCATAGCGCAACACGACAGCTTCTACATGGCAACCGTCTCGGAGTGCGCTCTAAACCGAACGCTCTGCTGGAACACTCTCGTCGCGCGCTAGAGGCAGAGTGAACTGAAAGGAAGCGCCCCGAGGTTCATTCGCGCCAGCCCACATCCGCCCGCCCTGCGCCTCGGAGTGAGGACAATCATGTTGATGCCAATCTCGCTGAATGGCTGCGCCCAAGCAGCTTCTCATCGCGAGTCGGCAACAAACCGCGCTCATAAGCGAGCTTGTAAGCGTATGCGGCCGTTAGTCCGTTGCTCATCGCAAGTTCGGTTCCTTTGATGGGATCGCCTAGATAAGCATACAGGATTTGCTCGCGAATCTCTTTGGTGATCCTGTTGCGGCTATTCCATCTTCCAGTTGTCATTTGGCGCCTCCTTATGCGAAGCGATACAGGGCTTCGGACGAGTTGGAGCTAGTGGGCGGGAACCGCTGATCGTCCTGCGCTCGCGATCAGCCCATGCTCCCCGGCATGAAGCATCTGACGCCAACGAAACCGCCGTTCAGATAGTAAGGCCAGACCATCGTATGGCCAGCGCGGTTCGGTCCATCCACGACAGCGTCGTTCGGAACATCGACCCACTCGCCATCAATACGTACGCGATAGTGAGCATCCTTAGTTTCCCAATCGACGTCATCAACGCGCTTCGCATCGCTGCCATCGCAGCAGGGCCCTTTGCCGCTGTGCAAACTCTCATACCAACTGTTCAATTCAGGGTGCTGATAATCGTGGGCGCGGGCGTGACCGATTGTGGAAATCGGCAGCATGACAGTGAATACAACAAGCGTTGCATGCCAGATGTGATTGTTCATCTCACACCCAATCCCGGAATCTCTCTGTGCAGTCAGGAAATTCATCCATCCGCATCAACATGCGAAGCTTTCTCGGCTCGCCGCTGGTAGTCGTCGGCAAGGGCCTTAAGCTGACCCGCAATCGCTGAGTCGGTCATGGTTTTGGCGGCGCGGAGCAAAGTCTGTGCTATCTCTAAATATTCCTTGCCTCGTTGTGAGCTCTGGACCGTCATAAAGCCCTCGCGCGGTTCTCGGGCAGCTGGTCGAGGGCGATTTGGAGCCAGCTCACCCAATTGCGGTCACTTTCCCTGCGAGTTCTGAAGCGATCGACGCACTTCTTGGAACAAAGCGGGGTTCGCCACGAGTAGTGCCGGACGAGACCAAACTTGCCATCACAAACTGCGCATCGCGCGGCACTGCCAGATCTAAGATTATCGGAGCAATGGGGCATCGTAGTCTCCTCTTGGCGCTATCGTCGCTGTTCGCCGATCATCCTTTTCTACCGTCGCACTGTATGACCTGTGCGCTTTTCATACGCGCGCAGCCTAGGACGATCGCGGTCAGCCGCTCAATTGAACGTAGGTAATGCGCGGGCCATCCAGAGGGGCCAGGGAATGCTACGAAGGTTTAGGGAGCGCGCCCCTAAAGCCGACCACTTGCGCAGCGGGTTAAAAATGCGACGTGCGCTCGACGACTGCTCTTAGGCCAAACCGGACGTTCAAGCTCCCGGGAGACGGACTCGTTATTCGCTGAAACCGACTCGTTTTTGCCTTTAGAGCACAGGGAGAGCGGCTGGCCGCAGCACAGGGGCGAGCCGCCGCACCCGTCGTCGCCAAGGTTTCCCTCGAGCGTGATAGAGCGCTTGAAGGAGTCGCGACCGCCATCCTCGCCATGGTGGTACGACACGGCTACCTCGACGTGGGAAAGCGGGATTTTCTGCCTTCGCGCCTGCAGCCGTATCGTCATCGCCGTGCACGCGGCGAGCGAAGCGCTCAGCAACTCGTAGGGGTTCGCCCCCGCCGCCGTGCCGCCCCTGCCGTCGGGGCCGCCGATCGAGAACACCGATTCGCCGGCACGGCCGTTGAGCGTGCCAGCGCCGTCGAGATCGCCGGCCACATCAGCCTGTGGGCGGGGAGCGCCATCGTGGTTCGAATTCATCATCGTGCTTTCCTTTCAGATTTTGACAGGGCTCTTGGCTGGCTCGTCAGAGCGGGTCGCTGCAGTGGATCAGTTTACACGGCATCTTTGCGGGAGCCTCCGCGGCGCCTCGTTCGTCCGCCGCGCTCATCATTTCAGCCGGTCTCCTTGATCGTGTGTCGTCGCTGCCACCTCGCGAGATCGACCCTGGCTCCTCCACGGCTCGTGCCTGGACGAACGCAGGGTCGAACACGCAGCAGGCCGGTCCTTCTGGCGGAGCGGTGTCAGGCGTGGAAGGTCTCGCCGCCCTTGGCGTCTGTGTAGTACTGAGGCGCCTCGCGACGGTCGTATTTCCCGTAGTCGCGCACGATCCGCACTCTCCGGACCCTCACTTTGTCATTCGGCGCGGAAGCGTCCTCGTAGGCCTGCGCTGCAGCGGCGTCCTTCCAGGATATGAGGAGAATCAGTTCGCCAGGCGTAAGTACGGCATCGAAGATGTCCCAGGACGTGCTGTCGGCGGCCCACGGGTTCAGGCCGAGCCACTCGGCGCAATCGTACGGGTTGTTGGTCTGCTTCCACTCCGCGGGGCGAGTCGCGTTGATCAGCGTGACCGTCGTGCCTTCTCCGACTTCGGTCTCGTCGAGCCGCTGCTCCGTGAGGGCGTACCCCGCCGGCACCTGGTTGTCGGCGGTGATCTGGCCGACGCGCAGGTGGTAGTCAGCGAGGATTTCGTCGCGGCCCTTCTGCTGGACTTCGTGATGGCGCCTGCGGGTGCGCCAGCGGACGAGCGACTTCTCGTCCCGCCAGTTCGAAAGCGAAAGGATCCAGCCCTCGCGGGTCAGGCTCTTGTAGCGTATATTGTCGACGAAGCCGTCGACCTGCTCCAGCTCAGCGCGCAGCGTCTTGGCATTGTCGAGGTAGTCATCCCAGTTCTCTTTATTGGGGAGGACTTCAAAAATCACTGAAAACATCGTCGTATCCCGCTCCTAGAGTGCTGCGACGTAGTCGATCTCGATGTCGAAGTGCCCCGGCCCGGTGCGCCGCCTTCACGGCAGAAGACCTTCGAGCCGTGGACGTCGATCGTCTTGGACAGCATCTGCGTAGCTCCTGTTTCGTTCACTGTTGGGTCTTCTTGCACCCGGCGCGACCGTAATCGCTGCTGCCCGGGCGGATAATCTGGCGTTTGCGAAAACTGTCCTCTCGCGTGAAAGTCCAGTCCGCGAGCTCGATCCGCGGCGTGGGGCCGGCCGTAAGCACCGGGAAATTGTCGACGAGGTGCTGTCCCGGGGGAATCCGGTCCGATAGTTCTGATCCGGATTGGCGGCCTGTGAAACCGCGAGTGACCGTGGCGGATTCCCTCCGTCGGCGGGTGAAAGGAGCGTCGCCGCGCACAACACGCTAAGCGGTTGTGCGCCGGATGAGCAAGGTACCGGCGAAGCATGGAATTCCGCGCGGCGAATGGGAAATGACGTCACGCCATGAAGTCGATAGCCGCGCGTTATGACGGCCGTCCGCCTTCCGCATCGGACTCGCGTGCGCCCGACGCCGACTGCTCCAGCAGCTTGGTCAGCATCCTGACGGCCTCCGTTAGCTTCAGGACTTCGCGCTCCCGCAGTTGGTCGATCTTCTCATGCAGCAATTCTATCTCGAGCTCCGCCTTCACGTTGATCCGGTAGTCGTTCTCCGCGGCCTTGCGATCGATGTCCTGCTGCCGGTTCTGGCTCATCATGATGATTGGCGCGGCATAGGCCGCCTGGAACGAAAGCGCGAGATTGAGAAGAATGAACGGGTAGGGGTCCCAGCCCCTGATCGCGCCGACCAGGTTGGCGGTTATCCAGACGAACAGGATCGCGCTCTGGACGATGATGAAGGTCCACGATCCCATGACGGTGGCGACCGCGT
Organism: Bradyrhizobium cenepequi; assembly: GCF_020329485.1. Taxonomy (GTDB): domain Bacteria; phylum Pseudomonadota; class Alphaproteobacteria; order Rhizobiales; family Xanthobacteraceae; genus Bradyrhizobium; species Bradyrhizobium cenepequi. The sequence continues at coordinate 65,412 of NZ_JAGKJI010000010.1, forward strand.
CCGCTATCCTTTGCCCCGGCGTCAGGCACGCAACCGCCGGGGGCTCATCCATGTCCTGAAGACGAAGTGAGCGGCGCACTCGCCTGAGGTCGGCAAGGAGGTCGTGCTCGGCTTGTTCCATGCCGCCCCGGTCTTCTGCCTTCTCTTTCACGTTGCCAGCACCGTTGCGCTCGATTGTGCTAGCGTTAGGTTTCGGCGCGGGAGGGGTAAAGGCATTGTGTCAATAACTGCGGGGAATGCCGCACCGTCACGGCGGTGCCCTTGCCAGCGCCGTTCTATGCGCCACGGAACTCCCTGAGAAGGAAGTCAGTAAATGCGCGGGCGGCAGGCTTGATCGTCTTTCCGCTGACGAAGAGCGCATTCACTTCCATCGAGCCGAAATCCCAGTCAGGCAGCACCCGCACGAGCTCCCCGGCCTCGAGCTCTGCCCGCGCGCTGTTTTCGCTCGACGCGGCGATCCCCAGCCCGGCGACGGCGCTTGCCGTGGCGCCTTCGTTGACGGTGATAGCGAGCTGGCTGTCAACGCGCACGGAGGTGACGCGGCCGTCCTTGCGGAAGGAGAAAGTCGGCGAGGGATGCGCTGGACTGATGATCACCGCGTGGTGCGCGAGGTCCGACGGCATCGTGGGCGTGCCGCGCTCCCGTAGGTAGTCTGGGGAGGCCGTGAGTATCCTCGGCTGGTGGATGAGTTTGCGCGCCGTCGCACTCGAGTCGGGGAGGGCGCCGAACTGGAACGACACGTCGAGGCCCTCGGTCACGAGGTCTGGGTAGCGGTCAGTCACCCGGAGCTCGATCTTCAGCGCCGGGTGCTGGTTCATAAACGCGGGAAGCCGCGGGATGATTTCCCTGAGCCCGAAACTTATCGGCGTGCCGACACGGAGCGAGCCGCGCAACTCTCCCGTTCCGCGCGCCTCGTGGTCGGCCTCGTTGAGCGCCGCCAGGATCGCCTCAACGCGCATCAGGTACGTCGCGCCCGCCTCGGTCAGCGTCACCGCTCGCGTGGTGCGGCTGAAGAGCGTCGCGCCGACCTCCTCCTCGAGCGCGGCGATCAGCCGGGATGCAGACGGCTGCGACAGGCCGAGCTCGCGGCCAGCACTGGAGAAGTTACCGACGCGCGCGGCGCGGGCAAACAGTCTGAGTGCTGAGAGTCGATCGTTCATCGCTCGGTGCGCTCGCGGCGGGCTACACGGAGGCCAGGGCCAGCGCAAAGGCTGTCAGGACCGAATCGAGCGCGGCCGCGACCGCCACCACGGCGCAGACGGCGGCGACCCTAAGCCCCCGTGCTCGTCTGAAGCGAAAAAGGCCGACTGCGGTCTCGAGTGTGGCTTTCCAGGCATTCATGGTCTCCCCGACGGCTCCATGCTCTCGCTGCCGCGGAGATAGCGCCTATCGACTTTCAATATAATTGTATATTTGCGAGACATGGTCTCTCGCAATATGAGAGGAGATAATTTGCGTGCTCCCGGCTCCGCTAGCGGGTGTCGGCGACGAGATCCCCCGCGAGCAGGAGGTCACGGCCGGTGGTGAGCGGGCTGGCCCCGCCTGTTGTCGGCGGACTCCGTCGACAAGCCCGCCGAGGTCGATCGCGCGAATCCGAAGGCTTCGATGAGCCGGACGACGATACCCTTCGCGTGCTCGTCGTCGCCCGATACGAGGAGCACGCGGGTTGCGTCGCCCCGTCCGGACTCGAGCGCTCGTGGTCGTTCACCAAGAGGGGGAAGGCGACCTCGGTGACTGTCGACGGCCGCCTGGTCGTCACCTTCAACGAGGTCGGGTTGGCGGCCGCCGTCACCGGGCTCCGGCTCGTCTCGATGACCGTGGGCGCCGCGAGGAAGGAGATCTCGCAGGGGCTGCTCGTGCGCGTCCTCGCTGACTGGGACATGGGCGAGGTCGAGCTGCACGCCGTCTTTCCGGCGCGCAAAAGCTGCGAAGCCATCCGCGCGTGCATTCGTCGACTTGCTTGCTTCAAGTACCGTCATGATCCTTCCTTCTGGGTCGCAGTTGCGCGCCGAGTCCCCTGGGGACCAGCGGGCATGGCGCTTATTGACCCGCGTATGCCGCCATAGTGAGTAAAGCCGGGCAAATCGCTCCAAATTGCTGCTAAAAAGAAGGAGGATCCGCCTCCGCCGTATCCGGCAAGACCAAGGGACGGCTGGCATTTCTCGGGCGATGGAGTACGATTTCTCCAGGCTGGGAAGAGGCCGCGCGTGTGGCGCACGAAGAGCTTGATCAGCCGACTTCAAGCCGAAGCCTGACGCCGGAGTCTGACAGTTGGTGCAGCAGTCGCTGAACGTCGCGTACTCGGACGGTAGCTCTCAGGTGTTGTGGGAGGACGGCGAGCGCGTGTTCAGCCGTGGCTGGCGACTGGACGACAATGGCAACCGGCTCGCCGTGCTGCTTGTTGCCCCTGCCGCCGACCACCCGTCCCGCTCAAGACTCGATCGCCTCACGCACGAATACGAGCTGAAAGATGAGCTCGACGGGGCATGGGCGGCGCGGCCGCTGGCCCTCATGCGCGACGCCGGTCGGACCGTGCTAGTGCTCGATGATCCGGGCGGCGAGCCGCTCGACCGTTTGCTCGGTGGGCCCATGGAGGTGGGACGCTTCCTGCGCCTGGCTATCGCTGTTACCTCGGCTCTGGGCAAGCTTCATCAGCGCGGGCTCATCCACAAAGACATCAAGCCAGCTAATATTGTGGTGGACTGCGCGGATGGACACGTGCGGCTCACCGGGTTTGGCATCGCATCACGCCTGTCCCGCGAGCGGCAGGCGCCCGAGCCGCCCGAGACCATCGCCGGTACGCTTGCCTACATGGCACCCGAACAAACCGGGCGGATGAACCGCTCGGTCGACGCCCGCAGCGATCTCTACGCCCTCGGCGTCACGCTGTACCAGATGCTCACGGGCGTTCTGCCCTTCACCGCTGCCGATCCGATGGAATGGGTGCACTGCCATATTGCAAGACCACCGGCGCCGCCCAGCGAGCGGTTAAAAAACCTCCCAGGGTCCGTCTCTGCGATCATTATGAAGCTGCTCGCCAAGACTGCTGAGGAGCGTTACCAGACGGCTGCAGGCGCCGAGAGGGATCTACGGCGTTGCCTTGTTGAATGGGAAACCCGAGGCGATATCGACGAATTTCCGCCCGGGGAACACGACACTCCGGACCGGCTGCTGATCCCCGAGAAATTGTATGGTCGGACAGCCGAGATCGATACCCTGCTTGCCTCCTTCGACCGTATCGTCGCCGGCGGCAGGCCGGAGCTGGTGCTGGTTTCCGGATACTCCGGCGTCGGCAAGTCTGCGGTCGTCAACGAGCTCCATAAGCCACTTGTTCCGCCCCGCGGTCTTTTTGCATCGGGCAAGTTTGACCAGTACAAGCGCGACATCCCCTACGCCACCCTCGCGCAGGCCTTTCAGAGCCTGATCCGCCCGCTTTTGAGCAAGACCGAAGCGGAGCTGCGGCAATGGCGGGAGGCGCTGCTCGAGGCGCTCGAACCGAACGGTCGGCTCATTGTTGATCTCGTCCCGGAATTGAAGCACATCATCGGCGAACAGCCACCGGTCCCCGAGCTGCCGCCACAGGATGCGCAGCGCCGCTTTCAGCTGGTGTTCCGGCGATTTATCAGCGTATTCGCGCGGCCGGAACATCCGCTCGCCCTGTTCCTCGACGATCTCCAATGGCTCGATGCAGCAACGCTCGATTTGCTCGAGGATCTGTTGACCCGGCCGGATGTGCAGAACCTGTTGTTGATTGGCGCTTACCGCGACAACGAAGTCGATCCCATCCACCCGCTGATGCGCAAGCTCGAAGCGATGCGCCAAGCTGGAGCGATATTGCAAGACATCGTATTGGCACCCCTGACCTGTGAAGACTTGGGACAACTAATCGCGGATTCTGTTCACAGCGAACCAGAGAGAATCACGCCGCTGGCACAGCTGATCCACGAGAAGACAACCGGCAATCCGCTTTTCGCTATTCAGTTCATTTCTGCGCTCGCCGACGAAGCATTGCTCACTTTCGATTATGGCGAGGCGCGATGGTGCTGGGACCTGAATCGCATTCACGCCAAAGGTTACACCGACAATGTGGTGGACCTTATGGTGGGGAAGCTGAACCGCCTGTCCGCCGAAACGCGGAACGCATTGCAGAAGCTCGCCTGCCTGGGCAACGACGCAGGGTTCACCATGTTGCGGATCGTTTACCAGGACTCCGAGGAGGAGATGCATGGCCAGCTTTGGGAAGCGGTGCGAGCAGGGCTGATCTTTCGTTCGGAGGATTCCTACAAGTTTCTCCACGACCATGTCCAGGAAGCCGCCTACTCCTTGATCCCGGAGGAATCGCGTGCCGAAGCCCATCTCCGAATAGGGATGCTGCTCGCAGCGCAGACCCCTCCAGAGAAGCTCGAGGAGACGATCTTCGAAACCGTCAATCAGCTCAACCGCGGCTCGCATCTCATCACGTCAATTGAGGAGCTTGAGCGGGTCGCGGAGTTGAATTTCATTGCAGGTAGACGCGCCAAGACCTCGACAGCGTATGCCTCGGCGCTGAACTATCTGCTCTCCGGCGCGGCATTGCTGCGAGGGGACTCTTGGGAGCGCCAGCACGACCTGATCTTTGAGCTGGAGCTGCACCGGGCCGAATGTGAGTTCCTCACTGGTGCACTGGCGGAAGCCGAGCAGCGCCTGGCGGCGCTGTCGGCCCGTGCCGCAACGACGATCGAACGAGCCCAAGTCACGTGCCTGCAGGTGGATCTTTACACGACCCTGGATCAGGGCAGCCGCGCGATCGCAGTCGGTCTCGACTATCTCCGCCAACTGGCCATCGACTGGTCGCCGCACCCGACGGAAGACGAGGCTCGGCGCGAGTATGAGCGGATCTGGTCCCAACTCGGCTCCCGCACGATAGAAAGCCTCATTGATCTGCCTTTGATGAGCGATGCCGCATCGCTCGCGACCCTCGATGTCCTGACGAAGCTCGGGCCGCCTGCCCACTATACGGATGCGAAACTACGTTCGATGGTCATCTGTCGAGCAGTCAATCTCAGCCTCGAGGGCGGCAATTGTGACGGCTCGTGCTACGCCTATGCAGTGCTTGCCAGGCTTGCTGGACCGGAATTCGGCGACTACCAGGCGGGACTTCGATTCGGCCGTCTCGGCTATGAACTGGTCGAACAGCGCGGGCTAAAGCGCTTCCAGGCCAGGACCTATTTGAACTTTGGATATTTACTCATGTTCTGGACGAGACATGTCCGGGAAGGTCGTGATCTGCTGCGGCGTGCGTTTGAGACGGCAACCCAGATCGGTGACCTCACTTTTGCGGCGTACTACTACACCCACCTGAACACGTATCTTCTCGCGGCGGGCGATCCGCTCGATAACGTGCAAGTCGAGGTCGAGCATGGTCTCGCGTTCGCGCGAAACGTGCGGTTCGGTTTTGCGATTGACTCCATCGCCGGCCAGCTTGGGCTGATTCGGACACTCCGCGGCTTGACGCCGATTTTCGGTTGCTTTGATGATGGGCAGTTTGACGAACTCCTATTGGAGTCCCGTTTCTGCAGGAACCCGGATCTGGCGTTGGCCGAAGGCTCGTATTGGACCCGCAAGCTGCAGGCACGCTTCTTTGCCGGCGACTATGCGAGTGCCCTCGAGGCCTCATTGAGGGCGCAACAGCTGCAGCCGACATCGGCGTCTTTTTTCGAATGTGCGGAGTATCACTTTTACAGTGCGCTCTCCAGAGCAGCATCCTGCGAGTCCGCGGCGGCCGACCAATGGCAAGAGCATGTCAGGGCACTGGCCGCGCACCACCGACAGCTCGAGGTCTGGGCGACGGCTTGCCCCGAGAACTTCGAGAACCGCGCCGCACTCGTCGGGGCGGAGATCGCCCGGATCGAAGGCCGCGCGCTCGATGCCGAACATCTTTACGAGCACGCTATCCACTCGGCACACACGCACGGCTTTGTCCACAACGAGGCGCTCGCCAACGAAGTCGCCGCACGCTTTTATGCCGCACGCGGGTTCAAGAAGATCGCGCATGCCTATCTGCAGGACGCGCGGTACGCATACATCCGTTGGGGAGCCGACGGCAAGGTACGCCAACTTGACGAGTTGTATCCGCACCTCAGGGAAGAAAAGCCGGTTGCCGGCCCCACAAGCACGATCGGGGCACCCGTCGAACAACTGGATCTAGCTACTGTTATCAAAGTCTCGCAAGCCGTGTCGGGCGAGATCGTTCTAGAAAAAATGATCGACACGCTGATGCGCACAGCGATTGAGCACGCGGGTGCCGGGCGAGGTCTGTTGATCTTTGCGGTAGGTGATGGGTATCGGATTGAGGCGGAAGTCACGACCAGCAATACGGTGACCGTCGGTCAGCGACAAGCAAGTGTAACCGCTGCAGATCTGCCGGAGTCCATCCTACACTACGTGATCCGGACGAAAGAGAGCGTTCTTCTCCACGATGCCGCAACCGCGAACCCGTTTTCTGCCGATAAGTACATTCATCAGCATCACGCCCGTTCAATTCTCTGCCTGCCGTTGCTCAAACAGGGCAGACTGGCCGGTGTACTCTACCTCGAAAACAACCTGACGGCCCACGTTTTCACACCTGACCGCGTCACAGTGTTGAAGGTGCTTGCGTCGCAGGCGGCAATCTCACTCGAAAATTCGCGGCTTTATGACGACCTCGCGGATCGGGAAGGGAAGATTAGGCGTTTGGTCGACGCCAACATCATTGGGATCCTCATTGCCGACTGCGAAGGGCGGATCCTCGAAGCTAATGACGCGTTTCTACGCATCGTGGGATATGGCCGTGAGGACCTGATCTGGGGTCGCCTGCACCGGACTGGGCTGACCCCGCCGGAGTGGCGCGAGCTCGACAAACGTGCCTGGGAAGAACTGAACTCGACTGGAAGGCTTCAGCCCTTCGAGCAAGAATATTTTCGGAAAGACGGCAGCCGCGTTCCGGTGCTTGTGGGCGCCGCGCTGTTCAAGGAAGGAGGCGACCGCCTTGCGTTCGTCCTCGATCTGACCGAGCGCAAACGGGCCGAGGACCGGCTGCGCCGCAGCGAAGCCTGGCTAAGCCAAGCACAGAGGCTAAGCCGTAGCGGAAATTGGGTCTATAGTGCGACAACGAAGCTGTACATTTATTGGTCCGACGAGAGCTACAGAATCTGGGGGTTTGATCCGCTGCAGGGCCTTCCAAGCCGTGAGGATATGTGGCGACGCATCCACCCAGACGATCGAGACCGAGTGTGGGAAACAGTTCAAGAAGCAGTGCGCCAGAGAACGGATTTCACAACCGAGTTTAGAATCTTACTTCCTGATGGAACGGTCAAATACCTTGAAGGAACCAGCCATCACCTGTTTTCTTCCGAGGGGACGCTGTTGGAGGCTATGACCTCGACCGTCGATGTGACGCAACGCAAGCGTACCGAGCAAGCCTTGCGTGAAAGCGAGCGAAGTTTGCGCTCGGCGATTGACGGGATACCGGGCCTCGTTGCGATCTTGGCCCCGAACGGTGACCTCGAAGCCGTAAATCGTCAGATCTTTGAGTATTGTGGCCAGTCAGTGGAAGAGCTGAGGAACTGGGGCACAAACGGAACGATACATCCCGATGACCTTCCCCATCTCGCTGAAGTCTTCACAAAATCGATCGCCGCCGGCGTTCCGTATGGGACCGAAGCACGCGTGAGGCGCTTCGACGGCGAATTTCGTTGGTTTGAGATCCGCGGCATTCCGGTCCGGGATGCCTCCGACCGCATTGTTCGCTGGTATTCTCTGCTGACTGACACCGAAGATCGCACACAAGCGTTGGCGCGGTTGCAGCAAATGCAGTCGGATTTTGCCCACATCAACCGCGTGAGCATAATGGGAGAGTTAGCAGCCTCGCTGTCGCACGAAATCGCGCAACCGATCGCTAGCGCACGCAACAACGCCCGGGCGGCCCAGAATTTTCTGAAGATCCAGCCGCCGGACCTGGGCGAGGTCAGGGAAGCACTTTCCTGTGTCGTCGGAGATGCTGATCGGGCCGGAGAAATCATCGATCGAATCCGAGAGCAAATCAAGAAAGCGCCGCCGCGAAAAGAGTGTTTTGATCTCAACGTGGCAATCAACGAAGTGATCGTATTGGCTCGAAGCGTGACCCTCAGGAATGGCATTTCGGTCCAGACCCGGCTTGCAGAGGGACTACTTTCAGTTCCGGGGGATCGCGTACAGCTGCAACAGGTCTTGCTGAATCTGATTCTGAATGCGGCTGAAGCAATGGGTTCGATGGAGAAGGGGGCGAGAGAGCTGTTGATCAGCACAGAGAAGGATCAAGCAGGCATCGTCGTGGCCGTGCGGGATTCCGGGGTGGGCATTGATCCGGAGCATCTCGACCGGGTCTTTGACGCCTTCTACACCACGAAGCCCAGTGGAACGGGCATGGGGCTGTCGATTTGCCAGTCTATCATCCAGGCGCATGGCGGCAAGCTATGGGCGGAGGCCAATGAACCCCGTGGCGCCGTGTTCCAGTTCACCTTGCCGGGAGCGGAACGGGAGCTCACGACCCCTCCTCAGGCGAGCCTGCTGACCTGAGAGCCGCGCAAACACATCGTGTGAGATCGTCCTCATCCACCGGCTTGCGCAGGTAACACAAGACCCCATCGTTCAGAGCGCGAGCCCGGTCAGCATCATTGGGAAAGGCTGTCACGAGGATTGTCGGTATCGCGTTGCCCGTGTCGATAAGGCGCCGGTACAGTTCGAGCCCAGTCATGGCAGGCATATGGATGTCAGCGATCAGGCAGGCTGTTTCGGCAAGCCGCGGGGAGGCGAGAAAATCGGCTGCAGACGAGAAAATGTCGACCGTATAGCCCAGCGATCTCAAGAGCCTGCCCATGGACTCACGAAGGAACCGATCATCTTCGACGACCGAAACCAGTACCTTTTTCATCATACCGCCCATGGCCGTTCGCTGGACGCGTTTGCGGGCAGACAACTATCAAACTAACGCTCCGCATCGAATTGCTTGATATCTGAGAGAATGCCACCAGTGTGCGGCCTGTGCCCCGTAAATTTTGGCTTATCTGGACGATGATTGCGAAGCCAATCCGGCATGGCTTGTGATCGAGGCTTCCGCCGGACGAAAACAGTCGCGGGATCGCAGCGGGCGAACTCTAGGACTCGTCCGAGCGCCCTAAGCCTTCGTATCATCATCCCGCCCCCTTTGGATGCCCGAGCTCAATCTGCGCTCAATTGAGCCGTGTCAGCGCGCGTAACCTTTGGTGTACCCGGCGCGCATCTTCAGAAAAAGGGGCTGTTCAGTTTCCAGGATTGGGATTAGAAATGCGCGGTGTTGCCGGACCTGCAAACCAAAATGCAGGCTGATTTTTCCGATCTCTTCCGAGTGGCAGCGATGTCTGACGCAACCTCCACCGTGTTGGTCATCGACGACGATCCGGATCTCCGCGCGTCGGTCGGGCGCCTGCTGCGATCGCTCGGCATTAACGTTCAGCTATTTGCCTCCATTTCCGACTTTCTCAAATCCGATCCACCGGATTGCCCCACCTGCCTGGTGCTCGATATCAGATTGCCCGGCCAAAGCGGCCTCGATTTCCAGCGCGAGCTTTCTGCGGCAAACAGGGAGATCCCGATCATCTTCGTCACGGGCCACGGCGACATACCGATGTCTGTGCAGGCAATGAAGCGGGGTGCGATCGAGTTCCTGACCAAGCCGTTCCGCGACCAAGATCTTCTCGATGCCATTCAGCTTGGCTTGGCCCGCGATCGTGCGCGGCGGGAGAATGACAAGGACTTGGTCTCCCTTACGCAGCGTTTCGCCTCCCTAAGCCCCCGGGAGCGCGAGATCGTAATTCAGGTGGCGCGCGGCCGCCTGAGCAAACAGATTGCCCACGATATCGGCATCGCCGAAGCCACGGTGAAGGTGCATCGCAGCAGGGCGATGCAGAAGATGCAGGCCGGTTCGCTTCCAGAACTCGGCCGGATGGCTGACAAGCTCAAGCTGGTGCCTGACTCGCCGCAACGCTCTTAAGGTGTGCGTTTTTTGCGCGATGTGCTATTCGCGCGGCCGGATGAGTTAAGCAGTCGCGCAATCTCCAAAGCAAACCAAGAGAAAAGGCCGGCGGGCGCTACGCCGCCGACCTTTTCTTGCAACTGCCGGCTCGCGGGTCCGGTTCCGCTGCGATTCTCTGCACTGAGTGCCAAAGCAAACGAAGAGCCTGCCGCTGTGCACTTGGCGGTCAGCATCGATTGAATCGTTACCACAGAGGGACCGGCGACTCTATCGTACATCAGTATGGCGCGAATGTACGGAGGGAGGTTCGCATTATCGAATCCGGATACAGCCAATTATACGCCGATTTATTGAAGTGCCGCGCAGATGCGCGGTAGCCTCAAGTTTTTTCTCTTGGGTGACTATTGTGATTTGCACCAAGCGCTGCCATCGCGAAACGATCTAATCTGTGGGATCCCCCTGACTTGATCCCGCCATAGCACTTACAAGCTGCCGCCCGATTGAAGCCGTCTCGCGGCTTGTAAATCTAGGTTTAGGCAACGCAACCAAATCTGTCATTGCGCGCCACCCGCGTGGAATAGCTCGCTGCACTCCAAATCGTCAGATTACGGGTCACTAGCATCTTTGCGGGGATTAGCCTTGCCAAAGCAAGCGAGGTCATTATGGGATCGACTGCAGCTTTCGAACGCTTGGAGCAATTTCATCTCGAACCGGCGCTTGACGTCGGACGCGCCGTTCACCGTCCGGATGCGGCCAGACCACTCTTCGAGAAACGAACCGAACCAGCCGGCGCAACGCCAACAGAAGTTTCGTTCGGGCCGTTTCGCCTGCTTCGAACGCAGTTCCTTTTGCTGGAAGGCGACAAGCCCGTGCCTCTCGGAAGTCGCGCTCTGGAAATCCTGATTGCTTTGCTTGAACGCCATGGAGAGTTGGTCAGCAAGCAGGATTTGATGGATCGCGTTTGGCCCAATGTTTTCGTTGAGCCCGCCAACCTCACGGTTCATATGTCAGCGCTGCGTCGCGCGTTGCGTGACGGTCAGGATAAGAATCGCTTCATCGTCAACATCCCCGGACGCGGCTACTGTTTCGTCGCCTCAGTCGCTATATCGGCTCACGAGAATTGAGCGCAACTGGCGAAGCACCGGGAGGCATTACCGTGGTCGCGACAATAGCAGCGCAGCCGTCGCTGTAGCGAACATTCCCGTCAGCTCCGGGAGCTTCGCCATCCGCATTTGGCTGGCTACAATCCTGGCGTTGTTCGTGAGTTTCGGGCTGCAGCTTGAGGCCCCGCTGGGAGGGCGAGGGCGGCGGCCGCTGTGCCGGCATCCGAAACCGTCACTCGCCTTTTCTAAGCCAAGGTTTATGTGGCGCAACTACAGCCGTACCCTGAACAACCCACGCGCAATAGAAGATAGACTGGCAGAAATGTAAGCCTCCTCGCAACAAGTCGCGTTCTGGAGTCCGCTCATGAGCAGAATCACTGTTCTCATCGCTTCTGCTCTGATCAATGCATCTACAATTCCCGGGCTTGCGGCGGAGTCCACGTTAAACAAGGATGTTAACGCCGCTCGGGCCGTCTCGGCGACTGTACACAGCAAACTCGATAATGCGGCCGACAACGAGAAGACTTGTCGCGCCTACGCCCCCCTCATTTTATGAGTCCGTGATGCTGCGGCAAGCCGCTGCTCGCCGCGGCGCGCGGGTGTTAACTGCGCTCGATTCTGTGATTAACGCTTTCAAAGACCTGTTGGCGACGAAATGCGGCAGCTGACCCTCGCTATTTCTCTGACAATGACAATGCACGAGTTCCGCAGATGATCGTCTTCCCGCTTATAACCACCTGGATGTGGTTTCAGATCTTCACAGCGTCACCGCTCCGATCCTCGGGCCGTCCGGTTTGAGGACAGCTCTGACGCTAACGCCTCGTTGTTTCCGTCGGAGTATCATTTGAACGAGGTTGAACATGACCCAGGTCTATTTCCACTGCTCCAACACGAAGAAGGTTTTCGCAGATCGCCGCGACGCCGTGGTGGACGACCTTACTGAGGCGCGCGATCACGCGACCCGTGTCGTGCAATCCTTCACCAACGAACTCAGTCGCGAGGATTGGCGTGACTGGGTCATGCATGTCAGCGATGATTATCGCGATGAGCTCTTCGTTGTGCCCTTTGCTTTCGTGCTCAGCAAGCCGAATTGAGGCCGCCATGGCAGTTCAGTCACTCTCCAACACTACATTGTATTGCTCGTTCTGCGGCAAGAGCCAGCACGAAGTCCGCAAGCTGATCGCGGGTCCCACCGTTTTCATCTGCGACGAATGCGTCGAGCTCTGCATGGACATCATCCGTGAGGAGAACAAGTCCTCGCTGGTGAAGTCGCGCGACGGCATCCCGACTCCGAAGGAAATCTGCAAGGTGCTGGACGATTACGTGATCGGCCAGAGCCATGCCAAGAAGGTGCTGTCGGTTGCCGTGCACAATCACTACAAGCGGCTCAATCATCAGACCAAGCACAACGACGTCGAGCTTGCGAAGTCGAACATCCTTTTGATCGGTCCGACCGGCTCGGGCAAGACGCTGCTGGCGCAGACGCTGGCGCGCATTCTCGATGTGCCCTTCACGATGGCGGACGCGACGACGCTGACCGAAGCCGGCTATGTCGGCGAGGACGTCGAGAACATCATCCTGAAGCTGCTGCAGGCCGCCGACTACAATGTCGAGCGCGCGCAGCGCGGCATCGTCTATATCGACGAGATCGACAAGATCAGCCGCAAGTCGGACAATCCCTCGATCACGCGCGACGTGTCGGGCGAGGGCGTCCAGCAGGCGCTCTTGAAGATCATGGAAGGCACGGTGGCTTCGGTTCCGCCGCAGGGCGGCCGCAAGCACCCGCAGCAGGAGTTCCTCCAGGTCGACACCACCAACATCCTCTTCATCTGCGGCTGCGCCTTCTCAGGGTTGGAGAAGATCATCTCTGCACGTGGTCGTTCGACCTCGATCGGCTTTGCGGCACAGGTGCTCGCGCCGGAAGATCGCCGCACCGGCGAGATTTTCCGCCACGTCGAACCGGAGGATTTGCTGAAGTACGGCCTGATCCCGGAGTTCGTCGGCCGCCTGCCGGTGGTGGCGACGCTGGAGGATCTCGACGAGACCTCGCTGAAGAAGATCCTGACCGATCCGAAAAACGCGCTGGTCAAGCAGTATCAGCGGCTGTTCGAGATGGAGAACATCGAGCTGACCTTCGCCGACGAGGCGCTTGGTGCAGTCGCCCGCAAGGCGATCGAACGCAAGACTGGCGCGCGTGGGTTGCGCTCGATCCTGGAGAACATCCTGCTCGAGACCATGTTCGATCTTCCGGGCCTGGAAGGCGTGGAGGAGGTCGTGATCTCGCGCGAGGTGGTCGAGGGAACCGCGGGTCCGCTCTACATCTACGCCGATCGCTCCGATCGCGCGTTGGAAAGCATCGCCATAGCGTACTGACTCGACCGAACTAAACGAACGCTGCCTTACAACATCCGGGTCCTATCATGATCGCGATCATCGCCGTGCTCTGCAGTTTGTCTTCTCCGGCAAATTGCCACGAGCAGACCGTCGCCACCTCGGACTTCGCTGACGTCTCAATGCAGTCCTGCCTCATGGGCGCACCGCAGCTCGCCGGCTGGATGAATCAGCATCCGACCGAGCGCCTTGCGGCATGGCGCTGCGTGTTCGGTAAAAAGGATGGCAGGGGAGCTTAGGGTCAAATGTCGGCCAGCTCGCCAACTCAGAGCGCAATGTATGATGGCGTCGATTTTTGGAAGACCGTCGCTTGAGCTGGTCTTTTGCTGGCGAGTGCGCTCTATATGGTCGACCGTCTTGAACTGCTCTCCTCTTCCGTCCTGTCGATCTGCTTTGTGGCCGCCGACTCTGACGCGCCCGCACCTGCGGCGATTGAGATAAGCGTGACGAGCGTCTCCGCCACCATAAGGGATGAAGGATCAGCACAGCTTTTTGGCATGGATATCGGGCCAATCGCCGACGGGCGTTGTTGGACAAGTGGCGTCGCATACAGGCCGACATCACCAAAGACCTTGAAGTTGTCGCGCAGTGTCAGGCGGGCAAGCCATGTCCCGCGACCGTACAAAGGCTGGTCAGCTTAAGCCTGGAGGGCCACAGTCAAAGCGGCCGCGCAAGCGGCGGCCTACTTAACAGAGCGGTTGACCTTGTCATCACCCCGGTGAGGGATGAGACCCAAAGGGGACTTTCGGATCACTGGAGTGACCCGCTCGAAACGCTCCACTCCGATTCCGGCGACTGCGAGGATTATGCGATCGTCAAGGAAATCCGCCAGGATCGGGATGAGGTAAGCGCGGCCAAGCCCGACCGGAGCAGTCGCGATCAGTTCGCCGATCGGAGCGGAGTATTCGCCGGAGGCGGCGCGCTCGGTCTCGATCACATCAGCGAGAATCCGCTTGCACGCGGCAAAATAGGAGCTTCGTGCCTCGGTAAGGGCGAGCTCGCGGCTCGACCGGTTGAACAGTTTAGCCGCAGGTGGGACTCGAGCTCGGAGATCTTGCGGCTGACCGTTGGCAGTGGCGTTTTCAATTGCCGCGCTGCAGCCGAGAGCCCGCTGGTCTCGATCGACGTGAGCGACGTCGCCTCCTCTTAGGCTGCTCGCAGGCAACTTCTCATAGCGAAGGTGGTCGATCCACTGGCATACGCATTCGGCACGATTTGCTGAGATTTGGATTGCTTCACTCGCACCGACGTTCCTCGTCGGATACCAAGTGCTCGGCGCGCGGCGCTCCCTCCCTTCGCCGTGGTTCGCCGGCGGCCGGTCCTTCCCTCCCGGGGACCGGCCGCCCTTCCTCAGGGCCGTTGGGCAACGGCGCTGGATCGGATAGGCATGGGACCGCGAGTTCGGGAGCAGGCTGTCCTGCGATGCTCTGAGTCATGGCTATACTCGCAATTCTGATTCCGGCGGGATGCCCGCCGTCGCTTCGGCCTCACGACCGCGCTCGCGGCCAGCCGTATTGCCGTGGAATCGGCTGGTAAAGCTATGATCTCTATAACCACAGGTAATGCCGCGCGGCCGGCAGGCTAACCACGTGAGGACCTCTTCTCGGCCGCCAAGAGTGAGTGCTGCTCGGCAAATCCTTGCAGAAGCGGCGTACACCTTCGGGCAGCGCCCCAGGCGCCCTCAGTCATTTCGATAACGATCGGCTATCGACTCCATGGCGAGAGGTGATTTTCCTTTCGACCGTCATGGACTCACCCTCCGATCCATCGTCGCCCGCCCTCGTGTACGGGCCGAAGTCGAGGTTCCGTTGAACGATCGCAGGTCAGGAGGCCCGACATGCAGATCAAAGAGATAATCGGCATTTCATTCCCCGGCTCTGCCGAAAGTCCGCCGTTGGAGGATGTCGTGGCGCTCGTATGGGCCTTCAATGCCGACCCGGAAGAGCTGTACTTTGCTTTGCTGACCCTCTGCCGAAACCCGGCCGATGCTATGCCCGGCGGCGGCGTGATCACCGTCGCGGCGCGGAACGTCGATCCGTCCTCTGGCGCGGCGCGCGGGTTCGTCGAGATCGTCGTCGCCGACGACGGGGAGGGCATGACCGAGGAGGTCCGCTCGCAGGCGTTCACCCCTTACTTCACGACAAAGGCCGCTGGCAGCGGCGCAGGTCTCGGGCTCCCCCAGGTCCAGCGCTTCGCCGAAGGACGAGACGGCGCGGTCTGTATAGAGAGCGAGCTGGGCCGGCACGCTGGTGCGCCTCTTGCTGCCGCGCGTGCAAGCAGCTGGGCTCGCCAGCAGCATCGTCGGCACGGAGATCGCGGACACGCCGTCACCCGACGGCGGCGTATTCCACGTCATCAACCCAGCGACGGCTGCGCCGACGTCGTAGCCTGTGCGAACACCTGGAGACTGGTTCAGCGATGCAGCTCATGATCCCGCCCGGCCGCCTCGACCGTCCGGTCGACCACAAGACGGACCACGTGCTCGGCCCCGCCGATGCCGAGATCACGCTCGTTGAGTATGGCAGCTACGCGTGCCCGCACTGCAGGGCTGCCAACGAGCGCATCGCGCAAGCACGCGACCAACTCGGCGACCGCGTCTGCTACGCCTTCCGGCACAGGCCGCTCACGGACAACAGCCTTTCATTTCGGGCCGCCGAGCTCGCTGAGCTTGCTCAGACGCCCGAGGCGTTCTGGTCCGCGCACATCAAGCTGATGACGCGGTCGATGCAGCTCACAGAGGACGACCTCGTCGCGGTGGCCAGCGACCTCGGCGTGAGCGCTGATTTCGCGCTCGGCGACAGCGACGCCGTGAGGCGCGCGAGGGCGAGGGTGGAGGCGGACGTCGCAAGCTCACGCGCAAGCGGTGTGAGATTCACGCCGACCTTCTACATCAACCGCCGGCGCTACGACGGGCCCTGGGACGAGAGCTCTCTCGTTGATGCGATGCTTGGCACGCTCGGCCACCGCGTCCGTACGGCAGCCCTGGACTTCGCGAGCTGGGGCCCGTCCGCCGGCATTTTGCTGGTCCTCGCGACCGTGGCGGCGATCGTCTTGACGAACTCGCCGATTGGGCCGGCGTTCGAGGCGCTCTGGCACCAGGAGTTCGGCGCGAGCTTGGGCGACGCAACCTTTCGGATGTCCATCCTCCATTGGGTCAACGACGGCCTGCTGACGGTGTTCTTCCTCGTGGTGGGATTGGAAGTGAAGCGCGAGATGACAGTCGGCCACCTCGCAAGCCGCCGCTCCGCCGCGCTTCCGATCGCGGCCGCGCTAGGTGGTATGGTCGTACCGGCGCTTCTGTATGCGCTAGTCATCCCTGCGGGGCCGTGGTCGCACGGGTGGGGTGTTCCGATGGCGACCGACACTGCGTTTGCGATTGCCTTGATCGCCGTGATGGGCGCCCGCGTCCCTGTCGAGCTGCGCATCTTCCTCACCGCGGCGGCCATCGTCGACGACATCGGTGCGATCGTCGTCGTCGCTGTGTTCTATTCCGGCGATCTCCATCCGGGCTACCTAGCCGCGGCTGCGGCGGTGGTCGTTGCGCTGGCGCTGCTGAGCCGATCGAGGGTCTACGTGCTGTCGCCTTACATCCTGTTGGGCGTGGCGTTGTGGGCGTTCGTTTACGCGGGCGGCCTCCACGCGACGCTGGCTGGCGTAGTACTGGCGCTGTTCATTCCGACGCGACCGCCTGCCAACCTCGCTGCCCTGATGACGCAGGCCAGCACCATCATCGCCGCCGAGGCCCGGCACGAGGGCGAGGTTCTCAGGCACGGCCCCTCCACCCCGGCGCTGCATGCGCTCGACGCAATCTACGACAGACTTGAGTCGCCAGCCGACCGGTTGCTGCGGCACGCCGGCGCGCGGTCGAGCTACGCTGTTCTCCCGATCTTCGCACTGGCGAATTCGGGTGTGGCGATCAACCCGGGCGTCTTCGTCGGGCATGGCTGGCTCATGGCCGCGATTGTCGCCGGCCTCGCCATAGGAAAGCCGCTCGGCGTTTTCCTCGCGGCCGCCGCGGCCGTGCGCGCAGGCATAGCCGTCAAGCCGGCGGAGTACACGTGGCGGCAGTTGGCGGGGGCGGGAGCCCTCGCTGGCATCGGCTTCACGATGTCGCTCTTCATCGCCGGGCAGGCGTTTCCAAGCGCCACTGACTTCTCGGCCGCCAAGATCGCCGTGTTCGCCGCGTCGATTCTTTCGGCGGTCGTTGGGACTGCCCTGCTCTGGGGAGCTTCGCGCCAGGAGCTTATCGAAGAGGCACCGCAGAGCGCCAGCATGCAAGTATCATAACCCGCCGGCGTTATGCGGGATCGTGAACGGGAGGTCTTTCGATGATTCTACCTATCGGTACGACAGTAGCAGTTGCTGACGGCGAAACGATGCGCCTGTTCCACAATACAGGCGTGAAACCTGGGGTGCACTTGGTCGAGATCACGGCGGCTCCGAATGCGCCCGCCCGCTTAGGCTCCGGCGCGCGCCATCACACCGGCTCTGCCAACCCCGATGGCAGGCGGCTCGTCGAGGACGACTTCGCGGCAGCGACGGCCGCGTTCTTGAACAGGCTCAGCCTGGACGGGACCATAGAACATCTGGTCGTTGTCTCCGACCCTAGGACCCTGGGGGAGATGCGCAAGCACTTCCACCGCGACCTGAGAGGCAAGATCATAGGCGAGCTCGCGAAGGACTTCAGCCGGCGTCCGCTCAAGGACATCGCCTCACTGATCGCCGACGCCTGACGCGCCTCTGGAAACGGCTGCCAGCGCAAGCCCGTCCAGTCATAACCTGCGCGAATAACTCAAAGTTACCGACGACGACTACTGCTCTCGACCGTCCTGAACCAAAATTCCGCGGGGTCACTGACCACCGCCGGCTGAGGGAGGACCGGTCATGAAGAAAAGCGAGAATACGCTTGCGGCGGCTTCGCGTCCGCCTACGAAGCCAAGTAAGCGCGACGCTGTAGATGCGATGCGAAGCGCGACGGAATACCTGATCGCGACACGACAGGCCGAGCGCGCGCTCAAGGCGGGCAACTGCGCGCCGTCCTTTCGATTGCGGGACCAGCGCGGCGTCGAGGTCGCCTCGGAAACGCTGCTCAGGCACGGCCCGCTGCTCCTTACTTTCTACACCGGCTTGTGGTGCCCGGCATGCAGCCGGGACTTGCAGGCGTTCGAGTCCCTCCGGCCGTCGGTCGAGGCGCGGGGGGCGTCTCTCGTGAGCATCTCGCAGCAGACGGTCGCCGAGAACGCAAAAGCCCAAGCGCAGTTGAAGCTGGGTTTTCCGATTCTCTCCGACCGAGGCGGTCGGATTGCGCAGCTGTTCGGCGTACGCTGGTGCATTCCGGAGCTCCTCCGAGACGTCCACAGGAAGAGCCGCATCGACCTCCCACTCCTCAACGGCGACGAGAGTTGGACGCTGCCGATCCCGGCCCGCTTCATCCTCGATAGGGCAGGGGTCATCGCCTACTCCGAGATCAACCCCGGCCAGTCCGGTCGCTCCCCGCCGCGAGACGTCTTGCCCGTGCTGGACCACCTGTGCAGCCTGCACGCCGCTTGAACCGTGAACAGCAAAGCGCCGCGATGCCACGACCGGCATCCGGGCCCTTCTGCGTTCCTGCAAAGTGCGCGGACCAGCGCGCGGCTTCGCTGCCGGAAGCGACCGCGCTTGCAATCCGGCACGACAGCTCCAGAAAGGCGTCGCGATGATTGTGTTGTTCACGTGGCCCACGCCCAACGGGACGAAGCCTTCGATAATGCTCGAGGAGGTGGCGCCCCCTACTCGGTCCACGTCGTAAACCTCGGTTCGGGCGAGCAGCACGCGCCTCAGTTTCTCACCGTCTCGCCTAACGGAAAGATACCGGCGATCGTCGACCACGACGGCGTCGGCGGCCCAAGGACAGTCTTCGAGTCCGGCGCGATCCTTGTATACCTCGCGGAGAAGACCGGAGGAGACGCTGCTTCTCGGCGAGTTTGAGGTCATTAGCTACGGCGATCTTCAGGCCGAGATCGGACGGCTGCTACATGGCGAGACCTGGAAGACAGTCGAGATCCCCAAAACTCTCGCCAAGGCGGGGACCTCGGTGCAACAGGATCTCCTCGGCGAGAATTCCTTCATTCGACCCTGGATGATCGATATTGCCGACGGCCACCACGCGATCGACATCACTCGCGCCGGTCGGGAGGCGTGGCGGGGACGCAAACTCCTCGGTTGCGTTGCGGACCGCTTCACTCGATTTCGCCGCGGTGCCGAGCACGCCCCGCATCGCTTCGAAGTCGTCATCCTGCGCCGCAGCTGCCAAGGCGAGGAAGTCGCGGACGTCGCAGCTCTCGTCTGCAGGCGCTTGCGGCGCCTCGCCCAGGGGACAAGGTCGCCGGCGCAGCACCCAAGCGGGCTTCTCAACGTCCCTTGGCAGAGCCGGCGCCGATACCGGACGACTGCCCGCACCTAGCTTCCCCAGCTAAAACCGTCGACGAACTTCCGGAGGAGTGGCCGCTCGGGTCTGGGCATAGGCCAGGAGCGGTAGGCGCACCCATCGCCGGAGCAGGCCCGGCAATCGGCGGTCGCAGAGGCTGCATCCCGGCGGCAGCGGGAGGAGACGGGGGACTGCCGCCGGGAGTGCCAACGCCGGGCTGGGGGTGGGGATTCCCGGCGTAGCTTGTGCCGGCGCTTGCGGCGCCGGCGGAGTGGAGAACGGGTTGATGCCATCGAGCGCGGGACCGCCATCGTGGCCCAGCATGTTGCTCTTCGGCTTGTGCGGCCGATCATCGCGAACCTTCACGGGACCGGCCGCCGGCAGCATCTCGCCCACGGCATCGCCCGGAACAGCGAGCACGCTTCGAGCGCAGCGGATGGCGCACCGTCGACATGCCCTCCAGCGGGGCCGAGGATGAAACCGATGTTGCGGTGGCAGTCTCGATCACCAGCCCGAGCAGCTTGAAGCTTTCGGACAGCATCTCCAAATGCTCGCGGCGGAACTCGTCATCGCGCCTGATACCTTCAAGCAATTCGCTTACAATGGTGTTCAGCTCGCCTTCATCCATCTTTGCAGCCAAGTTCGCATAGAACTTGTCATCGACGATGGACGGCGCAGCGGCCCGACCTGAAAGATCGATCGAGACCGAGCCGTCGGGGTTTTTCATGACAGCGGCGCCATCCTGCACAGTTGTAGTCGGGATGATGAGCGAACCGCTCATGCTTGTTGTTCTTCGGGATGGGCATTGGATTGTCTGTTCAGTCGTGCAGACGCTGATAATGAGCTTTGTGGGTTAAGAACGACTATCAACCACCCGACGAGAATGACGTTGCAACGCCGGCGAGGGAAATCACCTCTCGCCATAGAGTCGATAGACGATCGTTATTGCCGCACGCCGCGTGATGCCGTAGCGAGGAATACGACCAGCTGCATCTGCAGAGATCTCTAAACCCGTTGCCGCCCTTGGACCAATCCAGGTTGCGCGTGCCAACACCCCGACGTCCTTGACCGTGACGCCGCTCCTACGGCGGATTTGTCGTGCGCCACGTCGCCGACCGGATGCGGGACCGACGTAAGAGACGGAAAGACATTGCCATTTTGCAGATGGGGCAAGATGCCTACAGAAAAAGTTCGGAAATCCCGAATTGCGTTACGTGGGCAACGATCAAGCTGTTCTTGCACACTCAGCTCTGGTGGTGGCACGAAGCCAAGGTCCCCAACCCGTAGCCTGCTGCTCCCATTCCTCTCCGCTGAAGTCGATGAATGTTACGCCCGTCGCGCGCGTTCCGGATCGCCGCCGAACCGGTTTTTCAGCAGACTGCTAGACAAACTGATGGACCGCCGACGCGCCACAAACGCGATCGAGCATGTGCTTGCGAGCGAGCGCAAGGCAGCGGGCTGCGTTCTTGTCATGGAGGTGGCCGGATCGCGCTACTTGCCTTCTCAAGTTCACACCAAAGGTCGCATTTAGCCGACGCACATGGCAATAATCAGAAGGCATACAAACAATAACTTGTGCGAGAGGGCCTGCAAGATAAAGCTGAGCTGAGCCATGGACAACCGGGGCTTTAGCATTAGGCCTTACGAACATGGCAGATCACGTTATAGGGCCGGAATTGCTGGCAAGACTTCAAGCTCGCGAGTGTGCCGGCAAAGCACGGAAACCCACTTCCAGACTGACTTCCTCTATTCGATCCCGGTCAAGGATGGCTGGGTCGAGGAAAAGGGAAGCCGGTCGGTTCGTTGCAAATGGTGATGCAGATGCCGATCTCTTACAAGAATGACGTCTATCCCCTGTTTCGCGATTTTGATCGAAAATCGATGCTCGCAAAGCTTGATCTCTGGAAGTATGACGACGTAAAGCAGTGGGCGGACAAGATTCTGGTCGCGGTCGAGAACGGCCTGATGCCTTGCGACGCAGCTTGGCCCGACAAGAGCATTCAACTTTTCAAGCAATGGATTGCTGACGGAAAGCTGCCCTGAACGTCTAAAGCCATTCTCATTTACTCCAGCGTACAGTCGGCGGGCCTGCTCGATCGCTGATGCGGACCGGACAATGGGTCCGCTATCGATCCTGCCGGCCGCCGGACACGGCGGTTCAAGCCTGGCTGCGCCAGCGTGCGGTCAAGGCGCGGATCGATTTGCGCGAATTCTGGGAGAAATGAAAACCCGCGTCGGCCCGGCAAGGCTGACGCCGGCGAAAGAGCAAACATCGGACACCGACAATGACCGATAACAATAGCATGATCCCTCCACGCGATGAGCGCAACCCCGACGACGTTGACCACGAGCATGATCGGGAAAACCGCGTGGTCCCGGATCAGACCGAGACCTTCGTCTACACGAACAACATGGGTCAGCTTGTCATCCGGCAGCGGCATGGCCCGATGATGATGCTTGGGTCCGCTTCTCAGACCGTTATGAGCGGAACGATAATGGACCGCGATCGTTGATTTTTCGACGTTTTCGTTTGAGATTGATCCTGTTCATCGGGTTCTGGTGAGATTGCTTCTGGTGCGAACTGGGGCGGTCCACGTCGAACGTCTGTAGAGACCATGGGGTCTGCTCATGAGAATGCATGCGAATGTTGAGTTCGACGCGGGCACCAAGACATTCGCCTCGGGCCTCCTGCCGGATTTGATAGCTGCGCTCCGCCGCAGCCGTAAGGGCGACCTCGTGGCTGTGATCAGCGGCAATCCAAGTATCGGCCCCGAGCTCGAGGCATGGTGCCGCTTCACACGCAACAGTTTGGTCGACATAACAGTCGAAGAAGGTCGCAGTTGTTGGGTATTTCGGCACGGAGAGGCTCGTCAGAATGTCGGAGAGGATCGGCCTGTCGGCTCTCGTCTGTGGCTTTACACCAACTTCGACTGCAACCTGAGCTGCGACTATTGTTGCGTGCGCTCGTCACCCACAGCTCCGCGGCGAGCTCTTGGTATCGAGCGCGTGCGACGGATCGCTGCCGAGGCAGCGGAGCTCGGCGTAGGTGAAATCTTTGTGACCGGCGGCGAGCCATTTATGCTGCCGAATATCGGCAAGATCCTAGCCGCCTGTGCCGCGGCAGCGCCGACCACAGTTCTCACCAACGGCATGCTGTTTGCCGGAAGTCGGCTTGAGATGCTGCGCGCGTTGCCGCGTGAGCGCGTAACCCTGCAGATCAGCCTCGACAGTCCGACGCCGGAGCACCATGACAGCCATCGAGGAAAGGGGACATGGGTGCGTGCCCGGAGGGGGATCGAGCGCGCCCGCGCGGAAGGATTCCGCGTGCGATTGGCGGCGACGGTGTCGACTGACGCGGAGGCCGAGGAGTTCCGCAGCTTCCTTGACGCCCATCACGTTAGCGAGGAGAACCGGGTGATCAGGCGGATTGCCTTGCGAGGCTCCGCCGCGCAGGGCATCGCCTTGGCAAGGGCAGATTTGGTTCCCGAGGTGACGATTACAGCCGAAGGCGTGTTTTGGCATCCGGTCGGAGCCGAAGACAACGACCTGCTGGTCAGCCGCGAAATCTTTCCACTCGCCGCATCCTTCGCAGCTGTACGTCGTGCCTTCGATCGCGAATTTGAGCATCCGCGCCGTTTAGCAAAGATTTTCAATTGCGCCTGATAAAGGGTGGCAAGTGCGCTTGAGGCCGAAGCAGGTTTTTGCTCCTGGTAGCTAAGCCAAAGGCCGCGTCAAAAGACCTTGTTGGGTGGACGCTTCCCGTAGCTCGCTATAGGCTTCAAGCTGCGGCGCTATCCATTGGCGCAGCCCTTCGGCCTCAAGCACAGGACGATGGGTCGGATTGTCGTAGCTCATCCCGAAGAGCGCTTTCGCAAACTGTTGCTCCAGCGCGGCGTTCAGATCGGAGCGAGCAGTGAACATGCAGTGACTATAGGGCCGCGAGGTCCAGATCTCAGTCAGCGCGCCTTCCGGCACCAGACGCTCGGTACGCACTGCATTCCAGAACGGGCTGCCAATTGCACCCGCATCGGCACGGCCGTCGAGGACCGCACGAACGACATCGGACTCGCTTGTCCCCGTATCCCCATGCTTGCCGAGGTCGGAGTTGAAGCGCAGCGTTTGGTAGTTCTTTCCCTCAACCAGTCCCTCGCGTTGCAGGAAATAAACTGGGAGGATTGCCGCATGACCGCTGTCACGGCTGCCGAGAGCGAGGGTGCGGCTCTTAAGATCGGCAAGCGTAGCGACCGGCCCCCCGGTTACCGCGACGATCTTGGTCGCCCAGCCCACATCGGTATCGCGCATTGCGATAGGTCGGCAGCGGTGGTCGCTCCAGGCGTCAGCCTGGATATAGGCGAGGTTCGTGTTCCATGCGATGTCGATGCGCGGCAGCGGCTCGCCGGGTAAGGCCAGGAGGGCGGCGACCTGCGCCTCGTAGCTCTGGAACAGTACCACCTCGACCGGCAGTCGTGCTTCCTCGTGAAAATACCGTCGCATGCCCTCCCAGATACCGACCACCTTTGGGTCATACGCGACGGCACCTACCCAGATCGTCTGGCCCATGATTGCCTCTCACATGTCGAAGCTAACGTCCAATTGCGACAATCGCGATCCGAGCGCTGCCGGGCGGCGCAGTGCTTTCGCGCTCAGAACAGCGGCATTCCCAAAATGGCTTTGCCGATGAAGTCCCGCAGAACATCGCCTGTCGGCGCCATAACAGCGCCCGCATGGGCATCGCGGAACAATCGCTCGGTGGCCATATGCTTGGAAAACGCTGCGCCTCCGCACGCTCGCATCGCGGCCGAAGTGACGGCGATCGAAACATCACCTGCCGACGCCTTGCTCTCGAGTACGCGCAGCATGGTGGTATCTCGGGGGCGCTCAAGATGATCGATGAGATCGTCGACGCGCGCCGCAAGCCCATCTGTGTCGATCTGCATCGTCGCCAGTTGAGCGCGAAGCGTCGGCAGGCTCTCTCCGAGGGTCTGGCCCAAATGCTCGAAGCGAGCGCTTTTGAGATGAGCCGCGGTCGCGGCCACCGCGGCCCGGCAAAGGCCTAGCGCGACCGCCGACGTTCCGAGGTTAAACAGTGGAAGCACGATCTCCAGCATCGCCTTGAAACCGGCACCGTCCTCGGTCAGTTGGAGACCAGGCTCGACCTCGCAATCCTCGAGAATCATCGGCGCAGAAGCGTTGGCGCGCATCCCGAAACCATCCCATGGGCCGGCGACCGACAGTCCGGGCGTACCGCTGGCGACAAGGTAAAGGGTCGAATCCGTTGGACTTTTGCCTTCAGGAGCTAAGATCGAGACAATATAGCTTTGCGCGTGACCGGCACTCGTCACCCAAGATTTTTTGGCCGTGATGTATACGTTGGCGCCGTTGGGCTGCGCTCGCGAGACAGGCGTCCAGAAGTGGCTGCGCGATCCGGCTTCGCTGAATGCCAGGGTTGTCAGGTGTCGACCGGCCGAAATGTCTTTGAGTGTCGGTGCGACGGTAGCACCCGGACGTGCCGCCGCGATCGTCGCGGTGGCGCTCATATGCATCAGATAGACCATCGCGGCCGACGCGTCCGCTTCTGCGAGCGTCGCAATGACGGCCGCGAACGTCCGCGGTCCCAGAGCCGAGCCGCCCATCTCGGTGGGCAGCATGATCCCCAGCAATCCGGCTGAACCGAGCGCAGCGACTGCCTCGGACGAAAATCGACCATCCTTGTCGTTCTGTTTGGCTGCCGGCGCGAGAATACGGTCAGCGATCTCCTTGGCATTCGAAACTGCGGTCTCATGGTTCATAACGACACCTCGACACCTCGACACCTGGGCACTGTCTGTCACGTTCGAATATCGAACCCGCCTCTCCTTGCGACCGATGCTACGCGACCCGCGCCATCGGATCAACACGAGTAGCTCCGGCATGGCAGGCTCTTGCGGTACCAACAGCCAGTACAGGCCGTCGTTACTACGTTCTTCAAGGCCGCTTTGTTACATCACCTGAAATCCATTTTTTGTGACATCGGCGAACCTAGGCGGCGCTTGCCCGCCGTCCGGGGGAACGCTACCAATAACCGGCAGCAGCGTGACAAGGTTTGTCTGGTGATGGCGATCAATGATGGCGGGTCCCCGCCAATCCTCGCGGGAAAACATTACGCGCAGCCGTCTGCATTCACGCCGGAAAGTCTGCTGCGCGAAGCCCGCAGGCAAAAACGGATTACGGACTCCAGCATTCCCGACGTCTGCGTGCTCGATCCTGACGGCGACATGGTGCGCAGCCTGCTCGCCGGCGGCAAAGCCCGGCTCGAACCCGGATGGGCCTGCTATCACACGCAGCTTTACACCTTTAGCCGGAGCGGGATCGATTTCGGAATTGTCGGCTGCGCTGTGGGCGCCTCGTTCGCGGTGGTGATCGCTGAGGAAATGTTTGCATCGGGCTGCAAACTTCTGATCAGCGTCACCTCCTCCGGGCAGATCGTGCCGGTACGTCCGCCGCCTTATTTCATCGTCATCGAACGCGCCCTGCGCGACGAAGGCACCAGCTATCATTACATGGCAGCGTCCGACTATTCGTATGCTGATGCCGGATTGATCTCGGCGCTCAACGGTGCATTCCGCGAATTCCCTGTGCCGGTGCTTACGGGCGCGACTTGGACAACCGACGCGCCATTCCGTGAAACCCAGCCGGCGATCGACGCAATGGTTCAAAGAAACCTGATGGCAGTCGAAATGGAAGCTGCTGCACTCTACGCGTTCGCGCAAGCCCGACAAAAGCCCGTCCTGTGTTTTGCCCATGTGACAAATCAAATGGGACGCGTCGATGGTGATTTTGAAAAAGGCGAAGCAGACGGTAGCCGGGACGCGTTGCAATTGATCGCGATCGCCGCCGATCGCCTGCGGTCCCGGCTCCTTCCGTGAGTGTCGCGGCGATCGGGATCATTTGCAAGGCGCCACAACCCGGCCGCGCAAAAACGCGGCTTGGGACGGCCATTGGCGCAGTTGCGGCGTCGGAACTCTCGTCCTGCTTTCTGCGTGACGTCGCCGCAGCCATCGACGCGGTCCCCGAGACCCTTGGCCGGCGAGGGTATGGTGTCTATGCGCCCGCGGGAGTCGAACACATCATGCGGGAGCTCCTTCCGGCAACGTTCGGGCTCATGCTGCAGGTTGGCGACGATCTCGGTGATGTGCTGTTCGGTGCCACGCGCGATCTCCTGATCGATGGACATGACTGCGTCTTGCTCGTCAATGGTGACAGCCCGACCCTTCCTACCCGTTTCCTGATGCAGGCGATTGAAATCCTCCGCGAGCCGGGCGATCGAATGGTGCTCGGGCCGGCGAGTGATGGCGGCTACTATCTTATCGGCTTGAAACACCCGCACAGGCAGCTGTTCACGCGAATTGCCTGGGGAACCGAAACCGTGGCTCGCAGCACATGCGAGCGCGCTGCCGAAATCGGGCTCGCCACAACGTTGCTTCCGGAATGGTACGATATCGACGATGTTGAAACGTTGGGCTGGCTTAGGGACGAATTGGCCGGCAGTTCCGCGCGCTTTCGTGGCGGTGGTCTTGCCGCGGCGAGCCGGGCCTTTCTCGAGGCAGCGCCGCAGATAGACCCATGAAGCCAATGGCGGCGGCTGTTCCCAGTCAATTCGATCGACTTGCGCGCTCCGCCAGCAACATGCCTCCGCTTCACCTGTTGGCCGGCATTGGTGCAGCCCTGCTGGCTCTGACTCTGGCGACACCCCTTGCCCTCGAGGCCTATGGTGACAATGCGTTCATTGCTCTGAGCATCGCCGCAGGTCTACTGACGATCGTAGCGACACGCCTGGTCGAGCGCGCGCCACGTGATCGAGCGCTATGGCTTATCTTTGGGCTTGGGATAGCGCTGAGAGTCTATGCGCTGCTGTTCGATCCGCTTCTGTCCAGCGACATTTATCGTTATGTCTGGGATGGCAAGGTGCAGGCCGCCGGCATCAATCCCTATCGCTACATGCCAGCCGATGACGCGCTGGCGTTTCTGCGCGACGGGATGATCTTTCCTCACATCAACCGGGCTGATACCGCCGTAACCATCTATCCTCCGGTGGCGCAATTCTTCTTCCTCATTGTCACGCGGTTCGGCGAAACCGTGACGACGATGCGACTTGCACTGCTGGGCTGCGAGTCAGTTACCGTCACCTTAATCATGCTCCTGCTGCGGCGTATGAACCGTCCGGTGACGCGCGTGATCGCCTATCTTTGGCACCCGCTTCCCTTGTGGGAAATTGCCAACGGCGGCCATGTCGACGCGTTGATGGTTGCCCTGATGCTGTTGGGCCTGTGGATTGCCCTGATGGGCCATGCTCTCCGCGGAGCCGCCGTGATCACTCTTTCACTGCTGGTGAAGCCCTATGCGGCGCCGGTGCTGGCTGGAATTTGGCGCCCTTGGGACCTCAGGATGCCACTCGTCGTGATCGCTATCGTCGCGCTCTGTTATGTTCCCTATTTGTCGGCTGGCTGGGGAGTTCTCGGATTCCTGACCAAGGGCTATCTGACGGAAGAGGGGATTAGTGCCGGCAACGATCTCTGGCTGTTGTCCCTCTGGCGCCTTTTGTTTGGCGAGTATCAAGGTGACGTTGTCGTCTACGTCGCACTGGCCGCTCTTGTCCTCTTGTTCAAGGGGCTCTCCGTGGCCCAAAGCTCTGACCGCACTATCGTATTGACGCTTGCCGACATCAACATGCTGTTACTCCTTACGCTCTTGTTGTTGTCACCCAACTATCCCTGGTATTTTCTGATCATCATGCCGTTTGTTGCCCTGTGTGGATCCGCGTCCACCTGGGTTGTGTCGATCGGAGCGCTGTTGCTGTCTGAGCAGCTCGACTGGGATTTCTACATTCCGAGAATAGTGACCAAATCAATTCTGTTCGGAGGTCTTTTTCTAGCCTGTGCCTTCACAGCCTGGAGAGCCCGCATGCAGCGGAGTGCAGATACGGAGGCATCACGATGAGCCTTTCGCGGGACGCTCGCGCGCCGTTGGATCCGCGCCGATATCACGAGTCGGTCACGGTCGAGCGCACCGAGATCGCCCCGCGTCCGCCGGTCTGCCTCTATCTGGAAGTGACCAACCGCTGCAATCTGCTGTGCACGACCTGTCCTCGCACCTATGAGGAGCTCGAGCCGCCGGCGGACATGAGCTGGGACCTGTTTACGTCGATTGTCGAGCAAGTCTCCGATCTCTCGCGCGCGGTGCTGCACGGCGTCGGCGAACCGATGCTGGTCGCAAACCTGCCCCGGATGGTCAGGTACCTGAAGGAACGCGGCGTTTACGTCCTGTTCAACACCAACGGAACAGTCCTCAGCGAGCGCAACGGGCGTGCGCTGATCGACGCCGGGCTTGACGAGCTACGTGTGTCGCTTGATGCGTCAAATCGCGAGAGCTTCAAGGCGATCCGTGGCAGGGACTATTTCGGCCGCATCATCCGCAATATACGTGCATTTCGCGAGCTTCAGGAGCGGGAGGGGCGCACTAGGCCGCAAGTTTCTGTTTGGCTTACCGGCCTGAAAGATACTGTCGAGCAACTCCCGGCATTTGTGAAAGTTGCAGCGGAGATCGGTGTCAAGGAAGTCTATCTGCAAAGGCTCGTGTTTTTCGACGAAGCGGCAATTGGCAAGGCAGGTCCTGATCAGGCGCTGTTCGAACGCCTGACCGAGGGGGAAGCGGCGTATCTGAAACAGGCCGAGGATCTTGCACGCTCGCTTGGCGTGGCCTTCAGCGCATCAGGCGCAGCGAGCGAGCCGGGGTTAAGTCTGAGAAGCAGCGGCGACGGTTCGCCATGGTCGCTCTGCCGGCGGCCGTGGTCGTTGATGTATTTCACGGCCAATGGTCGCGCCTTGCCGTGCTGTATCGCGCCGTTTTCGCAGCATGGCTACGACAACTATACGCTCGGCCATGCGGGGCAGCAGTCCTTGGAGGACATCTGGAACGGGCCCGCGTATCGCGACTTTCGCACGGCGCTCCTTTCAGACAAGCCGCCGAAAAGCTGTGCGAATTGCGGCCTGCGCTGGAGCCTGTGAACGAGGTGACCAATGAGATCGGCGCACGGCGTCACCCGGTCGTCTCTGCGGTCATTCCGTGCCTTGATGAGGAAATAGCGATTGGCCAGGTCGTGACCGCGGTGCTGGCGCAGAATGTGAGCGAGGTTGTCGTTGTCGACGGCGGCTCCCGGGACCGTACGACTGAACGGGCGGAGGCCGCGGGAGCTCGCGTGATTGTCGAGCCTCGGGCCGGCTACGGCCGCGCGATCCAGGCGGGCATCGCCAAAGCGCGCGATGATGCCGACATTGTAGTCTTCCTCGATGGCGATGGCAGCGATCCTGCCGAATTCATTCCCGATCTGGTATCGCCGATCGTCGCCGGGCAAACCGTTTTCGTTCTCGGCTCGCGCGTTCGCGGTCCGCGTGAGCCCGGGAGCCTGGCGCCACAGCAACTCTTCGCGGCCTATGTCGGCGGGCTGCTCTTGCGCCTCGTCTATGGCGCAAACTTTACTGACCTTTCGCCGTTTCGCGCCATCCGTCGGGACGAACTCATACATCTCGGCATGAAGGAGGAGACATACGGCTGGAACCTGGAAATGTTGATGCGCGTTGCGGCAGCCCGCCTGCCGGCACTGGAAATCGCCGTCGGGCAGCGGCGCCGGATCGGCGGCGTATCGAAGGTCTCCGGCAATCTCATCACTGGCGTCAAGGCGGCCTGGTCGATTTCAGCGACATTTGTTCGCCTCGCGTTTGAGCTCCGAACTCAGCAGCGGTGATCAGCGAGCGCCGGTACGATCTCCACAAGCAACGATGTCCCGGGGAGATTTTAGACCTCCTACCTCGGGTGGAGAAAACTCCGCCAGGTATCCGCCATCGCCTGCGAGCTGGTGCGTAGCGATCTCGCGATAGCCAACGGCGGCCAACTCGCAGCGCAACAGCTCAATTGGCGTGCCATGCTCCGACGTGGGGCGCTCAAGGTCGACAATTCCGACCCGCGCGCCCCGCTTCAAGGCGGGCGCGAGATTGTAGAGGAATGCATAGGGCTGAGCTATCTCGTGATACATGTGCACGAGGAGGGCGACATCGAGCGAGGAAGCGGGCAGGCGCGGGTCGTGCGGTTCGCCCAGCGCGAATCTGACGTTTATCAGCTTCAGGCGTTGCGTTCGCATGGCGAGCGCGATGAGATAACGCCGCGTGACGTCCTGGGCGATGACAGAGCCGGTGGGACCGACGAGCCGCGAGAGACGCACTGTGTGATAACCGCTACCGGCACCGATATCGCCAATCGTCATGCCTGACTTGAGGTCAAGAAGACGGGCTATCTCGCCGGCCTCATTCAGTGAATCGCGGCGCTCCTCGGAGGCGCGGGTTGGGCTGACGATCTGTGCAACCGGACGCTGGGGCGAGGGAAACTCTTTTGCGGGGACTCCTGGCGGAGCCAGATAGCCGATGTCGGCGGCGTATGCGCAAGCCACGTCCAGCGCCGCAATAAACATCGCTGCGCGCACCAGTGCGATCATTTGCCTGCCAGGCATTCGGCGTGCTCGTCCAGTTCTGTCAGCTCACGGGATGACTCCAGCATGATCTCTTCCACGCAAAATGATTGCAACTAACCCGCGATGTTGAAGAACCAGCCGATAAGGCCCTTCTTGTCGCGCACGGCAGGGATTTTGCGGCGCAACCAAGCATCAAGGCCGAGACTGCGGCCGGCGCTCTCGACCACGAACAGGAACATCAGCAAGGCCAGAAACATATACGTCCACGGCCACTCTGCCGGATTGCCATAGAGGCCGAGCCACAGTTGCAGCACGTAGGCGATGGCCAGCACGCCAACCAGCCGCACGGCAAGCCCGAGGATCATCGATGCTGCAAACACCAGTTCGGCAAGAAAGACAATTGGTCCAAAGATCGTCATGTTAGGCAACACGACATCCTTCATGAATGTGCGGTGAAATTCGAGAGCCGCGTGCGTCGTTTCCTGTTCGGTCCAATATTGCAGACCATCGGACACGGGCAGCGGCAGTTTCCACAACATGCCTTGGAACCACATGCAGCCGATCAGGACGCGGACCAGCCAGATGCCAAGATGTCGGCCAGTACGCTGCGCCGGATCCTCCCGCCAATTCTGGAAGGCCACTGCAATGCCGGCGATCAGCAGCGCCCAGAACAGGGCCAGGATCAAATAGCGCCAGTTTCCCAGACGGAGATAATCACCCGTACCCGCCGTCAGGAATTGCCACGCATTGGTGAAGGGATTGTTAGGCATAGGCGGGTGCTCCAGAGATTTGGATAGCTACTCAGCGTAAGGCGCACCACCGTGCGAGCGATCGAGAGGTGCGCCTACCTGGGCTACTACGCAGCAGAACGTGCAATCATTACGCTGAAGAGCGCCGGCATTGTACGATTCGACAGCGCGCCAACCCGCTGTTGCGAGCGACTGGATCGAGAACCAGGCGACTGATCTGTGAACCACACACGATCAATCGCTCGAACGAACCTCTCCGCTCCTCATTGCGCGTTGATCCAGTTTTCCGATCCCGTCAGCTTAACCGACACATCCGAAAACGAAAGCTGCATGGGCTTTCCGTCGAGCGTCCCACGGTGATCTGTTGAGATCAGGAGTGGGCCAGCCTTCTTGTAGCCGGCCCACGTCGCGATCACGAGCTTGGGCGGCTTGGTTCCGCCCCGGTGGTAGGCGATCTCCTTTATTCGCTTGTCCGCGCCAACGTACAGGTCCCAGGTGTCGCCGCGGTCGTAGCCGCCCTCCGACGGGTATTTCACCACAAGCCGTTCAGCGGAATCGTCGCCCAGGGGTAATTTGTGCGTGCCCTCGTTGGTCACGGTAGGGGCGTCCCATACGACGTGCAAAGGGAGGATCAACCAATATTGATCGTTGATGAATGCCGGATCGATTTCGTTCTTTATGGCATCGCTTTGGCTGCTGAGCTGCGAGCGCTGATAGGTAGCCTTGACCGGGTTGCCTTGCTTATTTTTCCCCTCGTAGGAGACAGTGTCGGTCTTCGGGCTCCACTCCCATCTGCGAGTAACTTTGACACCAGGCAATTCCGCATTCCAGGTGTAGCGGATTGCCTCGATTTGCCCAAACGAATCAAGGCCGTAGGTCTTTGCCATTTGTTCGGCGATCGGAGGGAGCTGTTGCGCCCGGGAAGTCGCAGGGAGGATCAACAGCATGCTGAAGGCGAAAAGGCGGATCACATCGAGTCGGCTCATTTCTCTGCGGGCCTGAGTATTGCTCATGTCGAGCTCCCTAGGTTTGGTGCAGTTGTGTTGACCGAGCTGAGATCGCCCAGAATACTGGAAATTTGCGTTGTGTACTGTTAGAGATTGCAGCTGTCGCCAGCCGCCGCAATCGCAGCCTCTCAGGACTTCATCGCCCATCAATGTATCTCGCCGATAACTGAGTCCGGCGGTGGGGAACACGACGACTTCAACCTTTTGATGCGCCGTCGCGGCCCAATCTGCGACTGAAGGGCAGGGTGCCTAGCCGGGCAGGAGATGCAGCACTGATCTGCTGCTGCTAAAAGATAGCGGCATGTCGATGCGCGAATAAGGGGCGTTTCTGGCGCGGTAATCACGAAACGCGACCTAGGTGAACCCCTGCCGCGATGTCATTGATCTTCGGACCCGGGACGTCGAGGGAAGGGCCGGGTAGCGCGCAGCGCCGCTGAACGGCGTTTCTGCTGACGGGACTGGTCGGCGGCTTCGGGACGGTCGTCTTAGCCGGATACGACATTGCGTTGACCAGCGGCGCGCCGGCTGCATGAGCCGACGAGAAGGGCATCTTGCTGAGACTCGAATAGAGCGCAAATGACTCAGGTCCAACCAGAAACGACAGCTCGACGCTGACGGCGAGAACCCGAATTCGCATAATAATGAACCTTATGCGAAGTCGATTTGACCTGTTTCTCGAACCAACGCACCTGCTGGCTCCTCTGGTGACAGCGCCAGCCGTTCGGATCCAAAAGGAACCCCGCGTTTTTTTTGCGGCCCACGTCAATTCGAAAAATCGAGCCGAAAGTCGTCAGTCATGCCTGTGGGATGCAAAATCGAGTCGTTCTCTAATATAAGTCAAAATCGAGTCGTTGTTAGAGCGAGATCGAGTCGTTCTTTCGGTGTTCACCCAGCTTGGGAGGCGGGCGCAGAGTCAGATCGTGCGAATCCGAGTCAGGTCTGTTGCGAACCGATACGCTCTGATTTCACTGGTGGGCCCGGCAGGACTCGAACCTGCAACCAGACCGTTATGAGCGGCCGGCTCTAACCATTGAGCTACAGGCCCCGCCGCGGACGTCCGGTCGAGCGTGATCTCTTCGGAACCCCGGGGCCGCCTTGCTGAGGCAGGCCCGGGGCCGGATCATGCTTGATGCGGCCGGCAACGGTGCCGGCTCCGTTTACAGGCTAAGGGGCGATCGGGCAATCCCGGCGCTTTAGTCCACCGAAACCCCGGCGAACTCCACCACTTTCCGCCATTTCTCGGTTTCGTCGGCGACCAGCTTGCCGAATTCGGCGGGGGTCATCGGCTTGGGAATGCCGCCGACCTCAGCCAGGCGGGCGACGAGCTTGGGATCCTTCAGCGCTTTGCCGACCGCCTTGTTGAGGATATCGACGACCTCCGGCGGCGTGCCCTTCGGCGCCGAGATCCCGTAGAACCCGACCGATTCGAAGCCCGGCACGGTCTCCGCGATCGCGGGAATATCAGGCACGCTGGGCCACCGCTTTGGCGAGGTGACGCCAAGCGCGCGGACATTGCCGCCTCGCGCCTGCTCCAGCGCCGAGGGGAGGTTGTCGAAGATCAGCTGCACCTTGTTGGAGATGATGTCCGGAAAGGCGATCGCCGAGCCGCGATAGGGCACGTGCTGCATCTCGCATTTGGTCATCGCCTTGAACAACTCCGCCGACATGTGCACCGAGGTGCCGTTGCCGGACGATGCATAGGAGACCTTGCCCGGATTGGCCTTGCAGTAATCGATGAACTCCCGAACGGTTTTCACCGGCATCGCATTGGAGACCACCAGCATGTTGGTGAGCTGCATGATGCTGGCGACCGGGGTGGTGTCGCGCAGGAAGTCAAAGGGCAGCTTCTTGTAGAGCGAAGTGCTGATGGCGTTGTTCGGCGCCACGAACAGCAGCGTATAGCCGTCGGCAGGCGAATTGATCGCGGCGGCGGCTGCGATGTTGCCGCCGGAGCCGGTGCGGTTCTCGACCACGAATTGCTGGCCGAGATGGTCCGACAGCCACTGGCTCATGATGCGGGCGACGATATCGACCGGCCCGCCGGCGGAAAATCCGATCAGCCAGCGCACCGGGCGGTTCGGATAGTCCGCGGCGGAGGAGGGGGCGATAAGACTCAAAAGACAAATCAAACCAAGGGACGTCGCACGCAAAAATCGAAGCATTATGTTTCCTCGTCATTTTCTTGTTACCGTTGCGGCCATGCTTTCATAAAATTCCGGCCTTGCCTACAACCTCTGCAGCACAAAGATCCGTCAATCCCGTGCAAGAAGATGTTGGAGGCCGCCAATGAAAATCGCTTTGATGGTTTGCACTGTTGTCCTGCTCGCCGGTGGGGCGGCCGCACAGGAGGGAGGCAAGGCCATTTCCAAGACCACGATCAGCCTGGGGACGGCGACGCCGGGCGGCGGTTTCCCGCTCTATGGCAATGCCTTTGCCGAAGCCATGAACGCGGCAGACTCGAGCCTTGCGATCGCGCCGCGCAACACCAAGGGCTCGAACGAGAACATTCCGCTGCTCGAAGCAGGCCAGCTCGACATCGCGACAGTGGCAGGCGAGCCCGCCTATGAGGCGTTCATGGGAATCGGGCGGCCCGCGACCAAGCTCAAGATCCTGACCGCGATGTATTCGAGCCCCGGCATGTTCGTGGTGCGGGCCGATAGCCCCTACCGGACGATCCGCGACCTCGTCGGCCAGCCGGTTGCCTTCGGCGCCAAAGGCTCGGGCCTACCGATCCTGTCGCGCTACATCCTCGATGGCATCTCCCTGAAGCAGGACGAGGATTTCAAGTCGATCTATCTCGATCGTGCCGGCGACGGCCCGGCCATGGTGCAGGATGGCCGCGCCGCAGCGCTCTGGGGTGCCGGCGTCGGCTGGCCGGGCTTTGCCGCCATGGCGGAAAGTCCTGCCGGAGCGCGCTTCATCGCTCCGAGTGCGGAGGAGATCGCGCGCATCCGCGCCAAGCACACTTTCCTGAAGCCGCTGACGATCCCACCGAACAGCTATCCGAAGCAGACGGAAGCGATCGCCTCCGTCGGCTCGTGGAGCTTCATCCTCGTGCGCGAAAGCCTGCCTGATGACGTCGCCTATCGGCTGGCGAAGACACTGCACGGAATCGAGGGCGAGTTCTGCAGGAAGCTGGCGCAGGCCTGCGAGACGACGGCCGCGAACACGGTGGCGGCGGCGCCGAATGTGGAGATGATTCATCCAGGTGTCTTGAAGTATCTTCGCGAGATTGGAGTAGCAAAATGAGGCGAGTGGCGAATAGCGAGTAGCGAATGGATAACCACTCCCCGCCTTCCCGATTCGCCACTCGCTACTCGCCATTCGCCCATCTTACTTCTTCGCCAACCCACACGCCGGATCCGGAGGGCCGAACGCGTCTTGGCCGGAAATCCTGGTGAGGATCTTGTAGTAGTCCCATGGATATTTCGATTCCTCCGGCGACTTCACCTGCACCAGCATGAGGTCGTGGATCATCAGATTGTCCTCGCGCAGCTTGCCGTTGCGGGCGAAGAAATCCTCGATCGGCTTCTCGCGCATCTTGGCCGCAACCTTCAGGGGATCGTCGGTGCCGGCCTCCTTGATCGCGTTCAGGTAATGGATCACGGAGGAATAGACGCCCGCCTGCCACATCGTCGGCATCCGGTTCAGCTTGGCGAAATAGCGCTTCGACCACTCGCGGGTCTTGTCGTCCATGTCCCAGTAGAACGACGTCGTCAGCAACAGGCCTTGCGCCGTCGGCAGACCCAGCGAATGGATGTCGGTGATCAATGCGAGCAGCGCCGCCATCCTCTGGCCAGCCTTGAACACGCCGAACTCGCCGGCGGTCTTGATCTCGTTCATGTTGTTGGGCGGCCCGGCGGCGATGCCGATGATCTTCGCTTTCGACGCTTGTGCCTGCAGGATGAACGACGACAGATCGGGCGTCGCAAACGGCGGCCGCACCGCGCCCAGCACCTTGCCGCCGTTCTTGGTGACGACGGCTGACGCATCCTTTTCGAGCGAATGCCCGAATGCATAGTCGTCAGTGATGAAGAACCAGCTATCGCCGCCGCGCTTCACCACCTCCCGCGCGGTGCCGACTGCGAGCGCCCTGGTGTCGAACACCCACTGCATCGCGTAGGGCGAGCAGAACTTGCCATGGAAGTCGGTCGCTCCCGTCGAATGCGTGATGAACAGCCGCTTCCGCTCATTGGCGACGTTTTGCACCGCGAGCCCGACCGCGGAGACAGGGACGTCGACGATCAAATCCACCTGATCGACGTCATACCAGCGTCGCGCGATGCTGGCGCCGATATCGGCCTTGAGTTGATGGTCGCCCACGATCACGGAGATCGGCTTGCCCAGCACCTTGCCGCCGAAATCGTCGATCGCCATCTGCGCCGCGGTGACCGAGCCCTGTCCTGTCGGCGTTGACGCCGGGCCGTTCATGTCGGTGAGGACGCCGATCTTGACGACGTCGTCGGAGACTTGCGCCAGCGCCGCGGTCGAGGCCAGCATGGCGCCGGCCAGCGCGCCGAGCATGGAAAATGGTCTGTCGAACATTACATCGAACATTCTTGTCTCCCTCCCTGGACCGGCACATTGGCCGTTATTGCTTGTTCCGGGACGTGAACCCGGGTGAATTGGTTTCTTTTGCAACCAGGCCGGGTCGGGGTCAACGCGTCCTTTCGGAGCAGGGACGTGCGGCGGTACCTGTTGATTTCTCACCTGATACAGTAGATAGGCGGAGCCATGGTTCTGACCCAGCGCCTGCCGGCTTCGCTCACGCCACTGGAAACCGTGCTCACTGCCCTACTGCGCGCGCTCGAGCCGGTGCAGCCGATCGAGGTGCCGCTTTCGGACGCGCTATGCTGCATCGCGGCCGAGATGCAGCCACTGCCAGCGCATCCGCCGCATGATGTTGCCGCCACCGATGGTTGGGCGCTGCGCGCCAATGATCTGGTCGGCGCCTCCTCGTACTCGCCGTTGCCATTGGCGGCGCCGCCTGCCTGGGTCGAAGCCGGTGACGCCATGCCCTGTGCTTGCGATTGCGTGCTCGATGCCGAGCTGGTCGAGGTGGGCGGGCCCATTGCGCAGGTGCTTGCCGAGGCGATCCCGGGGCAGGGTGTCAGGCGCAAGGGCCAGGACATTGCCGAGGGGAGTCTCGTTGCCGAGGCTGGACAGCGCCTGCTGCCGCGCGATCTTCTGATAGCGCGCACAGCAGGGATTGAGCGGCTCAAGGTGCGACGGCCGCGCTTGCACATCGTCAATATTCCCGGCGCGACGGCGACCGCCAACCTGCTCGCGGAGAGCGCACGTTCCGCCGGCGCTGAGGTCATCAGTCGCGAGGCCGGCGCGCGCGATGCCGCGTCGATCGTCGCCGCGTTTGAAGATGCGGCCTGCGATCTCCTCATCACCATCGGCGGCAGCGGCGTCGGCCGCACCGACGCGGCGGTGAGCGCGCTCGCTGCGCGCGGCGAAGTCATCACCCATGGGATCGCCCTGCAACCCGGCCGCACTGCGGCGGTCGGCCGTCTTGGAAAGACGCCGGTCGTCGCGCTGCCCGGCGCGCCCGACCAGGCGTTTGCGGCGTGGTGGGCGCTGGCGCTGCCGGTGCTCGATCGGTTGACCGGACGGCGGCCGCGCAGGACGCTGTCGTTGCCGCTGTCTCGCAAGATCGCCTCGCTCGTCGGCATTGCCGAGTTCGTGCTGCTGGAACGACAGCGCGATGCCTGGATGCCGATCGCGGTTGGCGAGCTCTCGCTCGATGCGATCGCGCGCGCCGAGGCGTTTCTGGTCGTGCCCGGCGGTTCCGAAGGATTTGCTGCGGGCAGGCCGATCGATGCCTATATGTTGCGGGAATGAGTTCCGACATGACCAATACATCTGCGAAGGGGCGCGGCAGTTTCGATCAGGACCAGTTCCTGACCATCCTGTCGCGCGAAGAGGCGCTGGCGCGGTTCGAGGCTGCCCTGTTTCCGCGGCCGGTGGCCAGCGAAGCACGGCTGCTGCAGCAGGCGCTCGGCTGCGCGCTGGCCGACGATGTCGTCGCACCGATTGACGTGCCGCCGTTCGACCGCTCCAACGTTGATGGTTTTGCGGTGCGCTCCGCCGATCTTGAGCAGGCGAGCGAGGCCACGCCGGTTCGCCTCGTGCTGAACGACGAGGTGATCGCCTGCGGCACCGCGCCGGCGCGGCCGGTGCTGTCTGATACGGCGACGTCGATTGCCACCGGCGGACCGGTGCCGCGCGGGGCAGACGCGATCGTGATGGTCGAGCACACGCAGCCCGCGGGCCAGCGCGCAATCGAGATCCGTCGCGCCGCGTCGCCCGGACAACTTGTGTCTTATGCCGGCTCCGATATCGCGCGCGGCGAAACGCTTCTGCGTGCCGGCACCATCATCGGCTCGCGCGAGATCGGCATGCTCGCGGCCTGCGGCATCGCGCAAGTTCGCGTGGCGCGGCGGCCGCGCGTCGCCATTCTCTCGACCGGCGACGAGTTGGTGCAGCCGGGCCAGCCGCTGCGTCCGGCCGCGATCTACGACACCAACGGCGCCATCGTCACGGCAGCGATCTCCGAGAATGGCGGCGATGCCGTCTTTGCCGGCGCCATTGCCGACGACGAGGCGCAACTCGAATCCGCCATGCGCAAGGCGCTCGCCGAAAGCGACATGCTGGTGCTCTCCGGCGGCACATCGAAAGGCGCGGGCGATGTGTCCCATCGCATCATCGCGCGGCTCGGCAAGCCCGGCATCATCGCCCATGGTGTGGCGCTGAAACCGGGCAAGCCGCTGTGCCTTGCGGTGTGCGACGGCAAGCCGGTGGTGATCCTGCCGGGATTTCCAACCTCGGCGATGTTCACCTTCCACGACATGATCGTGCCGGTGCTGCGGCGGATGGCGGGCCTTCCGCCGCGCTCCGATGCGAAGGTGGCGGCAAAGGTGCCGGTGCGGATCGCCTCCGAACTCGGCCGTACCGAGTTCGTCATGGTGTCGCTGGTCGAAGGCAGCGACGGTCTGATCGCCTATCCCAGCGGCAAGGGCTCCGGCGCGATCACCTCGTTCGCGCAGGCCGACGGCTTCCTGAAGATCGACGCGCTGGCCGATCAGATGCCCGCTGGCACTGAGGCCGAGGTGACGCTGTTCACGCCGCATGTGCGCGTGCCCGATCTCGTCATCGTCGGCAGCCATTGCACCGGGCTCGATCTCGTCACGGCGCCGCTGGCGCGCGCCGGGCTCTCGGTGCGCTCGATCGCGGTCGGCAGCCTCGGCGGGCTTGCGGCAGCCAAGCGCGGCGAATGCGATTTCGCGCCGATCCATCTGTTCGATGAGAAGAGCGAGACCTACAATGTGCCCTATCTCGCCGATGGGCTTGAGCTCGTGCCGGGCTGGCGGCGGATGCAGGGCATCGTGTTCCGCAGGGGCGACCGACGCTTCGAAGGCCGGTCGGTGCAGGATGCGGTACGCGCCGCGCTCGCCGATCCCGCCTGTATCATGGTCAACCGCAACCAGGGCGCCGGCACGCGCATCCTGATCGACCGCCTGCTTAGCGGTGCGCGTCCCGACGGCTACTGGAATCAACCGCGCTCGCACAACGCGGTTGCCGCTGCCGTCGCCCAGCATCGCGCCGACTGGGGCATGACGATCGCGCCGGTAGCGCATGCGTCCGGACTCGGCTTCATTCCGCTGGCGGAGGAGCATTACGACTTCGCATTGATGACCGCGCGCAAGCATCGCCCGGCGGTGCAGGCCTTTCTCGAAGCACTTGCGTCGGATGAAAGTCGCGCGGCATTGGAGCGGGCGGGATTTCGCCCTGCGTAGTCGCGTAGGGTAGGCAAAGCGCAGCGTGTCCACCATCAGGCACTCCGCTCGCGACGGTGGGCACGCTGCGCTTTGCCTACCCTACGATTCCGATTCGATTGTCAAACAGCAGAGGGGATGTGAATCCGCATTCTCGCGGCATGATGTGCCCGAGGCTTGCGTTCGTTTCACCCTCTCATTGAGCAGAGGCGCAGGGAAAGCCGGGTGCCGGTTGCACCCGTGGGCCCCGTGCAACAAAAAGCACGGGGGTAGGGCCACAGGTTCAACCGAAGCATTCCGGCTTTCCCTGCGCGATGGCCACAGAAAGAGGATCAGCTCTACTGACGCTTCCTCTCCAGTTTCGCGCTAAGAAACGTTATTACTAAGCGTCCGTTCATGGCTCGCGCTACAACACACAGCGTCATTTCGGGGCGCGCGAAGCGCGAGCCCGGAATCCATTTCGCCACCAGCTCATGCGGCCCGATAGATTCCGGGCTCGCGCCAAGAGGCGCGCCCCGGAATGACAGTGGTGTCAGTCCGCTGCCGCATCCAGCGCCGCCAGCCTTTCGGCTTCGGCGATATCCTCAACGGTGTTCGCGTTGAAGAACGGGTCGAGCGGCTCGGTCGGCCAGTTTACAGTGGCGAGCTTGTAGCGGGCGGTCCAGCGGTCGATTTTCCTGATGTCTTTGACGGTGAGGGCGTGGCGGAGTTCGTCGCGGAGCGACACGCTCCATAGTCCGATCACCGGATGCGACTGACCGGCAGAGGCTGCCACGGCCAGTTGCGCGTTTTCTTTCACCAGCGCCTCGTGGAGGCGTGAGACGAGATCACGCGGCAGGAAAGGGCAATCGGCGGCTGCGCTCAAGACCAGCGAGACCTCCGGCCGGTTTGCCGCCATCCATTCCAGTGCCGCCAAGATGCCGGCGAGAGGCCCTGGGAAATCGGCGACGCTGTCGGCGACGACGGGCAAACCGAACGCGACAAAGCGCGCGGGATCGCCATTGGCATTGAGGATGAGGCCGTCGCACTGCGGCGCGAGGCGCGCAATCACGCGCTCCAAGATCGTGCGGCCACCGATCGTGCGCATCGGCTTGTCGCCGCCGCCCATCCGCCGCGCGAGGCCGCCTGCGAGCAACACACCGGGAATCCGCGAATTCACTTCACCTCTCCCGCTTGCGGGAGAGGTCGGCGCGTAGCGCCGGGTGAGGGTTCTCTCCACCCGGGGGAGTCCCATTGCGGAGAGACCCTCACCCCAACCCTCTCCCGCAAGCGGGAGAGGGGGCGCAGCGCCTTTGTGGATGCACCTGATGTCATAATGTCAGTCGTCACCAGCTTCGCCCTTGCGCTTGTGCTTGGCGGATTCCTCCTCGACATAGTCGAGGTTCTGGTCGAACACGATGCGCTCCTGGCCTGACAGCGCGATGAAGCGTTTGCCGCGCGTGCGCCCGATCAGCGTCAGCCCGACCTGCCGCGCCAGTTCGACGCCCCAGGCGGTGAAGCCGGAGCGCGACACCAGAATCGGAATGCCCATCCTGACCGTCTTGATCACCATCTCCGAGGTCAGCCGACCCGTGGTGTAGAGGATCTTGTCGCCGGGGTCGACACCATGGCGGTAGATCCAGCCGGCGATCTTGTCGACGGCATTGTGGCGGCCGACATCCTCGGTGTAGCAGATCGGCGTCCCCTCCTTGCACAGCACGCAGCCATGGATCGCGCCGGCTTCGAGATAGAGCGAGGGCATGGTGTTGATCGCATGCGTCATCTGGTAGAGCCAGGAGGTGCGCAATTCCGCCTTCGGCAGCGCCACGTTTTCGACCGCCTCCAGGAGATCGCCGAACGCCGTGCCCTGGGCGCAGCCCGAGGTCTGGGTGCGCTTCTTCAGCTTTTGCTCGAAATTGGTGTGGTGCTCGGTGCGGACGACCACCACCTGCAGGTCGTCGTCATATTCGACCTCGGTGACGGCGTCGTCGTATTTGAGCATGTTCTGGTTGAGGAGATAGCCGAGCGCGAGATATTCGGGGTAGTCGCCGATCGTCATCATGGTGACGATCTCCTGCGCGTTCAGATATAGCGTCAGCGGCCGCTCCATCGGCACCTTGATCTCGACGCTGGTGCCGGTCTGGTCGGTCCCGGTCACCTGCTCGGTCAGGCGCGGGTCGTCCGGGTTGGGAACGATCAGGGGAGCAGGCGCTTTCTCAATCTTCATCATGGCGGTCAGGTTAGCATGACTTTCCCTGCCATCCGATATAAGCATGTCGGAAGCTTAGAGGAATAAGGGCTTCGCACGTCATTGCGAGCGCAGCGAAGCAATCCATCCGTCTCCGCGGAAACTATGGATTGCTTCGTCGCTTCGCTCCTCGCAATGACGGCGGAGCGGGTGCAATGACGGCGGAACGAGTGGGTTCCTTTTGGGACGAGGTCGTATGAAAGTGATCGGACTCGCAGGCTGGAGCGGCGCCGGCAAGACCACCTTGCTGTCGCGCGTGATTCCGCACCTGCTGGGGCTGGGCCTGCGCGTTTCCGTGATCAAGCATGCCCATCACGAATTCGACGTGGACGTGCCCGGCAAGGATTCCTGGGTGCACCGCCAAGCGGGTGCGACCGAGGTGCTGGTCTCCTCCAGCCGGCGCTGGGCGCTGATGCATGAACTGCGCGGCGCCAGCGAGCCGCGGCTAGCCGAACTGCTTGCCAAGATGGCGCCGGTCGATCTCGTCGTCGTCGAAGGCTTCAAACGCGAGCCGCTGCGCAAGATCGAGGTGTATCGTGCCGCCAACAACAAGCCGCTGCTGTTCCCCGATGATCCCGGCATTGTCGGGATCGCGACCGATGCGGCGATTGAAACCCGGCTGCCGACCGCCCATCTCGATGATGTCACCTCCGTTGCCGCCATGATGCAGCGCGCCGCCGTCGCGGTCGATGAGATCCTGGCGAAGAGCGAGACCTGAATGGCGCAACTGTCCGACGATTGCTTTGCCTCCAGCGGGCCGATGATGTCGGTCGATGAAGCCGTGCGCCTGATCACAACGCGGGTAACGGCGATACCCGATATCGAGACCGTCGCGCTTGCGGAGGCCGACGGACGTATCCTCGCCAACGAAATCCTTGCGCCGCTGCCACTGCCGCCTTTCACCAACTCCGCCGTCGATGGCTATGCAGTGGCGAGCCGCGATCTTCCCAAAGCTTCGGAGCAGGCGTTTTCCATCAGTGGACGGGTGCAGGCGGGCGCGGCGGCGAATGCGCCGATCGAGCCCGGTC
The DNA here is from genome assembly GCF_020329485.1 of Bradyrhizobium cenepequi. Taxonomy (GTDB): domain Bacteria; phylum Pseudomonadota; class Alphaproteobacteria; order Rhizobiales; family Xanthobacteraceae; genus Bradyrhizobium; species Bradyrhizobium cenepequi. The sequence goes on from NZ_JAGKJI010000010.1 coordinate 109,613, forward strand.
ATGCCGTGCGCATCTTTACGGGCGCGCCGCTGCCCGATGGCGCCGACACTGTATTCATGCAGGAGGATGTCCGCCTCGAGGGCGACAAAGTCGTCCTGCCCGCCGGCCTGGAGCCGGGCGCCAATGTGCGGCCGGCCGGCGAGGACATTCCGCTCGGCCACGCCGCGCTGCAGGCTGGAAAACGCCTGCGGCCGCAGGATGTCGCGCTGGCCGCGGCGTTCGGCCTCGTCAAGCTCGACGTGATCAGGCGCATCCGCGTCGCGGTGTTCTCGACCGGCGACGAGCTGGTCTCGCCCGGAGAGCGCCGCGCGCCGCCGCAACTGTTCGATTCCAACCGCTTCATGCTGATGGCAATGCTGCGGCGGCTCGGCTGCGAGGTCAGCGACCTCGGCATTCTCCGCGACGAGCCCGCCAGCCTCGCACGCGCGCTGAAGGACGTCGCAGGCCACCACGATCTGATCCTCACCACCGGCGGCGTCTCGACCGGCGAGGAGGATCACGTCAAGGCCGGCGTCGAGAGCGTCGGCCGCCTGGTGCTGTGGCGGATGGCGATCAAGCCCGGCCGTCCGGTCGCGATGGGCATCATCGGCGGCACGCCGTTCATTGGCCTGCCAGGCAATCCCGTTGCGAGCTTCGTCACCTTTGTTCACGTGGTGCGGCCAACCATTTTGGCGCTGTCCGCCGCCGTGCCGGAGCCGCTGGTGCCGATGCCGGTCCGCGCCGAGTTCACCTACAAGAAGAAGATCGGCCGTCGCGAATATGTCCGCGTCAACCTGCGTCAAGCGCAGGATGGCATGCTCGAAGCAGTCAAGTTTCCACGCGAGGGCGCAGGGCTGTTGTCGTCGCTGGTCGACACCGATGGCCTGGTCGAACTCAGTGAACCAATCACACGCGTCGAACCCGGCCAGACCGTCGGATTTCTGTCCTATGCAAGCCTGATCTGAAGCTCTCGCGGAGCGATTGACGCTGCGCCAATGCTTCGCCATGTTCGCAAACATGACGACGACAAAACTCGATCTCACCGGTCTCAAATGTCCGCTGCCCGCGCTGAAGACGCGCAAGGCGCTGAAGGCGGTCAAGCCGGGTGATTTTCTCGAAGTGCGCTGCACCGATCCGTTGTCAGTGATTGACATCCCGAACTTGATCCGCGAGACCGGCGACAAGGTCGAGATCACCGAGCGCAACGACAGCCGCATCGTGTTTTTGATCGAGAAGACAAATGGGTCGATAGAGAAAATCGATGATGCTTCGTCCGCGCCGCAACGGTAGCCGTGCGCTGCAACAGCCGCGCTGCTTGGTACCTACCTTTTTCCTATCGACACATTTCAGACGTTCTGACCAACTGGTGGAGTAGTGCTCGCGTGCAAGGCACGCGCGATCTGGGGCGGGCACATCTGCAAATCAGGGCTGGCGGCCGGCACCAGACATCCGACATATCGCGTCGGATCCGGTGTGGGACTCTTCAATGCGCGTGGTGATCTCGGGCGCATCGGGGAATGCCGCCGAGCAGCAGGGTTGCTCGCGGCGAATTTTGGGATGGGATTAAACAACTGGACGCGTGACTGAAGCGCGTGTGGGTAGGGAGGATCGGATGACGACGATTAGCAGCACCGGCACTGTGGCCGGCGCGGGGCTTGGTTTCCTCGACAAGGAGCGGACGATTGCGACCGCCGGCTTCAATCGCTGGCTGGTGCCGCCGGCAGCACTCTGCATCCATCTGTGCATCGGCATGGCCTATGGCTTCTCGGTGTTCTGGCTGCCACTGTCGCGCGCGATCGGATTGAACGCGCCGAAGGCGTGTCCCGACATCTCGTTGTGGCAGGAATTGTTCACGACCAGCTGCGACTGGAAGGTGGCGAGCCTGGGGTGGATGTACACCCTGTTCTTCGTGCTGCTCGGTGTCTCCGCTGCGATCTGGGGTGGCTGGCTCGAACGCGTCGGGCCGCGCAAGGCCGGCTTCGTTGCCGCACTGTGCTGGGCGGGCGGTTTGCTGATCGGCGCGCTGGGCGTCTACGTCCACCAGCTCTGGCTGATGTGGCTGGGCGCCGGCGTCATCGGCGGCGTCGGCCTCGGGCTTGGCTACATCTCGCCGGTGTCGACACTGGTGAAATGGTTTCCCGATCGCCGCGGCATGGCGACCGGCATGGCGATCATGGGTTTTGGCGGCGGCGCCATGATCGGCGCGCCGCTCGCAAACATCCTGATGAACTATTTCAAGACCCCGACTTCGGTCGGCGTCTGGGAAACCTTCCTGGCGATGGGCGTGATCTATTGCGTGTTCATGATGATCGGCGCCTTCCGCTATCGGATTCCGCCGGCCGGCTGGCAGCCCGAGGGCTGGACACCGCCGGCCAAGGCCAATGCGATGATCTCGACCAAGAACGTGCATCTCGACGATGCGCACAAGACGCCGCAGTTCTGGCTGATCTGGTGGGTGCTCTGTCTCAACGTCTCCGCGGGCATCGGCGTGATCGGCATGGCCTCGCCGATGCTGCAGGAGATCTTCGCCGGCAAGTTGATCGGATTGCCTAACGTCGGCTTCAACCAGCTTGACGCGTCGCAGAAGGCGCAGATCGCCGGCATCGCGGCGGGCTTCGCCGGGCTCTTGTCGCTGTTCAACATTGGCGGCCGTTTCTTCTGGGCTTCGCTGTCGGACAAGATCGGGCGCAAGAACACGTACTACACGTTCTTCCTGCTCGGCATCGCGCTCTATGCGCTGGCGCCGACCTTCGCGGCGATGGGCTCGAAACTCCTGTTCGTGCTCGGCTTCGGCATCATCCTATCGATGTATGGCGGCGGCTTCTCGACCGTGCCGGCCTATCTCGCCGACATGTTCGGAACGCAGTTCGTTGGCGCCATTCACGGGCGCCTGCTGACGGCGTGGGCGACCGCGGGCATCATCGGTCCCGTCGTGGTCAACTACATCCGCGAGTTCCAGCTAGCTGCCGGCGTTCCGCGCGACCAGCTCTACAACACCACGATGTACATCCTCTGCGCCATGCTGATCGCAGGCCTGATCTGCAATTATCTGGTCAAGCCGGTCGATCCGAAGTGGCATATGAGCGATGCGGAGGTAGCCAAGCTGCAGGCGGCGACTGCGAGCGCGGATGCGGCTGGTGCGCATGGTTCCCACGGAATCGGGTTCGGTGGGTTAGATGCCAAGGCCGCGCTGTTCTGGGCCTTTGTCGGCATTCCCCTGGCCTGGGGCGTCTGGAAGACGCTGGAGAGCGCGGTCAAGATCTTCTGATCGCATCGGCGTCGTGGGTGCTTTGGTCCCGCGACGCCGGCTTACGCGCAGGAACCGGGAAGGGATATGCGTGTTGGCATGTCCCTTAAATGCTTATTTAGACGCGATAATTTTATCTTGGCATCTGGCATGCCAGAAGCTAGAGTTGATCTAATGAGTGACGAGAACGGGATGTTGCAATGACGACGCATGAGGTGCGTGAGGTTCGCGCGTTTGAGCATCCTGGCGCCGGACGCCGCAAGGCCAAGGCGACGCCGAAGGGACGCCAGATCGATCCTGTTGCGGCGCATGAAGTCGAACAGTTGCTTGGCGACCAGCCGCGCCGGCGCGATCTCCTGATCGAATTCCTGCACCTGATCCAGGACAAGTACCACCAGATCTCGGCTGCGCATCTCGCAGCGCTCGCGGACGAGATGAGATTGTCGTTCGCCGAAGTGTTCGAGACCGCGACTTTCTACGCGCATTTCGACGTGGTGAAGGAAGGCCAGCCGGATATCGCGCCGCTCACGATCCGCGTCTGCGATTCGCTGACCTGCGCGATGCTCGGCGGCGAACGGCTGCTGCAGGAATTGCAGGACGGCGCCGGCCCCGGCATCCGCGTGGTGCGCGCGCCCTGCGTCGGCCGCTGCGACACCGCGCCGGTCGCGGAAGTCGGCCACAACTTCGTCGATCATGCGACGGTCGAAAGCGTGTTGGCGACGGCGAAAGCAGGGGACACGCATGCGCATCTGCCTGATTATGTCGCGTATGACGACTATGTCGCCGGTGGCGGCTATCGGTTGCTGAACCGGCTCCGTGCGGGCGAACTGTCAAAGGACGAGATCCTGAAGGCGCTCGACGATGCCTCGCTGCGCGGGCTCGGCGGCGCAGGTTTCCCCACAGGGCGCAAATGGCGCGCGGTGCTGGGCGAGCCGGGGCCGCGGCTGATGGCTATCAATGGCGATGAGGGCGAGCCCGGCACGATCAAGGATCGCTATTATCTCGAGGCGGATCCGCATCGCTTCCTCGAGGGGACGCTGATCGGCGCTGACGTGGTCGAAGCCGCCGACGTCTACATCTATATCCGCGACGAATATCCGGCGGTCCGCGAGATCCTTGCGCGTGAGATCGAAAAGCTTCCACCCAGCGGACCGCGCCTGCACCTGCGCCGCGGCGCCGGCGCCTACATCTGCGGCGAAGAATCCTCGCTGCTCGAGAGTATCGAGGGCAAGCGCGGACTGCCGCGGCACAAGCCGCCTTATCCGTTCCAGGTCGGGCTGTTCGGCCTGCCGACGCTGATCAACAATGTCGAGACTCTGTGGTGGGTGCGCGACATCATCGAGAAGGGCGCCGACTGGTGGAAGAGCCACGGCCGTAACGATCGTCACGGCCTGCGCAGCTACTCGGTCTCGGGCCGCGTGAAGAATCCCGGCGTGAAGCTGGCGCCATCAGGCATCACCGTGCGCGAACTGGTCGATGAATATTGCGGCGGCATGGCCGACGGCCACACCCTCCATGCCTACCTTCCAGGCGGCGCCTCCGGTGGCATCCTGCCGGCGAGCATGGACAATATCCCGCTCGATTTCGGCACGCTGGAGAAATACGGCTGCTTCATCGGCTCGGCCGCGATCGTGATCTTGTCGCAAGCGGACAGCGTGAAGGCGGCGGCGCTCAATCTGATGCGCTTCTTTGAGGATGAAAGCTGTGGGCAGTGCACGCCATGCCGCGTCGGCACGCAGAAGGCGGCGCTGTTGATGGAACGGCCGGTGTGGAACCGGGCGTTGCTCGAGGAACTGAGCCAGGCGATGCGCGATGCGTCGATCTGCGGCCTCGGCCAGGCCGCCTCGAATCCCCTGACCTCCGTGATTAAATACTTCCCCGACGAGTTCAAGGAAGCTGCGGAATGACGACGATCCAGTTCGAGCTCGACGGCAAACAGGTCGAGGCCAAGGCGGGCGAGACCATCTGGCAGGTGGCAAAGCGCCAAGGCCAGGAGATTCCGCATCTGTGCTATTCGCCGGCACCGGACTATCGGCCTGACGGCAATTGCCGCGCCTGCATGGTCGAGATCGAAGGCGAGCGCGTGCTCGCCGCCTCCTGCAAGCGCACGCCTTCCGTCGGCATGAAGGTGAAGACGGCGAGCAGCCGCGCCGTCGCCGCGCAGAAGATGGTGATGGAGCTCCTGGTCGCTGACCAGCCGGCGCGCAAGACCTCGCACGATCCCGATTCGAAATTCTGGCACTGGGCCGAGAAGACCGGCGTCACCGAGAGCCGTTTCCCGGCGGCGGAGCGCTGGGACGCCGACCCCAGCCATCCGGCGATGCGCGTCAATCTCGACGCCTGCATCCAGTGCGGGCTGTGCGTGCGCGCCTGCCGCGAGGTTCAGGTCAACGACGTCATCGGCATGGCCTACCGCAATGCCGATGCCAAGATCGTGTTCGACTTCGACGATCCGATGGGCGAGTCGACCTGCGTCGCCTGCGGCGAATGCGTGCAGGCCTGCCCGACCGGCGCGTTGATGCCGGCGGTGATGCTCGACGAGAAGCAGACCCGCGTCACCTATCCTGATCGCAAGGTGGATTCGCTGTGCCCGTTCTGCGGCGTCGGCTGCCAGGTCACCTATCAGGTCAAGGACGAGAAGGTGATCTATGCGGAAGGGCGCGACGGCCCTGCCAATCACAACCGGCTCTGCGTCAAGGGCCGCTTCGGCTTCGATTATATCCACCATCCGCATCGGCTGACCAAGCCGCTGGTACGATTGCCGAACGCGAAGAAGGACGCCAACGACCAGGTCGATCCGGCCAATCCGTTCACGCATTTCCGCGAAGCGAGCTGGGAAGAGGCGCTCGACATCGCCGCGAAGGGTCTCGTCAAGATCCGCGACGAGAAGGGCGTGAAGGCGCTCGCCGGATTCGGATCGGCAAAAGGATCGAACGAGGAAGCCTATCTGTTCCAGAAACTGGTGCGCACCGGCTTCGGCTCCAACAATGTCGACCACTGCACGCGGCTGTGCCACGCCTCGTCGGTGGCGGCGCTGACGGAGGGGTTGAACTCCGGCGCGGTGTCGGCGCCGTTCTCGGCGGCGATGGATGCCGAGGTCATCATCGTGATCGGAGCCAACCCGACCGTGAACCATCCGGTGGCCGCGACCTATATCAAGAACGCGGCCAAGCGCGGCGCCAAGCTGATCGTATTGGACCCGCGGCTGCAGTCGCTGTCGCGCTACGCCTATAAGCATCTCGCCTTCAAGCCGGGAAGCGACGTCGCGATGCTGAACGCGATGATCAACACGATCATCACCGAAGGCCTGACCGACGATCAATACATCGCGGGCTATACCGAGGGCTTCGACGAGCTGAAGGCCAAGATTGTCGATTTCACGCCGGAGAAGATGGAGCCGATCTGCGGCATCCCGGCCGAGACCTTGCGCGAAGTGGCGCGGCTCTATGCGCGCGCGAAATCATCGATCATCTTCTGGGGCATGGGCATCAGCCAGCACGTCCATGGCACCGACAATGCGCGCTGCCTGATCGCGCTCGCGCTGATCACCGGCCAGGTCGGCCGTCCTGGCACCGGCCTGCATCCGCTGCGCGGTCAGAACAACGTGCAGGGCGCGTCGGATGCCGGCCTGATCCCGATGTTCCTGCCGGACTATCAGCCGGTCGGCCGCGTCGATCTGCGCGGCAAGTTCGAGGAGCTCTGGCAGAAGAGCCTCGACCCGGTCCGCGGCCTGACGGTCGTCGAGATCATGAACGCGATCCATGCCGGCGAAATCCGCGGCATGTATATCGAGGGGGAAAATCCCGCGATGTCCGATCCCGATCTGCAGCATGCGCGCGAGGCGCTTGCCATGCTTGATCATCTCGTGGTGCAGGACCTCTTCGTCACCGAGACCGCATTCCATGCCGACGTGATCCTGCCGGCTTCGGCCTTCGCGGAGAAGTCCGGCACCTTCACCAACACCGATCGCCGCGTGCAGCTCGCGCGCGAGGTGATCAAGCCGCCGGGCGATGCGCGGCAGGATCTCTGGATCATCCAGGAAATCGCCAGGCGCATGGGCCTGCCGTGGAATTACAGCGGTCCGGCTGATGTGTTCGCCGAGATGGCGGAGCTGATGCCGTCCTTGAAGAACATCACCTGGGAACGTCTGGTGCGCGAGGGTGCGGTGACCTATCCGGTCGACGATCCCAACAAGCCCGGCAACGAGATCATCTTCACCACGGGCTTCCCGACCGAAAGCGGCCGCGGCAAGATCGTGCCGGCGCATGTCATTCCGCCGGATGAAGTGCCCGACGACGAATATCCGATGGTGCTCTCGACCGGCCGCGTGCTCGAGCACTGGCACACGGGCTCGATGACCCGCCGTGCCGCCGTGCTCGACCAGATCGAGCCGGAGGCGGTCGCCTTCATGTCGCCCAAGGACATGCGGCGGATGCAGCTCTGGCCCGGCGACTTCATCCGGCTTCAGACCCGCCGCGGCGCGGTTGAGGTCAAGGTGCGCTCCGACCGCGACGTGCCGGAGAACATGGTGTTCATGCCGTTCTGTTATGCGGAGGCGGCGGCGAACCTCCTGACCAATCCGGCGCTCGATCCGTTCGGCAAGATTCCGGAATTCAAGTTCTGCGCCGCGCGCGCGGAAAAGGCCGAATTCCGCTCGGCCGCGGAGTAGGCGGGAGCCTGCACGGGAACCTACCGGACAGCCGGCCGTTAATTTGGTCGGCGCGCAGGTGGGCATCCGATGCTGGCAAACGAAAAGAATCCGGAATTTCAGAGCCCGCGCGAGTGGGCGTCCGGGCGGCGAGCGCATCCGTCCCCTCGGGTCGATGAGCCAGAAGTCATCGCCTCCAGCGTCTATGCGAACGGACGCCGCGTCACGGATATTGCCATTGACGAAGCCGGCGGGTGGTCAAGGAGGCCCGGCCATGTCGTCTGGATCGGTTTGCTCGAGCCGGCTGCTGAGCTGTTGCAGCGAATTCAGCTCCAGTTCGACCTGCATTCCCTGGCGATCGAAGATGCCTCGAAGGCTCACCAGCAGCCCAAGGTCGAGCAATATGGCGGCGCGCTCTTCGTCGTCGCGAGAACGGCGCAACTGATCGACGGTCATATCGTCTTTGGCGAAACCCACATATTCGTCGGCAAGGGCTACGTGGTCTCGGTCCGGCACGGAGCATCGACCTCTTATGCTGCCGTGCGCGAGCGCTGCGAGACCTGTATCACCTCGCTGGCGCAGGGCGAAGACTACATTCTTTATGCGATCCTCGACTTTATCGTCGACAACTACTCGCCCGTGATCGAGGCGCTTCAGGCTGAAGTCGAAGCGCTGGAGGAGGCCGTGCTTCGCAGATCGCGCGTGAAGTTCGAGTTCGATCGGCTGTACAAGCTCCGCCGTGATCTCCTGCAGCTGCGACGCGCGGTAGGGCCGGTGGTCGATGTCTGCCGCAGGCTGGAGCATATGGACGTGATCGCTCTCGATGACGCGATGAAGCCGCTCTTCCGCGATGTCCTTGATCACGCGAAGAGAGCGCAGGAGGACATCGATTCGCTTCGCGAGATTCTCGCATTCGCTTTCGAAGCAAGCATGATGGCGGGCCAATCGCAGCAGACGGAGATTACTCGGCGTCTGGCGGCGTGGGCCGCGATATTGGCCGTGCCGACCGCCGTTGCGGGCATCTACGGCATGAACTTCGAGAACATGCCGGAGCTGAAATGGGCTTACGGCTACTACGTCGTTCTCGCCGGCATCTTCGGCGCCTGCGCGCTTCTTTATGCCCGATTTCGTCAGTCCGGCTGGCTATGACCGGTGTAGTGATTTGCGGGCAGACACTCTCGCACATCCGATAAGCGCACAAAACACGATACCGGCAGCTATACTGGCGTGACCGCTGAACATCACGAGGCCGAGGCTCCAGCCCTGCCGAGCGACGAGAATGCCGAGCGCAAAAAGCAGAGCGCATGCGCCGGCAATGCGATGAACATATGTCGTGGTTAGCCGCAGGGGCCTGCCGAAGATGTCGCGCTGCTGGCGATTCGTGGCAAACGCCAGCGCAGTGAACCCTGCCAGGCATAGCGCAAAGGAAAGGAGATGACTCATCCAGCTGCCTCGCTAGACGCAACGGCGGTCGGAGCCTCGCAGCTTGTCTTGCGCCTGAACCGGGATCTGGTCTTCTGCCGAGCCGTGCGTACCGCCAGGACGGCATGGAGCACAGCGAGCGCCCAGCACATGATATCCACACCGGCAAAGACCCAGTCGCCTTCGGACAAGCTGTGCCACAGCGGACGTTGCGTCGTCAGTGCATTGAGGACTGGCAACAGAAACAGCAGCGCTGATGCGCCCCATAGTTGCTCGACCCAGGCCGACTTGGCCGGACGCACCAGCGCATGCAGCAGCGTCAGGGCCCACACGATGAAGAACGAGTGAATCTCCCAGTCAGAGCGGCCCTCCAACGGGTGTGGCAGCAGGCGGTTGGCCCACAAAAATGCAGTCATTGCGATCGATAGGCCGGCAATGCTCGCGATGTTCAATCGCTCCACAACACGGAAACCAAAATGGGGGCGATCCGGGTCAGGCAGATTTTGTCGCCGCTTTACGGTCCACATAACCAGGCCTGTCCCCACCATGGCCGTACCCATGAAGCTTACGAGGAAGTACAGCCATCGCGTGACGGAGTCGCTGAAGCGTCCCAAGTGGAGTGCATAAAGTACGCCTCGGGTTTCGGCCGCAGCCCCCACATGCTCGCGGACCGCCAGCAGTTTGCCGGTGGTACCTTCGAACTCCATATACTGCGGGCTCATGGAAACGCGGCCGGCTTCTCCTCGCGTCACAGCCACACCCGCTGCCGCATCTCCGGGATGAACCGAGCCGTTCGATCCATTGCCTTACGTGAAGTCGCTCCTGATCGCAGCCCTCGGGCTCGGGGCGGCCGAACTGGTTCATCCGCACTTCGGCGTCGAGAACGTCGATCTGGTGTTCCTTACCGCCGTCGTCGTCGTGGCCGTGCGCTACGGGCTGTGGCCGTCGCTGCTCACGAGTGTGGCGGCCTCGCTGTGCTACAATTTCTTCTTCCTGCCGCCGTTCTATACCTTCACCATCGCCGATCCGACCAATATCGCGGCATTCTTCTTCTTCATGCTGATCGCGCTTCTGGTCTCCAACGTTGCCGCGCGCGTGCGTGTCCAGGCCGACACCGCGATCAGCCGTGTGCGCATGACCGAGCAGCTCTATGCCTTCAGCCGCAAGCTCGCCGGCACCGCGACGCTCGACGACGTGCTGTGGGCGACCGCCTACCAAATCGCGCTGATGCTGAAAGTGCGCGTGGTGCTGCTGCTGCCGGAAGCGGGCCTGCTCGAGGTCAAGGCCGGCTATCCGCCGGAAGATCAACTCGATGACGCCGATCTTGCAGCCGCGAACTGGGCCTGGTCCAACGATCGTCCGGCCGGCCGCGGCTCGGACACGCTGCCCGGCGCCAAGCGCCTTTTCCTGCCGATGCGGACCGGCCGCGGGCTGATCGGCGCTATCGGCATCGACAACGACAAGACCGGCCCGCTGCCGACGCCGGACCAGCGGCGCCTGCTGGACGCGCTGGTCGACCAGGGTGCGCTCGCGATCGAGCGCGTGCTGCTGGTCGAGGACATGGACAAGGTCAAGCGTACCGTCGAATCCGAACGCCTGCGCTCAGCGCTGTTGACCTCAATCTCGCACGACCTGAAGACCCCGCTGGCCTCCGTGCTTGGCGCTGCCTCGACCTTGCGCGATCTCGCCGGCAACCTCACGGACGCGCAAAAGCACGACCTGATCGCGACGGTGATCGACGAGTCCGAGCGGCTGAACCGGTTCATCGCCAACCTGCTCGACATGACCAAGCTCGAATCGGGCGCTATCGTGCCGAACACGGCGCGGCATGACGTCGGCGAAATCATAGGCAGTGCGCTGCGCCGCGCCGGCAAGATCCTGGTTCGCCACAAGGTCTCGCTCGATCTCGCCGCCGATCTGCCGATGCTGGAGCTCGACGCGGTGCTGTTCGAGCAGGTGCTGTTCAACCTGTTCGACAACGCCGCGAAATATGCGCCTCCCGACACAACGATCTGGATACGCGGCTGGCAGGATCGGGATGCGATCGTGCTGCAGGTCATGGACGAAGGCAGCGGCATTCCACCGACTGAACTCGAAAGCATCTTCGACAAGTTCTATCGCGTGCAGAAGGGCGATCATGTCCGCCCAGGCACTGGCCTCGGTCTTGCGATCTCCCGCGGTTTCGTCGAAGCCATGCACGGCACGATCTCGGCCGCCAACCGCACCGACCGGAGCGGCGCCGTGTTGACAATCCGCCTGCCGATCCCGGCGGCGACTGCTGCGCTGGATACTGCTGCATGAACGCGATACCGATCAAGGTCCTGGTCATCGACGACGAGCCGCCGATCCGCAAATTGTTGCGGATGGGCCTGAGCACGCAGGGCTACGAGATCATCGAGGCCTCGAACGGCAAAGCGGGACTGGAGATGCTGACTCAGGGGCCGGCGCTGATCATCCTCGATCTCGGCCTGCCGGATATCCAGGGCCACGACCTCCTTCGCATGATCCGCGCGCGCAACGAAAGCGTGCCGATCGTGGTGCTATCGAGCCGTGGCGACGAAGCTGGCAAGGTGCAAGCGCTTGATCTTGGCGCCGACGATTATTTGACAAAGCCGTTCGGGATGGATGAATTACTAGCGCGGCTGCGTGCGGCGCTGCGTCATCAGTTGCAGGTGCAGGGCGAACGGCCGGTCTTCCGCACCGGCGATCTGTGGGTCGATCTTGTCCGCCGCATCGTCAAGGTAGGTGATCGCGAAGTGAAATTGTCACCGAAGGAATATGACTTGCTGCGTGTGCTCGCGCAGCACGCGGGCAAGGTCTTGACCCATCGCTTCCTGTTGAAGGAATTGTGGGACGAACACACCGATGCGCAATATCTTCGCGTCTATGTCCGTCAGCTTCGCCAGAAGATCGAAGCCGATCCGGAGCGTCCGCAATTCGTGCTGACGGAAACTGGCATCGGCTACCGCTTGCGCGCAGCGGACTGAAGCTGGTTGCAGAGGCGGAACTTTCTCGGGGTGAGGAAATTAATCTCCCTCAACCGGGAGGAATGCCAATGGCACGAAAATATTCCAGGAAAGCATCTGGCGACGTCAAGCGCGCGATGAAAAAGCGCAAGACCGGCACGTTGAAGAGCGGCCGGTCGGGCCGCAAGGTCAAGAGCCGCAAACAGGCGATCGCGATCGGGCTTTCGGAAGCACGCGCCAAAGGCAGGAAAGTGCCGAAGAAGACCTCCAAGAAGAAGACTTCCAAGAAGACAACGAAGAAGCGGAAGAGCAGCAAGAAGCGCAAGGCCAAGCGGTAGGCTCACGTCGCCGTCATTCCAATGAATGGCAAGGTGGCCTCGACCTCACCTCGCGCCGCCCACGGGGAGAGGTCGAAATTCAAGCGCAGCTTGAATTTCGGGTGAGTGGAGCCTCCGCGGATTCATCTCTCACCGTACTTGCGGAGAATGCCCCTCACCCCAACCCTCTCTCCGCGACAGAGCGGAGAGGGGGAGAAGCTCCGTCATCGCTGTATCAACTCTTACCCCGCCTTGCGTGCGCGTGCGGTCGAGCGATGTGCTTTCCGCGGCGCGCGGCGGTGGGATGATCGGCGGCGGGCGGTGGAATGGCCGCGTTTCTTGGCCGCTGAGCGGCCCTTCAGGCTCTGCTTCAGTGCATCCATCAGGTTGATGACGTTGCTGGGCCGCTCCTCGGGCTCCGGGACCTCGATTTTCTTGCCGGCAGCCTTGCGCCGCACCAGCGCCTTCAACGCGTCCTCATATTCGTCCTTGAATGTCGAGGGATCGAAATGGGCCGCCTTGCTATCGAGGATGTGGCCCGCGAGCTCGACCATATCCTTGGTGATCTTTGGCGTCTTGATGTCGTCGAAATAATCGGTCTCGTCGCGCAGCTCGTAGGGGTAACGCAAGGTGGTGCCGAGCAGGCCCTTGCCGAGCGGCTCGATTGCCATGACGTGCTCGCGATTGGTCAGCACGATCCGGGCCAGCGCCACGCGGTCCTGATCCTTCATCGCGTCGCGGATCACGGCGAAAGCGTCAATGCCGGCCTTGCCATCGGGCGCGATGTAGTAGGGGTGGTTGAGATAGCGCCTGTCGATCTCGTCCCTGGGTACGAAGCTTTCGATATCGATCGTATGGTTGCTCTCGATCTGGACGGACTCGAGCTCCTCCGGTTCGATCTCGACATATTTCCCTTTCCGGACCTCGTAGCCGCGCGCCTTCTGGTTGCTTTCGACGATGTCGCCGGTCTCGGCATCTACCATCTGCTGCTTCAATCGGTTGCCGGTGTCCTTGTTGATCATGTGGAAGCGGGTTTTCGCAACCGCGGTCGAGGCCGGATACAGCACCACTGGGCACGCCACCAGCGAGAGCTTCAAGGTGCCTTTCCAATAGGCGCGAGGGGCCATTACATGCTCCCGATATTTCGGATATGGGAACTTCAACCGATGCGAGGGGTTTTGGTTCCTGGTATAGCTGCCGCGCCAGGCGGCCGGCATTTGCGTGAGTGCACCCGTGTTGCAGAGAAACCTGTCCACCTACCGCAAGAAGCGCGACTTCTCCAAGACCGACGAGCCCTCCGGCAAGGCCAAGGTCGCGCCCGCCAAACAGCCGCGGTTCGTAATCCAGAAGCATGATGCCACGCGGCTGCATTACGACCTCCGGCTCGAAATGGACGGGGTCTTCAAGTCATGGGCGGTGACGAAAGGGCCCTCGCTCGATCCGCACGACAAGCGCCTCGCGGTGGAGGTCGAGGACCATCCGCTCGATTACGGCGATTTCGAAGGCACCATTCCCGAGGGGCAGTATGGCGGCGGCACCGTGATGCTGTGGGATCGCGGCTACTGGGAATCCGACGATCCAGAAGGCGGGCTGAAAAAGGGCGATCTGAAGTTCACCCTGGATGGCGACAAGCTGCATGGAAGCTGGGTGCTGGTGCGGATGCGCGGCGATCGCTTCGGCGGCAAGCGTACCAATTGGCTCCTGATCAAGCACCGTGACGAATACGCCAAGGAGGACGGGGAAAGCATCCTCGATGAAGACCGCTCCGTCGCCTCCGGCCGCACGATGCAGCAGATCGCGGCCGGCAAGGGCCGGGCGCCGAAGCCGTTCATGTTGGCGAAGACCGGCCGTGCCAAAGCGAAGGCCGATGCGGTCTGGCAATCCAACCGGGAGGAGACAAGCGAGGCGCGTCCGCGGACGAAAGCGCCGTCGCCAAAAACGCTGGCATCCAAATCGCGCACTGCGGCCAAAGCCAAGGAAAAAAAGATTGAGGCGAAGCAGGTCGAGGTGATGCCGGACTTCGTCGCGCCGGAGCTCTGCACGTCAGTCGACCGTCCGCCCGGCGGCGCAGGCTGGTGCCACGAGATCAAGTTCGATGGCTACCGCGTGCAATTGCGCGTCGAAGACGGCGAGGTCACGCTCAAGACCCGCAAGGGCCTCGACTGGACCGACAAGTTCAGCGCCATTGCGAAAGAGGGCGGCAAGCTGCCGGATGTGATGATCGACGGCGAGATTGTCGCGCTGGATCAGAACGGCACACCGGATTTCTCGACCCTACAAGCGGCGATCTCGGACTGCAAGACCGATGCTCTGATCTTCTATGCCTTCGACCTGTTGTTCGCCGATCATGAGGATCTGCGCGCGCTGCCGCTTGCCGAACGCAAGGCGCGACTAAAGCGGCTTCTGGAAGCGCGCAAAGGCAGGAAGCAGCAGATCCAATATGTCGAGCATTTCGAGAGCAGCGGGGATGCGGTACTGCAATCGGCCTGCAAACTGGAGCTGGAGGGCATCGTCTCCAAGAAGCTGGATGCGCCCTATCGTTCCGGCCGTTCCGAACTGTGGACCAAGGCGAAATGCCGCGCTGGTCACGAGGTCGTGCTGGGCGGCTGGAAGACCACCAGCGGAAAATTCCGCTCGCTGATGGCCGGCATCCATCGCGGCGACCATCTCGCCTTTGTCGGGATTGTCGGCACCGGCTTTGGCCAGGACAAGGTCCGCCGGCTGTTGCCGGTGCTGAAGGCGCACGAGTCCGACAAGAGCCCGTTCGGCGGCGAGAATGCGCCACGCAAGACGCGCGATATGCATTGGCTGAAGCCTGACCTTGTCGCCGAAATCGAATTCGCCGGCT
This sequence comes from Bradyrhizobium cenepequi, assembly GCF_020329485.1. GTDB lineage: Bacteria > Pseudomonadota > Alphaproteobacteria > Rhizobiales > Xanthobacteraceae > Bradyrhizobium > Bradyrhizobium cenepequi. The sequence continues at coordinate 125,040 of NZ_JAGKJI010000010.1, forward strand.
GGACCGAGGGCGGCAATATCCGGCAGGCCGCGTTCAAGGGACTGCGGCAGGACAAGCCGGCCAAGGAGGTGGAAGCCGAGGAGCCGGCCGAGACCGAGATCGCCGAGCCGAAGCCGGGCAGGGCTGCTGCGAGAGCTGCGAAATCGGCCGCGGACAAATCCTCTGTTGTCATGGGCGTCGTGATCTCGAAGCCCGACAAGGAGATGTGGCCCGACGCCTTTGACGGTGAGGGTGTGACCAAGCTCGATCTCGCGCGCTATTTCGAGGCGGTCGGCGAATGGATGATCGTCCATCTCAAGGGCAGACCGTGCTCGATCGTGCGCGCACCAGACGGCATCCATGGCGAGAAATTCTTCCAGCGCCATGCGATGCAGGGCATGTCGAACCTGCTGGAGCTCGCAAAGGTCTCCGGCGACCGCAAGCCTTATGTGCAGATCGATCGCGTCGAGGGATTGGCAGCCGTCGCACAGATCGGCGGACTCGAACTGCATCCCTGGAATTGCGCGCCTGATATCTACGATACGCCGGGACGGTTGGTGTTCGACCTCGATCCCGCGCCGAATGTCGAATTTTCGGATGTGATCGAGGCCGCCAAGGACATGCGCCAGCGTCTTGCGGCGGTGGGCATCGAGAGCTTTTGCAAGACCACCGGCGGCAAAGGCCTGCATGTCGTGGCGCCGTTGCTGTATGGCGTAAAGGACCGCGTGAGCTGGAAAGAGGCAAAAGCCTTCGCGCAAGCGATCTGCCAGTGGATGGCCGATGACGATCCCGAGCAATATCTGCTCAACATGTCGAAGAAACTGCGCAAGGGGAAGATCTTCCTCGACTATCTGCGTAACGACCGGATGTCGACTGCGGTAGCGGCCCTGTCGCCGCGCGCCCGCGAAGGCGCCACCGTCTCGATGCCGCTGACCTGGGCGCAAGTGCGCGGCGACCTCGATCCGAAGAAGTACACGGTGCGCACCGTGCCGTCGCTCCTCGCCAGGAGCAAGGCGTGGGATGGCTATGACGATGCGGCTTCGTCGATCAAGGCGGCGATGAAGAAGTTGGCGACGAAGAAGTAGGGTGGGCAAAGCGCGGCGTGCCCACCATTGCTTGCGGAGTGTGGATGGTGGGCAAGCTGCGCTTTGCCCACCCTACGGATTTGCGATCCGTTCCTCAGATCCTTCCGAGCAACAGCAGGACCAGCAGGATGACGATCACGAGTCCAAGCCCGCCGCCGCCGTAGTAGCCGGTGCCATAGAATGGTCCGCCGCCGATGCCGCTGAAGCCGCCCAGCAGGAGAATGATCAGAATGATGATAATGATCGTTCCAATTGACATATAAATCTCTCCTCAGCCCGGAGGGCCTCGTTGCGTTCTGCTCTTCGTTTGAGGAAACGAACCGACATCATCAAGGTTCCGGCTTTTGCGCCGCGCGTATCGGCCCTCCGTTTGGCCGACGTGGCACCAAACGCAGTTGGTCAGAGGAGGAATTTTGCAATGTCCGCTCCATTGGTCGTTTCGATTCCACATAGTCTTGGCCGCGATGAAGCCATGCGTCGCCTGAAGACGGGACTCTCCCGCGCCGCGAACAGCGTGCCGGTGCTCAAGGTCGACGAGGAGCGCTGGGAGGACAATCGCATGATCTTTCGCGTGCGCGCACTCGGACAGGCCGCGACCGGCCATGTCGATGTCGACGAGGATCATGTGAAGGTGGAAGTGACGTTGCCCTGGCTGCTGCAACGCTTTGCCGAAGTTGCGCAAACCGCGATCCGAAATCGCGGCCGTCTGCTGCTGACGAAACGCAATTGAAGCGACGCATCAGGCTTCAGTCTAGGCGCGGACACGCTTTCGCGCTGGCCTCGCAGCGGCGGCGACTTTCGCCTTCAGGACTGCAACGGGCAGATGCCGAAAGAGCGTGGAGAGCCGAAGCTCGTTCTCGCCGGCGTCGGTGACATAGCCCTTGATGGTGACCGCTCCGTCGAAAGCGTCCGCGTTCGGCCAGACGCGGCCGACTTCGGTGAAAGGTGCAAAGGACTTTGCAACGACGACGATGACGGCATCGCGCTCCCATTGTCGCGCAAAGGCGATGACGTGATCGCTGTGCGGCCCGCTCGCCTCCAGCGGCAGGTAGTTGCCCTGCGTGAACACGTCCGGGAGTTCGGTGCGAAGTCGCAGCAGGTGCCGTGTCCAGGCGAGCTTCAAGCGACCCTCGGCCCATTCCCGCACAAGCTGCGTCCAGTCCGGCTTTTCCAGTGCAGCAAGTGCAGATGCGCGCGCGGCAAAGTCGATCGGACGGCGATTGTCGGGATCGACGAGAGAGAAATCCCAGAACTCGGTGCCTTGGTAGAAGTCCGGCACGCCGGGAAGCATCGCCTTCAGCGTGAGCTGGCTCAGCGAGTTCAGCGCGCCCAATAGCGATAGCCTTCGTGCCAGGGTTTCGAGCGCGTTCAGGAAGTCGGCCGAACGCGAGCGGTCCAGAATGCGCTCGATGAACGTCTTGAGCCCGGCCTCATAGGCCTGGTGCGGATTGAGCCAGCTCGTCTCCTGCTTGCCTTCGCGAGACGCTTTCAGGGCATAGGCCTGCATGCGCTCAAGGAAGTCGGGATCATCGGGCTGCCATGCGCCAAGCAGCGCCTGGTAGAGCATGTACTCGGAGGTCGCCGACGGCGCGCGAAATTCGCCCTCGACCACAAGGTGCGGCGCGTTGAGGACTTTCCAGCGCGATACCGCACTCGTCCATTCGCCGGGAATTTCCGCGAGCGCCAGGATGCGGGCACGGGCGTCCTCGCCGCGCTTGGTGTCGTGGGTTGCGGTCGCGGTCATGCCGTGCGGCCATTCGTTGGCGCGCCTTTGCATCATCTCGTGAAATGCATCGATCGACAGCCCTTTTGCGGCCGGATCGCCGCCGACCTCGTTCAGCGCTAGCAGGCGGTGATAGCGGTAGAAGGTCGTGTCCTCCAGCGACTTTGCCATCATCGGCCCGGTGAATTGCTGCACCTTCTGCGCAAAGCGGCGGACGCGCGGCGCGCTGTGGGTGGCCCGGCCAGGCTTGATCAGGTCCATAGTCAGCGCGTCCTTAAGAAAATCGAAAATGCCTTCGTCGGCGGCGAACCAGTCGGTGCGCGCCCGCGCGACCGTCTCCGCGATCAGCGCCCGATCGTGCGGCGTCGGGCCGGAGGCGGTGAGATAGGTGCGGTAGACCGGGAAGTGCAACACATAGAGCTCGAGCGCCTGCCGCAGGCTGTCGGCGGCAAAATCGCGGGTCGAGTAGTGGCCGTTCGCGATCCGCGCGAGCAGCCGCCACAGCACCGTGAATTCGCTGGTCAAGAGCGTCTCGAGCACGCGGCGCTTCGCCTCTCGCAGCACCGGCGCCAGCCTTGGCGACTGGTTGCTGATCTGCCGCCAGATCTCGTCGAGCGGTTCCAGGCCGTTGCCATCGGCCAGCGCTTGCGTGATCGCATTCATCCATTCATAGCCGGTGGTGCCGTGAACGCCGGCAAGCGCAGGCAGCCTCTCGTGCTCGCCGAGGATCTTTTCGATCACCAAATAGAACGGCCGGCCACCGCCTTGCGCATGGCGGATCAGGCGGCGCAGCCGCTGGCAATATTGCGCGGGATCGAACAAGCCGTCGATATGGTCGAGCCGCAGTCCCTGCAGCTTGCCTTCCGCGATCAACCGCTTCACGAGCAGGTGGATCGCCTCGAAGGTGCCCGCATCCTCGACGCGGATGCCGGCGAGATTGTTGATGTCGAAGAAACGGCGGTAGTTGATGTCGCTGGAGGCGAGCCGCCAGTGGCCGAGCTTGTAGTGTTGGCGTTCGAGCAGATGATGCAGCGCCAGCGTTTGCTGCGGACGGCCCTCGCCGGCGCGATAGGCGGATAGCCCACGCGCGATGATCTCGGCGGCACCGGCGATCGCCTTCAATTCCGCCTTGAAGTCGGGTGCTTCCCTCCGGTTGGGATGCCGCAGCCCCCGGTAGCGCGACGCGAGCGCCAGGATGGCCTTGCCCGCATCGCTCTCGGCAGCATCCGCTTCGCGCACGATCGTTCGCAGCACTTCGCCATAGCGCTCCGGCGCGATCGGCAGGCGATGCTCGAAATACCAGGCGGAGAAGCTGCCTTCCCCCGCATCGTAGCGCAGCTCGATCGCGCCGCGCTCCAGCGCCTGCCCATAGAACGAGCCGAGGATCGGCAGCAGCACGCCGCCGCGGCCGCGATAGGGCAATTGCTCCCAGTCGATGTCGAAGGAGGCCGCGTGTGGCGAGGTAGGGCCCCATTCGAGCACGTCGAGCCACCAGGGATTGTCATCGAAATGCACGCCGACATGGTTGGGCACGAAGTCCAGGATCAGCCCGAGATCGTGCTGCCTCAGCACCGCACTCAAGCGTTCGAAACCGGCTTCGCCGCCGAGCTCTGGATTGAATTGCGTGTGATCGACGACGTCATAGCCGTGCGCCGAGCCCTTGCGCGCCTTCATGAAAGGCGAGGCATAGAGATGCGTGATGCCGAGCGCCTTGAGATAGGGGACGACCTCGGCGGCAGCATCGAAATCGAAGTCGGCGGTGAGCTGCAACCGATAGGTCGCGATCGGAATCGCGGGGGGCATTCTTCTATCCGATGTGCCAGCACACCGACCAAGCGGGGATGTTATCGCCCAACGCACTGCCCCAGATCAAAGTTCCCGCAGGCCGATCTTTCGGAGCCGCGATCTCGCGGTCGCCGAGATTGGCGGTCAGCGATAATCGTCTGCCGTCGCCCATGCGCCAATGCGCGGTCAGCAGGTCGCCCTCCGCATGCGCGTCGCCGAAACTGGCGCCCGCGAGCCGCGGCATGATTTCGCGGCGGCGCATCGCAAGCAGGCTCCTCACCAGCGCCAGCCTTGTCCGTCCCGGCTCGCGGTCGCGCTCCGTCCAATCGAGCACGGCCGATTGAAAGCTCGATTGCTCCAGCGGATCGGGAACCTCATCGCCATATTTGGCGTAGGCCCAGGCATATTCCTCGCGCCGGCCCTTGCGCACGGCATGGGCGAGATCGCCGTGGAAATCGCAGAAGAACGGAAACGGCGCCTTCGAGCCCCATTCCTCGCCCATGAACAGCATCGGCGTCATCGGTGCCAGCAGCGTGATCGCGAGCGCAGCCTCGATCGCCTTTGGATCGGCGAGACTTTCCAGTCGATCGCCGAACGGGCGATTGCCGATCTGGTCGTGGTTCTGCAGGAAGTTGACGAAGCAGGTCGGCGACAGCGCGCCGCTCGGCTCGCCACGGGGGATGCCGCCCCAGAAGGTCGAGACCTCGCCCTGGTAGACGTAGCCGGATGCCAGGGCACGGGCGAGGTTGCCGCGCGGCGAACGCTGATAATCGCCGTAATAGCCCTGTGCCTCGCCAGTCAGCATCACGTGCCAGACGTGATGATAGTCGTCATTCCATTGCCCGCGATACTTGCCGCGCGGCGGGTCCTCGGTGGCGTCGAGCAGGCGCGCACGATTGTCGCTGTTCTCGAGCACCATATTGATGTGCCGGCCGGTCTCCGCCGCAAGTTGGCCGACGGCTACGCTGAGATCATGCAGGATCGGGATCTCGCCGGCCTCCACGATGGTGTTGACGGCGTCGAGCCGCAGGCCGTCGAAGCGGTAGTCCCGCAACCAATGCACCGCGTTCCCGATCGCGAAGTCGCGCACCTCTTTGACGCGATAGTCGATCGCGCTACCCCAGGGGGTATGTGCATCGGTGAAAAAGTTCGGCGCGTAGCGGCCGAGATAATTCCCTTCGGGGCCGAAATGGTTGTAGACGACATCTAACATCATCATCAGCCCGCGCTGATGGGCAGCGTCGATCAGCGCCTTCAAGTCCTCCGGCCGGCCATAGGCGCTGTCGGGCGCGTACCACAAGACGCCGTCATAGCCCCAGTTGCGGGTCCCTGCGAAGTCGGCAAGCGGCATCAGTTCCAACGCGGTGATGCCGCACTCGAGGAGATGGTCGAGCTTGTCGATGATCGCACGATAGGTGCCCTCGGCCGTCAAGGTGCCGACATGCGCCTCGAGCACAACGGCCTCATGCCACGGCCGGCCGCGCCAGTCGGCGGCACGCCACGGGAAGGCGTCGTGGTCGATCACTTCGCTCGGGCCAAAGACGTCGTCGGGCTGGAACGCGGAGGCGGGATCGGGCACGTCGATCTCGTCATCGATGCGGAATTTGTAGCGCGCGCCGGCGGCGACGCCGGGAATTTCGGCCGTGAACCAGCCATTGTCGCCGCGGTTCAGCGCATGCGGCTTGTCGAGCAACACGTCGACGCGCTTGGCCGCCGGCGCCCACAGGCGGAACACCGCGCCGTCCTTCGTCAGTAGGGGGCCGAAATGCCGCTCATTCATGCCGAGCCCGCAAAGGCGAGCACCGAGCGGGGAGGCGCCTTGGTCTCGGCGCCGGACGCGAAATCAACAGGCATCTGCTTGGTCTCGGTGGTGTTGAGCACTTGGCGCCAATTCCTGTACTCGGTCATCACAGGCATCTTGAACGCGATCTCTTCCGGTGCAGCATTCAGCACAATAAAGATCGGCGCCTGCCCTGGTTCCATCGGTCCGAGCACGTAAGAGAGAAAACGCCCCTCAGGGAAATTCCAGTCGGACTCTTTCATCTCTTCCCCGCCCGGCGTCAGCCACAACACGCCATAGGAGCCGTCCGCGCGGCGGCCGGCCAGCCAGCGCTGCGAGCGAAGCTGGGCGAACTTGCGGCGCAGCCCGGTCAAATGGCCGACGAAGTCGGTGAAGTCCTCGATTTCGTCACCGAAATTGTCCCAATTGACCCAGCCGACCTCATTGTCCTGGCAGTAGGCATTGTTGTTGCCGTTCTGCGAGTTGCCGACCTCGTCCCCGGCGAGCAACAGCGGCGTGCCCTGCGCCAGCAAGAGGCAGGCGAGCTGGTTCTTGCGGAGCTGGCGGCGCAGCGCGATGATATCGGGATCATCGGTCGGGCCCTCGACGCCGCAATTGTTGCTGTGGTTGTCGTTGGAGCCGTCGCGATTGTCCTCGCCATTGGCCTCGTTGTGCTTCTGGTTGTAGCTGAAGAGGTCCATCAGCGTGAAACCGTCATGCACGGTGATGTGATTGACACTGGCGCGCGTCGCGCGGTTGTCGTGATTAAACAGATCCGATGATGCCGTCATGCGGCTCGAGACGTCGCCGATCAGGCTGCCTTCGCCGCTCCAATAGCGCCGCATCGCGCTGCGATAGCGGTCGTTCCATTCCGACCATTGCGAGGGAAACGCGCCGACCTGGTAGCCGCCGAGGCCGAGGTCCCAGGGTTCGGCGACGAGCTTGACGGTGGCGAGCACCGGGTCCTGCCTGATCGCGGTGAGGAAACACGCACTGCGGTCATAGCCGTTCGGTCCGCGCGCGAGCGTGGTCGCGAGATCGAAGCGGAAGCCGTCGACGTGACAGACCTCGACCCAGTAGCGCAGCGAGTCCATCACCATCTGCAGCACGCGCGGATGGGTGAGCCTGACCGAATTGCCGCAGCCGGTGAAGTCGTCGTAGTAACGCGGATTGTCCGGCCTCAGCCAGTAATACGAGGCGTTGTCGATGCCGCGGAACGACAGCGTCGGGCCCATATGGTTGCCCTCGGCCGTGTGGTTGTAGACGACGTCGAGCATCACCTCGATGCCGGCATCGTGCAATCGCGCCACCGTGGTGCGGAAGGAATCGAGCGCATTGTCCTGAGCGTAGCGTGGCTCCGGCGCGAAGAAGGCGAAGGTGTTGTAGCCCCAGTAATTGGCGAGCTTCTTCTCGACCAGGATGCGGTCATCGATCAGTCCGTGGATCGGCAACAGCTCGATCGTGGTGACGCCGAGCCGCTTGAGATGGTTGATCATCGCCGGCGAGGACAGTCCGCCATAGGTGCCGCGCAGGTTCGGCGCGACGTCCTCGCGCTTCTGCGTCAGTCCCTTGACATGGGCCTCGTAGATGATCGTGTCTTCCCAGGGGATGTGGGGACGGATTTCGCGGCGGCCCCAGTTGAAGGTCTCGTCGACCACGACCGCCTTTGGCATGCCGCGGGCGTTGTCGCGTCGGTCAAAGGAAAGGTCCTCGCGCGCGCTGCCGGTGCGGTAGGCGAAATGCGCATCGCTCCACACCAGTCGCCCGGCCAGCCGCTTGGCGTAGGGATCGAGCAGGAGCTTGTTGGCATTGAACCTGTGGCCGCGCTCCGGCGCGTAGGGGCCGTAGACGCGATAGCCGTAGAGCTGACCCGGCGAGACATCGTTGAGATAGCCGTGCCAGACGTCCTCGGTCCGCTCCGGCAGTTCGATGCGTTCGAGCTCGCGCCGACCCTGGCTGTCGAACAGGCACAGCTCGACTTTCTCCGCATTCGCAGAGAACAACGCAAAATTGGTGCCCCTTCCGTCCCAGCTGGCGCCCAGCCGGGACGACGTTCCCCCAGTCAGTCGCATAGGTCAGCTTTCAGGTACGAGGAAGATCGCAGCCAGCGGCGGAATGGTCAGGCTGAGCTCGGGCACGAGCCCTTCATGCGTGACCACCTCACCGATATTGCCGACATTGCTGCCGCCATAGTGCGACGAGTCTGAATTCAGCACCTCACGCCATTTCCCGGCAAAGGGCACGCGGACGCGATAGTTGTGGTAGACGTTCGGCGAGAAGTTCAGCACCACCAGGCAGCGCGAACGCGCATCGTTGCCTTTGCGGATCCAGGCGAACATGTTGTGGTCGGCGTCATCGGTGATGACCCATTCGAAGCCGGCCGGATCGCAATCCAGCTCATGCAGCGCCGGCAGCGCGCGATAAAGCCGGTTGAGGTCGCGCATGAGCGCCTGCACGCCGGCATATTTCGGCTGCTCGAGCAGATGCCAGTCGAGCGAATATTCGTGGGCCCACTCGCGCTCCTGGCCGAACTCGCAGCCCATGAACAGCAGCTTCTTGCCGGGATGGCCGAACATGAAGCTGTAATAGGCGCGCAAGTTCGCGAAGCGCTGCCAGTCGTCGCCGGGCATGCGGCCCAGGATCGAGCGTTTGCCGTGCACGACCTCGTCATGCGAGAGCGGCAGGATGAAGTTCTCCGAGAAGGCGTAGTGCAGGCCGAACAGGATGTCGCCGTGGTGATATTTGCGGTGAATCGGCTCCTTGCCGATGTAGCGCAAGGTGTCGTGCATCCAGCCCATGTTCCACTTGTAGCCGAAGCCGAGTCCGCCGAACTCGACCGGGCGGGACACCTGCGGCCAGGCGGTCGATTCCTCCGCCGCGGTCGTCGCCTGCGGAAAGCGCCCGAACACCTCGGTGTTGAAGCGGCGCAGGAAGTCGATTGCTTCCAGGTTCTCGCGGCCGCCATATTTGTTCGGGATCCAGCCGCCCGGAGGACGGCTGTAGTCGAGATAGAGCATGGAGGCGACCGCATCGACGCGCAGGCCGTCGACGCGGTAGCGGTCGAGCCAGAACAGCGCGTTCGAGACCAGGAAGTTGGTGATCTCGGTGCGCCCGTAATTGTAGATCAGCGTGCCCCAGTCGAGATGGCGGCCCTGCAGCGGGTTGGCGTGCTCATAGAGCGCGGTGCCGTCGAAATGGCCGAGGCCGTGCGGATCGTCGGGGAAGTGGCCGGGCACCCAGTCGAGCAGCACCCCTAACCCTTCGCGATGACAGGCATCGACGAGGGCGGCGAAGTCGGCCGGCGAGCCGAACCGGCTGGTCGGCGCGAACAGCCCGGTCGGCTGATACCCCCAGGAGCCGTCGAATGGATGCTCGCTGACGGGGAGGAATTCGAGATGGGTGAAGCCCATGTCCCGTGCATAGGGGGGGAGCTGCTCGGCCAGCTCGCGATAGGTCAGCCACTCATTGCTGCCCTTGCGCCGCCACGAGCCGAGATGGACCTCGTAGATCGAGATCGGTGCGCTGACCGCGTTGATGCCTGATGGTGCTGGCTGCGGATGCGGGATGTTGTCGAGGTCGACGACGATCGAGGCGGTCTTCGGGCGCAGCTCCGCGCCAAACGCCACCGGATCGGACTTCAGCGGCAGATGCTGGCCGTTGGGGCCGATGATGTCAAACTTGTAATGGTCGCCGGCGCGGGCATGCGGGATGAACAGTTCCCAATAGCCGACGCCGCGCACTCGCATCGGATGCCGCCGTGCGTCCCAGAAGTTAAAATCGCCGACCACGCTGACGCGCCGCGCGTTCGGCGCCAGCACCACGAAGGCGATGCCCTCGACGCCGTCGAGCGTCATCGGATGCGCGCCGAGCTTGTCATAGATGCGCTGGTGGGTGCCTTCGCCGAGCAAATAGAGATCGAAATCGCTCAGGACGGGCGGGAAGCGGTAGGGGTCGTCGAGATCGACGACGTTGTCGCCGAACCGGGCGCGGAGCTGGTAGCGGCGCGAGCCGTTCGGCAGCGCGCCGGCGAACAGGCCGGCATCATGAATGCGCGCGAGCGGCGCGGTCTCGCCGTGCTCGCCGATCGCTTCGACATTGGACGCTTCAGGCAGGAAGGCGCGCACGACGCTCTGGTCGCCCTCGGAGTGCAGGCCGAGATAGCGGAAGGGATCGGAGTGGCGCCCCTCGATGATCGCGTAGGCTTCGGCAGGCAATCTGGTCATTGCGCCTCATGCGGTTGTTGCGCCAGGATACGGAGCATCCCGGTGAGCGGGACGCGCAGCCAGTCGGGCCGGTGCGCCAGCTCATATTCGATCTCGTAGAATGCTTTCTCAAGCAGGAAGAAGTTGAGCATCCGCTCGGCGGCCTCCGGATCGGCCGGCCACAAGCGCTGGCCGGCCATGGTCTCGCGATAGGCGGCCAGGAATGTCGCGCTGGTCCCATCGCGCCAATCGGCGAGCGCCAGCGCGAGCTTGCCTTGTTCATCCGGTGCGACCTTCAGCGCCCGATCGAGCGCGGCGGTGACGGAGTAGTCAATCGAGCGCACCAGGCCGGCGACATCGCGCGCCGCCGGTGCTTTGCGCCGCCGTTCGGCGATGCTCCGCCGCGGCTCGCCCTCGAAATCGATGATGAAGATGTCGTCCTTGACGATCAGCATCTGGCCGAGATGGAAATCGCCGTGGTGGCGGATGTTGAGGCCGTCGATGTCCGCAGGCAGCAGCGCCTTCAGCCGGGCCGGCAGGCTATCCTGCTGAGCCAAAAACTGCGCCACCAGCGGCCGATCGGCCTCCTTCAGCGCATCCCGCCGCTGCGTCAGCGTCTCGAAGACACGGTCGGCGCGGGCCATGATGTCGTCGGTCCAGCGCTGCACGTCTTCCGGGCTGGTCCGCTCCGGGACGAACTCGGGCAGGTCGCGGTTGCTCGCGAGCGCAATGTGCAGCTCGGCGACCCGTTTTCCGGTCTGCGCCATGTAGCGCAGATAGGAGATCTGCTGTTCGCCTTGCTTCGTCTCATGGTTGGTTGCAAGCAGCCGCTGCTCATCGACGAAACGGTCGAGATAGGCGGCGCTTACGGTCCATGCGTCGCCCTGGTTGGTGACAAAGGCGTGAACGACGCCGACCGCGCTGCGCTGCTCGCCCTCGATGAGCTCGACCGTGCCGAGCAGCGCGGGCGAGTTGGCGAAGCCGGCGACGTCGGTGAGGAAACGCCCGATCTCGATCTCCGGATTGATGCCGGGTTCGAGCCTGCGATAGATCTTGACGACGTAATCCTCGTCGACCAGCGCCGTGCTGTTGGACTGCTCGGTCTCCACCGCGCGGATGCGCTGGGGCTGCTTGATCGGCCTGTCCGTGAAGCGGCCGGTCGGGCGGAATTCGAGGCGCAGTGCGATGCCGAGCTCCTCGTCCTCCACCGTGAGCGACTGCGCCAGATTGCGCAGCAACAGCGCGATGAAGATCTCGTCGGTCGCAACGTCGAGCAGCGTACCCTCGCGCGCGCCCTGTCGTACCGCGGCGAGTGCGCGCGGATTGTAGCGCTCGCGGTCGAAGCGCAGCCATTCGATCCGGATCGGCAGCACGTAGCGTGAAGTGACGCCGCGCTGGATGCATTGGAAGAAAGCGAGCCAGGGTCGGTTGTCGCCGATGTCGCAGAAGGGAATCGCGGAGACGAGCAGCGGCTGAATCGCTTTCGACGAACTCTCGGGGAACCAGCGCGCTCGCGACAGGTGGCCCGGCAGCACGTCGCGCTCGAACACGCCGCGGGCGCGCGCCAGCGACACCCAGGTCGAATTCAGCGGCACGACCAGCGTTTCGAATTCCGGCACCGCCCGCCGCGGCACGGCGATGGTCTTGTCCGGCTCCTGGAGCTGGAACCAGTAGAAGCCATACGGCGCCAGCGTGATCATATAGGGCAGTTCGCCGATCGTCGGGAAGCGCGTGCGGCCGAGCATCTCCAGGGGAATGCGTCCCTTGAAGGCGGAAAGGTCCAGTTCGGTCGCCTGCGCCGAGCGCGACAGGTTGGCGACGCAGAGAATGACCTCGTCCTGATATTGCCTGACATAGGCGAGCACCGAGCGGTTCTCAGGGCGGATGAAGGTCATGGAGCCGCGGCCGAAGGCCAGCGTCGACTTCCGCACCGCGATCAGCCGCTTGGTGGCGCTGAGCAGCGATGACAGGCTGCGCGACTGCGCTTCCACGTTCACGGCCTCATAGCCGTAGACGGGGTCCATGATCATGGGCGCGTAGAGTCGCGCCGGATCGGCGCGGGAGAAGCCGCCGTTGCGGTCCGGGCTCCATTGCATCGGCGTGCGGACGCCGTTACGGTCGCCGAGATAGATGTTGTCGCCCATCCCGATCTCGTCGCCGTAATAGATGATCGGCGTGCCCGGGAACGAGAGCAGAAGCGAATTCATCAGCTCGATCTTGCGCCGGTCATTGTCCATCAGCGGCGCGAGGCGGCGGCGAATGCCGACATTGATGCGGGCGCGGGGATCGTTGGCATAGGTCGACCACAGATAGTCGCGCTCGACATCAGTGACCATTTCCAGCGTCAGCTCATCATGGTTGCGCAGGAACAGCGCCCATTGGCAACTTTCTGGGATGTCGGGCGTCTGGCGCAGGATGTCGGTGATCGGAAAGCGGTCCTCCTGCGCGATCGCCATGTAGATGCGCGGCATCAGCGGGAAGTGATACGCCATTTGGCATTCGTCTTCGCGGCCGAAATATTCCTGCACGTCCTCCGGCCATTGATTGGCTTCTGCGAGCAGGACCTTGCCCTTGGCATAGGCGTCGAGCTCGCGCCGTATCAGTTTGATGATGGCGTGCGTCTCGGGCAGGTTCTCGCTAGTGGTGCCTTCGCGCTCGCAGAGGTAAGGGATGGCATCGAGCCGGAACCCGTCGACCCCGGTGTCGAGCCAGCGCTTCATCACCTGCATGATGGCGCGCACCACGCGCGGGTTGTCGAAGTTCAGGTCGGGCTGGTGCGAGAAGAAGCGGTGCCAGTAGAACTGGCCCGCTTCGGGGTCCCAGGTCCAGTTCGACTTCTCGGTATCGGTGAAGATGATCCGCGTGCCCTGGTATTTTTGGTCGGTGTCGCTCCAGACATACCAGTTGCGCGCGCTCGAGCCGGGATGGCTGCGGCGCGCGCGCTTGAACCAGGCGTGCTGGTCGGAGGTATGGTTGATGACGAGCTCGGTGATGACGCGCAGGCCGCGCTTCTTGGCCTCGTGGATGAAGCGTTTGAAGTCCTTCATCGTCCCGAAATCGGGATTGATGTCGCCATAGTCGGCGATGTCGTAGCCGTCATCGCGCCCGGGGGACGGATAGAACGGCAACAGCCACAGCGTGGTGACACCGAGGTCCTGCAGATAGCCAAGCTTCTCGGTTAGCCCAGCGAAATCGCCGATGCCATCATTGTTGCTGTCGGCGAAGGCCTTGACGTGGAGCTGGTAGATGATGGCGTCCTTGTACCAGAGCTCGTCCGCCGTCTCGGTGGCAACCAGTTCCTTCGTCTCGACCGCTGAAAGCACGTTCATGGCGCGGTCCCCTTCAGGCCAGGCAGCGGAACAGCACCGCCGGATCGCGCATCGGATCAATCCGCACCCGGATGCCGCCCCAGTCGAGTGCATAGCGTTCGCCGGTGATGAGGTTCTCGACCGCCGCGATATGGCGGCGATCGTCTGCGGCGCCGGTCTGGACATCGCCAAGCGGCAGCCAGAATTCGTGAACGTCGCGCGATAACGCGATCGCGACTGCAACCGTGTTGCTTCCGTCGACGGAGTTGCTTCCGTCGACGGCTTCCTTGACGAACCCGATCACATTGCTGTCCTCGATGGGCAGGAAACGCAAATTGCTGGTCTGCTGCAGCGCTGCGTTGGCGCGGCGCGCCAGATTGAGGTCGCGGATATAGGCCTTGATGTTGCCGGGCTTGTCCCAGTCACGCACCTTGATCTCGTATTTCTCGGAATCGAGATATTCCTCCCGTCCGGGGATCGGCTCGTGCTCCAGCAGCTCGAAGCCGTTGTAGAGGCCGTAGGTGCCGGACAGCGTCGCCGCCAGCGCCACGCGGGACTTGAACATCCAGGGTTCGCCGCCCTGCAGATGGAAGGGCAGGATGTCGGGCGTGTTGACGAAAAAATTCGGCCGGTAGAAATCGCGCTCGGGATAGCCGGTGAGCTCGATCAGGTATTGCTCCAGCTCCCAGCGCTGGGTTCGCCAGGTGAAATAGGTGTACGACTGGGTGAAGCCGAGCTTGGCCAGGCCCTTCATCAGTTTCGGCCGCGTGAAGGCCTCGGCGAGGAAGATCACGTCGGGATGGTGCAACTGCACCTGATGGATCAGCCATTCCCAGAACGGGAACGGTTTGGTGTGGGGATTGTCGACGCGGAAAATCTTCACGCCCTGGTCGACCCAGAACAGGACCACGTCGCGCAGCGCGTTCCACAGCGAGCCCGCGTCTTCGCAGCCGAAATCCGGGTTGACGATGTCCTCATATTTCTTCGGTGGATTCTCCGCATAGCGCATCGAGCCGTCAGGGCGCTTCTTGAACCATTGCGGATGTTCCTTCAGCCAGGGATGGTCCGGCGCACATTGCACCGCGAAGTCGAGCGCGACTTCCATGTTGTGCTCTTTGCACGCCAGGACGAAGGCGCGGAAATCCTGCAGCGTCCCCAGTTCCGGATGCACGGCGTCATGGCCGCCTTCGGCCGAGCCAATCGCGTAAGGGCTGCCGGGATCGCCTTCCTTGGCGGTCACCGCATTGTTGCGCCCCTTGCGGTTCGTCTTGCCGATCGGGTGGATCGGCGTGAAGTAGACGACGTCGAACCCCATCGCAGCGACATCAGGCAGGCGGTCGATGCAGTCACGGAAGGTGCCGTGCTGTCCCGGCACCTTGCCCTGGCTGCGCGGGATCATCTCGTACCACGAGCCGAAGCGCGCTCGCGGGCGGTCGGCCACGAACGGGAAAAGCTGTGACCGCGTCAGGTCGGGCCGCGATTGGCTTTCAGCCATCGCTTCCTGCAATTCGGGCGTGAGCAGCGGCGCCGGATCGCCGGTCTGGAGGTAGTTTTCGCATTGCTTGAGGATGACGGCCGCCGCCGCCCGTCCACCGCCCTGCGCCTTGGTCAGCATGCCCGCGCCTTCGATGGCGTCGAGCGTCACATCGGCGCCGGCCTTCTGCTTCAGGTCAAAGCCGTGGCGCCAGGTGGCGAATTCGTCGGTCCAGGCCTCGATCGCGTAAAAATAGCGGCCGGGTGCGTCGGGGACGAAGGAACCAAACCAGCGGTCATTGCCGTGCAAGATCATCGGCTCGCGCCGCCATTCGTGGTCGAGCTCGCCGCGCCAGATCAGTTCTGCGGCGACGATGTCGTGCCCGTCGCGGTAGATGTCGGCCCAGACATCCACGCGCTCCCCGACGATGCGTTTCACGGGGAAGCGGCCGCCGTCGATCAGCGGATAGACATCCTCGATATGGAAAGTGCCGGCGGCACTCTCGACAGTTTGAGCGGTTTTGTTCACGGTGATGCCGCCACTGACACGGAAATGACGCCCCCTTTGCGTGAAGGATACGCTCCGGACTGATATAGAAAGCCGCTCGCGGGACATTGGTTCCGGCGGAACGGCTCGAAGGACAGCGAGTTAAACATCATCTATCCCCTTCCTGCATCTACATAATTTCGTGACCCGCGCCCCCGGGGTGCTAGCAAAGTGCGTGCCGAATGGACCTCTACGCCAAAGCCAGAGACCTTGGAATTACGACCGAATATATCGACGGTCAGGGCCACCGCCGTGTGACAGACGCGGCTGCATTGCAAACGATCCTCGACGCCTTGCCGCCGCGCGAGCCGCGCCGGTTCATCGACCAGCCGGTTGTGGTCCGGCTCGGCCGTCCGGCGCCATCGGAGCTTTCGGCGGACGCCAAGTTGCCGGTCCGATGGACGATTTGGGCCAGTGGCAAAATGATGGCGAAGGGTGAGGCGCGCGACCGGGCGATATCTTGGCCACAGGATTTGCCGATCGGGGTGTATCAGTTGCGCCTGAACGACGATGCCGGATCGACCGAAGCGCTGCCGCTGATTGTCGCACCCCAACGCGCCTTTGGCGGCGATTTCGACCGCTGCTGGCTGCTGGCGGCTCAGCTCTACAGCGTACGCTCCGCGCGCAACTGGGGAATGGGCGATTTCACCGACTTGCGGGGCTTGATCGAACTCGCCCATCAGTTGGGTGCCGGTGGTGTCGGACTTAACCCGCTGCATGCGCTGTTCGATGATCGCCCCGGTGATTGTAGCCCCTATTCGCCGAACAGCCGGCTGTTCCTCAACGCGCTCTATGTCGACGTCGAGAAGTTGCCGGAATTCCGCGCCGACCCTCGCGCGAATGACAAGCTCGCGCAATTGCGCGCCGGGGACATTGTCGACTACCGCGCGGTTGCGGCGTCAAAATGGCAGGCGTTGCGCTCGGCATTTGCCAACTTCAAGGCCGGTCCGACACTCGAGCGCCGGCAGGATTTCGAACGCTTCCGGACCGCGCGCGGGCCGCTGTTGTCGCGCTTCGCCTGCTTCGAGGTCTTGCGGAAAAAGTTCAATCGGCCCTGGTGGGAATGGCCCGAGGAATGGCGACGGCCGGACGACGGCAAGTGCGGCCGTCTCCGCAAGGGCGCCGATTTCGGCGAGATTGAATTCGTCGAATTCGTGCAATGGAACGCGGACCGGCAGCTCGCGGCGTGCAGCGCGCTTGCGCACCGGCTTGGCATGAGGGTCGGGCTTTATCTCGATGTTGCCGTCGGCGTGCAATCCGACGGCTTCGATGCCTGGAACGAGCAGGTGGCGATCTCGCGCCTGCTCGGCGTCGGCGCGCCGCCGGACCCGCTCAATACCGCCGGGCAGGACTGGGGCCTTGCGGGCTTCAACGCCGCCGGCCTCGAAATACGCGCCTTCGAGCCGTATCGGGAAATGCTGCGCGCCTCGATGCGTCATGCCGGCGCTGTCAGGCTCGACCATGTGCTCGGCTTGAAGCGGCTTTATCTCGTGCCGCGCGGCTTCGGCCCGGAGAACGGCGCGTATGTGCAGATGCCGTTCGAGGCGCTGCTCGCCGCGACCGCGCAGGAGAGCGTGGTGCATCGCTGCGTCGTGATCGGCGAGGATCTCGGCACGGTGCCGGAAGGTTTCCGCGAGCAGATGAACGACTGGGGCATCTGGTCCTATCTCGTGATGATGTTCGAGCGCGACGGCAGCGGGGCATTTCGCGGCACCGGCCATTACGCCGCGAATGCGCTCGTCACCTTCAACACCCATGATCTCGCGACCTATGCTGGCTGGCGCTCGTTCAGCGATTTGAAGCTGAAGCGTTCGCTCGGGATCGATCCGGGTGAAAACGACGAGGCGCGCTGGCATGCGCTCAGCATGCTGCACGAGGTGCTGCGCCAGAATGGCATCGACCGGCATGATCTCTATTCGGTGGCCACGTTCCTCTCTCGGACCAGGTCCCGCCTGCTGACGATCTCGCTGGAGGACCTGCTCGGCCTGGTCGACCAGCCGAACATCCCCGGTACCGTCGACGAACATCCGAACTGGCGGCGGCGGCTGCCGGTGTCGATCGAGCACATTGCCTCCGCCATCGATGTCGAAGCGCTGAAGAACGCCACCCACGAGCGGTCGTGCGCGCAAGCCTGAACGGGGAGCCGTCGCCAACGTGTCTTGCAGGATCGAAGATTACGGACTGATCGGCGATTGCGAGACCGCGGCACTGGTCGGTCGTGACGGGTCCATCGACTGGCTGTGCTGGCCCGCGTTCGATTGCGATGCCTGTTTCGCGGCGCTGCTCGGCGATAACAGGCATGGCCGCTGGCTGATCGGGCCGGCGGAGCCCATCGTCAAGGCGTCTCGCCGTTACCACGACAACACGCTGATCCTGGAGACGCGGTTCGAGACGGCAGGCGGCGTGGTCGATCTGATCGACTTCATGCCCCCGCGGGGCAATGCTTCCGACGTCGTCCGGCTGGTGCGCGGCGTGAAGGGCACCGTCAGCCTGCGGATGGAGCTGATCATCCGTTTCGGCTTCGGCGCCGATATTCCGTGGGTCAAGAGGAGCCAGGATGGATCGGCGCTGCTGGCGATCTGCGGGCAGGACATGATCGTGCTCCGCTCGCCGGTGGAGACCCGTGGTCAGGACCTGACCACGATGGCCGAATTCACGGTCGGCGAAGGCGAGACCGTGCCCTTCGTGATGACTTATGGCCCCTCGCATCTGCCGATTCCGGGACCGATCGATCCTGCGCAGGCGTTACTGGACACCGAGGCGTTCTGGACCGAATGGTCGAGCCACTGCACCTACGAGGGGTTTGCCCGCAACCTCGTGCTGCGCTCGCTGATCACGCTGAAGGCGCTGACTTTCGCGCCGACCGGCGGCATCGTCGCCGCGTCCACGACCTCGCTGCCAGAGAAGCTCGGCGGCCAGCGCAACTGGGACTACCGCTACTGCTGGCTGCGCGACGCGACCTTCACGCTGCTGGCGCTGATGAACTCGGGCTATACCGAGGAGGCGCTCGCCTGGCACAATTGGCTGTTGCGCGCGGCCGCGGGAGCGCCGGCCAACATGCAGATCATGTACGGCATCATGGGCCAGCGGCGGCTGCTCGAATGGGAAGTGCGCTGGCTGCCGGGTTATGAAGGGGCGAAGCCGGTGCGCATCGGCAATGCGGCCCATGCGCAACTGCAGCTCGACGTCTACGGCGAACTGATCGATGCCTTCCACCAATCGCGCGTGGCGAAGCTGCAGCTGGACGATGCGAGCTGGTCGCTGGAATGCGCCGTGCTCGAGCACCTTGCGGCAGCATGGGACCGTCCGGACCACGGCATCTGGGAGCGTCGCGGCGCCGGCAAGCACTATGTCTTCTCGAAGGTGATGACGTGGGTGGCCTTCGATCGTGGCATCAAGAGTGCGCAGAAATTCGGCCTCGAGGCGCCCATCAACAAATGGCGGGTGCTGCGCGAGACGATCCACCGCGATGTCTGCGCCAAGGGATTTGATCGCAAGCTCAACTCGTTCGTCG
Organism: Bradyrhizobium cenepequi; assembly: GCF_020329485.1. Lineage (GTDB taxonomy): Bacteria > Pseudomonadota > Alphaproteobacteria > Rhizobiales > Xanthobacteraceae > Bradyrhizobium > Bradyrhizobium cenepequi. The sequence continues at coordinate 144,436 of NZ_JAGKJI010000010.1, forward strand.
AATCCTATGGTTCGAACCTGCTTGATGCCAGTGTCCTGCTGCTGCCGGCGGTGGGCTTTTTGCCGCCGACCGATTCGCGGATCCGCGGCACGCTTGCTGCGACCGAGCAATATCTGATGCGTAATGGATTCGTGATGCGGCACGATCCGCGCGAGGTCTCCGAGGAGAAGCAGCCGATTGAAGGCGCCTTCCTCGCCTGCACGCTTTGGCTTGCCGACGCCTATGTGCTCGCGGGCGAGGTCGAGAAGGCGCAAACGCTGTTCGATCGCGTGATCGCGGTTGCCAATGACCTCGGCCTGCTCGCCGAAGAGTATGACGCGATCGCCCGCCGTCAGACCGGCAATTTCCCGCAAGCGCTGACCCATATCGCGCTGATCAACACCGCACACAATCTCAGCGACGCCAAGCGAGCGGCGGAGAAGCCGGCCGTGCAGCGGTCGAAATAGGCTGCTGCCTGGACCCGCGCGACGGAACCGGCGGGTTCAACGATCATTGTTTGCAAGTATCTCACTGGAGGATCGGGAATGGCTCGCCTGTTCGCCGCAACCTTGGTTGCGTGCTTGGTGTCTGGGCCAGCATTCGCGGCAGGCCTTGATGCCGCGGCGATCAACAATGCCGGATACCGGGCTCGCCCCGCGAACGAAGACAAGGCCGATGCGACGATCATCAAGACCCAGGTCCTGCTCGACCGCGCGCTGTTCTCGCCCGGAGAGATCGACGGCAAGCTCGCCGAGAATACGCGGAAGGCGCTGTGGGCGTTCGCAGAAGCAAAAGGCCTGACGTTCCAAAAGACGCTCACCCCCGAGATCTGGGCCAAGCTGAACGAGACCAGCCAGGGCGAGATCATCACGAGCTACACGATCTCCCAAAAGGATGTGAAAGGACCGTTTGTCAGAAGGATTCCCTCCCGGCTGGAGGCCATGAAATCGCTGCCCGCGCTCGGCTACAAAAGCGCACGCGAGGCGCTCGCGGAAAAGTTCCACATGAGCGAGAGGCTGCTCGCGCAGCTCAATCCCGGCAAGAAGTTCGATCGGGCCGGCGAGACCATTCTTGTCGTCAACGGCCGTGATCCGCAGCTCAAGCTGGGCGCGGCGCGGATCGAGGTCGACAAGTCGCGGCAGACTGTCAAGGCGTTCGACGGTAGCGGCGCGCTGCTCGCGTTCTTTCCGGCAACCGTCGGCAGCGAGGACAAGCCGACGCCGAGCGGCACGCTCAAGGTGATCTCGTCCGACGCCAATCCGTATTACCGCTACAACCCGGCCTACAAGTTCAAGGGCGTGCACGCCAGGAAGGCGTTCATCATCAAGCCCGGTCCGAATAATCCGGTCGGCTCCTACTGGATCGGGCTTTCAGGGGAGGGCTACGGGATCCATGGCGCGCCCGACCCCTCGAAGATCAGCAAATCCGAATCCCATGGCTGCGTCCGCCTGACCAATTGGGACGCGACGCTGCTCGGTACGAGCGTCAAGAAAGAGACGCCAGTGGATTTTATCGAAGGCGCGGAGAACAGTGAGAGCGAACGGCGGCCCACTCGTCGTCAAGCGGTTTCGTTGTAGTTCAGGATCATCTCGATCGCCTTGGCGAAGCCGTCGTGCTCGTTGCTGTCGGTCACGAACTTGGCTTGGCTCTTGACCTCATCGGTGGCGTTGCCCATCGCAAACGGAACGCCGCTCCTGGCGAACATCGGCAGGTCGTTGCGCATGTCGCCGATGGTCGCCACCGCCTCGGTCGGAATGCCGAGCCGTTTCGCCATCGCCTCGACAAAGGTGCCCTTGTCGTAGCCAGGCGGGGTGACGTCGAGATAGTAGGTCTGCGAGCGCACGGCAGTCGCCTCGTGGCCTACCGCCTGCTGCATTGCGGCTTCGCAGCGCGCGAGCAGCGGGGCGTCCGAAGAGGCGCCGACGATCTTGCAGGCCTGGTCGAGATAGGGCGTGAAATCGGTGGCGATGGTCGGGTCGTGCCTGATGGTGTGCTGCTCGTGAGCGACATATTCGCCGTCGGGATTGGCCGTCAGCCAGCGGTCGTTGGTGAACAGCCAGATGTCGACGCCGAATTCGCGCAGCAGCTCGATGCTCCGCCGCGTGGTCGCAGACGGGATCAGGTGCTGCTCGACGGGCCTAAGCTGCGGATCGATGATCGAGCTGCCGTTGAAGGCGCCGACCGGCAGCGTGATCGACAGCGGCTCGATCAAAAACCCCATGCCGATCGAGGGACGGCTGGAGACGATGGTGAAGCCGATGCCGGCCGCATGCAGCTTGTGGGTGGCTGCTCGTGCGGCTTCGGTCAAAACCTTGTCCTTGGTCAGCAGCGTACCGTCGACGTCGGAAACAACCAGGGCGATGCGGGTCATGGGGTGACCTGTTTCATTTGGCGGATGACGTCGTCGACTATGGCTTCGACGGTGGTGTCAATCGAGACGATGATCGGACGTTCATTCGGCCCCGGCGGCTCCAAGGTCTGGAACTGGCTGGCCAGCAGGCCAGGCGGCATGAAGTGGCCCTTGCGCTGGGCGAGCCGGCTCGCGATCAGAGCCTCGCTGCCGTCGAGGAAAACGACGCGAACGTCATTCCGTCCGTGCAGGAGGATCTCGCGGTAGGCACGCTTCAGCGCCGAACAGGCGACTACCATGCGCTGGCCTACCTTGCAGACGCGGTCGATCTCGTCGGCGATTGCCTGCAGCCACGGACGGCGGTCGTCATCGGTGAGCGGCTGGCCTGCGCTCATTTTCTCGACGTTGCTTGCGGGGTGAAAGCGGTCGCCGTCCTCGAAACGCCAACTTAGCCGTTCCGCGAGCTCTTCGCCAATTGTGCTCTTGCCCGAGCCGGAGACGCCCATCACGACGAGGGCGCAGAGGGTTGCCGAATCAGCCACGAAAATTCTCCGGCCGCGCCGCCTCGTCGATCAACCAGACCGTTTCGCCGATGGATTGCACGCGGTTCGCCGGCAGGTTCTCGCCGGCGAAGGCGCGGGTCAGGATTGCGCGCTTCTCCTCGCCCGCGACCTCGAACAGCATTTCGCGACAGCAGGACAGCGTCGGCAGGGTCAGGCTGACGCGCGGCACGAACGGTTCGACATTGGCCTTGGGGACGCCGACCACCCACCGGTCGATCACCTCGATCGCGGGGTAGTTGGGAAACAGCGAGGCGGTGTGTCCATCCGGCCCGATGCCCATCAGCACCAGATCGAACAGCGGACGGGCGGCGTCGAGCGCCTCCGCGCCGTAGAACGATTTCAGCTCACGCGCATAGCGTTCCGTCGCTTCATCGGGACTTGCGGCGTCGGTCGGGATCGGGTGGATGTGGGAAGCTGGCGCGTGGCGATCCAGGAACGCGCCGCGCGCCATCGCCATGTTGTTCCTGGGGTCATCGACCGGCACGAAGCGCTCATCGCCGATGAACCAGTGCACGCGGTCCCACGGGATCCTGTCGCGGTAAGGTTCGGTTGCGAGCAACTGGTAGAGTGCTTTCGGGCTCGATCCGCCGGTCAGGCAGATCGCGATCCGACCGCCGTTCGCGGCCATCCGCGCCTGCACGCGCTCCGCGGCAGCCCTCGCCAGGGCCGCGGGATCGGCGACGGTGATGATCTGGCGGCGACCGACGGCGGCCATCGTCAGCCGCACTTTCGCCAACTGCGGCCATCACGGGTCAGCAGCGCGTTGGCGGCCTCAGGGCCCTCGCTGCCGGCCTTGTAGGGCTGCAGGCCGGCGCCGCCCGCTTTCTTCCAGGCATCGAGGAAGGGTTGCACGGCCTGCCAGCCCGCCTCGACGCTGTCGGCGCGCTGGAACAGCAGGTTGTCGCCGATCATGCAGTCATAGATCAGCGTCTCGTAGCCGGTCGACGGCTCGGCCTTGAAGTAATCCTTGTAGCGGAACTTCATCTCCACGCCGTCGATGTCGATGGTCGGACCAGGAACCTTGGTGTTGAACTGCAGTTCGATGCCCTCGGTCGGCTCCGTCGAGATCACGAGGTAATTCCGCGAGAGCTTGTCTATCGACGTGTCGCGGAACATCGCGAATGGCGCCTGCTTGAACTTGATCGCGATCTCGGTGCGCTTGGCGGCCAGCGCCTTGCCGGTGCGCAGATAGAATGGCACGCCGGCCCAGCGCCAATTGTCGATGATGAGTTTCAGTGCGGCATAGGTTTCCGTGCTGCTTCCCGGCTTGATGTCCTTGGTCTTGCAATAGTCCTCGATCTCGGTGTCGCCGATCTTGCCTCCGCGATACTGGCCGCGCACCGAATTGTGCAACGCCTCCTGCTCGCTCTGGATCTGGATCGCGGCCAGCACATCGGCTTTCTCCGTGCGCACCGAATGGGCATCAAAGCGGATCGGCGGCTCCATCGCGACCAGCGACATCAGCTGGAACAGATGGTTCGGCACCATGTCGCGCAGCGCGCCGGTCGAATCATAGAAGCTGCCGCGATGGCCGACGCCGAGCTTCTCGTTGACGGTGATCTGGACATGATCGATGTGGTTGCGATTCCAGATCGGCTCGAACATGCCGTTGGCAAAGCGCAGCACCAGGATATTCTGGACGGTTTCCTTGCCGAGGTAATGATCGATGCGATAAATCTGGTGCTCGTCCAGCAGCTTCAATAGTTCGGTGTTCAAAGCCCTGGCCGATGCCAAATCTGTGCCGAATGGCTTCTCGACGACCAGCCGCCGCCAATAGCCATTCTCGGCGAGCATGTCGGCGCGGGCGAGTTGTTTGGTGATCGGCAGGAAGGCGTTCGGAGGGGTCGCCAGATAGAACAGCCGGTTGCCGCCGGTGCCGCGCGCCGCTTCCCTTTCCCTGAGCTCCTTCGCCATCCTGTCAAAGGAATCCGGATCCTTCGGGTCGGCTTCAATCGCGGTCACGCATTCGAACAGGCGCTTGGCGATGGCCTCATCGACCGGACGGGTCGCGAACTGGCGCAATCCCTTCATCAGGCTCGCGGTCAACTCCTCGTTCGACATGCCGCCGCGGGCGACGCCGATGATGCAGAATCTGTCGGGCAAGAGATTGGTCGCGGCGAGATTGTAGAGCGCAGGAATCACCAGCCGGTGCGCAAGGTCGCCCGTGACTCCGAAGATGATGAAGGAGCAGGGGTCGGGTTTCTTTTGCGCGTGACCGTTCGTCATCGTTAAGCCTTCACTAGCTCTTTTTGGCGCCTTGCGGCGGCTCCCGGTGGCCGCCGAAACCGGCGCGCATGGCGGAAAGAATCTTCTCGGCGAAGGTGTGGTCCTTGCGCGAGCGGAAGCGGGCGAACAGCGCCGCCGTCAGCACTTCCGCGGGCACTGCCTCGTCGATCGCGGCATTGACGGTCCAGCGGCCTTCGCCGGAATCTTCGACGAAGCCGGAATAATTATCGAGGGTGGCATTCTCGGCGAGGGCAATGGCGGTGAGATCGAGCAGCCAGGATGGGATCACGCTGCCGCGGCGCCAGACCTCGGCGATATCGGCGATATCGAGATCGAAGCGGTGATCCGGCGGGAGCGCCTCACTGCCCGCGTTCTTCAGGATGTCGAAGCCCTCGGCATAGGCCTGCATCAGGCCGTATTCGATGCCGTTATGGATCATCTTGACGAAATGCCCGGCGCCGACGGGGCCGGCATGGATGTAGCCGTGCTCGATGCGAGGATCGCGGCCGTCGCGGGATGGCGTGCGCGGAATATCGCCGATGCCCGGCGCGAGCGCGCTGAAGATCGGATCGAGCCGGTCGACCACGGATTTCTCGCCGCCGATCATCATGCAGTAGCCGCGCTCGATGCCCCAGATGCCGCCCGAGGTGCCGACATCGACATAGTTCAGGCCGCGTTCCTTCAGCGCCTTGCCGCGGCGCACGTCGTCCTGCCAGAAGGTGTTGCCGCCGTCGATGATGGTATCGCCCGGCTGCATCAGCTTCGACAGCGCCTCGATCGTCGCCTCGGTGATCTTGCCGGCCGGCAGCATCACCCAGGCGGTGCGTGGCTGCTCCAGCTTGAGCACGAATTCCTCCAGCGAGGCGGAACCGGCGGCATTATCGGCGGCGAGCGCGGCGACCGCCTTCGAATCCTTGTCGTAGACCACGGCCGTATGGCCGTGGGCCATCAGTCGGCGGACGATGTTGCCACCCATCCGCCCCAAGCCGATCATGCCGAGCTGCATGTTCGTTTTCCCTAATTGAGCGCTTCGGTGAGTGCAGCATCCAGCGTCGCGAGCGCCGACCCAAGACCGCCCTTGAGATGGACGCGCAGCGCGCGCCGGCCGCGTTCGGTCAAGACGTCGAAATCGCCGCGCGCCTGCGCCGCCTTGATGACGCCGAAGCTCGCTTTCTGCCCCGGCACCGGCAGATCCGCGGCATCATCAGCGGTGATCTGCAGGAACACGCCGCTGTCGGGGCCGCCTTTGTAGGCCTGGCCGGTCGAGTGCAGGAAGCGAGGGCCGAACTCGGCGCAGGTGGCGAGACGCTTGCCGTCGCGCACGGCGAGCCGCATCTTCCGCAGCGCGTCGATGAAAGCTTTGTCGCGCTCGATATAGGCGAGCAGGGCGACATAGTCGCCGCGGTGCGAGCGCGACAGGTGCGCTCTCAGCCAGGAGCCGAGCGTGCCGTCGGCCCCGGCCTTGCGCAGCTCGGCGGCGTTGTGCTGGTCGGTGTAGAGGTCGGCCTCGGCGGTGGAGACCACCGGCTGCTCGGCCGGCAGCGATCCGGTCTTCTCGAAGGCTGCGGTCAACTCGCGGGTCTTGATCTTGGCTGCCTCGACATCCGGCTGGTTGAACGGGTTGATGCCGAGCACCGAGCCCGCCACCGCAGTCGCGATCTCGAAGCGGAAGAACTCCTGGCCGATATGGTCGATCGATGGCAGCACGATCCGGGCGACGGGATGGCCGGCCTGCTCCAGCGCCTCAAGCCTGGCGTCATATTCGGCCTCGTCCTCGCCTTCGGTGCGAAGGTCGATGAAGAAGCGGTCGTCGCCGTAAGCAGCCGGCTCGCCCAGCGTCTCGCCGTCGATCGGGATCAGCCCCTTGCCGTCCTTGCCGGTGGATTCGGCGATCAGTTGCTCGGCCCAGGCGCCGAAATCGGCGATCTTTCCGGACGAGGTGATCGTCACCTTGTCGCGGCCTTCGAGGCCGGCAAGCCCCATCGCGAGCCCGAGCTGCACGCCCGGATTCTCATGCGGCGGCACGTCGGCGCCGCAGGAGCGCACCATCGACAGCGTATGCTTGATCAGGCTGCGGACGTTGAAGCCGACGGCAGCGGCCGGCACCAGGCCGAACGGGGAGAGCACGGAGTAGCGGCCGCCGATCGTCGGCTCGCCGTAGAAGATGCGTGCAAAGCCCTGGCGCTTGGCGGTCTTCTCCAGCGACGAGCCGGGATCGGTGACCGCGATGAAGCGGTGGCCGGCCTTGGCGGCGCCGATAGCCTTGGAGACGCGGTCGAAGAAATAGTCCTTCATCACGTTCGGCTCGGTGGTGCCGCCGGATTTGCTGGATACGATGAACAGCGTCTTGGAGATATCGACCGCCGCTTCCATCGCCCGCACCTGCGCCGGATCGGTGGAATCGAGCACGTGCAGTTTCGGGAAGCCGGTCTTCTTGGCGAAGGTCGTCGCCAGCACCTCCGGCCCAAGGCTGGAGCCGCCCATGCCGAGCACGACCGCGTCGGTGAATTTCTGGCCTTTCACGCGCTCGGCGAAATCCTCATAGTCGGCGATGTCGGCTTGCGCCGGACTGGTCAGCCAGCCCAGCCATTTGTCCTCATCCTCGCCGGTCCAGACCGATTTGTCCCTTTGCCAGAGCCGGCGGACCTTGGCCGAGGAACGCCATTCCTCGGTATTCTCTTCGATTGCCTTGGCAAGCTCGCCGCCGACCTTGAGCCTCTGGCGGTCGATGCCGGTGCCGAGCGAGGTCGCGCGCTTGAACGCGACGGCGCCATAGAGCTTGTCGGCGGAATCGGCGAACAGCTTGACGCCGTCCTTGACCAGCTCGGCGGTGATGGCGTCCAGCGAGATGCCGGACTTCTCCAGTTCGTCGAGCACGCGCTGCGCGTCCTCGACGTCTTCCTCGAGGCTGTCGCGCGGCTTGCCGTGATCGCGGAAGGCCTCGAGCGTGGCCGGCGGCATGGTGTTGATGGTATCGCGGCCGATCAGCTCCTCGACATAAAGCACGTCGCTGTAGGCCTTGTTCTTGGTGCCGGTCGAGGCCCACAGCATCCGCTGCGGCTTTGCCCCCTTGGCCACGAGCTTGTCCCAGCGCGCACCCGCGAAGATGCGCTTGTAGTCCCGATACGCCAGCTTGGCGTTGGCGATCGCGACCTTGCCCTTCAGCGACGCCAGCCGCTCCTTCTCGGTGGGATCATTGGCCTTCGCGATCTTGTCGTCGAGCTGCTTGTCGACGGCGGTATCGATGCGGCTGACGAAGAAGCTCGCGACGCTCGCCACATGCGAGGGGTCGCCGCCGCCGCCAACGTATTTCTCCAGGCCCTTCAGATAGGCCTCCGCCACCTCGCGATAGACCTTTTGCGAGAACAGGAGCGTGATGTTGATGCTGATGCCTTCGCCGATCAGGCGCTCGATCGCAGGCAAGCCCTCCGGCGTCGCCGGCACCTTCACCATCAGGTTCTTGCGCCGCACCTGCTTCCAGAGCCGCTGCGCTTCGGCGATGGTCCCCTTGGTGTCCATCGCCAGATAGGGGGACACTTCGAGGCTGACGAAACCGTCCTTGCCATCGAGCCGGTCATAGACCGGACGCAGCACATCGGCGGCGTGCTGGATGTCCTCGATTGCGAGATGTTCGAACAGCTCGGCCACCGGGCGATCGCCCTTCTTCAGCGCGCTGCCGATCGCCCCGTCATATTCGTCCGAACTGCCGATCGCCTTCTCGAAGATCGACGGATTGGAGGTGACGCCTTTGACGCCGTCCTCGTCGATCAGCTTCTTGAGATCGCCCTTGGCGACGAAGCCGCGGGCCAGGAAGTCCAGCCAGACCGCTTGGCCGTGGTTTTCGAGTGCTTTGACGGGGTTCATGATGCCTGTTTCTGCTCGATCGGGTGGTCGGGTTCCCCAACAGCTTTCTGGGGCGAGGCCGCATTGTCAACACGGGGCGGAAAGGGCTGTCAGAGGGAATATGCGTATCGGAAGGGGACAACTCCACCCGGATGGGTTCGATCCCTCGTTTTTGATGCAACCGCGAACTCTGTACAATTTTATGACGGGGCGGCGCACCGGTTCAGGGCCTGAGATACAGGTAGCCCTGCGACTGCAGCTCGGCAAGGCGGACGACGCCCTTGACGGCGACCACGAAGCCGGGGAGGAGCTCCGCAGGCTGACATTCTGCGATTTCATGGTGTTGCCGCAGACGGCGAGTTCGACGCCATCCCCGGAAAACTGCTGGACGCGGCGCGACAGGTAGGGATTGGCGGAGGCCGAATGAAAGGCGCGCAGGGCCGGGCCGTGGATCACCAGGGCAATGGTAACATTCTCGGGTCCGCCGACGCCGTCGAAATGCTTCTGAAGGTTGCCGAGGACAAAGTTGACCTCATCGAGGTCGCTCAGGTGATAGACCACCTTCGGCTTGGCAGGAGGCGAGGATGCCTCGCTGGCGGCGCGGGCGCGCGAGCCGGCAAGGGTGCCGCCGATGGCCGGAAGCACGCCGCACAAGATGCTGCGTCGATGCATGGCACCCTCCCTCAATTGAGTTGGCGGGCCGACGAGCGTATTATCCGCCTGACGAGCGCATCATTTGTGTCTGATAGCGACGAGTTCCCGGCGTCGGTCACAAGCTCGGCACATTCTTCCGCGTCTGCGCGATCGACGCGAAAGATCTTGTCGTCGGCGCCGGCCGCGAGCGCGTCCTCGGCCTCTTGGTCCGGCTTGTTGCGATCCCAAATCCTGATCCGCTTAAGGCGGATGATGGTGGACTTGTCGTCCTTCGACAGCGCCACATTGATGCCGCCACCTTCACAATCGACGCCGCAGCCGAAACGGATTTCGTTGCCCGCGTCTTCTGTGACAACATGGCCGCAAAGGCTGCTGGAGTCGAAATTGCTTGCGCGGTGACGGTACTTAATTCCAAGGCGGAATGAATAGCTGGCAGTTTTTCTCCGGCGCGTTCTCCGCCGTCAGCAACAGTTTCATCGCGCTCACGTTCTGCTTTGGATGTTGCGCCCGATGATTGGCGTCATAACGGCGCACGAAGCAGGCTTAGGTCTTTTCGGCGAGCGGACCCGTGAATATTCTCTTGTCGAAGGCTGCTATTCTGTTGTCGAGAGTTGCGGCGTTGGCGCTGTCGACGCCATCTGCGGCGTGGCTGTGGCCAATTCCCGCAAGCATTGCGGCTGCGACAGCTAGATGAACGGAGAATAAAATACGCTTCATGATCTGTTCAGCGAACACAAGCGATCTATATGAAATGATACACGCCACTTCGATCGGCGCCGCAACGATGCTGCGTCACGATGTGCTTGCCGGTTTGACTTAGTCGCGGCAGTAGCCGGATGCGTTCAAACCTGTGGCAGCTCGTGGGCGTGAAGGAGCAACGCGATGGCAGCCGAGAGGCGGTCGGAATGGCATTTGCTGATGGCAAGGAGCCTGGTGTTTGTCGGGTCTTCCGGGATGCATCCCGGTAAAATCACGGATGTGGCGGACCAGCTACATGGCCAAGAAAGTAAATGACAAATCGCGTTTTTGATGAACTATTAGGCTGGCTGCTTGTTGATAAGGCAGCGGCTGCTTGCGCCGCGCATTGCGGAAGGGAGGCTGGCGAGTGTCCTATAGGTCCAGCGTGCCGACCGTGATTCGAAGTGAGGAACGCTCTGGCAATCCGGCTCGTTCTTCTCCGGCGGCGCAACATATCGTGGAGAGGGATCATGTACAACGATTCTCTGTTCAACGCTTTCGCTAGGTCGTTCGAGGCTCGAAGCCAGAGCGATATGTCGATGGCTGAATATCTCGAGTCGTGTCGAACTGATCCGATGCGATATGCGAATGCGGCAGAGCGACTACTGGCTGCGATCGGCGAGCCTCAGATGATCGACACGGCCAAGGACCCTCGCCTTGGCCGTATCTTTATGAACCGCACGATGCGCACCTATCCGGCGTTCGCTGGCTTCTATGGCATGGAGGACACGATCGAGCGGCTCGTCGGTTTCTTCCGTCACGCCGCGCAAGGCTTGGAAGAGCGCAAGCAGATCCTCTATCTGCTCGGACCGGTCGGCGGCGGTAAGTCATCGCTCGCCGAGCGGCTCAAGGCATTGATGGAAGTGCATCCGATCTACGTGCTGAAGGCCGGCGACGAACTGAGCCCGGTGTTCGAAAGCCCGCTCAGCCTGTTCGATCCGGATCAGCTCGGGCCAATGCTGGAGGAGAAGTACGGCATTCCGCAGCGGCGCCTCACGGGGTTGATGAGCCCGTGGTGCTATAAGCGGCTCGAGGCCTTCGGCGGCGACATCTCGCAATTCCGCGTCGCCAAGATCCAGCCGTCGCGGCTGCGGCAGATCGCCGTCGCCAAGACCGAGCCCGGCGACGAGAACAACCAGGACATCTCCTCCCTGGTCGGTAAGGTCGACATCCGCAAGCTCGAGACCTACGCCCAGAACGATCCCGATGCCTACAGCTATTCGGGCGGACTCAACCGCGCCAACCAGGGCATCCTCGAATTCGTCGAGATGTTCAAGGCGCCGATCAAGATGCTGCACCCGCTGCTCACGGCGACGCAGGAAGGCAACTATATCGGCACCGAGAATATCGGCGCGATCCCGTTCGGCGGCATCATCCTCGCACACTCCAACGAGGCCGAATGGCAGAGCTTCAAGGCCAACAAGAACAATGAGGCCTTCATCGACCGCATCTGCGTCATCAAGGTGCCCTACTGCCTGCGGGTCACCGAGGAGCAGAAGATCTACGAGAAGCTGATCCAGAGCTCCGAGCTTGCCAGCGCACCTTGCGCGCCTGCGACGCTGGAGACCTTGGCGCGCTTCTCGGTGATGTCGCGCCTGCGCAAGCACGAGAACTCGACGCTGTTCGCCAAGATGCGGGTCTATGACGGCGAGAGCCTGAAGGAATCCGATCCAAAGGCACGCAGCGTCCTGGAATATCGCGATGCCGCCGGCGTTGACGAAGGTATGGACGGTGTCTCGACGCGTTTCGCGTTCAAGGTGCTCGCCGCCACCTTCAACCACGACACGATAGAGGTCGGGGCTGATGCCGTGCACCTGATGTACGTGCTCGAGCATTCGATCCGGCGCGAGCAACTGCCCGAGGAAATCGAGAAGCGCTATCTCGAATTCATCAAGGCCGATCTGGCTCCGCGCTACGCGGAGTTCATCGGCAACGAGATCCAGAAGGCCTATCTCGAATCCTACTCGGATTACGGCCAGAACCTGTTCGATCGCTACGTCGATTACGCCGACGCCTGGATTGAGGATCAGGACTTCAAGGATCCCGACACCGGTCAGTTGCTCAATCGCGAGCTTCTGAACCAGGAGCTGACCAAGATCGAGAAGCCGGCCGGTATCGCCAATCCGAAAGACTTCCGCAACGAGGTGGTCAAATTCTCGCTGCGATCGCGAGCGCATAATGGCGGCAAGAACCCGAATTGGACCTCTTATGAAAAGGTCCGCGAGGTCATCGAGAAGCGGATCTTCTCGCAGGTCGAGGATTTGCTTCCGGTCATTTCGTTCGGGTCGAAGAAGGACGGCGACACCGAGAAGAAGCACGACGACTTCGTCGCGCGGATGGTGGAGCGCGGTTACACCGAGCGGCAGGTCCGCCGTCTTGTCGAATGGTATATGCGCGTGAAGCAGGCTGGCTAAGGCGGATGCAAAGTGACGATGCATATTGTCGATCGGCGCCTGAATCCGGGCGGCAAGAGCCTTGAGAACCGACAGCGGTTCTTGAGGCGGGCCAAGGCCCTGGTTCAGGGAGCCGTCAAGAAGACATCGCAGGACCGGGACATCAAGGATGTACTGGAAGGCGGTGAGGTCACGATACCGCTCGACGGCATGGATGAACCGCGGTTCCGCCGCGAGGGCGGCACGCGCGATATGGTGCTGCCCGGCAACAAGAAGTTCGTCGAAGGCGATATCCTGCAGCGTCCGAACCAGGGCGGCGGCCGGGGGACGGGGCCGGGCGAGGGTGACAGCGAGGATGCATTCCGCTTCGTCCTGAGCCGGGACGAGTTCGTCAACCTGTTTCTCGACGATCTGGAATTGCCCGACCTCGCCAAGCGCAAGCTGGCGGAGGCGGAGAGCGAAGGCCTGCATCGGGCGGGCTACACCACCTCGGGCTCGCCTGCGAACATCTCCGTAAGCCGCACCGTCAAGCTCGCACTGGCGCGTCGCGTCGCGCTGCGCCGGCCGCGGCCGGCACAGATTGCCGAGCTCGAGGCGGAGGCGGCGGAGGCCGATGAGCCGCGACGCTCCGAACTCTTGGCGCAGATCCGGGCGCTGAAGGCCAAGGCGAAACGGATTCCGTTCATCGATCCCATCGATATCCGTTATCGGCGTTTCGAGACCGTGCCCAAGCCGGTGGCTCAAGCCGTGATGTTCTGCCTGATGGACGTGTCGGGCTCGATGTCGGAACACATGAAGGACCTGGCGAAACGGTTCTACATGCTGCTCTACGTGTTCCTGAAGCGGCGTTATCGCCACGTCGAGATCGTGTTCATCCGTCACACCGACCGCGCCGAAGAGGTGGATGAGGATACGTTCTTCCATGGCCCTGCCTCCGGCGGCACGCTGGTGTCGAGCGCGTTGCAGGCCATGCACGAGATCGTCCGCACCCGATTTCGTCCGGCCGACTGGAATATCTACGCCGCGCAAGCCTCCGACGGCGATAACATGACCTCCGACAGTCTTCTGACCGGACGGCTGCTCACGGAGCAGATCCTCCCCGTCACTCAGTTCTTTGCCTATCTTGAGGTCGGCGAGGCCGCCAACTACACTTTCGACATGCCGGACTCCTCGCTGTGGACCCTTTATGAGCGTCTGCGCAGCGAGGGCGCGCCGCTGGCGATGCGCAAGGTGAGCGAGCGCAGCGAGATATTTCCGGTGTTCCAGGATCTGTTCAAACGTCGCGGCAAGCAGGAGAGGGCCACGCCATGACGATGACAGGTGAACGGCTGTTCGAGGGCGCGGACTGGGATTTCCGCACGCTGCAGCGCGTCCACGATGCCTGTGAGCAAATCGCGAAGTCGGAACTCGGCCTCGACGTCTACCCCAACCAGATCGAGGTCATCACCTCCGAACAGATGCTGGACGCCTATTCGTCGGTCGGCATGCCGCTGTTCTACAAGCATTGGTCGTTCGGCAAACACTTCGCCTTTCAGGAGGCATCCTACCGCAAGGGATACATGGGCCTTGCCTATGAGATCGTGATCAATTCGTCGCCCTGCATTTCCTACCTGATGGAAGAAAACACCGCGACGATGCAGACGCTGGTGATCGCGCATGCCGCGTTCGGCCACAATCATTTCTTCAAGAACAACTACCTGTTCAGGCAGTGGACCGATGCCGATGGCATCCTCGACTATCTCGAATTCGCCAAGGGCTATATCGCGCACTGCGAGGACCGCTATGGCCGGCATGCGGTCGAACTTACGCTCGACGCCGCGCATGCCTTGATGTCGCACGGCATCGATCGCTATCCCGGCAAGAAGAAGCTCGACCTGCGCACCGAGGAGAAGCGCGCCGGCGATCGCCGCGCGCATGAAGAGAGCGCCTTCAATGATCTCTGGCGCACGGTGCCGGCCGGACCGGCGAAGACCAGGGCCGCGCTGACCGCGGAGCGCCGCCGAACCCTGCTCGGGCTGCCGCAGGAAAACATCCTCTACTTCCTGGAGAAGACCGCGCCGCGGCTGCAGCCCTGGCAGCGTGAAGTGCTGCGCATCGTCCGCCACATCGCGCAGTATTTCTATCCGCAGAGCCAGACCAAGGTGATGAACGAGGGCACGGCGACCCACGTCCATTACCGCATCCTGAACCGGCTGCACCAGCAGGGCCGCATCTCCGACGGCAACTTCCTCGAATTCCTGCAGTCGCACACGAACGTGGTGTTCCAGCCGGATTTCGACGATCCCCGCTTCTCCGGCTTCAACCCCTACGCGCTCGGCTTTGCGATGATGCAGGATATCGAGCGCATCGTGACCGAGCCGGAGGACGAGGACCGCGAATGGTTCCCCGACATCGCGGGCAAGGGAGATGTCATGGGCGTGTTGCGCGATGTCTGGGCCAACTACCGCGACGAGAGCTTCATCGGCCAGTTCCTGAGCCCGCGGCTGATGCGGCGCCTGCGCCTGTTTCATCTGCATGACGATCCCGCGGAGACCGCCGGCATCCGTGTCGATGCCATCCACGACGAGCGAGGCTATCGCCGCGTGCGTCGCGAACTGGCGCGGCAATACGACGTTGGCTTCATCGATCCCAACATCGAGGTCATCGATGTCGACCTGGAAGGCGACCGCCGGCTGATGTTGCGCCACACCGTCGTGAAGGGATCGCAACTGGTTGAAACCGACACGCGGCGCGTGCTGCAGCACCTCGCCGATCTCTGGAGCTACGACGTCGTGCTCACCGAGGTCGATACGACAGACAAGGTGCTGAAGGAATATGTCGTTAGCCCACGCATCCTGCCGGCGGTAGCGTAGCCTTCTTCTCAAGTCGAGCAGCGAACTTGGCCTGACCTCGCCCCGCGTGCGGGGAGAGGTCGAAATTCAAGCGCAGCTTGAATTTCGGGTGAGGGGCAGTCTCCGCGAGTCCATCTGTCACCATTTTGCGGATAGAGCCCCTCACCCCGACCCTCTCCCCGCGAAGAGCGGGGAGAGGGAGAGCCGAGAGACTGTGTCGCGTGCCCAATTGCCGGCGCGCGGAATTCTTGCGCGATTGCTTCATCTCTTGCGATTGGTATGGTGCGCGCGGTCGAAAAAACCAAAAAGGATATAGACCGTGACAACTCGTAAATGTCTGGCGGGCGCGCTCGCCTCCGCCGCGCTCTCGATGCTGACGATCTCCGCTTCGCTCAGTGCCGAAACCACCATCAAGCTTGGAAACACCGCTCCCTACAGCGGGCCCGCGTCGGCCTACAGCACCATTGCGCGCGCGGAAGCTGCGTATTTCCAGATGCTGAACGACCAGGGCGGCATCAACGGTCGCAAGGTCGAGTTCGACAGCCTGGCCGATGCCTACTCGCCGTCGAAGACGGTGGAGCAGACGCGCAAGCTCGTCGAGCAGGATGAGGTGCTTGCGCTGTTCAGTTCCGTCGGCACCGCGCCCAATATCGCCGTTCAGAAATACCTGAACATCAAGCGCGTGCCGCAGCTCTTCGTCTCCTCGGGCGCGACACGGTGGAACGACCCGAAACAATTCCCCTGGACCGTCGGCTTCAACCCGACCTACGAACTCGAAGGCAGGCTCTACGCCAAATACATTCTCAAAACCAAGCCGGATGCCAAGATCGCCGTCATCACGCCGAACGAGGACGCCGGCAAGGATTATCTGAGGGGCTTCAAGGATGGCCTCGGCGAGCATGCCGGCCAGATCGTGTCGGAGACGACCTATCTGACCAGTGATCCCACCATCGATTCACAGATGGTGTCGATGCGCGAGTCCGGCGCGGACGTGTTCTTCGCCGAGGCTACTCCGAAATTCGCGGCCCAAGCGCTACGCAAGGCGGCCAGCATGGGTTGGAAGCCGCTTATCATCCTGCCGACTGTCTCCAATTCCGTGTCCGCCGTGCTCGAACCGGCCGGCCTCGAGAATGCGGTCGGTGTCGTCACCGGCCTGTACCTGAAGGATCCGACCGATCCGCGCTGGGCCGACGATCCCGCGCAGAAGGAATTCTCGGCGTGGATGAAGAAGTATCAGCCGAATGCCAGTCCCGGCGACCTCTTCAATGTGCAGGGCTATACCGTTGCCGGCGTGATGGCCGCGGTGCTGAAGAACTGCAAGGGCGATCTCAGCCGCGACAACATCATCAAGCAGGCCACCAACCTGAACGGCCTCGAACTGCCGATGCTGCTGCCGGGCATCAAGGTGACGACCGAGCCGACCAACGTCACGCCCATCAGGCAAATCCAGATGGCGCGGTTCGACGGCAAGTCATGGGTCCTGTTCGGCGACGTGCTGAGCGAGAAGTGATGCATGGGGCCCTTCCTTCACCTCCCCCCGCTTGCGGGGGAGGTCGGCGCACCCGGATCGGCGCTTCGCGCCGTCCGAGTACAGGCTCCGCGCCGGGTGAGCGGACTCCCGCAAGCGGGAGAGGGAGCACTCAGCGCAGGCCGGCGTTGATCTTGTCCAGCGCGGCGGAGCCCGGGCAGAGCTCCCTCGCATCGAGCGTATTGAGCGGCGTCTCGACGGTGTCGAGATGGGCGTGCAGATCCTCCGCTTCCGGATCGACATACAGAAGCCCGGTGACGATCTGGCCCTTGGCGGCGTGCTTCTGCAGGAAGGTCATGGCCCCTAACCGGTCGTGCGGATCGTAATCGGCGTCGAGCTTGCGAAGCGCGATCCGCGAGCCGTCGTGCTGCTCCACCACCTGCACCGTGCCGGGCGCATAGTCGACATGGATCGGCTCGCGGCCGACCAGCACGTCGAGCCGGTTCACCGCATCATTGTGCTCGCGGACATAGTCGAAGCTCTTGGTCGAACCGGCGTGATTGTTGAAGGCGATGCAGGGGCTGATGACGTCGATGAAGGAGGCGCCCTTGTGCTGGATCGCGGCCGCGATCAGCGGCACGAGCTGGGTCTTGTCGCCGGAGAAGCTGCGCGCCACGAAGGTCGCTCCGAGCTGCAGCGCGATCGCGACCAGGTCGATCGCGTTGTCGGTGTTGACCACGCCCTTCTTCGATCTCGAGCCGCGGTCGGCGGTAGCCGAGAACTGGCCCTTGGTCAGGCCATAGACGCCGTTGTTCTCAACGATATAGGTCATGTTGACGCCGCGGCGGATCGAATGCGCGAACTGGCCGAAGCCGATCGAAGCGCTATCGCCGTCGCCAGAGGCGCCGAGATAGATCAGGTCCCGGTTGGCGAGGTTGGCGCCGGTCAGGACCGACGGCATGCGGCCATGAACCGAATTGAAGCCGTGCGAATTGCCGAGGAAATAATCTGGCGTCTTCGACGAGCAGCCGATGCCGGAGATCTTCGCCACCCGGTGCGGCTCGATCGAAAGCTCGAAGCAGGCCTCGATGATCGAGGCCGTGATCGAGTCGTGGCCGCAGCCGGCGCACAGCGTCGAGATCTTGCCCTCGTAGTCGCGGTGGGTGTAGCCGAGCTCGTTCTTCTTCAGGCCGGGATGATGGAATTTCGGCTTTGCGATGTAGGTCATGACACGGCCTTGCGCAGTGGGGTCACCTTGAGATGGTCCTGGTGGTCGCCGATCGAATCCGCAATGAAGCGTGCGGTGATCGGGGTACCGTCATAATGCAGGATCGGCACCAGCCGCACCGGGTCGATGCCGTTCTCGTTGACGATCAATTGCCGGAGCTGCGCGTCGCGGTTCTGCTCGACGACGTAAACGAAATCGTGGTCGGCGATGAAGCTCGCGACGCTGGAGTGGAACGGGAAGGCACGGATACGCAGCCGGTCCAGATGATGGCCGCGCGCCTCCAGCATCTCGATCGCCTCGTCCATCGCCGGCGAGGTCGAGCCGAAATAGATCACGCCGTATTTGGTCGGCTTGGCCGCATTGGCCTGCAGCGGCCGCGGCACCAGGTCCTGCGCAGTCTCGAACTTGCGCACCAGGCGCTGCATGTTGTCGGCATAAACCGGGCCTTCCTCCGAGTAGCGCGCATAGCGGTCGCGCGAGGTGCCGCGGGTGAAGAACGAGCCCTTGGTCGGGTGCGTGCCGGGATAGGTGCGGTAGGGGATGCCGTCGCCATCGACGTCGAGATAGCGGCCGAAATCGCGGCCTTCTTCCAGCATCTCCTTGGTCATCACCTTGCCGCGGTCATATTGCCGCGCATCGTCCCAGCGCAGCGGCCGGCACAGGCGGTGGTTCATGCCGATATCGAGATCGAGCATCACGAAGATCACGGTCTGCAACCGCTCGGCGAGATCGAAGGCGGTCGCGGCAAACTCGAAGGCCTCCGCCGGATCCTCGGGAAACAGCAGCACATGCTTGGTATCGCCGTGCGAAGCATAGGCGCAGGCGATGATGTCGCATTGCTGGGTGCGCGTCGGCATGCCGGTCGAAGGACCGGCGCGCTGCACATTCATGATCACGGCCGGAATTTCGGCGAAGTAGGACAGCCCGATGAACTCCGTCATCAGCGAGATGCCGGGGCCGGAGGTCGCGGTGAAAGCGCGCGCGCCGTTCCAGGAGGCGCCGATCACGATGCCGATCGAAGCAAGTTCGTCTTCGGCTTGGACGATCGCGTATTTCGCCTTGCCGGTTTCGGGATCGTGCCGCAGCTTCTTGCAGTGGCTCGTAAAGGCGTCGGCGAGCGAGGATGACGGCGTGATCGGGTACCACGCGCAGACCGTGGCGCCGCCATAGACCGCGCCGAGCGCGGCCGCGCTGTTGCCTTCAATGAAGATGCGGTCGCCGACTTTGTCGGCCCTCTTCACTCTGAGCCCGACCGGGCATTTCAGGTTCTGCAGCGCCCAGTCGCGGCCGAGATGCAGCGCGTGGACGTTGGAGGAGAGCAGCTTCTCCTTGCCCTTGTACTGCTCGCCGATCAATTGCTCGATCAGCTTCGGATCCATCTCGAGCAGCGCAGACAGCGCGCCGAGATAGATGATGTTCTTGAACAGTTGCCGTTGCCGCGGATCGCTATAGGTCGAGTTGGTGATCGCGGTCAGCGGCACGCCGATCACGGTGATGTCGGCGCGGAATTTCGACGACGGCATCGGCTTGGTGGAATCGTAGAACAGATAGCCACCGGGCTCGATCGAGGCGACATCCTTGTCCCAGGTCTGCGGGTTCATCGCCACCATCATGTCGACGCCGCCTCGGGCGCCAAGATGGCCGGCTTCGGTCACCCGCACCTCATACCAGGTCGGCAGGCCCTGGATGTTGGAAGGGAAGATGTTGCGCGGTGAGACCGGCACGCCGTGGCGCAGGATCGCACGCGCGAACAGTTCGTTGGCGCTCGCCGAACCCGAGCCGTTGACGTTGGCGAAGCGGACGACGAAGTCGTTTACGCTGCTGATCGGGCTTTGGACTGACATGTTGATCCCGCGTGAACCATATCGATGAGGTATTTCTGCATGTCCCAGGCGCCGGTCGGGCAGCGCTCGGCGCACAGCCCGCAATGCAGACAGACGTCCTCGTCCTTCGCCATGATGCGGCCGGTCTTCAGGCCATCGGCGATATAGAGTGCCTGGTCGTGATGCGGCGAGGGCGCCTTCAGCCGCTGCCGCAGATCGTCCTCCTCGCCGTTCTGCGTGAAGGTGATGCAATCCATCGGGCAGATATCGACGCAGGCGTCGCATTCGATGCAGAGCGGCGCGGTGAACACCGTCTGCACGTCGCAGTTCAGGCAGCGCTGCGCTTCGCCCAGCGCGAGCTTGAGATCGTAGCCAAGCTCGACCTCGGCGCGGATATCCTTCAGCGCGATCACCTTGTCGCGATGCGGCACCTTGAAGCGCTTGTCGGCGGAGATGTCGTTGTCATAGCTCCATTCATGGATGCCCATCTTCTGCGAGGAGACCTGCACCTCGGGCAGCGGGCGCTCGGTGATATCCTCGCCGGACAGCATCTTGTGAATAGAGAGCGCAGCGTCATGGCCATGCGCCACCGCCCAGATGATGTTCTTCGGGCCGAACGCGGCGTCGCCGCCGAAGAACACTTTTGGATTGGTGGAGGCGAAGGTCTTCGGATCGACCTTCGGCATGTGCCATTTGTCGAATTCGATGCCACAATCGGCCTCGATCCAGGGGAAGGCGTTCTCCTGGCCGACCGCGACCAGCACGTCGTCGCAGGCCACGGTCTCGTCCGGCTCGCCCGACGGCACCAGGTTCCGGCGGCCCTTGGCGTCGTATTCGGCCTTCACCTTCTGGAAGGTGACGCCGGTCAGCTTGCCGTTGTCGTGGATGAAGGCGACCGGCACCATGTAGTTGAGGATCGGGATATCCTCGTGAAGCGCGTCTTCCTTCTCCCAGGGAGAAGCCTTCATCTCGTCGAAGCCGGAGCGGACGATCACTTTCACGTCCTGGCCGCCGAGGCGGCGCGCGGTGCGGCAGCAATCCATCGCCGTGTTGCCGCCGCCGAGCACGATCACGCGGCGGCCGATTTTTTCGATGTGGCCGAACGATACGGATGCCAGCCACTCGATGCCGATATGGACGTTGGCAGCGGCTTCCTTGCGGCCGGGAATGTCGAGCTCACGTCCGCGCGGCGCACCGGAGCCGACGAAGATCGCGTCGTAGTTCTCATCGAGCAGTTTCTTCAGGCTGTCGACGCGGTGGCCGCCCTTAAACTCGATGCCGAGGTTGAGGATGTAGTCGGTCTCCTCGTCGATGACGGAGTCAGGCAAGCGGAATTTCGGGATCTGGCTCCGCATCATGCCGCCGGCCTTCGGATCGGAATCGAACACGGTGCAGTGATAGCCGAGCGGCGCGAGATCGCGCGCGACCGTGAGGGAAGCGGGACCGCCGCCGACCAGCGCGATGCGCTTGCCGTTCTTCGGCCCGGGCCGCGGCAGGCGGTGCTTGATGTCATCCTTGAAGTCGGCCGCGACGCGCTTCAGGCGGCAGATCGCGACCGGATTTTCCTCGATGCGGCCGCGGCGGCACGCCGGCTCGCATGGACGATCGCAGGTGCGCCCCAGGATGCCGGGGAACACGTTGGATCTCCAATTGATCATGTAGGCGTCGCTGTAACGGCCCTCGGCAATCAAACGGATATATTCAGGGACCGGTGTGTGGGCGGGGCAGGCCCATTGGCAGTCGACAACTTTGTGAAAGTAGTCCGGCGCCGAGATATCAGTCGGTTTCATTCCTACCTTATCCGCGCTGACCCGAAGTCGCAGCCCAAGTCAGATGCGCGGCCTTATCTTTGCCTGCGAACGCCCAACGGACGGGCGTTCTTCTGGTTTTTCAATTGCATCATACCTGTCTCTTATTAGAGCCATTCCAGGTCAGGCACACAAGGCAATTCTGTGCGACATAAGGCTTTCGCGTTGCAGCTACGCGTCTGCCGTTGGGCTCTGTGAAAATTTTTGCGGCGGTGCAACAATTCGGAACACCGTCGGCGCGGCTCACGCGCGGGGCAGGTCGCTTTTGGCAAGTTCCCACATCAGCCGGTAAGTGCCGCTGGAAACTACCAGCGGCTTGCAGGCGGCATTGTCAGTCACCAGGGCCGCAGCCGCAGGGATCGCCTCCACGCCGGTCGCATCGATCAGCACGAACCAGTCAGCAGCGCCGGGAGAGGCAGCTTGCGGAGCGTCGTTCAGCGGCTTCGACAGCGCCGGATCGCTCTCGATCACATGCATTGAGATGATCCCGTCGAGCCTTGCCGGATCGAGCAGTTCCCGCAGTGCAGCACGCAGCTTTTCGGCGCCATCGGCCGGCGGGCGAAGGCGGATGATGCCGAGCGCCGCGCCGCGCCCGGTGCCACGGCTGATGCTGATCCGCGCCACTGCGCGGATCATGTTCTCAAAGCGCGCCATGGTCTTGCGCGACCACTCGGTCGGGTTGGCGAGCTTCTCGCGATAGGCCGGACTATCGAGCACCTCAAAGGTCGCGGCGGAGTAGAGGCAGAGATATTTCGGCTTGCCGTCATGCGCGACGTAGCGACGCGCCTCCAGGAACCCGTCGATAGCAACGCGCTCCTCGAGATGCTCGCGGTCGTACCAGCGATTGAAGTCGGCTTCGTCGGCAGGGGCGATATCCATCGACGTCAGCAGCATGCCTTTTCCTGCCAGGGGCATTGTTGTTCTCCAGGTTTGAACTCCAACGGCGCGTGTCCGGAGTGTGTACCCGTAAATGGGCAACCTTGCCTAGCCGCGTTCAATGCTACTGGTCGCATGCCGGCGAGTGGAGTAGCTCGCATTCGAGCAGGACGTCGGCGGGAAAGCCGACTCGATGATCCGCATCGGTCGACGTTAAGCTCTCGCGAGCCATGTCTCCAGATGGGTTGGTCCAAGCCAGGCCGTCCCGCTGGGCGTCAGGGAAGCATCGTCGATCGGCGCGCCATAGTACTGCGCGGTTGGATCGCCGAAAACGGGCCGGCGATCGCCTGATGCCTTCAGGCGGCGCGCAACGAATTCATTGAAGGGCGCCTTGTCCGGGCCTGCAATATCCACCGTGCTGTTCAGCGGCTGTCCAATCGCAACCCCTGCGAGGTAGTCAACGACATCGTCGGCCGCGATCGGTTGAAACATTGCTGTTGGAACGACAATCCTGTTCCCGATCACTCCCGCTTCGGCGATCGCGCTCAAAAATTCGAAGAACTGGGTGGCGCGAACGATGGTGTAGGGCACGCCGGACGATTTGACCAAATTCTCCTGCGCGACCTTGGCACGAAAATAGGCAATATCCGGCGAGCGGTCGGTCCCCACAATCGATAGCACGATGTGGTGCTTCACGCCGGCCGCGGTTTCCGCAGCAAGGAGATTGCGGCTGGAACGCTCGAAGAAGTCGAGCACTGCGGCAGGTTCCCAGGATGGCGAATTGGAAACGTCGACGACGACTTGCGCGCCAGTGAGCGCGGCAGCGAGCCCTTCTCCCGTCAGCGCGTTCACGCCTGACCGCGGAGAGGCCGGCACGGCCTCGTGTCCCTTTTGGCCGAGCTTCGCAACCAGCTTCGATCCGATCAGTCCGGTGCCGCCAATGACGATGATCTTCATGGCTTTCTCTCAGCGTTTGACAAAGGCGAGCATTTCCGGATTGACGATTGGGACGGCTCGCCAACAGGGGCGCAAACTATCTCACGAGCCAGTACGTCCAGCAACTGGCGGAAGAGATGATGGAAGATCGCGTGAGATGTGGTACGGCCAATGTCGATCCGCAAAAGCTGAGAGCCAAAGTGGCGGTGGTTCATGTCTCGGCGCGCAACGATGGAATATGAAGCTGCAATCGAGAGCTCAGGTGTGTTGGATGCGCTCCGCGCGTTCGACCCGCTGGCGATCCTTATCAAGGGCTGCTCGAACTGGCTGCCGAGACCGACGCTCAGTTGCGTGTTCGGCTGAGGTCATTGTGAGGAATTGTCCGACGCGCCGCTGATGAGCTGCTCGGTTACTACTGTAGCTCAAATTCCATCGCCTTTGTCAGACCGATGTCGCATGCTTGGAAGACGAAGGATGGCAAGCAGGAGAAAGAAGTGCCCTACGCGGACGTGAACGGTCAGCGGCTCTATTATGAGGACACGGGCGGGTCAGGCCAGGCAATTGTCTTCTCACACGGATTGTTGCTTGACGGCACAATGTTCTCTCCGCAGGTGACGGCGTTCCGGGATAGATACCGGTGCATCGTGTGGGACGAGCGCGGGCATGGGAAGACTGCCACGGAAACGTTGCCGAGCTTTTCATACTACGACTCCGCAAACGATCTCTCCGCACTCCTTTCGTTTCTCGGCATCGACAGCGCCATTCTCGTCGGCGTGTCCCAGGGCGCCTTTTTGGGCATGCGATGCGCCTTGAGGCATCCCGAGCGCGTCCGTGCTCAGGTCTTGATCGGAGCGCAGGCAGGCATCGACGATCCGAAGACACTCGCGGGCTATCGCGCGCTGCTTGACGCATGGATCGCAGGCAAGCTGCCAGAAGAAATCGCCGCCACAGTCGAGCACATTCTTTTCGGTCCAGGCTGGCCCGGCGCCGCCGCATGGAAGGAAAAGTGGCGCGCCATGACAGCCCCAAATCTTTCGGCCGCCATGGATACTCTCGCTAGCCGAGATGATATCACCGACAAAATCTCCTCGATCGGTGTCCCCACACTGATCGTCCATGGCGATATCGATGCTGCCATTCCACTTGCCAGGGCGCAGGCCATGAAGGACGCAATTCCCAATGCGGAATTGATCGTGATTGCGGGCGGTCATTCCGTCAACATGACAAACCCAGACCCCGTGAACGCAGCCATCAACGACTTCCTTGGACTGCATCATCTCGGCGCTTGAATGCCGAAATGCCGGGAGGTCCGAATAAGACCAATCACCAGCATCTCGATCCTGAGGCTTGTCCTCAGCCGACGACCGCGATGGCTTCGATTTCGACCAACCATTCCGGCAGTGCGAGCGCTGCCACACCGACGAGGGTGCTCGCTGGGGGTGTTCCATTTGCGAAAAAGGGCGCTCGCGCTTGGCTGACGATGGATCGGTATTCCGGCTTGTAGTTCACTACATACGTGGTGATCTTGACGATGTCGGCATAGCTCGCGCCGACGGCGGAGAGAGCTAGGCCGACGTTGCGCATTGCCTGCGCCGTTTGCGCAGCCAGATCACCCGGACCGACCAGCGCGCCGCGTTCATCGATTGATACCTGCCCGGCCGTGTAGATGGTGCGTGCGCCCGAGGAGGCGACGACCTGCGAGAATGCCGGATTGTGCAGTAGTCCTTCCGGGCGGGGACGCTCGATTGTGCTCATATTTCAAGACTCCTCCGCATGTCATGCCCGTGGAGGGAATGCGCAGCGATGAAGGACGATGGTACTCCAACTGCTAGTGCGAGGGCTAGAAGCACGCTCGGCGCTGCCAGCTTCGAGCATCGTGCGCGACAGGGCACGGTTCCATTTACTTACTGGCGCGTCGAAAGGGCCGCGACGAAAAGCACAGGGAACGCTGAGGGGAGGCCAAGGATTGCCACATTTGGCGTAATCCTGTTCAGCGCCAGTTCACCCGTTGAGGACTCCAATCGATTGGCATCCGACAGGGGGAGACGATCATGACGCGGATTCTGTTGGCACTGTTCATTGGCTTGGTGTCATCGATCGCGCTGTCCGCACAGGCGCAGGAGCAGCAGAGGCGCGTCGCGCTGGTGATCGGCAACGGCGCCTACACGGCTGGCGCGCTGCCGACTGCGGCCAACGATGCCGGCCTCGTGGCGCAGACCCTGCAGGCCGCGGGCTTTGACGTCGTCGGCGCGCGCGACCTCGACGGCGAGACGCTGCGGAGGTCGTTCCGCGAGTTCGTGCAGAAGGTGCAGGAGGCGGGACCGAATACGGTCGCCTTTGTCTATCTCGCCGGCTACGGCGTGCAGCTCACCGGCGAGAATTATTTCCTTCCGGTCGACGCGAAGATCGCCCGCGACATCGACGTTCCGATCGAAGGCCTGCGGCTGTCGGATTACATGCGCCAGCTTTCGGCGCTGCCAGTGAAGGCCAATATCATCGTCCTCGATGGCGCGCGTACGAATTCCTTCGCCAAGGAGGGACAGTCGCTCGCCGGCGGCTTGGCGCTGGTCGAGCCCGAGGCGAAGATGCTGGTGGCGTTCAATGCGGCGCCCGGGACGATCGCGACGGAAAGCCAGCCGCCTTACGGCGCCTACGCGCAGGCGCTCGCCGAGATGATCCGCGCCGGCGGCCTGCCGCTGCCGGAATTGTTCGACCGCGTCCGCTTGCGCGTCAGCGAGATGACGAAGGGCGCGCAGCTTCCGTGGAACGCGCAAAAGATCGACACGCCCTTCATGTTCTTCGAGCGGCAACCGGATGCGCCGCCGACCCAGGTCGATGCCAGCGTCCATGACAAGCCGATCCGCGACTTCGATGCCAAGGACGCCTATGCCGCCGCGCTGGAGCGCGACACGCTGCAGGGCTATGAAGAGTTCCTGCAGGCGTTTCCGAATGATCCGCTCGCGAAGCGGGTGAGGGCGATCGTCGCCGCGCGGCGCGAGGCGATCACCTGGGGGCGGACCTATCGCACCGATACGCCGGATGCCTATTGGTCCTATCTCCATCGCTACCCGCGCGGCCCTCACGCCGCCGATGCGCGGCGGCGTCTTGCCATCCTTTCAGCGGCGCTGGAGCCGCCGCCGTCCTTTGCCTCGATCGACTATGACGTTTCGCCGCCGCCGCCCGACGAGTTGATGTATGTGGACGATCGGCCGGTTCTCTACTTCGACGATCCGGTGTTCGCCTTCGCGCCGCCGCCGCCGGCGCCGGTGTTCTTCCTGCCGCCGCCGCCACCGGATTTCGTCGTGCTGCCGCCACCGCCGCCGCCGGTCGCAGTGTACGTGCTGCCCGTCCCGGTGTTCGTGCCGATCCCTGTCTATGTCCGGCCGCCGGTTTATGTCGCACCGCCGCCGAACAACATCGTGTTCGCCAACATCCACAACCGGACGATCATCAACGAGGTCATCAACAATCCCAACCCGAGTCCGGCGCAGCTCAATGCTCTCGGAACGAAGTTCAATGGTGGCGCGGTTCGACCGGCGATCGCGCCATCGCTGCCGCCGGCCGCGGCGCAGCGGGCCAACCTGGTCCAGCCATTGCCGCAGGGCGCGGGGCAGCCCGGAATGGGCACGAAGTTTGCGCCGTCCGCGGCGACACAGGGCGCGACGGGCCCGGCAGCACCCAATGCGGCTGGCACGAATGCATTGCCAGGCGCCGGAAGGCAGCCATTGCCGCAGGCGACACCGCCTGCAACCGCCGCGCAGCCTGATGCGGGCACCAAGGCATCGAGACTGACGTCTCCGCCCGCTGCGGCCCCCAACGCGGCTGGCACCAATGCGCCGGCTGGGGCGAAGGGACGGCGAACGCCGCAGACTGCGACGGCACCTGCCACGGCAACGCAACCGAACGCGAGCAGGCCGGCAGCTTGGCCGGGCGCTGCCGCTGCGCCGACCGATACGAAACTCAACCGCGGTGCGCCCGCGCAACGGCCGTCGGTCGCACGGCCGGCGGATGTTCCGAGGGCCGCTGGCGTGCCGCGGTCTCGCAACGCGCCTCCGGCGGCCGCATTAGCCAGGCAGACGCCGCCTTCCGTGGCTCCGCCAGCAGCCGTCCGTCGTCCGACACCGACACCGCCGCCGGCAGCAGTGCGGACGCCGCCGCCTTCCGTCGCGGCGCGGCCGGTCGCTCCGCCACCAGCGGCTCCGCGGGTCGCGGCGCCACCGCCGGGCATGGCCACGCCGCCGGCGCCGCCGCGTGTCGCATCACCGCCGCCGATGGCTCACGCGCCACGTATGGCGGCGCCGCCAGCACGGCCGGCTGCGCCGGCGGCGCACGCACCCGTCTGTCCGGGCGGCAAGTGCGGACGTTGATCGGTGCTTGAAGCGAAGCTTGGCGAGTTCAGCCCGGCTTGCGCGAGGCGAGATCCGCGATTGCCCTCATCACGGCGTCGCGGACGCCGGGGTCGTACAGGATATGCCCGGCGCCTTCGACGATGCGTACTTCGGCCTCTCGCCAGCGTGCAGCCAGCGCAAACGACGTGGCCGGCGGACACAGCAGATCGTAGCGGCCCTGCACCAGGATGCCCGGAATTTCCGCAAGCCTGCCGGCTGCGTTCATCAATTGGTCGGGTGCCATGAAGCAGTCATTGGCGAAGTAATGCGCTTCCAGGAACGGCGTCGCGGGCAAAGCGCGTGAGGAGTTCAGCGAGGCGGGATCAAGCCGTACGCGGGCGGGCGCGTGGACGGAGAGGATCTGCTCGGTGTCATGCCAGGCGCGCGCGGCCGGGCCGTGCACGGCAGCATCGGCATCGAGGATACGTCGCCAATAGGCGTCGAGCGGCTGGTCGCGCTCTTCCGCCGGCAACAGGCTCAGGAAGTCCGCTGACAGCGCGGGATAGAAGCGCGGCAGCATGTCGAGAAAGGCGCCCTTAAGTTCGGCGCGCGTGCCGAGGAACGTCGCGCGCAGCACGAGGGCGGTGACGCGATCAGGATGCGCTTGCGCATAGGCCAGCGCGAGCGTCGCGCCCCAGGAGCCGCCGACCACCAGCCAGCGCTCGAAACCGAATTTTTGCCGGATCGTCTCCATGTCCGCGACCAAGAGCGGCAGCGTGTTGGCCTCGCGCTTTCCTTTGGGACGGCTGCGTCCGGCGCCGCGCTGGTCGAACAGCACGGCATGAAATCGCTCGGGATCGAACAGGCGGCGATGATCCGCCTGGCAGCCGCTGCCGGGCCCGCCATGCAGATAGACCGCAGGGATCCCGCCCTCGCGGCCGACGCTCTCGACATAGATCTCGTGATCGTCGCCGACCGGCAGCAATTCCGAGGTCAGTGGCGCGAACGGATCCGTGCGGCGCGATGCTTTGCCCGCCTCGGCATCAGGCGCCATGATCGCCGTCCGTCTCCAGCGTGCCGCCGGCGAAATTGCGATAGAGGAAGCGGTTGTTGCCACCGGCCGCCTCGGTCTCCGCGAGCTTGAAGATCTTCTCGTGCAGCGGCGACAGCGTGCAGGCCGGGTCGGTATTGCTGGCGTCGCCGGTGAGCGCAAATGCCTGGCAGCGGCAGCCGCCGAAATCTATTTCGCGGAATTCGCAGGATTTGCACGGCTCGGGCATCCACTCCGTGCCGCGATAGCGGTTGAAGGCCTCCGAGTTCTGCCAGATCCACGCGATCGAATGGTTCGAGCGCACGGATTCGAATTGCAGACCGGTGATGCTCTCGGCGGCGTGGCAGGGCAGCACCTTGCCAGCCGGCGAGATGTTGAAGAACTGGCGACCCCAACCGCCCATGCATTTCTTCGGCCGCAGCGCGTAATAGTCCGGCACCACGTAATCGATCGCGAGCACGCCCTTCAGCCGCGCCTGCGCCTCCTCGACGATCCGGCTGGTCTCCTCGATCTGCTCGATCGTCGGCATCAAGGCGGCGCGGTTCTTCAGTGCCCAGCCGTAATACTGCACGTTGGCGACCTCGAGCCGGTCGGCCTCAAGATCAACCGCCATCTGGATGATGTCGGAAAGCTGGTGCAGGTTCTGCCGGTGCATCACCGCGTTGACGGTGAGCGGAAGCTCGAGCTCGCGCGTCCATCTCGCGGCCTGGATCTTCTTCTCGTGCGAATTCTTCAGGCCCGCGACGCGCTCAGCCACAACAGGCTCGTTGCCCTGGAAGCTGATCTGCACGTGGCAGAGGCCGGCATCGGCGAGCGCGGCCAGCTTTTCCTTGGTCAGCAGCACGGCCGACGTGATCAGGTTGGTATAGAGCCCGACGTCGCTTGCGTGCCGCACCAGCTCGACGAGATCCTTGCGCGCCGTCGGCTCGCCGCCGGAGAAGTGGATCTGCAGCACGCCGAGCTCGACCAGCTCGGTCATCACCTTCTTCCATTCCTCGGTGGTGAGCTCGTTGCCGGCGCGGTCGAGCTCGACCGGGTTGGAGCAATAGGGGCATTGCAGCGGACAGCGGTGCGTCAGCTCCGCGAGCACCGCCAGCGGAATGCCATAGCTCGTAGCCGTCGAGCGGCGCTGCTCCAGCACCGTGAGGCCGTCATTCGGCGCGGCTGCCGTCTTGCCCTCGGTGAGAATGTCGCTCATGGCGTCTTCTCCCGTTCTTCGATGAGAAAGCCCTTGTCCGCCAGGTCCTGCAGCATGGCGATCACGTCGGTCGAGATCGCCTCGCGCGGCGCGGCGTATTTCGCGGCGAGTTGATCGACCATGTCGGCAACGCTGCGCTCGCCGTCGCAGAGCTGCAGCACCTCAACCGCGATCTCGTCCGGCGCCAGCACGCGTTCCGGCGCCAGGATCACCCAGACCTGCCGGGTCTCGTCGAACCTCAGCTTGGCATGCCGCGGCAATTTCGGCCGGCTTGTCTCGCTGACGCTGATGTTGCGGCCCGCCATCAAAAAATCCTCTAGCTCGCCGTCGGCACGAAGGCGCCGGGCGGGATGTGGCCGTCGACATAGGCATGGTACAGCGCGTCGAGTTGCACCCACAGCACGTTGGTCTTGAAGATCAGCGCGTTGCAGACCGCCTCGCGCTCCGCCTGTGTCGTGGCATTGTTCTTGACGTAATCGAGCGCAAAGTTGGCATCGCGTGGCGCCTGCTGCAGGCGGCGCTTGAAATAGCTCATGATGTCGGGGTTGACGAAGTCATAGTGCTGCAGCATCCCGGAGATGCGCTCTTCATGCAGGTTCGGCGCGAACAATTCCGTCAGCGAGGAGGCGATCGCCTCCAGCGGCGTCCTGTCGCGGCAGAAATGCACATAGGCCTCGACCGCAAAGCGCGTCGCCGGCAGGATGCCTTCGGTCGATTCCACATAGGCGGTGTCCAGGCCGAGGCCTTCGGTCAGCTTCAGCCAGCGCTCGATTCCGCCTTCGCTGCCAGTGTCGCCGTCATGGTCCTCGATGCGGTGGCGCCATTCGATGCGGGTCTTGCGGTCGCGGAAGCGCGAGATCACGACTGCGTCCTTGATCGGGATCGTGCTCTGGTAATAGTAGCGGTTCAGCGCCCAGGCCTGCACCTGGCCCTTGTTCAGCTTGCCGCCATGCAACAGTCCATGGAACGGATGCAGGCTGTGATAGCGCGTCGCGCCGATATGGCGCAGCATCGTTTCTAGCTCCTCGGCGCTATGAAGCGGCACGCCTCTGCCGATCGAATAGGCGGTCATTCCGCTCGGTGAATGTGCGTTCAAAGCTCAATCTCCGTTCCATCGGCGGGGACTTGCCAGCCGGCCCGCTCGGCTATCTTCCGCTCAGGCGAGTCCTTCAACAGGGCCGGGTTGGAATTGTTGATATGCAGGAACAGTTTTCGGCCGATATCAAGGCCTGCGAGGCTCTCGATCGCACCGTGGCCGCCTGACATCGAAATATGTCCCATCCCCTGACCAGTCTTGTTGCCGAGTCCCGCCGCGATCAATTCGTCGTCGCGCCACACCGTGCCATCGAAGAACACCAGCGGCGCTCCCGCAAGCCGGGATTTCAAATCATCAGTCACGCGCGCGCACGCAGCGAGGAAGTAGAAATATTTGCCGCTGGCCTTTTCCGCAATGCGCAAGCCCAGGGTATCGCCTGAGCCGTCTTGGCCGGCCGGATGTGCCTTGCCCTCGAGATACCACGCGCCCTTGCCGGGAACATCGAACGGCAGCACCTCAAGCCCGGATGGCGAGCCGTCGGAGAGGGCGGGCTCGAACGCGCGATCCACCTCAATCGCCCGGCGCGTCACGTTGTTCTCGCTCAGCACGTCAAAGACGCTGTTGGACTTCAGGATCGCCAGCACGCGCTGGTGGGCGTAGATCGTGAACGGCGAGCCCTCGCGCATCGACAATAGTCCCGCGATCGCATCGATCTCGCCATTGGTGAGGATGACGCCTGCGATCGGGCTGTGGCGAAGCTCGCCGCGCCTCGGGTGCAATTGCGGCGTCGCAATCAGCTGCTGGCGCAGGTCGGGCGAGGCGTTGATCAGGAACCAGTGCGCGCCGTCAGCGGTGACCGCGATCGAAGCCTGGGTGCTCTGCAGGCTAGGCGCGTCGCTTCTTGCCTTGGTGCAAACCGGGCAGCCGCAGTTCCACTGCGGAACGCCACCACCGGCTGCGGCGCCGAGGACGACGACCCGAAGCATGATCCGTCTCCTGGCGAAAATCCGCTGCTCAGGAACAAACGAGGCAGGGACACAAGCCGGACTCGGGCGTCAACGTGCATCCCCTCCTCAGGGAACGTCGGACGCCCGCAAGTCCAGCAACGTACTAAGGCAAGGCAGTCGCGTCCGCTTACTTGCGGGTCGCGCACATATACATGTTGATTTCCATGCCGACGGAGACTTCGACGATCTTCGGTGCTTTCCAGGCCATCAGGCTCTCCTGTTTTTGATCCGGACGTATTCCGCCCTCGCAGTAAAGTAATGCGGGCGAAAAAGTTCGCCAGTTAAATTTTGACGTGTTGCGCCGCATCAATCATGCTGCGCCGCACTGGGAATTCACGCAGTTGTGCGAGAGCCGCAAATCAAATCAGACGTTTCGTTATTGTTCGCATTGCGATCAATAGCAAATCTGGGCTTGAAGGAGGCTTCCATCGTAGGGGGTCTCAACCGGAGTATCTGCCGCCGATGCCGCGCTATTTCTTCAACACTCGTATTGGCGATGAGCTGATCTCCGACCCCGAGGGCGAAGTTCTGCGGGATCCCGACCGCGCCTGGGAGATGGCGCGTGCGATGATTCGGGAACTGCTACGGACGGAAGGCGCCGACGCCACGCTTTTGAATGCCGTCATCGAAGTGACCGACGACGACGGCGATATCGTGCTCGAATTTCCGTTCTCCGAGGCGATCATCGGTCTGCCGGACACGGGCTCGGTCACGAAACATTGACGGTGCGCGCGGTCGTTCCACGCTACATCGGTGCCCCGCCTCGGCTCTGACCATGTCCCGGATTGCGCATCCGCGGACGGATGTCGGAAACTGCCATTGAAGAAGCCACGCCAGCATGCGCGGAGCGCTGCACATGCAAGGACCAACAGGCTTTCACATCTGGGGAGGACAATAATGAGGAACGATCTGACCACGCCGCTCGGTCTTATCCTGGCCGGCGCCTTCTTTGGCGCACTCACGCTTGCCGCCCATGCGCAGCAGCCCGCCAATCCGCCTGCCGCCGGCGCGGCACCCGCCGCGGCGCAGCCGCTGCCGCCGGGCTCACCTCTGATCGGGCGGCCCGAGAACGAGGCGGCGGCCAAGCTTGCCCCGGTCGCGCCGCCGCCGCTCGCGGCCGCGCCCGACAAATTACCGCTCGCCAAGCTCAAGGTGCCCGCCGGCTTCAACGTCGAGGTTTACGCCGCCGGCATGGCGAATGCGCGTTCGCTGGCGCAGAGCGACAAGGGCACGGTGTTCGTCGGCAGCCGCCTGGTCGACAAGGTCTATGCCATCGTCAACAAGGAGGGCAAACGCCAGGTGAAGGTGATCGCCTCCGGGCTCTATCGTCCGAACGGCGTCGCCTTCAAGGACGGCACGCTCTACATCGCAGAACTCTCGAAGGTCTCCAAGATCGAGAAGATCGACGATGTCATCGACAGTGCGCCGAAGCCGACGGTGATCTACGACCACCTGCCGAAGGACGAGGCCCATGGCTGGAAGTTCATTGCCATCGGGCCGGACAACAAGCTGTATGTCCCGGTCGGCCAGCCCGGCAACAACGTGCTGCATGACGATGCGCATGGCCAGATCCGGCGCATCAATCTCGACGGCTCGGGCGCGGAAGTTTATGCGGTCGGCGTGCGCAACACAGTCGGCTTCGACTGGAATCCGGAGAGCAAGCACCTCTACTTCACCGACAATGGCCGCGACTGGCTGTCCGAGACGGTGCCGGAAGATGAGCTCAACCGCGTGACCAAGGCCGGCGAGGATTTCGGCGCGCCGTTCTGTTACCAGGGCAACATCATCGACCAGGAACTCGGCTGGGGCAAATCCTGCAGCGACTACACGTCGCCAGTCGGCCTGATGGGCCCGCACACCGCGGCGCTCGGCATGCGCTTCTACACCGGCAACATGTTCCCGAAGAGCTACAGGAACGCGATCTTCGTCGCGCGCCACGGCTCCTGGAACAAGTCGAAGAAGCATGGCGGCGACGTCGTCGTGGTCAAGCTCGACAAGGTCGGCAAGGTGAAATCGGTCGAGCC
Source organism: Bradyrhizobium cenepequi (assembly GCF_020329485.1). Lineage (GTDB taxonomy): Bacteria > Pseudomonadota > Alphaproteobacteria > Rhizobiales > Xanthobacteraceae > Bradyrhizobium > Bradyrhizobium cenepequi. The sequence continues at coordinate 178,796 of NZ_JAGKJI010000010.1, forward strand.
GTTCCTCACCGGCTTCCTCCAGGACAACAAATATGTCGGCCGTCCCGTCGACGTGATGCAGTTGAAGGACGGCTCGCTGCTCGTCTCCGACGACTGGAATGGCGCCGTCTACCGCATCAGCTACGGCAAGCCGAAGGTCGCGGAGGAGTAGCAGTTAATTCGTCATTGCGAGGAGCGGCAGCGACGAAGCAATCCATGCATCCGCATGCGCGGAGAGATGGATTGCTTCGCTTTGCTCGCAGTGACGGGCGCCAGGAACACTCGATGTACAAGCGACTAATCACCGCGTTCGCCTTTGCGTCCATCACCTTCACCGCCAGCGCCGAGACGGTTCCGGAGCGCGCCGCGCCGTGTCTTGCCTGCCATGGCGAGCGCGGCACCTCCGAGACCGAGAACACGCCCTCGCTCGGCGCTCAGCAGGCGCCTTACGTGCTGATCCAGCTCTTCATGTTCCGCGAGAAGCTGCGCGTGTTCGACACCATGAACGACATGGCGAAGGATTTGTCCGACGACGATTTGCGCGCCTTTTCCGATTTCATCGCCACGCTGCCGAAGCCGGTGCCGCCCAAGGATGCCGGAGATTCCGCCCGCATGGCGCGCGGCCAGGCGCTCGCGCATCAATATCTCTGCAACAACTGCCACCAGCCGGATTTCTCCGGCAACGACAACGTCCCGCACATCGCCAACCAGCGCGAGGACTATCTGAGCAAGACGCTCAGCGAGTACAAGGACAATAGCCGCCACGGCTATGACGGCACCATGGCCGACGTGATGCAGCCGGTGACCAAAGAGCAGATCGCCGACCTTGCCTATTACATCGCCCATTTTCGCTAGAGCAGGTGAGGGGGAGCTCCGCAACTACGTCTACGATCGTCATTCCGGGGCGATGCGACAGCATCGAGCCCGGAATCCATTCCTCCACCTGCGCAAGTGGACGAATGGATTCCGGGCTCGCGCTCCGCGCGCCCCGGAATGACGGTGCCACCGTTCTCGCGGCGGCGCGCGGGGGACACGCGGCAGATGACCGCCATCTTTGTCCATTCCTTGCGCTGGCCACGTCAGCTCCGTGACGCTAGAACACGGATGTCGCAACGGAGTTGGCAATGGAAGAATTTTGGCGTCTGTCGGCCGCGGATCTGGCCGGCCTGATCAAATCGAAAAAGGTTTCGGCGCGGGAGGCGGCGACCGCCGCCCTGGCGCGGCTGGATGCGGTCAATCCCAAACTCAATGCCGTGGTCGACCACCGGCCGGCGGATGTGCTGGCGCAGGCCGAGGCCGTCGATGCGGCGATTGCGCGCGGCGAGGACGCCGGCCCGCTCGCTGGCGTCCCTGTCACGATCAAGGTCAATGTCGACCAGGAAGGGTTTGCCACCACCAACGGGTTGAAGCTGCAGCGCGACGTGGTCGCGAAGGCCGACAATCCCGTGGTCAAGAATTTGCGCAGGGCGGGCGCCGTGCTGCTCGGCCGCACCAATTGCCCGGCCTTCTCCTATCGCTGGTTCACCACCAACCTGATCCATGGCGACACCAAGAACCCGCGCGATCCTTCGATCACGCCGGGTGGCTCGTCCGGCGGCGCGGGATCCGCGGTCGCGGCCGGCATCGGGCATATCGCGCATGGCACCGATATCGCAGGCTCGATCCGCTATCCGGCCTATGCCTGCGGCGTGCATGGCTTGCGGCCAACCATGGGCCGTATCCCTGCCTTCAACGCGGCCCTTCCGGAGCGGCCGATCGGCCCGCAGATCAGCGCGGTCTCGGGGCCGCTCGCGCGCACCGTCAACGACCTGCGCATCGCGCTCGCGGCAATGTCGGCTCGCGACGTCCGCGATCCCTGGTGGATGCCGGTGCCGCTGGAGGGGCCTTCGGTGCCGAAGCGCGTCGCGATGTGCCTCAATCCCGATGGGCTTAATCCGGTCGCAGAGGTGAAGGCGGCGGTGGCCGATGCCGGCAAGCGGCTGGAGCGCGCTGGCTGGACCGTCGAGGAAATCACGGCAATGCCGCCGCTGCGCGAAGCCGCCGACCTCCAGACCAAGCTCTGGCTCGGCGATGGCTATGAGGCGCAACTCGCGGCCGCCGAGCGCGAGGGCGATCCCGGCGCGCTCACCTGCCTGCGCGGCAATCGCGCCAAGGTGCATCCGTTCGATCTTTCCAAGGCGCTGACGCGCCGTGCGACATTGACGCGCGAATGGCTGGCGTTGTTCGAACAATATGCGGTGCTGCTGATGCCGGTCTCCGGCGAACTGCCGTTCCCCGATCAACTCGACTGCAAGGACGACGCTTCCTTTGCCCGGGTCTGGCAAGCGCAGCTGCCGCAGATCGCCATTCCCTTCATGGGGCTGCCTGGGCTCGTTGTGAGCACAGGATTGGTGGGCCGGATTCCGGTCGGCGTGCAACTGGTCTCAGGCCGCTACCGCGAGGACCTCTGCCTCGCCGCGGGCGAAGCGATCGAAGCCGGCGGCACGCCGTCTGCGGTGATCGATCCCTAGGGCCAGATGTCTTTGGTGGCATCGACCCGTTCGCGGGCTCTCTTCACCTCTCCCGCTTGCGGGGGAGGTCGGCGCGTAAGCGCCGGGTGGGGGCTCTCTCCACACGGGGAGTGTGACTCGCGGAGACACCCCCACCCCAGCCCTCCCCGCGCAAGCGGGAGAGGGAGCGCACCGGTTCTCGAGGCAACTGTATCCGAAAGCTTAGAATGCCAACCGTCTATGATTTCACCGCCCGCTCGCTGGCCGGCGAGGACGTGCCCTTGAGGCGGTTCGAGGGACAGGTGCTGCTCATCGTCAACACCGCCAGTGCGTGCGGCTTCACGCCGCAATACAAGGGCCTGCAGGAAGTCTACCAGGGGTTCTCGCCACGCGGCTTTTCGGTGCTCGGTTTTCCGTGCAATCAGTTCGGCAGGCAGGAACCTGGCGATGAAAAGCAGATCGCAGAGTTCTGCGAAAACAACTACGCGGTGACGTTCCCGATGTTCGCCAAGATCGAAGTGAATGGCGCGAACGCGCATCCGTTGTACAATTATCTGAAGCAAGAGAAATCGGGTCTGCTCGGCCCGTCGATCAAATGGAATTTCACCAAATTTCTGGTCGATCGATCGGGCAGTGTGGTGGCGCGCCATGCGCCCACCGCGCGGCCCGAAGGACTGAAGACAGCAATTGAGGCCTTGCTATGAGCGAGAACGACGAAACCAGCCATGACGAACTGCCGGACCGTCTGTCGGTCGATCCGAACAGCCCGTACTACAACGCGGAGATCCTGGCGCGGGATGTCGGCATCCGCTTCAAGGGCGTTGAGAAGACCAATGTCGAGGAGTACTGCGTCAGCGAAGGCTGGGTGCGCGTCACTGCCGGCAATGCCAAGGATCGTTATGGCAATCCGTTGACCATCAAGGTCCACGGCCCGGTCGAGCCGTATTTCCGCGACAAGACGAAGTCGTGAACACCGTCATTGCGAGCGAAGCGAAGCAATCCATCTCACCCGCTTGCGGAGGCATGGATTGCTTCGTCGCTTCGCTCCTCGCAATGACGGTGAGTCGAAACCGCTTACCTGATCAAGGCCAATCCCATGTCCGTCCGCATCATCGACGTCCGCGAAGTCACAAAACCGATCTCCTCGCCGATCCGCAACGCCTATATCGATTTCACCAGGATGACGACGAGCCTGGTCGCCGTTGTCACCGACATCGTGCGCGACGGCAGGCGCGTGGTCGGTTACGGCTTCAATTCCAACGGCCGCTACGGGCAGGGCGGCCTGATCCGCGAGCGCTTTGCGCCGCGGCTGCTCGAGGCCGATCGGAAGGCGCTGCTTGACGCGAGCGGCGACAATCTCGATCCGGACAAGATCTGGTCGACCATGATGTCGAACGAGAAGCCCGGCGGTCACGGCGAGCGCTCGGTCGCGGTCGGCACCATCGACATGGCGGTGTGGGACGCGGTGGCGAAGATCGCGAACAAGCCGCTGTTCCGCCTGCTCGCCGAGCGTCATGGCGTTACGGCCGATCCGCGCGTGTTCGTCTATGCCGCCGGCGGCTATTACTATCCCGGCAAGGATCTGTCCGCGCTGCGCGCGGAGATGCGCGGCTACCTCGATCGCGGCTACAATGTCGTGAAGATGAAGATCGGCGGCGCGTCGATCGCCGAAGATCGCGAGCGCATTGAATCTGTCCTGAAGGAGATCGGCAAGGACGCGCAGCTCGCGGTCGACGCCAATGGCCGTTTCGATCTGGAGACAGCGATCGCGTACGCAAAAATGCTGCGGGACTATCCGCTGTTCTGGTACGAGGAAGCCGGCGATCCCCTCAACTTCGCGCTGCAGGCGGCGCTCGCGGAATTCTATCCGGGGCCGATGGCGACCGGCGAGAACCTGTTCAGCCACCAGGATGCAAGAAATCTGATCCGCTACGGCGGCGTGCGGCCGGATCGCGACTGGCTGCAATTCGACTGTGCGCTGTCCTACGGCCTCTGCGAATATCAGCGCACGCTGCAGGTGCTGAAGACCTACGGCTGGTCGCCGAGCCGCTGCATCCCGCATGGCGGCCACCAAATGTCGCTGAACATCGCTGCCGGCCTCGGCCTCGGCGGCAACGAGAGCTATCCCGATTTGTTCCAGCCCTATGGCGGCTTCCCCGACGGCGTGCGCGTCGAGCACGGCCACATCACCATGCCCGACCTTCCGGGCATCGGCTTTGAAGGCAAGAGCGATCTCTACAAGGAGATGAAAGCGCTGGCGGAGTAAGCCACGTTCGCGCCAAAACTTCCGCTGTCATTCCGGGGCGCGCGTCAGCGCGAGCCCGGAATCCATCGGGCCGCGGGCGCCAGCGGTGAAATGGACTCCGGGCTCGATGCGGAGCCTGTCATCGGGCCGCGCTTCGTGCGGACCCGGTGGCATCGCCCCGGAATGACAAGGTTGATTGTCGCGACCTAAGTGCGACAAAACGACCCGACGGGCAAATCACCAAAAGTCTGTCCATCCCTCGCGCGAAAAACATTCCGCTTCCGCCGTCGGGCAAATCAGTGATTTAACTCCGCGCGTCTCACCCGAAATGAGGGGCGGCTCGCGATCGTCACGAACGTTGCGGTGAGATGCGGTGGACGCGGGTGTCGCGACTGACGAGCGCGGCACTCGCGGACGGCGAAGTCGTGTGGTTCTGGCGCCCCGACGCTGGCGCTAAGTACGCGAGCAGCAAGAGCTGCCGCGGATGACGGTGGCAAGAAAGCCCGGTCACCGGGAAGAGCACGAAGTAAGCCGTAAACCACTGCGCAGGGAAAGCCGGT
>NZ_JAGKJI010000091.1 GCF_020329485.1 Bradyrhizobium cenepequi
GCCGCGTAGGAGCCTGCCCCCACCTCAACGCGGGAATCGCCGACCCGCGCGATTAGCCGCCCCTCAACCACGTAGACTAGCTCGTCCTCGCGCGAGTGAATGTGCATCGGAGGCTCCTCCCCAGCTCGCACCGTCCACAAGACAGCGCCATATTCGCCTCCGGACTGGCTGCTCTCCACTTTAATCTCGATGCTCGAGCCTCCGCTCGTGGTCACCTTCTCGCCACCGTGGGGCGGCGTTAGAACCGGCTTCTGGACTGACATTTGTAGCCTCCTGATTGTGCGCCGGATGAGCCCGGGACCTGTAAGCATGAAATTCGGCGCGGCGAATGGGAAATGACGTCACGCCATGAAGTCAATAACCGCGCGTTATCATGGCCGTTCGCCTTCCGCATCGGACTAGCGTGCACTCGAGGCCGACTGCTTTTGGCCCCTTGCTGACTCCAAGCGATGTCTGACCAGGGTCCGAAACGCACGCCAAAGCGGAAGTCCGCTGGGCTCTGAATTTATGAATTCACGCCCTGTTTCAGTCGCTGCAGCAAATCATCCGCCTGCCGCAGATCAGCGGATGTCTCGGCGGACGAGAATTTGGCCCGGGCTGATGCGAGCACCTCGCGTGCCTCGACGAGGCTGCGCCGGTTGTTGGCTCTCTCCATCAGGAGGCGCGCAAGGCTGATGGCGGTCCGGAGTTCCCAGCCGACGGCCTCCAACTTCTTCGCATAGGCCAGCGATCGCCTGAACTGGCGGATGGCGGCAGCATCGTCGCGATGCGGCTCAGTGCACAGCAGCGAACCGTGGATCCGGTAGATCTCCGGCGCCAGCCAGCGTTCGCCTGTCTGCTTGACCAGGGCTTCGGCGGAAGTCACCAGCGCAATTGCCCTGTCCTTCTGCCCGATCCGTCCGAACTCCGTGGCGAGCAGGGCCTTGTAGAGCGGAATCTGAATGCATCGATTCTCTGCCGGCAGTTTGCCGATCAGGGCGGACAGCTTCTCGAGCACGACCGGCGCCGGGCCGCGCGCGGCCAGCGCCGAGGTCGCCCATAGCGGACCGATGACCTGGTACATCGGATAACCGTAGTCCGCAGCGACCTTCATGCCATGCTCGACACAAGTCAGGTTGGCCGCGAGGTCGCCTTCATACCAGTGATCGCCGACGCCAAGGATGTGGGCCAGTGCGATCATGAAGGGATGGCCGATCTCGTTGGCGAGCCGCCTTGCAGTTTCGCAGCACTCCCTGGCCCGGTTGGGCCGGCCGAGCAGCCATTCGATGTGTCCGGAATAGACGAGCGCGACCACCAGCGGATCGTGCTGATAGGTTTGAACCAGCTTGCCATGGTCGCGGGGATTGTACCGCGCTTCAATCGCAGCAGCCAGTTCGCGCGCTTCCTTCAGACGGCCGGTGAAGAAATTGACGATCAGCGCCGCGGTGGAAGCCATCAGGATCGCCTCGCCGTCGCGCCATTCCTCGGCTCGCCGCAGAAAATCCTGCGAATGCTCGAGTACTTGGGTGAGTTCGCAATTGACCAGCTTGGCCACCGCAACACCCCAAAGGACGGCGGTCTTCTCGCGGATCGTACCATGGCTGCCGGAGAGCTTCAGCGCCCGATGATAGGGTTGGTAGACATTCGGATCGGACCAGCCCGCAATCGCCGTGTATGCCATTGCAAGGTTGGATTGCAGGGCGATTTCGGCCTCATAGCGGCGCGACGAAGCGGGCAGCTTCGACAGCAAAGAGAGACCCTCGCGCAGATGCGCCACCGCCTCCTTGGTGGCCGATCGGCTGAGCGCGGACTTGCCCGCCTGGAGCCAGGCGTCGATGGCCTCAGGAATGTTCTCTGCCTGCGCGTGGTGATAACCCAGAACGGCGGGGTCACTGCCCTCCCCGACATCGGCCCGCTGAAGCAGCCAGGCGGCTGCACGCGCATGCAGCTTGCGCCGATCCTCCTTCAGCAGTGAGGAATAGGCCGCCTCTTGAATCATCGCGTGCTTGAAGGCGAACAGCGTGCCTTCCTGTTCGTTGATGCGATACACGATCCCGGCCCGCTCCAGCGCCTCAAGTGCTGATATCACCGACTCGTCATGGTCCGGAAGCAGGCTGAAAATGCCCCGATAGTCGAACTGCCGCCCGAACACGGAGGCGATCTGGGCCACACGCTTGGCGGTGCCCAGCCGGTCAAGACGCTCCATCAGGGAATCATGGACACTTGCCGGCACCAGCGGCCCGGGCAACTTGCCGTGGTCGGTTGCGCTCTCGATCGCCCCGGAATCCACCACCGCGCGCGTGAACTCCTCGATGAAGAGCGGCACGCCGTCGGTCCTCTCGACAATCTGGTTCGTGATCCGCGGCAGGACATCGATGCCGGCAACGGCGGCCACCATCTGCTCGCATTCGGCCGCTGCCAGTTTTTGCAGAGTGATCCGCCTGATGGTCGGCCCCGATAGCCAGCCAGCCTCGTAGTCGTCGCGGTGCGTAATCAGATACAGGACGCGCTCGCGCGCGCAGCGAGCGACCACCCGTGAGAGGAGGTCGGCGCTCGTCGGATCGATCCACTGGACATCCTCGACGATGAACAGGACCGGCTTCCTTCGCGACGCCGCAACGAGAACCTCGGTTATCACCTGAAAGGCACGCGCACGCTCAGACGGTGAACCAAGATCGGCAGGCTCGTATGCTTCGCAAGCCGGTATCGACAGCAGTGACCCGTAATAGCGAAGCGCCTGCTCGACATCGAAACCGGCTCTCGTCAGCAGGTGACGCAACTTGGTCAGCGACAGCCTGGGGTCGTCGGTTTCGTGGATGCCCGTTGCGCGCTTCAATCGCTCGATTTCCGGCGCAAGCGGCGTATTGACGTGAAACGGCGAGCACTGGACCGAAAGAACATCGACCGCAGACCGGTCGAGCGAGCTTCGGAACTCGCGGACGAGGCGCGACTTGCCGATGCCGGGCTCGCCGGAGATGACGCCGACGCGCCCTGCGCCGCCGAGACTCTGCTCCCACAGTTCGGCCAGCAGCGCGCATTCATCGTATCGGTTGATCATCGGCGGCAGCGGCAAGGTTCGCGCACGGTCGAACCGGCTTTCGCCCGGCGAAACCGCGTTCACGCGCCACGCCTCGGCCGGCTCCTCGACGCCCTTCAGCCGGCGCCGGCCCAGCGGCTCGCAATCGAGCATGCCGCGGATCAGCTCGTAGGTCCCCGACCCGATGACCACCGTGTTCTCGCTGGCAAGAGCCTGAAGGCGGGCCGCGACATGCACTGAACTGCCGAACACCTCCCTCCGCTCGGAAGGCTCGCCGGGCACGCTGCCCACGACAACCGGCCCCGTATTGACCCCGATCCTCACCCGCAGCCGGAGGAAGCTGCCATCCGACATCTGGAATTCCTGCTCCTTGATGGCGGCCGTGATGGCGAGTGAGGCGCGCACCGCGCGTTCGGGATCGTTTTCGTGCGCCTGCGGTACGCCGAAATAGGCCAGCAGTCCGTCCCCAATCATTCTGGCGATGTGACCGCCATAGCGGCAAATCTGCTCGTTGCAGATATCGCGATAGGTTCGGATGACCGCGAAGAACTCCTCGGGATCGATGCGCTCGCTCAGAGGCGTCGAGCCGATCAGATCGACAAACACGACCGTGAGCTGTCGGCGTTCAGCGTGCAGGCCTGCCATCTCTACGTTTGGCAGCGCCGCAACCAGCCGAGGTCCATTAAATCGATCCGATGTCGCCTGCTCGCTCAAGGTCCAACCATGTTGAGCTTCCGCCGCACCTGCAGGGACGCGAGGTACACGGCAAGCCGCATCCGGTTGATGCTACCGAGAGGCCGATGCTGCTGCAAGCAATTCCACGGGCTGAACATCATGTGCTCGCCATCGAAAACACGATCCGGCGCCAGGAAATTCTGCCTGGGAATCCTGATCTGTCCGATCGACACGGTGCGGTCCCGGGGACGGGTCCACCACAGGGAAGCGTCTTCGACGTCTTGCGGTCTGGCAGCATAACACAGCCACACGGAGAAATCGAACACGATATCATCTCCAGGTGGCGCCGGTGCGAGGTCGCGCACCAGAGCGTCCTGAAGAAAGTTCTCCGATCTCGACTGAAAAAGGAAGCTCCACCACCACGGCGTAACATCGTTGTCGCGCCGCACGGGACTGACGCGATAGCGCACAACGTTGTCCTCACCCAACAGATAGGGTGACATGCTGTGATAGGTCGCCGTCAGGGGATTGTTGATCCTGACGAGGCCGGTGCGACCAAAGGTATAGAGCTGGCGAGGATTGCGAATGGCAAACACACTCCATTTCAGAAGCAGGTCAAACTTCTCGCGCCAGGTCCCATTCGGCGCCACGACGGCTTCCATGAGCTCGGAATAGTCGACCACATTCTTGCAGAAGAACACCGGGAAGCTGCTGAGCAAGAAATCGTGCTCGCCGGCGGGCGTTATGCGGGGCTCGAGGCCACGAAGCATGGTCTCGCCAGCGACGCCCTGAAGCTTGATGGACATGCCGCGGCCATCGGGCCCGCGGTCGCTTTTTGGTTTACCCTGTCCGTTGGAGAACCGGACGATGGTCGGATAGCGGGCACCCGGCCGAAACAGCGGTGTCGAGAACTCGGCCGGAAGATCATCGCGGACGACGAATTCGGCGCTGACGCAGCCATGGGCCTTGGCGTGCTGATCCCGCATCGCACAGACGGAAGGATCCGAGGCCTTCATCTCACAGTAGTTGGTGACGACCAAGTTTGCGGCGAGGCGCGCCATCTTTGCAATGAGAGTTGCCTCGCCCGGCACCGCGCGCTCGAATTTCGTGAGCGGCACCGGCCGGTCCTGCAGTTCCAGCGTCTTCGTGAGCTCCTTGTATCTTGCCGGCGTTGCCTCCGAGCTCCGTGCCGGCGCGGAAGCGGGTTGCACGGATTGGCGAGCCATCTGCAAGAATCGCTGGAAGTCGCGCAGCCCGCGGGACAGCCGAACGAAGAGTCTTTCCTGCCAAGATCGGGCGGGCGCAAGCGCGCTGCTCCGATGGCGACCAGACGTCCATCGTTGGATCACGCCCCGATTCATGCGACAACTCGGCCGGACGCCAGCAGGCCGAGCGCGGCCAGGCTCGGAACGAAGAAGTAGTCGCCGCCCCTGGTCGTCACGAAGCGCGGGATGTCAAAGCAGATGAACGGTCGTCGTCCGCTGGCCTCGTCACCCGGGATCATCATTTGCGCGCTTCGACGACCGCCGATCACTGGTCGATTGCCGGCGATCGGGTCTGTGTCGTTGCCCTGCTCGAAATCGTCGCCGAAATTCATCCATTTCTGCTGCACGAACTCGAACTGGTCGAAACCGGAATTGAGCGCAATGAAAATGATGCCGCGCGTTTCCTGGCTCTCCGGCTCCTCGCCACGTGGCAGGAATTTGCCGTACGCGATTCCGCGCCGGATCAACCGGTGTCGCGACATGGTCTTGCCGCCGAAGCCCAGCGCGTCGCGCGGATTGGCGCGCCGCACATGTGCACCAAGCGGACAGCGTGCGCCTGCGGGATCGCCGGCATAGCCGAATGTATTGCGACGGTCTTTGCCAGGCCTCTCAGGATAGTTGATCAAAGAAGATCCATCCTGCCATCGCCCCATCATCTTGGCAGCGAGGAAGTCCTGCGCAGTAATGTCAGGCGGCAAACCACCGGGAATAGCTCGGGCAAATGCGTCCGCCTGCTGTTCAAGATACCGGCGGAAACGAACGACATCCTGCTCCAGCTTGCGGAACACGAGATAGGTGCCATCGTGCGCGAGAAGGTGCGGCAGCGGCATGGGAGCCAGCTCACCACCGTCGCCCGGGTGGCCGAGAAGAAACTCTCCGAGCGGAATCTTGCGAAATCGCCCTTTGTCATCCGGATTGCCAACGTTCTCGCGGTCCTTGGAATCACGGTCAGGCACTCCCTCGACCGCGGGGTTGCTCAAGCCATCCTCGAAGCCGAAGTGCTCCTTGCGAGTCAGTTTGCCGTCGATCTGCAGCTGCCCCGCTGGTTGATCGGGCTTCAATTCTTGCATGCCGTTCGGCAGCAGATCCCTGAGCCGTTGACAGTGCGCCGCCAGCGCCGGCTCCGTCCGGCCGTAGATCGTGATCAGCATATGAACGCGATGCGTCCTCCACGGATCATCCCAGTGCTCCGGTGAACTTTCGTCGATGTCACCGAGCTCGTCCGCGCGATGTTTCATGCCCTCCTGAAATTCGGAAGGAAACGTGGCGAGACTTTCCGCAGGCACGCCAAGGGCGCGAAGGCCTTCAAAGGTGAAGGCGATGTTGAGGGTAGCGTCGGGCTTTGCGCGCCACAGCGCCGGCGTGACCGCTTCCATATCGAGCAGCCGCCGGATGAACGCTTTGGCATCGTCCGCGTTGTCGATTGCGAAGAACAAGAACTGCGCATGCGGAAACGAGGCGTAACCGCGAAGAATATTGCCTTGAATATTGGTCAGGTTGAGCATCGCGAGACCCCTGCTCTGATCGTTGCGTACTCACAAATCGCCCGGTAGCGGCCTCTGGTTTTGGAGGCTTTGCCACATCTCCCTGAAGTCTCGTCGGAGCACGTCGGGAGACGGCGGGTTTGCTTGAATCTGCTTGATGAAATCACCGAGACGGCGTCGGCACAGCAGCGCCGTGAGAATCTCGTTGACGCTCGCCTCGGGCTGGTCTGCCAGAAACAGCGTAGTCTTGAGTTGGCATCGCTCGAAATATGCGGAGAGCTGATCGCGCCGACGGGTGCCCGGAAAGCTGAGGCAGTGCCCCCAAATGGTCCCCACTTCGTCCGGGATGTTGCTGACCATGGCCTGCACCAGCGGATCGACGCTTTCGCCGTCAAATTCACACATGAACGCCAGATAGTCCGACTTGAGCTTATCGAACTTCGCCGGCGTGCCCTGATAGGCCAGGCGGTCGACAACGAACAATCGGGCCATGTGGACGATCGGCACGTGGCTGAAAGGCGAGCCGCGCGGATATTTGTGCGTGTCATCCAGCGTGCGCAGAAACGCACGCAAATCGTCCGATCGATTGGTTGCGATCGGAAACAGGCCTGTGAAGCCGTACTTCTCACCGTTTTGATTCGCCACGTCGCGAACTCCGTTCGACCGGCCTGCTATGTTGGTCCAAACGTACCGAGCTTGTTCTGCACGCTGATCAGCATGCGATCGAACTCGGCCGCAAAGCGTTCGGGCGACAGCCCGTTCGAATTTTGAAAAAGCTTCTCGACTTCGTTGCGCAAATCGAGTGCCGCGCGCACATCGCGCACGGAGGCGCCCGGATAGGCGCTATAGGAATGGTCCGACTCGATCTGGTTGCGCTGGATATAGGCCTTGAGCGGTCCGACCGGACGGGCGAAGGGATATCCTACGCTCCAGAACCAGACAAGGTCGAGCGGCTTGTAGAGCACGTCGGCAAAGGCCTCGATGTAAGGTCCCCAGGGACCGTTGAACGTGCTCAGAAAGAACAGATAATCGTAGTGCAAAGCTTCCGCCGGCTGACCGTCGCTCACCTTCGGAAAGTTATCGCGCTTGACGATGACCCAGTGAACAAAGGGCAGAAACGCCAGCTCTTTCGCCGTGACCTGGGTCGATTTGAACCGATCGAAGATACACAGCAGCGCCCAGACGATCCAGGTGCCGAAGCGCGTCATCGGCGTTATCACGTTGAAAGTAACGGCCTTGCCCGATCCGTATTGATTACGTGCGCGATCAGCCATGCAACTTCTCGCCAAAAATAACGTCTCACCAGAAATAAGGTGAACTCGGCGAGACACGCAGGCTCGGGCTCACCTGTAGAATAATACCGTAGCCAACAGTACAACGTCAGGTAATAACGTTACTACTATTATCGAAAGTGGCTGGTCCGTCCAGTGTAATGAACGCTTTCGTGCACAAACGATCTTCGCACATCCGGCATGGCTTGCGAATGCCGGCCAGCATCAAAGGTCTGTCATTCGGCGTGACCATCGATGTGATCGCACGGGTCAGCGACAGCACTCCAAAAACCTCGATTTCGCAGGTTTTTAAGGCCGATGCGTGCCAATTCGGGACGATCGCGGGGTTTTAGGCCCGCCTAGGTTGTGGTATTCGGAAGCTTTGGAATTAGTCCGGTTTGGTGTCGAATGATGGACCTCGCCCCCCGGAGTGCCGCAAGCGCCATGCGCATCGGTGTGCAACCTATTGCAGTCACCGCGGTGGGGCTTTTCCTGGTCCTGTTCGGGATCGGCGCCATCGCGCTGTACCGCGTCACTACCGGCACGTCGCCGGAGTCCGATCGGGTCGTGGCCAGCCGCCAATTGCAGGCCCGCGCCGCGCAGGTATCCGAACAGCTCGTCGAGAAGACCAAGGGGTTGGAGGTGACCCAGCAGGAGTCGATCGACCAGCTCCAGATGGTGCAGGACCAGTTGCAGACCGTGCGCCGGATGCTTGCCTCCCAGCAGGCCGAAACCAAGAAGCTGTCCGAGCAGGTAACGGCGCTGACTGAGGCGGTCGAGGGCCTGAGGCAATCCTTCGCCAGCGCCCAGGCCAATGAGCCTGCCGCCGAGCCCGTCCGCAAACGATCACGGCCGAACGCGGTCCGGAGCGGGCGCAAGCGCGGCAGCTGAGCCGTTCGAAATCGGTGCAAACCTCCCCGACCGCCAGCGCGGGGGCTCCCCGTTGCCGAATCTTGATAGAGATTTTTTCGCTGAGAATGTGAACTAGTTCACATTCGGGAACCTAATTCCGAGTCAAGGTGCCAGCCACCGGATGGCGTGAGCCGATTTCAATGTCCGGGGCTGGCAAGGTCGTTGACGGTATACTGCGTCAACGGCCTTGTTCTTTAGATTGCCCCGCTTCGGCCGCGGGCGCCCCTTTTCACCGACTGCTGCGCGTCCTCCCGTAGCTCGTCCCGCAACGCGATCGGCTCCTTCGACGGCCTTGCCGGATAGCAGGACCACCACCGTCTTGCCCTGACCTTCAAGGGCCCTGATCTTTTCGAAGATGCGGGGATCGACGCTCGCCTGCTCGCTCGCGAAGCTGGACGAGCGTTCCGGTCGTGAAGCTGACCTCGATGTCGGTGACACCTGGCAGCCGCTGTATCGCGTTCTCGATCTTGAGCGCGCAAGCCGCGCAATCCATGCCCTCGACACGCAGCTTGTAGGAATTTCCGCTCACCACAACGTCACCTCGACGAGTTCGATGTAGCTCAGCAGCATGATCAATCCATGCCGCCGCAGCACGGTCGCTGACTGCGGATCATTCTTGAGCTAGCCGAGGCGATCGCGATTGCGATGCGGCTTGCCCAATTGCCGTTCGACTTCCCAGAACATCAAGACAAAGGCGACGCCCAAGCTGACGATGATGCCAAGAAAGACGAAGGTGAAGGCGGCGGTGGTGAGCGTGTTCAGCATGTCGAAATCACTGCAATCGACGTACCAGCCCCTATGCAGAAGTGATGCGGCCTCGATGCGGAAAACACCGAGGCCCATCCATCATTCCGATAATTCGCTGCAGCGCCTCGCGTTCGCCGCAGCATCGGTTGAGGTCAGTCGCAGACGTCGACGGCCCGGATGCGCCAGCCATAGGGCGTCAGCACACGCTGCCGGACGACGTAGCAGCCGCCGTAGCCATAATCGTCGTAGTAGCCGTAATAGGGATCGCCGTAGTCGTAATAGCCATACGGCCACTCGCCATAGAGGCCGTAGCCGAGGCCAACGCCGATCGCCGTGGCGGCGAACGGAAATCCCCGATGAAAACGCCTGAAGCCAGGACGGAACCCGAAGCCCGGACGGTAAAAACCGCCACGAAATGCGGCCGAACGGAAGCCGCCGGCGCCGATCGCGGCTGGACGGAAGCCGCCTCCCCTAAACGCCGCACCACGGAAGCCGCCAAAACCACCGCCCCGGAAGCCGCCAAAACCGCCGCCCCGGAAACCACCGAAGCCGCCACCGTGGAAGCCACCGCCAAAGCCGCCACCACGAAAACCGCCGCCGCCAAACCCGTTGCGCGCGGACGCGGTATCCATCGTCAGAATTCCAAGCGAGGCTACCGCCACCAAGGCAACCATCGTTTTACGCAACATCGCCGTTCCTCCATCGCGGCCTGCCAATACCGGCGCGGCCTGCGCCAGCCATCGCAAGCACCGCCCACACTCTAGAGCGAGTTCCGGTAATGCGCCTTGACGATGCGCTCACTTCTGCGCGACCGGCAGCTCGGCACCCGATGTCGCTCCCGCTTGCGGGACAGGGTCGGGGTGACGGCTTTCTCCACGACGGGCCCCTTCGCGTGGAGAGAGCCCTCGCCCGGCGCCTCTCTCGCAAGCGGAAGAGGTGACGATTCAGCCTGATCGGATCACGTCTAGCAGCCTCTGCAGATACCCTTGATCTTGCGATCGAGCGGCGCGTCTTCGGCGTCGATCGCATGATCCTCACTAGTTCTCTCCCGGCCGGCCGCAGAGCCGGTCGTGGTGCCCGGGCCAGAGGAGGATTGCGCGGTGCGGGCGCTGTCGGTCCCTCTCGGCGGGTTGGCCAGGCCGGTGGTGCTATTGGTGTTACCGGGGTTGATGGCCGAACCTGACGGCGCACCACCAATGCCGGTGGTCCCGGTGGCGCTACCGGTCCCGGTGGAAGCTCCGCCCGCAGCGCTTCCCGCGCCTGCTCCACCGGCACCGCCTCCCCCTCCGCCGCCTTGGGCAAGCGACATCGCAGGTGCAGCGAAAACAGCGAAAGCGGTGATGAAGATCGCAAGCGATTTCCTGGTCATGAGCTTCTCCCTTATTTTGCACTGCTAACGACAGGCGAAGCCGGCTGTTCCGTCCCGGAACCAAACGCTCCGGGAGCCATTGGCCATTACGCAGTGCAAGGTGCAAGGATGCGCAAACTGATCGCCTTCGACGAGGATACGTTCGACAAGCTCAAGCAGCTCGCGCGCGACAGGATGGCGACGCTTCAGGAATTGGCCGATGAAGCGTTCGCGGACCTGCTCAAGAAGCACGGCATTCCGATCGATCTGCGCGACGCGTTACGCAAGAGCGCCGCGGAGTCGAAGACAGATACCGCCAGGTCGACAAGGCCGAAGTCAAGCAAAGGACGTCACGCATGACGACGGACCCGGACCCGTTTGAGCAGGGGCAGCAAGCAGCGCGCGAAAGCATTCCAGCCGAGGCCAATCCCTATCCCGAGGGGGGGCGAGCAACATGCGCTGTGGGCTGCGGGCCACGAGCAGGTGGCCTCCGCGACGGAGGCAAACGAATCCGAGGATACGTGACGACGGGTCGGGCGTTCAACCGATCTTGCGGAGGCCCTTTTTGAAACGCGGCCCGTTGAGCTGATAGAACTTCGCAGCACTTCCCATCTTCGCGACCTGCGTCGGATCCAATGTCCGGATCACGCGCGCGGGCGAGCCGATAATCAGCGAGTGCGGCGGAAACTCCTTGCCCTCGGTGATGACCGAGCCCGCGCCGACGATGCTCTCGCGGCCGATCCGCGCGCCGTTCATAACCGTTGATCCCATGCCGACCAACGCGCCGTCTTCCAGCGTGCAGCCGTGCAGGATCACGTTGTGGCCGACGGTGACGTTCTTGCCGATCACGAGCGGGAAGCCGAGATCGGTATGGCAGGTGGAATTGTCCTGCACATTGGAGCCTTCTCCTACCTCGATCCACTCATTGTCGCCGCGCAACACCGCGCCGAACCACACGCTCGCCCCGCTCTTCAGGCGCACCTTGCCGATCACGGTAGCGGTTTCCGCGATGAAGTAGTTGCCGTCGGCCGGCAGATCGGGCCCCTGCCCGTCCAGTTCATAGATCGCCATGGATGTCTCCTCTTTCGAAGGCGACATTGGCACAGCGGTCAAAGACTTTTCAAGCGAGCGACTACCGAGATTACCGTCGGGAACAGCGGCGAAAGAAGCGCTCAAACGAGCACGCCGGCGGCGCGCAGCGTCATCAGGAAGAAGGTGCCGGACATCAGGCTCCAGAAGCCGGCGATGATGGTTGCCATCATCACGAATTCGAAGCGGCGGCGCTCGATCTTCGCGCCGCGCAGCGTATTGCGCATGATGATGAAGGGCGCGGCGAACACCAGGAACGGCACCGCGGCGAACGTCGTCGGCACTGCGCCTTCCTGCAACAGGCCGAAGCCGGCCGGCCGCTGCGCCATCGCCTGATAGCCGCTGGTGAGTGCACCGGCGAGCGCAAAGCCGATGGAGAGGGCGAAGAACGAATTCAGCGCTTCGGGCGACATGGCACACTTCCGCTACTCAACAGACCGCGCGCTTCATTTGGCAAAATTGCCGCTCCGCCGCTACATCATCCTTAAGAAAGGGTTAACATGCACGCGGCGCCGCGGTGTTTGCGCATGGCTCGCCGCTTGCCGGATTCGCTGAAATCATACGGAAGTCTGCCGCCGCGTGGCATATTCGCGGGATGATTCGGCATTACGCGAACCCATCCATTCTCGCTCGATGACATTGCTCTCGACGGCCCAGCACCTTGCGCGCGACACGCGCAGAAATCCGCGCGCCCATATCGTCCCGGTTCTGATCGCAGCCGCCCTCGCCTGCGGCGCGATCGCGTTGGTCACTTACCTGTTGTGGCCGACCTGGACCACCGTGCCCTTGAGCGATCCGTCGCGGCTGCC
Source organism: Bradyrhizobium cenepequi (assembly GCF_020329485.1). Classification (GTDB taxonomy): domain Bacteria; phylum Pseudomonadota; class Alphaproteobacteria; order Rhizobiales; family Xanthobacteraceae; genus Bradyrhizobium; species Bradyrhizobium cenepequi. The sequence goes on from NZ_JAGKJI010000091.1 coordinate 12,617, forward strand.
GGTCAGCGTCGGCGGCACGCTGTTCAACGTGCCGACCGCGGCGGTGCGCATGAAGATCCAGCGTCACTCGGGCGCGCAGGAGCGCGTCGATCTCAGCTTTTCCTATCCCTCGCTTGAACCTCCGGCGCCGCAGAAGCATGTCAGCGCCGAAACGGTGGAGGACAAAGTGCAGCCGATCGATCGCATCTTCGTCTCGATCGCGACGCATCGTGATCAACTCGCCCCCGACATCCGCCTGCGCACGATCTATCCGCGCTATCTCGATCAGGCGGCAAGCAGCGACGACGGCCTGACGATGCGCGCGTTCCGCGACGGCTCGCCCTATGGCGGCGAGGATTTGTTCACGGCGACGTCGCCCTCCTTCAGCGCCCGCTGCACGCGCGACGCGCCGACGCCCGGCATGTGCCTGAGCGAGCGCCGCATCGACGGCGCCGACTTCACCTTCCGCTTTCCGCGAAGCTGGCTCTCACAGTGGCGCGACATCGCCGGCGCCATGGACCGCCTGACGACGCAATTGCGCGGCCCGAAGGGGTAGTAGTGATTTCGTAGCAACCATTAGATCGATAGGTTGTGGGCAATTGGATTGTCCGACGGCCGTTGAGCATGACGCCGTGCTCGCGGCCGTCAAGGCGTGGCCTGGCGGCAGCGTGGCGAGGGGAGAGATTGAGGCAACGGCCATCCTTGACGGCCACTGCGCGCGCCGTCGTGGAGACGGCAGGTCGGGACGAAGAAACGGTGCTCCGGTCGAACAAAGAAACTGGGTCAGGCAAGAGATGGGATCGCGGCTGCGGCCGCCGCCGGGGGCTTGTCGTGCCACGGCGTGCCGCGCGCCACGACGGTG
>NZ_JAGKJI010000092.1 GCF_020329485.1 Bradyrhizobium cenepequi
ACCCCGAGCTTTCGCAGGCGCGCAATCTCGTCGTTGCTCAAGCGGTCACTACCGGTTTGCACTCTCCGGGAGTTTGAGACGATCGATGTTCCGACCATGCCGGGCATAACGACCGAACACTTGATGTGCGGCGCGTTGAGACGAAGATCATTGATCAGTGCCTCTGTGAACCCCTTCACGGCGAATTTGGCCGAGCTGTAGCCGGTGTGCGGCGCGGTCGTGCCAATGGCGGCCCAGAAGCCATTGATGCTGGACGTGTTGACGATATGACCTTCATTCGCCTTCATCAGCATCGGCAGGAAGGTGCGCACGCCGAGATAGACCCCGCTCCAGCAGATGTTGAAGGTGCGCTCCCACTGCTCGCGTGTATTGGTGAACAGGCTGCCGCCGCCGCTGATACCCGCATTGTTGAAAAGCAAGTGGATCTTGTGCGTCTGCTGCTGCTCCGTGAGTTCATCGCGGAAACGCTTGAGCTGGTCTTCGATCGAGACGTCGGCGACGTGGGTGGTGACCCGCAGACCCTGCGGCGGTCGCTCAAGTTCGCACAGCCGCATGGTCTCGGCCATTGCGTCTGCAGAGAGGCTGCACATCGCGACATTGCAACCTTGGGCAACAAGCTGGCGTGCAAGCTCACGGCCCATGCCCGTGCCGCCTCCGGTGATAACGGCGATTTTTCCAGAAAACTCTTTCATTTGAACCCTCCCTGCTATTCTAATCGACGATCGTTCCTAGCGCTCACGACTGCTATGCACTGAACAGGGATGCAGTGTACCAATGCGGTCTCACCGAGAAAGCGGAGCCGATATGCCCGCCAACTCGCCGTGTCGCGAGCGCTGTAAGATTAGTCGGGCGCATTGCTTTTGATCGGGATCAGGATCAGCGTCTCTCGCTGACTTGTGATCGACCCTTGTGGCTTGTCCGATATCGCTTCCCGTTTATTTAATGTTCATCGCCTCCGTTCGCTGATGGCTGTTGTTACATGCCTGCATTGCCCGCGCAGCTACCATACCTGATGGGGCGATCTTCCGCGATCGAGGTCGGCGCTAGGCGTGCTTAGATCACTGGTAATGCGTTCTCTCGTGCGTTCCGACTGATCCATATGATCGACCCAGAGTGCGACCCTCTACATTTTCGGCTTCTGCCAAGTGGCGACCACACATGCACCGAAATAGGCTCGCGCGCCCGACGATTCCTATCGTTTCTTAAGGCCGCTCGATTATCCTCTTCTGTAAGGTATTCCTGCGGAGAACGGTCCTATCGGTTGTGGGTAACCGCGATGTCACTCCCTCGAACTGCTCCCACCACTTCGGACGGCGGGCGATTTGCACGGTGCAGAATTGAACGGTCAGTTATGCTGGGGTCCGACCGACGCCGCAGCCGGAAAATAGTCCTTCCGGCTAACGGACTTCGCTTCGGTTCTGCCGAAATATGATCAGGAGCGCCGTGACAAAGGCAGCTCCGCGTCAGGTTTTCCGCGTCGCATAGCCGCTTCGTCTCGACTATTGTGCCTCCTCAGAGACGTCGCACATCGCGACAGAACAGCTGGATCTTGCGCAGAAATGTTTTGGCTGAGCAATGAGGCGGACGGAGGATCATCTGTCGACGGATGTTTGGGTGTCTGGCGGAATGACGATCGCCGCGTGACCAGCCGCATTGTGCACGTGCTGAAGAGCGGCTGGCTGGTGCGATTGCTCGCTCAAATATGGACCCTCAATAACGATTTATAACCGCTTTATGCGCTGGGTTGCGCGGGCATCTGGGAATGTCTGTTTCGGGACCTTGGCCGCCAGGGACTCGCTATCGCTCCAGGAGGGCGCAACACAAAGAGAGCTCTGCCTGGATCTGGGTGACGGAGCCGATCAGGCGCGTGGCTTTGCGGGGTCGGAATGACCCTCGATGCCGTCGGCGAATCTGATACTGGCGATGATCTTCGGCAACTGATTTGTGCCCTTCAATCGACGCCCAGGTTTTGGAGGCTGCATCGATCACTTGAACACCATCAGCTTGGCTGTCTGCGGCGACAGCGATCCCTTGGTCCGAACCGTTCCGTGCTGCACCGTCGCGAACACGCTTTCGATGGGATTGGTGGTTCGCAAGTGGATTTAGTGCTTAGCAGGAAAGCATAAAATGCCAGCAGATCCTTGCGATCCTTGATGAGGCACTGGACCGCGCGCGCATATTTTGCACTGTATTTCTCGGCGGCCATAGAGATGTCCTGCAGAGCCTTCTTCATGCCGCTCTGCACGGAGTTCGGAACCTTGTTAGCACGTTGACGGTCTTGTGCTGTCAGCAGCGCTGCCACCGCGTGCTGGGGAAGACTTCGTCATCGCCTTCTAGACCGACGCCGACCGCCAGTTCAGGAATCGCCACGACCAGCTTGCGCGAACTTATATTACCTCGCTCCTGTCTGCTTCGTGGATCCAGTCTAGCGAGTCTGGACCCCAGTTAATGATCGTCTTTTTTGGCGCTCACTCACATAAGTCATGCAGGAGATGCCGCGCACTATCTGCGCTCTGACCAAAAAGCGCATGCCGCGCTGGCCGAGGGAGCGTCGGTTCGCCTGGTCTATCCGGCTGTATCTTCGGGATCATCCTGCATGTGAATGTCCTGTCAGGATTGGTGATGGAACAAACAATGAGCAACACTTTCCGGGCGCAACTGGCAAGTTGACTGTCGGCGCGACGATTTCAATGGCTCTTGCCTAGATCGTAAACGGCGGAACAACTAAGCGTTTGGCCATCCTTCGTTCAGCTGCTCTGTTAATGCATTCGTGACAGTTTCCTGTATGAGTGGCTGAAATGGCCCCTTGCAAGCAACCCTAGCCTGCTGGAGTAAATAGGGCTCTCTGTGTACGAGCTTTACGCCGCCCTGGCGTCTTTCTTGATCATGTCGGCGCCTTTCTCGGCCAGCATGATCGTGGGCGCGTGGGTGTTGCCGGAGGGAACGATCGGCATGATCGAGGCATCAATCACCCGCAGCCCGGCAAGGCCGTGCACGCGCAGGCGGTTATCGACGACCGCCATCGGATCGTTGCCCATCTTACAAGTCCCGACGACGTGATACATCGTCCGCCCGGTGCGGTGCGCGTAGTCGAGCAATTCCTCATAGCCCTGCACCTCCTCGCCGGGACAGATCTCGAATGCGAGATACTTGGCGATGGCAGGATGCCGCATGATCTTGCGTGCGATCTGCATGCCGGCCACCGTGCAGTCGCGGTCAGTCTCTGCCGAAAGGAAATTCGATCGGATGGCAGGCTCGCTGCCAGGAACCAGCGACTTGATATGGATCGAGCCGCGCGATTCCGGCCGGCACTGCGCGACAAGAACAGTCATGCCGGGCTCCCTCTCGAGGCGCCCTGCCCGCGCCAGGTCGTAGCTGGCTGGCGCCATGAGCAATTCCATATCCGGCGCTTTGAGCTCCGGCCGGGTGCGCGCGAAGCCGAAAACCAGTCCTGGCGGCCGCGCGAGCACGCCCGTGGCGCTGACATAGTATCGCGCGATCTCGCGCAGAAGCCTGAACCCCCGGGCCTGTTCGTTAAGCGTGATCGGACGATTGACGCGCCAGTTCATATTCACCGCGAAGTGATTGCCATAGTTCTCGCCGACCCCTCTCAGTTCGTGGCGAACGTCAATTCCGAACTCCTTGAGGAGTTCGGGCTGGCCGATGCCAGAAAGCTCCAGCACGCCTGGCGACTGGACGGCCCCGCACGAGACGATCACCTCTCGACCGCAGCGCGCCTCGCGCTTCTCGCCGCGCACGGCATAGGCGACGCCGACCGCGCGTTTGCCCTCGAGCAAGATACGGCTCACAAGCGCATCGGTCTCTATGCGCAGGTTGGGCCGGCGGCGCGCCGGATCCAGAAAGGCGCGAGCGGCCGACCAGCGCCGGCCGTTCTTGATCGTCACCTGGAAGTAGCCGAAGCCTTCCTGCCGCCCGCTATTGTAGTCTTCGTTGCGCGGAAAGCCACTGCCTTCGGCGGCCTCGATGAGGGCGTCGCACAGTGCATGGTGCTCCTCGATGTTGCGGACATTGAGGAGCCCGCCCTTGCCGCGCGACTCATCGCCCCAGCCTTCGTAGTGCTCTGATTTCTTGAAGTAGGGCAGCACCTCCTGGTAGGACCACCCGCGATTGCCGAGTTGACTCCAAGTGTCATAGTCGAGCGGCTGGCCACGCACATAGAGCATGCCGTTGATCGAGCTCGAACCGCCCAGCGTGCGGCCGCGGGGACAAGGGATGCGGCGACCGGCCATACCGTCCTCTGCCTCCATCGCAAAGTTCCAGTTGAACTTCTTGTGGTTCACCAGCTTGGTATAGCCCGCGGGGATATCTATCCAAATCGACCGGTCCCGTGGCCCGGCCTCCAGCAGCAGCACCTTCACGTTCGCATCCTCGCTTAGGCGATTTGCGAGCACGCAGCCGGCCGAGCCGCCGCCGAGGATTATGTAGTCCCATGCGGACATAGCTTGCATTTCTAATTTATCCCCACGGCTGTCCACCCACTTGCGAGATCGGACACTTTCTCGATTTCTCGCCGGTTGCCTGGGAAGGCGATAGGCAAGAATGCGCGCGCCCCGAGACCGATCTCCGCTCCCATCAGTGAAACCTTCCACTTACACCCGGATCGGCTCGCCAATGATCGGGATCTCTCGAGGGCCGAAGCCCAGAGTCAGTAAGCGAGGCCCCCGCTCGGTTACAACGAACAGATCCTCGAGATGATACATCGCGCCGTCAGAATCGGTGACCATCGGCTCCATATTGAACACCATGCCCACCTCCAGTTTCGTCTTTTCGCCAGGCCTGATCATCGGGAATTCGTGAGTTTCGATGCCAAAACCATGACCGACCCACACCATCTTGAAATCCAGTCCGAGTCTCTCAGACTGCTCCTTGCAGAAGTAGAAGGGCTCTTCCGCCGCCATTCCAGGCCGTATCATGTCGATGGTCGATGTGTGGAGATCCCACAGCTTTCGGTATGTCTCGCGCTGAAGTGACGTGGGCTCACCGGTTGAATATGTGCGCGCAAAATCGCTACCCCATGCTCCATATCTGCCGCCAACGTCGAGACGTATGATCTCGCTCCTCAATGGCACCCGATCAGTAGCGCGGCCATGATTGTACGCGGAGCGAGGGCCACTTCCGAAAATCAAGAAACTTACTTCCTCCGCTCCGTTATTCACGATGCCATCGGCAATGCGATTCGCCATGACCCGCTCACTCTCGCCCAGACCGCTAGCGCTCATTGCATCCAGCACCGCTCGATGCGTCTCCTTCGTAGTCTTCTCAAGGAACTGGATTTCGCCCCGTACCTTGACTGCCCGAATTTCGGCAATGCCCTTGTTCGTATCAATGAACTTGACGTTGGGCAGCCTGCTTACAAGACGCGCATGCGTCGCGGCCGGTAGGTAATTGAGATCAATACCAATTATGCCGCGGTCCTTTCCGATATCAATGAGCACGTCTGCGAGTGCGTCCGCCGGGTCATTCGCAAACTCAGTATAGGTGCGAATGTCCTTGATCCAGCTCTCACCACTCATCTGCTTCCGCTCGGTGGTAGCGACCAGCGCGACCGGCTCTCCGATCGCAGGGAGAATGACAAACGCCTGACGCCTCAAATGCGAGACGCTCATTAGGCAAACACCGCTAGCGTAGACGAAGTTTTCCGGGCTCGTGGCTATAACTGGATCAGCGCCGAGTTTGCCCGCCAAACTCCGAAGAGCCGACGTGTTAGGCTGCGGAGATGTTGATTTGGTTTCCAAAACAGATTCGGTCATGAACTCTGCGCTCCTTGCCCGGAGAGCTTTTGGAAGGACGGTTGCAGGGCGGACAATGCAGCTCCCGAGATAAGGGAGTTGCAAAAAGAGATTCCGAGTTGACTTGCCACCACACTTACCGCCTAACGCCGCATGGGGCCAACATTACGGTCTACCCGCATGAAACTTTCTCGACGAGGCATCGATCGGAATGCTATTCACCTCAAGACGGGCTCGGGGGGTGAACGCAAGCGGCCAAGATGGCGTTAGCCAGAGCCGGACCGCGAAGGCCATAGTTAACGCTGGCCTCCAGATAGTCACCGTAACTCGGGGTGGCCTCTAATCTGGTACCAATACGAGTCGTCGGCCGTAGTATCTTCGCATCGGCTAGAGTCTCGATGACCATACTCCCTAATCCACCGTCTCGATGGTGCTCCTCGATGACGATGATTTGGTCAGCCCGTCGAGCGGCCTCGCACAGAGAGGCAGAATCAAATGGCCTTAGCGTCGAAAAATGAAGCACCTCTGGATCAAGGCCTCTATGGACCAACAACTCCTCAATTTCGGATATGGCTGAGCTCACAATGCCCGTGGATACGATCAAGGCTCCTTTACCGTGTCGCAGGACACAGGCACGCCCCATTTCACCAATCGGGCCTCGGTCACCCTCAGCGGGGCCACTACTTAAGCGTATGTATAACGGTCCGTCCCACTCGATTGTCGATACCAGGAGGCGCTCCAACTCCTCATTGGTTCGAGGGATGCATATCCCCATGTTCGGCACTTGACGTAGCAAAGCCAGGTCTTGAAGGGCCGTGTGCGTGGGGCCGAGCGCAGAATAGACTAAGCCGCCTCCGGATCCGACAATGCGCACGCGAAGTCGCTGGAGACCTATGTCGATGAACAGTTGTTCGAACGCCCTTCTCGTAATGAACGTCGCAATGGACTGGACATATGGAATTAGACCGCCGCTTGCCAGCCCTGCGACCATACCGATCACATATTGCTCTGCCACGCCCTCCATAAAAAAACGCTGCGGGAAAGAAGCCCTGAATTCTCTCATAGCGTTGTAACCTAGATCGGCTCCAACAAACACAATTCGGCTATCGTGCGTCGCCAGCCTCTGGAGCGTCTTACTGAATCTCTCACGCATGGTCGACCTCCCAATCCGCATTCAAAATAGAGACGGGATCGCGCTCAGTGATGGCACTTGCCTGTGATGCCATTCAGGACTCCCTTCGAACTCTCCTAGTCCTCTTCCCTTTATCGTTTCGCAGATAACTACGGTTGGACGGGGACCTGACGATGGAGCCAACAATGCCTCCCGAATAGCACGACGGTCGTGTCCGGGCACATGACGAACGTTAAACCCAATCTCACGCCACATAGCCGGCATGTAGGGCATAGGCAGTACGTTCTCTGCTGGCCCGCTACATTGCTGACGGTTTCGATCAACTAATACGGTAAGATTGGACAACCGGTGCTTCACAGCGTGGAACGCCGCTTCCCAATTTGCCCCCTCATTTAGCTCTCCATCGCCAACCAGCACATAGACGTGAAAATGCTTCTCAGTTGTCCGGGCGGCTAGAGCTGTACCGACAGCTATCGGCAGTCCATGACCGAGCGCCCCTGTGGTGGCCTCGATCCCGCACGAAATGTTCCGCTCCGGATGGCCGCCGAGCAGCGCGCCCACTGAACAAAACCGATCCAGCTCTTGAGGTGAAATTAGGCCCTTATGCTCGAGCACGGCGTAAAGCGCGAGACATCCGTGCCCTTTGCTGAGAATGAATCGGTCACGATCATCGAGTCTGGCGGCGTCTTGTGGCAGGCGGAGACATTCGTCGTACAGCACTAGAAGAATTTCAATTATCGAGAATGCGGGACCGATATGTCCGCCGACTCGCCGCTTCGCGAGCGCTTCCAAAATTCTGCGGCGTATAGCCTTTGACGAGGCATCAAGGTCAGCCCCTCTCGCTGACGCGTGGTCGACCGTTATAGCTTGCTTCATATCGTCTCCTGTTCGTCAGCGGCTATGGTTACATCTCTGGACTGCCTGCGCACCTACCTTTCCTTGTGGGGGTGATCTTGCGCTATCGAGTCCGCGCCAGGCACGTAGATCGCGCGCAGTGCCTTGTACAATGCGTTCCGACTAATCCAGACGATCAGACACCACGAGGCTTACGGCGCAACCTCTGCAATTTCGGCGTCTGCTAAGCGGCGGCGACCACACAAGCACCGAAGCAGGTTCGCATGCCCGACGATCGCTATCGTCTCTTCAGGCCGCTCGGTTGTCCTCTTCAATACGGCAATCTAGCGAAGAAAGGTCCTGGTCGGCTTCGGGCAATTGCAATGTCTCACCTCGAACTGCTCGCACAACTTCGGAGCAAGGTGGCCGAACTGCAGGACCGGAACTGGACGGTCATGTCGGCTGGCGTCCGACCGACATCGCAGCTGGAACCAGTCCGTCCCGACAAAGTGTTCACGTCGATCCGGCGCTGCGGTGACGATAGGAATGACCTTCCTGTTTGGCATCAAGGATGACATTTGCCATTGCTGCATCGCACAGTTCATGCGAGTGTATCGAAACTGAGGTTCGTGACCGCGAGGTCGGTGGCTCATGCCGGTTGCGCTGACGGCCTTCAACGTTGATCCCGTCCCCTTAAGCAGCCGAAAACCTCCAGACGATCCTCAACGGCTATCTGCAAACCCAGATCTAAGGCCTCATCACTGGCGCTTCCATTAAGCGCTTAGGTTTATGAACCAAGCTGTCCCTAATGGATGAGCCACTCGCGCTTCTTGATAAGAAGAAAGCTCCTATTGCAATTCGAGACCAAGAAAATACACGACAGCTCGGCGTGACCATTCTTTACGTCATTCATGATCAGGAAGCCGTTGCGTCTCATGCCTGAGTCACTGAGTGCTTACGGGCGCCAAGCATTGGTCGGTGGGCTTTATTTCTTCTGAACTCGGCCTCACTTCGTCGACCTATAGCAGGACGAGGCAAAGGAACCCAATTTTCGTGTTGCTGCAAAGCAGCGAATATCACATCGACAGCGAGACGTGTTAGTCCAGCGCAATCATCTGATCTGCAGACGACCGATGTCCACCAATGGATTGGCGAGCCTTCCAGAGGTTTCCAGATAAATTCTTTTGATCCGGCTTCACCGCGCCGCTTGGCTAGCCGCTCTGCCGCGAGTGCCACTGCAGATTCTGTCCTGAGAAACGCCTTTGTCATCCTCGCGCTATGCAGAATACGCGGGGGAACGTAACCTCCAGCGCGGCAGAGGTCCAGCAGCTCATCGTAAAGACCCGGGGCGAAGTGACGCTGAAACTGAACAAGTGCATAGGGACTTAAGTCGCGAAGATGCAGTTTATCAAGTTTTGCAAGTGGATGCTCAGCATCAATAACCACGCCCAGCGGCTGCCCAAGCGCTGCCGAGATTCGAAGTCCCCGCTTCTCAAACGGATGCCGAAGGACACCAACATCTATCTCTCCAGCTGTTAAGAGATTTTGTTGCTCCGCTGTAGACGCCTCGACGAGATGTACCTGCATCTGCTCATGCCGCAGGCGGCTTACGATGTCCGACAGCACGCTACGCGAAGTTTCGGGAGGAACTGCAATCCGAAGGCGCCGTGATTGGCTCGGCGATAGTGACCGCACTGCACGCAGAGCAGCGTCAAATGCTCGCACAGCGTTGCGCGCTTGTGGCAGGAACGCCTCCCCCGTTGTGGTCAAATTGACCTTCTTGCTGGTACGATCAAAAAGTCTTACGCCCAGTTCTCCTTCCAAATCGGCAATCCGCTTTGAAAGAGGCGGCTGGCTCATATTCAAGTCGCGAGCGGCCCTCGCGAAGCTGAGGGCTTCCGCAACTGCCACGAAATAACGGAAGTGCCTAATGTCCATCTAACGACTATAAAACTACAAAAACTCGCTATCAAGGAGGACAAATCACCGATAAGCTGACTAATCCGTATTGCCGGTGGACATCGTCAGGCCGATCGCATGAACGGCACTCTCAAGGAGGCAACATCAAAGCCCTCAGCTCCAAAGAGCAGCGTCAGCGCGGATGGAAGCCTGCTTCTTTCGATACGCCCGAGCTGGAATGCATCCGCAAGCTTATGATTTTAAAACGTAATTGTCACAACCAGTACGCGCGTCTCTCCTGCTGTACGCCAAGGCACCGTCGGCCGCCCCCTATGCGGCGATACGGTCCGCGACCGCATTAAGCCCAACGAGAAAGTCACCGGCTGTCTGATCAAGCGAGCCTCTGTCGATAAGGACTATCGCGGTCACAAGGCGAAAAGCACGAGGCCTCCTGATCTCCGGCCAGAGGGGCAGCGTCTCGGGGGATCAATCGCGAACTCCGGTGCCGACCTGCCATCGAGCCGGATCGGCCAAATGAAGAACGACTGCCTACGTGGCCCTACGCTATCTCAAAGACAGCGACGATGATGCCGCCAACCTCGTCCTTCCGTTGGCCACAATCTCCACCTGGTGCACCGACTAAGTTCATTGAGCAAGCAGTGGCCCCTTGTTTGGACGCCGTATTGCGCTAAAAGCGTGATGAAGTTAGGTTCGTCTGTATCCTGAGTTTGCCAAGTAGCTTGCGCATTCTTTTGGCGTGAAGAGCTGCAGAACCTCGCCGATGGCGCGGCGTCGGCGGTTCGGGCGGCAGCTTTTCGCAAGAACCATGAACCCGGCAGTGAATCACTATCATCTATCTGGGATTGACGGCGTGCCGCGATTAAAGAACGGATGACTACGTAGTGCCTCCCGCTCCGCTCGTGATCACCGGCAGGACGTCGTTCGCTGCGGGGTCGGGGGTGTCGTCTTTCCAGCGTACCGAGCCGAACGGGCGCTCCAGCATGCGGCGGACGCGCACCGGGTTAGCGCCGACGTGAAAGGCAAGGGCCTGCTGTTCCATCGCGCGCTCCGACCGGGTCGAGCGATTTCGGTAGCGCAGGTAATCGAGCCAGGTCGGGCAGTGATAGCGCTCGGTCCACAATTCGGGATCGGCAATGTCGCGTGCGATCGACCAGCCATAGGCGCCGTTTCGCTTCCGGAACAGCTGCACTTCCTGCATGACGTTGTGGAACGCCCGAGCATTTTCCCCCGCCACGCGATATTCGATCTCGACCACCAAGGGCCCGCTGCGCCCGGTGAGCGGCAGGCGCACCTCGGGATCGTCAAGCATCTCAGCCACTTCACCCCACGTGCCGATGCGCGGCATACGCAACCAGAGCCCCAAGAGTGGTGAGACAAGCATTAGGGCGGCCGAGACAAGGAGGGCCGTTTCTACGCCGGCGGCATTGGTCAAATTGCCCCAACCCCAACTGCCAACGGCAATGCCGCCGGATCCCGCCGCCTGGTAGGCCGCGAGCGCGCGCCCCGCCACCCAGCGAGGGGCCGACAGCTGCACGCCAATGTTGCATAGCGCCGCGGCCAGCATCCACGCGGCTCCCGCCACAACCAGCGCGGACGCGGTTAACACCGGATGTCGGCTCAGCGCCACGGCCGCAATAGCGGCGCCCATGGACAGCGCGCAGGCGCGCATCGCGGCCTCGCCGCTCGTGCGCTTGCGTACCTCGGTAATATTGAGAGCGCCGATGATGGCGCCCAGTCCAAAGGCGCTGAGCATCATGCCATAGGTCTCGGGGCCGCCATGCAAGAGATCGCGTGCCACCAGCGGCATCAGCGCAATGATCGCGCCCCCGACGACGCCGGTCACCATGGCGCGGGTCAGCACAATTTTGATTGCTGGCGAATTGGTGATGTAGCGCACGCCGGACACCATGGCGCGGCCGAGCTTTTCAGGCGGCAGGCGTGAGGGTTCAGCCATGCGTTTCCACAGGAACAGCGCAGCAATGAGCGGCAGATAAAGCAGCAAGTTCAGTGCGAAGGCGGCGATTGCGCCGGCGCTCGCCACCACGATGCCGCCCACGGCCGGGCCCACGCTGCGGGCGATGTTGTAGCTGATGCCGTTCAGCGCGACCGCCGCGGGCAGCGTTTCCGACGGCACCTGCTCGCTGACCGACGATTGCCAGGCCGGTGCCATCAACGCCATGCCGCTGCCGACGACAAAACAGAGTGCCAGCAAAAGATTCGGCGTGATCAGGCCGAACCAGGCGAGCGCCGTCAGCGTGGTCGCGCCGGCAAGCGCGATCCCAAGCGAGACGAGTGCCACGGTCCGCCGGTCGTACATGTCGGCGATCGCCCCCGCGGGCATCGAAATGAGCATGACCGGCAGCATCAGCGCGGTCTGCACCAGCGCGACCTTGTCAGCCGACGACGTCATCTGCGTCATCGCCCAGGCCGCGCCGACTCCTTGAATGAGGATGCCGAGATTGGAGAGCAGGCTCGCGAGCCAGATGCGGCGGAAACTGGTATGGCGCAGCGGCCCTGCGATACCGTCGGCGCCGAACATCTCGGACTTGGTCGCGTCGGTCATGCGGTTCTTGCCTGGCGTGAGCGACTTGATTTTGGAGCTTCCAGCAGCTGAAGGCGCTCACGAAATGCGATTTACGCGGATCGCCTTTGATCTAGATTCGATGACGCCATTGCCCTTCACCGCATCGGGAACGTGCTTTCGCAACTCCGTAAGCGCGGTAACCACGGCGTGCGCCACGTTACCGTCGCCAAGCACTTCATTTGATTTTCATTGACACCCTCTCTCCCTAGTCACCGAGCAAGACAGCGTAGCCCCTCAAACGGAATCGCTGCGAACTGAGCTGTCTCGAGTAGCCAGACGAACTGCCGGTGACCAAATCGGCAACGACTCGTGCTGTGACCGCAGCCAACGTGAGTCCTAGGTGTCCGTGACCACAGGACACGAAGATGGAACGATGGCCCGGGACCTGCTCGACGATCGGCAAGGAGTCCGGAGTAGCCGGGCGTTCTCCGCTCCACACCTCGAAACCGGGCCGAGGTCTGAGCGCGGGCAGAACTTTGCGCACGCGATCCAGCGCGGATGAGAGCAGTCCGGGCCGC
>NZ_JAGKJI010000093.1 GCF_020329485.1 Bradyrhizobium cenepequi
GATCTCGCCGGAGCGGTCAACCATTGCCCGCGTCGTCTGTGCCAACTCGGCAGCAGACGACGATGCATCGGCAGCCGGCGGACGGAAGGCAGACGCTGGGTTGGCCGCAACGTCCGCCGTACTTGCCTGTTTCCGCTTCTCCTGCTTCTCCGAAAGCCGGAAAAACAACCCCGACTCCTTTGCCTGTTGGGCGATGCGCGCTTGCCGGATCCGCTCTGCCCGCTCGGCATCCTCTTCCGGATTGGTGCGGAAGCCGGCCTCAGACGCGCCAGCCACCCCCGCCTTCTTCTCGTTCTCGGCAAAGGCTCGACCGACATCACCAGGTGATGGTGGCCCGAGCCGTGGCACGGAGGGCGGCACGTCCTCATATGACTTCGGCAGCTTGTTAAAGCCCTCAGCGGTCTGCTTCCGCTCGGTGTTGTAGAGCTCCGCCCGCTCCTCGCCCTTGAACAGGCGCGGCGGACGCAGTGCGACGATCGTCGCCCCAGCAATGAAGAGTGCGGCGACCGCGCAGCCAATCATCAGAGCGCGCCGATTGAGACGTCGGATCGGCCTCGGCCGCGTCCGCAACTCCAGGGGCTCAGGTGGGTCCTGGTCCAGCCGATCCGTCATGAGGCGCTCCTGGTGCCGATCGCCTGCGACACCGGTCGGGCGTCGATACGAATGATCCGGACAATGCGTTGCGGGTTCTCCCCCATGCGCAGTTCGGCGGCACCGAACATTCGATCGACAATGTAATAGGAGCCCCGCACCCGATAATTCACGAGGTTCGGCCGACCATCGGCTCCCGCCACGAACAAAGGCGGCGCTTCGCCCTGCGACAGACCGGTCGGCATCTGGATGTAGACCTTGCGGCCGTCGTCAAAGGCGCGCAACGGCCGCCACGGCGGATCGTCACCCTCGATGTGATAGCGGAAGTTCAAGCTGTCCAGCCGGACCCCGCGATCGGCGACCCGCTCCTCGTTCGCCTGAGCCGCAGCGTTTTGCTTGTGCAGAGCAACCAGCGTATCCGTGGGATAGGTCCACGAGATCGAGGCCATATAGGTCTGCCTGGTGGAGACGAGCTCGAGATGGTACGTGCGCCGATCGGTCAGGACCACAAGATTGGTCTGGATATCCGGCAGCGTCGGTTTGATCAGGATGTGCACCCGTCGGGCGTTACCCTGCCCGCTCGAGGTATCGCCAACCACCCAACGCACCGTGTCGCCGGTGGAGACATCGATCAGTTCTTCGCCTACCTGGAGCGCCACCGTCGAGACCTTCTCGGGACTCGCGTAAAGCCTGTAGAGCGCCCCCTCCGTCCAGGGATAGACCTGGATGGCATTGATGTATCCGGCGCGCGTCGGCTCCATCCGCGCCGCCTTGTTGGCCTTGGCGATCGCCTGCTCCGGCGGCAGCTTCTCGCCCCGCTCGCTCTTGGTCGGATATGGCTTGAGCTGACCAGGCAGCGGCAGGATCTTTGGCGTCTCGACCACCTCGACCGGCTTTGGCGGGTCCGCCTCTGGGGTGGCCTGCTCAAATGTCATCTCGTCATAGGGCGCTTCAAGGTTGAGCTTGGTCGCGCATCCGCAGAGCAGGAGCGACAGGGTAAGCGCGCTGGCCGACGCGAGCTTCGTGGGGGCGGCAGATTTCATTTGGCGTCTCCGATGAGGTCGCGTGACCAGTTGAGGGAATGGACGTAGAGGCCGAGCGGATTCTTCCGCAGCGTCTCAGCATCGGTGGGTGGCTTGAGCACGGTGGTGACTAGACCGGTGAAGCGCTCGGTCTTGGCGATCGAGCCGTTCTCGTAGGTGTTTTCCTTCCAGCGGATCTCGAAACTGTCGCCGGAGGCGCGGACTACGGAGGTGACTTCGGCGGTCACCGTCTTGGACCCGATTTTTGCAAACGGGTCGGTTTCGCGTGCGTAATCGTTCAAGGCCTGAGCGCCGCGGTCTGTCGTGAAGTCGTAGGCGCGCAGCCAGTTCGTCCGCACGATGACCGGATCGATCGACAGTGAGCGGACGTTTTCGACGAACCGCGCCAGGAAATGCGCGATCTGCGCGTCCGACGGCTGATAGCCCTCAAGCGCGGCTCCGACCGCGCGGACTTCGCCGAGCCGATCGACTTCGACGACGTAGGGGACCACACCGGAGCGGGCGATCTGGGTCAGAATCGTCAAGCCGAGCACACCGGACAGACCCATGGCTGCCAGCGCCGCGAGCCGCCAGTTGCTGGCCTGTACCCGTGCGGAGCCTAACCGCTCGTCCCAGACTTGGGCCGCTTTCTGATAGGGCGTCACCGGCTCAGGCGTCTCGCCGTATCGAACGGAAGCGCGACGAAAGGGATGGGCGGCCATAGGTCAGTCCTCCCCAAGCTTCGGACCCGAGGAATGGCCGCCCTTATCTCCCTCTTTGAGGGTATGGGCTGCGAGCTGTGCCGCTTCTCTGGCGTGCCGCCGCTGTGGTGCGACCGACGCCCCTGCCGGCCCTGAGGTAGATCCACCGCTTGCCGAGCTTCCGCTTCCCGCTCCGGAAAGCTGTTCTGCCGCCGCAGCGCGAGCCGGGCTGCCACCAGTTGACGTCGCTCCACTGAGCGAGGCCGCAGAACGAACCGCCGCCATCGATCCGCCGGCAGCCATGCGAAATCCGCCCGCTGCCACCGCGCCGCCTCCGATCACGACAGCTGCAGCCCCCGCCACCGTTCCTGCGGCGGCACCGGCGCCAAGCTGAGGCGCGCCCGAAACAAGGCCGGCAGCAATCCCCGGACCGAAAACTCCCAGCCCGAACAGCGAAAGCGCCGCCAGCAACAAGCTCATCGCCGAAGCGACATCGATCGGCCGCGTCAAGGTGGCCGAGAGTTGGCCGAAAATGGTCGAGCCGATGCCGATGATGATCGCAAGCACCATCACCTTCACGCCCGACGCCACGACATTGCCGAGCGTCTTCTCCGCCAGGAACGCGGTCTTGCCCCACAATGCAAACGGCACCAGGATGAAGCTCGCCAGCGTCGTCAGCTTGAACTCGATCAGCGTGACGAAAAGCTGGATCGAGAGCACAAAGAACGCCAGCACGATCAGGATCCAGCAGAACAGCAGGATCAGGATCGTCGGCAGGTTGGTCAGGACATCGAACCCTGTGAACTGGCTGGTCTCCTCGAGGAGCGGATGGGCGGCGGTAAAACCTGCGGAGGCGACAAAGCCAGGGCGTGCCAGGTCGGCTGCACTTAAAGTCCCGCCCGACGCCTTCAACCCGACGCTGGAGAACGAGTTGAAGATGATATCGGCAAGGCTCTTGAAGTTGCCGATGATGAAGGCGAATGCCCCGACATAGAGCACCTTCTTCGCCAGCGTCACCAGGATCTGGTCATCGCCGCGGGCGCTCCAGGCGAGCCCGGCGAGCGTCAGATCGATCCCGATCAGGGTCGAACTGAGAAATGAGACATCGCCGGACAGGAGTCCAAAGCCCGAATCGATGTAGCGCGAGAAGGTCTCGGTAAACCGATCAATGACGGTGAGATCAGCCATTGCGTCCCCCTCTACTTGCCGCTCGTATAAGCGTGACCGTCGCCGATGAAGCGAACAAACCGCTCCTGCGCTGCCGCGACGGACGCCTGCTGCTCGGCGGCCCGCAGCGTGTCGGCACGGGCCTGGGCCAGGGATAGCGTCTGTGCCTGCAGAGCCTGCTTGAGCTGTAGGCCAAGCAGTTCGTTGGTCGACTGCTGGGCCTGCACGGATCCGATCGCGGCCGAAGAATTCGCCATCAAGGTGCCAAGCGTCTGCCGGTCCTCGTCGATTGTGGATGCGATCGTTGCCTGGGTCGTCAGCGCCTGCTTCAATCCCTCATGGCTGTTGTCCCAGCGCGCCGTCGCGTCCTGCACCAAGCGGTCAGAGGAAGCCGCCGCCGTATACTGGCGCGGATAGAGCCGCTCGAAGTCGGCTTGCGCCTTCTGAACGTCGAACGAGAGACCTTTGGCCTGCGCGATCAGGCCATTGAGCCGAGCAATCGTACTCGTTAATTGACCCGCCACGCTGGTCGGCAATCGCTCGAGATTGCGAGCCTGGTTGATGAGCATCTGCGCCTGGTTTTCGAGGCTCCTGATCTGGTTGTTGATCTGGTCGAGCGCCCGGGCTGCGCTGAGCAGGGTCTGGCTGTAGTTCCAGGGATCGTAGACGATCGATTGCGCCGCAACCCGTGACGTAGGTTGGACACTGATCGGCAGCGACAACGACAAGGCTATCGCGGCCCTGGACAGAACGTGCGGACGGAATCCGCTGAGGCGAGATCGCATGGCTTGGCTCCCGAATGTGAGGCAAAAGACTTGCGCGTCAGGACCGGCGCGCCTGTTCAAAGGCTCTGATCAGGTTTGCGGCCCAGTGCAGATCGCGCTCGGCGAGATAGCGCTCGGCAAAATGATGCGGGCCGGACCTGGCCAGGACCGTCTCGATGACGCGTTGATCCTCAGCTGACGACGCCGCGGCGAAAGCCAGCGCCACCGGCCCGAGGCCAAGCTCAAACAGGCGGTTGCCCGCGCGCGACTGCAGGTAATAGTCCCGCTTGGGAAAGGCCTCCGCGATGAGGCGGATCTGGGTCTCGTTCAGGCCGAAGCGGCGGTAGGTCTCGGTCTGTGTCGGCTCGAGCGCGCGCGGATTGGGCAGGAAGATCCTGCTCGGGCAGGATTCGATGATCGCCGGCGCAATCTGGCTGTCCGCGATATCGGCGAGCGACTGGGTGGCAAAGATGACAGCCACATTCTTCTTGCGCAGCGTCTTCAGCCATTCCCGGATCCGGCTTGAAAACAATGGATCGTCGAGAAACACCCAGGCTTCATCCAGCACCAACAAGGTCGGACGGCCGTCGAAGCGCGCCTCGAGCGTATGAAAGAGATAGGTGAGAACGGGCGCGACCAGGCCTGGCAGCGCCATCAACTCCTCCATCTCGAACGTCAGAACCTCCGCGCCGGAAAGGCGGTCGGCATCCGCATCGAGGAAGCGCCCGAACGGCCCTTCGAGGGTGTAGGGCTGCAGCGCCTGGCGCAGCGCGTCGCGGGCAAGCAGCGCGACAAGCCCGGTCATGGTCCGCTGGGAGACGGGTGCGGAGCCAAGGCTCTTGAGCGCCGACCAGACGGTCTCCTTGACCTCCGGTGTCACCGTGACGCGCTCATGGGCGAGCACGCCGCAGAGCCAGTCAAGCGCCCAAAGCCGCGCCCCCTCGTCGCCAGCATCCTTGAGCGGCTGAAACGCAATCCTGCCCTTGGCGCCAAGCTCATACCAGGCCCCGGACAGCGCGAGCGTCATCGCGCGCGCCGAGCGGCCTTTGTCAAACGTGATGAGCTGCGCATTGGCATAGCGGCGAAACTGCAGCGCAAGAACGGAAAGCAGCACCGACTTCCCTGCCCCGGTCGGGCCCACAACAATAGTGTGCCCGACGTCGCCCGCGTGCAGCGATAACCGAAATGGGGTTGCGCCCTTGGTCTTGGCAATGAGAAGCGGCGGCCCGTCAAGATGCTCGCACCGTTCCGGTCCGGCCCACACCGCCGATAACGGACACATATGGGCAAGGTTGAGCGTATGAACGATCGGCTGGCGGATGTTGGCATAGGCTTGACCCGGCAGACTGCCCAGCCAGGCCTCCACTGCGTTCACGCTCTCGCGGATGGTGGTGAATCCGCGGCTATTGATCACACGCTCAACGGCGCGGATTTTCTCATCGGCGTTGCGCGAGTCCTCGTCACTGACGGTGACGGTCGTCGTGACATAGCCGAAGGCGACCAGGTCATCGCCAAGCTCGGAGAGTGCCGCGTCGGCGTCGGCGGCCTTGTTGCCGGCATCGGTGTCGATGAGGACTGCCTGTTCGTTGAACATCACCTCCTTGACGATGGCGGCAAGCGACTTTCGTTTGGCAAACCATTGCCGGCGGTAGCGCGACAAGGTCGCATTCGCCTGCGTGCGGTCAAGCGGCAGGAACCGGGTCGCCCACCGATAGGGAACCCCTAGCCGGTTCAATTCGTCGAGCAGGCCGGGAAAGGTGACCGCCGGAAAGCCGAGCACCGTCAGCGCACGCAGATGGCTGCGGCCGATCGCCGGCGACAGGCCGCCGGTTAGCGGCTCATCGCTTAAGAAGCAATCGAGATAGGCGGGAATATCCGGAACGCTGACCGGATGCCGCTTGGTCGAGACGCAGCCGTGCAGGTAGGTCAGCGTCTCCTCGTCATTCAGAGGCCAGATCTCGGGCAGAACCGAGGCCATCAGATCGATGGCGCGATCGGTCTCCTGAATGAAACGTTGAAGGTGATCGTGATAGCTGTGCCCATTTTGCCGCTGGTGCCGTTGGGTCTCGACGGGTCCTTTCGAAGCGTCGCTCCCTGCCGGATCGTCCCCGTGCTTATCGTGAGCGGGTTTGTCTCGTCCCGTGCGACGCTCTCGTGCTCTCTTCTCCTTCCCCTGCGGGCGTTCCAGAAACAGGTCTTCCAGCCGCGAGACCCGCTCCGCCGGCGGCAAATACATCAATGTAAGATGCTGCACGCTCTCGAAATGCTGCCCACCTGGCCGTGAAGGGTCATCCCAGCCTTCATTGGAGCCCTCAAACGCCGCGCGCCGTTCTTCGTCGACGAGCCAGGACACCGCATCCGGAAATTGCGAGCGCGGATAGTCCGAGGCCGGAATGCGCGTCGCATCGAAGAACAGCGCCCAGCCCGAGCCAAAGCGTTTCAGGACATTGTTGACCCGCGCGGCCACGCTCATCAGTTCGGCCTCGGTCGCGCTGTCGAGATCGGGTCCCCGGTAGCGGATGGTGCGCTGGAAGCTGCCGTCCTTGTTCAGGACCACGCCCGGCGCCACCAGGCAGGCCCATGGCAGCCAATCGGCAAGCCGATGCGCATGATTGCGGAATTCTCTCAAGTTCAGCATGCAAGCCGGCCCTTGTGCTTGGTGTGGCGGATGGCGACGTCGACGAAGGCCGGGTCGCGCTTGGCGAGCCAGACCGCGATCCCGTGGCCGACGATCCAGAGCACGAGGCCTGCGAGCCACAGCCGCAAGCCGAGCGCCAGTGCGGCCGATAGCGTGCCGATCAGGATGGCGGCGGCGCGGGGCGCGCCACCGATCAGGATCGGCTCGGTGAGCGACCGATGAAGGACGAGTTCAAAACCATCGGGGCGCATCAGATCAGCGCTCCGCCGCCGAACGAGAAGAACGACAGAAAGAAGGAGCTCGCCGCAAAGGCGATGGAGAGGCCGAACACGACCTGAACCATCCGGCGAAAGCCGCCCGACGTATCGCCGAACGCGAGCGAGATGCCGGTCACGGTGATGATGATGACGGCGACGATCTTGGCGACCGGCCCTTGCACCGATTCAAGAACCCGCTCGAGCGGAGCTTCCCAGGGCATGCCCGAGCCAGCGGCATGGGCTTCCGTGGCGATCGCCAGCATGCAGGCCGCGGGCGCGCCGAGCTCGATCAAAATTCGCCCGCCCACCTTGCCGACGCTACGAAGGCGAAAACGCGCGTATGGGTGCAATCGAGGCCGCATGTTATGTTCTCCTTTTAGGGACGGTGACTGGTGTTCGGAAGTCCGGGCGGGGTTTGGAGCAGGTAGTCGCCCGAGGGATCGAGGCCTCTGAGCTCGGCGATCGCTTCGATCCGCCGGGCCGGCCCGCGCCCCTTGATGAAGACGATCAGATCGATCGCCTCGGCAATGAGGCGGCGCGGCACCGTTGCGACCGCCTCCTGGATCAATTGCTCGATGCGATAGAGCGCCGCGCGCGCCGAGTTGGCGTGGACGGTCGCGATGCCGCCGGGATGGCCGGTATTCCAGGCCTTGAGCATGTCGAGCGCTTCGGCGCCCCTCACCTCACCGACGATGATGCGATCAGGCCGCAAGCGAAGGGTCGAGCGCACGAGATCGGCAAGGCTTGCCACACCCGGCTTGGTCCGCAGCGTCACGGCATCCTTGGCATCACAGCGCAGTTCGCGGGTGTCTTCGATGATGACGACCCGCTCGTTGAGAGCGGCGATCTCGGCAAGGAGCGCATTGGCCAATGTGGTCTTGCCCGAACCCGTACCGCCCGCGACCAGGATGCTGCGGCCTTCGGCCACTGCCGCCGCGAGCATCTTGGCCATCAGCGGCGAGGCGATCTGGGCCCTGACATAGTCGGAGAGGCGGAAGGTCGTTGTCGCGGGTTTTCGGATCGCAAAGCAGGGCGCAAGCGATACCGGCGGCAGGATGCCTTCGAAGCGCTCGCCGGTTTCGGGCAGCTCCGCCGAGACGATCGGCGAGGCCCCGCTCGCCTCAGCCCGGATATGGCTGGCGACCAGGCGGATGATCCGTTCGGATTCCGGAGCTGTGAGCACGACCCCCGTGTCGGCGCGGCCCAATTTATGCCGGTCAAGCCAGAGCTTTCCGTCGGGATTGACCATGACCTCGACAACGTCCTCGTCTTCCAGTGCAAGCGCGATCGCCGGCCCCATCGCGGTTCGCAGCATGCCGCGGCGCCGTTCGCGGGTTTCGGGCGAGAGAAGGTCAGACATTGCCGACCTCCTCTCGCCCCGCCGGAGACAGCCCCGGCTGCTCACCCGCCGCCTCTTGCGAGCGGGATTCGGTCTTGTCGCCCTCGGCCGCCCCAAGGGGTGCACCCTCCTCGACGTGCCGCATGAACAGGTCCGGCTTTGACGTGGTGACGCGGTCCATCGCGTCGGCAACGAGCCTTCCCCCTGAGGCGACGCGCTTGCCGACCTGGGCGACGAACATTTCAAATCGCTCCCGCCCGAGCGCGCGCGCCGCGTCCTGATCGCCCGACGGCAAGGGCGGCGTAATCGTCAAGTAGTAGCGGACGAACAGCGCGATGGTCTCCGCCATCACCAAGAGATCCCGCTCGGCTCGCTCGAGCTGCCGGCTGACGCGGTCGAGCCTTCTGACCAGCGCCGCATCGCCGGCGGTGTCGCGCTCCGGATTGAGAAAGCGATCGAGCGCGGCATCGACGATCGCGGACTTATTCGTTCCCGGCCGCCTGGCGGCAAGCTCGAGCCGCTGCGCGACGCTGTCGGAGACATAGGCTGAGAGCTTTGGTTTCATGGCAGGTGCCTGTCAGAACGCTGGGAGAAGATCGTCGTCATCGCGTGTCACGGCGTGCGCCCGGCGAATGGAGCTCGAGACGTTGGCCGCACGCTGCATCTGGTCGCGGTCGGCATTCGCATCCGTCTCGTCATCAAAGAGGCGCTCTTCGATCACCCGGCTCTGGTCGGCTGCGGGCGATGCTTCGTCAAACAGCGGGAGCTGCTGTTTCAGCCCGCCCTCCTCACTACCGGTCTGCATCAGCTCGCGATATGGCAGGGTCGCCAGGCGAAGATCGACAGCGCGCACCTGACCGTGCCAATCGCCCGGCCGTCTTGCCGGCAGATCGGGATGGACGTTACCGGCAAGACGCGGCGGCGGAAGCAGCCGCCTGACAAAATTTGCGTCCTTGTAGTGCCGGAGCTTGCTTGCCCGCACCGGCGCCAGACCCGAGACCAGGACGATGGCCTGGTCGGGCGGCAACTGCATCACTTCGCCAGGCGTCAGCAGCGGCCGCGCCGTCTCCTGGCGGCTGACCATGACGTGGCCAAGCCAGGGCGCTAGCCGATGGCCGGCATAGTTACGCTGGGCGCGCAATTCGGTCGCGGTGCCTAATGCATCCGAGATGCGCTTTGCCGTGCGCTCATCGTTGGCCGCAAACGCAATGCGAACGTGGCAATTGTCCAGGATGGCGTTGTTCTCGCCATAGGCTTTCGCGATCTGATTGAGCGACTGCGCGATCAGGTAGGCGCGGATGCCATAGCCGGCCATGAACGCAAGCGCGCTTTCGAAGAAATCAAGCCGCCCGAGCGCCGGAAATTCATCCAGCATCATCAACAGCCGGCGATGCCTCGGTGCTCCTGCCGTCGCGTTCAAGGTTTCGGTCAGACGGCGGCCGATCTGGTTGAGGATCAACCGGATCAAAGGCTTGGTGCGGCTGATGTCGGACGGCGGCACGACGAGATAAAGCGTGACCGGCTTGTCCGCACTAACCAGATCGGCAATTCGCCAGTCGCAGCTTTCGGTGTTTCGGCTGACGATCGGATCACGGTAGAGCCCGAGGAAGCTGACAGCCGTCGACAGCACACCTGAGCGCTCGTTTTCTGACTTGTTGAGGAGCTCCCGCGCGGTCGCGGCCACGACGGGATGCACCTTGGGCTCTGTCTCCGTCCCAAGATGATTGGTGGCCATCATGATCCGCAGCGTCTTCTCAAAGGACTGCGCGGGATCGGCCAGGATCTCGGTAACCCGGGTCAACGTCTTCTGCTCTTCGGCATAGAGGACGTGGAGGATGACGCCGACCAGCAGCGAATGGCTGGTCTTCTCCCAATGGGTTCGGCGTTCGAGCGCCCCTTCGGGATCGACCAGGATGTCGGCGATGTTCTGAACGTCGCGCACCTCGGCCGCGCCCTTGCGGACTTCGAGCAACGGATTGTAGCGCGCGCTTCGTGAATCGGTCGGATTGAACAACAGGCAATGCGAGAAGCTTGATCGCCAGCCGGCTGTCAGCTCCCAGTTCTCGCCCTTGATGTCGTGCACCACCGCAGACGAGGTCCAGGACAACAGCGTCGGCAGCACGAGCCCGACGCCCTTGCCTGAACGCGTCGGCGCAAAGCACATGACATGCTCCGGCCCGTCATGGCGCAGGTAGTTGTGCTCGAGCCGCCCGAGAAAAACACCCTTGGCGGCAAAAAGGCCGGCGGCCTTGATCTCCTTGGCAGTAGCCCAGCGCGCCGAGCCGTAGGTCGTTACGAGCTGATTTTGTCGCGCCCGCCAGACCGAGTTGATGATCGCGAACAGTGCGCCGGCGACTCCGCCAGTTGCAGCGATGGCGCCGCCCTCTTCAAAGATTTCGGGCGCATAAGCCTCGTAGGCGAACCACCATTCGAACAATCGCCACGGCAGATAGATCGGATAGCCTGCAGCTGAGAACCAGGGTTCACCAAGCCGCTCCTGAAATCCCAGAGCTGCTGCCGTCCATTGCGTCGCACCCCAGGTTGACGCGATGACGATGCCGAACACGATCGTGATCTGACCGACATAGATTTTCGCTGGAAACATTCGGCTCGCCCCATTCACCCACGCCCACGTGAACGGCGCGATGAAAAGGGCGAACCGACTTCGTGTTCAATCGAAATAAAAATTGGGACTCGGAAGAAAGAGCAATGCCAATGGCTCCTGGTCCGGCGAGAAGGACCTGCGTCAAGCCTCGGCGTAACTGGTACGACGCCTCAACAGAGTGTGAACGACCGGCTCAAATTGGATCAAGTCTTCAGGCGATCACGCCGAAGCAAGCCTACAGGCCGGATACCGCAGCAAAACCGTCCGATACATATCGGCCGCATTGCTCAGACATCGAGGCCGATTCGGAAATGCTGCTCGCCGCTGCTGCTGCCGATCATGATGGATCATCGGCAACATGAGCCAGAGGCAATCTGGAAGATACGGGCGGCTCGGCGTTTGATGATGAGCGAGGGACACGCAAGCCGCGGGATTTGTGCTATTTCGGACCGGGCG
>NZ_JAGKJI010000094.1 GCF_020329485.1 Bradyrhizobium cenepequi
CGCCCGCCGAAGCCAGGCGGATCTTGCGGCGGCTCGAGTTCCACTACACCCCCAAGCATGCAAGCTGGCTCAACATGGTTGAGATCGAGGTCGGCGTCTTGCGGGGACAGTGCCTCGGTCGCAGGATCGACGACCCCAAGCGACTGCGCCGCGAAATCATCGCTTGGGAACGGCAGAGGAACGCCGCACGCTGCCGCATCAAATGGATGTTCACTACAGACAAGGCCCGCGCCAAAATGGGCCGAGCCTATCCCGACACTTCCAAAGAGTCATAATCACCGTGCAGAGCAACTAGAGCGCTGCGCATTGATTGCGGCGCCGGACGAAATTTCCCATTGCCCGTTATGTATAGTTTCGATAGCAGCGGGGAATGCTGCCGCGACAGGTCTCGATGCCATTCGTAAATCAAGGCAAGTTGCGCGAGCCCTGACGGCATCGCGTCGCGCGCCGAGCGGCAATAACTATCGTCTATAGATTCTATGGGGAGAGATGATTTCCCTCGCGGGGGTCGACCGCCACACTGTGAGACTGCTTTCAAAAGCACGTACAACCAAAACGAGACTGCAAATGACCCCTCCTACTAATCAGAGATGGCGAGCTTGTCGCCAGGAGGCGCAGCCGTTTGTAGAGCCTTGCAGCCGCGGCGTTATCGATGCAGAACCCTGCCCGCGAGAGCTTGGGCGGGAAGTGCCGCCTTGGTGCCGGGGCATGGTGCTAGCCGCCTGCGTGCTCGCGTCCTCGATGGCGTTCATCGATGGGACGGCGCTGCCCGTTGCGTTACCGAGATTGCGCGCTGATTTCGGTGCCGACCTCGCGTCCGTTCAATGGGTTCTCAACGGGTATATGTTGGCGCTCGCCTCGTTGACATTGATCGGCGGGGCGCTCGCAGATGTTTATGGCAAGGCGCGCATGCTCGGGCTCGGCTGCGTCCTGTTCGCTCTGGCGTCCGCAGCTTGCGCGCTGGCGCCTTCGCCCGCCTGGCTGATCGCTGCCCGCGTCGCGCAGGGAGCGGCCGCAGCGATCGTCACTCCTGCCAGCCTCGCCCTGATCGGGGCCACCTATCCGCGTGCGGAGCGAAACCGGGCGATCGGCATATGGGCGGCGGCATCGGCTCTGACCACCGCCGGAGGTCCTGTCCTGGGCGGTTGGCTGACCGAGACCTTTGGCTGGCCATCCGTGTTCTGGATCAACCCGCCCATCGCGGTCGTAGCAGTGGGAGTCCTGCTGGTCTTCGCGCCAAAAGATGGCCGCATCCAACGCAGGTTCGACGTGATTGGCGCCGCGATCCTCGCTTCGGCGCTCGGGGCGCTCGCCTGGGCGCTCAGCCAGATCGGCCCCGGCAAAGCTCAGGCCGCGGCGGGCGCACCGGCCCAAATGGGCACGGTGCTCACGATCGTCGCTGGGCTCGGGATTGTCGGGCTCGCCGTCTATGCGTTCTGGGAGCGCAGAAGCAAACACCCGATGACGCCACCTCGCCTGCTGGAGAACCACGCCTTCGTCGGGCTGAACGTCGCCACTCTGATGGTCTATGCGGCGGTTTCGATCATGTTCTTTCTGCTTCCCTTTGACCTCGTCGACCGCCGCGCCCTGTCATCGACCGATGCCGGGCTGGTATTCCTGCCCTTCACGCTCGGCGTCGGACTCCTGTCGGGCGTGTTCGGCGGGTTGGCGGACAAGATTGGCGCGCGGGCCATGCTCATCGCGGGACCGGCAGGTGCGGCACTCGCTTATGTCTTGATGGCGCTCGGCCGGGACGAATCCCTGATGCTCGGCGTGATCGGACCCATGACCCTGCTGGGCCTGTCCTTCGCTGTGCTCGTGGCGCCGCTCACCGCGTCGGTCCTGTCGAGTGTGGATCAGGCCGACGAAGGGCTCGCTTCCGGCATCAACAATGCGGCGAGCCGGATTGCGCAGCTTGCTGGCGCGGCACTGGCCGCCGGTGTTGCGTCTTTTGAGTCTGGCTACGAAGTCGGTCTCGCCGTAGCCGCCGTGACCTCGATCGGCGGCGCCTTTACAGCTGCAATAACCCCGACGCCGGCCGCGGCGAAAGCGGGCGGCTCGACAGGGGCTTAGAAAGATCGGAATTCAACCAGATTCGATATTTCCTAACCTCGCTGACACCCTTAACTGCACAGAAACAGCCATGCAGAGCGGAGTGTCTCGGCCCACGCTCACTCGCACGATACAGCGGCTCGAACAAGAGTTGGGCGGAACGTCGGTCTATCGCATAGCGCACGTATTGCCACACAACCTTCGCCGAGGTGCCGGCGTCCCGCATTTGGACGCTATCTGAACCGACGAGCGTTGCTGGTAGCGGCTCCCATCAGCGCGAAGCCCGTTCCGGCAACCAAACAAAAGACCGTGCCATGATCTCCGCCCAAGCCGAAGATCAGTGAGACCAAGGCGGAACCAAGTGACCATCCGACGTAGCGAGCCGCAGCATTCATCCCACTTGCGGCCCCGCTACGCCCAATGGGTCCAGCCGTCATCATCGCAGTGTTGTTCGGGGTCTGGAAAAGGCCAAAACCGATACCGCAAAGGGCCAGCCGCCATACGACATCCCACTTCGCCGGAGTTGTCGGCAAGAAGACCATCAAAAGCAAACCGGCCGCCAACAACGCCAAACCAATGCTGGAAATCACCGAGGCGGGGTAGCGAATTGTCAAGCGACCGGCGACAGGAGCCGTGATGGCGGTCATGAACGGCCAGGGAGTCATAAGAAGACCTGTTTCCACGGCCGAAAGATGCAGCCCCGTCTCAAATAAAAACGGCAAGGAGACGTAAGCCAGAATTTGCGCTGCATAGGAGCAGACAGATGTCCACACCGATAGGGTAAACAGAGGTATACGGAAAAGATCGAATGGCAACATTGGCGCCGGGTGGTGGAGCTGTTGTCGAACGAAGAGGCTAAAACAGAGAAGACCTGCTACGATCTCTCCTGTCGCAATGCGCCAATCGCCAATACCCAGCGTGCCGACACCGACGACGAAAAGGCCGAACGCTGCCGCATTGAGAACGGTCCCGGTCAGATCGAGAGGGCGAACGCCCCAAACGTCTGGTGGTGCAGCGGCAATAAATAGCGGTACCGCGAGGCCGAATGGCACATTCACCAGAAACAACCAGGGCCATTTTGCCGCGGCAAGTATTGTCGCCGCGATGGTAGGCCCCAATGCTCCAGGTATCGCCACCGCTAGTGCGACCAACGCGAGGCCCTTACTGACCATGCGGTGCGGATAGATCACGCGCACAAATGCAACGCCGGCCACAGCAACTGCGGCCGCTCCGGCGCCCTGAATCAAGCGCGCACTCACCAGCATCGGTAATGTCGGAGCGAAAGCGCACCCCAACGACGCGAGAACAAAAATAGCTAGACCGGCGGCATAAACGCGCTTCAGACCGAGTGATTCTGCCAGACTTGCAACGGGCAACAAGCAAACTGTTGCCGAAAGCTGATAGGCATTCACGACCCAAACGGTCGCTGCGTCACTACTTGCGAATGAACGCGAGATATTCGGCAAGGCGATATTCACGATCGCGCTTCCAAGGGAACTTAGACCAAGTCCAAGCAAGATGCAGAGCATTGCCCAGCGGCGCTTCGACGCCGTTAAACATTCGACGCCGTCCATCAGGATGCAATCTCTGGCGCGAACTTTGAGCGGCCGACTTTGCGCATACTCTCAGTAACGGATTCCGTAGATCGGTACTTGCGTCGCAGGCGACCCCGCGGTCAAGGCAAAATCCGCGGTCAAGCTAGGAGCGGCACCATCGCGTATGCCGGTGGTAATCGAAACTATAGCTGCGGCGTATTGGACACCTTCAGATCGAGTCTCCATGCTATCAGTCAAAATGACGAATTCGTCCAAGAAGCACTAGATTGTGGAAATGCGTTTGAGTTATTCGTGTGGATCATGAATAGCCCACAGTGGCCCGCGACGGCATTGATTGCCGATTCAGCGTCTGAACGCGGCTTAGAAGTCTCTGCAGAGTAAAAACGTCGGCTTCGCCATGCCGCTCGGGGCATTCCTCCGCTACGGCATCGGGCCGTGCGGCGAAGCGTCGATAACGATCGTTTATCGACTCCATGGCGAGAGGTGATTTCCCTCGCCGGCGTTGCAAAGTCATTCTCCAAAAGCATCGTCGTCCCGAAACTTGCGGCTCCGCGATCGACACGCGGAACACGATGGAAGAGTAAAAAGGCAGGGGGTCGATATGCAGAGTAATGACCTAATCGAAATCGTCACGCGATGGACACACTGACATTACGACCCGGCGGGACCTTGTCGCGGCAGCGGAGGATTGCAGCACGCCGTCGGTCCTGGTGTTTCACTTCACACTCGTGACTGCCCAAGATCTCTCCGATTTTGTGGCCGATCCGCTGCAAGACGGTGGCAAGGTCGTAGCCTTGGCGGAGAACAGTGTGTCGCGTGCACGAGCGTCGACTGTGGTGGCAGAAGTCGTGGTCGCCGATAACGGAAGCGGCATGGCGGACGAGGTGCTTTGGCGAGCGGTCGACTCCAATTTCACGACGAAGCCAGATGGGCGAGGTTCGGGTCTCGGTCTCGGCCAGGCGCAGCGATTTGTCCAAGAGAGCGGCGGCGCTATTGAAATCAAGTCCGAGGTCTGCGTCGGAACAGCGGTGCGAGTGATGCTGCTGCCTGTACCGAGACCGGCTGACGGTAACAGTGTCGACCTGTCCAATTCAATTGCAACATTAGGTCCTTGGGGAGACGGAAGTGAGTGCGACTGACAGAACGGAGTATCCGGCTCCGGCGACCCGGCTCGATCGCGGTTCGTTTCGCCGCCTTGTGCGATGCGGCGGCGCACCGATCGGTATGCTGTTCGCGCTGGCGCTCGCTGGCTGCGACGAGAAGGCGCAATCGCAGGCGGCCGCTCCGCCGCCGGTGACGGTGGCGCAGCCGGTCAAACGGACCGTCACCGACTGGGACGAGTTCACCGGTCGCTTCGAGGCGATCCAGGAGGTTCAGGTCCGCGCCCGTGTCGGCGGCTTCGTCAACAGCGTCGAGTTCAAGGACGGTGCGATCGTCCGCGCCGGCGATCTGCTCTACATCATCGATCCGCGCCCGTTCGAGGCGGTCGTGCTGCAAGCCGAAGGTCAGCTCGCCGACGCGCGCGGCAAGGGGGAGCTTGCCAAGCGCGATCTCGAGCGAGGCCTGAACCTGGTGCAGACCAGCGCGGTCTCTGAACAAGTCGTCGACCAGCGCCGCCAGGCGCTGCAGGCGGCGCGCGCCGCCGAGACCCAGGCCGAAGGCGCGCTGAAGGCGGCGCAGCTCAATGTCGAATTCACCCACGTGCTAGCGCCGATCACCGGCCGCGTCAGTCGCCATTTGGTGACGCCCGGCAACCTCGTGCAGGGCAGCGAAGGCGGCTCTACGCTGCTGACCTCGATCGTGTCGCTCGATCCGATCTACGTCTATTTCGATGTCGACGAGGCGACCTATCAGCGCAACAGCCGGCTGTGGTTCGAAGGCAAGCGGCCCAGCTCGCGCGATACGTCGAACCCGGTGCAGGTGACGCTGACCGGCGAAACAAAACCCTCGCATGAGGGCAAGATGGACTTCCTCGACAACCGCCTCGACGTCTCGACCGCGACGCTGCGCAGCCGCGCCGTGATCCCGAACAAGGATCTTTCGATCCTGCCCGGGCAGTTCGGCCGCGTCCGAATCATCGGCTCCGCGCCCTACGAGGCGCTGCTGATCCCGGACACCGCTGTAGCCACCGACCAGTCACGCAAGATCGTGTTCGTGGTCAAGGACGACAATACGGTGGAGGCAAGGCCGGTGGTCCTCGGCCCGCTCGATGAGGGCCTGCGCGTGATCCGCGAGGGCCTCAAGGCCGAGGATCACGTGATCGTCGACGGGCTGCAGCGCGCCCGCGTCGGCGCCAAGGTGACGCCGCAAATGGCCAAACCCCCGGCAGTGGATAAGCCGCCAGCAGGCGACAAGCCCGCGGCAGGTGCCAAGCCATGAATCTCGGCAGGCTCTCCATCAACCAGCCCATCCTGGCGATGGTACTGTCGATCGTGCTCTTGATCGTCGGCGCGATCGCCTATCAGACGCTGCCGGTCTCGGAATATCCGCAAGTGGTGCCCCCGACCGTTACCGTCACCACGCAATATCCAGGCGCCTCGGCGCAGACCGTATCCGACACCGTCGCCGCCCCGATCGAGCAGGAGATCAACGGCGTGGAGGATATGCTGTATCTCTACAGCCAGGCGACCTCGGACGGCCAGCTCACCATCACCGTCACCTTCAAGCTCGGCACCAACCTCGACACCGCTCAGGTGCTGGTGCAGAACCGTGTCGCGATCGCGCAGCCGCGGCTGCCGGAAGAGGTGCAACGCAACGGCGTGACCACGCGCAAGAACAGTCCGGACATCCTGATGGTCGTGTTTATGCTGTCGCCCGATGACAGCTTCGACCAGCTCTACATCTCCAACTACACGCTGCTGCAGGTCCGCGATCAGCTTTTGCGGCTCGACGGCGTCGGCGACATCCAGATGTTCGGCGCGCGCGACTACGCGATGCGGTTGTGGCTCGATCCCGACCGGATCGCCGATGTCGGTCTGACCTCGAGCGAGGTGCTGGCAGCGATCCGCGCCCAGAACCTGCAGATCACCGGCGGACAGATCGCGGAGCCGCCGATCGCCGATCGCGCATTCCAGCCGAACCTCGTCTTCACTGGCCGCCTCAAGGATTCCAGGCAGTTCGAGGACATCGTGGTGAAGGCCGGCTCCGACGGCCGTACCGTGCGACTGCGCGACGTCGCCCGCGTCGAGCTCGGCGCGCTATCCTACACCACCAACAGCTTCATCTTGCGCAAGTCGGCCGTCGCAATGGTTGTAACGCAACGGCCTGGATCGAACGCACTCGCCACGGCGAAGCATATCTCTGACACGATGGCGCAGCTGAAGGCGAGCTTCCCGAAGGGGCTCGACTACAATATCGGCTACAACCCCACCGAATTCATCGCCCAATCGGTCCATGAGCTGATCAAGACGGTCTACGAGGCGATGGCGCTCGTCGTCATCGTGGTGCTGGTGTTTTTGCAGGGGTGGCGGCCTGCGATCATCCCGATCATTGCGATCCCGGTGTCGCTGGTTGGCACCTTCGCGGTGATGGCAGCGCTCGGATTCTCGATCAATAATTTGACACTGTTCGGTCTGGTTCTCGCGGTCGGCATCGTGGTCGACGACGCCATCGTGGTTGTCGAGAATGTCGAACGACATCTCCAGCTCGGTATGAGCCGGCGCGAGGCCGCGCTCAAGACCATGGAGGAGGTCGGCGGCGCGCTGGTCTCGATCGCGCTGGTGCTGTGTGCAGTGTTCGTGCCGACAGCCTTCCTGGGCGGCATTTCAGGACAGTTCTTCCAGCAATTCGCCATCACCATCGCGGTCGCGACCGCGATCTCCTTGTTCTGCTCGCTGACACTGTCGCCGGCACTGGCCTCGCAGATCCTTACTCCGCACGAGGAGAAACGTCCGCCGGCGCGCTGGAACATCATAGCGCGCGGCTGGGACAGCTTCACCGCGCTGTTCAACCGCATCTTCGATCGCCTGGCGCATGGCTATGCGGCCGCCGCCGACTTCGTGATCCGCTATACGGCGGTGATGCTTGTGATCTATCTCGCGCTAATCGGCAGCGCCGGCTGGCTGCTCGCCACCACCGCCCAGGGCTTCATTCCCGCGCAGGATCGCGGTTACCTCATCATCTCGGTGCAATTGCCAGGCGCCGCGTCGCTGGCGCGGACCACGGCGGTGGTGCGCGAGATCGAGCGAATCGCGCTCGATACGCCGGGCATCGTTCGCGTGGCGGCCTTTGCCGGCTTCTCAGGCGCGACGCGCACGCAGTCCGGCAACGCCGCGGCGCTGTTCCCCGTGTTCGATGAGCCGGAGGCGCGCCAGAAAAAGGGGTTGTCGGCGGTGGCCATCACGGCCGAGCTGCGCAAGCGCCTGTCCGTGATCCAGGGGGCCTTCATCATCGTCATTCCGCCGCCCGCGGTGCCAGGCATCGGCACCGGCGGCGGCTTCACCATCCGTATCCAGGATCGGCAAGGCCGCGGCCCTGAGCTGCTGGCAGCCGCGACCGACGAACTCGTCGCCGCCGCGCGGAAGTCGCCAAACCTGACCTCGGTCTTCTCGCCATTCACAGCGAATACGCCGCAGCTGTTCGTCGACATCGATCGCGTCAAGGCGCAGAAGCTCGGGGTGCCGATCGCCAACATCAATGACACCATCCAGACCTATTTCGGCTCGACCTACGTCAATGACTTCAATTTGTTCGGCCGCACCTATCACGTCACGGCGCAGGCCGACCTGCCATTCCGCAAGGAGACCTCCGACCTGGCGCGGCTGCGCACCCGCAACGCCGCCGGCGACATGGTGATGCTCGGCAGTCTCGTGGACTTCAAGGATACCTCGGGACCCGACCGTGTCGCGCGATACAATCTCTATTCGGCGTCCGAGTTGCAGGGTGAGCCGGCACCGGGCACGAGCTCGACGACGGCACTCAACACCATCAAGCAACTCGCCGACCAAACATTGCCAAGCGGCTTTTCCTTCGAATGGACCGATCTTTCCTATCAGCAGGTGACGGGTGGCAATGCCGGCCTCTATGTGTTCCCGATCTGCGTGCTGTTCGTCTATCTGGTGCTGGCGGCGCAATATGGCAGCTGGACGCTGCCGTTCGCGGTGATCCTGATCGTGCCGATGTGCCTGTTCGCGGCCACGATCGGCGTGCGCATCATGGGCCAGGACGTCAACATCCTAACCCAGATTGGTTTCGTGGTGCTGGTGGGACTTGCGGCCAAGAACGCGATCCTGATCGTCGAGTTTGCGCGCGACATCGAGCGCGAGGGCAGGTCGCGACCGGAGGCTGTCATCGAGGCCTGCCGGCTCCGCCTGCGGCCGATCCTGATGACCTCGTTCGCCTTCATCCTCGGCGTGGTGCCGCTGGTGGTGTCGACCGGTTCCGGCTCGGAGATGCGCCAGGCGGTCGGCGTCGCCGTGTTCTTCGGCATGCTCGGCGTCACGCTGTTCGGCCTGATCTTCACGCCGATCTTCTACATGGTGGTGCGCAACCTCGCGGAAGGCAAGAACGAGGGCAAGCCGACCCAAACGACGGCGGCCGCGGCGGGGTGAGTTGCGGTGACGCCGATGCGCGACGAAGCCGGAATACTATCTCCGTCACCCTGAGGAGCACGGAACGCACGTCTTGAAGGGTTAACGGTCCCGGTGCCGTTCACTTTCGAGGCTCGCTCCGCTCCGCACCTCAGGATGACTGGTCTGAAGCTGCAGGCCTGGAGAGGCAATACTATTGGCTGAACCGAAATAGATGGGCAGGCGCGGGGACATAAAATAATCACGCGCCGATTTTTCCTGAAAGAAGCTGTGGGGAGACCATAAAAATGAAATCGGGATTTTTCGCCGCTGTGGGGGCATGCAGCCTGTTGCTGGCCGCGCCAGTATCGGCGCAGAGCGTGAAGATCGGCGTGCTGAACGATCAGTCCGGTGTCTATGCGGACTATGGCGGCAAATATTCGGTCGAAGCCGCGAAGATGGCGATCGAGGATTTTGGTGGCGAAGTGCTCGGTCAGAAAATCGAGTTGGTCACCGCCGACCACCAGAACAAGCCGGATCTCGCCACCTCCATCGCGCGCCGCTGGTACGACGCCAAGGGCGTCGACATGATTACCGAACTCACGACCTCGTCGGTGGCGCTCGCGGTGCAGGAGCTTTCCAAGGAAAAGAAGAAAATCGACATCGTGGTGGGAGCGGCGACCTCGGCCATCACGGGCAGCGCCTGCTCGCCCTATGGCTTCCATTGGGCTTTCGACACCCACGCGCTCGCGGTCGTTACCGGCGGCGCGCTGGTGAAGACGGGCGGTGACACCTGGTTTTTCCTCACCGCCGACTATGCCTTCGGCTACACGCTGGAAAAGGACATCGGCGAGATCGTCACCCACGCCGGCGGCAAGGTGGTCGGCTCGGTTCGCGTGCCGCTGAACTCGTCGGACTTCTCCTCCTTCCTGCTGCAAGCGCAGAGCTCGAAGGCGAAAATCGTCGGCCTCGTCAATGCCGGCCAGGACACCGCCAATTCGATCAAGCAGGCGGCCGAGTTCGGCACCGTCCGGCGGGGCCAGAAGCTCGCCGGCCTCCTGATGACGATCTCCGAAGTTCACGGCCTCGGTCTCGACGCGGCGCAAGGCCTGGTGCTGACCGAAGGTTTCTACTGGGATCACGACGACCAGAGTCGCGCTTTCTCCGAGCGCTTCTTCAAGCGCACCGGACAGATGCCGAGCATGATCCATGCCGGCACCTATTCGGCGACGCTGAGTTATCTGAAGGCGGTGAAGGCCGCCGGCACCAAGGACTCCGAGGCAGTTGCCAAGAAGCTGAAAGAGCTGCCGGTCGACGACGCCTTTGCCAAGGGCAAGGTGCTGGCCAACGGCCGCATGGTGCACGACATGTACCTGTTCGAGGTCAAGAAGCCCTCGGAGTCAAAGAAGCCGTGGGATTACTACAAGCAGCTCGCGGTGGTGCCGGGCGACCGGGCGTTCTTCACCGCCAAGGAAAGCGGCTGCCCGCTGACGAAGTGACGCGCGGCGTCGAACCCGGAATCTCGAGTTTCCAGGTCTAGTCCTTCGGACCATCCCGAAATGACGTGGAGCGAATGTGCATTAGCAAGCCCGAGGGCGAAGGCACTGCCCGTGAGATCGTAGACCTGCCAGCCGATCGCGACCGCGCCAATCTGGCTCGAGAACCGCGACAAGCTTCGCGATGACAGGAACAGCAGGAAGGGCCCATGCGCCAGCAAATCGCGGGCACGGGCCCGGCGTTGACGAGGACATGGGCGAGCCGTGGCCGACCTCGGCGTGCTTGTCAATGGTCGCCGCAAAACGGAGCGGCATTGCACTTGCAGATCGTGCTGCCATAATCGTTCGGGAGTTTTGTGGAATGTTACAACTGCAATCGGCGTTCGGCGTGGTGGCGCTGCTGGCGATCGCCTGGGCGTTCAGCGAAAAACGACGCGCGGTATCGATCCGGCAGGCGGTCGTCGGACTAATAGTGACACTGGTCACCGCGCTGGTGCTGATCAAGGTGCCGCTGGTGGCATCCGCTTTCGGCGC
>NZ_JAGKJI010000095.1 GCF_020329485.1 Bradyrhizobium cenepequi
GCCCGGCATGGTCGGAACATCGATCGTCTCAAACTCCCGGAGAGTGCAAACCGGTAGTGACCGCTTGAGCAACGACGAGATTGCGCGCCTGCGAAAGCTCGGGGTCGAGGTGGACAACATGTCGGATCAGGAGCTTCAAGATCTGGCTGCCGAACGTGCCCGCCAATTTGTGGAGAACGCGCCGACCTCGGCTGCACAGGCCGCAAAGATCATCCTCGATGGCGTCAAGGCAGGGAAATGGCGCATCCTGGTTGGCGAAGATGCCCAAGAGCTCGACGAACGCGTGCGGCGAGATCCGCAGAACGCCTACACGCCGGAGTTCTACAAGAGCTTCGCCGAAAAGGTCGGCTGGCGGCTGGAGTGAGACAGCAAAGCGCGCGCTGACAAGTCGGAACCAGAAAGATGAGGGCGCCAAGTCAAAAACCAATGATTATGATCTCGCCACGCAGCGACGGTGGAGTCGAGCTAGATGAACGACTTCCTCAACTATGCAGAGGTTCGGCAGTTGGCCAAGCGCCGGCTGCCGCACGGCATCTTCGAATACATCGATAGAGGCACCGAGGACGAGAATGCGCTCCGCTGGAACCGCCATGCTCTGGACGCAGTGCGGATCAAGCCGCGGGTGCTGACCGCTGGCGGCGTTCGTAACCAGGCCGTCTCGCTCTTCGGCCAAGCCTACGATACGCCGATGATCGTTGCCCCGACCGCCTTTGCAGGACTTGTGCGGTATCAAGGAGAAATCGAACTTGCCAGAGCAGCCTGCGCGAACGGGATGCCGTTCTGTGCGGCAACCGAGGCAATTACCGCTATAGAAGAGATCGCGGCTGCAAGCAAAGGCCCGATCTGGCTTCAGCTCTATCTATGGGAAAAGGAAGAGCTCACGAGAGACCTGATCCAGCGGGCATGGGATAGCGGCGTGCGGACATTGGTCGTCACGGTTGATAGCGGCTCCGTCGCTGCCAACCGGGAATACAACACCCGCAATGGCTTTGGGATGCCTTTCCGATTTTCCGCGCGCAATGTATGCGATGTGGCTCTGCATCCGCGCTGGGCGCTCAGTGTCTTTCCCGCTATCTGACAGCCGGGCAAGTGCCCGCGTTCGCGAATTACCCCGCCCCATATCGCAGCAGCATCCTGGGCGAGGGCAAGGCTCTCAGTTACGCGCCGAACCTTGGCTGGGAGCACATGCATCGGCTGCGCGATCTCTGGAAAGGCAACCTCGTCCTAAAGGGTATCCTTCGCGTGGAGGATGCGATCCTCGCGACCAGATTGGGCGCCGACGGTATTGTTGTTTCAAATCACGGTGGACGCAATCTTGACAGCGCCGTGGCGCCGATCGAGGTGTTGGCGGAGATCGTTGATACGGTTGGCCAGCAGATCACGGTGTTTGCCGACAGCGGCGTTCAGCGAGGCAGCGATATCCTCAAGCTCCTTGCAGTGGGAGCGAAGGCCATCATGCTTGGTCGAAGCCTGCTCTACGGCACTGCCGTTGGCGGAATGTCGGGCGCCAGCCGAATGATCGGGATTTTGCGGCGTGAGCTCGACACTGCAATGGCCCAGAGCGGTTGCAAGGACATCCGCGAACTAGACCGGACTCTCCTCCAGTTGCCCGATCGTATCCGTTGAGCCGCGAAAGCCGAGCTGGAGGCTGCGCGCTCCAGGATTGCCACGGCATGTTGCCCGGCTGGCCCAACGCACCTTGCCTGTCGGTGGGCGCAATGCGGATCTGTTCAGCAACACCCAGCGTGCCTTCCGATTTCCTGCAATTGATCGAGGAATCCCTAATAAATTCCAATCTGGTATTGGTCTTTTCGAAATTGGTATTGGCCTCGACAGAGGCGATTCACCCACTATGCAATAAATTGATCAATTTACTGGACGCGAGGAAACTTATGCGTGCGACAGCAAAGCTCCCTTTGCTGGTGCTCTTGGCATTGACCGGCTGCTTGTTTCCAACCTTTGCGCAAGATAAAAGCCTTCTCATTGCGTCCATCTGCAACGGCGTAGGCAGATTGGCGCCAGCGTCAATACCGCTTTACGTGATCG
This sequence comes from Bradyrhizobium cenepequi, assembly GCF_020329485.1. GTDB lineage: Bacteria > Pseudomonadota > Alphaproteobacteria > Rhizobiales > Xanthobacteraceae > Bradyrhizobium > Bradyrhizobium cenepequi. Next base: position 2,047 of record NZ_JAGKJI010000095.1, read on the forward strand.
CGTTCCCCAGCGGAGAGGCGCTCGGTTCTTCGATCGACCTGCATGAGCTGGTGCTTAATGGGCCTGCCTGCCCTTACTTGCCACGAGAGGTGCGGGATTCTCAACGAAGACATCAATACTCAGATGCTCGCCAACTTCACCTGGGCCAGCGGCCTCACGTTTAGCTGCGAGCGAAGAGGACCACAGAAAACGCCGTCTTGCAGTCCTGCAGAGGGAATGCTCTCCGCTCAACCAGAACAATCGAGGGAACGATATCGATGTCCACCGCGCAAGCGATTTCGCAACAAGGCCGAACCGCGGTCCGCAATAGCTACGACGTCCTCGTGGTCGGTGCCGGCTTTGCCGGGCTGTACATGCTATATCGGCTGCGCGCACTCGGCTTGAAAGTGCGCGTCTTCGAGAAGGGCGCCGGCGTTGGCGGCACCTGGTATTGGAACCGCTATCCAGGTGCGCGCTGCGATGTGGAGAGCATGCAATATTCCTACTCGTTCTCCGAGGAGCTGCAGCGAGAGTGGGACTGGAGCGAACGCTACGCATCCCAGCCCGAGATTTTGCAATACGCCAACCATGTTGCCGACCGTTTCAATCTAAGACCGGATATCGAGCTCAATACCCACATCGTAGCTTGCGTGTTCGACGAGGAGGCGGGTAGCTGGTCGGTTACGACTTCCGACGGCAGAATCGTAACCGCCCGATTTGTTGTACTGGCCACTGGGTGTCTGTCCAACGCGCGGGTGCCGGATATCCAGGGCCTGCATGGCTTCAGTGGCCCAGTCTATCACACCGGCAATTGGCCGCACGAACCTGTGGATTTCAAGGGCTTGCGCGTTGGCGTGATCGGCACGGGCTCCTCGGGCATCCAGGTCGTGCCCATGATCGCCGAGCGGGCGAAACACCTCACGGTGTTTCAGCGTACTGCGAATTTTTCGATTCCCGCGCGCAACGCACCACTGACGGATCAGGATCGCCAGCCTTTCCGCGCCAAATATTCGGAAGTGAGGCGTTTTATGCGCGAGCTGTCGCGGAGTGGCCTTTATGGAGAGGTAGCCGAGCGGGGTGCGTTTGAAGACGACGACAACGTACGGCGCGCGAAATATGAGGCACGGTGGGCGCACGGCGGCACTACGTTCCTATCATCGGCCTATAGCGATCTGTACGTGAACAAGGCGGCCAACGACACTGCCGCCGATTTCGTGCGCAAAAAAATCGCCGAGATTGTCAAGGACGAGGAAACCGCGAAGCTGCTGCAGCCGAATACCCACCCGATCGGCACCAAACGAATCTGCGTCGATACCGATTATTTTACAACATTCAACAGGCCCAATATCACACTGGTCGATATTCGGTCGGATCCAATCCAGGAGATTCTGTCTGACGGCCTGCGTACGCAGGCGAAGAGTTTTCAGCTGGATGCGTTGGTCCTGGCCACCGGCTTCGACGCGATGACCGGCTCGCTCGCCAAGATCGAGATTCGGGGAAGGGCAGGTCTCACGCTAAACCGGAAATGGGCGGAAGGACCAAAATCCTACCTCGGTCTGATGATTGCAGGCTTTCCTAATCTCTTTGTCATTACGGGCCCGGGCAGCCCCTCGGTGCTATCCAACATGATCGTATCGATCGAGCAACATGTCGATTGGATAGCCGACTGTCTCAACTACATGCGCGAGCGCGGGCTCGATGTGATAGATGCGGATAAGCAGGCCGAGGACAAATGGGTCGCCCATGTCAACGAATTGGCGAACGGGACGCTCTTTCCGCAAGCGGATTCCTGGTACTTGGGCGCCAATGTTCCGGGCAAGCCGCGGATTTTCATGCCGTATATCGGCGGCGTCGCCGCCTATCGAAAGATATGCAATGAGGTCGCTGCCAAGGGCTATGATGGATTCGAGATGACGGCAGCAAGGGCTCCCAAACCGGTTGCGGTTTCTTGAGCGCTGTCGGGCAAAAAGGCGCCCCTGACGTATCCGCCGCCACTCAATAGAGGTCCCGGCGGATGAGCTTGTCGTGGCCTCTGCGCCGTGCGGGCAAGTTTACGTAGCCGTCAATGGGGCCATCGCTGGCCTGTCGAGCTGCGGGATCGACGCGCCGGCCTTGTAGCCCGGACCAGACCAGCCGGTTGGCAACGAACTTCGAGCGCGCTACTGCGTCGAACTATTTCGTGAAGAGTTCGCCTGCGCAGGGAATCCTTGAGGAGAACATCAATTCCGTTCTGGTATCAATATCGCCAAAATTGGTATTGGCGCACTTGGAGGGCTCAGTGCGACAAATTTATCAATCAAAATTGATTTTGACAGGAGGGGACGTCATGCGTGCAACACGAAAATTTTCGTTGCTAGTCCTTTTACTTACCTTGACCGGCTATTCGTTTCCAGCGTTCGCGCAAGACGAGAGCCCTCTGCTTGCCTCGGTCCGCAAAACCGGGAAAATCAGTGTGGCGCTAGCATCGCTACCTCCGTACATGAACGTGTCGCCGAACGGAGAGGCGACGGGTTCCTCTGTTGACCTGCAGAACATGGTACTCAAAGGCATGGGCCTGCCGGCGCTTACGCCGAGGCTCACGGGGTGGGAATCGCTGATCCCTGGTTTGCAGGCTGGCCAATTCGATTACGTTGGCGCTGGCGTCAACATCACGGAAGTTCGCTGTAAGCTGGTGGTATTTTCGGCGCCCTATTACGCAGCTCAGACCGGTCTCTATGTGCTTCCCGGCAATCCGAAGCATCTGACGAGTCTCGCAGATGTCGCGCGCCGCCCCGATATTAAGGTTGCAGCAACGCCGGGCCTCGATGGCTATCAGGGCTACGCGCTGAAGCAGGGGGTCAAGCCTGAACAAATCTCCGTCGTCACTGACATTCAAGCTGGCGCCGCGATGGTCACCGGCGGCCGTGTTGACGCTTTTTTCCTCGGTCAATTCAGTATCCCCATTCCAAAGAAGGTGGGCCTCGAAGTCGTCGTCGACGAACAGTCGCCCGTGATTGCGTCGGCTGCGGTATTCCGGAAGGAAGACGTACGTTTCCGCGATGCGTTCAACGAGCAGCTCGTCCCATTGATCAGAAGCGGCACGATCCAGAAACTTTATGAGAAATACGGGATCCCGAACGGGGATGCGCTCGCTAAGCTCCTCGCCAAGATTACAAAGGCAAACGACGTCGAACCAAGCTGCGAGTAAGGAGCAACTGTAGTGAAGGCCATTTTGGAGTACTGGCCGGTACTCGCGCAGGGCTTGTGGGTCACTGTCTGGGTAGCGTTATGTATCATCCCCGGTGCTGCGCTCGGCGCGCTGATCCTTGGCGCGCTGAGACTGTCGGAGACGACAGCAATACGGATGACGGCGATGCTCGTCATCGAATTCCTTCGGGCTCCCTCGGCTCTCGTTCTCCTGTTCTGGGTGTTCTATGCGCTGCCGTTGCTGCCCGGGATGCCCCGTCTGAGCCCCCTCGCGGCGGCAATCCTCGTTCTGGCACTTGATGGAGCCGCGTACGGGGCCGAGATCGTCCGAGCTGGCATTGAAGCTGTGCATCGCGGTCAAACTGATGCGTGTCATGCACTTGGCCTGAGCAAACTACAGAGTTTCAGGAGGGTGGTTCTGCCACAGGCGCTCTCGCAGATCGTGCCGGGTTTTGGCAGCCTGGCCAGGAGCATGGTCAAGTGGACGGCAATCGTGAGCTTCATCGGGGTGCAGGATGTGCTCTATGTCGGTAACTACATTCGCGGCCAAACCTATAACACCGTAGCTGTGTATTGCCTGCTTGCCGGCCTGTACTGGATCCTGACCGTTCTTTGCGGCGCTGCCTTTCGCGCAATCGAACAAGTGCTGCCGCTGAATCGTGCGTTGCGAGCGGCGCGCGTATCGACTGAGGCCGCACCCCAAATGGGTGCCACTGCGGGAGCCGCCCAATGACCTGGGATTGGAGCTTTGTTGTAAAGATCCTGCCGCAGCTCATGGACGGCGTCTGGTATACTATCCTGGTGACGATCGCGAGTTCGGCAATTGCGCTGATTGGGGGGCTGCTGCTTGCGATCCTGGAGAGTGTAAGTACCACGCTCGGACGGTCCTTCGTGCGTTTCTGGCTCGAACTCTTCCGGGGCGTGCCGACCCTCGTGCTGCTTTACTTCGCCTTCTATGTGCTTCCGGAAGCGGGGGTTACACTTCCCGCAATCCCCATTGGCATTGTCGTGCTGGGCGTCGTCTATGCGGCGTACTGCTCGGAAGTTTATCGAGGCAGCCTGATCACGATTCCATCCGAGCTGCGCGACGCGTGTGTGGCACTCCATCTAAGCTCGTTTATTACATGGCAACGCGTGCTCGTTCCGTTGATGATCAAGCGGTCCATTCCCGCTCTGCTGAACTACGTGCTCGGTATGTTCAGAGAAACCGCAGTGCTTTTTGCGATCGGCGTGCCGGTGCTGATGGGCGAAGCCAACGTGGTCGGCTACGAAAACTTCCGCTACCTCGAACCCTTCACCGTAGCGGGCGTCATCTATATCGGCATGAATTTGCCGTTCCTCTACCTCCTTTCGAGATTCAAGGACAAGCATGTCTAGCAGCATGGAATTTAGCCAAGCAGGATCCTTCGCCTCCGCGCCCGCCTCAACCTCGAGTGAGGCGCATGCATCCGCTCCCAATTCGCAACAGGCCATGTGGGCTATCGAATTCGAAAAAGTATCCAAATCCTTCGGTGCTCATCGCGTGCTGGTCGATCTCGACCTGCAAGTGAAGCCCGGCGAAAAGGTCGCGCTGATCGGTCCGAGCGGTTCAGGCAAGACGACTGTACTGCGCCTAGCGATGACCTTGGAGAAGCCCACCGGCGGCGATATCCGGGTTTTTGGCGAGAGCATCGTGTTCGATGCTGCGGGCAAACCGCTCTCGATCTCGCAGGAGGCGAGGATCCGCCGCCGGTGCGGCATGGTGTTCCAGCAGTTCAACCTGTTTCCGCATCTGACCGTGCTGCAGAACCTGATCCTGGCACCAACGACGGTGTTACGGCAGTCAAGAGAGCAGGCTGAGAAGAGCGCGCTCGAATACCTTCGGATGGTGGGCCTCGAGAGCAAGGTGCATGCCTACCCTGCGCAGCTTTCGGGCGGTCAGCAGCAGCGCATCGCAATCGCGCGGGCGCTTATCCTGAAACCTGAGATCCTCCTGCTCGACGAAATCACCTCGGCGCTGGACCCTGAGCTCGCTGGAGAGGTTCTCGATGTGGTGCGAAATATTGCGCATGAGGCCAAGGTGTCACTGCTGATCGTCACGCACGAGATGCGTTTCGCACGCGAAATCTCCGATCGCATCGCCGTCTTCGACGCGGGGCGCATCATCGAGCAGGGCCCGCCGGACAAGATCTTCAGCAACCCTGAATCCGAGCGCACGCGCGCATTTCTGCAACGCGTGCTGAACCATTGAGCCTTCAGTCCATGCGTATCGTTTCTGAGCTCCTGCAGGCTCGTGCAAAGGACAGCGGCAAACGAGTCTTCTGTTCGTTCCGTGGACAACAAACCACGTGCGAACAGCTCCTCGCCGGCGTGCAGGAGATGGCCGGCGCACTGAGGCAAGCTGGCGCAAAACCAGGCGACCGGGTTGGTCTCATGCTCGGGCAGTCTGTTGAGCACATCGAGCTGTTTCTGGCGATCTCCTGGATCGGCGCGACCGTGGTCTTCTTCAACCCTCACTTGAAGTCCGCCGGAATTGAGCTGCAGCTCAATAGCAGCAGACCGCGCGTGCTGGTAGCCAATCGCGTTCATGCCGATGCGATCCGCCGGGCTCTGCCCGCACTCGCTACTCCGCCCTCGGTGGTGTGGTTCGAAGATGGTGTCGATGGCGCGGACGAGTTCCATTTGAATGTGCTTCTCCGCACAAGCCGCGCAGTGACCATCGCGGCACAGCGATCTCTCGATGATGCCATCGTCATCAGCTACACGTCGGGGACAACCGGCGCACCGAAAGGCGCTGTCCTATCGGAGCGGTTTTACTGGGTGGCCACGAAAAATGCGGCCATCCTCTCCGATGCCCAAAGGGACGACACGATCCTCCTATGGGAGCCGATGTGCAATGGCAACGCATGGCCAATAGCGCTGATGGCTTTGCACAAGGGGCCCCGCATTCACATTGTGGAGCGGTTCAGCGCCTCGCGCCTGTGGGATCAGATCGCGGAGGCTGGTGCAACGAAATTCCACTACGTGGGCGGACTCGTGAACATCATCCTGGCGCAGCCGCCGGTTGATGCCGGGCGGAATAATTCCATCTCGATCGCGTGGGGCTCGTCTTGTCCCGCGGATAGCTGGCGCAGGTTTGAGGACCGGTTCGAGCTCATGGTACGCGAAGGATACGGGCTCACCGAGGCGCAAAACTACACGCACATGAATTTGCACGGCGTGGTCGGCTCGATCGGCACTCCAGTCGAGGAGTTCGATAGCTCGATGGCCGACCATCAAGGCAAAGCCGTCGGCCCGGGAGTTGTCGGAGAAATCGTATTGAAGCCGAAAAGCCCGAGTGTGGCGATGACCTGCTATTGGGGCGCACCGGAGAAGACCGCGGAAGTCTTGCGAGATCGATGCGTTTACACTGGCGATCTGGGAATGGTCGACCAGGCGGGCAACTTTTACTTTAAGGGTAGGAAAAAGGACGCGATGCGCCGCCGCGGCCAAAACGTCTCGGCCTGGGAAGTCGAACGCGTGCTCAACGCGGCGCCCGACGTCGAGGACTCGGCAATGATCGGAGTCGATTCCGGGTTGGGGGATCACGACCAGGAGATTCTGGCGGTGATCAAGCTGCGCGACGGGGCAAGAGCTGATCCGGTTGGGATCATCGGGTTTTGCGCCGAGCAGCTTGCCTATTACCAAGTCCCGCGCTTCATCCAGTTCGTCAATGAATTCCCCCGCGGGCCGACGCAACGGATCTTGAAGAAGGAGATCGCTGCCAATCTTGAGAACGCATGGGACGCCGAGAAAGCCGGTCTCAAGCCGAAGCGAACCGTTTAGGAGTACATGATGAAAGACAAGAAGTTTGCCCATAGTCCCGAGGATCTGCTCTCGGAAATGCATGATCGGGTCTTGGTGCTCACGATCAACAGGCAAGAGAGCTACAACTCCTGGACACAAGCCCTGCGCGATGAACTCACGCGCAGGCTACGCGCCGCAGATAGCGATGGGAATGTCGACGCGGTCGTCCTTACAGGTGCGGGAAAAAAGGCCTTCTGCTCCGGCCAGGATCTCGCCGAAATGGAGGAGTTTCCGGATGGCGAGGAGACTACGTCGCGGCTTGTGCGCCTTACGGTCTGCTATGACGCGGTGCGCCAGTTCAGTAAACCACTCGTTGCGGCACTCAACGGCGTGGCAGCTGGGTCGGGCTTCCAGGTCACGCAGTTCTGCGACTATGTCGTCGCTCATCCGAAAGTGCGGGTGGGCCAAACGGAGGTGAGCTCGGGCCTGCCGAGTGTCTTTGGCACTTGGCTGATGTGGGAGCGAATCGGCAGCCGGGCGAAAGAGCTCGCGCTGCAGGCTCGGCTTATGGACGCCGATGAAGCAAAGCAACTCGGCTTCATCCACGAGGTGGTGGAACAGTCAAAAGTGCTCGACGCGGGATTGAGCGCCGCTCGGCGTCTCTCGAAACAACCTCGCGTGGCCTATAAGCTCTCCAAAGTCGCGAATTGGCAGTTCGATCAGGAGCGCTATCTGAACGCCATGAAAATGGCTATTGCCGCCTACAACGAGGCTTTTGACACCGGTGCTCCTCAAAAGGAGATCACTCAATTCTTCGAGCGCCGCAACGCGCGAAAGACCGGTGCCGATGCCAGCTGATCCCAAAAAAGTGGCAGCAGCGTCGCCAGTTTATTTGGACGCGCGGAGCGTCCAAGCTTGTCTGACTGATGAAGAAGTCTATGACATCGTAAGCAAGACGCTGCGCGACTTGAACACTGATCGAGTGATCAAGGGCCCGAAATCGGGATTTGGAGTGGATATTGATGGCGGCCACCTCCACATGGGTAGCGTTTCCGGGTGCGTGCTCTCAAGTTCTGCGGCAGGCATCAAGTGGTTCACAGTCTCCGACAAGAACCCCTCGCGGAACTTGCCACGGGTGCCGGCCACGATCGTGGTATGTAATGCAGAAACCGGATTGCTCGACGGCGTGTTGGACGGCACACAGCTGACGTCGGAACGAACAGCCGCGATGGCGGTCGCGGCTGCATCGGCGTGCGGCAGACGTCCGCTAAAGCGGGCCGCTGTGGTTGGCGCCGGAGCCATTGGCCACTCGTTGGTGAAATTCTTGGCCGCGACACAGGCAGTCGATCGGATCGCCGTGGCGTCGCTGAAAGAGTCAACCGCGCGGCACGCTTGCGAAGTCGCCGCCTTTCTTCGGCGCGGCGTGACCTTGTCCGCCACTTCTGACGTTCGCGCGGCGGTCGCCGACGCTGACATCGTTTTCACAGCCACTGGCGTTCCCGAAGACACCGACCTTGTTCGCGCAGCGTGGCTTAAAGCCGACGCGATTGTTTGCTGGCTCGGTTCACGGCGAGAGGTCGATATCGAACTGATCTCTGAAGCCTGGATCGTCGTTGACGATCCTGACGGTGTGAAAATGCGCCGCAGCGAGTTCCGCGAGGGTGGGGCGGGCTGGAATCGAATCGTTGGAAATGTGGCCAACGTAATGTCGGGCCAACTTCATCTTCCCGAAGGTGTAGAAAAGATCCTCCTTTCCCTTGCGGGGATTGGCGTTCTTGACGTTGCGTTGGGCGCCCGCGCGATCGCCAATGCGAGGCGCAAGGGAATTGGGGTTCCGCTGGAGCCGGACCGGAGGTAATGACAGGCAAGATCGATGCCGTTATCGTGGGTGCCGGTGTGGTCGGTGTGACTGCAGCCTTGGCTCTCCAACAGCGCGGGCTGAAGATCATGCTGCTGGACCAGCAAGCTGTCGCGCAGGGCTGCAGCTTTGGTAATGCAGGCGTGATCGCCCCGAGCGCATTTCCCCTCAGTGCCCAATATCGCATTGGCGACCTTCCAGCCGCGGTTTTGAAGGTGAATTCACCCGCCGCCCTTGATTGGGCCTCAGCCCCGCGGCTCTTGCCGTGGGGCTTCCAATACGGGAAGGCAACTCGACCGGACAAGG
>NZ_JAGKJI010000096.1 GCF_020329485.1 Bradyrhizobium cenepequi
GGCGAGGTGGAGATTTACGCCGTTGCCATGTCCGGGAAGACCGCCTCGATCTTGGTCTTCAGCGTCGCCGCGTTGAACGGCTTGACGATGTAGTTGTTCACGCCGGCCTTCTTGGCCGCGATCACGTTCTCGGTCTTGGATTCCGCCGTGATCATGATGAAGGGCGTCGTGGCGAGGTTGGGGTCGGCGCGGACTTCCTTGAGCAGGTCGTAGCCGGTCATCGGCTCCATGTTCCAGTCGGAGATCACGAGACCATACTTCTTGCCGCGCATCTTGTTCAGCGCTGCGGAGCCATCGGACGCATCGTCGATGTTATCGAAACCAAGCTGTTTCAGAAGATTCCGGATGATGCGGATCATGGTGCTGTAGTCATCGACCACCAGAACCGGCATGGACAAATCAACCGCCATCTTCTCTCCCCCAGACGACACTGACGCTTGCACAAAAAAACTACTGGTCTGCGCGACCCGCAGCCCTTGCCCGAACCTGTAGCATCAGGCGTTAAACAGCGCGTTAACCGGCTTGGGGCGGATTGCGTCCGTTTTGATGCGATTTCGCGCGCTTGACTCCGATGGTGCCGGCAAGCACCGTCCCGGCGCGCCAATCGACCTTAAGAATTCCTGAAGAACGCAAGAGAAAATGACTGTTGGTTTTACTGTTATTCGCGACAATACGCCTCAGAGCGCGATCCCGAGGGGGGCCGTGGTGGCGATGGGCAATTTTGACGGCGTCCATCTTGGTCACCGCGCCGTGATCGAGGCCGCCTTGCAAATCGGCAAGGCTCATGGAAAGCCCGCGCTGGCGCTGACGTTCGAGCCGCATCCGCGCAGCTTCTTCAGCCCGAACACACCGCAATTCCGCCTGACAGACGAAACCAATAAGCTGCGCCTGCTCGCAGGCACAGGGCTTGCCGGCGCCGTGGTGATGACCTTCGACAAGAACCGCGCCGGCACCAGCGCGCAGGATTTCATCCACCATGACCTGATCGGACGGCTCGAGATCAGCGGTATCGCCGTCGGCTACGACTTCCATTTCGGCAAGGGCCGGGTCGGCTCGCCGAGCCTGCTCGTCGCCGAGGCGCCGCGGCTCGGCATCGAGGTCGACGTCCAGGCCCATGTCGACATCGAGGAGCGGCCGGTTTCCTCCAGCGCCATCCGCATGGCGCTCGCGGAAGGCCAGATCGAGGACGCCACCGCCATGCTGGGCGGTCCCTGGTTCGTCACCGGCAAGGTGATCCATGGCGAGAAGCGAGGCCGCAACCTCGGCTATCCCACTGCCAACATACGCCTCGACAAGAATTGCGGCCTGAAGCACGGCATCTATGCCGTGCGGGTCGGTCGTGGTTCGGAACGCATCGACGGCGTCGCCAGCTTCGGCCGTCGCCCGACTTTCGACAATGGTGCGCCATTGCTCGAAGTGTTCCTGTTCGACTTCAAGGGCGACCTCTACGACAACGTTCTCGACGTCGCCTTCATCGGCTTCATCCGCAATGAGCTGAAATTCGACAACATTGAAGCGTTGATCCGCCAGATGGACGACGACAGCGCGCGCGCCAGAACGCAGCTCGCCGCGGCACCAGGGGCGTTCCCGAAGCTCGGAGCGATCGATTGAGCAAGACCGAAAAAGAAAAGATGCTGGCGGGCGAATTGTATCGCCCGGGTGATGCGGAACTGCAGGTTGACGCCGCCGCAAACAAGGCCTGGCTCGCGCACTACAATGCCGCCCTGGCCGCGCCGGTATCGGAACGACATGCGCTACTGTCGGAACATTTCGGCCATGTCGGCAAGGGCGCTGTGATCCGTCCGCCGTTCTTTTGCGACTATGGCTACAACATTCATCTGGGCGAGGAGGTCTTCCTCAACTTCAACTGCGTCATTCTCGATGTCGTCGAGGTCGTTATCGGCGACCGCACCCAGATCGGCCCCGCCGTGCAGATCTATGCCGCCGACCATCCGCGTGATGCCGAGACCCGGCGCAGCGGCCTCGAATTCGGCCGCCGGGTGCGGATCGGCCGCGATGTCTGGATCGGCGGCGGCGCCATCATCCTGCCCGGCGTCTCGATCGGCGACGACGCGGTGGTCGGCGCCGGCAGCGTGGTCACCCGGGACGTCGCCGCAGGGCAAATCGTCACCGGAAATCCGGCCCGGCCGCGTCCGTGATAAACCAGACTTGCAGCCCGGAACCTTTGCGATTTCCCGTTCCGGCTGCTATGGAAGGCCCCATGTTGATACGGCGCACCATCGGCATTAGCGGCCCGGCTTCCGCGTGAGCTCTCAAGGCTCGGCGCAAGACCGGGATTTTCATGTTCCCCCCGCGATAGATCGCTAAGCGCGCCCATCCCAGTCAAACCTGATCCGATGTCTGAAAAGCCGCAAAAGTCCGACGCCAGAGACTATTCCAAGACCTTGTTCCTGCCGCAGACCGAATTCCCGATGCGCGCCGGCCTGCCGCAGCGCGAGCCGGAAATCCTGAAATATTGGAACGAGATCGACCTTTACGAGAAGCTGCGCCAGTCCGCGAAAGGCCGCGCCAAATTCGTGCTGCATGACGGCCCGCCCTATGCCAATGGCAACATCCATATCGGGCACGCGCTGAACAAGATCCTGAAGGACGTGGTGACCAAGAGCCAGCAGATGCTGGGCTTCGATTCCAACTACGTGCCGGGCTGGGACTGTCACGGCCTGCCGATCGAGTGGAAGATCGAGGAGGAGAACTACCGCCGCAAGGGCAAGCAGAAGCCGGATTTCCGCGACTCCGCGGCGATGGTGGCGTTCCGGAAAGAATGCCGCGCCTACGCATCGCACTGGATCGACGTGCAGCGCGAGGAGTTCAAGCGGCTCGGGGTGATCGGCGACTGGGCGCATCCATACGCCACCATGAGCTATCCGGCCGAAGCCCAGATCGCCCGCGAATTGATGAAGTTCGTCGCCAACGGCACGCTGTACCGCGGCTCCAAGCCGGTGATGTGGAGCGTGGTGGAGAAGACCGCGTTGGCGGAGGCCGAAGTCGAGTACGAGGACTACACCTCCGACATGGTGTGGGTGAAGTTTCCGGTCACCTCGCCCGCGCATGGCGTGCTGGCGAACGCGAGCGTCGTGATCTGGACCACGACGCCATGGACGCTGCCCGGCAACCGCGCCATCAGCTTCTCGCCGAAGATCGCCTACGGCCTCTACAGGGTCACCGACGCGCCCGCCGACAACTGGGCGAAGAGCGGTGATCTCCTGATCCTGGCGGATGCGCTTGCCGAAAGCGTGTTCAAGCAGGCGCGCGTCACCGCCTACGAGAAGGCGCGCGAGCTGCCTGCCGACACGCTCGACGCCATCGAAGTGGCACATCCGCTGAAGGGTTTCGCCGGCGGCTACGAATTCACGGTGCCGCTGCTCGCGGGCGATCACGTCACCGACGATACCGGTACCGGCTTCGTGCACACTGCGCCGGGCCATGGCCGTGAGGACTTCGACGTCTGGACGGCGAATGCGCGCGAGCTGGAAAGCCGCGGCATCAATCCCGCGATCCCCTACACGGTCGATGAGAACGGCGCCTTCACCGATCATGCGCCGGGCTTCACCGGAAAACGCGTGATCAACGACAAGGGCGAGAAGGGCGACGCCAACGAGGCGGTGATCAAGGCCCTGATCGAGCGCGGCCTGCTGCTCGCGCGCGGGCGGCTGAAGCACCAATATCCGCATTCCTGGCGCTCGAAGAAGCCGGTGATCTTCCGCAACACGCCGCAATGGTTCATCGCGATGGACAAGGACATCGCGACGGACGTCAAGGCAAAACCCGGCGACACGCTGCGCGCCCGCGCGCTGCAGGCGATCTCGGTGACGCAATGGGTGCCGCCGGCCGGCCAGAACCGCATCAACGGCATGATCGCGAACCGTCCCGACTGGGTGATCTCACGCCAGCGCGCCTGGGGGGTGCCGATCGCCGTGTTCGTGCGCGAGAAGGACAACGGCTCGGCGGAGATCCTGCGGGACGAGGCGGTCAACCAGCGCATCGCTGAGGCCTTCGAGAAAGAAGGCGCTGACGCCTGGTACGCCGACGGCGCGCGCGAGCGATTCCTCGGGCGGCTTGCCAATGAGGACTGGAAGAAGGTCGACGACATCCTGGACGTCTGGTTCGACTCCGGCTCGACGCACGCCTTCGTGCTGGAAGACCCCGTGCACTTCCCGGGGCTGGCCGGCATCAAGCGCAAGGTCGACGGCGGCGACGACACCGTGATGTATCTGGAAGGGAGCGACCAGCATCGCGGCTGGTTTCATTCCTCGCTGCTCGAGAGCTGCGGCACCCGCGGCCGCGCGCCGTACGACGTCGTGCTGACCCACGGCTTCACGCTGGACGAGAACGGCCGCAAGATGTCGAAATCGCTCGGCAACACCGTCGAGCCGCAGAAGGTGATCAAGGATTCCGGCGCCGATATCCTGCGGCTCTGGGTCTGCGCGACCGACTATTCCGACGACCAGCGCATCGGCCCGGAAATCCTCAAGAACACCATCGAGACCTATCGCAAGCTGCGCAACACGGTGCGCTGGATGCTCGGCACGCTGCATCACTTCACGCCAAGCGAGAAGGTCGCCTATGGAGAGATGCCCGAGCTTGAGCGGCTGATGCTGCATCAGCTCGCCGGCCAGGCCGCGATCATCCGCAAGGCTTACGCCGAATTCGACTACAAGACCGTGGTCGCAACCCTTGCCGCGTTCATGAACACGGAATTGTCGGCGTTCTATTTCGACATTCGCAAGGACACGCTCTATTGCGACCCGCCGTCCTCGGTCGCGCGCAAGGCGGCGCTGACGACGATCGACACGATCTGCGACGCGATCCTGAAATGGCTCGCGCCGGTGCTCAGCTTCACCGCCGACGAGGCGTGGCGGATGTACAAGCAGGATGCGGAACCTTCGGTGCACCTGACGCTGTTCCCCGAGGGGCTCGAGAAATTCCGCGACGAGCGGCTGGCCACCAAATGGGAGACCCTCCGCGACATCAGGCGCGTCGTCACCGGCGCGCTCGAGATCGAGCGGGCCGCCAAGAACATCGGCTCGTCGCTGGAGGCTTCGCCGCTGGTCTACGTCTCCGACCAGGAGATGCTCGACACGCTGTTCAACGTCGACCTCGCGGAAATCTGCATCACCTCGAACGCGATGGTGACCAACCAGGACGCGCCGGAGGATGCATTCCGCCTGAGCGACGTGCCGGGCGTTGCGGTGGTGGTCGAGAAGGCGGTAGGGCGCAAATGCGCGCGCTCGTGGAAGATCCTGCCCACCGTCGGCGAGGACGCCGAATATCCCGACGTCTCCCCGCGCGACGCGCAAGCGTTGCGGGAGTGGAAGGCGCTCGGTGTCAGCGCCTAACTTCTCGTCGTCCCGGCCTTGAGCCGGGACCCAACCACCGCTGTCCGGAATGGGCGATGGCAGATGACGCAAATTCGTTCAAACGACTCCTGCCTGGGGTTACGGGTCCCGGCTTTCGCCGGGACGACGGCGGAGCCAACGGCGGCATGACCCCTCCCCTGCGCGCCGGCATCATCGCGGCCGTCATCACGCTGATCCTCGACCAGGCGTCGAAGCTCTGGCTGTTGTTCTCGTTCGACCTCGCCCGGCGCGGCGTGGTGAAGGTGACGCCGTTCTTCGACCTGGTGCTGGCCTGGAACGTCGGAATCAGCTTCGGCTGGTTCCAGAGCGACAGCCCGACAGCCCAGCTTCTCTTGATGGCAGTCAAGGCGATCGCAGTCGTGGCGCTGGCGATCTGGATGGCGTATTCACGTACCTTGCTTGCGACCATTGCGCTCGGGCTGATCATCGGCGGCGCGATCGGCAACGCCATCGACCGCATCGCCTATGGCGCGGTGGTCGATTTCGCGCTGTTCCACGTCCAGATCGGGGAAAAGACGGTCAATTGGTACGTGTTTAACCTTGCGGATGTGGCGATCGTTGCCGGGGTAGCAGCCCTATTGTATGATTCTTTTCTAGGGGTACCCGCCGCAAAAGCGCCCTGATCGAGGCCGATACGGCCCTCAGCGAGCGGGTAGGATTTCAAGGGCGGAACCGCGCCTAAGCCGGTGATCGCCCGAGCGAATTTAAGAGTGGGGAAGAGCGCGATGCGTCACGCTGAAGCCAACGCCTCGGAAGCCAACGCTTCGACTGCCTGGAAAGTCCTGACACGCGGATTGCGGCTCGCCGCAGTCGCCCTTGGCATCGGCCTTGTGATGGCCGCAAGTCCGGTGCGGGCCGGCGACGACGAGGACGATGAAGACGACAAGACCTTCGAGGAGAAGGTCATCGAAGGCATCATGAAGGGCCTCGGCGGCACCAACATGGAAAACCGCGGCATCGACTATCGCGAGCGTTCGCCGCTGGTCGTGCCTCCCAGCCTCAACCTGCCCGCGCCCGCCTCGTCCGTCGAAGCCAAGGTGCCGAACTGGCCGAAGGACCCGGACGAGCAGCGCCGCAAGGCGGCAATTACGTCGCGGAAGAACACGAACAAGGATCCGCGCGAAGCCAGCCGTGTGTTGATGCCGAGCGAGCTCGCTCAGAAGAGCGACAAGACGTCCACCGGCGGCGAGTCGGTCGACCAGCCCGGCGGCAACCCCGGCGCCAACGCGATCCTTTCGCCGGAGCAGCTCGGCTATAAGGGCGGTTTCAGCGGCCTGTTCGGCGGCAGCAAGACGGAGACCGCGACCTTCAAGAGCGAGCCGACCCGGGAATCGTTGACCCAGCCGCCGCCCGGCTACCAGACGCCATCGCCGAATTACGCCTATGGCACGGGGCCGAAGGAATCGCTCAACAAGGAATACAACCCGGCCCAGGGCAAGTATGGCGATTAATTAATCTCGTCTCTCGCCTTCGTGAGGTTGGCAGCCTTTACGCGCGGCCTATGATGCCGTGATACCCGGAGCAATATTGCTCCGGGTTTTTTAGATAGGTCCTGATGTCCCAGCACCGCCTTGCCGTTTCCCTTGTTGCCGGATTGCTTTCGACGGCGCCCCTCTCCGCCTCTCACGCCATTGCCCAGACCACGATCACCTCGGAACGTCCCGCAAGCTTCGCGCTGCGTAACGGCCTGCAGGTGGTGGTGATCCCCGATCACCGCACCCCGGTCGTGACGCAGATGATGTGGTACAAGGTCGGTTCCGCGGACGAAACCCCCGGCAAATCGGGATTGGCGCACTTCCTCGAACACCTGATGTTCAAGGGAACGGCCAAGCACCCGGCCGGCGAATTCTCCCAGACCGTGCTGCGGGTCGGCGGCAATGAGAACGCCTTCACCTCGACCGACTACACCGGTTATTTCCAGCGCGTGCCGCGCGAGCAGCTCGGCAAGATGATGGAATTCGAGGCCGACCGGATGACTGGCCTGATCCTGCACGACGAGAACGTGCTGCCGGAGCGCGACGTGGTGCTGGAAGAATACAACATGCGCGTCGCCAACAATCCGGATGCGCGGCTGACCGAACAGATCATGGCCGCACTCTATCTCAACCACCCCTATGGCCGTCCGGTGATCGGCTGGCACCGGGAGATCGAGAAGCTCGACCGCGAGGACGCGCTCGCCTTCTACAAGCGCTTCTATGCGCCGAACAACGCGATCCTGATCATCGCCGGCGACGTCGACGCGAGCGAGATCCGCCCGATGGTGGAGAAGAATTTCGCCGACATCCCCGCACAGCCGTCGATCCCGGCCAAACGGCTGCGCCCGCAGGAGCCGACGCCGGTGTCCCCGCGCACGGTGACACTGGCCGACCCGCGCGTCGAGCAGCCGACCTTGCGCCGCTATTACCTGGTCCCGTCGGCTGCCACCGCTGCGGTAGGCGAGAGCCCCGCGCTCGACGTGCTCGCGCAACTGATGGGCGGCGGCGCCAATTCCTATCTGTACCGCTCGCTGGTGATCGACCGTCAGCTCGCGATCTCGACCGGTGCCAACTATCAGGGCACCGCGCTCGACCCGTCGCAGTTCGTCATCTCAGCATCGCCCAAGCCCGGCGTCGAGTTCGCGCAGATCGAGGAAGCGATCGACAAGGTCATTGCCGATATCGCGCGGAACCCACCGCGCGCCGAAGATCTTGAGCGGGTCAAGACCCAATTGATCGCGGCGTCGATTTACGCACAGGACAATCAGGCGATGCTGGCGCGCTGGTATGGCGGCGCCCTCACCACGGGTTTGAGCGTCGATGATATCAGGAGCTGGCCGGACCGCATCCGCGCCGTCACCGCCGAGCAGGTCCGCGAGGCCGCGCAAGCCTGGCTCGACAAGAAACGTTCGGTGACGGGTTACCTGATCAAGGATGTTGCGCCCAAACGCGAGGAGAAGCGCTCGTGACCTATTCTCTCACACGGCGTTCGGTCCTGATCGCCGGCAGCGCACTCGCGCTGACGACGATGCTCGCATCGCGCCCGTCGCGAGCTGCAACCAAGATCCAGCATCTGATCTCGCCCGGCGGCATCGAGGCCTGGTTCGTGCAGGATTCGACCGTGCCGCTGATCGCGATGGAATATGGCTTCGGCGGCGGCGCCAGTCAGGATCCCGCCAATAAGCCCGGCGTCGGCAATCTGGTGGCCGACCTCCTCGACGAAGGTTCCGGCGACCTCGATTCCAGGACCTTCCATGAGCGGCTCGATCGGCGCGCCATTGAATTGAGCTTTTCCTCGACCCGCGACCATTTCCGCGGCTCGCTGCGCATGCTCAAGGACAACAAGGACGAGGCCTTCGATCTCCTGCGCACGGCGCTGACCTCGCCGCGCTTCGAGGTGAGCGACGTCGAGCGCATCCGCGCGCAGGTGCTGTCCAACCTGCGGCGTGAATCCACCAACCCGAGCGCGCTTGCAGGCCGCAAATTCCTCGAAGTCGCCTTCGGCGACCATCCCTACGGCCGCCATGCCCACGGCACGCTCGAGAGCGTGCCGAAGATCGAGATCGCCGAGCTCAAGAACTATGTCGGCCGCGTGCTCGCCAAGGACACGCTCAAGGTCGCCGTGGTCGGCGATGTCGATCCGGACACGCTCGGCAAATTGCTGGACCACACCTTCGCGAGCCTGCCGGCCAAGGCAACGCTGACGCCGGTCGCCGACGTTGTCGTGACCAAGCCGCCGCAGCGCGCCTTCATTCCGCTCGACGTGCCGCAGACGGTCGTGACCTTCGGCGGCCCCGGCATCCGCCGCAGCGAACCGGATTTCATGCCGGCCTATGTCGTCAACCACATTCTCGGTGGCGGCGGATTGTCATCGCGGCTTTACCGCGAAGTGCGCGAGAAGCGCGGGCTTGCTTACTCCATCTATGAAGCGCTGGTCTGGATGGAGCATTCCGCGCTGTTCATCGGCAATACCGGCACCCGCGCCGATCGCGCCAGCGAAACGGTGGACGCGATCGACAAGGAAGTCCGCCGCATGGCCGAGGAAGGCCCGACCCAAAAGGAACTCGACGAAGCCAAGTCCTATCTGAAGGGTTCGCAGATGCTGGCGCTCGACACCTCGTCGAAGCTCGCACAGGCGATGCTGCAGTATCAGATCGACAAGCTGCCGATCGACTACATCGAGAAGCGCAACGCCATCGTCGATGCGGTGACGCTGGACGATGCCAGGAAGGTATCGCAGCGGCTCTGGGGCCAGGGCCTGCTTACGGTCGTCGTCGGCCGCACCCCGCAAGCCGCAGCTCAACAGGTGAGCACGCCATCGGCCGCGACGCCGCCGGCCACCGTGAGCCCACCGGCCGCCGCACCGTCAGCCGCCAAGCCGTCCGCGCCGAACTGAGTGCTTTTCTCGCGCGCTGCTACCGCAGCCTGCGGGCCGCGAGCGACGCTAGCGGTCCCTCATGGTGAGGAGCCGCGCAGCGGCGTCTCGAACCATGAGGCTCCCCGATCTCGCCCGTGGCCATCCTTCGAGACGCCGCTGCGCGGCTGCTCAGGATGAGGGTCTGTGGTCGAGGAGGCGCAGGCACGGCTGTCGACCGCAAAGACCTCCGGACG
Source organism: Bradyrhizobium cenepequi (assembly GCF_020329485.1). Classification (GTDB taxonomy): domain Bacteria; phylum Pseudomonadota; class Alphaproteobacteria; order Rhizobiales; family Xanthobacteraceae; genus Bradyrhizobium; species Bradyrhizobium cenepequi. The sequence goes on from NZ_JAGKJI010000096.1 coordinate 9,965, forward strand.
TCCGGCAGGCGCGCGTCTCACAAACCCGCTATGGTGCGGCGGACGAATCTTATTCCGCCACCGGTGATGCCATGCTGCGGGTTGCCCGCGACCTCTTCATTGATGAGAACGATATCGAGATCAGCTTCGTGCGCGCCTCGGGGCCGGGCGGGCAGAACGTCAACAAGCTCGCGACCGCCGCGCAGCTTCGGTTCGACACGCGCAGAATAGCGCTCGCCGAGGATGTCCGGGCGCGGCTGGTCCGACTGGCCGGCCAGCGCATGACAAAGGACGGCGTGATCGTGATCCACGCCCAGCGCTTCCGCACCCAGGAACGCAATCGCACTGATGCGATCGAGCGCCTGCTCGAACTCTTGCGCGAGGCGATGGTGCGGCCGACCCCGCGCCGGCCAACCAAGCCGACACTCGGCTCCAAGCAGCGCCGCCTCGAAGGCAAGAAGCGCCACAGCGACATCAAGGCACGGCGCGGCGCGCGCAGGTTTGAGGATTGATGTTGAAAGCGCGGACGCTGCGCCCCCTCTCCCGCAAGCGAGAGCTTTGCATAATGGGCGAATCTGCGATTCTCTAAGAGAGGATCGGAGAGGGGGCTGGAGTGACATATCGGCGGGTTGGACAACCGAGCTTCGCAGATGCGCTGGTATCGCGGCGGGGAAAAGGCAATCCAGCGTTGAAGCGGATCGGCGAGCTGGTCGATTGGGCGGCTGTGGAGCTTGTGCTGCGCGGCCTTCCGGAACCGGAGCGTGGCGCGCCGCCCTACCCGCGGCTGGTGATGTTCAAGGCGCTGCTGCTGCAGCAATGGTATGGACTGTCCGA
>NZ_JAGKJI010000097.1 GCF_020329485.1 Bradyrhizobium cenepequi
CTCAAGCTCCGCCGGCGCCAGTCCCGGACCCGAATCTCGCACCCCGACGAGCACGCCGTTCGGCTCGGCCTTCCGGGTACTGATCAGCAACTCCCGCGCGCCCTCGCCGACGCCGCTCATCGCTTGGATGGCGTTGACAATCAAGTTGAGAATCACTTGTTGCAGTTGGACCCGATCTGCTCGAATGAGTGGCAAGCTCTCCGCAAGTTGCGTCCGCACCGAAATGCCCTTCTTCAAAACCTCGGCCCGGGTCAGGGCTATGACCTCAAGCACCGCCTCGTTGATCTCCAGGTCGTCCTTCCGTGGGGGCGCCTTCTTGTTTAGGGCGCGGATCCCATCGATGACGTCGATGGTTCGGTTGCCGTCCTTGACGGCGGCACCGAGCGCCTGCCGGACCTCCTCGAGATTGGGCCGCTGGGCGTTTAGAAAGCGCAAGGCAGCTTGGGCATTGGTAACTGTCGCCGCGATTGGCTGCATGACTTCATGGGCAATCGAAGCCGAGAGCTGCCCCATTGTTGCGACTCGATTCGCGTGCACGAGCTCCATCTGCACCTCGCTGTAACGCCGCTCGCTTTCGCGAATTTCCTCCTCCGCCCGCTTGCGCTCGGTTAAGTCGACCACGAAGGCCACGCCCTGGTCATGTCGCCCGCCGAACGTCGCCGCCCCGACCAGCACCGGCACGCGGCCGCCGCTTTTCAGGAAGTACTCCTTCTCATAGGGTTGCGTGGTTCCGGTCGCCTCCAGCTCCGCCACACGTCGGTCGTCGGCATCGCGCCATTCGGTGGGCGTCAGATCCCGCCAGCGCAGTCGACCGGAGACGAGATCGTCGCGGCCGTATCCGACGATGCGGAGAAAAGCTTCGTTGGCATCGATGATCCGACCGTCAAGATCCCAGACGAAGATGCCGATGATGTTGGCATCCACTAGCCGTCGGATCCTGGCCTCCCTCTCAGCTAGCTCGCGGTACAGGCTGGCGTTCTCTATTGAGATAGCCGCCTGGGAAGCGAGCAATGTGAGGACCGCCATTCGAGCAGGAGTAAACGCGGCAGTCGTAAGGTTGTTCTCCAAGTACAGCATCCCAATCAACCTGGTCTGCTTAAGTACCGGCAGGCAGAGCACTGACCGTGAGCGGTGGTCGCGAATATAGCCGTCTGCTGAAAACGAGTTCTGACTGGACGCATCGTGCAGGAGAACGCTTTCTTTTGTCCGAAGGACGTAGTGAAACACAGATTTCGGTAGATCTGCGGCCGTGACGCGTGCCTGTTTCAGGACCACGTTCACTTTGTCACTGCTGGTTGTGGCCTCTGCTTCAACTTGATATTTGTCGCCTCGTGGAAGAATCAAGAGACCTCGATCGGCGCCCGCGTGTTCGATTGCCGAACGCATGAGCGTGTTGATTAACTTCTCGAAAACGATCTCGCCGGACACTGCTTCCGAGACTCTGATTACGGTAGCCAAATCGAGCTGCTCGATGGGTGTCGCTATCGTCGCCTTATCCGGGATCGACTTGTCCACTTTGAGGTGCGGATAAAGCTCCTCGAGTTGGCGAACCTTTCCGTCGGCTCCCCAGCGCAGGTAGCAGGCACGCGCGGCCCGCAAATAGGTCGCCGCGATCTTCTCGTAACCGCGCTCTGCGTAGAAACGCCCGGCAATCTCGTTGGCAATCGCCTGGTTGTGCACGAACCCGTGTTTGTGAGCCTCGCGGATGGCCTTGTCGTACAGCTCCTGAGCGTCCAGCACCCGGCCCTCAATGCGGGCGATCTCGGCGCCGACCAAGGCAGCGCGGTCTTCGAAGGTTTCGGGGTTGACCTCCGCCCACACTTGGAGCTGCCGGTGGTGGTCCAACACATAATCGAAATGCGTCGGTCTCTGCTCCGGTGTGGCGCGATCCCAGACCGCCGCATGCGCCAGCGCGCCATAGAATCGATACACCGCTGACTCGAACATTGCCGCGGACGTCCAAAGCAGCGGTTCCGCGTGCAGCGAGGCGTCGACCGCCGACGCAAGGTCTCCGGCGAAAAAGTGCGCCTGCAGCTTTCGTGTCCAGTAATAGAACTCGGCGAGCACCAGATCGGGGCTGTTGGCCAAGCGGCGTTCGGTATCGAGTTCGCTGTATCCCTCATGATCCAGGCACCCGAACGTCGCAGTCAGCCCGCGCAAGGTGAGGATCAAACCGAGTTGTGCTCCGCAGCGCTCGATGACCAGGCCGAAACGCACCCGCCTAGCAAATGCCAGGCCGTTCTCGCATTCCTTTTGCACTTCCGCGAGTGGATCCCCGGCGGCGAGGCAAACCGTGACGGTCAGCAGCTCGCACTCGGCTGTCAGATACTCGATCGCGAAGATGAGCTGGTGATTACGTTCCCAAGTCTCTTCTACAAGAAGGGCTCTGGCGGCCCTGAGATACTTGAGCGCCGAGTCGTATGCTGTCGAGAGTTTCGCGCGCCGGCCTGCGATCAGATTCAGTTCTGCTACGCGCTCGCGATCCTCGACAGAGGTGATGAGATGGGAGCCCCGGTTGAGTTGATTGACGATCTCAAATATCGCCTCCTCACGTTTTTCAGCGGGCGTGTGCTCCGCGAGGAGCACTCCGATGCGCAGGTGAGCCTCGGCACGCAGCTCCTTCGGGATCAGCGAGTAGGCGGCTTCCTGCACGCGGTCGTGCAGGAAGCCGTAGGAATTGTCCGCACGGAAGATAAGGCCCGATCGCATGGCTTCCCAGAGATGGTCGTGCATGTCCTCGACCGAGCCCTGATACCCCATCCGCAGCGTCTCGAACTCTGCACTGTTGCCCATGCAGGCGAACTGCTGGAGTACCTTCTGGGTTTCTGGCGGAAGGCGCTTCAACTTCTCGACCATCAGCTCTACAACATTGTCCGTGAAGCCTTTGGCACGAATGCGGAGCAGGTCCCATACCCAACGCCGCGCGCGGTAATCGAATGTCAGCAGGCGATCGTCCGCCAGAGTAGAAATGAACTGGATTGCGAAGAACGGGTTGCCCGAGGTCTTTTCGTGAATCAAGTCTGCCAGTGGGGCGGCGCGCTCCAGTTGGCAGTGAAGGGAGTCCACAAGCAGTTTACCTAGATCGTCGCGACTGAGTGGTGTGAGAACGATGTCCTGCACTGCCGCTCCGGCCTGACGGATCGCTTCTAGCTTACGTACCAGCGGGTGGGTGGCATTGACCTCGTTGTCCCGATACGCACCAATGAGCAGTAAGTGCTGCAAATCGTTGCGGGTCAACAAATCTTCGAGGAGGTCGAGTGTGGCGACATCCAGCCATTGCATGTCATCGAGGAAGAGCGCGAGCGGATGTTCGGGTCGCGCAAATACGCCGATGAACCGTCGAAATACGATCTGAAAACGTCTCTGCGCTTCCTGCGGCGGCAATTCGGGCACTGGCGGTTGCTCGCCAATGACATGCTTCAATTCCGGGACGAGATCGACGAGGAGCAGTCCGTTCGGACCGAGCGCCTCACGAAGTGCGTCCTGCCACTTGCGCAGGTCTTCCTCGTTCTGGCTGAGGAGCCGCCGGATGAGGCTCTGAAACGCCTGGGCCAGCGAGGCATGCGGAATGTCGCGCTTGTACTGGTCGGATTTGCCTGACGCAAACAAGCCGCGTGGCGGCACGAGTGGTTTGTGGAGCTCATTGACGACTGCGGATTTGCCGATGCCGGAGTATCCGGAGATCAGCACCAGTTCCGCTCGGCCACCGCCAACGATGCGGTCGAAGGCGGTGAGCAGAGTGTCAACCTCGCGGTCCCTCCCGTACAGCTTCTCGGGGATCATGAGGCGATCCGGGGTGTCCCGAACGCCAGGAGTGAAGTCATCGATCCACCCCTGGGACTCCCATTGGGACAGGCAGCGCCGAAGATCGCTCTCAACTCCCACCGCTGTTTGATACCTCTCCTCCGCCGTCTTGGAGAGCAACTTCATCGTGATCGCGGAGACCGAGGCCGGCACGGTTCCTACCCGCTCACTGGGTGCGGCTGGTTGTTTCGCGATGTGACAGTGCACCCATTCCATCGGCTCGGAGGCCGTGAATGGAAGACTCCCGGTCAGCATTTCGTAAAACGTCACTCCAAGCGAGTAAAGGTCGCTCCGAGAATCGATTGAACGGTTCATTCGTCCCGTCTGCTCGGGTGCCATGTAGGCGAACGTTCCCGCGATGAACTCGGGAGGTTCGGGCGATTGGCGCTCGCGAGGAAGTTGGGACGCAATCCCGAATCCGGTGAGCCACGCGTTGCCGGTGTCGTCGACGAGGACATTCGCAGGCTTGATATCTTTATGTATGAGGCCCTGCTGATGGACTTGACCGAGTGTTCTTGCCAACCCAATGGCGGTGCTAAGGAAGCGAGTCAGGTCGAGCGGTTGCCCCTGGTCACGCTCAAGAATCCGATCCAGCGGCTGACCGCCAGGGTCCTTGAGTAAGAGGATCGTCCGCCCTTCGTGACGAGTAATGGCCAGAGGCTTGGCAGCCCACGCGGGATCGAGTTCGGCTGCGAACGAATATTCGTGCATGAGCCGCCTGATACTCTGAGGTGACGGCTGTTCAAAGAGTGCGATCGCCAGGACTGACGAGGGGTCGTCGTGCTTTCGGCCGCGGTAAAGGGTAAAGTCCGCGCTTTCCCGCAGGGGCACCAGTACGTACCCCGAGAGCCCCGGGATAGGTGACATTCTTGTCGCCACGGCATCACGACCTCGGAATATTCAAATTTGGACAGGACGCTAGAAAGATGTCAACAGGAACGAAATATCAAGGGCCACGCCGGCCGTAGAGTTGGTTCCGGCATCCCCTCAGCGCCGCCTCCCGCAGGTCCCGCACGATAGAGTCTTCCGGCGTAGTCTGAATCGTCCTGTTGACAAACGGGCCAAATGGCGCATCGTTTACTGAGTCTTTCGTGCAAAGGAGGTTGAAAATGGCAACCACCGTGACAGATAGTGACTTAGCAACAAGCACGATGATTTTGGAAGGCGACTTCGACAAAATCGACTTCCGAGGAGAACTCGTCGACGGGCACCTCGTCGCAAAAGGAATTCTCGCAGACCAAGCGGCAATGGATTCTATCCCAGTAGGGATATACGTTCTCGAAAAGGATGCCACCGTCGTCAAGTGCAACAAAACTGCAATCGCGGGCTGGGGACGCACGCCGTCTCTGGGAACCTCGGAAAAGTATTGCGGGTCACACCTTCTTCGTTACCCCTCAGGAGAAGTGATGCCGCACGAACTTTCACCCACTTCGATGGTGATCAACAACGGCGGCACCGTTCGGAACGCCGATGTGATTTGCGAGCAGCCCAACGGTAATCGTCTTCTGGCGCTCGTTAATGCCTTTCCAATACGTGACGGCGAGGACGAAGTGATCGGAGCCGTCAACATTTTCCGTCACAATACCAGCAAAACTGTTCCTGGCGTACTCTCCGAGTCTGCAAGTAGTTCTAACTCCAAGATCGGTGAGGGGGAGCAGTGAGGCCCCCCCTTCGCTGCTTCGGGCTGGACTAGCATCTTGATAGGTCGCTTCTCGGAGTGTGGGGTACCAGAAACCCAATGTTTGGTTATGTCCGCCGCAACCCGGCTGACCGCGTTTCAGGCCCCGAAAATTACTACGTGCGCCAACTGGGCCGCGCTATACTTTTGCGGTGGAGCTATTTGTGCAATCGAACGAGCGACGCGAACGGGAGCGTGAGATGCTTGCGGCTGGGCGGCTGCCCCCAGGACAGTCGCTGACGCTCAAGTGGCCGGTGCTGCATGTGGGCTCGGTGCCGCTCTTTCGTCCCAGGACGTGGGATTTTCGCGTGTTCGGCCTGGTAGAGGAGCAGCTGCGGCTTTCGTGGGAAGAGCTCTCCAATCTGCCGCAGAGCGAAGTATTTTTGGACATGCACTGCGTCAACGGCTGGAGCCGGTTCGACAACCATTGGGGAGGATTGCTCGCCACAGAATTGATGAAGCGAGTGAAGTTGCGACCAGAGGCGCGGCATGTGATGGTTCATGGCGAGAACAACTACACGGCAAACCTGCCACTCTCGGATTTTCTGCGCCCGACGACGATTTTCGCCCTGCGGCATAATGGCGAACCGCTTACGGCTGAGCATGGCTACCCACTGCGCCTCGTGGTGCCAAACCTCTATGCGTATAAGAGCGTGAAGTGGGTGCGCGGGATCGAGTTGCTGGATCGCGAATCGCCGGGCTTATGGGAATTTAACGGATATCACATTTACGGCGACCCGTTCAAAGAGCAACGATCTTCGAGCTGAACATCGGGACGCTGGAGATATGAGTCGGTCCCGTGTTGCGCACGCTTTCCTTGTGTACATGCTGTCGCCACTACCCCGGCGCAGCGGCTCCGCGTGCTGCTTCGCTCATTCACCCCAGCCGTATCAGCCTTCCCCGAAAGGGTTGTCGGGTCGGCCTGCGCATCGTCCTTTTCGAGGCTTGCTCGGCGTTTACTCGCGTTACGGCCTACATACTCGCGCTGTCACCGTATATCGTGACGCGCTAACGAGAGGCTTCCCTTCACATCGCCGTACAGGTTCTCACGTTCCGCACAAGAGCCTGGCTTCACGCCGCCTACATGCCGGATGGCGCGCGGGCCGTCTCAGGCATCCCCCGCGCTGATCCCGGAGGAAGGGTCACCCCCCAGTTTTGACATCGCCTAATCCGCTTTCGACACTTCTGCAGCGGTTCGCTTGCGCTCGCCTCTCTCAGCCATGTCTGCCGGGATCATGTCCCAACGTTTCCGCAACGTTCACCACCATCGCTTTTGACGACAGCAGCTTGCGGTGGCTTGAGATCGGCACCTGATTGCCGAACCCGAAGGGCCCTCCTTCATCTCTCGTACAGTTGCGCATTGCCGTGTGGGGGCAACGCTCGTGACACAAAACCCAAGGCGGACATGGTCGGCTTTAGGGGCGCGCTCCCTAAACCTTCGTAGCATTCCCTGGCCCCTCTGGATGGCCCGCGCATTACCTACGTTCAATTGAGCGGCTGACCGCGATCGTCCTAGGCTGCACGCGTAGGAAAGCGCACAGGCCATAAAAGCGCATAGGTCATACAGTGCGACGGTGGAAAAGGATGATCGGCGAACAGCGACGATAGCGCCAAGAGGAGACTACGATGCCCCATTGCTCCGATAATCTTAGATCTGGCAGTGCCACGCGATGCGCAGTTTGTGATGGCAAGTTTGGTCTCGTCCGGCACTACTCGTGGCGAACCCCGCTTTGTTCCAAGAAGTGCGTCGATCGCTTCAGAACTCGCAGGCAAAGTGACCGCAATTGGGTGAGCTGGCTCCAAATCGCCTTCGACCAGCTGCCCGAGAACCGCGCGAGGGCTTTATGACGGTCCAGAACTCACAACGAGGCAAGGAATATTTAGAGATAGCACAGACTTTGCTCCGCGCCGCCAAAACCATGACCGACTCAGCGATTGCGGGTCAGCTTAAGGCCCTTGCCGACGACTACCAGCGGGGAGCTGAGAAAGCTTCGCATGTTGATGCGGATGGATGAATTTCCTGACTGCACAGAGAGATTCCGGGATCGGGTGTGAGATGAACAATCACATCTGGCATGCAACGCTTGTTGTATTCACTGTCATGCTGACGATTTCTACAATCGGTCACGCCCGCGCCCACGATTATCAGCACCCTGAGTTGAACAGTTGGTATGAGAGTTTGCACAGCGGCAAAGGGCCCTGCTGCGATGGCAGCGATGCGAAGCGCGTTGATGACGCCGATTGGGAAACTAAGGATGGTCACTATCGCGTACGCATTGATGGCGAGTGGGTTGATGTTCCGAACGACGCCGTCGTGGATGGACCGAACCGCGCTGGCCGTACGATGGTCTGGCCTTACCTCCTAAATGGTCACCCGAAGGTACGCTGCTTCATGCCGGGGAGCATGAGCTGATCGCGAGCGCAGGGCGAGCAGCAGTTCCCGCCCACTAACTCCAACTCGTCCGATGCCGTGTATTGCTTCGCATAAGGAGGCGCCAAATGACAACTGGAAGATGGAATAGCCGCAACAGGATCACCAAAGAAATTCGCGAGCAAATCCTGTATGCTTATCCGGATCGAGGTAATGCCAGATTTGGACGATCGGACATGTGTTTCGGACCCTCGGATTGAGCTGGTGTCCTAATCTTGGGACAGGACAACGCGGTCGATGGGGAACGTAGCCATAGCGCGATGGTACACTCAGAATCGCAAGTCTTGATACTGCTGTATGGCTGGGATGGAGCGCATCCGCTCGCAACGACCAGCCGCGTGGGCGGAAGCTGGGAATCTCTTTGACGAGCGTGAGCGCACCGCGCTCGCCGCGGCCCTCATTCCAACCGTCCAGAACTGAGACCTTAGGAGCTCCTAGATGAGCAAAAAACATCCGATGAAAATATGGCCAAGCTGATCCTGATGCAAACCCAGACATTTATTGCTGGTCTCGCCAATGATGTTCTACGCAACCGCGACGTTAAAAGGAGACAACGTCGGTGAGAACACTTTCCGCAAGATGAGAAACAGTTCCGCAAGACGCGGGTCGAGAATTCCGAGCCGGCGCACAATATCTGTTTCCGCAGAAGCTCCGCGGCAAGCCGCTTGACCATTGCCCCTGCCTGCTATGGCAACGAACTGGAACAGTCCGAACAACGGCAAATCTTTCGAGTATGAGTATGCAGCTGCAGCTTTATCAGGTGCGATATTTCTTAGCCCTAGCAAGGACGCTCAATTTTACGCAGGCTGCAAAGCAATGCAATGTGACGCAGCCGGCGCTGACAAAGGCGGTACAAAAGCTGGAGCAAGAACTCGGTGGCACGTTGATTCACCGTGAACGTCACCTCACCCAGCTCACCGAGCTGGGCAAGATGATTTTGCCCACGCTGGAGAAAATATTTGCCGCCGCGGAGGCGGTACGGCTTCAGGCGCGAGGCTATCAAAAGAAGACAATCGCCCCGCTCAAGATCGGGCTGGTGCCGTCAGTCTCCGCCGCACTTATCACGGAATTGCTCTTGGAGCTCGCCAGGATCATTCCTGGCCTTCGAGTCGATCTACGCGAGGCAGATGCCGACGGGCTCGTTGCGATGCTTTTGGATGGCGAGATCAATGCCGCACTCGTCGGTGACGCCGTGGAGCTACCTGAGCGTATCGACCGCTGGCTGCTGTTCGAAGAGCGGTACGTGCTCGTGCTGTCTCGAAAACATCCGATGGCGAGCCAAACCGTTATCCCGCTCCAAGACTTGCGTGAGGCGGCATTTCTCGAAAGGGTCGGATGCGACGTCGCAGGCCGATTCAAGCAGGCTTGTTTTGCCGACCATCCAGGCCCTGAAATTGTGCACAGGAGCGCTCAGGAAAGCCATCTTCAGCAAATGGCGTCGGTCGGTTTTGGGGCCATCCTGGCGCCAGAGCACGCTCCCAGGCTGCCGTCGCTCGCCGCTATTCCAATTGAGGGCGACCCCGTCCGGCGCGAGGTGCAGCTTTTGACCGTGGCGGGGCGGCAGTATTCGCCGGCGCTTGACGCCTTTATCAAGGTTGCTCGTGTTCGCGACTGGACGAGTGCGCTGGACAAACTCCGCCGCGCATCTGCCCCTGTCTCGAACAAGGACAATGTTCGCAAGGCTGACGCACAAGGTGCAGACTCCTTGATCTAAATCACGCGCCCCGGTCCGGCCTCCTCATGCCCGGGCTCGTCGCGGGCATCCAACCGTCGTTGCTGAAGTGACACGAAGTCGTGGATGGCCGGGACAAGCCCGGCCATGACGCAGTTGCAGTCGCCACGTGTCGCCTCTTGAATTGACTCGTCTCATTTCCGGTCAGGCTCTAAGGGTTGGCTTAGGCCCATCCGATTCGGACAGGGCAGCAAGCACGGTTTCGGTCGTCGCTCCCGTGATGGAGTCCGGCCCGACACACGCGCGACGGATGATCCCTCGTTGGTCGAGGACATAGGTGGCCGGCATTGGCAACATCCAAAAGGAGCAGCCATGGGAAGCGGAGAGATCAAGGCCGCGCTGCAAGAGACGGCTCTTTATCTGCGCCGGCACCGCGCAGACCAGGCCGAACGAAAGGCTCACCCCAAGATCTAGGTCGGAGAGGATTTCCAGATCAAGTCGGTGATCGCGTTTGAAATTGCGTGGCAAGTCTCCGGTCTCGGGCGTTATGGCAATTGCTCTGGCGCCGGCAGCGCGGATACTAGGGGTGGCTCCGTGAAGAGCGCGTAGTCCAGCTGCGCACAACGGGGACCAAGTCCCGTAAACGAAGGTAACGATCAACGGCGCAGTTTGTCGCAATTCCAAAGATGAAACGAGCTTTCCATTTGCCTCAGGGAGAAGGAAATCGGGGGCAGGTTCGTTCGCCTTCAGGGCGACGTCAGGAACGCACGCCTCTCGCAGCCATGATGAAAGCAGCCGGTCGGTTTGGATGTCCAGCGGACGAAAGCCG
>NZ_JAGKJI010000098.1 GCF_020329485.1 Bradyrhizobium cenepequi
CGAGAACGAGAAGAAGGCGGGGGTGGCTGGCGCGTCTGAGGCCGGCTTCCGCACCAATCCGGAAGAGGATGCCGAGCGGGCAGAGCGGATCCGGCAAGCGCGCATCGCCCAACAGGCAAAGGAGTCGGGGTTGTTTTTCCGGCTTTCGGAGAAGCAGGAGAAGCGGAAACAGGCAAGTACGGCGGACGTTGCGGCCAACCCAGCGTCTGCCTTCCGTCCGCCGGCTGCCGATGCATCGTCGTCTGCTGCCGAGTTGGCACAGACGACGCGGGCAATGGTTGACCGCTCCGGCGAGATCATTCCCTCATCGCAGGCGCGGAAGCTAGCCTTTGTCGGAGCGAAAGCCGACACCGAGACCACCAATCCTCATGCTCTTGTGCCGGCACCGTCCACCTACGCGGTGATGGCGGGATCGATCATTCCGGCGAGTCTTGTGACGGGTCTGAATTCAGACTTGCCCGGCGCCACCATCGCTCAGGTCACGGAAAACGTCTATGACACGGTGACGGGCGAGCATCTCCTGATACCGCAGGGGACGCGGCTCGTTGGCAAGTACGACAGCGTCGTTGCGTTCGGCCAGAAGCGAGCCCTGGTTGTGTGGACACGGCTCATCCTGCCGAATGGCAACTCGATCGTGATCGAGAACCTTCCGGCGACCGATGTCGCAGGTTATGCCGGTCTTGAGGACCAGGTAGATTTCCACACTTGGCAACTGCTCAAGGGCGTGGCTCTGGCAACGCTGATTGGGGTAGGGACCCAACTTTCAATCGGTAATGACGAGAGCGATCTCGTCAAGGCACTGCGGGAAAGCACACAGCAGACGACCAATCGTGCGGGGCAAAGGCTGATCGAACGGGAGCTCGACGTGCAGCCGACGATCACCGTGCGGCCAGGATGGCCGCTGCGGGTGATTGTTTCGAAGGACCTGGTGTTGAAGCCCCATCAGGAGGTTCAAACCGCGGCGAAGGGAAAGTGAGTGACATGAAGCTTGCGAAGCTTCCCGATCGGACGCCGGTCAAGATGAATATTGTACTGACGCCCAGCCTTGCGAAGCGGCTGCGCGAGTATGCTGATTTCTATGCCGAGACTTACGGCAGCCGGGAGGAGGTTGGCGAGCTCATTCCGTTCATGCTCGAGGCATTTCTCGACGCTGATACGGATTTTAGGAGGGGCGGGAGGGAAAGACGGAGCAAGCCGGAGACCGCCTAGTTCTGAGCCCTCGGGACTCAATTCGACGCCTGCTCGATAAGGACGATCGATCGCTGCACCGCTCGAACTGATTCTTCGAGCCTCTCAAGAAGTCTTCTCAAGTCGACTACCGTCGCCTCCTCCATATGAAGGTTCTCGCTGGCCAAGAATGCTTTCACGAGGTCGTCAACATGGACCTTCTTCGCGGGGGACGTCGACGTGTCGCTACTTGCAGCCGAAATAATTTCTCCGTCAGTAGAAAAGGCGATCTCCACCGAAACGTTGGCGAGAACGGCACGTTCGATTAATTCGGACGAAATTTCAACCGAGGCTGCGACTCGCCCAGTCAATGCGTCGCGATAACCCACGTTCGTAATTATTCGGTCATTTTCGACGAAGGGACGAAGGTGTAGCTGCACTGAATTGGTCACTTCCTAACTGCCACCAGCGACAGCTAGATTACGCATTTTATGACTCATAGTCTATGGGCTGATAGCGCAGTTTCTTTTGCTTTCCCTGCATGCGCTTGCAGGACCGAGTCGGCCTAAACATTCAGGAATTGCGCCGAGCAAAGAAACTCAGCCAAGAAGAGCTCGCCGACATGTGCAAAGTCCATCAGACGTATTTGAGTGGTGTCGAAACCGGCAAAAGAAATCCCTCGCTTCTGGTACTTGAGCGGATCGCCACCGCTTTAGGTGTTGACCCAGAGGAACTGGTTCGTCGTCGTCGACATCGGCCAGGTAGCCTCGCGGACTCTTAATCAGCGGGTCCCAGGTTCGAGCCCTGGTGCGCCCACCAAAGGAAAATTCTTATTTTCCAAGACCTTCGCGAGATGGTGGCCGAGAACAAACGGCTCTCATGCGACGTTTCCCGCGGCCAGATTGCTGTGCGAATTTTCCTTCGTTTTTGTATCTTCGGCCCATTCGATGCAGCCAGCAGGTCCGATGGTACAGGTCGATCACGTGCTCGTCGTAGAATAGGATATTGGGGCGAGCAAAACGGACAATGTGTTCTGCCCGTCCCCGCAGGATACCGCTTGCTACAGAACTAGAAGCGGATAGTTCGGGTCGGGGATTCGACTCGCTCTCCCGCCCACGATTTCCAGGGCCAAACCGCGATGGCCTACGATTTCGTACGCGCGATGGTAGCGAACGCCGAGCTTAGGGGCTCTTTAACCCATCGCCGCAGGTTTCGCTTTTCGTCCGGCAGACTGCGCGAAACTTGACATCGCTTAAAATCCTGTGGTTCTAGTTCAAGTTATAAGTCGAGGATGGCCTTCGAATGCCTCGCCAAGCCTTCCTTCTTCTCCGCTCCGTTTTTTTAAGTAGTGCCACATTCCTCCTCGTAGGAGGCAGACCATCCCAAATTGGCTTTAAAGGCCCAAATCAGTATTTTCACAGAAGTGAAATCGGAGAACGAGATGGCCAAACAAGCGGGTCGCAAGGGTTCGCGACGCATCGTTCGCCCACCGTTGCCCCCCAAATTAAAGTTGTTCCGTCCTGTCAACTGGTACAGCGGCGCCATGATCGAGCCTGTAGGCGAATATGTTTCCCATATTCTGAGAGAACTTGGTCGTCTCAGCCTTGAAGTCCACGATATCGAGCGACATGACCGGCCGCCAAATACGAAGACGGTTCTTTCCGATCTGATCGGCTGGCTGAGCGATCGTCCTGGAGAAGCCTTTGCAAAGCTTTTTAACTGGCAGATACTCGATTTTGCTCAGGTCCGATCGCGCTTGGAAAAGGACCGCCTAGGTAAGCCACGTATCGAGGTCTCTGCGCATATCACCAAGATGAACAAATCTGTCCGTGCGCTGGCATCCAGGTGGGTGGAAGCTGACAGATTTTGACTGGCATCGAACGGATCATCATTATTCTAATCTGATTACGCACCGAAAGTGGCGTGATGTGCGTCGCATCCGGCAGCTCATTGAGCGTTACAATCCAGAGATTCTTCCGGAGGAGTTGCGGCCTGCCTCGTTGGCGCCGCGAGCGGCGCCGTTATCGCCAAACAACGTCGTACCTCTCTGTGGAGATGATGGTCGATAGCTTCTGCAGTTTCCGTTCTCCGAGCGCACGATGGGCGTCAGTTTTGGTCGAGATATAATGATTGCGGGTTACAAGCCGCCGTTTTCAAGAACGCGCTTCGTGGATTCATGAGAACGGGGTCGCCCGGAAATCTGATTGACCTCAAGTCGGTTTTTCCGCTCCGCCGTGACGGCGCTATCGTGTTTGAAGAGTGCCTCGATCGCGGGCTGATCGAACTCAAAGATGGATTTACGGTCTCGGAAAAAGGTGAGACTGTTGCTCGCGGAAGGGTCGTGCGCCGGACACCTTTGGCTCAGGCGCAGATGGTACTGGACGATTTCCTGCGCCATGTCGAAATGCTCAACCAAGATCCAGATGCGGTCCGATACGTTGAACGGGTCTGGGTTTTTGGCAGCTTGATGCGAGGTGAGGAGGCAGTAGGAGACGTCGATCTAGCGCTCGAAACGAGTCGGCGCCCAGAATATCTCGCGGATTATGCTTTGATGAAGCGGCACCTCAAGGAGCTTCTGTCGCGCCGCGACGACGTTCCGACCAGCCGCGGCCTGGTCTGATCGGCAGAAACATGGATAACGGAACGCGCTCTTTATGGGCCACGGCGGCATCCACTCCTCGCCGGGGTCCAATCCGATGTCAGCGATCTTGTCGACCTAGGGGCTCCCTGCCGTCTCATCTATGACCGAGCGAGAGGCGGACGGGTCAACGATCCGATATTGTCTCGCCATCCCCAGTCCAATGGGCGACGAAATGACTTGGCCCCGCCTGGTGAGATGCCGGATTTTACTCCGAACGGTCTGCGCCCGATGGATGGTCGGTGGGTGGCGGGGTTCTCCAAATGGGGCGGTGTTTCTCCGTACGACATCTTTCGCGGTTGGACAGACGATGCACACAAGTTGTTCCCTCACTACCCCGAGGGATTACGCATTGTCGGGGACAACCGCGATCTTGCTAGCTATCCGTGGGTCCCCAAACGTCTGAAAGCCGGAGGATTCGATGGTCGGGAAGCGGTCGCGCTGGTCAATGCCACGCCCTTGAAGGGCACCAGCATCGTACTCCGACGCAAAGTTGAACAGGGCTCCGAGAATTGGATCCTGCACGCTTGGTTCGAACATTTGGAATTTTATCGGAGCCGCAAGCGGGTTGACTATTCAACGCTTCCTGACCTCGCAGCCGCAGCAGCTTTGATCCTCGCGGTCGACGCTGAAAGGATGCTGCGCCGAGCCGCTGAGGAGTCGGCTGGGGCGGGAATCCAAATATGCATCAGACGTGATCTCGACGAAGATATGAACATGCACTTCATCGACGCCGTGCATAACCACTTGCAAGCGCGCAGGATCAGAATCGAACCCGAGGGATGGAGCAGCCCACCGGCCTCCGTTGTCCGCGCTTAATGCCTGTTTTCCATTCAGAGTCGCGGTCTTCCGCAGGAAGTCGGGACCGTTCTTGCCCGCCGCCAACTGCCGCGCACCGCCCCCGACCTGTTTCCCGTCGCTGCCGAATATGACCTCGCGCAAGTCGCCGTCCCCGTCGTCCATGCCGAACAACCGGCACGAACCGGCGCCGTGTTGCTGACATCGGTTGACGGCAATCAAAGGATTGAACGGTCATGAGTATTGGCATTATCGGTGCTGCGAACGTCGCCCAGGCTTTCGCGCGACACCTCTTGAACGCAGAGATCGCGGTTATTCTGAGCAACAGCAGTGGACCGGACTCTCTGTCGTCTCTTATGGCGGAGCTTGGCGCCGGGGCCACGGCTGGGACGGTGGCCGATGCTTCAATTGGCCGCGACCGACTATGTTCTGAGTGAACGTCAACTGTGCGCTGAGACGGTCGCAGCTGGCGGCACGCCGCCAGAAATGCTAAAGCTTTCTGGCTGCGGGTCGAGATTTGTGAGGAATCGCAAGGGAATAGACACGAATTCCCGATACAATCGGTGGCCAAAACGTTAACGTGGACAACGCTGGCAAATGCAACCAGGCCGGCATTGATCAATTAGACTGAAGACCCATGTCGACCGCTCGTCACATTGTCAGTTTGCTGAAGAGCCACATTGCCGGCGACGGGGAGCGTTTCCTCGCCACCGCAATGCAGCTTGCCGCGCATGAGGCCCGGCAGGGTCATGGCAAGCTGGCGCAGGAACTGAAAGAGCTGATTGACCAGGCCAAGGCAACCGGCGCTGCAATGACCAAAACGGCGCGGCCAGTTCCCTTGGTCCAGCCGAAAGGCGAATTGGCCGGGCTGCTGCACGCTGGTTATCCGGACCTGCGTCTGACCGACATGGTTCTCCCGGACGAATTGCGGCTTCGGCTCGAACGTGTGCTGATTGAGCAGAGGCAGCAGCAGAACCTACGTGAGCACGGTCTGAAGCCGCGCCGCAAATTAGTGCTGGTGGGACCGCCAGGCTCGGGCAAGACGATGACGGCGGCCGCCTTGGCCGGCGAACTCCACCTCCCATTGTTCACCATCGTCCTGGATGGCCTGATCACCAAGTTCATGGGCGAGACGGCTGGAAAGCTACGGCTCGTCTTCGACGCCATGCAGGCAACACGCGGGGTTTACTTCTTCGACGAGTTCGACGCGATCGGCGCCCGGCGCGGCGAGCGCCAGGACGTTGGCGAAATTCGCCGTGTCTTGAACTCCTTCCTGCAATTCCTGGAGCAGGATGAAAGCCACGGCCTCGTCGTCGCAGCGACCAACCATCCTGAGCTGTTGGACAAGGCGCTCTTCCGTCGTTTCGACGATGTCATTGAATACGCGTTGCCTGATCCGGTCCTGGCTCAAGCCTTGCTGCAGGCGCGCCTCGACCGCTTTGACACGCGCGGTGTTGACTGGAGCCAGGCCGTCGAGCAGGCGCACAATTTATCTCAGGCAGAAATTGTAAGAGCTGCGGACGACGCGGCCAAAACGATACTCTTGCGGGGCGGGAAACGGATAACATCGGAGGCGCTTGTTCAAGCGCTGATGGAACGCCGGCGGGCCTCGCTGTCTGATTAGCGACAGCACAGGTTGCAATGGCAGACGATTTTTCTCGGGACCGGCCCCATATCCATCTTCGCAACAATGGTGTTCGAGAGCCATATCGGCGGCCCAAGCAGAAAATCGAACCACCTGCAGTACCCGAGCGCGATCGTGCAGGCCACGCAGCGGCGCTGATCCAGGCCATTGGACAGGCCATTCAGACGGCTCGCGTGCAGATCGCCGCTCGCGACCTCAACCTAGCCGTAGGCCTACCAGGGTTTTATCTCGATATCGAACTGCCGGTGCGCGAGCGCGTCGCTCTAGATCAGCTGGCCGATCGACGGCAAAAGATGGAAGTTGTCGCGGTTCATGAACCGGTAGGAGAAGGGGGGCCGCTGCGCGCTTCGGTTTTCGTTCCGCAACAAGCGGAGAACTATTATCTGCGGAAGGTGGAGGCCTATCGCGACTCTGACACCAAGAAGGGAAGGCCGCGAAACGAGCCGCTTGTGTCGCGGATTGAGACCATGCGCCTGGCGACGGCGCGATCGCTATATACCGACGATGATGCGCTTTTCCCGCAGCAACCAACCGAACAGGTCTGGTGGGAGATTTGGCTGCGCAAGGGGCGCCGGGAGAATTTCGAGCGCATCGCCCAGGCGCTGGACCTCACTCTGCGCACGCATGCCGTCAAGTTTCCCGAGCGAGAGGTCATGCTTGCGCTCGCTAGCGTAGCAACGCTGGATCGGCTTGTTGCTCACAGCGATGTCGTGGCCGAGTTGCGGCGCGCGAAGGATACACCATCCTTCTTCATGGGCCTTGGGGGCGCCGAGCAGCGAGATTGGAGTGATGAACTGCTCGAGCGCGTGACGCCAGCGTCCATCCCGTGGTCGCTTCCGCCGCGCGCGAGCTGCTGAACAAGTCCGGCAACGAACGCTCCGGCGTCTTGAGTACCGCCATGTCGTTCCTGGGCCTCTACCGAGATCCGGTGGTGGCGGAGGTGACACGGCGCTGCGACTGGCGGATCACCGACATCGTCGGCGCCGACCGGCCCACCACGCTCTACCTCGTGGTGCCGCCGTCGGACATCAACCGCACCAAGCCGCTGATCCGGCTCATCCTCAACCAGATCGGCCGCCGCTTGACTGAGGATCTGCAGGCCAAGGCCGGCCGGCGCCGGCTCCTCCTGATGCTCGACGAATTCCCCGCGCTCGGCCGGCTCGACTTCTTCGAGTCCGCGCTAGCCTTCATGGCGGGTTACGGCATCAAGAGCTTCCTGATCGCCCAATCGCTAAACCAGATCGAGAAGGCCTACGGGCCCAACAACTCGATCCTCGACAACTGCCACGTCCGGGTCAGCTTCGCGACCAACGACGAGCGGACCGCGAAACGAGTGAGCGACGCGCTCGGAACCGCGACCGAGATGAAAGCGATGAAGAACTATGCCGGCAGCCGGCTCGCGCCTTGGCTGGGCCACCTGATGGTGTCGCGGTCGGAAACCGCCCGCCCGCTGCTGACGCCCGGCGAGATGATGCAGCTGCCGCCGTCAGATGAGATCGTCATGATGTCGGGTCTCCATCCGATCCGCGCCAAGAAGGCGCGCTATTACGAGGACGGACGCTTCCAGGAGCGCATCATGGCGCCGCCGACGCTGACCAAACCCAATGAGGGCCGGCCGAACGATTGGAGTTCCCGGCCACTGCCGCCGCGCCCAACAGCATTAGAGGCGTCGACCGACGACCAGACGGACGACGAAGATCCAAAGACCGCCGATCGCCGGCGGCCGCCGGAAATGGATCGAGACATCGTGGAAAACAAGGAACCGCTCGACAACGAGTTCGCGTCTGACCTCGCTGACGAACTCGATGAGGATGCCCCGCGGATCAGGCGCATGACCGACATCATGCAGGGCGTCGCGCGCCAGGCGGCGCTCGATCCTGGCGATGATCTTGGATTGTGAGGCAGGCATGACCGCGAAGAAGAAGGCCTAGATGTCGGTCTATCTCGATCCGGATGTCATGACGACGCTGTCGGCCTACGCCGCCCGGCGCGAGCAGTCACTGTCGCTCATCGCCGAAGCCGCCATTGCGTCCTTTCTGTCGCCGGATGCCGATGAACGGCGTGAAGCCGCCATTGCCAAGCGCCTCGACCAAATCGACCGCCGGATCGCGCGCCTTGAGCGGGATGTCGGGATTTCGATCGAGACCATCGCTCTCTTCATCCGCTTCTGGCTCACGACGACACCGCCGCTCCCCGAACCGGCCGCCAAGGCCGCAAGAGCACAGGCTGGAGCGCGTTATGATAATTTCGTCGCCGCGTTGGGCCGCCGACTAAGTCATGGGCCCAAGCTAAGGCAGGAAATCCCGGATGACTTGGATGGCGTTCAATCTTCCGCCGGCCCAGAACGAGCGGGTACCGAGGGCGAATAGCGAGCCGCAACAGCTTAAGAAAAAGGCCAGGTTGCGTTTTGCAGAAGTGACAGCCGGGTGAGTTGGGCGATGAACTACACACTAAAACCGAAATCCAAGATAGACAGCAGGCATCCTATTGTCACGCTTCCGACATCGAGCGCTCCAGGCGCTGGAAAACCATAAATCAAATTGCAAGGTTTGGAGTCCTCTCAAGCTCCAAATCCCTACAATCTCAAACACCTCCAAATCCCAAAAACAGACTCCCGCTCGATCGCTTAGAGGCTTGTTCACATGGCGTAATCGCGGCTGACGGCTTCTCGAAGACACGAGGTTGGATAGGATCCTGCCTCCGCGGAATACCGAAAGGGAACAACTCTGTGAAGCAGTACTTTGGTTTGGACATTTCTATGGAAGAGACCAGCATTTGCGTCTTGGACGAGAACGGCGGCGTGACATTCGAAGGTAACGCACCCACCGATCCAGAGGCCATCGCTAAACTCTTGCGGCGGCATGCCGGCAATGCTGAGCGGATCGTTTTTGAAACGGGCTCGCTATCGAATTGGCTTTGGCGCCAGCTCAGGACGCTGGGCTTTCCCTTCATCTGCCTTGACGCGCGTCATGCCAACGCAGCGTTATCGATGCGCATCAACAAATCGGACCAGAACGATGCCAAGGGATTGGCCGAAATGGCCCGCACGGGATGGTACTGGCAAGTTGCCGTGAAGAGGGGCGGAGAGCTGGAACACCCGTTCGATGCTGGCGGCTCGAACCAAGTTGGTGAATCTGCGGCGAGACCTCGACAACCAGATGCGCGGTCTGTGTAAGGAGCTGGGAATAGTGCTCGGCAAGGCCGGTTCGACCAACCTGGCTCGCAAAGTTGAACGCCGTGCTCGCTGAAGCACCGGATTTGCAAGATATTTTCGCGCCACTGCTCCTTGCCCAGTCCTGTTTGACCGAGCAAATCGAAAAATATGATCGACAACTCCTGGCAGTGGCAAAGGGCGACCAGACTGTTCGGCGAATGATGACCGTTCCTGGTATCGGTCCCCTGACTGCCCTGTCCTTCGTCGTTACCATCGATGATCCCACTCGCTTTAGACATTCCGCCGACGTTGGCGCCTATCTCGGCCTAACACCAAGACGTCATCAATCCGGTGAGATCGATCGCACTGGCCGCATCTCCAAACGCGGCGACCACCAGGTTCGAACTTATTTGTTCGAGGCCGCGAACGTCCTGCTGACCGTTGTCAGACGAGGTTCTGCGCTCAAGCGCTGGGGCAGCAAGCTGGCCAAACGCATCGGCGCCAAAAAGGCGAAGGTTGCCGTCGCGCGCAAAATGGCTGTCATCCTCCATGCCATCTGGACCGATGGCACCGAGTTCC
>NZ_JAGKJI010000099.1 GCF_020329485.1 Bradyrhizobium cenepequi
GAACCGCCGGGGCCGCCAACCTTGGAGGTTTTCCTCCGGCCTGGGCTGAGGAGTCGGCCGGAAGCCCTAAGTTGACTCCCGGCAAGCCGGCTTCGTTCCTTAAGGCCGGTCTCGGCTCCCGCTCAGTGATCTCGCGGCAGCGCCGGCCACCAGGCTGAGGCGGCCTTACTCTTTCGGATCGGGATGTAGCTCGCGCTTTTGCGCCTCGTACCGCTCTATCAGCAGCGCTATGCCCGATTGGGTCAACTGGTCTGTCACGCGGGCCGAGAGCGTCTTATACCGTGCGATCTTCTCGTCAGCTCAGCGCACTTCTCGCACATGGCGGGGCATTCCAACGAGGGCAGTTTTGCAGCAACTAGCCCATGTCGGGATTCGTTCCAAGTTAGGATACCAGGTTGAATTTGGCAGTGGCCTAATTTGTTCTCGGCTTGCGACGATTGGCTACTTGTTGGGAAGGCCATTTGTGACTGTGCTGCGATCTCAACGGGGAGGTTGCGACAATGAACGTTTGGACCGGAATTATCTCACTCGGCCTGGCGCTGGTCTTGATCTTGGCAGGCCTTCCCAACCGCGACGGCGTGCACCGGAGATTTCTAAGGTTCCATGCCGCTATGGTGCTCTATCCACCAATCGTTTTGGTGCTCGCAGCGTTCGGTATTGCTACGATCATTTCTAGCTTGCTGACAAAGTAGAGCCGCTTCAGCTGGTGACATCTTAAGCGAACAGTTCGGCCCCGGCCGGCGTGATCTTCACGTAGGTGCCGCTCTCGCGCATCATAGCCAGCCGCGCTCGATCGCGAACTTGAGACCGATTCCATATTCCGCCAGCTTGTGCGCGATTTCCATTAGCCCGGCGGGCGGCTTTTTCGGGATCGGCATAGGAGTTGTCTTCGACGTATTTCATGCTGCTCTACCGGACGGCGCCAGCTACATCATCCTCGCTTGGTACGACATAATCGACCGCGAGAAGTGCAGATTCCAGCACGAGAAAAGCGACTGCGCCTCCCAGCCAACCAAAGAACGCAATTGCGAATCCTCCCAAGAGCGCCGCGCAAAAAATGTCTGCTGCTACTTTGCAGGCTCTTTGTGTTCTGTCTTGCCGGCGGGAAAAATAGGTCACGGTTTGCTTCTCACTAAGTGCCTTGAGGCGGGTTTAGCTAGACGTGGTGAACCGACCGTGGCCCCGGCAAACGCGGCGAAATCAACGACGAAATGCGGGCTGCGATCGAAGCGAACTCCCTCGCCTGACCGGAAGACTTGGCTACCAGGAAATCTCTCGGTTCAGATTCGACATCACCAACTGAAGATTGATCGAGCCAAGAAAGTGGTGGAATGGCCGAGGCCCCATAAAGCCCATCCGTCCGCCGCCAGCATCCCAAACGACGACGGCAAAACCCTGCAGTCCCGCTGCATGCGCCCGCCGTTCCAGCGCGATCAGCTCTTGCGATTGAACAGACTGAGGCTGGTTACCGAAGGAGCTTGCCACGGGAAAAATGATCAAGTCCTGCCCCTGTTCATGCAGGTAGGCCACTTTGCAAGTGGGCATCGTTCTACCCTCAGCTTTGAGGGATGGTTTCAACTCCCATTCTGGAAGTCCAGCGCCTCAATCTAGAGCGGTAACGGTTCCGGGCGTTTTCGCAACCGCACAACCCCACCCACCAGCAAGAGCAACCCAACGATCAAGTTCAACGCCCGCTGTCGGGCGCAAGACTTTCGGCGCTGGAGACTACATTGCGAACGCCGCACGCCTTGATCATGCGTGCCGAGATCCAGGTGAGCCCTGCCTGCGAGCTATTCTTCGGCGCGGAATCGCGAAGCCTGGGCAGAGGCGGCATGTGTTCGCGCCGAGTTTCGGTGGGCTGGTCAGGAGTGGGGTCGAGTTGGTCTATTCGGAACAGTGCAGTTCCGGCAGATATTCAGTTTTCGCCTCAGCCGATCGTCATCGGCCTGCTGCCGAGCCTCTTCTTGCTGCCAGCTAGTCAGGTTGGATTCCGAGGCCGGTCTTTGCTCGGCCGCTTCAGTCTTGGCTCGCTTGCGGACCCTCCGATGCTTCTGCACAGAAGTGGCTTCAGTTGGAAGCTGATAGAGGCCGTCCAGATCGGTGAGACCCAATGAAGGTTGCTGCGCACGGCAGCCATCGCCTGATAGCGAGAAAGCTGCGGCGAACAGTAGGCCAGCACAGATGAGCTTCACAGGATACTCTCCGGACATTGAGCGCCGCCGGACTCGGGGCGGCCTATGCGCTTACAGCAGCAGCTATTCGAAGGTGGATGATGACAGCTTGAAACGTCGCCGACCCGGCATAGCGGTGCTCCCTGCGTGATTGGGAGGGACCGCAACTGGCATTCTCATCACCGATTAGAAGCCATGGGCCGGGCGACTATGTAAGCGACTAGACACCCTTTTCATTCGGGAGTCGATATAATTCGAGTCAGGCGTTTCGAATGGTCACATCGGACACCGAAGCAAGTAAAACAGGGCGCTATTCCCTTCGATCTGAGCCGTTTCCCGCGAAGTCTCATGGCCGCTCATCAGCAGCACGTCGGCTTCCCAGACCTGCCACTCCCACTTCTGCGGGAGAAGAGCAATCAGCGTCACTTCAAGCATGCGCATCGCGGGAAATATAGCCATACAGCCTGTATGCGCTCCTGACCGTCAACATTCCAGTGGTCAATAGCCCTGCCGAAAGCGCGCTATGCGCCGCCGGTGCACATGATCAAACTCACCGTTAAGCAGGAGATCTCGCCTTAAAAGATATGTGCGGCGGGGTGAGGATCGCTAATGCTTTGGCCCCGGAGACAGCAACGGTATTTCGCGCTTGCGCCGCGACCTGACCTGCCAGCGCAAGTAGAACTGCAAATACGGATCGCTAAGATTAACTTCGCGCTTGTCGTCATCCCAATCGATCGCGGCCTCCGATCCAGACTTCATCGCTATATTTGCCAAATGCTTCAACGCAGAGGTGATCTCGTGCTTTTGCGGCATCATCTCAGTCAGTAGGGCGTTGAGGCCCGTTCTCAGCTCCTCATATGAGATGGACGGCTTGGGGCCCGTCTCGGCCAACGCGAGCAGCATGACCTGGTAGATGTCGGCTTCGCCGTCGCGCCGGAGGGGCCGCTTTGTCCTCACTTTTCGGCTTTGGGGGCCCGCCACCACAACCTATGCAGGGTCAAGTTCTTCTCAGCAAACTGACCGTGGGGCCATCAAAAAATGCGCCAGAATGCGCCGCGGGGAGCTCCGGGGTATCTATCAGATGATGCAAAAGCGACTTAGACAACTATCAAATTAAAAGTCCGGTTTTCTCCCGACAGCAGACGTGCAACCGGGCTAGCGAGTCTTCGGTTCAGCGCCAATAACTGCCGTTGATCATAAGCCGAGCCCCCGCCTCATTCCGGTTGGGAGGCGCCGTTTCAACAACCCAGCCACGAGGTCATCACTTGGTTGCAATCTTCGCCGTACGAATCACCCCTGCATACTTCTCCGTTTCCTGAGCGATGAATGCGCCGAACTGGGTCGATGAACCCGGAATCGCGGTTGCGCCAAGCTCCGAAAGCCGTGCTCTGATGCCCGCGTTCTCGAACGCCGCGTTGACCTCCTTGTTCAGTTTTTGGACGACGTTGCTCGGCGTTCCCTTCGGTGCGACGATGCCGAACCATGATCCTGCCTCGTAGCCAGGCACAGAATCCGCCGCGGCTGGGACCTCCGGCAAGCCCGCTGACCTGACCGGCGTCGTGACCGCAAGCGGGATGAGCTTTCCGCTTTTGATGTGCGCTATAGACGAAGGCATCGGATCAAACATGGCGTGGACGCTGCCAGCCAACAGATCGGCAAGCGCGGGAGTCGAGCCCAGATAGGGCACCAGTGTCAACTCAACACCCGCCATCATCCTGAACAGCTCGATGCCCACGTGCTGCGGCGTGCCATGGCCCGCAAATCCCACCCTAAGCTTTCCCGGATTGGTTTTCGCGTAGCTGATCAACTCCGGAAGCGTCCGCACCGGAACGGAGGGATGCACCTCGATTACGAGCGGGACCCGCCAAAGGCTGGCGACCGGCACGATATCGCGGCCAAAATTGAAATCGAGATCTTTAAAGAGCGTCGTGTTGATTGTGTTCACCGGACCGCAAATGAGAAGCGTATATCCGTCGGACGCCGCCCTGACGACGGATCTGGTTGCGCTGTTTCCGCTCTCGCCCGGTTGATTGTCGACGACGAACGGCTGACCCAATCGCTCCGCCAACCACGGGGCAATGACGCGAGCGGCGATATCGACCGGACCGCCCGCGGGAAACCCTACCACGAGCCGTACCGACTGCGATGGATAGGCTTGAGCCGAGGCGACCCGTGACAAGACCGGGGCCGTGATTGCGGCCGCGGTTAGACGCAGGAATTGCCGCCGTTGCAAATGCATGTCTCGCCCTCCTTTTGGAGCGCCTCGCCCCACTGCCATGAGCAGGCCTGTACTCCGCAGATAGCGTTTTGGCGGCGGTTGAGCTATGATATGCATAGAGCGAAAGTGATACTTTTTCGGTATGGCGATGGACCTGCGGCGCCTTCGGTATTTCATCACGGTTGCAGAGGAGGGGCACATCACGCGCGCCGCGGAGCGGCTCGACATGCAGCAGCCTCCCCTCAGCAGGCAGATCAGTTTGATGGAGCGGGAATTGAACGTGCAGCTTTTTCGTCGCTTGTCTCGCGGTGTCGAGTTGACCAGCGCGGGCCAGGCGCTGTTCCGGGAGGCCAGGGCTACGCTGGCGCATCTTGATCGCGCGCTCGAGACAACTCGCCGTGCCGCACGCGGCGAACAGGGCATCTTGTGCGTCGGCATTGCGCCGACGGCGCCTTTCAATCCGCTCGTTCCCAAGGCCATTCGCTCATTCCGCGAAACCTTTCCCCTGGTGTCGCTGGTGCTTGAGGAGGGATTGAGCCACGAGGTCGTCGTGCGCTTCAACAATGACCAGATGGACGTGGCGTTCGTGCGCGCGCCCCAAATCCATGCAGACGGCGTCGTGGTCATGCCCCTACAGGAGGAACCGATGGTCGCAGCCTTGCCAAGTCGTCACCCGATGGCGAGATCCGGCAGATCCAAGGCCGTGCCGCTGAAGAGCCTGGCGAGCGATCGCTTTATCTTGATCGGTCCGCCGGGGACCGGTCTGCATGATGAGACTGTTGCAGCCTGCCGAGCGGCCGGCTTTGTTCCGCGTCTCGGCCAGCCAGCGCCGCGAATTACATCGACTCTTGGCCTCGTCGCGGCTGGGCTCGGCATCGCCCTGGTGCCGTCGACGATGCAGAGCGTGCGCATGGATGGGGTCATTTATCGGCGCTTACAGGGCGTCGCGCCGAAAGCCTTTCTCGGCCTCGCCTCGCGAAGAGCCGACCCGTCGCCGGTGCTCAGACAATTCCTCAGCTTGGTTCGAACCATTGCCAAGCGCGATCCGCCAAGCTGGTCTTGAGCATGACTCCCTTGGCTCATTCGCGACAGGGGCCAGTAAGCCCGGCTACGTCCGCTATGCCGCCCGTCGAAAGCGGAAGTAAATTCAGAGCGGCGTCGCAACTGATAGGTGGCGCAGGCTTAGCGCCTCGGCGTTCGCCACCCCGCCGTGTAAGCGGCCGGGGATGGCCTGTCGTTGTTCCGTCTGCTAGCTTCCGAACATCCTGAAAATGCTGGGGGAGGGAAGAGTTATGTTTTTACCCTCACAATACGCATGGTTTGAGCCCGTACTCGTTGCAACCATCGTGGTGTTCATCATTGATTTAGTCGCCACGCTGCCGTGACCGAAATAGACAAGGGTTCCGAACACGAGGGCGAAAACATCAGCGGCCCTGTGCCAGTACCATCGCCAACACAACGGAGGCCGAGCGCAATGTCGGCGCGCTCGGCGTCAAGCTTGACGCCCGAGCACCTGTGGATTACGCGCAGGCTGCGACGGCACCGGTACCGCTTTCACAGCCTGGCGTAGGAATCGCTGCCATGCCAATGTAGTTGTGCCAAACCCGCAGGAGGTCAGCATGCGAACGATTATAGTGGGAGCACTTTGCGCCACCGCAATGGTCGCGAGCGCAAACGCTGCGGTTAGGGAAGAGCCAGTCACCTATACGGACGGCGAGATCACGATGAAGGGCTTCGTCGTATACGACGACGCCATCGAAGGCAAACGACCCGGGATCGTGATGGTGCATGAATGGTGGGGCATCACCAAGCACATCCATAACGAGGCGCGGAAGTTCGCGCAGCAGGGTTACACAGCCTTCATTTCTGACATGTACGGCGACGCTAAGACCGCCGACAACCCGAAGGACGCCGGCGCGCTCTCGGCGTCGGTGATGAAGAGCCCGTCGGTGATGGAGTCACGCTTCAACGCAGCGCGGGACCAACTCGCCAAGCAAGCCTCGGTCAATCCCCAGCGGATCGGCGCCGTTGGTTACTGCTTCGGCGGCGCGGTAGTGCTGAACATGGCGCGCGCCGGCGCGGACCTCGCTGCCGTTGCGGGCTTTCACGCATCACTTGGTCTCAACACCTCCGCGCCGGCGCCGGGAACCGTCAAAGCGAAAATCCTCGTCCTGAACGGCGCGGACGACCCCTTCATGAAGCGCGAGCAGTACGATGCGCTCAAGAAGGATTTCGACGCGGCAAGCGCCGATTATCGGGTCATCGAGTATCCCGGCGCTGTGCACGCCTTCACGAATCCGGAAGCCACCGAGCTCGGCAAGAAATTCAACCTACCGCTCAGATACGACGCCAAGGTGGATCAGGAAGCGAAGGCCGAGGCGGCCAAGTTCTTTGCCGCTGACCTTCAAAAATAAACAAAAAGGCCACCCACATGGTGGCCTTTTCTATCTGTGGGTGGTTTAGGCGCGAGATAAGCAGGGTTGCAGCTTCGCTCCTGGCGCTTTGCCGCGGCGGAGGAGATCGGCGAACGTGAGTCGGTTTTTGGCACATGCCGACGAAATCTAGCGTTCGTCCACATGTCGGCTGTTAGGGGTTGACTGGAAGTGATTGACGTGCGGCCCAAACAACGCGAGTGACCCGAATGGACTTGGACCCTGACGCCAACGCCACGCGCGAAACTCTGGATCGAACAGCTCGTTCGTTAGTTGCGTCCCCGAAAAAGGCGAGCCGATCTCATACATCCTGACCGAATTCGAACCGGTCTTCGACGCCGCCGATCTCATTCGCTGCGGGCGCGACCTGTTCGTGACCCGCAGCAACGTCACCAATGCGTCGGGTATTGAATGGCTGCGTCGCCACCTTGGGAACGGCTATCGCATTCATGAGATCGAGAGCCGCTGTCCCAATCCGATGCACATCGATACCACCATCTTGCCGCTTGGGCCCGGCAAGATTCTGATCAATCCCGAATATATAGACGTCGACCGTCTCCCGGCCATCTTGAAAAAATGGGACATCCTTGTGGCCCCGGAGCCCGACCCGATCGCCGATGGTATGCTCAAGATCACTTCGCTATGCGGGAAATGGCTCAACATGAACGTGCTGACAGTGGACGAGAAGCGCGTCATCGTTGATCCGCATCACGCGCGAACAATGCGTGCGATGGAGAAATGGGGATTCGAGCCGATTCCATGCGAGTTCTTGCACTACGCCGCATTTGGCGGCGCCTTCCACTGCGCCACGCGCGACGTCCGACGGCGCGGCACGTTGGAGAGCTATTTTTGAGCGCTGACCTTTCGGGAGATCCACATGACGCCACATGGGCTAAGAGGTGATTTTCAGACCGATGATGCCGGAGAGAATGAGGCCGATACAGGCAAGCCTAAGCAACGTCGCGGGCTCATTGAAAAGATAGATACCGAGCGCCGTAGTGCCGATGGTGCCAATGCCCGTCCACACCGCATAAGCCATCCCGACCGGCAGCGACTTAAGGGCCAGGCCGAGCAATCCAATACTGGCCACCATAGCCGCGACTGTACCGATTGTTGGTAGCAGGCGCGAGAATCCTTCCGTGTATTTGAGGCCGATTGCCCAAGCTATTTCGCACAGGCCAGCAACGAGCAGGAAGAGCCAAGCCATGGGAGATCCTTCTTAAAAATGTTTGTTGATCTCAGTTCCTCTCCATGCTCGTTCGTGCAGCGTGTCCGCGTCAGAAAAACACGGCAGCGAAGAATTATGAAATTTAAAAGAAGAAAACAGCCCTATTTGGCTTGGACGGAGCGGGCTTCCGCGATCGAATTTGCTGAGCTGAGGATCGAACAGGCAGTTAAGAAAATGCCGCAGTCGGAATAGAAAGAATGTTCGATGGCCGTCGGGCCACGTTTTCGGTGTTCATCACAGCAGGTGGTCTCGTTTAGGTGTCTCCTCTTGGCCCGACTCGGACCTCCGGCAATGTCCGCTTTCGCGCCGCTGCTAAGGATATAGCAGACCACGAACGTACTCCGAGCCAGCGCTAGGCGTAACATCCTCCCGCCCGCCGGGAGATAGGCGGGGAGAGCGCTGCATCACGTAGGACCTGGCGGTGCTGGCTGCAGCCGATCCGTTAGGCCTCGACGCTCACCAGCTCGAATGTGTTGCGGAGGTCGATGCTTTAGCGCTGCCTCAACGTCTCGATTGTCCAGTAGTCCCAGCAGCCGATGGATCGTGGCAGTGGCATCGCACGGCTGTTGCGGGTCTATGTACTCACCGAGCACACGACGGGCCGCTTGAACGGCGTCGACGACGATTTCGTAGTCAGTCCGCATTTATGACCTCAATCCAGTTCATCATCCTTCGTTACCATCGCCTCGAAGTCCTCCGGCATCTCCGGCTGGCTGGCGTCATCGCTGGAATTGCAGATTGGGCAGGGCTCGCCGGCACCACCGCAGTTGCAGGCCAGCCGTCCTAGCCACGATTTCGTCGGATGATTCTCGCAGACCCAGTCTGACTGACATTTAATGTGAAATTAAATGTTGCATTAAAAAATTTTAACTCAACTAGTTAATTTCCGAACTTCCCGGAAGCATCACGTTCCGTTTTCTCTCGATTGGAGGGCGGCTGGTATGCGCATTTCAATACGCACTGCAAAAGAGCTTAGCGGGCAACTGGCATTAGATAGGGATGTGCTCGCACGCATGATGTCGGATTTGCTTTTGCTTCGAAAACGTGTCGCGAACGCTGAAATCGCCACTGGTTCGCACGACAGCAGACCGAGCACATTCTTTGGAAGGCCCACAGTGTGCCGACCAAACTGGCGCAAGGGATAGACCGGAACCGCCTTTATAGTAATTCTTGACTTGCTGCTTAGCCTGGCGCTCGCTTGGGCGAATTGGCTTGCAACGAGGAGCGGTAAAGATGGGAGGCCGGAGGGGCCGCCTCTTAGGCAGCCGCTTGTCTGATTGCCCGCCACGGCGCTGGGCTCTGAAACGGCCCGTGCCTTGATAGCATTCGCGCGTGCTGAATGGGCGACGCCGCCGCCGCGACTCGGAGCCGCGTTTTTTGCGCGTTGAACCTGAACTGTTCAGGCGCACTTTTGCTCTAATTGCCGCGCTAAATGCCCTTCCGTTCTGTCTTGGATACGTTGTGGAGTGAGGGGCAACATTTATTGTTGGCCGCCGCAAGGCCGTACGGAAGATTACTAGCCCAGATCACCCTGGAGCCCAGCTCGGCAGCCGCATATCGGCGGGGAGAGCGCGTGCATCTAACGAAAGCGAAATCGCGGGACGAAAC
>NZ_JAGKJI010000100.1 GCF_020329485.1 Bradyrhizobium cenepequi
CACCGTCGTGGCGCGCGGCACGCCGTGGCACGACAAGCCCCCGGCGGCGGCCGCAGCCGCGATCCCATCTCTTGCCTGACCCAGTTTCTTTGTTCGACCGGAGCACCGTTTCTTCGTCCCGACCTGCCGTCTCCACGACGGCGCGCGCAGTGGCCGTCAAGGATGGCCGTTGCCTCAATCTCTCCCCTCGCCACGCTGCCGCCAGGCCACGCCTTGACGGCCGCGAGCACGGCGTCATGCTCAACGGCCGTCGGACAATCCAATTGCCCACAACCTATCGATCTAATGGTTGCTACGCGTTCATCTTGACAAATTTGCCGTCCTGATAGGTTGCGCCGAAATAGACGTCGATGCGCTTCACCTTATCGCCGTCGAACGCAAAGAACTCGGTATTGCGGAAACTCTTTCCGTCCCTGGCCACGCAGCGATAGGTCACAAAGGCCTCGTCGCCTTGAACGAAGATCCGTTCCAGCTCATGGCTCGCGATCCAGCCGCTATCCTGCCAGCAGCGGGCGAAATAGGTCGGCTTGTCCAGATCGTCGTCATAGGGGCTGGTGAAATGGAAGTCGTCGGTGAAGGCGCCCTCGACGTGCCGGCGGTCGTTGGCCAGATAGGCGGCGAAGATGCCGCGGATGACGTCGGCTTTGTCGGTTGATGACATTCAGCTCTCCTTCGGCACCAGATTGAAGTAAGGCTCAGCCTCCTTCATCACCCGCGCGACCGAAGGCCGTGCCTTTAGGCGCTCGAAATAAGTGCTCAGGTTGCGATGCTCGTCGCCGAACGGCACCACCATGTTGCCGTAGAACAGAGGCGGTGCGGCGGAGCAATCGGCGAGGCTGAACTCCTCGCCCGTCGCCCAGCCGCCCGACGCCATCTGCTCGTCGATGATGCGATACGAGCTGCGTAACTGCGCCCTCGCCTCCTCGACGCCATGCGGGTCTTTCCTGTCCGTGGGCCGCAGCCGATCGCCAATGATCTTCTGCATCGGCAGGTGCACATAGAGATCATAGAAGCGGTCGCGCAGCCTGGTCTGCCGGGCGCGGTCGGCGTCATCAGGAATGAACCTGGTGCGAGCGCGGTAATGGCGGTCGAGATAGTCGATAATGACACTCGATTCCGGCACGACCTGGTTCCGCACATGGTCCTGCAGCACCGGGAAACGCCCGATCGGCGACAGCTTCAACAGCGCCGCGCGCTCGGCCGGTTGGAGAGGTCGACCGGATTCGGCGTGAACGAGGTGTCGTTCTCGTACAGCGCGATCAGCACCTTCCAGCAGAACGACGACAGCGGGTGATAATGCAGCGTCAGCGACATGGAAACTCCTGTGGCCGGCGGCCGGATGTGCCGCCACAGGGAAGACGAAGCAGGACCCGGGCGCCCCGACACGCCGGCAGGTTTATTTTTGCGGGCGCAGACCTTGCTTTCGTCGGGTAGACGGTGCAACGGGAACCGAAATCGGAAACATTGGAACATCCATGGCTTCATCTTCGCGAAAGGTTGCGCTCGTCACCGGGGCGGCGCGCGGCATCGGGCTTGCCACCGCCAAGCGATTCCTTGCCGAGGGCTGGCGCGTGGCGCTCCTGGATATCGAGCGCGAATTGCTGAACGAGGCGGTCGCAGGCCTCAAGCCGGCCGAGGACACGCTGGCGCTGCCTTGCGACGTCTCCGACGCCGCTGGCGTGGCTGCCGCGATCGCTGTGGTGGAGAAACGCTTCGGCCGGCTGGATGCGCTCGTCAACAATGCCGGGGTGGCGGTGTTTGCGCCGTTGCTCGAGACCGCGGACGCGGACTGGAGCCGGATCCTGGCCGTGAACCTCACCGGGCCGTTCCTCTGCGCCAAAGCCGCCGCGCCGCTGATGCGCGAGCATGGCGGCGGCGCCATCGTCAACATCACCTCGATCTCGGCAGTGCGCGCCTCCACGCTGCGCTCGGCCTACGGCACCAGCAAGGCGGGGCTGGCGCATCTGACCAAGCAACTCGCGGTCGAGCTGGCCTCGCTCGGCATCCGCGTCAATGCCGTGGCGCCGGGCCCGGTCGACACTGCGATGGCGAAAGCGGTGCACACGACTGCCATCCGCGCCGACTACCACAATGCGATCCCGCTCAACCGCTACGGCCTCGAAGAGGAATTGGCGGAAGCGATCTTCTTCTTGAGCAGCGACCGCGCGAGCTACATCACCGGGCAAATCCTCGCCGTCGACGGCGGCTTCGATGCCGCCGGAATCGGATTGCCGACGCTGCGCGGACAAGGGCGCAATGGCTAGGGCTGCTGATTGACCGCAATGACGCGCCAGCCCTTGGCCAGACGATCGATCCGGGTGAGCGACAGCGGATCGATCACGAACCGGAGCGCGCTGTCCGCCTGAAGCTCGAGCGCGAGCGCGAGCACCGCGCGGATCGTGCCGGAATGCACGACCAGCACGGCATCGCCCGCCGGCAGCGACGCCAGCCCCTGCTCCGCCCGCGCAATCTGATCGACGAAGCTCTCGCCGCCGGGCGGCCGATTGCTGGCCGGCGAGCGCCAGAAGGCCTGGTAGGCTTCGCCGAGTTCGGCCACGAGGTCGTTGTGGCGCCGCCCGGTCCAGGCGCCGAAATCCTGTTCGCGAAAGGCGGCGTTCTGGGCCGCGGCGAGCCCAAGCGCCGCCGCGGTCTCGCGCGTGCGTCGCGCCGGGCTGCAGACCGCAAGCGCGCCTTGCGGCAGCCTTGCCTTCAGCGCGGCAAGGGCCGCTTGGTTGCCGAGGACGGCCGGCGCGTCCGGGCCATGGATGACCCCCTTCGGCCCATCGACGGGGGCGTGACGTATCAGCCACAGATTGGTTTCGATGCTCATCCTGAACCTGGCCCGGCCCCGCGGCGAGCAGCATCGTGCAAGAGAATCGCACGCAGCTCGGCAGTCTAGACGACATCCGCGCCTGCTGTCGCGGCCTGCCGGAGCCGATGACCGATCCCGCGGATGTGCGGCTGCATGACAAAATCTTGCCGCATGCTATGCCGCTAAATATGCGGGAGGCGAGGAGATCAGGGAGCCCGCGGATGCCAAGGGCGATGTCGAGAGCGATGTCGAGGGCGGTGATCAAGGCGGCTTTGATCGCAGCGGCGCTGCTCGCAGCGTGTTCGCTGGCGCGCGCCGAGGTGCGGATCCTGGCAAGCCCGGGCGGACAGGTTGAGCCCTTCATCGAATTATTCGCGCGGGTGCGCGAGACCGGCGAGCGCGTGGTGATCGACGGGCCCTGCCTGTCGGCCTGCACACTGGTGCTCTCGGTGGTTCCGAACGATCGCATTTGCGTGACACGGCGCGCAGTGCTCGGCTTCCATGCCGCGCGCTCGGTCGACCAGCGCGGGCGCTTCTATGCCGAGCCGGAGGCCTCCGAGGCGGTGCTCGAGGCCTATCCGGCGCCGGTGCGCGGCTGGATTCGAAGCCGCGGCGGATTGACGTCGCGGCTCTTGTTGTTGCGCGGGCGCGAACTCGCGGCGATCTACCCGAGGTGCAGGTAGCTCACATCCCTTCGGCCGGGCAGTTCACCATCCAGGGGATGCCGAACTGATCGACGCACATGCCGAAGCCCTTGGCCCAGAAGGTCTTCTCGTACGGCATGGTCACGGTGCCGCCCTCCGCGAGCGCCTTGAATTTGCGTTCGCCGTCGGCAGGGTCCTCCACCGTCAGCGACACCGCAAAGCCCTGCGGCTTCTGGAAATGTTCCGCCGGCGAATCGGAGGCCATGACGACCTCGCCGTCGAGCGTGATCCTGGCGTGCATGATCTTCTTCTTCCAGTCGGGCGCAACCGGCATCGATTCCGGCGCCTGCTCATGCGTCAGCATCGCCTCGATCTTCGCACCCAGCACCTTCTCGTAATATTTCAGCGCCGCTTCGCAATTGCCGTTGTAGAAGAGATAGGGATTGACCTGCATCGCTTGCTCCTTGGGTTGATGCCACCGTCGCCGCCGACGATCTTGTTGTCCAAGCATGGCCGGATCATGCTCTCTGGACGAATTTCGAACCCCGTATCCGACAAAGATCGCAGAATTATTTCTTTGAGGACTTGGCGCCGCGCGGCTGGCTGTCGCGGATCAGGCGGTCGAGATGCATGCGGATATGGGCGGCTTCCGCGGTGGTGTTGGCGAGCGCGATCGCACGGTCAAAGGCGACGTGGGCCTCGTCATTACGGCCGAGCTGCATCAGGAAGGCGCCGCGGACGCCATAGAAGTGGAAATAGTTCTGCAGCCGCTGGGCGAGCGGTTCGATCATCTCGAGCGCCGCTTCCGGCCCACGCACCTTTGATACCGCGACCGCGCGGTTCAGCGTCACCACCGGCGAGGGCTGCATGATCTCGAGCGCGCCGTAGAGCAGGTCGATCTGTTTCCAGTCGGTATCTCCCGGCTTCTCAGCGCGCGCATGCAGCGCCGCGATCGCAGCCTGCACCTGGTAGGGCCCGCTGCGGCGATGGCGCATCGCCTTGTCGATCAGCGCCAGCCCCTCGGCGATCAGCGGCTGGTTCCACAGGCGCCGGTCCTGGTCCTCGAGCAGGATCACGGCGCCGTCGGCATCGAACCGCGCCGCAGCACGAGCGTGCTGCAACAACAGCAGCGCGGTGAGCCCCATGATCTCCGGCTCGCTCTGGAACAGCCGCAACAGCAGCCGCGCCAGCCGGATCGCTTCTTCGCACAGGGGGCTGCGGATCTCGGCGGTGTCGCCACTCGCCGAATAGCCCTCGTTGAAAATCAGGTAGATCATCGCAGCAACCGAGGCGAGCCGCTCGCTGCGTTCGACCGCACCCGGCGTCTCGAACGGCACATTCGCCTCGGCCACGCGCGCCTTGGCGCGGGTGATGCGCTGCTCCATCGCCGCTTCGCTGACCAGGAAGGCGCGCGCGATCTGCTTCACCGAAAGGCCGGAGACGATACGCAGCGCCAGCGCAATCTGCTGCGTCGGCGGCAGATCGGGATGGCAGCAGATGAACAACAGCCGCAGGATGTCGTCGCGGTAATGCGAGCCGTCGAGCCGTTCGGTGAGCGCGTCCTCGGCGTCGTCGAGGTCGGAGATCATCTGGTCGTCGTCCGGCAGCGCCTCCTGCTTGCGGCTGCGCCTGATATCGTCGATCCCGACATTGCGACCGACCATGATCAGCCACGCCGCGGGATCCCGCGGCGGGCCGTTCTGCGGCCAGCTCTTCAGCGCGCGCAGGCAGGCGTTCTGATACGCCTCCTCCGCCCGATCGAGATCACGGAAATAGCGCAGCAGCGCGCCGACCGCCTGGGGTCGCGCCGAGGTCAGCGCGGCATCGATCCAGGCGGTCTCGGTCACGTCGCAACACTCCCCGGGTTGAAAATCCCCACGGGACGGATCTCATAGGCGCCGCCCGGATTGGCCGCCCCAAGGTCGCGCGCGACGTCAAGCGCCTCGTCGAGATTCTTGCAATCTACGACGTAGAAGCCGAGCAGTTGCTCCTTGGTCTCGGCAAAGGGACCGTCGAGCACCAGCGGCGGATCGTCCTTGCGCAGCGTGGTCGCCGCCGTGGTCGGCAACAGCCGCGCCACGGGCCCAAGCCGGCCCTGCCTGGCGAGATTCTCTTGCACGACGGAAAGTTTCTTCATGACGGTGGCGTCCTGTTCCTTGGTCCAGGAACCGACCATATCCTCGTCGTGATAGCAAAGGATGGCGTACAGCATGCGTCAGGCATCTCCGTTGTGTTGAAGACGCTCGATTATGCCCGCGGCCGACAGCGCTTAGAAGAAATTTTGCGGCCGGCCTGCGCGGACACGGAAGCGGCCAGGACGAAAGCCGAGATCAGGATCAATTTGCGCGTTTGAAGTCTCCCCTTGATTGGTGGCAGGAGAGTATGCGACCGGTTCGATCCGTTATGTGATCAAGGTCACGTTGAAAAGTGAGGATTCAGGAATGACGAAAGGCGCGCTGGCGCTGCTGGTGCATGGCGGCACCGAAAACTGGTCGTCGGCGCGGTGGAAAGCCCGGTTCGACCAAGTCTGCCGGGACAGGCGCGTGCTGCTGTTACCTGATGCGGCTGTCGATGCCTCTGACGTGCACTACGCCGCAGTCTGGAAGCCGCGGCCGGGCGAACTTGCGGCGTTTCCGAATCTGCGCGTGATCTTCAATCTCGGCGCCGGCGTCGACGCACTGATGGCGGATACCTCATTGCCTGACGTGCCGCTGGTCCGCGTTGCTGTGTCCGATCTCACCGACCGGATGACCGAATATGTGACGCTGCATGTGCTGATGCATCACCGCCAGGAACTGTATTTGCGGGAGTCGCAGCGCGAGAGGCGCTGGGCGCCGCGGTATCAATGGGCGGCAGGCGCCATCACGATCGGCATCATGGGACTGGGCACGTTGGGGGCCAACGCGGCGCAGGTGCTGCGGGCAATCGGTTTCCGCGTCGTGGGCTGGAGCCGCAGCGCGAAACAGATCGACGGCGTCGAATGCTTTGCCGGGAAAGAACAACTCGGCGCTTTCCTGCAACAGGCCAACATCCTGGTCTGCCTGCTGCCGCTGACCTCAGACACACGCCATATCCTCAACCGCGACGTCTTTGCCAGGTTGAACCGCAACAGCCCGATGGGCGCGCCGGTCCTGATCAATGCCGGCCGAGGCGGATTGCAGGATGAAGCCGACATTTTGCGCGCGCTCGACGACGGCACGTTAGGTGCCGCCTCGCTCGACGTCTTCGAGACTGAGCCGCTGCCGCCGGACAGCCCGTTCTGGAGCCATCCAAAAGTGGTGCTGACGCCGCACAATGCGGCCGATACCGACCCGGACGAGATCTCGAAGTATGTCGCTGAGCAGATCGAACGGTTCGAATCCGGCGGCGCGCTGGAGAATGTCGTCGATCGCAAGCGGGGGTATTGAACTCCATCCGGGCTACGATTCTTTTCTTTGCGCTATCGACACATCATATCGATGGCGCCGTCGACGAGGGCTTCCAATTCCTTGCGCGAGACGCGGGCGCGGGCGCGGAGCGCGATGGTGTGAAGCGTGGCGGAGGCGAGCTGCGCGAGCGCGGTGACGTCAGCCGTCGGCGATAGCTCGCGCTTTTCCTTGCCCCGGCGGAAGCAGGAGGCAAAACCCTTGTCGAGCTCGACAAAGCCATCAAGCGCCAAAGCACGGATCTCGGGATCGGCGATCGCATCGGACGCCGCCGTCACCACCGTGAAGCAGCCGCGCGGCGAATCGCCTTCGAGATAGATGTCGAGCGCCACCGCATAGATTCGCTTAAGCCGTTCGCGGATCGGCAACTCCTCGCGGAAGATGTCGATCATCGCGGCGCGCGCATCGTCGCGATAGCGCTGATAGCTCTTGATGTAGAGCTCTCGCTTGTCGCCGAACGCACCGTAAAGGCTCGGCCGGTTCATGCCGGTGGCGGCGCTGAGATCGTCGAGCGAGGTCGCTGCAAAGCCGCGCTTGCGGAACAGGTCGAGCGCCTTGCCGAGCGCGACGTCGGGCTCATAGCCGCGCGGGCGGCCGCGCCGCTTCGGCTCGGCGGTTGCCGCGTTCTTGCCAGCGGATGATTTGGCAGCAGATGGCAGCCGCAGCCTCTTCTTTTTTTGTACCATTTCGCAGAAAATTCCTTGACCTCGTCTATATTATGCAGAACAGTACAAAAATCAACACGCGGCCCACCCGCCGGGCCGAACCGCCAAGGAGGCACCCATGGAGCTTTATTTCTCACCGCTCGCCTGCTCGATGGCGACCCGCATTGCGCTGTATGAAGCGGGCGCGAGCGCCGATTATCTCGAGGTCGATCCGAAGACCAAAGTGGTGCTGAACGACGGCTCGGATTTCACAGAGGTCAATCCGCTCGGCCTGGTGCCGACGCTGCGCACCGATGATGGCGCGGTGCTGACCGAGAACGCCGCGATCCTGCAATATGTCGCCGACCACTTCCCGCAGGCCAATGTCGGCAGCGGTCCCGGCATGGAGCGCAGCCGGCTGCATCAATGGCTCTGCTTCATCGGCACCGAACTGCACAAAGGCCTGTTCGTGACGCTGTTGGACAGGAAGGCGCCACAGGACGCGAAGACCTACGTGCTGGAGAAGAACCTGTCGCGGCTCGACTATCTCGAGAACTATCTCAGGGGCCGCGAGTACCTGCTCGACCATTTCAGCGTGGCGGACGCCTATCTCGTCACCGTCATCAACTGGACCATGGCGACGCCGCCGATTGAGCTGGCAAAATGGCCGGCGCTGAAAGCCTATCACGAGCGCCTGCGCGCGCGGCCTTCGGTGGCAAAAGCAATCGCGGAGGAGTTCGAGCTCTACAAGGCTGAGATCGCGCGCCACAAGGCGGCGGCGTAACGCCCTGTCGTCCCGGCGAACGCCGGGACCCATACCGCGTGATCTATCGGTGAAACGATCGGGTCGACGCCTTCGCCACACAACTGCTCCCTGTGGTTATGGGTCCCGGCTCAAGGCCGGGACGACGGCGGATTGGGGCGCGATCGTCAGGCCACATCAGCCTTCAGCAACAACCGCAGCGCTTTCGGAATCGGCTGTGCCCCGCCCCGTGGCTCTAGGGCTTGCGGCCGATCACGGCGCCGTTGGCGGCGGGTGCGTCGAACCAGACCGTCTCGATGTGCCGGAATCCAGCTTCCTCTAGCCACGCCGAATATTCGGCCGGCGTGTAGTTTCGTCCTTCCGTCTCGATCAACATGTTGAGGCTCATCAGCGCGGCCGGCGCCGGCCCGGTCTTTTCGTCATTGACGAGAAGCTCGCTGATGACGACTGCGCCGCCGCTCGGCAAAGCCTCGAAGGACCGGCGCAGCAGGGCGCGGTTCTTGGCCTCGTCCCAATCGTGCAGGATCATCGACAGGAGATGCACGTCGTGATCTTTCGGAAGCTGTTCGAAGAAGTTGCCGCCGGCGGTCTCGATCCGGTCGGTCAAGCCGGCCTCGGCAATCTTTCCCGCGGCGATCGCGGCCACATGCGGCAGATCAAATACGGTCGCGCGCAGCTCCCCATACTGTTTGCAAAGCTCGATGTCGTAGGCGCCGGATCCGCCGCCAATGTCCAGAAGGCGGCGGAAATGACTGAGATCCACGGCTTCGCCGAGCTTGCGCGCGGTCATCGTGGAGAGCGAATGCATCGCCTCCCAGAAGAGTGCCAGCATCGTTGGATCCTCGCCGTCGAACATCGAGGATTGCACTGCCGGGTCCCACGTGGTTGGCCGGTTCGTGCGCAGCGCTTCGGTAAGTTTGCCCCAGCCCGCGTAGAGCCGCTTGTCGGCCATCTGCACGA